>OMRP01000002.1 GCA_900313615.1 uncultured Prevotellaceae bacterium
TACTAATATGCAAAGTGAATAGTATTAGTATAATAAAAAGGCACAGAAAAAGGCGATTTTGTGGTAAATCGCCTTTTTCTGTGCTAGGTTTATGATTGGCTTACTAAATCAGCGAGAAAGCCACGTCCATCATCTGGGTGAATTTGGTCTGGCGCTCCTCAGCGGTGGTAGACTCACCCGTAAGGATATGGTCGGAGACGGTGCAGATGCCCAGAGCGCGATTGCCCGAACGGGCGGCGTTCATATAGAGCGCGGCAATCTCCATCTCTACGGCCAAGACACCTAAGTTCATCCACTTGTCATTCTTGGGATTATCGCAGTAGAAGAAATCAGACGACACCACATTGCCCACCTTATAGCGGTAGCCGAACTTTTCACAGGCCTCGACGGCACCACGAAGCAGGTCGAAGTTAGCGATGGGTGCGAAGGTGCCCGGCAGGTCGTACTGTGAAGCGTAGTTGGAGTCGGTGCAAGCACCCATGGCGATGACCAGGTCGCCCAATTTCAGGTCATTATTGA
Source organism: uncultured Prevotellaceae bacterium (assembly GCA_900313615.1). Taxonomy (GTDB): domain Bacteria; phylum Bacteroidota; class Bacteroidia; order Bacteroidales; family Bacteroidaceae; genus Prevotella. The sequence goes on from OMRP01000002.1 coordinate 520, forward strand.
TGGAGCCTGTCGAGCCCACACGGATGATGGTCTTCACGCCGTAGAAATTGAACAATTCATAGGTATAGATTGCCATGGACGGCATGCCCATGCCATGTCCCATCACGCTGACGCGCTTGCCATCGTGCGTGCCCGTAAAACCAAGCATACCACGCACCTTGTTGAACTGCACTGGATTGTCAAGAAAATTCTCTGCCATGAACTTGGCGCGCAGTGGGTCGCCCGCCATGATGACCGTCTCAGCTATCTCACCGAGTTTTGCCCCGATATGGGGAGTGGGAAGTTTTGCCATAATATCAGTATTTTTAGGAGGTTGAAGTTTAATAGGGGTTAAAAGGACTATTAGTTTAACGATGCCACAAAGATACATTTTTTTCTTGAATAGTCGGTCAAGTTATTCCACATTTTTTCTAGAATTATTAGATGACTACATATTACACGGATTTAAGACGTTGCTAGTACTCACACTCGGAAAAACACAAATAAATTTGGCTTTTCGCTCGTTTACACGTACCTTTAGATAAGATACTCCATCTCGGCATAAAAAATGAACACGTTTATTTTGTTCTGCTCTCGATTTTACGTATCTTTGCAAAAAATAAACATTACTGAAACAATGAAAAGAATACTCATCACCTTGGCCTTGGTTCTCACCATCGTGAGCACATCTTTCGGCCAGTTAAGCACGAAGGTGGAGACCTTCCCCATCAGCAGCGTGCGTTTGGGAGACAGCCAGTTCTTGCGTAACCAACGTGCAGACATCAGTTACCTACTCTCGTTGGATGCCGACCGGTTGCTGGCGCCCTACCTCAAGGGAGCAGGACTGACACCCAAAGCCGACAACTACACCAACTGGGAAAATACCGGTCTAGATGGCCATATCGGTGGTCATTACCTCTCCGCCCTTGCCTATATGTACGCCGCCACGGGCAATGATGAGGTAAAACGTCGCATGGACTATTTCCTCGGCGAGTTGAAACGTTGTCAGGACGCCGCTGGTGACGGATACTTGGCCGGCGTACCTAATGGTCGTGCCATGTGGCAAGAGATAGCGCAGGGCAACATTCGCGCCGCCTCGTTTGGCCTGAACGACCGTTGGGTACCCCTATACAATATCCACAAGATTTACGCAGGTCTGCGTGACGCTTGGCTCATCGCAGGCGAAGAGAAAGCCAAGACGATGCTTGTGCGTTTGACGGACTGGATGATTCAGGAAGTGAGCAATCTCAGCGACGAACAGATACAGCAGATGCTCATCAGCGAACAAGGCGGTCTGAATGAGACCTTTGCCGATGTCGCCGCCATTACGGGCGACAAGAAATACCTACATTTGGCCCATCAGTTCAGTGACCAACGTATGTTGCAACCGTTGCTCAAGGGCGAAGACAATCTCACTGGCAAGCATGCCAACACACAGATTCCCAAGGTGATAGGCTACAAGCGCATCGCCGACATAGAGGGATTGTCCGACTGGGACCGTGCCGCCGCTTTCTTCTGGGATGTGGTGATAGGCCAGCGCAGCGTAAGCATCGGTGGCAACTCAATGCGCGAACACTTCAACCCTACTGACGACTTCAGCGCCTTGTTAGAGAGTGAGCAAGGTCCCGAGAGTTGCAATACTTACAATATGCTCCGTCTGACGAAGATGCTCTACCAGACATCTGCCAACAAAGACTATATCGACTACTACGAGCGTGCCCTCTTCAATCATATTCTCTCCATCCTCAACCCCGTGCAGGGCGGTTTCGTATATTTCACGCCCATGCGCTCCGGCCACTACCGTGTCTACTCACAGCCACAGACTTCCATGTGGTGCTGCGTGGGCACCGGTTTGGAGAACCCAGCTCGGTATGGAGAGATGATTTACGCCCACGAGGGCGACGACCTAATTGTCAATCTGTTCATCCCCTCCACCCTTACGTGGGACGGTTTGACCGTGACACAACGCAACCAATTCCCCATGCAGCCCTCAACCGACATTGAGCTTTCGCTGAAAAAGGCGAAGAAGATGAGCGTGAAAGTCCGCTGTCCGTGGTGGACGGAAGGGATGTCATTACAGGTAAACGGGTCTCCCGTAGAAGCGAAGCAAGAGAATGGTTACATGGTGGTTACCCGCAAGTGGGAAAACGGCGATGTGCTTCATGTGAATATGCCGATGCACTTGACCGCCATGACCACTCCCGACGGCAAGCCACAGTATTCGTTCCTCTATGGTCCCATCGTATTGGCAGCGAAGACAGGCACCGACCGTCAAGACGGAATGTATGCCGATGACAGCCGTGGCGGCCATATCGCCAATGGTCCTCAGATACCCCTGACACAGATGCCCGCCATCATCGGCGATGCACAGACCATCTTGAGCCATCTGAAGCCCGTAGACGGCAAGCCCCTCACCTTCGCCTTAAACGGTGTGTCGCTTCCCCAGTACGAGGGAATGCAACTCGTGCCATTCTACCAACTATATGAATGTCGTTACCAGATATATTTCCCCCTCTACAGCCAGAGCGAGTGGACCACCAAGCAACAGAAGATAACACAAGCCGAACAGGCACGTATGCTGTTGGAGGAACAGACCGTCGACAAGGTGTTCTGTGGCGAGCAACAATCGGAGAGCGACCATTTCTTCCAATCAGACCGCAGTTGGAATGGTAGCGATGGTGGCATCCATTGGCGCAGAACACGCGGCACGTTCTCATACCAGCTGCGTCGCGCCGAAGCCAAGCATTTGATGATTCAGAGTTTTGCCGGTGAAAGAGGACAGATTCGTCTGTCGGCAAACGGCACAGACATCGGCACCTTCACCCCCAATAGCCAAGGTTCCATCATCGCCAACTTGCCGGAGATGAGTGGTGAGACCTTCAAGCTAGAATTCTCGGCTGTTAACGGACAGGAGACGCCGCGCATCAGCGAGGTAAGGGCGTTGAAAGAGTAAAAGGGTAAAAAGGTAAAAGGGTAAAAGGGTAAAAAAGTAAAAAAGTAAAAATCATCGAGCGGGAGTTTATAATTCCCGCTCGATGATTTCTAGGCACATTCGGCTGTTGTGATAGGGGCATTTCCAGAATCCCGCTTTGTCGTCGACGAGATTCAACGTGCCGTCAGGATGGCGGCTCCAGTGCCACTCACCATTCTCATAGTCGATAAGGTTGGCCTTGATATAATCCCAGCAGCGTACCGCTCTATCGAGCGCCTTTTCATCGCCGAAATACTGGTATATATTCATCCATCCCACGACATTCTCCGCCTGCACCCACCAATGCAAGTCATTATCGACATGACCTGTGTCAAGGTTCGCCTCATGTATCATTGAGCCATCGGGGCGCAGTCCCTTCTCGCTGGCCTCGGCCACCATCCGCACGATGGGTTCCACCTTATTCAGCACCTCTCTGTCGCCCAGAACAAGCGCCGCCTCGTGCATGAGCCACGAGCATTCGATATCGTGTCCATAACTCTCCAGATGTCCTGCACCACGTGTCCAGTCCATCTCAAAAAAGAGGTCGAGGTGGTGCGTCGCGGGATTGAGTATGCGGTCGGTGAAGATGCCGATGATATTGCGCAGTGCCGCCTCCACGGCATGGATCGTTTCCCAAGGCACAGAGATGGTGACTGGCAGCACCGCACCGATGGCAGGCACATAGTTGCATGTACTGACTGATTGGAACTCTTTCAGGCAGCGGTAAAGATTGGCATAAGGTTCGATGATATGCAGATGTGTGTTCTGCGACTTGGGGAAATTCGCATCCAACTCCGACAAGCGCATATCAGCGATGGGACTCCAATCACGTGCCATAGCCTCGATATAGCCGTTATGTTCATGGTCAAAAGCATGCTCCTCAATACATTCAAAGAGTTGGAGAGCATAGTCTAGCGCCTCTTGGTCGCCCGTTGCCCTCGCATATTCCGACAGTCCGTAGATGGCGAAACCTATGGCGTAGAACTGTTTGCGTGTGTTGAGGGGATTACCTTTTGAGTCGAGGCTCCAAAATACCCCACCATATTCATGGTCAATGAAATGGTCGATGAAATAGTCCTTTGCGCGCGTGGCAATGTCGAGATATTCTGAGAGGTGGGGGGTGAGAGGCGAGCGGTTTGACAACACCCTATATGCAGCGGAGAAGGACCAGAGGATACGAGCATTGAGGATAGCCCCTTTCTCCGCATCAGGAATGAGGTTATCATGTCCATCTATGCGGCCATAGAAGCCACCATTCTCCTGGTCCACCATCTTGGTCATCCAGAAACGCAGGATATTGTTTTCCAACACATCCAGCATTTCGGTTTTCATGGTTCTAATCTGTTCGGTCATAGTTATGGGGAATAAGGAAGACTTAGCGTTCAAATGAAAATCCAAAATAATAATGAGGAGAACCAGAGGAGTTTCTGGTAATACCATGAGAGCCTGGGATTACCAGGCTCTCCAAAGCAAATTTCTATTTCTTAATTGGATATTTCTTGGTGAGGAATACCATGATGAGGGCTATGGCCGCCGGTATGATAGAGAAGATGGCCCATATCATGTTTTGCACAGCAGGCATATCGGAGATGGTGACGATTGTCTCTCCCACCTCATTCGTTCCCGACACAAATCCAGCGATACCGAGGAGCAATGCCACCAACGAGCCCGAGATGGCCGTTCCAAACTTCTGAGCCATGGTTCCCGACGAGAAGATAAGACCTGTCGAGGATGTGCCATTTTTCTCTGTAGCGTAGTCGGCCACGTCAGCGTACATCGACCACAGCAACGGTGAATACAGACCTATACCAATGGAAGTGAGTACCACCACTCCGATGAGCACCCAAATATAATTCGGGTCTTTCGGTATGAAGAAGAAGAGCGTTGAGAACGCGGCACAGATGAGAGCTGCTACGATGAACGCCTTACGTTTCGAGCCCATTTTCTTTGTGAACCATGGCGACACGCCACCGAAGATCATACATGTTACCTCGCCGAAGGTCATGAACACCGTGTAGTTGATGATGAGTCCACTGACGGTGATTTCCTTGCCCAAGATATAGTCGAACATATATCCCGCCACAGCATAGCGGAATCCGTTGAAGAAGTTGGTGCATATGCCGATGAGCGTAAGGTATATCCACGGTTTGTTCTTGAACAAGTCCTTGAACGGCTTGAACGAGAATTTCTCCGCGCGCACCGGTTTCAATCTTTCTTTGGTCAACAGACCGCACGCCAGTGTGCCAGCCGCTGCTATGGCTCCGAAGATAATACCAATGACAGCATATTGGTGTTGTTCCGTGCCGCCCACCATTTTCTGCACATACGGGAAAGCAAAGAGCGTGATGAATCCCATGGCATAGGCACCCACCATACGGAATGACGAGAACTGGTTCTTCTCATTGTCATCGTCGGTCATCACACCGAGCAGCGAGCCATAAGGCACATTGACCGCCGTATACATAGCCATCATGACAAGATAGAAACCATATGCCCAGATACGCTTACCCACCGGTCCGAAGTCAGGTGTGTACAGCAACAGCGCAAAAATGAGTCCGAAGGGGATAGCGCCATAGATGAGCCATGGACGGTACGTGCCCCATTTCGACTGTGTGCGGTCGGCTAGCGCACCCATGAGCGGGTCGGTTACCACGTCGAACATACGAGCGATGAGCATCAGTGCCGCCGTGTCGGCTACGGTGAGTCCAAACACATTGGTGAAAAACAGCGGGAACGCAATGGACATGATTTTCCAAGTGATACCACCAGCGGCGGCATCACCCAAGGCATATCCGATTTTTTCTTTTAAACTTGCCATTGTTTGTTTGAGATTTATACCCACCCCACCCTCCCAAAGGAGGGAGCAGTTACTGCTTGAGGTTGGAGAAGTTTAGTTCATAATTATTCTTTATAATAACGGGAATAAGCGCAAATAATTATGCGTTATCCAAATTTTTCTTTACAAGTCGTTTGATGGTCTCCACACTGGCAGCAGTGGTGAATCCATCTTCCGGTGTGTTCATGCAGTAATCGATGAGGCGGTCGATGGACGACACCGCCACATGCATGCGCGTATCAGACGACGCGTAATAGATAAGCACACGTCCATCTTCATCGGCTATCCATCCGTTGGCAAACACCACGTTCATCACGTCGCCTATATATTCCCATCCTTCGGGCACAAGGAAATAGCCACCCGGTTGGGCTATGACTCGCGTTGGATCATCGAGTGCCGTCATGTACATATAGAGCACATAACGTAGTCCGCTGGCACATCCGCGCACACCGTGTGCCAGGTGCAGCCATCCACGGTCAGTTTTGATGGGATGCGGTCCCTCGCCGTTCTTCACCTCCATGATAGTGTGGTAGTGACGTGCATTGATGATTTTTTCTTCCGTCACCACCGCGTTGGTGATATCGTCGACAAGCGCCCATCCGATGCCTCCGCCAGAGCCTGTGTCGATGAATCCATCTTGCGGACGGGTATAAAACGCATACTTGCCATCGACAAATTCCGGGTGGAGCACCACATTACGCTGCTGGCTCTTCGACTTGAGGTCAGGCAGTCGTTCCCACGTCTTGAGGTCTTTCGTCCTTGCGATGCCAGCCGTGGCCGTGGCCGCGCTGAGGTCGCCGGGACAGCTTTCATCATGTCTCTCCGCACAGAACACGCCATATATCCATCCATCCTCATGCTGTGTGATGCGCATGTCGTAGATGTTGGTAGCTGGGATGACATCGTCGGGCATGGTGATAGGTTCCTCCCAGAAGCGGAAGTTGTCGATGCCATTGGGACTCTCCGCCACAGCGAAGAATGATTTGCGGTCGGCCCCTTCCACACGTACGATGATGACATACTTACCATTCCACTTGATGGCTCCACTATTGAGCGTGGCGTTCATCATGATGCGCTGCATGAGATAAGGATTGTCTTTCTCGCAGAAGTCATAACGCCACTCCAGCGGAGTATGCTCAGCGGTAACAATAGGGAAACGATATTTCTCGTATATGCCATTTCCCCACTCCATGGGTTCATTTTTGCGTGTAAGTAGTTCTTCGTGGTGCGCTTTCAGTGCTGCCACTTTTTTTTGGAAATCAGTCATTGCTATAGTAGTTTTGAGTTATTTTGAGTTTATAGGTTATTCTAAATCTAGAAAGGCCAAGGCCCTTTACTGTTACGCCCTTTTACCTCTTTACCTTTTCACTTTTTTACTTTTCAACGATATCTCTCAAGAAGAGCGTGTTGGGAGCCTCGTATAAGCGTTTGAAGTCAGCGGCACATGGCAGTTCAGGCGACGGTCCGAAATATTCCTCTTTGTAATTCCGCCAAAGGAGGAAATAGCAAATCTGGTATTTATCCATGATGGGCATCAACACACGCGTCCACCATTTAGAGTCAGGCATATTTTTGTAGCCACATTCCGTCATGGCAAACAGTTTTCCGTTTTTCTTCGCGAAGGCGCTGACAAAGTCAAGGTCAGCCGTTAGTTGTTTCTTGAAATCCTCTTCCGTACCCCATTGGTAAGCATCTTCACCGATGAGACTCACACGGTCGTTGCCCGGATAGCGGGCTATATAGCGCGCTTCGTCCCAATTACCGTCGAGGTTGGGCGAATAACTCCACAAAAGATTGTCCAGTCCACGACTGTTGAGGTAGTCTTGCAACATGTTCCACAGTCCGTGGAATTCCTCGTCGGAGCACAATTTCTGGCCCCACCAGAACCACGAGCCGTTATTCTCATGCCAAGGTCGGAAGATGACAGGCACACGTTGTCCCTCTTCCGTCTTGAGAGTCTCGAGGAAATCGCCCACTCTTTTCATCCAATCCTTGAATTTTTCATGTTGGCTTCCTCCCGGAAGGATGTTTTTCACCACGGTGGTGTCGTTCACATCCCATGCGTTGCCACCTGTCAGCGGATTGCGCGGATGCCAACTAATGGTGATGATGCCACCCTTTTTATGATGTTTGACAATCTCATCGTGAATGCGGGTAAAAGGCACACTGTCAAGGTTTTTCGCATCGCCCATCTCTATTCCCCCGAGGTCGAAGCCCATGACCGCCGGGAAGTCACCCACGGTGGCTTGGATGTCGCATTTGTCGGCATCCCATTCCCAGGTTACACCATACATCGTGGCATCTTCGTGACCACACATATACCCTTTTTTCGAAAGTGTGTCGAGTCTGCTGTAGAGTTGTTCAGCAATGGAGGATGACTTCTCTTGTTTGGGGGTGGAACAAGCCACGAAAGCGATTGCAGCGAGCGCCATACTAAAAAAGAATGAAGTTTTCATATTGTGTTATTATTAATTAGGAGTGAAGGAGTGAAAGGAGTGGAGGAGTGAAGACAAATGAAAGGAGTGGAGGAGTGAAGACAAATGACTAAGAGTTTAGACAAATATTGAATTACCGAAGTTTCATCTGCTTGAGCAGCCAGTTTTCCCATTCGTCCCACTGTTCCTGATACCAAAAGTGGGCTGTTAGTTGGTAGACGCTCAATGTCTTTGGAGCCGTCACCACGTTGTATGTGGCATAGGCCGATGTAGGTGGCACCACATCGTCGTTATAGCCGAAAGAGAACCATGAAGGACAGGTGATAAGACGCGCGAAGTTCACACCATCATAATAGCGCGCACCCTCTACCTTTTTCATATCAGGATTTTTCTGTCCATAGAAATAATGAGGCCATCCGCACGCCACGCCATTGAGTGCCGACTCATAGTCGCACATGGCATCATGAACAGCAGCCATGAAAGTAACCCTTTTGTCGAGAGCCGCCACTGCCAGCGAAAGGAATCCCCCTTGCGAGGACCCCGTCACACCCAGTTCCTTTCCATTCCATTGCGGCAGCGAAGCAATATAGTCGACCGCCCTTACCGCACCCGTCACCACATGACGGTAGTAATTACGTTCCGGTTCATCGAGGTTCGTCTGCCAATAGCCGTCGAGTGCCCCACGGTTCAGGTTGTCGTAAATCTTTTGCGGCATGGTTACAGGAATGCCATGTATGCCTATCTCAAGAGTGATAGCACCTTGCGAGGCCGTCCACACATCACCGCTATAAGGTCGGCATCCAGCACCCGGCACACGCAGCAGTGCAGGGTATCTACCTTCCTTGACCGGCACGCATAATATGCCATAGACACGCCGTCCCTGTTGGTCGTTGGCGAAGTTCACCTCATACACATTCACCTCGTCGGTGCAACGTTCCGGCAGCAATTCACGGTGTGCGTCGAGCGGCCACTGTCGCGCCGCGGTGAGCGCCTGGCTCCAGAACGCATCGAAATCAGCCGGACATTGCGTGGCGGGCCGCAACTGTTCCGGCGAGAACGCCGCCGTGCAACTACCCTCATAATCCTTTCCTTCGACATGGGCCACCACCTTGATGCGATAGAATCCAGGGGAACGCATAGAACCCGTCCATTTCATCGAACCGTCCTTCAAGGTGACACCTTGTTTTTTCACATCGGGATACATCACTGGTCCCGCCTCATAATCGACGACGACATTGTCGAGCAGTGTGCCCGATTTGCGCACGTTGACCACGAATTCCGCCTTTTCGCCGGCACGGTAGTTCCAGTCTTGGTGGTCGGGAGTCACCGTCACCACAATGTTATTGCCTCTTATTTGTGCCGCCATAGGCAGAGCCATACAGGCGGTGAGGAGGATGAAAAGTATTTTTTTCATTGAGGAGTTTGGGAGTTTATGAGTTTGGACAAATGATAGGAGTGGAGGAGTGAAGGAGTGAAGGAGTGAAGGAGTGAAGACAAATGATAAGAATTAATGAGTTTGTGAGTTTATGAGTTTACAGGGGGATTTTGTATTATTTTCCGATTTTTGCCATGCGGTCTACTTCCGCCTTGACCACATTCAGTGTCGTTGTGTCGGAGGCGAAGACAGAGTTCAGTCCCTGTGCCTCTTGTGCCGGGTCGCCAGTGTAATCGTCGCCCACCAACCACTGTTCGTGTTTGGGTTTTGCAAAACCACCCCATCCCCAGAAGTTGCATCCAGCGAAGAACCCACCGCTCTCCGCGTTGTCACCCACGAGCGAGAACACATATTTATAATAGCCGTCACGTCCCTCTGTGGAAGAGTCGAGCGAGAAGGAGAAGCCATCACGCGGATATCCGAATTCCTCCATGACCAACGGTTTTTTCAGACGAGCGCACACCGCGAGGTGGTTGTCGATGTATTCCTTAGTGTTCTGGCAACTTTTCTCTAGGTCATCGATGAGATGATCTTTTCTTGCCCACGACCAGTTATATGGCCACAGGTGCACATTACAATAGTCAATGTTCTTGTCAGCACAAATCCGTTCATAGGAAGCGATGTCGTTTTCACATCCCCACGACCCCTCACTTCCCACGGAGATAAGGTGGTTAGGGTCCAAGCTACGGATGAGCGCCGCCGCTTCAGCGAGCCATTTCTCAAAGTCAGGCAGCGCCTCTTTGCTGAATGCCCTTGGTTCATTGCCTATCTGCCATGACATGATGGCCGGATCTTCTATATATGGAGTGTTGGTGTATCTGTTGGTTCTTGAGAGGATGAATCGCACATAATCGTAGAACAATTCGTGCGCTTTTTGGCTGGAAGCGAATTTCGTCACGAAGTTCATATATGCCGGATAACCATCCTCGTTGGGACGCGGAGCCTTTCCTTCACCCGCATGCTCGAGGTAGAAGCCGTATCCCCCACTCCACTCCCATGCGTTGTTGAGATAGAGCACGGCCACCATGTCGCGCTTTCCCATCTCCATGAGCAGGTAGTCGAGTCCCGCGAGAATCGTGTCGTTGTATACGCCTGGTTCTATCTGCAATGTCGGTTCCACCTTGGTGGTCACGCCCCTTTGGCCATCCGAGCCCACCAAAATGCGCAGGTTGTCAATGCCCATCTGTATCATGTAATCAAGTTCTCGGCACAGGCGTTCACGGTTGCCCCCTTGTCCTTCAGAACCGAGGATGGCACCATACCAGAAATTGGTGCCCACATAATAATAAGGTTTGCCGTTTTTGAGGAAATGGCCGTCTTTTACTTGTATGAACTTGCCACTGTCTTTCTGGCTTGCACTACTGGCACAGCCAAGCATAAATGGGACAAAAAAAGCCAAGGTCAATAGTATTTTTTTCATGATTATTTTGGTTGCTATAATTATGGTGCAAAATAAGCAAAAAAAAACTAGAAACCTCGGTATTTTGTTATCTATTTGCAGTACTATTTCATTAAACATCAATTTTGTAGTGTGCCATCATATTGTAATTTTTGGCTTATCCCAACCCCATCGCAGCCTTCTCAAGGGAGGAAATCATAAAAGGACGGCGAGTGACGGACGACAAAGATGAATAAAGCAACTTGACAAAAAGCGATTGGCCTTTCCTTTAGCCTTTATTGCCTCAGTATCGTCAGAATTTGATTAAGATAACGAGCTAAATGTAGCAAATAGTGGAAGAAAACGTGTTGTTTGGCAAAAAAGCATTATTATCCATCAAAATAATACAATTCATTTTCGAAAAATAATACTACTTTTGCACTCAGAATTATTTCTATTATAAACTAAAATTTACGCCTAAAACTTAAAACGCTTATGAAAAAGTTTTTTACTCTAATTGCAATGGCCTTTATGGCACTAAGTGTTAACGCCACCGAGATGACTCTTTGGGAAGGCGAAGCTTTGGTAAACGGATGGGGGAACCAACCAGTGTTCTTAAGCGACACTGGAACTGAGTTGAGAAATGCCGGAGCTCTTCCTGGTGATGTTGTTCGTTTCTATGCTACCGCAGAAAGCGAAGGCTGGCAAGTACAACTTGTTGAAGGTCACTGGGGACCAGTCTATGCCATTTATGCAGGTTCTCCCCTTACTGACGCTGATTCAGGTGAGCCTCTCAACAACGAAGTGGTAGACCTTAACGCCCAAGGGTATTTTGAATTTACCCTCACTGAAGAAGTGCTGGAGGCTGCCTACACACAAAAATGGTGGGGTGGTGTATTTCTTCTCAATGGTGATGGCAATGTGACAGTAACCAAAATTACTATCGTTACCGCTCTTGATTGGGAAACTGAGGCTAAAAACATTACCTTCGATGATGGTGGTTTTATTCCAGCTAGTGAATTTGAAGGTTTGAACGACAAAGCAAAAGTGAAATTTACCTACAATGTCAGCGGTGAGCTGGGTAGCAAGAAGAACTGGGGTATCGGCCGTATCGGTTGCAACGACACTGCCGGAACCGATGGAGCACCCAGTTACGTTATTGCCACATTGAGCGCTTCTGACAATGGTGACCTCACATTTGGTTGCTTCTATGAAGACATCAAGAAAGCCCTTGAAGTTACTCCCGATGGCATTAAGTTTGAGGTTTGGAGCTTTGATGACGGAGCCATTACAGCAACTCGTGTTAAAGTGGAATCCTTCAATGTGGTTTCTGACGGTATCGACGCCGTGAAGACTACCCAGACTGAGAATGGCGCCATCTACAACCTCGCAGGCCAGCGTGTCGACGCTTCCTACAGGGGTGTGGTCATCATGAATGGCAAGAAATTTATCCAGAAATAAACATTTTCCTGACAATATGAAAGAAGGTGGAGCCGATGCTCCACCTTCTTTCATATATGGCAGGTCTTTTCCTTTTTACCTTTTTTAATATGTAAAGTGATGGTATTTTAGCGATAAAGAATTACTTTTGCATCATGAAAAGAATCGTTCCCATATTGCTCTGCATGATGGTTTGGGCAAGTCAGTGCTTGGCCCAGGAGTTGCAAGCCAAGGTGACCATCAACCACCAACAGGTTCAGGGCACCGATGTGAGTGTGTTCGAGGCCTTACAGCAGACCCTGGAACAGTTCATCAACGACCGTCAATGGACCAACCTTCAGTTTCAGAAGAACGAGCGTATCGTGTGTAATTTCAATATCACCGTGACGAAATACGACGCTTCGTCGAATGTCTTCACGGCCACTGCCATGATACAGGCCAACAGGCCCGTGTATAATTCAGCATACTCCACCACCCTTTACAACAACAAAGACAACGACTTCAGTTTTGAATTTTCACAATTCGACCAGTTGGAATTCAACGAGGAGATGATTGACAACCAGCTCACCGCGATGATAGCCTACTATGCCTATCTCATCATCGGCCTTGACCTCGACTCTTTCTCTCCCATGGGCGGTGAGGATGTGCTGCAACGGTGCATGAATCTGACCAACAACGCCCAGAACCTTGATTTCCCCGGTTGGAAAGCCTTTGACAACGACCGCAACCGCTTTGCCATCATCAACGACTACCTCGACGGAGGTATGGCACCTTTCCGCCAGTTGCAGTACGACTACTACCGCAAGGGGCTTGACGAGATGGCCAACAATGCTGACCGCGGTCGTACCGCCATCACCACGGCATTGGAGGAAGACCTGAAGAAATGTCATGAAAACAAGCCATTGAGCATGCTTCCCCAGATATGGACCGACTACAAGAAAGAAGAATTGGCCAATATCTACAAGGGCAAGGGCACCCAAAAAGAGAAGGAGTCGGTGTACGACATCCTGTTTAGCATCAATGCCTCGCAAAACAATACGTGGGAGAAGATAAAAGAGTGACGAGTGACGAGTTATGAGTTATGAGTGACGAGTTATGAGTGACGAATAACGAATGGTCGCTGTCTCGATAATGAATGAAAAATGTTAAAACGACTATACATCAAACATTTCACGCTGATTGACGAACTCGACATCACCTTTGATGCGGGTTTTTCTGTGATTACAGGTGAGACAGGAGCCGGCAAAAGCATCATCCTCGGTGCCATCGGCTTGCTGTTAGGTCAACGAGCCGATGCGAAGAGCGTGAAAAGCGGTCACGAGCGTTGCGTGATAGAAGCCCATTTCGATTTGAGCCTCTACGACTTGGAGTCTTTCTTCGACCGCAACGATCTGGACTTTGACGCCACCGACACCATCCTCCGTCGTGAGTTGAACATCTCCGGCAAGAGCCGCGCTTTCATCAATGACTGCCCGGTGGGTGTCAGTGTTCTGCGTGAACTTGGCGACCAACTGATGGACATCCACAGCCAGCATCAAAACCTTTTGCTGAAAAAAGATGATTTCCAATTGGGCGTGGTCGACATTCTCACTCCCGACAAGCAGACGCTAGTGGAATATCGCCGTCTGTATCATGAGTACCTGTCGATGCAGCGCCAACTGGATGACCTTCGCCATAACATTGACCACGAGCGTGACAATGAAGATTTCCTTCGCTATCAGTTGCAGGAATTGCAACAGGCAGGCCTGACCGACGGCGAGCAACAAGAGTTGGAGCAGAAGAGCGAGACGATGGCCCACGCTGAAGACATCAAAGGCGGCTTGTACCAAGCCACTCAGTTGCTCGACAGCGATGACGGTGTGGTGCAGCGTCTACGTAGTATTGCCCACGAGCTGCACGCCATAGAACAGGTGTTCCCCGCCGCCGCCGAATTGGCTGAGCGCGTTGACAGCAGTCACATCGAGTTGAAAGACATCGCCGCCGAGGTGGATCGCCATACCGACGATGTGGAGTTCGACCCCCAGGAACTGGAGCGTGTGAACGAACGGCTCGACACCATCTACCACTTGGAAAAGAAACATCACGTAGATGACATTGCCGCCTTGCTCACGCTGCAAGCGCAGTTGGAAGAGCAACTGTCGCGTATCGACCATGGCGACGAGTTGTTGCATGAGATGGAAGAGAAGACCGCCGCCTTGAAAGCACAATGTGAGACGGTGGCCTGGCGACTCACCACCCTTCGCATGGAAGCCGCCCGAAAGGTGGAGCATGAGATGTGCGAACGACTGGTTCCCCTCGGCATGCCCCATGTGCGTTTCAAGGTGTCGATGGAAGAAAAGGCATTGGGAGCCGATGGCAAGGACAAGGTGTCGTTCCTCTTCAGTGCCAACACTAGCACGCCGATGCAACCCATATCACAAGTAGCCTCTGGCGGTGAGATAGCCCGTGTGATGCTCTCCCTGAAAGCCATGATTAGTGGTGCCGTGAAACTGCCCACCATCATTTTCGATGAGATAGACACTGGCGTTAGCGGCAAAACCGCCGAGCAGATGGCCCGTATCATGCACGAGATGGGACAGCAAGATCGACAAGTGATTAGCATCACCCACTTGCCACAGATTGCCGCCTTGGGCACACAGCACTATAAGGTATATAAGGAAGAAGGCGCCGAAGGCACCACCAGTCACATGAAACGGTTGACTGACGACGAGCGTGTGGAAGAGATTGCACAGATGCTCAGCGGTAATAATGTGAGTGCCGCCGCACTGGAGAATGCCAAGGAACTGCTTTTTCAAGGAGCAAGGAGCAAGGGGCAAGGGGCAAGAGAAATGAATTAAGGACAAGAGGAATGAATCAGGGGCAAGAGAATAGAACTAAGTATATTTGGAATATAAAGAATGAAAAAGATAATAACTGTTTTGGCAATGATCTTTGTGAGCCTTGCCATCCAAGCACAGCCCGCCGCCGTGAAGACCGCGGGCAAGTCTGTGTTCACCCTCACCACTTTCAAGGCCGACGGCAGCATACAAGGCACATCTCGTGGCGTATTCATTGACAATGATGGTACTGCAGTGAGTGCTTGGACACCTTTTGCCGGTGCCGACCACGCCGTGGTGGTCGATGCCAGCGGCAAGCGGATGGATGTGGACTATATCATTGGTGCCAATGACCTGCATGACATGGCAAAATTTCATGTCGCAGGCAAGACCACAGGTAGCAAGCTTGCCACCAGCGGTGTAGCATCAGGCGGCAAAGTATGGCTCCTCGACTTTGCCAAAGGCAAGAGCAATGCCTTGGAAACAACCGTATCGAAGCAAGAGACGTTCCAGAACAAATACTTTTTTTACGTCATCTCCATGACAGCCCCTGAGAATACGGCGAGTTGTCCTTTTGTGAACGCCAATGGCCAAGTGGTGGGCCTGATGCAACCCTCAAAAACTTCCAGCGACGTGAATGCCACCGATGTGCGCTTTGCCGCCGATTTCGTAGCCACTGGTCTTTCCGCTAACGAGCCCCTATTGCGTAGCACCAGTATCCCCACTGCTATGCCCACCGATAAAGACCAAGCATTGCTGTCGATGATGCTCGTTGCCCAACAGGGAGACGAGGTGAAATACACCCGCACCATCGACCTCTTCACCAACCACTTTCCCACCGTTCCCGATGGCTATAATGCCCGTGCCCAACAATTAGTAAACGAGGGCAAATACGCTGATGCCGCCCGTATCATGGAGACAGCCATCAGCAAATGTTCACCCAAAGACGAGGTGCATTTCGACTATGCTCGACTTATCTACCAAAAGGTGATGTTCAGTCGTGACAGTCTCTTTACCGCGTGGACCCTCGACAAAGCCTTGAGCGAGGTACAAACCGCATACAACATCAACCCCCTGCCACTGTATCAACATCTACAGGCTCAGATTATCTTCAGCCAAGGCGACTTCCAGGGAGCCTACGACCAGTTCATTGCACTTACGACCACCGATTTCCGCAATCCTGAACTCTTTTTGGAAGCCTCACAGTGCAAACAGCGTCTTCAGGCTCCAGTGCAAGAGCGCTTAGCATTGTTGGACAGCGCCGTTGCCACCTGTCGCACACCCCTCACGTCAGAGGCCGCCCCCTATTTTCTGGCCCGTGGCGCCACCCTCGATGAGGTTGGCGAATACCGTCGCGCCGTTGTAGACTACAATCAATACGATTCGCTGATGTACGGTCGTGTGAGTCCTGAATTCTTCTACCAGCGGGGACAGTGCGAGGTGAAAGCTCGCATGTTCCAACAAGCCCTTGACGACTATGCCCGCGCCATCATCCTCACGCCGGGCGACCCTATGCTCATGGCTGAGATGTGCTCGCTACAGATACGTGTGAACAAACTTGACGATGCGCTCAAGACCGCCGATGTTATCATCCACATTGCCCCGGACTACGACGAAGGCTACCTGTTGAAGGGACTCGCGCAGGTACAATCAGGCAAGAAGAAAGAAGGATTGGAGAACCTACGAAAAGCGCAGCAAATGGGTAATGAGCAGGCCGCAGGGCTGATTGAGAAGTATAAGTGAGGAGTGAAGGAGTGAAGGAGTGAAGACAAATGCGTTATAGGAGTTTGGGAGTTTAGGAGTTTGGACATTTGATAGGAGTGGAGGAGTGAAAGGAGTGAAGGAGTGAAGACAAATGCGTTTTAGGAGTTTAGGAGACTGGGAGTTTGGACAAATGACGGAAAAGTGAATAGTGAAAAGCGAAGAATCTGGGGAGGAATGAAAGGTGTTATTATACCCCTTTGATGGCGTTTTTCACTTGTGCCATATTGCTGCGCGACACTGGAATTGATTCGTGGCAATGCTTGATAAGAAGTTGCATGGAGCCTGCCTTGGAGACAATTTGTTCCACTTGTCCCAAATTGACCAAGAAGGCACGGTGGCAACGCACAATCATGGGAAACGCCTTTAACTCATCCTCCATCTGCCTGGAGGTGGCCCTGAGCATGTCGGCTTGAACCTTGCCATCCCGCTGCCTACATACCTTCACATAATTGCCTATGGCCTCAACGTACAAAAGGTCGGAGATAAAAAGCGTCACCGTATCGCTGGTGGTGCCAGTGAGTGTAGCCTCCGTCACCATTTCCACCTGTCTGTTGTCTACACGTTGCTGAAGCGCCTTTGTCGCCTCTTGTTCATTCGTCGATTTGTCCGCCACGAGCGCCACTTCGGCAGCCTTGGCACGTTGTTCCTTCTCTTTTTGTAGTTGTTGTAACCGTTCGTTCAACAACCGCGTCTCTTCCAATTCCGCCGCCAGATACCGACTCCGGAACTTGAAACGCCAATAGAGTCCAATGGCGAAGGAACAAAAGCCAATGATTGCCAGCGTCTCTAGGTAATTTCCCCATGAAAAGAGATTGCTCTCCACCCTATCACTCAGCACAAAGTGGCGATATAGACATATCGCTAATGCCACGAGTGGCGTATTGATGAGTTGGAACCATAGATTGCGACGGATAATATACCCCACACCATTATCGTATGACCTTGGCATCCTGACGATATAATTCAGGATACCATCCGTTATCATACAAACGATGATTCCTATGGCAAACAACGCCAACAGATGGACACAGACATTCCATTGCCACGCATCAAGCCCAAAAGGTTTGAACACAGCCAATGCCACCACCACAAAGATGGTGCTAATGACACGAATGCCTAAGGTTTCTTTTTGTCCTTTGTCCATACGAGTGACAAAATTACAAAGAATAATTGTCATTCGTCACAAAACCTTGCAGAATATCCCAAAAATTTGTTGGGATAAGTTGTACTCCATACTTTTGCAATGGAATTCAAACTAAAAGGCAATAACCAAATATTCAAAAAAATGATTGTAGCAAGGATTTTGATGAGAACGGCAATCTTGTTTGCTTTACTGATGTTGTCAATGTCGAGCAATGGCAAGACACTTGACGTGGAAGGACGTGTGATAGATGAGAAAGGCGAGCCCCTACCCTATGTGAATGTGGTGTTGCTATCGTTGCCCGACTCCACTTTTATTCAGGGAGCGATGACAGACGAACAAGGTATGTTTCATGTTGTCACCGACAAGAACGAAGGACTCTTGAAAATAACAAGTGTAGGTTACGAAACCCAATATATTCATCTACAGCCCCCCATGGAGACAGCTGGGACAACGCTTACCATCCAGCTACGAGAAGACTCGAAATTGCTCAGCGAAGTGGTGGTGAAAGGACAGTTGCCCAAGACACATGTCAAGGGCGATGCCATGCGCACCACCGTTGCCGGCACCATCTTGGAGAAAGCAGGCACGGTGAGCGATGCCCTCTCGAAGATTCCTTCGCTCGAGGCAGAACGTGATGGAGGCGTGAAGGTACTGGGCCGTGGCGATGCCGAGGTGTATATCAACGGGCGGCGTGTGCAAGACATGAAAGAACTCTCCCGTCTTCGTTCCGACCAGATTCAGCATATCGATGTGGTTCAGAACCCCGGCGCCCGCTATGCCGCCTCGACGAAAGCCGTAGTCCGCATCACGCTGAAAAAGGCTCAGGGCGAAGGTCTGAGTTTCCAGGATAGTGCCGAAGAAATGTACCAATACGGTCACTCGCTGACGAATAATCTTGATGTGAACTACCGCACTGGCGGTCTCGACATCACTGCCTCGTTCTGGATCGGCCGCTATGGCCATGGGAAATCGTTGCAGGAAAACACCCTGACCTACTATGCAGGGCCAGATAAGATTGAGGGTGTCAGTACGCAGGAGTCGAAGAACATTTGGAAAGGTTGGTCGCCGCAGTTGCAGGTCAACTACATGGTGAATGAGAACCACAGTTTCGGCGCATACTATAAATACGACCGCCATCCGAACGGCAAATACAGTAGTATGTTCTTTACCGACAGCTATGAAAATGGAGTCTTTACTGAACGTTCTGAGAGTAACATCACTCAGGAGGACCAGTTCAAGAAGCACATCTTCAATGCCTACTACAATGGCAAAATGGGGCAACTGAGCATTGACCTGAACATTGACGGCTTGTTCGACGACACGCAGTCACCAGGCAACACGAAGGAAGTGACGACAGATGCAGGTGGTAGTCCTACAAACCGCAGCATAGAGAGCAACACCATTAGCAGCAATAACTTCTGGGCCTCGAGACTCATCTTCGGTTATCCCGTCTGGAAGGGCAATCTCTCCGTTGGCGGCGAATATAGTTACAACCACCGCACGGATGCCTACGATTTCAAGGCCACCGATGCTGTTCCCGTGAAGACTACTGACACGGAGATTAATGAGAAATCTGCCGCTGTCTTCGCAGAGTATGGCCGTCAGTTTGGCAAGGCATTCGTCCAAGTGGGTCTGCGCTATGAGCATTTGACGAACGACTACTTCAATTTTGGCAAGAAGGAGGATGAAGTCTGTCGCAATTACGGAGACTGGTTCCCCACGGCCGTCATCTCCGCCCCTATCGGCAAGGTGCAACTCTCCCTGTCCTATCGACATGACATCGAGCGTCCGAACTATTCCAACCTCACCAGTTCTACGGTTTACATTAATAGATACACCTACCAGAGTGGCAACCCGTACCTAAAGCCGACCTACACCCACAGCGTTGTACTGAATGCCGCCTACAAGTGGATGAACCTGACGCTAAACTACGGGCGCATCAAAGATGCCCTAACTATGTCGACAGAACCCTACCCGGGTTCTACTGACCCGCTCATCAGTCTCGTGCGTCCCATCAACAGTCAGGAGGATTACGACCGTCTGACGGTTATCGCCTCCGCACATCCCACCATAGGCTGCTGGCATCCCACATGGTCGGTCGTGGCCATGTTCCAGAACTACAAGTCGCCCACAGCCACTGGCGAAGCAATCACACTCTCTCAGCCTTGGTTCAACGGTTCCTGGCGAAACACCATCGAACTGCCTCACGCCTTACGTTTGAACGCAGACTTGGAGTGGGCCACCAAGGGCGAGTACAACAACTTCCACCTTACCAAGCCACGCTTCGTTGGCAACCTCGGATTGCAGAAAGACATCACCCTGCACCGCCTAGGCACACTGACTGCCGACCTGCGTTGTTTCGATGTCTTCAACACCAACAAGACCGATGCTATCATCTATGGTTATCGTGACCTGATTGTCCATAATCCAGCCCGTCGTACCTTCACGCTCGACCTCACATGGAAGTTCAACGAGGCCCGCTCGAAATATAGAGGAAGCGGCGCTGGCGAGAAGCAGAAAGCACGTATGTAGTGTCGTTATTTACAGAATCATGCAAAGCATCTTTCGCGCTTACCTGGCTACTGCGGATGATTCCTGGCGTAAAGAAGGTTCTTTAGCATCACAGAATTTTAGTGCTTTCCACGATAAGCCCTATGTGAATGTTGTGGAAGGAGTGAGAAGAAGATAAGAATTAACATTCTTTTTTTCTGCTTTGTCCTTGAAAAAGACTATTTTTGCAACATAATCAATCGGATTATTATGGAAATAAACTGGGAAGACGGATTTACGATCAAAGTGAGTGTTGACCATAAAAACACTGTATTGATTTCAGCCAACAAGGAAGGTTTGCTTTCTTTAGCAACCCAACTGCATGCATTGGCAAATGAAGAAATAGGAAGCCATATCCATTATGATGAGTATAATTCACTTGAAAATGGCTCCTTGGAATTGATCATAGAAAAAAACATGTAATCGGTTTGTCAATATTATTATATTCTTATTTCAAGTGGAAGCGGAGGCCTATACTGAGGTTGAAGTTCAGCGGGCGGTCTTTATAGATGGTGGGGATGTCACTGCCGTCATTGAAATAGTAGCCCAAGCCCGGTTCGACATAGAAGCCGAAACTATTTGTCACTTTGTATTCTGCACCGATGCTTGCGTTGACTGACAGTTGCCAGAGACTGGCATCAAGGCATTTTTCTATCATGCCACCTGCCGTGACGTAAAGGTAGAAATATCGTCTATGCCATAGGTCGTAGCCAACATTCAGCGGAAGACCGATAAAATTAAGCCGTTGCTCCGTCACGGTAGTCACCTTATCTTCTATCGAAGTGACTTCCGACGACAAATGTGTATAGGACAACCCGCTTTCCACGCTCCAACGATTGTTTATCTGATAGCGCAGCGAGAAACCGAAACGCACCGGCAACTGATGATGGACACGCTGTTCAATTTGCGTTGTCAGTTCTTCTGGTTCATTGGAAGAGAAGGAACCCCATGGAGAACTTGGGTTTTCATAGATTGACTGACCTGTTTTTTGGCTGAACGACTGTGTTTTGCTTTTATCTCCCATGATATTTGAATAATAGACCTGAGCCGTCAGGCGGCTGTTCCTGAAGGTTCTCTGTTGCTGGTCAGTGGGATAGACAATACGGCGGGTCTGTTCTGAGGGTTTCCCTTTCTCTTCGACGGTTTGTGGCCGTTTCTCTTCCGTTTTGGTTGCCGTATTGACAGTGTCAGTTGATGACGTGCTAACGGCTGTGATGTTTTCCGCAAGAACCACGGAGGCTGTATCTTGCTTTAACTGCAAATCAGATATATTAGCTGAAAGGGTACGGGAAAGGGCTTGCACGAGGTTACGGAGAGGAGCCTCATCGGGAATGGGTAAACTCTGTTCGTGAATAGCTTGTGACTTATCGCTTTCGTTTTCCATAGGCTGTTTCGGCATATCCACGTTGGCTAAATCCGGCTGTTTCGGTTCGGATGCATCGCGCATCAACACCCAATACCCTACTCCGGCCACCAGCAGCACGGCAGCGGCAGCCGCCATGCTGCGCAGCCATAACGGCCGAGACTTTCGAGAGTCATTTGCCGTCAGGGCACGATCTATTTCCTCCCACGACACTTCCGGGGCAGGCCGTTGGTAGCCTGCCATCTTCTTTCGCATGTTCTGTATCCATTGATCGTTCATTGTCGTGGGAGTTTTTCGTTGTTGAACTTTCTGACCATCTTGGCCAACAGGTTTCTTGCCCTGTGCAGTTGCGAGGCTGAACTGCTTTCCTTGATGCCGAGCAGATGGGCAATTTCCTGATGGGTCTTTCCTTCAAATACGTAGAGGTTCAGCACCGTGCGGTAGCCTGTCGGCAGTTGGCAAAGCATTTGTCGTATTATTTCGGGCGGAATGTCGCGTATTGAAGGGAAATCTTCTTCGGTTTCTTCAGACGTGTAAATCATCAAACGTTCGGGGGCATTTGTCCCTATATCTTGTTGAAGGAGTTCACGCCGCCCTTTCTTCCGTAGAAACTTTAGAGACTCGTTGACCACCACTTTCGTGGCCCATGCCTGTAGGGAACCTATCCCTTTATACTCAAAATCGGTGATATGAGAGAAAATGTTGACGAGTGCGTTCTGAAACACGTCCTTCAGGTCTTCCTCATGGGTAATATATCGTGCGCAAACACCTGCCAGACTATCAGCATAGAGGGAATAGAACTCCCGGGCGGCGGTCCTATCGCCGTCCTGCAACCGCTTTGCCAAGCGTTGTTCTTGTGTTCCGTTCCCGTTAATAATCACTTCCAGGTATAACCCGTATATTGACCGATGAAAAAGATGGCACCCGTCTGACGTTCACTGATGACGTAGAGGAAGGGATGATTGGCATGGAAGGGGATGGAGGCAGGAGACGAAAAGGTCATTTCAATTACTGTAACTGCTGCGGCTTCCGTACCTTCTTCGTCTACTTTTATCTTAGCCACCTGCTTCATCAGTCCAATCCAAGTTTGTACATTGCAGAAATTACTGAAGTCGGCTTTGTATTTATCGAAAGCATCCGGCATACCTAGGTCAGCCATGATTTGGTTCAGGTCTATGTCTGTCTTGATTTCAAAGCGAGGCAGTTTCACATCGACAAGTGTAGTGTTCATCTTCTCGTTCAGTTGTTGCCATGCTTCGGCAGTAGGCACTTCAGGCAGGGCGTTGCCATCTCCTTTAGGCAGCAGCACCGTCATCTGGAATGCTCCGTTGCCATAAGGCAGACACAAGGCCTGATAGTTGTCGTCCTCGGCATATTCAAACTCTGCCTCCTGACGCATCATCGGGCATTCCAGATATTCCGTTGTCATTCCAACATGCTTAAACTCTTCATCACAAGTCAGTTCCTTATCAAATTTATAGGTCCAAGTACCCTTGAAGTAAATAGCGTTGAGCAGGTAACTGACGGCAAAAGGGTTAAACGAACCATTGTCAAGCACTTTGTCAATCATCTGCTCCGTGTGGTCACTGGCCCACTGGTTGATGATATCCATCGTCTGGCCATCATTAAAATCGCGTGTTTCCGGCTCGGCATCGTAGAACAGATTCGCCTTTTGCACGAAATCAGCCTTTAACTCGAAGCCCTTGTTCATGTAGATGGTATTGGCTATCAACGCCTTCGTCTGCGGGTCGAGTGTGGGTGCTCTTTTCAGCATCTTGTAACAGAAATCGTTGATGCCGTCGGCTCCTGTATCGCCGAAGCCCAGCACCTGATTAACCTGTGCCTGTGTTTCCCCATCAGCCCCATTGTTGAGCATACCGAGAGCATAGGTGATACTGATGGGCGAGAGCACCTGGCTATTCAACCCATCCTGTGCCCTACGGAACAGGTTAAAGGCAAATTCATTGCTGTGATTGACCAACTCCTTCTCAGCCTGTGTCAATTCCAAAGTCGTCGGAGGTTCCACCGGGCAGATAACCGGCTTCGGATTCTCACCTGTACTATCGTTGTCGACGCTACATCCCGACACAACTATCGTGACCATCATTATCTGGGCGATGGTTGTTCCCATGAATCTAATCTTCATAACACTTGCAAAATAAAAGGTTTTCTATGAATATAAATCCACATGACAGAAAAACTTGCATCAGGAATTGTTAATATTATTTAAAGAACTTTACGACATAGGAACAAAGGGACTTATTATTTCGACATAGGAACAAAAGAACAAAAAAGGGGTGAAGGGGGAGAGGTGAGGGGTAAGAGGGGAGAAATTTGATTATAATCTTTGAAAAGATATAATTGGAGGTATCATGTAATTTCCTTATCTTTGCACCGTACAGTGTTGAAAGAAGAGATTATGAAAAGGAGAATTATCATATCATTGATATTGCTTGTGTTGGTGTTTTCAACATCGGCCCAAGCGCAGGACCAAGATGGTGGCAGTTTCTTGAAGAAGATGGAGCAGATGCTCAGTCAGATGACAGACGAGCAAAAGGCGTTTGCCCGTGCCAATTGGTTGGAGCCCCCTGTGCCCTACACCAGAAAGCACGACCACCCGTTCGCCTATATGGTCTTACCCAATCCCGCTCCCGACACGCAGACTGGTGTGGAATGTTCTGGCTGTTCAAGTGCCTACCTGCTACGGTTTTACGGTGAAAAGGTAAATGGTGTGGCACTATACCATCAGTCCACCTTTCCCAGCAAGCATGAAGGTGGAGCCTATCCCAAATGTTTCAAAATTCTTTTCGAGCAACAATACAAGAATTACACAACGGAATACTATACCGGCACGACAGAAGATTTGAAGGATGCCATCAGTCAGGGTATTCCCGTGATTGTGTTGTTGTTCACCGGTCAGTCGCTGCACTATGTGCCTGTGGTAGGTTATGACGACTACCATTTTTACATTCAGGATTCAGTGGAGAGATACAGAAATGTGCCTGGCCATACCGCATACAACGAGGCCATTGACATCGTCAAGTTCGATGCCATGTGGAACATCCCCATCGAGTCGTGTCAACGCCTCTTTGTGGTCGTTCATAAGAACAATTAAGGTATATTCTTTTTATTCTGCTTTTTTTGATATGCGTCAAAAATGCGGACATTTTTGGGCGAAAAATGCTTAGACATTTGGCAGGCGAGTCAAAATGCTATTACCTTTGCAGCGGAAAAAACAAAAAGATTGTATTCAGGATAACGGCAAGAAGGTATTATTTTGGTATTATTTTTGGTATTATTTAAACACATAGTAAGGATAACAATTTAAATTTGAACAAAGATGATTGCATTTTTTATTTCATTGGCCGTTGCTGTTGTAGCAGCAGAGATGGCACAAGTCTATTTCTTTGTGAAAAACGAAGGACAAAACAAGTAAGAACGAGAAAATTTGAGAGTAAATAAAAGAATGGCGGGAGTCGTACCAACGACCTCCCGCCATTTTTTATGGGTAAAAGGGTAAAAAGGTAAAAAAGTAAAAGGGTAATAAAGTAAAAAGTAAAAGTCCATTACATTTGTTTATTCATTTTTTATTACTATATTTGCAAAAAATAACATCATCATTATGCTGCATACCTATGAAGAGGCGGCACGCTGCCTATTGTGCGAGGACGCTCCTTGCACGAAAGCGTGCAAGACAGGCGACCCCGCGCGCGCCATTCGCGCCATTCGCTTCGACAATGCCAAGAATGTATGGAGGTGGACAGAGGGCTGCAGTGAAGCCGACCTAGAACGTGCCGAGCAAGCATGCATCCATTACGACCAACAGATAAGGATTAGAGAATTGCTTCGTTCCGTAGACACTTCGGCAAGCGAAGCAGCCAAGAAAGTTGGCTGCACACCTACCGACAAGTCGCCATCGAACCTCGCCATCACCTTCTGTGGCATTCCCTGCGAGAGCCCATTCTTTCTCGCCTCATCGGCAATCTGCACCAACTATGAGATGGTTGCCCGTGCCTTCGACCAGGGCTGGGCTGGTGTCTTTTACAAGACCATCTGCAAACAGGACATCCACGAGGTGTCGCCCCGTTTCGACGCCGTGAAATCTGCAACATCTTTCGCCGGCTTCCGCAACATGGAGCAACTCAGCGAGAATCCTTATGAGGTGGATTTCGACATCCTTCATCGTTTGAAGCAACACTACCCCAACAAAGTGGTTGTGGGCTCTATTATGGGACAGTATGAAGAGGAATGGATAGAATTGGCGAAAATGGCCGAAGAAGCCGGATGTGATGCCGTGGAACTCAATTTCTCCTGTCCACAGATGCGATTGACTGGCATGGGTAGCGATGTGGGCCAAGACCCCGAGTTGGTGACATTCTACACCGCTTATGTGAAACGCAATGTGCACATACCTGTCATTCCCAAGATGACGCCCAACATCACGCAGATAAACCAGCCCGCCATGGGAGCCTTCTTCGCTGGTGCCGATGCCATCTCGGCCATCAACACCATCAAGAGCGTAACGATGTCGTCTGAAGCTGCTGTCAGTGACAAAAAGACCATTTCCGGCTATAGTGGTCGTGCCATCAAACCTATTGCCCTCCGTTATATCCTTGAGATGACCAAAAACCCCATCTTGAACAAGGAAAACAGAAGTCAAGCGGCTGCGAAGAGTGTTGAGTTCAGCGGCATCGGCGGTATAGAGACCTGGCGCGACGCATTGGAATTCATCCAAATTGGCTGTCGCAATGTTCAGGTTTGCACCGCTGTGATGGAGTATGGTTACCGCATCATCGACGACCTGGTTCTGGGACTGCAGACCTATCTGGACGAGAGAGGAATAGAGCGGTTGGAGGACATCGTGGGCGAACAACTCCCCACCTTCGTCATGCCTAGCGACCTTGACCGTGATACAATGGTCTATCCCAAAATCGACCGAGAGAAATGTATCGGTTGCGGACGTTGTTATATCTCCTGCCACGATGGAGGGCACCAAGCCATCACTTTTGACACTGATACCCGCCAGCCCCATATCGTGGGTACCAAATGCGTCGGTTGCCACTTATGCCGCCTGGTCTGCCCCACAGGAGCCATCGGCATAACGAAAAGGGTGGTGAAAAGGTAAAAAGGTAAAAAAGTAAAAAAGTAAAAGGGATAAATAAAAAAGGACAATACCCTGCAGTGTGGTATTGTCCTTTTTTTTTCGAATTTGGTTTAACTACTTATTATGGGATATTATCCTCTCTTTCTCAGCGTCTCGACGATACGCCCCATCTGGTTGGGGATACGTATTTGCTGCGGACATTTCGACAGACATTCTTCACAGTCCTGGCAAGCCTTAGCCCATGTCTTCTCATCGGGTAACGCCGCCTTGTAGCCATCGATGAATTGTTGCTTGCGTGCCGCATAGTCAGCCGACTGGCTGTCAGGCAGAGGAAGGATATGCTCGTTGATGGCCTCATTGTAATAAGCGAAATTCTTGGGTATGTCCACTCCATAAGGACAGGGCATACAATAGGCACAAGTGGTACAGGGTATGGTTGGGAATCCCGCCATCACGTCGGCGATATTTGCCAACAGAGCATTTTCACTCTCCGTGCATGGGTCAAGCGGCGAGAACGTCTCCACATTGTCAATGAGATGGTCCATGCGGTTCATGCCACTGAGTGCCGTAAGAATGTTAGAGTGTGAACCCACCCATCGGAACGCCCACCTTGCGGCACTGTCATTGGGGCGGAGCTCCTGCAGTTGCTTAAACTGTTCGTCTCGCAATTTTGCCAATGCGCCACCACGCAGCGGCTCCATGATAACACACTGTATGTCGAGTTTCTGACATTTGTTATAGAGATATTCTGCATCGGCATCCCTCTTCCACCCGTCGCCGAGCGAGGCATGTCGCCAATCGAGGTAATTCATTTGTATCTGCACGAAATCCCAGTGATATTCGTCGTTATGGTCCAGCAGCCAGTCGAAGGCTCTCACATCACCGTGATAAGAGAATCCCAGGTGACGTATCCGACCCGCCTTGCGCTCCTCCAATAGGAAATCGAGCAAGCCATTGTCGATGAATCGTCCTTTCACATTATCCACACCACCGCCACCAATGCTGTGAAGGAGGTAATAGTCGATATAATCCACTTTCAACCGTTGGAACGACTGGTAGTACATTTTTTTCGACTCTTCCAGTGCCCATGAACGTTGGTTTTGGTTGGACATTTTGGTGGCCACATAATATTTCTCCCGAGGATACCGTGAGAGGGCATTGCCCATCAACACCTCGGAACGTCCGCGCATATACATTGGTGCTGTGTCGAAATAGTTGACCCCGTGTTCTATGGCATAGTCCACCAATTGGTTCACCTCATCTTGGTTGTCGGGCAGACGCATCATGCCAAACCCCAGCAATGAGATTTGTTCACCCGAACCATGCTGCACACGATAGGTCATGCGGTTCTCTTTCACCGCTTTTCCCTCATTCTTAGCGAATGCGTTGAATGGCTCCAGTGCCACCAAGGCCATTGCCGAACCTGCGCCAATGCCTAAACGCCGCAGGAACTCCCTTCGGCTCATATTGCTTCTGTTTCTCTTGTTCTTCATGACGCTTTCTTTAAATGGTTGGACTCAAACACAATAGAGTGCCACAAATATACGATTAATTACCTAACCATCCAAATTTTTAAGAAAAAAATGGAATAATTCGGCAAAAGGGGTTCAAAGAAATGGTTGGAATAAAAAGAAATGAATTATTCTGATTTCTTTCATTATTTCACAGAAATGTGCAGAAATATAATCAGAAATGGAAAGAAATAGGAATATTTGGATTATATTGTGTATATTTGCAGAGACAAGAAAGTATATTGGAGATTGGAAAGGAAATTTTTACAAACCATAGAAACGATGAGAGCAACGAGAATGATGTTGGCCATGATACTCACGGCCATGTTTTGCACCCAAGCAGTAGCCCAGGGATTCACCAGAGAGACTTTTCCCGAAGGGTCATACTCTCCAGTGACAAACATTAATCGCAGTTCCTATCCTCGCGTGTTGTCAAACAACAGCGTGATGTTCCGCGTGAATGCGCCACAAGCACAAAGCGTGCAGATAGACTTGTGCGGGACCAAGTATGACATGACGAAAGCCGAAGGTGGCACGTGGACAGTGACCACCCAACCCCAAGTGCCAGGGTTCCACTATTATTTCCTGATTATCGACGGTGTGTCGGTAGCCGACCCCGCTAGCCAGTCGTTCTTTGGTTGCAGCCGTTGGTCGAGCGCCATCGACATCCCCGAGGCAGGCATGGAAGACTTCGAGGTGAAAGATGTGCCCCATGGCGAAGTGCACACTGTGTATTATTATTCCAAGGTTGACGAGTCGTGGCGCCCACTGATGGTCTACACCCCCGCAGGCTATCAGGAAAACAAGAATAACTATCCAGTGGTCTATATCCAACACGGTGGCGGCGAGGACCATCGCGGATGGATGGAGCAAGGTCGCACCGCTCAGATTATGGACAACCTGATTGCCGCAGGCAAGGCAACGCCGATGATTGTGGTAAGCGCCAACAGTAACGTCCGTTCGCGTAACGGCGGTTTCGGTGGCGGTTACAGTTCATGAGTTGCGGCGAACAGGATGCGCGCATCGAATACACCCGCAACATCGTAAAGAAGATGCGCGATGGTGGCGTGGATGTGCGTTTCAGTTCCTACCTTGGCGATCACGAATGGCAGGTATGGCGCAAATCTTTATACGAGTTCGCTCAGTATCTGTTCAAGTAAAATTTAAAAATTAAAAGATTTAAAAATTAAAAAATAAGGAAATTAAAAGATTAAAATATTAGAAAATTAAAAAATAAGGAGGGGAAAAGCTATTTTAGGATATTCCTCCATTTCATTAGGGAAATTCCTTTTTGGGTTTGTGTATTTCGTTCTAATTTTGCATAGTGGTAAGATGTTTCTTGCCAAATCATGCACTAATTCATCATTGTTATGAGAAGACTTTTTACATTGTTAGCCACCGCATTTGTGGTTGTATTTGTCACAGCACAGGAGATGAAACTCACCGTGAGCGTTCCGGGTACGTTGCACTCACTCGTTGGTGATGGTCAAAACGTGGAGAAGCTGACACTATTGGGCACAGTTGATGACAGCGATTTGCGTTTCATCCGCTCACTTCCAAAATTGAAGAGAATCGATTTGCGCAAATTGGCCAACAAAGAACTTGGCGACTCCGCTTTTTATGGCATGCGCACATTGGAATATGCCCGTTTGCCCAAAAAGTTGGTGCGGTTGGGCCGTTCGGCCTTTGAGGGCTGCGTCAATCTTTCAAGTATCCAGTTCTCGGATTATATGGAATCCATACCTGAACAGATGTTAAAAGATTGCACCTCCCTTGACAAGATTGACATTTACAATAGCCACATCCGTAGCATTGAAAAAGGCGCCTTCATGAATTCCAGCGTTCGTATCATCCCTCTTCCCCAACAACTTCGTTCCATCGGGATGGCCGCCTTCGCCAACTGCAAGCGCCTTGAGCAGATACGCATTCCCAAATGGGTGTTGGAGATTGGCTCATTGGCGTTCGCCAACTGCAAGATGCTCCGCTCCATCATCGTCCGCACTGAGATACCTCCCACATGCGCGCCTGATGCTTTCGACGGCTTGGATATGTGCACGCTCACCGTCATCCATCCAGAGCAGTACCGTTCCCTCTATCCCTGGAGCAAAATCAACCTCGACTACAATGAATACAACGGCAGCGAACTGAAAACAGTCAGGTAAGAAGAATTTGACTGATTGTTGTTGATTTCTGTGAATAAAAATGTATTTTTGCAGTGTAATAGTATCATCTAAAAAGCTAACAATATGAAAAGATTATCATTGGCTATGATTCTTGCCTGCTTCACATTGGGGCTGGCGGCACAGGACGTTATCCGAGTGAATTATCAAGGTGCGAAACCCACCATCGCCGACTTCGCATGGGCTATCCTTTCCAACTATGAGTGGAACGAGGAGGAGGACTGTCTCGATGAATCGACAAATGCAGCCAAGCAGGCCTGGACAAAATATCGCAAGGGGCTTCCACTGAATGAGGGCGATAAAATCACCGTCGACCAGAAAAACGGCTACGCGGTCTACGAGTCCAAATTTGAAAATGATTTGCTAAGAGTTGAGATGTGCTATTGGAACGAGTCCGACCAAAAGCACAAACTGGTTGCCTACAATGTGAGATGCTACAGAGACGGCAAATACTCCCCCGGCCAATTTGACGGTCTCACCTTCTACCGCTACAACAATGCCACGAAAAAGATGACCGAGTGTGAGGCTCCCGGCTTTGATGTGTTTTTTAGCACTGATGACGGAGCCTGGATCTCTTACGACCTGCCGCGAATCGGCAAAGACATCATCTACACTGAGTGGAAAGACAACGTAAAAAAGAAACAGAAAACCCTGAAGTGGAATGGACGTCGGTTCAGCAAGTGAACCTTTTCGTATATAGAAAAAGCCCACCTGACGGTGGGCTTTCTTCTTTGAGGAGGTTTTTCATCCTTGTCAGGATTCCAAACCCGCCTTTTCGCTATAATCATTAAAGTCGTTTCAGAATTTTATGTCTCGTATCTCTGCCTCGTTGGCGAGTGCCAGGTCCATGGATGCCTTGTCGACCCGGATGTATCCGCCCTTGACCACAGCGCCCCTATAGTGGAGATGCTCAGCAGCCTTCTTGCTCATGGGCACGTACCAATACTGGTTGGTCTCAGCGCTTAGGGTGTATTTCTCCAAGGAGTTTTTGGCAGTGGCAGTGATGTACTTGACATTCTCTGCGAGAGCGTTGCTGGCAGATACACGGTAGCGACATTCCTGTCCCGGCACCATCTCAATGGCCCTGCTTTCCAAAGGTTGCACGAAGAACATCTTGCCGTTCTCGGTGTCGGTCACCACGATTTCGGTGTCAGAGTTGTTGGTGACAACCATCAGCATTCCCAGTTTCATGAGATCCTGAAGTTCATATTTCTTCTCATTCTCAAGTTCCCTCATTCCTTCCTCTGCATCGCGAGCAATGGCGTATCTGAAGAAGGCGCCGCTTCTTTTGCGTCTGCTCCTGCTTCCCATATCTGAGATGGCGAATCCCTCGCCTACCGCACAACCAATCTGCCCTACTATGGCAAGATTTTTGGCCCGTTTGCAATCGCGTATTTGTTCGATGAGTTCATCGTCCACCTCTTGCTGCACGATGGCGAAGGTGACCATGCCATCGGCTGACGTCATCTCCAGCGAACTGAGTTTGTTGTACTGAGAGTCCTTCACACCGTTCTCGGTCAGCGTCATATTGTTGCTGTACGTTGCGATGTAGGTTGATTTGGCAGATGCTACCATCGTGACTGCCAACATGCAGATAATTGCGAAAATATTCTTTTTCATGACTTTAATGTTATAATTGTTGATTTTTGTCTTTAATGATTTTCTGGTGCAAATTTAAGGGTGTTTTGTATCTTCTTCCAAACAATATTCCACAAAACGTCCCAAGCACATGAGACAATTACACCATATTGCGACAAAGCACGGCAGGCACCCTGAAATCTGTCGCAAAGTTGGCTCATTATCCTCCTTACGGAATAATTAAATAGAAAAAAGCCCACCCTAAGGT
This sequence comes from uncultured Prevotellaceae bacterium, assembly GCA_900313615.1. Lineage (GTDB taxonomy): Bacteria > Bacteroidota > Bacteroidia > Bacteroidales > Bacteroidaceae > Prevotella. The sequence goes on from OMRP01000002.1 coordinate 33,272, forward strand.
GAGCTTTTTTGGATTTCCATGAAACAGGTTCAAGTTTTTCTTATTTTATCACTACCTTCTTGCCATTTTGGATATATACCCCATGTGAAGGATTGTATACACGGCGGCCACTTAAGTCATAGACTGCAGTATCACTTGCTGTCTCAGAATTCATGACAGCAGAGATGCCCGTGGTGTCAGCCGTATCGAAGTTCTGCGTTCCACCGCGATAGAAGATAGAACCGTCTGCTTTGATGGCTTTGCCTGCATAGTTCTCGATGGTCAGCGTACCGTCCAACTGATAAACATTACCCGTATCTTCATCTTCATGCCCTACGATTTCACCTGTTGAGGCTTCGCCAGCCAGTTCACACTGGATGCCGTCGTCGCCCGTGTTGCTGATGGTGATGGTGCCGCTCTCCATGAGGAAATACTCCTTACAGTGGATGCCGTCCTTGACAGCACCATTGATATTGAGAGTCAGATTTTTGAGTTCCACATACTCCTTGCTATAAATGGCATGGCTCGAATTGCCCACAACATTCAATTCGCCTTTGCCCTTGAACTCGAGGTGGCCCGTGCAATGGATGCAGCCTTTGTAGTCAGCATTGACACCATCTGCGAGTGTATTGACCGTGTTCTTCTTGGCACTGACATCAATACGTTTTCCGTTCTGTATATTCAACGCGGGGCCGGTAGGGTTGGTTAGTGTCAGGCCGTTCAGGTCGATTTCACACTTGTATTCACCATTCAGACAGAACGACCCATCGTCTGACGAACCGCTAAGAGCGTAGATTATCTCAATCTCATCCGTCTCCGCTGTCGATGTAATGACTACATGCGATGACGTGCCTGAATCTACTGTTATGTAGCTGGCGATGTCGTCATCAATTGTGATGGTAGCGTTGGCACCGTCATACACCACCGTCACGGTGTTGGTAGCTTGCATGGATACGGTTCCCAACATAAGCAAAAGGAGTAAAAATACTTTTTTCATAAGCGTTGATGTTATTGTTTTTAGATTATATATGTTTATTAGGATAAGTTAGCAAATACGGCATATTTTAAAGTTCGCTGCAAAGGTACAACTTTTTTTGTGAAATGGGTGAAAAGAAGTTTGTGAGTTTTTGAGTTTTTGAGTTTTTGAGTTTATGAGATTGTGTTACGAAAGGACTATCGTTCCACAACTAAATGATATGAGCTGTTTACCCATTACGTTCTTCATTATTTCAAACACATGATTGCCAGTACAATGGCTGGTATAAAAACGTGTATCAGGATAATGGGCTTTTAGTCTTTTGGACAATGCTGTTAAATCTTCCTCGCTCTCTTGTCCGTCGAGTAAATGAAAGCCCCCAACGACCGAATGAACAGGCCAAGGGCAAGCAGAGAGGATGTTCTCCAATCCGCTGTGAGCACACCCAGTGAACAATAGACCGTCAATATAAAGTGCCAGTTCATGTCGGAAATCGTCATGGATATATTTCCCGTCAGCGTTTAATACAAAAAGATGCTGATTGCCCTTCGGCATAGTATGATTTTGGGGAATATGGGCCATTATCTGCAAGTCATTGTCAATGCTGCAACTTTCGTCGACATACAGCATTCGCTCTTTCGCTATTTCGGGCCAAACAGTAGTAATACTATGCAAGTGCATACGCTTTGAGTAGAATTGGCTCTTGACAGCATCTGGAGAAACGATTATTTTTGCCGTGTTGTTCTTCTCCATGACATAACGCAATCCACCAGCATGGTCGCTATGCCCGTGGGAAATAAAGACATAGTCAACCGTACTGAGGTCAACGCCCAAACGTTTTGCATTACGTATGAGCAAATCACTGGCTCCCGTATCAAGCAAAATACGGCGGTGATTCGTTTCCAACAAGATTGACAACCCATGCTCCGTTTCCATTGCGGAGTCATCGGTGCGGTTGTCTACCAATACTGTCCACTTCATGAGTTACGAGTTTCGAGTGATGAGTTTCGAGTGATGAGTTTCGAGTGATGAGTTTCGAGTGATGAGTTACGAGTGATGAGTTACGAGTTTCGAGTGATGAGTTTCGAGTGATGAGTGATGAGTTACGAGTGATGAGTTTGATTATGGATTATTTTACAATGATGATAACCCTACGATAAGCTACAAGGTGGAACGGACCGTTGTCGTGCACTTCGCAGACAACATGGAATCGTTTGCCCTGTGCATCATCCAGAATGCGGATGGATGCAGCTTTCTGGTCAGCACCTTGGATAGACAGTTGAGCGCCACCGATTTCCGGCTGTTGCCACCATTGAAAAGAAAGCGCATCGCCATCAGGATCGGTAGAGCGTGACGCATCCAGACGGACCACCTTTCCCGCTTTCGCATGAATAACGATGGGCGTCAAGCCTTTTTTACCATTGACCACCACCCGCGGGTTCCTGTTGCCGTGCCCTTCAGCAGCCCATTGCATACGCGCCATAAAGTCGTTGAGTTCGTCAGGATAGAAGCGCCGCTTATAGCCAACGGATATGCTACGGACAGGTTCCTGCCAACTATTCCATGCCATGGTCAGCGAATCGAGACTGATACCCCGTTCGTGGTAACCTGCCCAACCAGCCTGTGTGGGGTCTTCAGGGTCGTTGAGACCATTGGGCATCACATACAGGAAACTCGGCGTGTCGCCTTCTACGCCCCATTTGTATGTGGGATATTCACTGCCCAACGCACCATGTCCTTGTATGTTGTCCACATGCTGTTTCCAATGGCGCTTACCCAGTTCGCACTGTTCCTGCCATGCGCCCTCGTCCCAGATGAACTGCAGGTCGTCCTTGAACTCCTGCCGCAGCCACATGTGCGAACTATATGCCAGATTCATTCTGTTGGCATAGGCCATATCTTGGTCGGTGATGGTATAGATGCGGAATTTGCGGACGAACGCCCTCACTTCATTCTCCGTCCTTGTCTGTTTTACACGCCAGATGGCCTGTGCCAATGTGTTGGCCCCACCCCATGCCGCCACATAGATCGGACGAGCGTCATCTTCGTCGGCCAGACGGATTAACAGGTTGCTGCCAGGAGAGTCATTTTCCTCGCCGACGGCTTTGATACCACCATTCTGACTGCCCATCACTGCACGCTGACTCAGATAATCCGCACTCGGCCAATAGCCCATCTTTTGCTGGCCGTTTTCTTGTTCCAAAGACAGAAAGCCTTTTTGTCCTGAACGCACCATCAGTCGCGACACATCCTTTCGATAAGCCTCAATGACACGTGTGAGATACTGTTTCCACTCCGTGGGATAAGGATCGCAGTTCCAGCCCACGGTGGTAATCAGCGCTTCTATCTCGTAGCAATCAGCATACGCCATCAAACGGACCATCGATTCCATGTCGTCAGGCTCAACATCGCCGGGAGCGATATCTGTACACACCACGAGGCGCGGCTTCAACTGCACCTCTTTTCCCATGCACAAGTCTGCAGTAAGGAAGCTCAGCAGTGCCACCACGAATAAGACTGTCGTTCTCATATAATTGGGTGTTTATTGTATGCAAAAATACTCACTTTTGTCGGTTAGCAGGAACTTTTGACCCAATTATTAGGATAGTTTAGGAAATGTGGGACAAATGGCTGAAGAAGACGCATGGTGAAAGACATTGGAGCATGATTTAACCCAAATCGGTCAAGCTAGCCAACGACCGATTTGGGTTAAATCATGTAACATAGGCCATTATTAAGTAGCCTATTCGGATTAAGGATTACATACCCGCTTCCAACAGTTGCTCGCAGATGCTCTTCATTCCGTTTATTGACGGATGCCCGTTCTGCTTCTCAATATCATGGAGTTCAACGAGTTGCACTTGGTAATGATTGCAGATTTCGCGCATAGACTCATTGACGGCATCACTCAACTCAGAATTCAAGATGCAACAGATTTTTGCAGTGGAATAATGTTTCTTAAGCATGTCGAGCAAGCAGGCAAGTGCCGGGCGGAAATTCTTGCAATCTTCTTTTGTCCAATCCGAGTACTGGTACTGGCCTATGGGTGAGCGTGCCCAGGCATCGTTGGTGCCACCGAAGACAAAAATGATGTCAGGACTGCCAAGGCTATCCACGCGAGAGATAAAGTTGCTGCGCGATGAGTCCATACCGCCATAACCTGTACCGCAGATGGTTGTGCCGCCCCACGAATCGTTTTTCTCCAATTCGTAGCCCTTTGCATTGATATAGAGGCTCCACCATGTCTGCCCCACCTCTTTTACATCGTTTTGATTATTGGGATAGAATGTAGCGTAATTGTTGGGAATGATACCCAAAAAAGTGGAATAAGAATCACCGAGGATTGACACCTTCTTTGTTTGTGCTGATGCAAAGGCAAATGTGGCCACCATTATCAGAAGTAGAAACAGTCTTTTTTTCATGTTGTTGATATTAAGTTATAAATTTAAGTTTCACAAGTTAGTATGTTCCGAGATATTTGGTGCAAAGTTACTAATTCATGAGAGAAAAAGCAAATTATTTACTTTTTTTCCGATAGATAAGCCTAATGTGGCAAGACAATGAAGGACAGTTTATTTGTTATTGTTTAAGAATTTTTCAACAGCATGTTTTGTCTTGCTTCGTCCAATTCCGGCCAGTCGTTCATATTTGTCGAAGTCGAAAGTGTCATAACGTTTCATGGGAATATCGACGAGGATGTCAGGTGGTGTGATTTTCAGCGAGAGTTGTGCATTGCGATTGATCATGATGGATGTCGAGCGGTTGATAAGCGTGTAGTAATTCATGTCGGAATCCTCAGGCATCAATCGGTTAAGCAGAGAATAGAATCTCGACTTCTCAATTTGCTGTTCGCGAATGATGCGACGCTGTTCCACCTGTCCTCGATAGTCGTGTCCGCTCACGTTGATGGCCACCAACAAATCGTTTTTAGAGCGTTTCACACGGTTCAGAGGCAACGGGTTCACCAACCCACCATCTACAAGTATTCTGTCCTTGAATTTCACAGGGCTGAAAAACAGCGGCAACGCAATGGAGGCGCGTATCGCATCGTAGAGGCTTCCACTAGTGAAGGTCACCTCTTGTCCCGACACAGCATCAGTAGCCGACGCACAATATGGCATCTCAAGGTCTTCTATGCGTACGTCGGGAACTACTTTCTTCATCGCGTTGATGATACGCTCGCCTTTAGCTATGTAGCTTATGCTGAGTGAGAAATCAAGCAAGGAGAGAATTTTCTTGCGGTTGATGGTGAGCATCCACTCCTTGAAGTCGTCAAGTCGGCCAGCCGCATACATACCACCCACCAACGCTCCCATTGATGTGCCAGCAACGGCGCGGATGTTATACCCCATCGACTCTAGTTGATCGATGGCTCCAATGTGGGCCAATCCTCGAGCGCCACCTGTGGATAGCACCAGCGACACATCTTTTCGCTTCTTTTTGTTGTCTAACAAGTTGAACATGCTAGTTGGTGATAAGGTTTGTGATTAGATTACCTGACATATTGATTTGAGACGTAATCCCTATTCTGTTGCCTGTATTCCATATCAATTGAAACTCTCGAACAAGTTCGGCTTGAACCAAAATACCAAATTATCTGCTAGTCTGCAAATTTACCCTTTCACCCCAACATTTCCAAACAATTTCCCAAAATTCTTGCCTTTTACCTACATTCTTCAACTTATTTTTGCCCAAATACAATTATATTTTCTTCATAGAAACAACCCATAGCCATTATCTTTTTGCATCCATGTTGATTGTGATATAAAGTAAAAGCAGTTCCGAATGGAACTGCTTTTACTTTATATCGAATGAGACGAATTGCCTTGGTACCGCTTAGTTTTTCTTCTCTAAGTAATCAAATAGATTGATGGTTCCTGTTTCCTCTTCAACGTCAAGATTGGGCACTTTCTCCACCATTCTTGTGGTGCCTGTTTTTTTATCGACATAAAAATGAACGAATGCTCCAGTGTAACTACGGAATATCACTTCATACTCAGAATCCGTCTCTTCCCCCATCGTTACATACATAATGGAAGGATTGTCTTTTGCCACACTCCAGTCATACGTGCTATGGCAGTAGTTGTCCACTCCCTCATAAGCCATGTCTTTCGTTATTGTACGCACCGAAGCTTTGGTAGTATCGGTAACGGCTGATTGTTTGATACTGTCAGCCCCATCCGACGCAGTTTTTAGCGTGTCTTGCACTTCCGCTTGCGGATTAGCAGATTCTGATTTGTTATTATGGCATGAGCATAATACCAAAGCCATAAAGGCGAATGAAAAAGCAAAATATCTCATAATTTGTAAATAAAAAGTTACTTTTGGGGGTACAAAAATACTCATTTCCTTTGAATTACCAAAAAAATGTGGGAAAAGAGTAACGCCCTAAAGAAACTCAAGCGATAAAAAAACAACACGGCTCCCCGAGAGAGCCGTTTTTCATCGTCTTTTACAAAAGTCTAAAGACATTATTAGACTTTATTCCTAACATTTCGAAGAACCTTGGAGATGGTTCTCTGGTGAAGTCAGGCTGGAGGAGGCTTCTTACATTACTTCCAGATGATCGTGCTTAGCCATCCAAATGCTGAAGATTGCACCAACAACGAGCAGACCAGCCAAAATAAAGAATGTCGTTTCCATCTTAATATCTATTTTATAGTTAATAATGTTTTCTTTTCACGATGCAAAAGTACGACGAAAAAACAAAGTACATGACAAATGGTTATGAATAGTAAAGCATCTTGCACATCAACAAAATCGAATTGCAGCTATCGAAGAAATCGATAGCCAACTGTCTTTTCCGACAATCTTTTGATTGTGTTTAAAAGAAAATGTGTATCTTTGTGCCTCATAAAGATTCTATGTAACTTAAGTATTATGGAACTAAGACAACTCAAGTATTTTGTTCAATTGTCTAAGACATTGAATTTCTCCACAGCAGCAAAGGAACTGTTTATAACGCAGAGCACGTTGTCGCATCAGATTCTGCAACTGGAGAACGAACTGGGACAGCCACTATTCCACCGTAACAGCCATGAGGTGATGCTTACTGAGGCGGGGCAGACGCTGCTGCCGTTGGCGATGCAGACGATACTTGACGCCGACAGTTGTCTGCAGAGACTTGATGAACTGAAGAATCTTATGAGTGGCGAATTGAACATCGGTGTGACATTCTCCTTCGCCTGTATCATGGCCGAGACGCTTACTGCGTTCTTGCGACGCTATCCTAATGTCAAGGTGAACGTGAGTCAATCGACCATGGCCGACCTCATCAGTAGACTTGAGAACCACGAGTTCGACTTCGTGCTGGCGTTCCGTCCGCTAGAGAGCAACCCTCGCATTGAGAGCCGTGTGTTGTTCAGCCACCAACTGACGGCAGTGGTGAACGAGCACCATGCCTTAGCTTCGCGTCCTTCGATTACACTGGAGGAGTTGCAGCGTTACGACCTTGCGTTGCCGCTTCGTGGCACCCGTGCGCGCAATGCCTTTGAGCGTATCATCGCCGGCAAAGGTTATCATTATAAGGTGAAGGTGGAGATGAATTACGTTTATCTTCTCTTTCACCTCTTGCGCGAGTCAAACTATGTTACTATTCTCAGTGAGAGCACGGTGATGGGTGAGCAGGGGATGCGCGCCATTCCTATCATCGGCATGGATACCGAGGAAAATCGGATGTACGGTTGCGTCCATCTCTTGCGCAATGTTTATCAGAAGAAGTCAGCGCAGGAGTATATTAGAATGCTCGGCGAGAGCACATCGGTAATCCGTCAAGCATTATTGTAAGACTGTCCAGCTTTTATAAAGGGACAATCCCTGCCATATACAGGAAAGAACACCATTGCCACAAAGTTCAATGACAAAAACTTAGCACAAGTCGCTTAGTGTTTCACCACCGAGCCATTCTTTGCCTTGATAGATTATAAAATCTTTTAAGGCACTTAGGTAATCGAAATGACTTAAGACCTTATAATTAAATCTTTTTCCATTCCATGTGACAGCATATATAACCCATGGCTTCACTGCACCATAAATATCCTTTCCCATTATCACAAAACTTTTCCTGTCCTGTGACATTGCTTTGTCAAATACAAATGGCTTCGCGTATGAGTTGCTAGCAAATAACATTCCTATTAGTACATTATCGAAATACGATTGCAAAGGGTTTCCAGACTGTTGCAGCGGAATACAATAGAACTTTGTAGGAAGAGCCATTTGTATTATTGTGCAAGGCTGTTTAGCATATTTTTTCCCCCTAACTAAATGAGGACAATTTTGCACTATTGTCTCTTTTTTGAAATTATGAAACTTTACACCCTCTCTCTCACCAAAGGACTCGTATGGATCACTCTCTTCTAAATCACAATAAGCATCTTCTTCCCCTCTTACATGAAGTTCGATTATCTTATTTCCCGAGTCTATTTTCTCTTTACTGCAAGGATGAGTAACAGCGACCTCCAAAAACACTGGCTTACGGTCTTTATTCGAAGAACTTGTCAAAAGAACATCAGCAATAAAGCCCTCATATCTTCCCTCAATAGTTGCTGTATCGTAATAATCTTTTAAGTTATATTCAGCTATTTTTTCACGAAGTGTTTCACAATCCCCACTCGTTTTATCATAGAAAATGCATTGCTTTCCATTGAGACAGTACTCTTTACGATAGTACCTAATTAAGAATTGTTCTTCTGTGTCAAAACGATATTTCAGAATTCGTTTCACATATTCATGTAATTCAGTTTCAGGATTCAATGAATAACCTTTCTTTGCTCTGAAGTGGTGTTGATTATTATCTCCTAAAGCTGCTACCATAGGTGTAAGAGTGCCAATACTAAAATACTCTGACTCTCTATTATCTTTTGTAATGGAACTGATATCAATTATATTATGAGCTTTGTCGTACACTCTATTATACTTAACACTGTATTTCATAATTATACTTTTCATTATATCGAATAAAACCACACGTCATCAAACTATAGTTCGCAAATTCCTACACGCCTATTGAGTATGACAGACACATTTTCTTGAACAGAATAGCATTCTACTTTGTAATACCTTGACAGGCTTCCTATTTTTAAATCCATAATCGTAATGCCGAATTAAAGTGTTGCCGCCACTTTCAAAAGTTCAACAATAATCGACTGCAAAGAAACGGATTATATTTGAATTATCAAAAATAGCAATCAAAAAATATGTTAATACGCCAATAAATATATTGATATATAAAACAATTTAAGTATATTTGCACCATCAAATAAAATGAATATGAAAACAATAATACATGGCAAGCCACGTAGCAAAGTAACTTTTATTGATAACATAAAGGCTAAAGTGGAATTAACAAGTGGTGAAACTTGGATAGTTGGGCTGACGCCATTTAATTATCATTCTGGTGATCATTTTACCCAAACTCTCGGATGGGCTTTTGATTTGTTTTGGGGGTTAAAAGGTATAGAAAGTGATTTCAGGCAAATCAATCTTGATTTATATGAATCAGGGTTTGACATGCTGACCTTTATCGTGCTTGAGCCTAAAAGAGATGAGGAGAGAAAAAGAATTGGTGAAAGAATCAAAGAGTTACGTCATAAGAGAGGTCTTGATGCTAAGACTTTAGCATCACGTATAGGTATAGATGCTTCAAATCTAAGCAGGATAGAACAAGGACGATATTCTGTCGGTTTTGATATATTATCAAAAATAGCAAATGCTTTAAAAGCCAAAATAGATTTCGTTGAAATAGAATAGCATACTATTAATCTTTTTACAATAATACCTTTTAATCATGTAATTACTTAGTTTTTTTTAATTAGCATTCTACCTAACACTAAATATATTATGAAAAAGTATTTGATTATATTTGCATTATCTATGACTTCTTTTGTTTCTTTTGCTCAGAAACAAACATTCTATTGTGAAATAAAAGGCTTTGAAAGGGCACCCTCTGGGCTAAAAATTGTGTTTGATTTGGGGATGAGTCCGGTTTATAGTGATGGCGGATTATTAAGCAAGCAAAAAATTGTAGATGAGAATGGAAAGGAAATCCCATTCAACAGTATGGTAGATGCGGGTAACTACCTCAGCAACAAAGGATGGCTTTTTAAACAAGCATACTCGTCAGTTTACGGAGGGCATTGTATTATTCATTGGATTTTCACTAAAGAGGCGGATAGTATAGAAGATGCTTTGATTGGTATTGAGACGAAAGACTCTTTTAAGAAAAAGCAAAAATAAGGCGATGCAAAAGTGGTCCTCATGCCATCTCACAACAAACAACATATCAGCACGTTACGATTTGCTTATAAATTTCTTTGGACACTTGTGTTAATCATTTGAATATAAATAAATCCATCATTTTCATGTATTTAGGTAAAAAATGATTACTTTTGCACTTTAAATTGTTTGAAGACCAATTATTTCGATAAAATTAACTAGAGGAAATGAACACTAAACTAAGAATGTTACTGCCATTCTTGCTGCTGTTATGTATGCATGAGGCATGGGCACAGTCGCAGCCCAACCGTGGAGAATCGAACGGTGAGAGCACTTATGTCGTGGGAAGCGGTGAAGACCCAGACAACCGTATTCCTATTTTTGGGCCTATGACCACAAGAAAGGCGGGTGGTCACAGCCAGATTATCTATCCCTCGACACTGTTACAGTCAATGGGTAAGAATGACATTACAGGAATGACATTCTATTGCGATAATATCGATAGTGATCTTAACACCGACTTTGGTAACGCTGAGTTCAAAGTTTTTCTGAAAGAGGTGGATTATACTGTCTTTAGCAGCGAAGAATTCATCGATTGGGATAGTATGACACAAGTATATGCTGGTACGCTCAGTGTAAGCGACTCACAGATGAAAATAACCTTCGACACACCGTATACCTATCAAGGCAAAAACTTGATGGTAGGCTTTTTCGTTACCAGTTTAGGCAGTGAAGATGATTATCCTTTTTGGGCTGGAACCACCCTTTCTAATGACATTACTAATTGTATCTTTGAAAATGGTAACGCCATCATTTATCGTCGATTCATACCCAATACGACATTCTCGTACACAGTTCCAGACTTGGTGCTTGCCGACGATGCCGACAATCTAAGTGTCATTGCTAATCATGACGGAAAGAAGGTCAATGCCACCTTGCAAGGCCGCACCCTATATAAGGATAACTCATGGAACACCCTTTGCCTTCCGTTTGCGATAAACAGCTTTACTGGCACGCCATTGGAGGGTGCTACTGTGAAAACTCTCAGCACCTCGGATTTTGATGGTGTCTCAGGAACGCTGACGCTCAATTTCAGTGACGACCTGAATGCCATTGAGGCTGGAGTGCCGTATATCGTTAAATGGGCAGATGGTGATGACATCAACAATCCTTCTTTCGAAGAGGTTATCATCGACAAAACTTTGAGCGAAACAGACACAAAGGCTGTGACGTTTGAAGGTCTCTATTCCCCATGCGTTATTGGACACACTACTTATGCTGTGGCTGAACTTGAAGGTACCACATTGACGTTTAAGGTTACAACCGAAGAGCCTGATGGAGTAACATCATGGAATGTGGAAGATACAGGAAGCAGCAGTATGCTGGGATGGGAATCGTCCCGCAACTCGATAACAAAAGTTGTCTTCGATCCGTCATTTGCCGCAGCCCGTCCTAAGAGTTGTTTTTCCTGGTTCTATGACTGTGGACATCTTTCAAATATAGAGGGAATAGAGTATCTGAACACTTCAGAAACTACAAACATGGGATGGATGTTTGGGGCATGTTATTATCTGTCGTCGATTGACTTGTCACATTTTGACACCCGTAAAGTGAATAATATGAAAATGATGTTCTATTGCTTCCCGGGGCAGACTCTCGATTTGTCATCGTTCGACACATCGAATGTTGAAGATATGAATGCGATGTTCCATGTATGTATTTATTTGAAAACCATCTATGTCAGCAACAGATGGTCGACAGCAAAGGTCAGTCCTACTTCTGTGTTCAGGAGATGCGATAGTCTTGTAGGCGGTGCGAATACCGCTTTTGATTCAAGTCATGATGGTGTGGATTATGCCCATATTGATGGCGGCCCTGATGACCCTGGCTATTTTACTTACAAAGATGCTCCGGATTATGATGAGGAGAACACCCCTGAAGAGGAAGAAGGTGATAACACCCTTTTGTACTTGGGTGCTAACAATACGCTTTACTATCCCAGCACTTCGATGACCATCAATGCGTTCCGTTCTATCTTCAGACTGAAAGACGGATTAATAGCAGGTGAGCCAACTTCTGTTCAGGGCATCAATCAGTTTGTGCTGAATTTCGATGGCGACGAGACAATGGCCATCCATGTGATTGATAATGAGCCGAACACGTCAGGCAATTATGTTGACACCTGGTTCACCCTTGACGGTCAGAAACTTTACAGTAAGCCGACGAGAAAGGGTATTTATATTCAGAATGGAAAGAAATACATCGTCAAATAGGAGAATAGAAAATAATGAAATCCCCATCGACAATATGCCGATGGGGATTTTACATTGCGCCTGAGAAAAATAGGGAATTCCCTTTGCATTAGTAGGGATATTCCCTTACTTAAAATTAGGTATAATTTGTTTCTTTGTAGATAGTTTTTGCAAAAGCATTTTTAAATCTCCATTAACAATATCTTAATCCGGAAAACGATGAAAAAGAAACTACTATCCACCATGGCGCTACTATCCATCATGCTCTGTGTAAATGCTCAAGGAAGCAACGATGAGGGTGGCTCACAAAAACCGCTTCCTAAAGCGATTGAGGAACTCATTGAAAACATGGTTTATGTAGAGGGCGGTACATTTACCATGGGAGACAACAACCCTGGACTGAATGGAGATCCCCTTGAAAGAGAGAAGCCTGAACATCAGGTAACTCTCAGTCCTTACTTCATCAGCCGCTATGAAGTGACTCAGGATGTATGGGATGCTGTAATGGGCAATAACTATGCGCGTGTCAAAGGTTCTAAATTGCCTGTAGTTAACGTTTGCTGGGATGACTGCCAGGAATTTGTCCTCAAGCTCGTCCTTATGACTGGCATTAATTTCCGCCTTCCTACAGAGGCAGAATGGGAGTTCGCCGCCCGCGGAGGCAACAAGAGCCGCCACACCAATTACAGCGGAAGCAACGATATTGACTCCGTGGCATGGTATGGATACAACAGTGGCAACACCCTCCATCCCGTAGGTCAGAAGTTGCCCAATGAACTTGGACTATACGACATGAACGGCAATGCTGGTGAATGGTGTTACGACTATTATGGCCGTTACGAAAGTGCCGCCCAGGTTGACCCCAGGGGAGTTGAAAATAGTTCTCAAAACGTTGTTCGTGGCGGTAATAGTTTTCAAATTCCCGAATGGTGCCATGTTACCTCCCGTTTTGGCGAAATACCAGCATCCAGGACCTATTATATCGGGTTACGGCTTGCCGCTACTCCGTTTGACGTAAAGCCCTGAGATTATACTCGGAAAACGTGGCCTGAGCCAGCAACAACTTGACGCACTGGTTCAGGCTTTGACAGGTTCGAATTAATAACATGGATCTATAATTAGTCCAAATTCTGTTACCAAACAGCTGTTTAGCATCACAATTCTAAATAACATGAAAAAGCATATTACTATTATTTGTTTGTTGTTTGTTGCTATATGCATGTATGCTGGCAACAAAGAGAACAAGGTGATAAAGGTGGATATATACTACTACCATGAAGGTGGATATGCTTTAACTTATTCACATGCTATATATAAACGTAATAACAATGTTTTTGAGTTTCATCTCGAAGACTGGAGAGAAACCAACAATGTTATGGATTCACCTATTGCTTTTTATGGATATTTTGTTGACAAATTTGTTTCAGAAATGCCTAAGATGGTGAAGGACACATGCGATGCGTACAAAATAAGCAAAAATGACATTGACAACTACAGAAATTTCTTACATGAAGACCTATATTTTTCAATAGAGGATATAGACAAAAACAAGTATCAATCAATACAAGACCAGACTCTATTGGATTTAACTTGTAATGAAATATCTGAGGCTTTGTATTATAAAGATTTCCTTTTTTATTCATTAGCACTTTCAAAACCTTTAAAACAGTACATTGTCTTAACATTTAATGATGGGAATACTGTTGAGCTGCGTCCACACCTAAACTTTTCTGGCATTCCCTGGATGGTTAAGAAGAAAGACGAAATCTATTTTTTGGATTACAACTTCTTTTATAACTTTATTAAGGAAATAGGATGGGAAAAGCATTTTCCATATCTGAATGACAGAGACAGCATGGTTTTCAAAGTTGTGAGTTATCTTATAAGCAAACAAGAATAACAGAACACCTTCCATCAATTATTGGAAGAATCACTCAAAAAGAAATAGTCGGTTTCGCCATCGGCTACGTCCTGATGACCACTTCGCCTTGCCGTGGCAATTATGACGTTGCAAGGGGGCATGTGCTAATAACTTTATTTGAATTCGTAGAGTTGGATGTGCAGGATCTTCCACTCACCCACGCTGATGCGGGCATGCCGGCCCTGATGACTCTGGTCGCCATTGTGACGGCGAAGGAAGTGCATCTGCCCCTGATGGTCAATAGTGACTTCATCAACAGAAAGGAGGCCCAGGCGGGATCCATGGAACATTGAAGATGGAAGATTGAACATTTCATTGCCAGCTTCGGCGAAGCCGTCTTCGCCCAATTTCTTCTGTTGTTCCTGCTGTTTCTCTGTACGTGTTTTGAAGTCAACAACCACGCCGCTGCCTGCCAACAGATAGTCGTACTTACCCAAACGGATCAGCATGGCTCCACCTTCAGGCCATGTCGAGCCGTCAGTGGCACGAGGATCCCAAGGCAAAGTGAAGTAGTGACGGCAAGTCATCACCACATCTTCGTCCTCGATGACACGCTCCTTATCGTCCTGATCGAAAAGTACCCCCCAAGTATTTTTCGGTTTCACATTGAATACCTGAGATAAGAGGTTATAGGCCTGCGTTACTGACTCCGTCTCTTTAGGCGAAGCCTGGTCGATAGCGAATGGCGAGAAACCGAGAGCCTGATGCTCTCCGAAAGCATAGAGGGCGCGAACACCACTATTTTCGCAGCAACGGCTCTCCGGAATGAAAAGACGGTTCTTTATCTTACCGCCATCTTGTGGTCGCAGAGGCATGGCGTATTTTGAAGCCCACGACTTGAAGCCAGTATCATAAATGTCTGGTGCAAGAATGTCAATGCTGGGCGCACCTGTTTTCCAGATATCAGCGAGATGTGCCAACGGACCTGCCGACGGGTATTCACCAGGTTTGCGGCCGCGACTGTTCATCGCCGCATTCACATAAAGCGGCATATCGTGAATCTGACGGGCTGCCTTTGCCAGATGCTCCACATAGCAGGCATAGTGCCAAGCCATAAACTTCTCGTCGGCATAGTCGTCAGTACCAAACACTTCTGCCCATGAACCTTGCTGTTTGATGTTAAGAGCTTTGAGCAATGCTTGTGGCACGGGCTGAAGATAGGCTTTCTCGGCCAATGGCGAATGGTCACGCGCAGACTCTAGCATACCAATCTCGTTCTCTATCTGCAACATAATAACCACATCATGCATGGGGTCTTTCTCCGCTATGTGTTGTATCAATGCTGAGAAAGCCTTCAAGTCGGCTTGCAGCACATTGTCGCTGAAGCATGAGGCAATCTCCAACGGTATCCCTTCTGCCGTCACTACCCGAGGGAAACGCTTCACGTCGCGCTTGAACCATGCAGGAGTGTAGCACGACATCGAGTTTTTCCATGCCCCAAACCAGAGTGGAACTATCTTCAGTCCCTGCTGACGAGCCACGTCGATGGTTCGGTCAACAAGCGTGAAGCCCATCTTTCCCTCATCGGGTTCAAGGAACTCCCAATAGACAGGCACCAGCACCGTGTTCAGCCCTAGTGCCTTCATGCGAGGTAACACCTCGTCGATATCACTCACTGACGTAGCAGCCGAGTTGCTCAGCTCACCGCCGAGAATATGAAACGGCAAAATGACATTATCCGCTCGTAATGTATTTGACAAGAGCATCATGAATATGCTCAACAATGCCGAGATAATACTGTTTTTATTCATAAACAATCATAAATATACACTGATAATAACAAAATAAGGGATAGTTTCCTATCCCTTATTTGGGTGCCCGGTGGGACTCGAACCCACGACATTCAGAACCACAATCTGACGCTCTAACCAACTGAACTACGGGCACCGTATATACCTTTCCATCGGAAAAGCGGATGCAAAGGTAAGGAATTATTTTGAATACTCCAAATTTTTGGGGAAAAATATCTGAGGAGTGAAGGAGTGGAGGAATAAAGGAGTGAAGACATTACCTCGAATCCTCTATATAAGTGGAGGGGGTAGCCCCCACTTATTATTCTCCACTTATTGCTGCGGTGCAGAAGGAGTGGCAGGTGCAGCTGGTGCGGCAGGAGCCTGAGCAGGAGCGGCGCCCTGAGCAGGAGCTGCAGGAGCTGAACCTTGTGCAGGAGCGGCGGGAGCGGCACCTTCAGCAGCGGGGGCAGCGCCCTGCGCGGGAGCAGCTTGCTGTGAAGCACCGAAGTTTTGCTGTGTGGTAGGATTGGTCAAGGGATTCTCCACTTGTCCCTGAACGGCACTCTTGCTAGCTGTTGCCGTGGGGGCCACGGAAGCGCAGAGCACGCTAAGCACCACCATAGCGATGGCAAGGCCCCAAGTGGCCTTTTCGATGAAGTCGGTAGTTTTGCGGACACCCACGATTTGGTTGGCCGATGAGAAGTTGGAAGACAAGCCTCCACCTTTACTTTCCTGAATCAGCACGATGAAGATCATCAGTATGGCTGCAATCACGATAAGAATTACGAAAAGTGTGTACATTTTACTTTATTTGTTATTGTTATTTATTATCAATCTTTCCAAGAAGCGAATTTGGTCTGCAAAGTAAGCACTTTTTTTTGGATAATTCAAATTTAAACGCTTAATAATTTCCAAAGCCTTAGAATATCGCCCTTGTTTGACGTAAATTTTGGCCAAAGTCTCGGTAAAGAACCCTTCCCCACCCTGTTTTGCATCGTCGTCGAGTTGTGGTGTGTATTCGGGATTTTCCTTAAGTTGTATGCGCCGTCCGTCCTTGCTGTTAATGAAATCGTCGATGAGCGACTGTCCTTTCATTGCCGGAGTCTGTTCGGTTTTTTCATCGTCGGACTCCGTCTCGAGCAGGTAAGCCACATAGTCGATGGCCGCATCCGCCGGTGTTGGTTTCCGCTTTTTCGGTGCCTCCTGCTGTTCGGGCATGGAGTCGAGGAAAGAGTCGATGAGCGACATGGTACGGCTTGACTTGTCGCCTTCAGTCTCCTTTTTCGTTGATTCTGGCTTTTTCTCCTGCAAATAGTGTGCCGCTTCTACCATTTCGAAGAGTACGTTCCTGTCGGTGATGAAAACCGCCGCCCTTCGCAGTTCCTCGTCGAAGGAGGGGTCGTGCAACAGGAATAGATTCCTGAGCAGCAGTATACGCGCCGGCTGGTAGTATGGATATTGCGCAACGAGAGAACGCAGCGTGAACAGCGTTTCCCTATCGAGTTGTTCTGGATGGTGTATGTAGTGCAAGATATCGGTCATGTCGGGTTACCAATTAGCCAATGTGGCATTGTAAATCTGTTGTGTGATGTCTTCCACCATCTGTGTCACCAGTTCCTCCTGCACTGAGTTGAGCGACTGCGTGCTGGGATAGGTAGTGGTGGCGGTGAACTGCTGTTCAAAGTCTTCGTCGTGGTTGACATTATTGGTGAACCTGACATTGACCGTCATTGACAGTTCGATTTGCGCCGAATAGCCTTCGCTCGACACGCCTTTGTTGCGCTGTTGATATTGGCTTATCTCGCCCTCTATTTGCAGGTCGCCATTGCGCCTTACCAGTTCGAGACGCGTTCTCGAGGTGAAGAGGTCTTTCAGTTCATTGTTGAAGATGGCCTGCATGGGTCCCCACACATACGATGATCGTATGGGGAAGTCGGCTATCTGTATGGTCTTTGTCTTGGAATAGTCGACGCTTGCCCCACTGAAACTGTAAGACACCTTACATGACGTCAGTGTGAACAGCGCAATGAGCACGGTAAGCCCAAACTGGCGCAGTCTGCGATAGAGCGTACGGTCAGATATGCCCAGTTCGCGCGCTGCCTTCCGTCGGTTTCCCCCGTTGCGTTCAAGCGCTTTTTCCAGCGTCTGCCGTTCTATATCGTTGAGGTTCAGACTTTCATGTTCAGATATCTCCTCTGCCTCGGCCTCCTCCACGATGGAATTGTTGCTCTTATCTTTGTTCTTATCGATGGTATCCAATGTTGCGGGCAGGTTGGAAGAGATACTCTGAGCCGCCGAAGAGAGGCTCTTCGCCTCGTCAATTTGTCGGCGCAGTCCGTTTACCTCACGTCTCAGGTCGCCCACGTTGGTACGCAGGTCATAGAGCACCTGCAGCAACATCTCGCGTTCGTTCTCATAGGAATGAGGTCCCGACTTGGTGATGGTTGCCAGTTCGGTCGTCTCCGGGTCGTCGGGAATGAATGTGCGCAGTATGTCGGCCGTGATGACCCTTTCGCGGCTGAGCACCGACATCTGTTCGGTGATATTCTTGAGTTGTCGCACGTTTCCCGGCCATTTGTATTTGAGCATCAGCGCCTCAGCATCCTTGGTGAGCGTGATTTTGGGGATATGATACTGTTCCTGCATCTGCAATGCGAAGAGACGGAAGAGGAGCAGAATGTCCGTACCCCTTTCGCGCAATGCCGGCATGGCGATGGGAATAGTGTTGAGTCGGTAATAGAGGTCTTCGCGGAACCGTCCCTCGCTGATGGCCTTGCCCATATTGACGTTGGTAGCCGCGACGATGCGCACATCGGTCTTCCTGATTTCCTGTCCGCCGACCCGGATATATTCACCCGACTCGAGGACACGGAGCAGGCGTGTCTGCGTGGACAGCGGCAGTTCGCCCACCTCGTCGAGGAAGATGGTTCCTTTGTTGGCCACACCGAAATAGCCCTCACTCTCGCCGATGGCACCAGTGAACGACCCTTTCTCGTGACCAAAAAGTTCGCTGTCGATGGTACCCTCGGGAATGGAGCCACAGTTGACCGCAAAGAATTTCTCTCGGCGCCTTGTGGAATTGTCATGAATGACACGCGGGATGATTTCCTTTCCCACGCCACTCTCTCCCACGATGAGCACCGACAGATTGGTAGACGCCACCTGCAAGGCAATGTCGAGCGCATGGTTCAACGCCTCGCAATTGCCCACTATCTGGTAGCGGTTTTTTACCTCTTGTAGTCTTCTATCTTCCATTGGGGTGACAAAATTACACATATTTTTCCGTATATGTGCAATTTTGGCATAATTTTAAGTTGTTTTTAGTTTTTCTCCTCATGCTTTTTGGGGATGGTGAAGCGCACCTTCTCACTCTCGTCACGTTTCTCGTGATAGAGTTTTTTGAGTGGGTTGGCCAACGGCTCGTCGTAGTTTTCCCTGTTGCGCGCAGCATCCACCGCCATATATAAAGCCGTACGCAACGGCAGTTCGTCAACCTGCGTCTGCTCTTTCTCGCCCATAAACATCGGCTCCACCAACGGCAACGACAGTCCTGTGGTGAACACCGACGCCTCGTCGCCCGCCAGCATCTTAAATGGAATCATGGCCTGTTCGTAGTACATGGCCAATATGGCATCGAAATGCACATGTTGGCAACTGCTGAAGAAGTCGTCGGCTTGGAAGGGTCCGTATGTCCATACCTTGTCGGTCTTGAGTTGTTCCACAGCCGGTGCTATGGCATCATTTTCCTCCGTCGACGCCATCATGTTATACGCCAGCACCGCCATGCGCGGGTTGTTCACGCGGAAGTCACGCTTCAAGCAGTTGAACAGCAACTTGGCCTTGCCCTCCACCGCCTCTTTGCTGATGAGCGCCGCCGCTGCCCCTGCCGGGCAAAGCGGAGTGGCCACCGCCAGGCGCAACGCCCCACTGGTGAACACCTGCATACAGTCGTTAGTGATTCCTAGCGCGCGAATGATATAGTCGGCCTGCGACGATGCTCCGTCGAGGTCGGCCGTATCCATCGGCATGGTGACCAGAGCGTCGAAAGCCCCAGAGGCGAAGTCGGCGATGGCCCTGTCGAGAGCCTTACGTGCCGCCGCGCCCGACTCTGGAGTACGTGCGCCCAGTTCCACCTTCACGTCGTTCTCAAACGCCGTGAGCACATTGAGTTTATCGTTCTGCGCAGCATTTGCCGAAGTGATGATACTGAAATTGGCCTGCATATTGAGCGCCTTGCGGTGGTATGCCGCCACCTTTGGCGAGCCATAGACAATGGGGGTGCACAGTTCCAGCGCCGCCGGTTCGGCAAAGCATTTGAAAATCGTTTCATAACCGATTCCGTTGGTGTCGCCTTGGGTGATGGCCACCCTTATTTTTCTTTGTTCCATATGTTGTTTAAGTTTGGGAGTTTAGGAGTTTATTAGGGGTGAGAGGTGAGAGGTGAGAGGTGAGGGGTGAGGGGTGAGAGATATGCCAGCTGGGTATTCTTTACTTTTTTTACTCTTTTACCTTTTTAAAGGTGAAGATAGAGGCTTCTGTGCGTCGGAGGAAGTTTCGCTTTTTGCCTTCTGGCGCATAGACGAATGCTTCGGCCACTATTGCGCTGCCATCATTTTGCGGCATCAAGCGAGCCACGAACGGTCCACCCATGGCGTCGCCCTTCATCTCCCACAGTCCGCGCGCCACCCATGTGCTGTCGTCACTCTGTCGTTGCCATCGCACTGGTATGTGGGCTGTGGTCATGTGCATCACATCCGTCTCCCCCTTGATGTTTTTCTCCATCATGCTGTCGCGGGCAGCCACGAAGCGGGCCGTATCGGCAGAAGGTATGCGATAGACGCAGAGGTTGCACATCCCTTCGGCGGCATCGTTGGAAAGCCACAGGAAGTTGTCGGCCTTCATCGACGCCTTCATCTCCACCGGAATCCACATCTGCGCCCCGAACAGCCGTTCCACCTCCGCAGTCGGTTCCATGGCATGGTGGGAAGACAGGAAAGCCATCTCCCTCGACCGTTCGGCGTTGTTGAGCAAAGTCCTCAGTCGCCCTCCCAATTGCGGCATCTCATTGTGAAGCGCTTGCAACGAGGGAGTGACCACATGGACGATGATTTGCGGTGCGGCGAACACATTACGCTCATAGCGCAACACCGTACGCTCGACAGCACCCGGAGACACATCCACCTTCACCACGTTGCGCATGGTCTTGCCATTGCTTTGGTATCCTGCGCTATCGGTGAGTACCACGTCGAACCACGGTTCAGGTTGTGGAAGGCCCACCATGTCGACAGTCAGTTGGCTGCGCACCACCCCTTGGTCGTCATCGACGAGCAGCACCTCGTAAGGCCGTCCGCCACTTTTGGGCTGCAGGGGGTTGTCGCCTTTACATCCACAGAACAGGCACAGCGTCACCGCCCATAACATATATATTATATACTTATACTTACGTCGCATTCTCTTTCGATTTTGCCGTGCTGAGCAATCCGCATGCGGCGAAGATATCCTCTCCCCTACTGGCCCGGATAGTGGTGAACAGCCCATGCGACGTGAGGAAATCGCGCCACTCCAGCATTTTCTCTTCGGAAGCGCCTCGCAGGTCCACGCCCGGTATCTGGTGGAACCGTATGAGGTTGACGCGGCAATCCAGTCCGCGCAGCATTTTGAGCAGTTGACGCGCATGCGCCATCGAGTCGTTGAGTCCGCCGAAGACGATATATTCGAACGACAGTCGTCGTTGGTGAGCGAAGTCGTAGCCCCGCAGCAGTTCTATCACGTCGGCGATGGGCATACCCTTCTCTGCCGGCATGATTGACGCCCTCAACTCATGGTTGGGAGCGTGGAGCGATATGGCCACATGGCATTCGCTCTCGTCGAGGAACCTCTTCAGTTTGTTTTTCACCCCCACGCTGCTCACCGTGATGCGCCGTGGGCTCCACGCGTAGCCATAGGGAGCGGTGAGTATCTGCGTTGTCTGGAGCACCGCGTCGAGGTTATCCATCGGTTCCCCCTGTCCCATGAACACCACGTTGGTGAGCGAGGCACGTTCAGGAAGGGCATAAATCTGGTTGAGTATGTCACGCACCGACAGGTTGCCTTCGAACCCCTGTTTTCCCGTTTGGCAGAACAAGCAGTTCATTTTACACCCCACCTGACACGACACACATAGAGTGGCCCTGTCGCCATCAGGAATGTAAACCGTTTCCACAAAACGTCCGTTGTCCGTCGGGAATAGGTACTTTACTGTGCCGTCGACGGATCGCTGGCAGTCGGTAGGCGGCATGGCACCCACGCAATACTGTTCATCGAGTTTCGCCCTATTGGCCTTGGAGATATTCGACATCTGCAGGATGTCCGTTACATGACCATCATAGAGCCATTTGGCCATTTGCGCCCCGGTGAATGCCGGCATGCCCAATTCTTTGGCCACCCGACGCAGTTGGTCGAGGGTCATTCCCAACAAAGGTGTTTTCGGTGATGCTTGGGCATTGTTTCCGGTCATGACTGCTATTTTTCTGCAAAATTACTGCAAGTTGAGAGAAATACAAAATGAAAAAGTTGATTTTTCATTATTATTGCCGAAGCACAGCGTAATTTTTTTCAAAATAACAGCAAGGCGGATGGATTACTGTCAACCAATGCCGCCTTTCACCCATCAAAAAGGCACTTTTTGTTGTTTTTTCTAGACAAATGCGACAGAATCAAAGGGCATCTCCACCGTTTGGCGCAAATACCCCTCCTTGTCGCATCCTTTCTTACAAAAAAAGGCAGTATTCTATTGATTGAACCCCAAACACCCCATACCTTTGCATCGGAAAAAGAAACCAACATGTTTAAATAAATAAAAAAGTTAAAAAGATGAAAAAGTTCATGATGACATTGGCCATGGCGCTGACAATGACCGTGGCTTTCGCTGAGGGCGAAGAAAATGAGAAGACCAACAGTATTGAAGCTTACAGCTTTAACATCGACATGACGAAGCTTGGTAGCGCACTCCGTCTGAGCGTTGACCAGTGGGAATCGGTTGATTTTGTCCAGAAACAGTTTACTCAGGAGATGATGAACGCCGGTGCCTCCTCACAGGAAGAACGCGTCCATTTGATGAACAAAGCCATCAGTCATGACCTGACTTACATGCACAACATCCTCAACGAGGAACAGTATAAGACATATGTGACCATTTTGAACGCCACGCTGAAAAACCGCGGCTTGAAGTAAGGATTAGTACTAAAGAAATAAATAATAGTTAAGACACTTTATCGTGTGAGTATAACAAGCGAGTGAGGGCTGCGCCTTGGGGTGCGGCTCTCTTTTTTTGTGTCCGTTCGGCTATCCTCAAAAGCGCTGTTCTCATACTGCAGAAACGACATTTCATCATAAAAGGGCGGTCGAATTTTCAAATGCAGGAAAAAAGTAGTATATTTGCAAAGGGAATGAGAACCCACCCCGGCCCTCCCAAAGGGAAATACCCACCCCGGCCCTCCCAAAGGGAGGGAGAGAGGAGTGGAGGAGTTTGGACATATGAAGGAGTGAGAGGAGGAGTGAGAGGAGTGAGAGGAGTGGAGACAATACCAGGAGAGGAAGGAGAAGGAGAAGGAGAAGAGAGAAGAGAGAAGAGAAAAGGGAAAAATCTTAATATAAATATCCACTAATAAAAAACTTACTATTATGAAAAGGAACACGAAATTGTTGGTCATCTTGGCATTGGCTTGCCTGATGATACCTGGACAAGTGAACGCACAGAAGCGGAAGACGCAGACACGACGTAGCACAACAAGCCGCACGATGACTTATCCGCAGCGGGATGCAGACTTTCTGTCCAACTACCGACTGCCGTCCATCGGAGAGTTCAATCCTGACAATAACGGCTACGGCTATAACTATGTGACATTGCCCACCCCCTATTTCGACGGTCATGTGCTGAAACGTGACATGAGCCGCAAGCAGGTGACGCTGCGCCAGGTGTCGTGCACTCAGAACGATATCACCGATACAGAAGAGTGGTTTAGAAACAACGGTCTGGAAGAAACCGCCATCCGTTATGAAAATGAGGCGATGGACGAGATGCGTCCCCGTTTCCGTTACGAATCCGAGATTTATCATGCCATCACATACGGCGTACACTACGGCAACACCATGCGTGTGGCCATAACTGATGACGGTCAGCAAACACTGTACGGAGCATACAATTTCGACAATTTCCAGTATCCGCCCAAGGCCCGCAGCGGTGCCGACCATACGTTACAATACATCAAGATAGAGGGTAACATCATGTATGTGGCGCATACGGGTAACGGCTACGCCAAGGCATTCCAAGGTCAGACGGGTTATATCTCTGCCATTGACATGCGCACCAACGAAATACTTTGGACCACGGAGCCATTGACCTGCAACTCCTCCTTCGAGATTGTTGGAAACTCCATTATCTGCGGTTACGGATTCTCAGACGAACCCGACTATCTGTTCGTGGTTGACAAATACAGCGGGCAACGCGTGCAGAAAATCTTCCTGAAGAAAGGTCCACAATATGTAGTGGTGAAAGGCAACCGCGTGTATGTGCGCACCTATAGTTACGACTACGTGTTCTCGTTTTGACACCAACTATTTTCGTGAATTATGCGAATAATATTTCCATATACACGGGAAAATCGCTATATTTGCAAACTATACATAAATACCCACTATCAAACACTTACTATTATGAAAAGGAACACGAGAATAATGATCATCCTGGCATTGGCATGCCTGATGATTCCCGGTCAAGTGAGTGCACAGAAGAGGAAGACGCAGAAGAGAGCGGCCACGACAACGGCCCGATTGGTGAGCCATCCGCAGCGCGATGCCGACTTCCTGTCGGACTATCGGTTGCAGCCCAGTGGCACCTTTAACTTATATGACTTCAATAATTTAGACTATGTGATGATGCCTGCTCCCGACTTCAAGGGTTATGTGCTGAAACGCAACATGGGTCGTAAGCAGTTAACACTCCGTCAGGTGTCGTGCCGAGAGAACGACATCACCGACGATGACGAATGGTTTGAGCGCAACGGACTGCAACGGGCAGAAGAAACATTCCCCAACGAGCCCAACGAAGAGATAAGGCCACGTTGCCGCTATAATACCAACGGATATACCGTGGTGTCCTATGGCCCCTACTATGCCGAGACCTCCAAGGTGGTCATTGCCGACCCTTCTTTACAGAAAGTATACAAAGCGTATGACTTCGAAAGCTTCAAGATGCCCCCGGGCGTGAAGACTCCCTGTGGTATTCCTGGTATAGGGTTTGTGAAGATTGAAGGCAACATCATGTATGTGAGCCACGACTCGTACAGCGACTACTACGGTAAAATCCCTGATGAAGAGAATGGCTATCTCTCAGCCATCGACCTACGCACGAACGAGATACTATGGACCACTGAGAAAAAGACCTGCAGTTCGGACATTGAGATTGTGGGCAATTCCATCATCTGCGGCTATGGCAGCTCCTTCGAGAGTGACTACCTGTATGTGGTGGACAAGTACAGCGGCCAGCGCGTACAGAAGATATTCCTGAAGAAAGCACCTGAACACGTGATAGCCAAGGGCAACAGGATATATGTGCGCACCTACAGTTACGATTACGTGTTTTCGTTTTGATACCCACCCAAGGGAGGGGGTGAGGGGTGAGAGGTGAGAGATTACCATGATTAAGATACACGAAATACTCAACAATCAACGATAATAATGCCGACAGTAGACGACAAGAAAATTATTTTCTCGATGGTCGGACTGAGCAAGACCATCCAGCAGAACCAGAAACAAGTGCTCAAGAATATCTATCTTAGCTTCTTTTACGGGGCTAAGATAGGTATTATCGGTTTAAATGGTGCCGGTAAGTCGACGTTGCTGAAAATCATCGCCGGTCTGGACCAGCAGTATCAAGGTCAGGTGGTGTGGAGCCCCGGCTACACGGTGGGTTACTTGCCGCAGGACCCACCCCTCAACGAGACGAAGACCGTGAAGGAAAACGTGATGGAAGGTGTACAGCATGTGTACGATGCCTTGGCCGAATACGACGAAATCAACAAGAAGTTCGGTGAGCCCGAGTATTATGAAGACCCCGACAAGATGGACAAGTTGATGAGTCGCCAGGCCGAGTTGCAAGACATCATCGACGCCACCGACGCTTGGAACATGGATTCCAAACTCGACCGTGCCATGGCCGCACTGAACTGTCCTCCTGGCGACCAGAGCGTGCAGCACCTCTCCGGCGGTGAGCGCCGTCGTGTGGCCCTCTGCCGTCTGCTGTTGCAGAAGCCAGACGTGCTGTTGCTCGACGAGCCCACCAACCACCTCGACGCCGAGTCGATAGACTGGCTGGAACAGCACCTGCAGCAATACGAAGGTACCGTCATCGCCGTTACCCACGACCGTTATTTCCTTGACGACGTGGCCGAATGGATTCTCGAGCTCGACCGTGGCGAGGGCATCCCCTGGAAAGGCAACTATTCATCATGGTTGGAGCAGAAGAGTCAGCGTCTGGCCATGGAAGAGAAGACCGCCTCGAAGCGTCGGAAGACGCTGGAGCGCGAGTTGGAATGGGTGCGCATGGCCCCGAAGGCCCGTCACGCCAAGGGCAAGGCCCGTCTGAACTCCTACGACAAGATGCTCAACGAAGAGCAGAAGCAGAAAGAAGAGAAATTGGAAATTTTCATCCCCAATGGTCCACGTTTGGGCAACAAGGTGATAGAAGCCATACATGTGGCCAAGGCTTTCGGCGAGAAAGTGCTCTTCACCGACCTCAATTTCATGCTTCCCCCCAATGGCATCGTCGGTGTCATCGGTCCCAACGGTGCCGGCAAGACCACCCTGTTCCGCATGATTATGGGCATGGAGCAAGCCGACAACGGCACTTTTGAAGTAGGCGAAACCGTGAAACTCAGCTACGTTGACCAACAGCACAAAGACATCGTGCCCGACCGCAGCGTCTACCAGACAGTAAGCGGCGGCAACGAGACGATACGCATGGGCGGCAGGGATGTAAACGTACGCGCCTACCTATCTCGTTTCAACTTCACTGGAGTCGACCAAGAGAAGAAATGCGGCGTGCTCTCTGGCGGTGAGCGAAACCGTCTGCAGTTGGCCATCGCCCTGAAGCAGGAAGGCAACGTGCTGTTGCTGGACGAACCCACCAACGACATCGACGTGAACACCCTCCGCGCTCTCGAGGAAGGTCTGGAAGCCTTTGCCGGTTGCGCCGTGGTCATCAGCCACGACCGTTGGTTCCTCGATCGCATCTGCACCCATATCCTCGCCTTTGAGGGTGACGGCAACGTGTTCTATTTCGAGGGCAACTACAGCGAGTATGAAGCCAACAAAGCCATGCGCCTAGGACTGGAAGAGCCCAAGCGCCTCCGCTACCGCAAGTTGATGGAAGAGTGATTTTGAAGGAGAGTTAAAAGGACGTTAAAGGGAAGTTATCGCTTCGCTTAGAAGTTAAAAAGACATTCGTCTTGCGAAGATATATTGACAAAGAATTTTTATCAACCTTAAACCCAAATAACACCAATGAAAAGAAACATTTTTCTTTCGGCCATCTTTTTTCTGGCCCTGATGCTGTCGTCGTGCGCCAACAAGCCCGGCGCCGGCAACAATTTCCGTATTAAACGAGGCACCAATCTCAGCCACTGGCTCTCACAGTCAGAGGCACGCGGTGAGATGCGCCGCCTGCACATCCAAGAAGACGATTTCGAGCGTCTGCAGCAACTGGGATTCGACTTCGTGCGCATCCCCATCGACGAGGTGCAGTTCTGGGACGAGCAAGGCAAGAAGCTGCCTGAGGCTTGGGACTTGCTGACCAACGCATTGAACTTGGCCCGCAAGCACAACCTACGTGCCATCGTCGACCTTCACATCATCCGTTCGCATTACTTCAACGCTGTGAATGAAGGTGACAAAGCCGCCAACACCCTCTTCACCTCGGACAAAGCCCAGCAAGACCTCATCAACATGTGGTATCAACTCTCCGACGCACTGAAAGGATACAGTAACGACTGGGTAGCCTACGAGTTTATGAATGAGCCCGTGGCCGAAGACCATGAGCAGTGGAACCAACTGGTGGCCAAAGTACACAAAGCTCTTCGCGAGCGCGAGCCCAACCGCACCCTCATCATCGGTTCCAACCTTTGGCAGAGTGCCGGCACCATGAAATACCTGAAGGTGCCCGAAGGCGACAAGAATATCATCCTCTCCTTCCACTATTACAACCCTTCGATTCTGACGCACTATGGAGCGTGGTGGACACCCATTGGCAAGTACAAGGGCAAGGTGCACTACCCCGGCGTGCTCGTCTCTCCTGAAGATTACGCTGCCGCTCCCGACTCCATCAAGAAAGATTTGGAGCCTTACACCAAGGAGACCTGGAACATCGACCGCATTCGCGAAGAATTCAAGGATGCCATCGCCGCAGCGAAGAAATACGACTTGCAACTGTTCTGCGGCGAATGGGGCGTTTACGAGCCTGTGGACCGCGAGCTGGCCTACAACTGGACACGCGACATGCTCACCGTATTCGATGAATTCGACATCGCCTGGACCACTTGGTGTTACGATGCCGATTTCGGTTTCTGGGACCAGCAACATCATCAGTTCAAGGACCGTCCGCTCGTGGAACTGCTGATGTCGGGCAAGAAATTGGAAGAGAAGAAATAATACCCACCCCGACCCTCCCAAAGGGAAATACCTACCCCGGCCCTCCCGAAGGGAAATACCCACCCCGACCCTCCCAAAGGGAGGGAGTATTGAGGGAAAACGTATTTTGCGGATTATAGAAAACAACGAATTTCACGGATAATCGTGAAATTCGTTGTTGTTTTTATGCTTATTGTCAATTATTTCCGACGGCTCTTGAAGAATTCTTCGAAGAAATCCATTTGCTTCTGGTTCGGCACCTTGTCAAGATGGAAACCATTGCGGATAACCATCACGGTAGGCGCACCCTGACAGTAGGTCGTCCAATAGGGCAATGTGCCACCGTTGGGATCGCCCGTCTTCGTGAAGTTAATCCAATACTGCGACATGATTTCAAGCATTCGGTGCTCGGTGTCGGTCATCTTTCCGCTACCGAACTGATAGCCATAGATGAACGGCATTTCCGCCACATGGCTGGCTCCGCCACGGAAACTGCGGAGAATGGTGTTTTCCGAGTCTTGGTCGAAATAATACATATACACCCTACCCTTTCCAGTCTTGCTCTGCAGGTTGGCCCAAGCATAGGTGCCCCATGCGAAACTGCCGTCACGGAAGATGTCAGAACCTGCAAAGTACACCTCCTGCTCGTTGGTGGCGGGATAAATTTCGAGTAGACGGTCGGCCCAATCGCCATACACCTGTCGCGCCTGTTGCTTATACACCTCCACTGGCATGGGACGCGAGAACAACGACCCCTCGTCGGAGTTGGTTCCTATGATTACATCCACATCATTATAGACCCCTGCCTCATAGAGTTTATATTGGTCGTCGGTGATGACATAGCCATCAACCACTGGCCAGAATGACTCCGTGCGGCTGCTGTCAACCAATGTCTCGAAAGACACCTTGCGCATTTGCTTGATGCTTTTCTTACCCAGTTTCTTTTGGAAGTTGGCGCCCGTCTGTTCCGCTGCCTTGGCACGGCACATCGCCGTATTGCCACCCCGTTGGTCAGCAACAGGCCAGAAAGAGCTGCCACTCTCGCTGATGGCCGCACGGAACAAGCCTTTGCACAATGGCGAGGCACAGAGGATGCTCACCGAGATGCCGCCCGCCGACTCTCCCGCGATGGTCACCTTGTCGGGGTCGCCACCGAAAGCGGCTATATTGTCGTGTATCCACCGCAGAGCCAGCACTTGATCCATCAGGCCATAGTTGCCCGACACTCCCCTCTCCGACTCTTTGGCCAGTTCAGGATGAGCCATGAAGCCCAAAGCACCCAAGCGGTATTCGATACTGACATAAATGATACCCTCACGCACGAAACTCTCCTGAGTGCCGCTGTACGAGCCCGTTGTGAATCCACCACCATGAATCATGACAAACACAGGCAAGCGTTCCGCCGCCGTCTTAGCCGGTGTCATCACGCTCAGGTAAAGGCAATCCTCACCCATCGGTATCTCATTGCCGTTTTGGTTCGGATCAGTGGGTTGTGGCGGTCGGGCGCCCCATTTCTCTGTTTTATATACTCCTTTCCAAGGTTTTTTGGGCACCGGCGCTTTCCACCGCAGGTCACCCACCGGCGGTTCGGCATAGGGTATGGCTTTATAGAGCGCGAAGCCCGATTGTTCCACCCCTTCTATCTCACCCTGTGCTACCGTGGTGCGTAACAGTTGGGCATTGGCTGTCGTCGACAAGACGAATGCCATCATCATCGAAACTAAACACTTTCTCATGTTATTCTGTAGTTTTTGAGTTTGGGAGTTATTGGTTTTTTGAGTTTATGAGTTTATGAGCTTGGGAGTTATTGAGCTTGGGAGTTATTGAGTTTTGGAGTTTATGAGTTTTTGAATTGACAAGGAACGAAGACACAATAACAACAATAGCGCTATTCTTGTTGACTGGCTAGTTTCTTTGCTTTTTTCCGACCACCCTTGAAATGGTCGAATCCTTGGCCATAAACACCGATGACAGCACTCTGTGACACGAACGCCGCCGGGTCGATGTCGTTGATGAGCGCAAAGATACGCGACGACTCCGTACGACGTGCCAGCACAAAGAGCATGTTCACCTCATGGCCCGAATACACCCCTTGTCCTTTGAGAAGCGTACAACCCCTGTGGATATGATTGTTGATGTGTTGGCCCATCTCCTCGTATTTCTCGGTGATGATGAAGAACTGCACCGAGCGCCGTGTCATGTCCACCACCCTATCCACGCAGAAGGTAGAGATAAATAGCATGACATAGCCGTAGATGACCTGCTCCCAGTCACGCAGCACGAAATACGACGATGTGATAATGAGGAGGTCGGTGATGAGCAGCACATGTCCGAGCGAGATGTCCTTGTATTTGTTGACCACAGCCGCCACAATGTCAGAGCCACCCGTGCTGCCGTGCGCCGAAAGAGCCAGTCCCACGCCACATCCCCAGAAACAGGCTCCCACGACGGTAGCCATAAACAACTGGTCGTCGAGCAGATGCGTATCACCGATTAATCCACGTAGTATCGGTATGGCAGAGGAGAATATCAGCACCCCATAGATGGTCTTGATGCAAAAGCGCAGTCCTAGAGTTCGAAGGGCGATGAGCAGCAAGATGATATTGAAGGCCAAGTAAGAGTATTCCACGTCAATTCCTGCACCCCATTCAATAATTGATGCGATACCTGCCGTTCCACCTGTCATGATATGATTAGGGAGCAGGAAGATAACCCATCCTGCCGCGCATATATACACCCCCACAAGAATGATGGCATAGTCGTGCAACTCGGTTAATATTGTTTTCTTATTCATTGATGTATTTTTCTATAGTGCTGCAAAATTACGCCATTTTTCCAATACAGCAAATTTTTTTGCATCTATATATTTGTGAGAGCAACAAAAAAGAAGTATATTTGTAGCATTCTATTGACAACATTAAACATTCTATTGATGAAAAAGAATAAAGATTTACGCGTAGGCATCATCGGCACGGGATGGATTGCCGAGAAAGCCGCCTATACCCTTCAACGCCAGGACGGACTGACCTGCCAAGCTGTGGGTTCGAGAACGACGGAAAAGGCACAGGCCTTCGCTAAAGAATGGGATATTCCCAACGCCCATGGTTCATACAGTGAACTGATAGCCGACCCGGAAGTCGACCTGGTATATGTGGGCACCCCCCACAGCCACCATTATGACGTGACGATGGAAGCCATCAGCCAAGGCAAGCCCTGTCTGGTGGAGAAGGCTTTCATGGCCAACCTCGCCCAAAGCCAGCGCGTGGTGGCTTTGGCCCGTGAGAAGAAAGTCTTTTTGGCTGAAGCCATCTGGACCCGTTACCAACCCGTGGTGCCGATGGTCAAGCAGTTGATGGCCGACGGTCGCATCGGTGACCTGCGCCTCATCACCGCCAGTCTGGGTTACAGCATGGGCGACAAACCTCGTATCATGCGAGCCGACCTGTGTGGCGGAGCGTTGCTCGACCTGGGTGTCTATTCCCTCAATTTCGTCAGGATGTTCTGTGATGCCAAGATTGAGCGCATCACCTCGCAATGTGTGAAATCGGCCACAGGCATGGACCTGACCAATGCTGCCTGTCTGACTTTGGAGAATGGCGTTTTGGCCAATATCCAATCATCGGCCGCATGTGTGAACGACAACCAAGGCACGCTCTGCGGGACTGAGGGTTATCTGATTATCGACAATATCAACAACCCACAAACGGTGCGTGTGTATGCCCGCGACCGTGTATTCGTGGAGGAGATCGCCGTACCCCAACAGATTACTGGTTACGAATATCAGTTCTTGGCTTGCAAGGAAGCTTTGGAGCAGGGATTAACGGAATCGCCCTACATGCCTCTTGACGAAACGCTTTACATCATGGAACTGATGGACGGTTTGCGCAAAGAATGGGGCGTGAAATATCCGATGGATGAGGATAACCCATGAAACCATCCTCATTATAATGAAAAGCCCAACTTGTTCACTCAGTTGGGCTTTTCACTTTATGAATGAGAAAACATCTTCCTTTGTTTGCCATTGTGGCACAAAACAATGACAATTTGTCGCACTTTCTTTTTGGGCATGGAGGTTGTAATAATAATGGGTGAAGCCTCGAATGAGGCGAGAGTTTGAAAACATTAACAACAACCCATAAACTAAAAAGGAGATACGATTATGATGTACAAAAATTCATGGTTACCGGAAGTATTTAACGACTTCATTAACGCTGTGAACCTGCCTAAGGCTAACGCCACGGCACCCGCCATCAATGTGTTGGAGATGGAAGACAAATACCAAGTGGAAGTGGCCGCCCCAGGCATGACGAAGGAGGATTTTGACGTGAACATCAATGCCGATGGCGATCTGACCATCAAGATGGAAAGCCGCCACGAGCAGACAGAAGAAGAGAAGAAGGCCCACTACCTGCGCCGCGAGTTCAGCTACACGAAATATGAGCAGACACTGATACTGCCCGACGATGTGGACAAGGAGAAAATCGGCGCCAAGGTGGCTGACGGCGTGCTGACCATCGACCTGCCGAAGATTGTGAAGGAGGAAGTGAAAGTGGCCCGCCAGATCAATATCGGGTAAAGGGTAAAAAGGTAAAAAAGTAAAAAGGTAAAGCTAAGAGGGCTAATGAAAAGTAAAAAGGTAAAAAGGTAAAGCTAAGAGGGCTAATGAAAGGTAAGAGAGTAAAAAGGTAAAAAAGGTGAAAAGAAAGAGGACGTTGCGAGTATTTTTCGTGACGTCCTTTTTTATTTTGACTTTTTTATTTACTTTTGTAGCCCGAAATAGATTTCACATGATACTAAGTATTGTTTATATCCTCGTAGGCGTGGTGTTCGTCATCAAGGGTGCGGACGTAATGACCGACGGCGCAGTGGCCCTGGCCCAACGAATGAACATACCGCAGATGGTGATTGGACTGACTATTGTGGCATTGGGAACGTCGATGCCCGAGTTGTTCGTGAGTATGATGTCAGCCATCAAGGGCACTCCCGATTTGGCTGTGGGTAACGTGGTGGGAAGCAACATCTTCAACACTTTCCTTATCGTGGGCGTGGCCGCCATGGTGGCACCGATGACTATTCTGAAGAGCACCGTGCGTAAGGACATTCCCATTGCCATGGTGGCCTCGGTGGTGCTGTTGCTGTTCTGCCTCGACTCCGACATCAACCGTCTTGATGCCGCCATTCTGTTTGTTGGACTTTTGGCATACATCGGCTACAACCTCTATATCGCCAAGAAACATCCCGCCCAAGAAAGTGATGAGGGACGCAAGGACTACAGCGTGGCGAAATCGTTGCTTTTCATTGTTCTTGGTCTGGGAGGACTTGTCATTGGCAGTAATCTGTTTGTTGACGGTGCCAGCGACATAGCCGCCATGTTGGGCGTTAGCGAGGCCGTGATAGGTTTGACAGTGGTGGCTGGCGGCACGTCGTTGCCAGAGTTGGCAACAAGTGTGGTGGCCGCCCGCAAGGGGCAGAGCGCCATCGCCATGGGCAATGTCATCGGCAGCAATGTGTATAATATCCTGATGATTCTGGGTGTGACGGGGCTAATAAAGCCCATGCAGATAATGGGCATCACGGCCGTTGATTTCGGCATGATGGTGCTGGGCATGGTGTTGCTGTGGCTCTTCTCACGCACGAAATACAAGGTGGAGCGTTGGGAGGGAGCCGTTCTCACCATCGTGTTCCTAGCTTATATGGTACGGCTGGTGAGTGAGGCAGTGTGAAACCCACCCCTGCCCTCCCAAAGGGAGGGAGAGAATTAACAATTAAGAATTTACAAAGGGCAAAAGAATGAAAATAGGAATTATCGTAGCGATGGAGAAGGAGTTGGTGCAACTCCGAAGTCTATTAGAAGAATCGACGACAGAACGTCGACATACGAAAGATTTCTTCCGTGGCACCATGAGTGGCCATGAGATAATCATGCAACAATGTGGCATCGGAAAGGTGAACTCCGCCATCGGCTGCGTGGAGATGATGAATGCCTATCAGCCCGACTTGGTCATTTCGACAGGTGTGGCTGGTGGCGCCGACGTGAGCATGAACGTGGGCGATGTGGTAGTTGGCACCTCTTACGTCTATCATGACGCCTATTGCGGTCATGAGGTGGAATATGGACAATTTGTGGGCATGCCCGCCCGTTTTTATTCGCCCAAAGAATTGGTAGACAAAGCGTTGGAGACAAGTAGCGACACCATTATCCATGCCGGTGAGATGGTGAGCGGCGACTGGTTCGTAGACACGAAGGAGAAGATGCGCGAGATACTGTCGCACTTTCCCGATGCGAAGGCCGTGGACATGGAGAGTTGCTCCATCGCACAGACGTGTTATATCTACAAGGTGCCGTTCCTATCTTTCCGTATTATCAGCGACATTCCCCTGAAAGATACCGATGCCTCGCAATATTTCGACTTCTGGAACCGTATGGCTGAAGGGTCGTTCAACGTAACGAGGAGATTCCTTGGAAAATTATAAAATTAAAAGATTAAAAAATTAAAAATGGAGGGGACGTGAAAATTTAAAGATTAAAAAATTAAAGATTAAAAAATTAAAGATTAAAAGATTCGATAATTTGAAGAGATTATAGGGAGATGCGATAGCCGAGGTCGACCATGAACACTTGGTTTTTCTCCTTGAGCAAATCGTTTTTGAACACGCGGGTGAGACCGATATTATAACGCACGCCAAGAATGAAATTCTCGTATTCGTACGACAGTCCTACGGGTATGGAGAAGTCCACCTTCTTGAACGCATCGTCGCCATAGCCGGAGTCGGTGTCGTTGCCTACGAGGAAACCCGGTTGCACGCCAACCCTGAGCGCCAAATTATCCACCACATAGATATTTGCCATCAGCGGCACGTTGATATAGTCGAGCGCCAACTCGCCCGCCTCCATGTCGTGGTCCGTTCCCTCGCGGGCATATTGGAAGCCCAATTCGATGCCGAGGTTGTCGAGCGCCATATATTCCACATTGGCACCCACCTCGAAGCCCAATTTGAACTGTGCCTTATTGCGATGACTCATGAAGTCGGAGGTGGAGTAAATATCATGGTTGGACAATTTGGCGAAGTCGATACCCACACGCGGTATGAACGAGAAAGCACCCTTGCTTACCGATTGCGCACGAGAAGAGAGTGTGCAAAGACAGAAGAGTACGACTAAGATTGATGACAGTTTTTTCATTGTTTTACTTTTTTGACCTTCAATATAGATTTTTTTTGCGGGCGGGCACGGTGGCACCGCCCCTACCACATACCATTGCTTTTTATTTACATTTACATCACAGCCCGAAGCGGTAGCCCACGGTGAAGGTGAAGGCAGAGTTGCGCCAGTCAAAACCTTCGCACACCTTGGTCAATCCGAAGTGGTAGCGGGCATCAAGCACCACATTCTCGAACTCATAGGACAGACCGACAGGGATGGTGATGTCGAACGTTTTCATATCATCCCATTTCTCATCGATTTCCTCCGATTCGCCATAAGTCTTCGCACCCTCCTCGTCGATGGTGACAGGTGTGACTTCACTCTTTACCCTACAATCGAGGAGAAAACCCATCTGCACGCCCGCCTTCAATGCCAGACCGGGAAGCACATACGCATTCAGCATGACAGGCACATTGAGGTAATGGAGGTCCATATGCAGGTCGGCCACCCCCTCTGCCGTGCCATCTTCATTGTCGACCATGAAATCAGGATATTTTGCGCCCTGCATCGAATAGAGCAATGCCACCGATGCGCTAAGGACATCCGTCACCTGATATTCCATCTGGGCACCACCCGTAAAGCCCGCCTTGTAATTGGAACTGACGGAACCTTGATGGTCGACAAGTTTCATTCCCTCCGTCCAATTGAAATTGGTGAGGTTAGCCACCGTCACTCCTACCTGAGGTATGACAGATATGGTACCCGGTTTTTGTTGTGCCCATGCCAAAGAGCAGAAAAGAGTCGTGAGACAAAAAAAGAAAAGACGTTTCATCATAAATTGTTTTATAATGAAACGTCTTTCAAACGGGAATATTGTATTGAAGGGAAGTTAAAAGGAATGGAAGGGAAGTTAAAAGGAAAGGAAGGGACATTAGCTAAATAGTAGCATTTGTCGCTTTAACTTCCAAGCGAAGCAATAACTTACCTTCGTTATATTATTCTTTGTTGGCGCGTTTGCGGTCGTTATGGTCGAGGATGGTCTTGCGCATGCGGATGGCTTTCGGCGTACACTCCACATACTCATCACCCTTGATATATTCGAGCGACTCCTCGAGCGACAGTTGCACCTTGGGGATGATACGCGCTTTCTCATCGCTACCCGAAGCACGCACGTTAGTGAGTTGCTTGGCCTTGGTGACGTTGATGACGAGGTCGTTGTCATGCACATGCTCGCCCACCACCTCTCCGGCGTATACCTCCTCGCCCGGGTCGATGAAGAACTTACCACGGTCTTGCAGTTTGTCGATGCTGTAGGCATAGGCTGTACCCGTTTCCATGGCAATCATCGAGCCATTGACGCGTCGTTCGATGTCGCCCTTATAGGGTTGGTACTCCTTAAAGCGGTGCGCCATGATGGCCTCACCCTGTGACGCCGTAAGCACATTGGTGCGCAGACCGATGATACCACGCGACGGCATGTCGAACTCGATATTCGTGCGATCGCCCTGTGTTTCCATCGATGTCAGTTCACCCTTGCGTCGTGTGACCATATCAATCATCTTCGACGCAAACTCCTCCGGCACATTGATGGTCAGTTCCTCCACCGGTTCGCAGCGCACGCCGTCGATTTCCTTGTAGATGACTTGTGGCTGTCCCACTTGCAGTTCGTAACCCTCGCGCCGCATCGTCTCGATGAGTACGGAAAGATGGAGCACGCCACGTCCGCTGACAATCCATTTATCGGTGGAGTCTTCGAAGGGAGCCACACGCAGTGCGAGGTTTTTCTCCAGCTCCTTCTGCAGACGCTCGTAGATATGGCGTGATGTGCAGTATTTACCCTCTTTGCCGAAGAATGGCGAGTCGTTGATCGTGAAGAGCATCGACATGGTAGGTTCGTCGATGGCAATAGGAGGCAGCGGTTCCGGGTTTTCGAAATCGCAGATAGTATCGCCGATTTCGAAACGCTCCAGTCCGATGAGTGCGCAAATGTCGCCACTCTGCACCTCATGCGTCTTCACATGACCCATGCCCTCGAAGGTGTGCAGTTCCTTGATGCGCGTCTTCTCCATCGAGCCATCACGGTGTGCCACAGTGATATTCATGCCTTCGGTGAGAGTACCTCGGTGTACACGTCCCACGGCGATACGTCCCGTGTATGACGAATAGTCGAGCGAGGTGATGAGCATCTGCGGTGTTCCTTCGATGACCTGCGGTGCCGGTATCACCTCAATGATTTTGTCGAGGAGGTAAGTAATGTCGTTGGTAGGCGTGTTGTAATCCTCGCCCATCCATCCGTTCTTCGCACTGCCATAGACCACGGGGAAATCGAGTTGGTCTTCTGTGGCGTTGAGTGAGAACATCAGGTCGAACACCATTTCATATACCTCTTCAGGGCGGCAGTTGGGTTTGTCGACCTTGTTGACCACCACGATGGGTTTCAGTCCAATCTGCAGTGCTTTTTGCAGCACGAAACGCGTCTGCGGCATCGGTCCTTCGAAAGCATCCACGAGGAGGAGGCAGCCGTCGGCCATGTTGAGCACACGTTCCACCTCGCCACCAAAGTCAGAGTGTCCCGGGGTGTCGATGATATTGATTTTTGTGCCCTTATAGTTGATGGACACGTTTTTCGAGAGTATGGTTATGCCTCGCTCGCGCTCCAAGTCGTTGTTGTCAAGCACTTGGCTACTGATGTTCTGTCCTTCACGGAAGAGGTGTCCAGCTAGCATCATCTTGTCGACGAGCGTCGTCTTTCCGTGGTCTACGTGAGCGATAATGGCGATGTTTCTGATGTCCTGCATTGTTTTTTACCTTAAAATCGGGTGCAAAGGTACAAAAAATATAGGGATGGATAATAAAAAACCACTTATTATTTTTTTGTTTGCGGAAAAAATCGTACCTTTGCACCCGCATTTTTCAAAAAACATTAATCATTAACAAGTAGCTATGTATTTAGATCAAGCGAAAAAACAAGAGATCTTTGGCAAGTACGGAAAGTCCAACACTGATACTGGTTCAGCTGAGAGCCAGATAGCATTGTTCTCCTACCGTATTTCCCATCTGACGGAGCATCTGAAGAAAAACCGTAAAGATCATACTACCGCAAGGGCACTGACCCAGTTGGTAGGAAAGCGCCGCGCATTGCTCAACTATCTGTACGACCGCGATGTCAATCGCTATCGTGCTATCATCAAGGCCCTCGGTCTTCGCAAGTAATCGCGGTAAGATGCAAAAAGACAAAAAAACCTCCCAAACGGGAGGTTTTTTATACCTCCCCCTGGCCCCCTCCCAAGGAGGGGGGACGGAGAACACCACGGGCTAATCCCTCCTAAGGAAAGTGAAAAGGGGAAAGGAAAGGGAAAAGGAAAGGGAAAAGGAAAAAAGAGGGGATTTTAGGGTTGAGGGGGAATGTTTTCAAGTATCTCCTTTAGGGGAATCATGACGAATGAACGCTCGTACATTCGGGGATGTGGAATGATGAGGTCGGGGTCGTTGACGGTGATGTCGTCGTAAAGAAGGATGTCGATATCGATGACGCGGTCGTGATAGATTCCATTTTTCGATTTCCTTCGTCTTCCCAACTGGCGTTCTATGCGTTGCGTGACAGAGAGAAGTTCGTGCGGCGTCAATGACGTGACGCAGCACAATGCAGCATTGACAAAAAGATTTTCAGAGTCGAAGCCCACCGGCTTCGTTACATGAAAAGCAGATTGGCGCACCACGTGCCCAACCTGCTTTTCTATTTCGTTGACCGCCCTCTGGAGATAGGCCTGTCTATCGCCCATATTTGACCCCAGGGCTAAATAAACGGTATGCGTTTCAGCGTCGTTCTTCATCAATCGTCGAGGATAAGCATGGCATCGCCGTAGCAGCCGAAGCGGTATCCATTCTCCGATGCCATATCGTAAGCTTTCATCACGAGGTCGTAACCACCGAAAGCGCATTCCGACATGAGCAATGTGGAGTAAGGATGATAGAAATTGCCTACCATGCAGTCGGCCAATTTGAAATCATAGGGAGGGAAGATGAATTTGTTGGTCCACCCTTCATATTCCTTAAGGAGTCCATCGGTGCCCACCGCCGTTTCCGTAGCCTTGATGACACTTGTTCCCACAGCGCACACCTTATGTCCCGCCGCCTTGGTCTCGTTGACGATACGGCAAGCCTCAGCATCTACGAACATCTGTTCATTGTCCATCTTATGCTTCGTGAGGTCCTCCACCTCGATATTGTGGAAGTTGCCCAATGCGCAGTGCATGGTGATGTAGGCGAAATTGATGCCACGAATCTCCATGCGTTTCATCAGTTCACGGCTGAAATGCAATCCTGATGCAGGAGCCGTGACAGCGCCCTCGTTTTTGGCGTATATGCACTGAAAGGCCTCCATGTCTTCTGGCTTGGCCTCTCTTCTGTCGACGATATAATGAGGCAGTGGTGCTGCTCCCAGCGCATACAGTTCGCGTTTGAACTCATCGTGCGGACAGTCGTATAAGAATCGCAAGGTACGTCCACGGCTTGTGGTATTGTCGATTACCTCAGCCACCATAGTACCGCTGTCATCGAAGAACAATTTGTTGCCTATGCGTATTTTGCGTGCTGGCTCCACCAACACATCCCACAGGCGCATCTCCTCATTTAGTTCGCGCAGCAGGAACACCTCTATCTTGGCATCCGTTCTTTCCTTGGTGCCGTAGAGACGTGCCGGAAACACCTTGGTATCGTTGAATACGAAGGTATCGCCCTCATCAAAATAATCAAGCACATTACGGAAGTCGAGGAACACGGGGTTTCCCTCATCGTCTTTCAGCGGCTCTCCCTTATCGTCGGTCTTATACATGTCAATGCGCTGCGACTGCCGATGGACTATCATCAATCGACATTCATCGCGGTGGTACGACGGATAGAGAGCAACCTGTTCTTCGTTGAGTTTGAATTTGAATTGCGACAGTTTCATATATGATTTTTTGAGTTTTTTTAAGTTGACGAGTTGTTTGGGAGATTATTAGTTTCTATTAGTTTCTAACTCCTGACGGTCGAGCCAAGCCGGGAAGTCATCAAGAGAGATGCAGTCTTCCTCCTTTACGTCGCCCACGCGGGTGCGTCGGAGTGCGGTGAGATAGGCACCGCTACCCAGCGCCTTGCCGATGTCGCGCGCCAACGCCCTGATGTAAGTGCCTTTGCCGCATACCACACGAATGGTGATACGCATGGTCTCGGCATCGAAATGCTCGAGTTCTATCTCGTCGATGCGTAGCACCTTCGGTTTCAGTTGCACCCCCTCGCCTTTTCGCATGAGGTCGTATGCTCTTTTCCCATCGACCTTACATGCCGAATATTCTGGTGGCACCTGTTCTATCTCTCCCAGAAACTGAGTGAGCGTCTCGTTGACGAGCGCCTCCGTAATATGTTTGGTGGGGAAGGTGGCATCCACAGGATGTTCCATGTCGAAACTCGGTGTGGTAGCCCCCAGCTGTAGCGTAGCCCGGTATTCTTTGGTATGCTGTTGCAACTGGTCAATTTGTTTCGTCGCCCTTCCCGTGCAAAGGATGAGCACCCCTGTTGCCAGCGGGTCAAGCGTTCCCGCATGTCCTGTCTTGATTCTGCGCACTCCCATTTTTCTCGAAATGAGATAGCGGATATGCGCCAATGCCCCAAAACTAGTCATGCCATAGGGCTTGTCGACAGGTATGATGACCCCCTCGTAGAAATTCATCAGTCAACCATTACCAGTGAATGTCCTGTGAGCAGGAGCACCAGGATGACGGCACCAACGATGATACGATAGACGCCGAAAGCCTTGAAACCATATTTTGTGAGGAAGGCCACGAACCACTTCATGGCCAGCAGTGCTACAACAAACGCCACCACGCATCCCAGAGCGAGCATCGACAAGTTGCTTCCCGTAGCCCAGTCGGTGTTCGCGTCTTCAGCGAAGAACACCTCGAGCACGTCGAGAGCCGTTGCCGCCGCCATGGTGGGCACGGCGAGGAAGAACGAAAATTCTGCCGCCGCCTTGCGTGTTAGTTTCTGTGCCATACCACCCACGATGGTGGCCATGGAGCGTGATACGCCCGGAATCATGGAGATACACTGAAAGAGACCGATGTTAAACGCCCTGCGCTCTGTGATTTTCGTCTTTTCGCTGCCACGGTTGAAGATACGGTCGCAGAAGAGCATGAAGATACCACCCAGCACGAGCATGATGGCCACCACCTGTACGCTCTCAAGGAAACGGTCGATGAGTCCCGTCTTCTTGGCTATCAGTCCGATGACTGCCGCCGGTATGAATGCCACCAACAATTTCCAATAGAAGTCCCACCGGTGTATGAATTTCTGCCATGCGTTGCTTCCTGCCGGTGCCGGGGTGCGGTCGAGGCGGAAGAAGCGGTGCCAATAGAGACATACCACGGATAGGATGGCTCCGAACTGAATGATGATGGTAAATGCCTTGACGAAAGGAGTGCTCTCTATGCCCAGGAGGTTCTGGGTGATAATCATGTGTCCTGTTGAAGAAACGGGAAGGAATTCTGTCAATCCTTCCACGATGGCCAGGATAATCGTTTCCAGTACTGTCATTTCTTGCTTGCTTTCTTAACCTTTGTTACATCCTTTTTTGCAGCTTTAGTCACTGTTTTTGTGTCTTCTTCGGCCACAATCTGTTCCTCCTTCACTGTCTCCACCGCTGTCGTGCCCTCATCTTTCGGTTTGCGCACGATGGCATAAATCATCGACACAAAGCCCAGAAAACAGATTACCGGTGCCACTTTCACACGCATGGTGCTGAATATATCAGGATTGAAAGCCTCTTCTGTTGACGGTGCGCCACTCATCAAGATAAACCCGATGACCACGATGGCCATACTGACGGCCAACAAGATGAAGTTGACCCTGTCGAAAGCAAAATTTCTCTTATCCATTATTGATTTGAAGCGAATAAATCTTTTTCTGAAGGATTAAATCTTATATAACTCACTGGCTTTCATGCGCAGGAACTTGTTCACCGACAGCCAGCTGCAGAATGTGGTGATGATGACGCCGAACACCAACACGGCCACGGCAGTTATCAGCAGCACCTGCGGTGTGATGACCTTCATCACGTCAGGCTCGTACTTAGACAACACCCACACACCAGTGCCGAGCACCGCGATGGCCACGATGCCTGCAAGAAGTCCCATACCAACGGCCCTCTTGAGGAACGGCGCCCGTATGAATCCCCATGAGGCACCCACCAGTTTCATTGTGTGGATGCTAAACCTTCGGGCATAGATACCCAAACGCACGGTATTGTTGATGAGCGAGAACGAAACAAAGAGCAGCAGGGCCGCCAACACGAGCAATACGAGGCTCACCTTGCTGAGGAAATTGTTCACGCTGTCGACGAGGTCCTGAGGATAAACAATCTCATTCACCTTCTGGCTTTGTTTCAGTTCCTCGGAAATCCATTTCAGCGAATCGCTGTTGGCATATTCCGCCTTGAGCTGCAGTTCGATGGACGAAAGGAACGGGTTTTGCTCGGCAAATTCAGACGGGTCGATGCCCATCTCCGCCGTCTGCTCCGACAACACGGAGTCCTTGGTGATATATTGCAGCGAGCTAATATAAGGTCGTTTTCCCAGTTTGTCACACAACTGTTGAGCCTCGGGCTCTGTCGTATCATCAGCCAGCATCATCGTCACTGTGAGGTTTTCCTTGACGTAGGCCGAGAGGTTTCGGGCGGTGAACACGGTGAACACCACCATACCCAATAATATAAGTACCAAGGCAGTACTGATGCAGGTTGTGACTAACTGCAGGCTGCCCCGGCTACGTTTTTTGCTTTTGTTTTTTCCCATTTTAGGATATAATACACCAAATTGGGTGCAAATATAGTAAAAAAATCATCGTTTTGCAATCCCTTTAACGACAATTAACGTGGTATACATATATAAACGTTTGCAAATATCGGAGAAAAGCGTAATTTTGCATAAATTACGCTGCGGCTCGGAATAATCCAAATATATTTGGTTCTCCGCTCGCCTTGCAGTAACTTTGCATAAAATCATCTATTATGAGCACCATCATCTACTCTTCGCCCATTTTTGGGCCTGTCCACAGCCGCCGACTAGGTGTTTCCTTGGGTATCAACCTGATGCCCTGCGATGGCAAGATATGCACTTTCGATT
Organism: uncultured Prevotellaceae bacterium; assembly: GCA_900313615.1. Classification (GTDB taxonomy): domain Bacteria; phylum Bacteroidota; class Bacteroidia; order Bacteroidales; family Bacteroidaceae; genus Prevotella. The sequence goes on from OMRP01000002.1 coordinate 77,312, forward strand.
GTATCTACTGTGAATGTGGGTTCAATGCTGATCGTAGGCCCCACTCCCCCCGTCCCACACGCGAGGAGGTGGCCAGCGCCCTTGAACGACAGTTGCAAAAGATGCAACAGGAGGGGCCGCATCCCGACGTGCTCACCTTCGCCGGCAATGGCGAGCCCACCTGCCACCCCCAGTTTGCTGACATCATGGCTGACACGGTGGCCCTGCGTGACCGTTATTGCCCCGATGCGAAGATATCGGTGCTGAGCAATGGCACACAGTTGCACCGTCAGGAGGTACGCGAAGCACTGCTGCTCGTGGACAATAACATACAGAAACTTGACACAGTGGACAACGACTATATCCACATGGTGGACCGTCCCGCCAACCCCAACTATGACGCCGCCCGAGTGGTGGAGCAGATGGCCATGATGAAGGGCCATGTCATTGTGCAGACCATGTTCATGTCAGGCACCTCACACGGAATGAACGTCGACAACACCGGTGAAGCGTATGTGTTGCCGTGGATTGACGCTCTCGTTCGCATACAACCCTCGCAGGTAATGATATATACTATCGACCGCGAGACACCCGATCACGACCTGCGTAAGGCTTCACCAGCAGTGCTCGACAGCATTGCCGAAAAGGTGAGGGCCAAAGGACTAGTTTGCAGTGTGTCGTATTAACTACCCACCCCAGCCCTCCCAATGGGAGGGAGCAAGAGGTGAGGGATAGACACCTACCCCGACCCTCCCAAAGGGAGGGAGCTAGAAGTGAGGGGTAGACACCCACCCCGGCCCTCCCAAAGGGAGGGAGCTAGAAGTGAGGGGTAGACACCCACCCCGGCCCTCCCAAAGGGAGGGAGCAAGAAGTGAGGGGTAAGAGGTGAGGGGTGAGAGAATAGACTAGAGATTCTAGAGGGACTGGAAAATTTGTGATTAATGAACTATCAAAAAAACCTAAACCATAATCATTTGAGATGATAGAGCCTTTGACCAATGATCAATTACAGATAGATTACCTGCCGAGTTTGAACTATGCCATGAGCGTGAACGGCAAGCGGTGTATCGAGAGATTGGAAATTACGAACAATGACAACAGTGATTGGCACGACGTTACAGTAAGTGTGTCGGGTGATATGCTGGTGCCTTCAACCGAGACTACCGCCATCATCCCCGGCGGCAAGACTGTCAGTTTCACCCAACTCGATATTCAGCCCAATGTTGACCAGTTGCGCCAACTCACGGAGTCTGTCGACACACAGTTTGCCGTCAGTATCAGCATCGACGGCCAAGAGGTGATGGTGAAGCATTGTCCCCTCAGACTGATGGCCTTCAACGAGTGGCCCGGTTTGGGTATCATGCCCGAGTTGTTGGCCTCGTTTGTCACGCCAAACGCCCCCGAACTGGCACCCATCAAGGTTCATGCCGCCAGTCATCTGGAGCGGCTCACCGGCCAGTCTTCGCTTGACGACTACCAGACGCAAGACCCCAACCGCGCCCGTGCACAGGTGGCCGCCATCTATGAGGCGTTACGCCAAGAGAGCATCGTCTACTGTACATTGCCCGCCAGTTTCGAGAGCAGCGGACAACGCATCCGATTGGCCGAGGAGATACTCACCACCCGCATGGCCACCTGCCTCGACTCCACCCTGCTCTTCGCCTCATGCCTGGAGTCGTGCGGACTGCACCCCCTTGTTGTGATGCTGAAAGGCCATGCCTATGTAGCCTGTTGGCTCATCGACAACTACTATCAACAGATGGTGGGAGATGACGTATCGTTCCTCACCAAGACCATTGCCGACGGCATCAACGAGATGGTGGTGGTGGAGACCACCTGCATCACGCAAAACGGTATTGATTTCGAGAGTGCGGTACAACAAGCCGAAGACAAGTTATATAAAGCCCCCGAACAATTCGTTGCCTTCGTTGATATTCACCGATGCCGTCTCAATGGTGTGCGTCCCCTACCCCTCCGCGTGAACGGCCAGTGGATGACCGACGGGCTGGAACACGACACGGCCACCTACGACATACGCCAACAGACACGCCTCGACGTGGTGCCCGAGGGTCCTCAAGGTGCCGCCACACGCCAACAGATATGGGAGCGCAAGTTGCTCGATTTCTCGTTGCGCAACAACCTGCTCAACTTGCGCGTGGGCAAGAAGCTCATCCCCTTCATCTCTTTCGATATCGACCAATTGGAAGACCACCTGCAAGCGGGTGAGGACTACCGCATCACCCCTACGCCCACAAAGCGTCAGTTGGCCGCCGACGAATTTGGCATCTACAATTCGAAGGCACACCGCGATGAGTTGGAGCAGTTGGTTACGGAAAACCTCAAACATAACGAGTTGGTGTCATATCTGACCGACGACGACCTGCTCGAGGCCCTCAAGGGACTGTATCGCGCCTCGCGCACCGCCTTGGAAGAAAACGGAGCCAATAGTCTGTTCCTCGTGCTTGGCGTGCTGAAATGGTTTGAGACACCTAAGAGTATTCGTCCACGCTTCGCCCCCCTCATCCTGTTGCCCGTGGACATCATCCGCAAGAGTGGCAACAACTATATCATCCGCACCCGCGACGAAGACGTGACATTCAACACCACGTTGGTGGAGATGCTCCGCCAACAGCACGACATTAACCTGTCGGGGCTCATGCCGTTGCCCACCGACGAAAACGGCATCGACGTGAAGACTGTATTCGCCACCATCCGCGCCCTGCTCAAGGACCATCCCCGTTGGGATGTAGTGGAAGAGGCTATGCTCGGTCTGTTCTCGTTCAGCAAGTTCGTGATGTGGAACGATATTCACAACAACGCCGAGAAGATGCGGCAGAGTGCCGTCATCGAGAGCCTGTTGCAGAAACGGCTCGTCGACGTGGGAAACATCACTCCCACCGACACACGTAACATCGACCAGACAGTGACCCCCGCCAATTACGCCATCCCCGTAGATGTCGACTCATCTCAACTCGAGGCTGTCATCGAGTCGGGCGAAGGCCGAAGTTTCATTCTCTATGGTCCTCCGGGAACTGGCAAGAGCCAGACCATCACCAACATGATTGCCAACGCCCTCTACCATGACAAGCGCGTGTTGTTCGTGGCCGAGAAGATGGCCGCCCTGCAGGTAGTGCAGAAACGACTGGAGAAAATCGGTTTGGGACCCTTCTCGTTGGAACTCCACTCTAACAAGGTTACACGCGCCCATCTGTTGCAACAGTTGCAACAGGCCCTCGACCTCACACGCATCAAATCACCCGACGAGTATGAAGCCGAATCGCAGGCCCTGTTCGACCAGCGCCGGCAGTTGGTGGAGATGATGGAACGGCTTCACGTATCCCGCGCGTCGGGGCTGTCGCTGTATGACATCATCACCCGATACCTGAGCATTGACAGCGACGATGCCCTCGCCCCCGCCGAAGGATATATGGAAGGACTTAACGCCCAGCGTCTCAGCGAGGACGAGCAGTTGGTGCGCCAATTGGATGTGGTTTTCGCCGTCACCGGCCATCCCGCCAACCACCCCCTAAACGGTTTGAACACCACCGACGTGAGTGCCGCCGCCAAGCAGCGCGTCTTGGATTCGCTCATCAAGATACAGCCCGAACTTTCGGCCGTGAAACGAAGCATGGAAGCCATCGAGGCCGAGTGCCACGTGGAAGTACCACATACCCTCTCCGGCACGGTGTGGACATGGCAGTTCGTCAATGCCGTGCGCCAGATACCCATGCTCAATGCCGCGCTGCTCGACATCGCCGCCAACGCCACTCTTGAAGGCCAGTGGCGTCAGGTGGTGGCCACCGGCATGCGCCGCGACGAGCTTTTCCACACCATCACACAACATTATCTGGTAGAGATTGTACAACGCGACCCGATGCAGTTGCGTGGCGAATGGCAAGCTGCCTGCGACAAATGGTTCATCCCCAGGTTCTTCGCCAAGCGTAAGTTCCTGAAACAGATGAAAGTATACCGTCCCGACATTACCGAGGCACATGTGCAGCCGTTGCTCGACCAATTGTACGAATACCGACAGAGAGCCGTCGCCGTAGACCAAGCCACCAACGACCTCCAGGCACTGTTCGGTCCCCTAGCCCGTCGTGGTGCAGAGCAATGGGCTCCCATCACGCAGACCCTCGACAGCGCCCCCGAGGTGTTGCGTCTGCTACGCGCCTACCGCCGCCAAGAAGGGACCAACGCCTTCAATGTGGAGGCCGTACGTCAGACTGACATCAGCCCTATCGAACGTATGCAGCAAGCCCTTGCCGCCATGGGCGACGTGTGCACCCTCGACCCTACCCTCACTCTCGACGAGATGGTGACGAAGATGCCGTTGTGGCTCGCTCATCTCGACAAGATGCGCGACTGGACACAGTGGTGCCTGCGCAAGAACCAACTCGACGACCGCCATCTGTCGCAGGTGGCCGACTTCATCGAGAAAGGACGCCATACCAGTGACGAGGCCGCCGATGCCATGCTCAAGGGCACATACCACCGCATGGGCACCGACATCATCGATGGCGACAATCAGTTGCAGTTGTTCAATGGCCTCATCTTCGAAGATGCCATCCAGCGCTACCGCGACATGGCCAAAAACTTCCAAGAGTTGACGAAGAAAGCCCTCTACTGCCGATTGGCCTCACACATCCCCTCGCAGACGTTCCAAGCCTCGACCAATTCGGAGATGGGTATATTGAAGCGTTACATCGCCTCCGGCGGTCGCGGCACCACCATACGTCATATCATCGACCAGGTGCCCACGCTGCTTCCCAAGCTCTGTCCGTGCATGTTGATGAGCCCCCTCTCCGTTGCTCAGTTCATCGACCTCGACCAAGAGAAGTTCGACATTGTTGTGTTCGATGAGGCATCGCAGATGCCCACGAGCGAAGCCATCGGCGCCATCGCCCGTGGCAAGGCCCTCATCGTGGTAGGCGACCCGAAGCAGATGCCCCCGACCAGTTTCTTCGCCGTGCAGCAGACCGACGAGAGCGATGCCGAGAACGACGACATGGAGAGCATTTTGGACGACTGCATCACCCTGTCGTTGCCAGCGCATTACCTCACATGGCACTACCGCAGTCGTCATGAGAGCCTCATTGCCTTCAGCAACTCACAGTATTACGACGGACGGCTCTTTACCTTCCCCTCCGTCGACGACCGTCTGTCGAAGGTTCGCTTCATCCCCATCGACGGCACCTATGATATGGGTAAGACACGCTGTAACCGCAGCGAAGCCGAGGCCATCGTGAAGGAAACATTGCGACGGCTGGCCGACCCCGAACTTTCGAAATTGAGCATCGGTATCGTGTCGTTCAGCAAGGTACAGCAAGACCTCATCGAGGATATCCTCACCGATGAGTTGGCCAAGAAACCAGAGTTGGAAGCCAAGGCCTATGACAGCGCCGAGCCTATTTTTATTAAGAACCTTGAGAATGTTCAGGGCGACGAGCGTGATGTCATCCTCTTCTCCATCGGTTATGGTCCCGACAAACGCGGTCATGTGTCGATGAACTTCGGACCGCTGAACAACCAAGGTGGCGAGCGCCGACTGAATGTGGCAGTGAGCCGCGCACGTTACGAGATGATGGTGTTTAGCACGCTACAGCCCGAACAGATAGACCTGAATCGCAGCCGCGCCAAAGGAGTGGAGGGGTTGAAACGTTTCCTCGAATTCGCCAAGAACGGACGCATCGCCGTGAGCACCACCCAGGTGGCCCAAGAACGTGGTCTCGACCTGGCCGACGACATAGCCCGCGAGATACGCAAGATGGGTTACGAGGTGGACACCCATGTGGGCCGCAGCAATTTCAAAGTCGACGTTGCCGTCATCGATCCCGACCACACCGACAGTTACCTGCTCGGCATCCTCTGCGACGGTCGCAACTATTACGAGACGAAGACGGAGCGCGACCGTGAGATTACACAGCCAGGCGTACTACGCGGCTTAGGATGGAACCTTCTCAGGATATGGTCGGTCGATTGGTTCATGAACCGCGACAAAGACCTGGAGCGCATTCGCCAGCGTTTGGACGAGTTGAAGAGCGAAGGAGGCGCCGTCGCCGTGGAGACCGCCAATGCCGCTCCCGCACCAAAAATTGCCACGCTGATGCCCTTTGCCGTAGGCGAGGACGAGATTATCAGCGACATGACCAATGAGCACGAGAAACCCTATCAGGTAGGCAACTACCGTATGTTGAGCACCTACTCCACTTTTGTCGACCTGAAACAGAAAAAGATGGAGGGAGTTATCCATAACATCGTAGAAGCCGAACAGCCCATCACACTCAGTCTAATATGCAAACGTATCTGTTCCATCTACGGAGTGCCACGTGTCACGCCCACCATACGGCAGTATGTTGAGGACAAGGTGAATGCCAATGCTTACCGCGACCCATCATCGCCACGCTCCAACCCCTACTATTGGAAAGATGCCACCACCGCCATCCATTATGCCGATTATCGGCAGGCAGCAGGCCGTGATGCCGACGACATCCCCGTCGTCGAGGTGCGTAACCTGCTGGCTTATGCCATCGAGCAGCAGGTGTCGACACCCAACGATGCCGCCCTGCGTTCGCAAGTGGCAAAGGTGTTGGGGTTCACCCGCCGCACGAAGAAACTCGACGAACTCGTCGACCTCGCCGTGCGCCAACTCATCGTCTGCGGAAAGATTACTGAGAAAGACGGCGTGCTGAGTTACGTGGAAGGGTGAAGGGACTATAGCCCCCAAGCCCCATTGGCCTTATAAGCTAGCTAAATCGTGGGTGACGTGACACATTACCATACACAACAAGGGATTATTTACGACGAATGCCAGAATGTTACATTCTGGCATTCGTCATGAATATACCATTGCGGAGGTGCTGGGAAACGGTGCCATACGATGGCTCGTCAACTAAGCAACAGTATTATTCCGCTTCAGTCTTTCCCGCCAGGCGCATGCGGAGGGCGGTGGAAGTTGAGGGAGCGGTGATGTCGGCTGTGTTCACTTGTTGCTGGCTGCCGTCGATGTCAAACTGCAAGGAGGCTCCATCGGAACGCACATCAATGGTGACGTGAGCGCCCATTACCAAGGGCAGATTAACATCACCATGACCGCCTGGGAAGCCGCAGAGCACAGGGATACGATATGGGGCCAACAACTCGTGCAGCATGGCTTCCACGCTCTCAAAGGTGAACTCCGTACCACAATCGGTGAACTCGCCGAGAATGATACCCTTGCAGCGGTCGAGCACACCATTCATCTGCAGGATACGCATCTGGCGGTCGATATTGTGCATCGATTCCTCCACCTCTTCCACAAAGAGAATGATATCCTTGCCCTTCGTGGCATCAGCCTGAGAACCGAGGTTGGGCACAAACGTACAAAGGTTGCCACCCACCAGTACGCCACTGGCACGTCCCACGATGTTTTGACTGTGTGCCGGCAACTCATAACGAGGCACCTGTCCTAACAACAGGTCACGCATCAACGTGCTTGTCGCGTCGGTGCCACCCTTTGCCAGGAACGAACTCATCGTGCCTTGCACGCTCATCACTCCCGCACGGGTCAGCAAGCCATGTAGCGTGGTGATGTCGCTGAAACCCACCAACCATTTCGGCGATGTCTTTAGTTCCGTCAACGTCAGTTGGTTGATGAGTTGTATGGTGCCATATCCGCCACGGTTACAGATGATGGCCTTGATGGAGGGATCACTCAGTGCCCATCGGATATCGCTGATACGCTCTTCCACCGTTCCAGCATACCGACCATCCACCACCTTGCCCACATTCGGGCCGATGACCGGTTCCAAGCCCCAGCCACGCAGCACGTCGGCAGTCTTCTCCACATTCTCCATTGGAGTGAAATACGATGGAGAAATGAGCGCCACCTTATCACCAGCCTTTAGGAAATCAGGCTGTTGGCAGTTCAACACAACGGGCTGTTCTGGATTCACCACGACGACATCATCATCGCTGCATGATGTCAACATAAGTCCGAATAAGGCTAGCACCACTAGCCCCTGAAAACGGGAGATAGACATATAAAAAACAATTTATCCGTTAGTTACACTTGGAATGATTCATCATTTCGGCAATATGCTAGCCGCATCGCCTTTTGGAGTGACACCTTGGTAGAAGCAAGGAGCCACGCCATCATTCTCAAGTACCCATGTTTCACGCTCCAGATACTCTCTGATGCCATCCGCTTGACCTTGAGCCTGTGCACGGCTGTAATAACTACCCTCGCAAAGTCGGTATACCGTCTTCCCATCTTGCGTGAAGCGGAAGATGCACGAACCATCAAGAGCGTCGGGAAGCGTTCTAGTGGCTTCCTTCGCCGAATTGAGGTCATTAAAACTACCTATGACCACGTAATAGACTTTCCGTCCAGCCTGTTGTGGTTTTTCCAAACCCTCCAGACGGGCGTAGTTGCTATGGACAAAGCCCTCCACCCCTTCGTACCTCACTTTGAGCCATTGGCCTGTGGAGCCTCGGTATTCAGCACCTTTGCCATCGGTTATCAGACGCCCCAGGATTCTCGATGAAGAATTAGGTTGTTCGCGTATGTTGAGAAAGCCATCGGCAGATACGGAATAAACCATCGGTTGTTGCGATGAAGAGGCAGCCGGTGTCGCTGTCTGTTCTTCACTTGTCTGCTCTTCCATCGTTGTTGCCGTTTCGCTTTCCGTTTTCGCATCTGGCCGTCCTTTGTTTACCTCTCCTTGAGCCTGTTGCGATTTCTCTGGCTGTTGCACTTTGTCTTTGCAGCCCGTGAAGAGAGCCGCCACCAACAAAGTAGCTAGAATTAGTTTTTTCTTCATTGTCAAAATAGTTATCGTTATATTATTAAAAGTAAAAGTATGAATGTCATTTCACCAAGTTGCCAAGGATATCACGCGTGAGTTCGCGTGTGATGGTGCGTGTGGCAGCCGTCGTGGCGTTCTTCACCACTTTTTCCTTGGCCGACGTCTTGCTTTTCGACTCCTTGCCCGTCACCTTACTAGTAACGAAAGCCCCCACGATGGCCGCCAGGGTGGAGGTGAGCGCCGTCATTACCGCTTTGAGCACCTTGCTAAAGAATCCCTTTTTCTTCTTGCCATCCTTTTCTTTCTCCTTTTCTTTCTCCTCTTTCTCAGCTACTTTTTCCGCCTCCTTGGCAGCCTGTTCCGCCTCCTTCATGAGCATCTCGTAAGCACTCTCGCGATCGACCATCACGTCATACTTGCCCATGATGCGGCTATGCTTGATGATGTCGGCTCGTTGGTCGACGGTAATGGCGCCTATCTGTGATAGCGGGAAAAGTATTTTTGCCCTCTCCACCACATTGGGTGCACCCTTAGTATCGAGGAAGCTCACCAATGCCTCGCCCGTCTCCAGCTGCATGATGGCCTCATCGGTTTTGAAAGCTGGATTGGCACGGAACGTATCGGCCGCCGTCTTCACCGCCTTCTGGTCTTTCGGTGTATAGGCACGTAGGGCATGCTGCACGCGGTTGCCCAACTGTCCGAGAATGCTCTCCGGTATGTCGGTGGGACTCTGCGTGATGAAGTAGATGCCCACGCCTTTGGAGCGGATGAGGCGGATAACCTGTTCTATCTTGTCGAGCAACGCCTTCGATGTTCCCTCGAAGAGCATGTGTGCCTCGTCGAAGAAGAACACCAGTTTGGGCAAATCCAAGTCACCCACTTCGGGCAAAGTGGAATATAGTTCACTCATGAGCCATAGCAGGAAGGTAGAATAGAGTTTCGGTTGCATCATCAGTTTGTCGGCAGCCAGCACGTTCATCACACCCTTGCCCCCTTCTGTCTGCATCAGGTCGTAGATGTCGAACGCCGGTTCGCCGAAGAACCGGTCAGCCCCTTGGCTCTCCAGTTGGAGGAGCGCCCTTTGAATGGCTCCCACAGAAGCCGACGAGATGTTGCCGTATTTGGTGGTATATTCCGCAGCATGTTGCGACACATAGTCGAGCATGGAGCGTAGGTCTTTGAGGTCGAGGATAAGCAGTCCACGCTCATCAGCGATGCGGAAGACGATGTTCAGCACGCCATCCTGCGTCTCATTGAGTTGGAGCAGTCGGGATATCAGTTGCGGTCCCATCTGCGAGATAGTGGTGCGCATGGGATGCCCCTGTTCGCCATACACATCAAAGAAGCGCACGGGACAACTTTGGAACTGCGGGTTTTCTATGCCGAACTCCGGCAATCGTTTCTCGATGAATCCACTCATCTTACCCACTTGTGATATACCCGACAGGTCACCTTTCATGTCGGCCATGAAACAAGGCACACCCGCCTGGCAGAACGATTCGGCCATCACCTGCAACGTGACCGTTTTTCCCGTACCCGTGGCACCCGCTATCAGTCCATGACGGTTGGCCATTTTACCAATGATGCTCAACGCCCCAGCCTCGCAATGGGCGATGTAAAGTCCATGTTCTCTGTCGTACATATTAGGATTGTTTTGGTTATTGTCGAGATAATAATAGTAACGAATGCAAATGTACGATAATTTTTGGAAAATATAAAATTATAAAAATAAAAAATGACAAAAGATACCCACCCTTGGTCCCTCCCAGGGGAGGAAGAACGAGAGCACTCGTCACTCATCACCTTCCTACTATTGTCCAAACTCCTAAACTCCCTGACTCTTAAATAAAAAATCGGGACGTCCTTGATGGACATCCCGATTTGGCATAGATGGGAAACGTTTTTCCCTTATAGTTACGAGAGATTGGTTATTCCGTGAATCCCGTATGGCGCAGACCGCTCACATGATAGTGATGATAACCATAGTTTTCTGGATAAGGGTCATCGGAGAAAGAGATGTTGAAATCGATGGTATCCCAGGGTTTACCATGAAGGTTGAGTCCACCGTTCTCTACGATTTTTCCGTCCCAAACGGTAGCCTTTCCCGGCTCTTCTTCTTCATACTGTCCTTCCTCATAAACAACGTCAGTGGCAGAGAAGGTCATCGCAGAATAGTTGACATCTACGAGGAACTTGATATTCCAGAAATTATCATTCCGCAAATCATCAATCCACATCTTTGTACTGCTGTTGTCAGCGGTATTGTAAGTGTAGAATGGGATAATTCCGCTACCGAAGATATCTTCGTAAACGACCTCGTTGTTCTCATCAACGGCATCGACCTGCACATCCCAATAACCGCACATTTTCTCGATAGCGGTTCCGCCTGGCTTTTCATCGGTCTCGGAGTCACATGCCGTGAATCCCACGGCCAGCAGCACACTCATGGCTGCGGAAATAAAATATTTTTTCATACTTATTCTTCTTCAGTTACAGGAACAATAGTAATGTCAAAATGATAGAGTCCGGCATAATCGATACCCCATGAGACAGCGCCTGTCTCTGGATTATAGGTACCCGGATAAGCCTCGTCGTAAGAATCTTCCCAAGCCGGCACATAACCGTTCAGAATGATAATCTCATTGTCGGCCGTGAGTTGGATGACACCTTGCATGACATACAAGCCCGGGGCATCAGCTCCATAACCAGCATACTGGTCGTAGAGACCACCCATGAGATCGCTGACATTGAACAGGCCTGGCAACAACTGCTCCAAGCTTATCGTACAACCAGACAAATCGATTTTACCTCCAGAGGAGAGAATCGTACAAATGGAACCAGAGGCACAGACATAGTCACCAGAGAGGTCAGTCGTAACATTGGGGTCGAAAACAGCCACTGTACGTGTTACAGACTTCTTATATCCATCTTTATTGACAAAAGAGTAAGTGACATAATAGAATCCTGCGACACTGGTGTCTATATCCTCCAATCCTGTTGTGACGATTTGTGAAGTGATGTCAACACCATCCAATGTGGCAGTGCATCCAGCATCGACATATTCGTCACCGAGATTCACCTCCGTAAACTCATCGCCCAGCATAGTGAAATGCGGATATGTTGTGAGCGTGGAGTCGGTGAGTGCATCATTATCATCATTGCACGCCGTGAAGCCCAACAGGACGACACAGAGTGTCATTGTATATACTAATGCTTTTTTCATCGTTATAATCATTTATAGTTAAATTATTTCACATCCCAGAACACCTTTTCGTTCAAAGTCTTAGCAGTTGGCGTATTGGGGTTGAGCGAACGTGCGATACTCGGATAGGGCACGCGCTTGGCCAGACCGCCGCCGACGATGTAGTTGACCGCTGGTTCAATCATGTCACCAGGATTATAAACGGCAGGATTCTCGAAGATATCGGCTGCTGAAGCATTAGAGAGAGCCGGCACGTCGGTACGGCGAATTTCAGACCAAGCCTCCATGTGGTCGCGCATAAACAGTGCCACCCATTTCTGCTTATAGATAAGTGTGAGCTTGGCATTGGTGTCACCTTTCCAACTGGTTTTCGAAGCTGCGAGGAATTCACCCACAGCACCATCCTTAGCCCCTTTTGAGGTGAAGTCGGCGGTCACGCCCAATTCATAAGCCTCCTTTGCAGCCGCATCGTTACCGTTGAATCTCAACTGTACCTCGGCGATAAGGAACTGCAATTCACTCTGAGTGAAGAGATAAACAGCCATGTCGCAAGTGGCCTTGTAATTGACGAGACTCACGAAATCGTTATTATAACCTGAACTGATACCGAGCCAGTCGCCAGTAGTAGTTTTTGCACCGGGAAGCTGTCCTACGTAATCATTTGTTTCTACGCTCTTATCGAATACATATCCGATACGTGGGTCAGCAGTGGTTTTCATATAACTGATGATGGGGTATGCAGCGCAATGGTTGATGGTGCCAAGGCTGTAATAGCCGTCATACCATGGATTGTATTGTCCTGAAGCATTGGAATATACATCCCATTTCACATCGCCAGAGAAGAAGTTGTCTAGATTGGCCACGAGTGCTTTTGCTTTGCTGGTATATTCGGTGGCGCCACCATCGATGAGACGGAGGTACATGCGGAGTCGCAATGCGTTGGCATAGCCGCGCCACTGGTTCAGGTCACCATCCAACATAGGATCGGTAAGTGTCATGTCATCGTTGCCGAGTTTCGCCTCTGCAGCGTCGAGTTCAGCGAGAACACCTTCATAAATGGTCTTTCCGTCATCCCACTTAGGCTGAGCGATTTCAACCCCACGCAGTGCCTCTGAATAGGGAGCATCGCTGAGGTTGTCGACAAGCAGTTGGAACGCTTGTGCGCGCATGACGGTGCAAGCGAAGATGTCGGATGGGTTATCGGTCTTGGCCAGGATCTCCTGGATATCGGTCAGAGCACCGGCATAGAGGTTCCTGTAGCAACGCACGAAGAGGTCAGAACCCTCATCGAGGTTGAGTTCGGCCAAGTCATTGTACTGGTTGGCCGTCGGAGCCTGCTCGAAATACTGTGCGAAGTAACCGGCATAATTGAACATTTGGTCGCCCACACAGTCGGCTATATAATTTTCGACAGACGGAAACAGAAGATCAGCAGTCACGTCAGTGTCGGCCGGATAGTTGGGGTCGTCGTTGATGTCGAGGTCGCAACTGGTCAGAGCTAACGCACCTACGGTGATATATAGAAATAACTTTTTCATCACATCTACGAATTAAAATTTAACATTCACGTTGAAACCAAACTTGCGTGAGCTGGGGTTGGTCGAATATTCACCGAAGTTACCTTCGAGGTCGTTACCGAACGATGTTGTCTCGGGATCGATGAAGGTGTTGCTCTTCGGAGTCCACAAGAAGAGGTTGTTGCCGAACAATGACAATGATACACCTGTAAGGAATGTCTTGGTTAGCCACTGACTAGGCAGTTCCCAAGTAAGGACTACGCTACGCAGTTTCAGGTAGGTCTTATCCACGAGGAAGGTGGCATCCATTTCCTCACCACCAGCATCCCAGAATGTGAACATATTGGTCGGTGTGAGCGGAGTGGTATTGGGGCTATAAGTCACATTACCCGCCTCGTCAGTCACAGCTACCACAGAGTTGGGGATAACCCACGGATTACGATCGTTGTAAGCCGTCTGCATTGCGTTACCGGTGAAGTACTGGATATCCTTTGTACGCGAGAACATCAGGCCACCCTTACGGTAGTCGAAGTTAACAGCAAGCGACACACCTTTATATTTCAGTGTGGTTCCGAAGCCCATCATGTATTTATGGTTCATGGAGCCAATGGCCTCAATGTCGGCGGTAGCAACGGGCAGACCCTTATCGTTGACAACGATATGTCCTTCTGGGTCTCTCTTAGCTGTGTAAGCCTTGAAAATACCGAGTTCTTCACCTTCAATGGCATAGAGTCCCGTACCGCCAGTGAATCCATAAATCTGCGCCTCGCCTCCAAGTTCATCGGGCAGGTCGAGCACTTTGTTGTTGTTCTTGGTGAAGTTCCAAGAGAGATCCCACTGGAAGTCGCGTGTCTTGACTGGGGTGACGTTGACAAGCAACTCTATACCCTGGTTGCGCACCTTACCGAGGTTAGTGTTCATGGCTGTGTAACCCGATGCTGGATCCATGTTCAGCGAGAAGATCTGTTTGTCGGTGTTACGGTTGTAGTATGAGAAGTCAAACGACAAGCGGTTCTGGAAGAACGCCATGTTAAGGCCAATCTCGAATTCTGTTGACATCTCAGGGCTGAGGGAGTTACTGCCCAGCACATTTCCCATGGTGAAAGCGTTGGTACCCGTCTTGGTAAAGGGGAAATTACTGGATCCCCACCCTGAAGAGCTGGCACCGGCCTGTGCATAAACAGACTTTGTCATATAGACGTTGGCATCGTTACCTGTCTTACCCCAAGCTGCACGCAGTTTACCAAAGGTGACATATTTCTTGATGTCATCGTTGAGCAGTTCGGTAAAGATCCAGCTGGCGGTGATGCCAGGATAGAAGAACGAGCGGTTGCCTTTTGGCAGTGTCGACGACCAGTCGTTACGTGCCGTCAGTGTGAGATACAGCATATTGCGCCATGCCAATTCGGTCTGTGCATAGATACCGATGAGACGGCGTTTGCTCAGATAAGTATCAACAGTAGGTATTTCCGACGAGTTGCTCAGGTTATACCATGTAGGAATGGTAAGGTTGTCGACCGAAGAATATAAGTAAGAATACTTACGTTCATTGCCATTAAGACCAGCCACTGCATTGAAGTGCAGATCCTCGATGAGGTCTTTGTCGAACGTAACCATGAGGTCGTGGTTGATTTCACGTTGACGTATAGTCTGTTGGGAGACGCTACCCGTCTCACCGACGAGGTCTCCACCATTGGCTGTGCCTTCGAAAAGTTTCTCGAGGTTAGGCTGTCCCGTATTGCGGTGTCCTGTCTGTGTGTCAAGACCGAAGCGGTAGGTCAGACGGAAATATTTCAGGAAGTCATAGTCAAGTTGCAGTTTGCCGTAGAAACGTGATGCCTCGTAGTTGTTGAGGTAGTTCTCCAGGATATAATACGGGTTGGTCACGCCGTAAGGAGTATAGTAATAACCCGGAGTGTTGAAGGGGTTGCTGAGGTCTTGCATCTCAGCGATACTGATATCACGCGGGGTCTGCATAATGGCGTTGTACATAGAGCCTGTCTTCTGACCTGTTGTCACGAAGTCGTTGGAGTTCCAAGCGTAGTTGACAGACATGCTGAGCGTTACATCCTTGATTTTGTGGCTAGCGCGTCCTGCGAATGTGTATTTGCGGTAGGAGTCAGCATCTGTGGGGATGATACCGTCTTCCTTGATTTGCGAAAGCGAGAGGAAGAAGGTGGATGCATCGGTAGCGCCGTTGAGCGATACACTGTTGGAATAGCGGAAACCTGTGTCGAAGAAGTCCTGCATGTTCGACGGGATGGCCACATACGACTTCATGTGCTGCTGATAGTCATAAATCATACCATAACGAAGGATGGAGCCATCGAACTTCGGACCCCATGAACCGTTCTCTATCTCGGTATGATTACCATACCAACCCATACCGAAGTCGTTTTGCTGTTGCGGCAGACGCAGCACTTTTTCCCACTGCAAGCCACCATTGTACTCAATTCCGAGGCCTTTGGCCTGCTTCGAACCACTCTTGGTGGTAATGAGGATGACACCGTTAGCGGCACGGCTACCATAAAGAGCTGTAGCTGCGGCACCTTTCAGCACCGTCATGTTTTCCACGTCGTCGGGGTTGACCACGCTGGCACCATTACCGAAGTCATAACCGTTGTCCAAGCCGTTGTCGCTAAATACCGCAGAGTTGACCATTGGCACACCGTCAATGACATACAGCGGTTGGTTGCTACCACTGAGCGAACTGATACCACGGATGATGACCGCATTGGAGGAACCTGGATCGGATGAGGTACTCGAGATGGATACACCTGCCACCTTACCGGCCAAACTCGACATGATGTCGTTGGTACGCGCCTGTGCTATCTCGTCGCCCAATACCTGGGTGGCTGAATAACCGATGGCCTTTGCCGAACGTTTGATGCCGAGGGCGGTTACCACCACCTCGTCGAGCAGGTTGTCGTCGGAAACGAGAGCGATGGTCATGCCATTGCGTGCACGTACCGTCTGAGTGGCGTAACCAAGGTAGGACACTTGCAGATCAGCATTGCTGTTAGGCACTGACAGGGAGAAACGGCCGTTGGCATCGGTTACCGTTCCCTGTTGCGTGCCCACGATGCGGATGGTGGCTCCCACGATGGGTTCGCCATCCTCCTGCGTCACCACGCTTCCCGTGATGGTCGTCTGCGCCCATGCCATTCCCACACTAAGGAAGAGCATGGCAAGAAGAATTGTCAAACTTTTTTTCATAAAGCACACTTGTTATGTAGTTAAAATAAAGTCCGCCAAATAAAGTGGCATATCAGCCTACCACTTCCAATCTAATTCTTTTCTTTCTTTCAAAAATTCAATATCGCAAGCAAACGGGCGTTATATGCTACAAACCAAAAGTAAACTTACGACCCGCCCTAATGATTATGCAAATGTAAAGCTTAGCAGGACGAAAAACCGATAAAGTAAATAAAAATTAAATTAAATTAACTTAAATATGAGTATTTCTGAATAAATATTCAACAAATATTCCCAAAACTAAATCACTCAATAGACTAATGAAAAGGGAATGGGGCATAACAAAATTGGCCGCTGTAACCCAGCAGCCAATTTTGATATGTCAGTTTCCTAGAGATGATAGGATGTTCTTAGAAGGCCCAAGAAATAGGAAGACCTTATCCCTAAAGAATATGGAAAATTACATCTTTCCGATGATTCCCGCCTTGGAAGACCCGAGAAAAGAGATGATGTTCTGGATTTCAGGGCTGTCGGGCACCTGGTCACGGATTTGGAGCATGCTATCGTAGACACTCTGCTGTCCGAGGAACACCAGACGGTAGGCATTGGCAATATGCTTTTGTATTTTTTCGTCTATGCCATAGTGTGTGAGCATGGTGTTGTTGACACCCTGGTAACGTGCAGGCATGCCGCCAGCCAACACATAAGGTGGCACATCCTTGGAGAACGTTGTACCAGCGGTGACCATGGAACCCTCTCCCACACGCGTCTTGGCATTTTCGATGACACCCGATGAGAAAATCACGCCATTGCCAATCTCGCAATCGCCCGCTATTTTCGTACCGTAACCAAACACGCATGCATTGCCCACCTTCGTGTCATGCGAGATATGGGCACCTTCCATGAGGAAATTGTCGTTGCCGATAACCGTCTTTCCACTGGTATGTGTGGCACGGTTAATGACCACATTCTCGCGGATGATATTGTTGTCGCCAATGATGAGTTCGCTTTTCTCACCATGGAATTCGAAATCCTGCGGCAGGGCGCCGATAACCGACCCTTGGTGTATCTTGTTCTTCTTGCCGATGCGTGATCCATTAAGGATGCTCACAAAGGGGAAAATGATGCAGCCATCACCTATTTCCACGTCGCCTTCGATATATACGAAGGGGAATATCTTGCAATTATCGCCGATTTTCGCCTTTGGGTCGATTTCGGCTCTTGGGGATATTTCGTTCATTGCGTTTTACTAAATGATAAATGACAAATGATAAATGACAAAAGATAAATGACAAAGATTCACATCATTTTCCACCGCCGCCAAGAGCAGTCCAGAGACTTACCACGGCCTGCATCTTGTAGAAATCGTCGGTTACCTTCGATATTTGGGCATTGAGCAGAGACTGTTGTGCACCAATCACCTCAAGATAAGTGCTCGACGAACTGGCGAACAACATCCGTGTATGCTCCACGTTTTTCTCCAACACCTCTATCTGGTGTGCCTCCAGTTCCGCTTTCTCAGCCGACGAGTGGTACTGCACGAGCGCATTGCTCACCTCGCTGCCCGCTTGCAACACCGCGTGCTGCCAAGTGTTGAACGCCTGTTGTTCCTGAGCCTCAGCCACCCGCAGTCCTGCAGTGAGTTGTCCGCGCATGAAGATGGGCTGCACCAACGAGCCCACGATGGAGAACAACCACTTGCCCGGATTGACGATGGCACCACCTCCACTGTTCGTGAAAGCGCCCGACGGCGAGATGGTGATGGATGGATAGAAGCGACTGCGCGCCGTCTCTACGTTATAGAAGCAGGAAGCCAGTTGCATCTCTGCCGCATGCACGTCGGCGCGGTTGGCCAGCAGTTGAAAACCGATACCCGTGCTGAACTCCGATGGCAGCGACTGATCTTCCAGTTTTCCTCGTTCAATGGTCTGCGCTGGTTGTCCGATGAGCAGCGAGAGCGAATTTTCCACCTCTCTGATTTGTCGCTGCATGTCGGTAGACTGAGCCTGCACCGAGTAGTAGTTGGCTTCCGCACTCTGCACACTTGTGGAACGAGCCCTTCCGAGGTCCATCTGCAGTTTCATCATGTCCCACGTGTCCTTGGTGAGCGTCGTCATGTCGTTGAGTATCTGCATCTGCTTATCCAGCATCAGCAGCGTGTAATACATATTGGCGATGCCTGCGATAACATTCGACTGCACCACCACCTGATAATCCTTTGTGGCAAGCAACGACACCTGAGCGCTACGCTTCTGCGATAGCAGGTTGCCAAAGAGGTCGACGCTCCATGACGCAGAGACCGGCAATTGGTATGTCTTTGCCGCTCCATTGCCGTCCCACCATCCGATGGTTCCCTGCGGTGAGAACGTGAATTGCGGCAAGAAAGCCAGTTTCGATGCTTTCAGCTGAGCCTCAGCCATCTGCACGTTGAGTGCGGCATTGAGCAGGTCGGTGTTGTGTGCCAATCCCGCGTCGATGAGTCGCTGCAGGTATGGGTCTGTGAAGAGGCTGCGCCACGGCAGGTTGCCGAAGGAAGCCGTGTCGGTGGCCACGAGCGTATCAGTGAGCGACACGTTGTCGCGGAAGATGCCCGACGTGTTCACATCCGGTCTTTCATATTTCTGGTATAGTCCGCAACTGGCGAAGAGCACTATTGCCGCGACCATACATACGAATGTTAGTTTTTTCATTGACTATCTGTTTTACGGGCGGGCACACAGACCCACCCCTCCGTGTTATTCTTCAACTTTATAATCTTCGATAGGCTGATGGGCATACTGAGCCAACTCAGCAGCCACCTCTTCGTTCACTTCCTCTTCGAATTGCATGGGCTTGAACTTCTCTTGCAACGATTGGAAGATAACGAACAGTGCCGGTACCACCAATATCTGGCAAAGCGTACCGATGAGCATACCGCCGATAGCCGCATAACCCAGCGTATTGTTACCATGGGCACCCACGCCGAATGGCCAGAGCATTGGCAACAGACCAATAATCAAGGCCAACGAGGTCATGAGGATAGGACGCAGACGTGCACCTGCACCCAGCACGGCAGCCCAAGAGATGGCCATACCCGTCTCGCGGCGTTCGAGTGCGAACTGCACGATAAGAATGGCGTTCTTCGCCAACAGACCGATCAACATGATGAGCGAGATCTGCATGTAGATATCGTTGTTATGCCCAGTTATCTTCGTAAAGAAGAAGGCACCCGCCAAACCAAATGGAATGGATAGAATCACCGCAAATGGCAGCAGGTAACTCTCATACTGTGCCGAGAGGATGAGGTAGACGAACACGATACAGAGCACGAAGATAAGCGCCGTGGAGTTGCTCGACTCCGCCTCGGAACGTGTCAGTCCAGAATATTCATAAGCATATCCCTGTGGAAGGTTTGCGGCCGCCACTTCCTCAACAGCCTTGATGGCCTCACCCGTGGAGTATCCTTCAGCCACGGTGGCCGTCACGTTGATACTCGTATAGAGGTTGAAACGGTTGATGTTCGACGGTCCATAGACACGTTTGAGCGTACAGAACTCCGTCACAGGAGACATGCCCGAGGGAGTGCGCACGAAGATATTGTTGATGCTTTCGGGACGCTCCCTGCTCTCCACATCACCTTGTATCATCACACGGTAGAGTTTACCATATGAGTTGAAGTTCGATGCATAGAGACCGCCGTAGTATCCCTGCAACGTGGTAAGCACCGTATTGGGAGCGATGCCCGCCTGCTTACACTTAGCCACATCCACATCGACCATGTATTGCGGGTACGATGGGTTGTATGATGTCTGCGCCGTCTGTATCTCCGGTCGTTTATTCAGTTCAGCCAGATAGTCCTTCGTCACTTGGAAGAACCGGTTCAGGTCACCACCCGTGCGGTCCTGTAGCACCAGCGACACACCGCTGTTGGCCGAGAAACCCGGAATCATAGGCGGTGAGAACGCCAATATCTGCGCATCCTTGATGGACGCCGTCTGTTTGTAAATCATACCCAGCACAGCCATGGCCCCTTCGGTGATGCCACGTTCCGAGAACGGTTTCAGTTTGATGATGAACGTAGCCTGGTCGGAACCCTGTCCTGCGATGAAGTTGTAACCTTGAATCTGTTCACGGCTCTGAATGGCAGTGTTCGATGCCAGCATGGCGTCCACCTGGTCGATGACCTGACGTGTACGTGCCACACTCGTTGCCGGCGGCATGGAGATGGTACAGAACAGCGTACCCGTATCCTCATCAGGCACAAGACCCGTTTTGGTGGTGTTCATGGTCCAAAGCAGTCCTGCGATACCCGCCACGACGAGGATACCCACGAGGATGGGCTTGCGCACCAGTTTCTCCACCCTCTTCTTATATTTTCCCTGAATCTTGGTGTACGACGTATTGAACGATGTGTGGAAGCGGTCGATGAGACTCATTTTTCGTTCTTTGCCTTCTTTGTCTTTCGGTTTGAGGAAGATGGCACAAAGAGCTGGCGAGAGCGTCAAAGCGTTCAGCGCCGATATGAAAATGGACACCGCCATGGTGACACCGAACTCTCGATAGAACGTACCCGACGTGCCACCGATGAACGACACGGGGATGAACACCGAAGCCATCACCAGCGTGATGGAGATGATAGCGCCCGAAATCTCGCTCATGGCGTCGATGGAAGCCGTGAGCGCACTCTTATAGCCTTGGTCTAGTTTGGCGTGTACCGCCTCGACCACCACGATGGCATCGTCGACCACAATGGCGATAGCCAAGAGCAAGGCCGACAAGGTGAGCAGGTTGATGGAGAATCCGAACACCTTCAGGAAGAAGAACGTACCGATCAGCGACACAGGCACGGCAATCATCGGGATGAGAGTGGAACGGAAATCCTGCAGGAAGATGTACACCACGAGGAACACGAGTATAAGCGTGATAATCAGCGTCTTGACCACCTCTTCGATGGATGCGTAGAGGAACTCTGTCACGTCATAGTTGATACGGTATTCCAATCCCGGTGGGAAGTTCTTCGACTGTTCTTCCAGCACTTCCTTCACCTGTTTGGCTATCTCGTTGGCATTGGAACCGGCGATCTGCTGCACCATACCCATACACGACGGTTGGTTGTTGTTGCGCATGGACACCGAATACTGCAATCCTCCGAGTTCGATTTTCGCCACATCCTTCAGTCGCAGTGTCTGTCCGTTGACATCACTGCGTATGATGATGTCACCATATTCCTCCGCCGTCTTCAAGCGGCCTTTGTAGCGCATCACATATTCGTAGGCCACATCGCTTTGTTCGCCGAACGAACCTGGAGCCGCCTCGATGTTCTGCTCCGCCAATGCCTGGGAGATGTCGGAGGGGATGAGGTTGTACTGTTTCATGATCTCTGGCTTGAGCCAGATACGCATGGAGTAGGTTTTCATACCCGGGCTCTGGATATCACCCACACCGGGGATACGTTTCAGAGCCGGTACGATATTGATATTGGCATAGTTGGTGATGAACTCATCGTCGTAACGTCCGTCGGGCGAAGTAATGGTATACATCATCACCTGCGATGTCTGTCGCTTGAGCACCGTCACACCCACGCGCGTCACCTCGGCGGGCAGAAGGCCCTGTGCCTGCGCCACACGGTTTTGTACGTTCACCGCACACATATCGGCATTGGTTCCCTGCTTGAACTGTATGGATATGTTGGCAGAACCTTGATTGGTGGCCGATGATGTCATATAGGTCATGTTCTCCACACCGTTGATGCTCTCCTCGAGAGGTGCCAGCACCGAGTTTTTCACTGTCTCAGCATCAGCACCTTGGTATGAGGTGAATACCGACACGGTTGGGGGTGCGATGTCGGGGTACTGCTCGATAGGCAGTGTGGCTAGTCCGATGAAACCCAGTATGACGATAACCACAGAGATAACCGTCGAGAGAACAGGCCTTTTGATGAAATTGGTAATATTCATTTTTTCTAGGAGTTTGGGAGTTTAGGAGTTTAGGATTTTGGACAAAACCATAGAGTGAAGAAGTAATGTGAGCAGTGAATTATTCACTTTTCGTTTTTCACTTTTACTCTCATGGGAAATCACTTGTCCCCTTTGTCCTTGCCCCTTAATACTTATTTACTGAACACCTCTTTAAGTTTCTTGGCATCGCCTTGAGCCTCACCCAGTTTCTCCGCCTCTTTCACTTTCTTCTCGTACTGTTCAGGCGTTATGGGAACAATATCCATCTTGTCGGTGAGTTTGGTGATACCATTGGTCACATATTTGTCGCCCACCTTCAAGCCCGAGCGAACCACATAGTTCTTACCATCGTTCTGCGGGTCAACAGTTATCTCGGTGTAAACTACCTTGTTGTCTTTTCCCACTACGAACACGAAATGCTTGTCTTGCACCTCGAGTACACATTCCTGCGGTATGACGATTGCGCTGGCATTCTCGCGCGGCACAACGATGGACCCCGAACCTCCACTCTTGAGCAAACGCTCCGGGTTGGGGAATTGGGCAATCATCGAGACAGCACCCGTGGCAGGGTCGATGACGCCACTGGCCTTGACCACCCTACCCTCGTGGGCATAGATGCTACCGTCAGCCAGTTGGAGTTTCACTGCCGGGAAGCTGGCCACCGCCGAGCCTGCTGTCTTGGTCATCTGCAACATATCTTTTTCGTTCATCGAGAAATACACCTCCATGGTGCTGATGTTCGACACGGTGGTCAAGGCAGGCTGTGACGAGCCGCTCACCAGAGCACCCACTTTATAAGGCAAGTTGCCAACGACACCACTTGCCGGGCTCTTCACATAGCAGAAGCTGAGGTTCTCGCGTGCCGATGCCAGTCCCGCCTGTGCTTGTTGAAGAGCCGCCTTGGCCTGGTTCACCTGAGCCTGTGCACTTTCGTAGTTGTTTTTCGCCGACTGCAACTCGAAGTCACCAATGACATTGTTTTTATGCAACTGCTGACTGTTATCGTAAGTCAGTTTCATGGTGTTGAGTTGTGCATTGGCCGTGTTCACGGCAGCCTGAGCCTGCGTCACAGCGGCCTGAGCCTGGCGTACGGCAGCCTGGTAGGTCTCGTTGTCGATGACGAACAGCAGTTGTCCTGCACCCACCGATTGTCCTTCCTGCACACACACACGAGTGATGAATCCAGAAGCCTTCGGTCGGATTTCCACATCCTGAATACCTTTGATGGTGGCAGGGTAAGTCGTCTGGCTGGAAGCACTCTGCGCCTCCACCGTCCTGACGGGGAACTCATTGTCACCAAAATTCATGCTGCCACCTCCGCCACATGCCACAAGCATACTGGCAGCAGCGGCCATCATCCAAAGTTTGTAAATTTTCATACCTTTTATTATTATCTTTTGTTAATTCTCATTTACCAAAGATACAGAAAACCCATTTATAAAAAAAAGTTTTCAAAGTGCAAAGTTACCACCATTATTTGAGTGGAATGTTATTAAGGAAGAATATTTAACAATTATTATCAACCTTAGCGCTGTCATTTACAACGTTATCATCTGTTTCTGAAGAAACCTCACTTGCTGTTTCAAGGGTGTTCTGTGGTTCTATACCCATCCCTTTGGCCTTTTGCAAAAGAAGTTGCATGAGCGGTTCGCGCTCATTCTCCACTTGGTTGTCAAGCACTTTGTCCTTAAGATACCCTTTCAGTTCACCCACCTCTTTCGAAGGTTTGAGATTGAAAATCTGCATGATTTCGTAGCCGTCGATACATGGCTGGAACAGACGTTTGTAGTCTTTCTCCTTTAGTTCCGCCAATTTTTCCCTAACAATTCTGAAATTGTCGAGGAAGCGCTGTTTCTTGGCCATGTTTTTGCTGGTGATATCGGCTTCGCAGAGCAGCATGAGGTCGTCGATGTCGTCGCCGGCGTCATTGAGCAGTCGTCTGACGGCACTGTCGGTCACCTCATCATCGGCGATGGCAATCGGCCGCATGTGCAGTTCCACCATTTTCCTCACGTACATCATCTTGGCGTCAAGAGGTTGTTTGAGTCGTCGGAAGATGTCGGGCACCATGCGCGCACCGATATTGTTATGGTTGTGGAAAGTCCACCCCACGAGGTTATCCCACCGTTTGCTCTTGGGTTTGCCAACGTCGTGGAGCAGCGCCGCCCACCGCAGCCATAAGTTGTCGCTTTTGGCTGCTACGTTGTCGAGCACCTCGAGCGTATGGTAGAAATTATTCTTGTGTTTCCTTCCGTTACGTTCCTCCACAATATCGAGCGCCTGTATCTCGGGCAGCACCCGTTGTAGCAGTCCACAACGCTGCAAGTCAACCAATCCCCTACTAGGTGTGGGAGCAAGCATGATTTTATTGAGTTCTTCGCTGATACGTTCGGCACTGATAATCTTGATACGTTCCACGTTACGCTCCAAAGCATCAAATGTCTCCTCATCGATGAAGAACCGCAGTTGTGTGGCGAAACGCACACAGCGCATCATCCTAAGCGGATCGTCGCTGAAAGTGATATCGGGATCGAGAGGCGTGCGTATGATACCATCTTCCAGGTCGGCCAATCCGTCGAAGGGGTCCACCAATTCGCCGAAACGGTCCTTGTTCAGGCATATAGCCATGGCATTGATGGTGAAGTCGCGGCGGTTCTGGTCGTCCTCGAGTGTCCCATCCTCGACGATGGGCTTGCGCGAGTTACGTTGGTAGCTCTCGCGCCGCGCTCCTACAAATTCCACTTCCTGCCCGTGCCATTTCACCTGTGCCGTGCCAAAATTGCGGAACACAGAGAGGTGGGCTTTCTTTCCCAGGCGCCGTTTCAGTTCCGATGCCACTTGGATGCCGCTGCCCACCACCACCACGTCGATGTCCTGCGACGGACGTTCGAGAAAAAGGTCGCGCACATAGCCTCCCACCACATAACACTCAAGGCCGAGGTCATCGGCCACACTTGATATATCGTGGAAAACGGGTTTATTAATTAACTGTCTTAAATCGTCGTCAGAGAGAAGCCTCATGGGAAAAACACATGCATTTTGAGTGCAAAAGTAATGAAAAAAAATCGGATTAAGGTCATGAAGGCAAAAAAAAGCACTATCTTTTCATAAGATAGGCTGCGCCTCGGAAAAACCCAAATAAATTTGGTTTTTCAAAAAAAGACGCACTATCTTTTCATAAGATAGGCTGCGTCTCGGAAAAACTCAAATAAATTTGGTTTTGGGAAAAGACGCACTATCTTTTCATAAGATAGGCTGCGTCTCGGAAAAACCCAAATAAATTTGGTTTTTCTCTCAACTTGCACTATCTTTGCAGTCGAATTTGCAAATTTAGGTATGTGTAACAAGCCATCAAAGACCGAAGAGCAGTTCAGGGGCGCCCTGTCGCGCTGTCGTGAACTGTTCGAGAAGAAGTTGCGCGATTACGGTGCCTCATGGCGAATCCTGCGCAGCAGTTCGCTCACAGACCAACTGTTCATCAAAGCCAAGCGCATCCGTTCGTTGGAAACAGGTGTGCTGCCGATGGTGGAAGAAGGCATCCTGCCCGAATTCATCGGTTTGGTGAACTATGGCATCGTGGGCCTGATACAGTTGGAGAAAGGTTGTGTCGACAGCGTCGACATCACCGTCGACGAGGCGATGGCACTTTATGACCATTATGCCGACACCACCCTCAAACTGATGCTCAGGAAGAACAACGACTATGCCGAGGCGTGGCGAGGCATGCGCGTCACCAGTTATACCGATTTCATTCTCACCAAGTTACAGCGCATCAAAGAGATAGAAGACCATGGTGGCACAACGTTGGTGAGTGAAGGTATCGACGCCAATTATATGGACATTATCAATTATGCCGTGTTTGGCATCATCAAGTTGAGCGAGTAAACAGCGTGATAGGGATAAAGAGCATATTGGTCAATGTGTGCCGCTTCATCGTGGCTCCCACGTTCATCTTCTCGGGATTCGTGAAAGCCGTCGACCCCCTGGGCACGCAATATAAGATACAAGACTACATGGAGGCGCTGGGCATGGCCGATGCCCTGCCCGATTGGGTAACGCTCAGCACATCGGTGCTGCTGGCTGCCCTGGAGTTCATCTTAGGTGTGCTCCTGCTCTTCGCCATCCATCGGCGCACGGTGTCGAAAACCATCGTGGCCTTCCTCGTCGTCATGACGGGTATCACTTTGTGGTTGGCTGTGGCCAATCCCGTGAGTGACTGCGGGTGTTTCGGCGATGCCGTACACCTGACCAACTGGCAGACTTTTGGCAAGAACATCATCTTGTTGGGCATGGCTGTGATAATCATGCTTTGGCCCTTGAAGATGATGCGCTTCATCTCGAAGACCAACCAATGGATTGTCATCAACTACACGATACTGTTTATCCTGACCACGAGCGCGTGGTGTCTATATACCCTACCGTTGTTTGACTTCCGCCCCTATCATGTGGGAGCTGACATCCGAGCAGGCATGGAGATTCCCGAAGGGGAGAAACCGCCACAGTATGAGACGACGTTCATCCTTGAGAAAAACGGGGAGCAACGGGAGTTCACACTCGACGACTACCCCGACTCCACTTGGACATTCATCGACAGCAAGACGGTGATGACCGAGGATGGTTATGTGCCGCCGATACACGATTTCGTGCTGGAGACGGTCGACGAGGGCGTCGACATCACCGACTCGCTGCTTTCCGCCGAAGGATACACGTTCCTGCTGATATCACCCTCACTTGAACATGCCGACGACAGTTATTTTGGTGTCATTGACCAGATATACGAATATGCCAAGGAGCACGGCTATGGGTTCTATGGCGTGACGGCAAGTGGCGACGAGGCCATCAACCGTTGGCGCGCCCTCACAGGAGCGGAATACACATTCTGCAATGCCGACCGCACGATGCTGAAGACAGTCATCCGGAGCAACCCCGGACTGTTGTTGCTCAAAGGTGGTGTGGTCATCAGGAAATGGAGCCACAATCAGTTGCCGGAACTTGACGAGAAGAGTCAAGCTCTTGAACAACAAGAGTTGGGCAAGTTGCCCGAAGACTCCGTGCCGCGCAAGATAGCCCTCATATTGCTCTGGTTCGCCCTACCCTTGCTGCTACTCACCTTGGCCGACCGCCTCTGGGCTTGGACACGCTGGCTGAAGAGGAAGAAAGAGGTGAGAGATGAGGAACAAGGAGCAAGGGGCAAAAGGAGAGGTAAGAGGTGAGAGGTGAGAGGTGAGAGAATAGTTAGAAATCCTAGAAAGTCTAGGAATCCCCCAAAAGACATATCAACCTATAATCAATAAAAAAGTATAACAATGAGAAAGAAAATCGTAGCAGGCAACTGGAAAATGAACATGAACCTGCAAGACGGCATCGCACTTGCCAAAGAACTCAACGAACAACTGACCGCCGACAAGCCTAACTGCGACGTGGTGATCTGCACACCGTTCATCCACCTGGCCAGCGTGGCTCAGGTGCTCGACCCCGCTCTCATCGGTCTGGGTGCTGAGAACTGCGCCGACAAGGAGAAGGGCGCTTACACCGGCGAGGTATCTGCCGAGATGGTGAAGAGCACCGGTGCACAATATGTCATCCTGGGCCACTCCGAGCGTCGTGGTTACTATGGCGAGACCCCCGAGATATTGAAAGAGAAGGTACTGCTGGCACTGAAGAACGACCTGAAGGTGATTTTCTGCATTGGCGAGAGCCTCGAAGAGCGTGAGGAAGGCAAGCAGAACGAAGTGGTGAAGGCCGAACTCGAAGGTAGCGTGTTTAACCTCGACGAGGCTGATTTCCGCAAGATTGTCATCGCCTACGAACCTATTTGGGCTATCGGTACCGGCAAGACCGCCACTAGCGACCAGGCAGAAGAGATTCACGCCTATATCCGCAGTATCATCGCCGAGCGCTACGGCCAAGCCGTTGCTGACGACACCACCATTCTCTACGGTGGCAGTTGCAAGGCCAGCAACGCTCCCGAATTGTTCGCCAAGGCTGACATCGACGGTGGTCTCATTGGTGGCGCTTCACTCAAAGCAGCCGACTTCAAAGGCATCATCGACGCCTGGAAGAAATAAGAATATTATAAGGGCTGAGGGAAAGCGTTGTGTTTCCCTCACCCTTTAATAAAATAAGAAACCAAAACACCCAAACATGAGAAGGATACTCTTCGTCATGGCGTTATCGCTTGCATGCATCGCTGTTTCTGCTCAGAACAACAATGAACAGAAACAAGGCAATGTGAGCGTGACACAAAGCGACGACATCAGCAATCTGGTCAACGGTCCCAAGAAACAAGAGCCCCAACAGGAGGCAACAGGCCAGAAGGACAACGGCGCCACACAATCCGACGCCCCCTCGCACGAGAACGCAGACAACAACGGCGAGCACCACGAGAGTGCTTCAAGTAGTTCGGAAAGCGACAAACCGCGTGAGCGTCCGCGTGAGCAACGCGAGAAGGAAAAGGAGGACAAGACGAAGATACCTTCGGAACGTGACTATCTGGACCGTTCCGGTGGTCCCGCCGACCTGAGCAAGAAAGTGGTTCGTGGCGGCAGGAAGGTATGGGGTTACCGCGTGCAGGTGTTTGGAGGCGGCAGTACCCGTGCCGACCGGCAGAAAGCGGAGCAAATAGGCAAGGAACTGAAAGAGAAGATGCCGAGCCAGCCAGTGTTCGTACATTTCATCTCACCCCGTTGGACATGCCGCGTAGGTAATTTCCGCAAGGCCGACCACGCCAACACGCTGCTCAAGACGGTAAAGAAACTAGGCTACAAACAAGCCTGCATCGTCAAGACCGTGGTAGTGGTGAGACATTAATATACCCACCCTAACCCTCCCAGGGAGGGAAAATGAAAACCCACCCTGGCCCTCCCAAAGGGAGGGAAAGAAAATAAAGGGAGGAGAAGAGAAAAATAATTCCGAATGAATCCAGAGATAGAATTTCGTGAGGGTCTAGAAGAACTGACCAACTGTTACCGACAGATTATCCCCTTGTTGGGCGAAGACCCTGAGCGCGAGGGACTGCAAAAGACACCCATGCGCGTGGCGAAAGCCATGCAGGTGCTCACCAGAGGCTATACACAAGACCCACATAAGGTACTCACCGATGCACTCTTCGCAGAGAAATATAACCAGATGGTGATTGTCAAGGACATCGACATCTTTTCACTTTGTGAGCACCACATGCTGCCATTCTATGGCAAGGCCCATGTAGCCTATATCCCCAATGGTTATATCACGGGATTGAGCAAGATAGCCCGTGTGGTGGATATCTACAGCCACCGTCTGCAAGTGCAGGAACGACTCACCCAACAAATCAAGGACTGCATACAGGAAACGTTGCATCCATTGGGCGTGATGGTGGTGATTGAGGCGAAGCATATGTGCATGCAGATGCGCGGTGTGGAGAAGCAGAATGCCATCACTACCACCAGCGACTTCAGCGGCGCCTTCAACCAAGCCAAGACACGCCAGGAATTTATGAACCTGTTGCGTGGCGAGTCGAAGAGGATTTGAAAAGGGAAGAGTGAAAAGTCTTTTAAAGGAGTGAAGGAGTGAAGGAGTGAAGGAGTGGAGGAGTGAAGACAAATGCATGGAGGGAAAAGTGAAGAGTCTTTTAAAGGAGTGAAGGAGTGAGGGAGTGGAGGAGTGAAGACAAATGCATGGAGGGAAGATGAAGGGCCTTTTAAAGGAGTGAGTGGAGTGAAGACAAATGCATTGAGGGATAAGTGAAGAGTGAAGAATCTTTTGAAGGAGTGTGAGGAGAAGGGTAAGAGATTTGACATAGAAAACCCAGGAGAACTTAGGAATCCCCTAGGAATACCTAATATAATAACAACAAAAACAATGAAGACAACAAAGCATTTCATTTGGGCCATGTTCATTGGCCTAGTGTCAATGATGGGTTTCACATCATGTCTCAGCGATGACAATGGCAACGACAACCAAAACAACCAATACCGCGAGCTGACAACGTTGGAGAAGGAGCTTGCCGTCACCTCTGCAGCCGGCAACTACACTGGCAAATTCTATTTCTATAACAGCGAAAGCAAAGCGGACTCCGTTGAGACGAATGTAACCATCACCGCCAGCGACTCGGTACTCACCACGACAATACCCAAGGAGGCCCTGCGTGCGTTCATTCAACGATTCAACGTACCTGAAACGACGCTTAACGTATTCGACCAGTCACCCGCACCAGAGTTAAAGGGTGTGCTCCATCCCTACTGGAACCAATATCTGGAAGTCCTTTATACGTATATATACACTTACGTGAACAATACCGTAACGGTGTCTTTCGTCGTAGATGAAACCCCACATACGATCGAATACAAATTCAAAGACATTCTCTATGGCTTATATGGTGAGAAATACTTATGTTATGCCGAATATAGCAACAAGGTTTTCGCCTGTAACGTATTGCTTGAGTCCATCAAACTTGATGATAATCTCTTCCCTATCAACGCTTGCATGAGCCTCAACGTGAAGAAGCCATAGGAAACCTATTGCAACCAAAGCCCCTCCAATTTCCAGTTGGAGGGGTTAGCATTGCAGCCTACATGGTAATTATCTAAACTCATAAACTCATGAAGTTAATTTCCTGGAACGTCAATGGACTGAGAGCTTGCATGGGCAAAGGGTTCGAGGACTCCTTCCGCCAGTTAGATGCCGATTTCTTCTGTCTTCAAGAGACAAAGATGCAAGCCGGACAACTCGACTTACAGTTTGATGGCTACGAGTCGTATTGGAACTACGCCGAGAAAAAGGGTTATTCTGGCACGGCCATTTTTACGAAACATCATCCCCTATCGGTGACTTACGGCATGGGTGTGGATGAGCATGACCATGAGGGACGTATCATCACCCTTGAGATGGAAACATTCTTCCTTGTGACAGTCTACGTGCCTAATTCACAAGATGGGTTACGTCGTCTCGACTACCGCATGCAGTGGGAACGTGATTTCCTGACCTATCTCCAAGAACTTGACGAGAAAAAGCCTGTGGTGGTGTGCGGTGACTTGAACGTGGCACATGAGGAGATTGACCTGAAGAACCCGAAGACGAACCGACGCAATGCTGGTTTTACTGACGAGGAGCGCGAGCGTTTCACCATCTGGCTTGAAAGCGGTTTTACCGACACCTTCCGTTGGCTCCACCCCACCGACATAATTTATTCGTGGTGGTCGTACCGTTTCAAGGCACGCGAGAAGAACGCAGGGTGGCGCATCGATTACTTTGTTGTGTCTGACCGCCTTCGTGAAAGTATCCAGTCTGCGAATATCCACACCGAGATTATGGGAAGCGACCACTGTCCCGTGGAATTGGTGATTAAGGGGTGAGAAGTGAGAGTGCAAAGCCTAGAACAACTAAAGAATCACGACTGCAATGAGAAGAAAATGTGTTTTTTTGATGTTTTTGGCCACTTTGGCAATGTTTTCCTGCACGGTTTCCAAGACGTCTCAAAAAAGGTCTGAACAACAAGCCTTGAAAGCACAGGTCATACGCCAACAGGTGGATGCACAGCATTATGAAATACGTGTGCGACAGGCTTTTCCGTTAGGACGCTCGCCTTTAACATTCTCCGAGTCCTTCTCACTGACCATTTCTGGTGATTCCATCATATCATACCTTCCATATTTCGGTCGAGTACACGGTTTCGCCAACGGAGGTTATTACCTAGATTATTGGCCAGATGCCTACATCAAGACGTACAAAGGCAAAGCCCTGAACTTTACAGGAACCATTCGTGAATACCAAGCTACTTGGCCCAGCGATGAGAAGGTGCGAATCTCCATCATCGTAGAGACCGACGAAGATGTGTATCAATATGAGGTAGATGTGTTTGTCAACGGCTCGGCTAATATCAGAGTGATGTCACGTAAACTAGATTATATCAGTTTCTCCGGCGAAATATTGGATACATAAAGGTATGGCTAGCCATACAGGAGCAAAGAAAGTGGCAGTGGTAGTTATGGACCATCACTGCCACTTTTCGTTTTTTATATTACCAATCGCTGAATAGTTCGAAACCGAACCTCAATCCCATTGAGTCGTATTTTCCTTCGCTGAAGGCTGTGAAGAAGCCAAATGAGAAAACACGATTTGTGAAGCCATAGCCTATTTCCTCATAATGCTTGAGGTGTTCCGTCTTCAAGAAACCAAGATACAACCGTTCTTTCTCAATGAAATGGCCAAAGAAAGGCAACCACGAAATGGCCATCAGGGGTGACTCGTAGGTAGCGTTGGCCCTCAAATAATAACTTGAGGTATTATACCATTTTCTGCTTAGCAATTCAAATTCGCCCGACCATTCATCGTTCCAACCACCAGGAAGGTTGTTCTCGCGAAAATTGGAATAATCCACAAAATTATACTTGTCGACCGAGGTGCTGTAAAATCCGCAACCCGCCCTAAGGGATAGGAAGCGCAGGCTTGGCATGTCAAAGATATGTGAAACGTCAAACTCCCAACGTTCATAATTGTTTTCAGAACGCAATATGCCCGTTATGCCACGTTCATAATCGGCAGTTATGACGGGACCGTTCCACCCCAATGGTCGGTACTGCAACTCGATATTGGGTGCGAATGAACGGTATGAAGCCCTCACGCCCAAAGCTTTGTATACCTTACGGTTGACGGCCGTTCTTCTATGGTAAGAAGCACCTACTTCAACACTCCAATAGTTGGAAATGTCATAATGCCCGTTGATATCTATTTTTGAATCCTTGAAATCATCGATATCCCCATTGCCTTGCCACTCTTCTATACCCATAACATCCAGCACATGCTGTGCCACTTCGCCGTTTGAGATGCGGTGTCCAAAGCCAAACTCCAGTTTCACCAACCCACCATGCTTCTTGTCGAAAGTGTACTCCACGGGCATATTGAAATATAACTGTTTCACCTTGAAAGCATAGCCAAGTTTAATACGGGTGTATAGTTCCTGATTATCATTAAAATCGTAAGCCCCCCTCACATCAAAACGGTAGGTAAAGCCATGCCTATTAGAATATTCCAAGTATAGAGGGTTCAGCAATGGAGAAATCCTGAACCACCCGCGATCGTCGACGCCGAAATTACCTTTTGTGCGGTTGAGGATATGGTCGCCAATCTTATCCCACAGCACATCTTTAATGAAATTGTTCTTTGAAGGTGTCTCCTCTTCCTGTTCCTTTTCCCTATTCTGTTGTTGCCTGCTCTCCTCACGCTTGGCATACAGTTCCTTTTCTTGTTCAGTAAGGCTATCGGGGCGCACCAAACTCATCAGCACGGGGTCATGGCTGTCAAAGAGCGTGTCGGGCAAGATAGAAGGTCGGTTGAAATGAGCCTGGTGTTTGGCGATGAGTCTATTGCCCAAAAGGGAGAAACGGGCATTAAGCGAACTCTTGGCAGGAAGGAGTGAAGCGTATCCTTCGTCACCCATACGCACATCGACAATGAAATTTATCATGTCGTATTCACCTTCAAAATGGGTGGATATAACACGTCCCGTAGCACAGTCAACAATGGCAGTGCCCCTTACGGTCTGTGTGTTGAAGGTACGCGGTCTGAATCTGATTGAGGCCGTGCCGTCATGGAAAAACACCGCACTATATTTATAGAAAAAACGGTTTGAGTAATAGAAAGGCGATAATACATTACCTCTAAACATCGTCTCATTGTAGATGTTCGGCATGAGATAAGTCAAGAGGTTGGGCATGGTCCTGCGATAGCGTTTCATAGAACTCAGTTCCAGTTGTCGCGTATCGCTTACCACTTTTCCTTTGTAAAACGTGATAGTGCTGTAATTTTCGGTCAAGAACTCTCTATCTTTGCCGTATGAGACATGGTACAGCGATGGCACACACATCAAAAGAGGATTGCGCTTGACGATAGAGTAATGATGCCGCTCATAAACATTCGATGTGATGCTGTCAGGCTGTAGATGGAAGGAGTCGCAATAATGGAACATGCGTATTATCATATCTCTCTCCTTTTGTCTGTTCTGATGTTTATCTTGGGCCCACCCTTTCGAGGGCGCCATCGTCAACAGCACAAAGAAAATGATAATATGATAACCTGACCGGATTTTCATTTAGCAAAATTACGAATAAATGAGAGAAAAACCAAATTTATTCGGATTTTTCCGAATGTGAGTAATTTATTCAAAATTACGAATAAATGAGAGAAAAACCAAATTAATTTGAATTTTTCCGAATGTGAGTAATTTATTTAAAATTACGAATAAATAAGCGAAAAAACAAATTTAATTGTATCTTTGCAGCATAATATCAGAAAAAACAAGGAAAGCCTTGAACCTAAATGAACCTACGACTTATCTCTGATAACGAAATCATTCATCCTAAAATAACAAAGTATTATGAAAAGAGCATTTTTGTATTCATTCGTTCTCTTGTTTGCTAGCATGGTCATGGCCTGCGGTGGCAAAGGGACGAAGAGTGAGAAAGTGGACAATAGCGAGGGCGACACGACGAAGGCATCGACAGTGTACGTTACCCGCGACATCACGCCCGAAGCACTGGTGAAGATTTACAAAGCCTTGGGACGCACCGCAGAGGGACGCGTCGCCGTGAAAATTTCCACAGGCGAGGCCGGCAACCCCAACTATTTGCAACCCGCCCTCATCAAGATGCTCGTTGACGAGGTGAAAGGCACCATCGTGGAGTGCAACACCGCATACGAAGGCAAACGTATGACCTTCGCCGACCATTGGCAGACCATCAAGGACCACGGTTTCCTGCCCACTTTTAAGGTCGACCTGATGGACGAAGAGGGTGAGATGACCATCCCTGTGCAAGACTCCACACACATCAAATACGACATTGTGGGCAAGCACTTGGCCAACTACGACTTCATGATTAACCTGGCACATTTCAAAGGTCATCCCATGGGTGGTCTGGGCGGTGTGCTCAAGAATGCGAGTATCGGCGTAGCCTCGGCCAACGGCAAGGCATACATCCACACCGCCGGCTATCAGCAAGTGGTGGAAGGGCTGTGGAGCCATGTCGACGACCAAGACGGCTTCCTCGAGTCCATGGCCGCTGCGGCACAGGCCGTGCATAACTATTTCGATGGTGGCAAGAAGATTCTCTACATCGCCGTGATGAACAACATGACAGTGGACTGTGACTGCGTGGCCACTCCCGAGCCAGTGAAACTGAAGGACTACGGAATCTTGGCCAGCCTCGACCCTGTGGCACTTGACCAAGCCTGCGTGGACATCATCTTCAACATGGAGCCATCAGAGGGTAACGACAACAAGCCCCTCGTAGAGCGCATCAACCAGCAACATGGCACACATACCATTGACCATGCCGCGAAAATCGGTCTCGGCTCGAAGAACTACAAACTGGTAAATATTGACGAGGAGTGAGGGAAAGGGAGTGAAAGGAGTGGAGGAGTGAGAGGAGTGAAGACAAATGACAAACCACCCCTAAATCATCAATTCAAAAAACATTAACACTATAACATGAAACGAAAAACCCTTATTCTATTACTGACACTGTGTGCGGGCAGCATGACAGCACAGACCAGTCGTCCTGCCATCCCCCGCGATGCGGCACTGGAAGCGAAGATTGAGAAGACCCTCTCGAAGATGACTCTCGACGAGAAAGTAGGTCAGATGCTTGAACTGAACCTCGACGTGATGGGCAGCATGAAAGCCCTCAACCCCAAGGTGGACCGCACCAAGATTCGTCAAGCCTTGCAACAATTTGGCAGACCCGACGAAGACATCGCAAAAGTGCTCCAACTCTCCGACCAGCAGATTATCGACCAGTTGGGACACTTCGGTTTCGACATCTATACTGGCGACACGAAACTGGAATGGAAACTGAATGAGGAGATGCTCGACACCATCATCTCGAAATGGAAAATCGGTTCCGTGCTCAATGCTCCTGGCACCCGTGCCCCCAGCGTGGGACAATGGCAGCAATGGATTCCGCTGATACAAAAGCTGTCAATGAAATACATCGGCATTCCCGACATCTATGGTCTAGACAACAACCATGGCGTCACCTATGTGCAAGGTGGCACCCTCTTCCCCCAACCCATCAACCTGGCCGCCTCGTTCAATACCGAGTTGGCACGCACGGGAGCGGAGATAACAGCTTATGAAAGCCGCGCCGCCAACTGCCCGTGGGTATACAACCCCACCATCGACCTAGGACGTGACCCCCGTTGGCCTCGCATCTGGGAGAGTTTTGGCGAAGATGCCCTCGTCAACGCCCGTATGGTGGAAGCAGAGATTCGTGGTTACCAAGGCAACGACCCCAACCACCTCGGCCCCTATCATGTGGCGACGAGCGTGAAGCATTATTTCGCCTATGGAGCACCTTTCTCGGGCAAGGACCGCACACCCGCCTACCTGTCGCCGCAACTGCTGCGTGAGAAATATTTCGAGCCTTTCCGTGCCGCCGCCATGGCTGGAGCGCTGACGATGATGGTCAATTCTGCCAGCGTGAACGGCATGCCCCTGCATGCTAGTTATGAGTACCTGACGCAATGGCTGAAGGAAGACCTGCAGTGGGACGGCATGTTGGTGACCGACTGGGCCGACATTAACAACCTCTACACCCGTGAGCATGTGGCCAAAGACAAGAAAGACGCCATCCGCATCGCTATCAACGCAGGTATCGACATGAGTATGGACCCCTACAGTGTCGACTTCTGCATCCTGTTGAAGGAACTGGTGAACGAGGGCAAGGTGTCGATGGAGCGAATTGACGATGCCGTGCGCCGCATCCTGCGCGTGAAATACCGTTTGGGACTGTTCGACCAACCCAACACCGGTGGCAAAGGATATGAGAAATTCGGTTCGCAGGAGTTTGCCGACAAGGCCCTCCGTGCCGCCGAGGAAACAGAGGTGCTGCTGAAAAACGAAGGCAACCTGTTGCCCCTGGCCAAAGGCAAGAAGATTCTGCTCACCGGTCCCAATGCCAACCAGATGCGTTGTCTGAACGGCGGTTGGAGCTACACATGGCAAGGCAACAAAGCCGAAGACCTGTCGGAGCGCTACAACACCATCTATGAAGCCCTATGCAACAAATACGGCAAGGAGAACATCATCCTCGAGCAAGGCGTCACCTATAATGAGGCAGGAGCCTACTGGCAGGAGAACGAGCCACAGATAGACCGCGCCGTGAATGCCGCCGCCCAGGCCGACATCATCATCGCCTGCATCGGAGAGAACTCATACACTGAAACACCCGGCAACCTCACCGACCTTTGGCTGTCGGAGAATCAGCGCAACCTGGTGAAGGCTTTGGCCAAGACCGGCAAGCCCATCGTCATGGTGCTCAACGAAGGTCGTCCGCGCCTCATCGCCGACATCGAGCCACTGGCCCAGGCCGTGGTAGACATCCTTCTGCCCAGCAACTATGGTGGAGATGCCCTGGCCAACTTGTTGGCTGGCGACGCCAATTTCTCGGCCAAGTTGCCTTACACTTATCCGAAGGAAATCAATACCCTCATTACCTACGACTACAAAGTGAGCGAGCAGGTATCGACGATGGCCGGAGCCTACGACTACGACGCCAAGGTGACGCAGCAATGGCCCTTCGGTTTCGGTCTTAGTTACACTACGTTCAACTACAGCAACCTCAGGGTGGATAAGAGCCGTTTCTCCGCCAACGATATCATTAACGTGAGCGTCGACGTGACGAACACAGGCAGCAAAGCGGGCAAGGAAGCCGTACTGCTCTACAGCAGCGACCTCATCGCCTCGCTCACGCCCGACAGCCGCCGTCTGCGCGACTTCCAAAAGATTTCGCTCCAGCCCGGTGAGCGTCAGACCGTCACATTCCAACTGCCCGCCAGCAGCATGGCATTTGTGGGTGGCGATGGCAAATGGGTGCTTGAAGAAGGAGAGTTTGTGCTCTCCGTAGGCGGTCAGACCACCAAGGTGGAATGCACCGAGACGAAGAAATGGGAGACACCAAATATTTGAAAGGTAAAAAAGTAAAAAGGTAAAAGGGTAAAAAGGGAAAGGGA
Organism: uncultured Prevotellaceae bacterium; assembly: GCA_900313615.1. Classification (GTDB taxonomy): domain Bacteria; phylum Bacteroidota; class Bacteroidia; order Bacteroidales; family Bacteroidaceae; genus Prevotella. The sequence continues at coordinate 115,908 of OMRP01000002.1, forward strand.
GTTGAAAGGGAAGGTAATAAGACATTAGCATGAAACGACAACCGCCGAGCCAACAAATGGTCTCGGTGGTTGTCGCGTCTTGCATTTAAGAACTATTAACATTTCTTGCTGCAATGTTTTTGAAAGAGGCGTGTATATAAGGGTAAAAGGGGAGCCCCTACCCCTACCCTCCCCGAGGGAAGGAAGAGTGAAAAGTGAACAATTAGTAATTTAAGGGATAAAAAACTATGGAAGATATCACTATTTATCCTGCGAAGAAAAGGTTGGTCGTGGCGTTGATTGCGGTCATCGTGCTGACAGCTTTGTTCTTTGTTTTGGCTCTTTGCGCCCCTTCACACATAGCACCTCTAACATGGCTTTTCATAGCCCTACCCTGCCTCATCCCGACATGCAGGGCCGTTTATGTTCTCTATAAGCACCGTCCCTGTATGTTTATCACTCATGAGGGCGTCAAGGTAAACAGCAAAGAGCCGTGGGAAGTGCGCTTTGCCGATGTCGAGCAGTTCATCCCCATCAGCCACAGAGGTTATAAGCTGATAGGGATACGTTACAAAAAGAAATCCCCAGACTGGAAGTCCGAGGAAGATATTGAAGAAGGCAGGAAAGAACGGATGCTTTGCAAGGAGCATCCCGGCGCTCCCTACGATATACCTGCCGAGTATCTATCGATGAACAGAGAAGAATTGCTCGAAGTGCTCAACAAACGGCTCGATCGCACCTTATGACAATAAGAAAGCATAAATCATTGAAAAAAACATGACCAAACACACCGTTTCTATCTGTTTAAGAGAATTTGCCATCTCCGTATTCGTCATCCTTGCCGTCACGGTACAGGCGCAAGAAGTAAAGACAAATACAGAGGCTATCGCTGATACCTACTGGCGTAATGAATCGTCAGGCGAGTGGTTCATAGGCTTTGCACCAAACCACGTTATCTTCAATAATAAGGTGTGGGACATTGTTTCACAGACAATGATCAAGGATACATATACTTTGACACTTGACAATGGTACAGTCATCAAGGTTGGCAAACTCAAAAATGGCTTGCGTTCAATAGGCATCGGTAGTGAGCAACCTGTTACTTGCAGTCGCATTACTACTGAAACTTTGCCCGACTATCCCACAAAGGATCAGCGCAAGGGCTTCGTTGACAACAACTACCAGATAGGCGATAGCGCCACCTTGATTGGTTGGATGAAAGATATGCCCGACCAAGGATGGAAATTAGGCAGGGAATTCGGTGTTGAGTTCGAGTTTATCTTCGCCAGACAACAAGAAGGTGTCTATACAAAGATGGATTCGCTTGGTCGCTTCTCCCTCAAGATACCACTGATCAACTCTTCACAGGTATTTATCGACTGGAGGCGTAGCAGGCTTAGCAGTGTGATGGAACCCGGAAAGACCTACTTCCTGCTCTGTGACTTCAAAACGAGGCAGAGATTGTTCATGGGCGATGATGTCAGGGTACAGAACGAACTCTTAGCCTATCCCCATCAATTTGCCAACGACCACATTGAAGACATGGAGTCAGGGATGATGGATGCCATGCAGTTTAAGAAATATACTGATAGTCTCCGTTTGTCTCGTATGGCAGAACTACAGGAACGCACCCGCCAACACCCCAATCTCTCACAACGCTATGTCGACTACCTGACGGGCTATTATCTTACTGGACAAGGCGAATCGATGATGCAGGCAAGGTTTCACATGCCTGGTCGGGAGCTTCCACAGGAATACATGGACTATGTAGGTCAACTTTGGCAGCAGAAAGAGAAGCCATATACCCTTTATCGTGACTTCTCTACATTTATGCGCGACTACATAGACCAGTTGGATGAAAAACGACAATTAGACTTAGCAGATCAGACTGTCAGGGCTGTGAGACGTCTGGAACAGCAGGGCATTATCAAACTGACACCAGAGGATTCAAAACTACTTGACGATTACAGCCCATTGTCGAAAGAGATGGACCGTTTACTGAACTATGCCAAGAGTCATGAGGAGAGTTATCAGTTGATAGAGGCTTTTGAAAGCAATGATACTGTCGTCAGGACATACCAATTGTTTGAACGTCTGGGCGAACCCCTAATAAGAGAGCAGGCAGCTCTGAGCATCCGTTCCAACCTGACAATGATTGATTCCGTAGGCTGCGACCAGAACCTGCGCGATATTTATCTGGCCTGCTACCTTTGGAGATTTATCGACGCAGCTCGCAGTCCGCTTCCCCCACCTATGATGGAATCTGTAGAAAAGGAAATCCAACTGCCAGTAGCTCTAAGAACAGTGAAGTCACTCAACGACAAATATACAGCCCTACAGAATCAGGATCTTGCTGGTGCCGCCAGTCTGCGTCCTTCGACAGATGTAGAGAACATGAGTGATGGTGAGGCCATCTTACGCAAAATTATAGAGCCGTACAAGGGACGTATTGTTTATCTGGACATCTGGGGCACATGGTGCGGCCCCTGCAAGGCTACACTGAAGGAGTCGCACAAACTGAAAGAGGCCCTAAAAGATTATGACATCGTCTATCTTTATCTGGCCAACCATAGTCCGGAAGACTCGTGGAAGAATGTTATCAAGGAGTATAACCTGACGGGAGAGAACTGCGTACACTATAATCTATCAGAAGACCAGCAGAACGCCATTGAGTATTACCTTCAAGTTAATGCTTACCCAACCTATAAACTGATTGACAGGCAGGGTAATATCCACAACATCGACTGGCTCCGTGCTAACGATGCAAACCATCTTAAAGAAACCATTGACCAATTGAGTAAATAAAAGATGGCTTTCTTTGGAAATCGTTCAGCGCAACGACATACGAATTCATGATATCAACCACTACGACATAGAACTGAAAAATCTGAAAAGCAGCTGAATTAAGCGAAAAATGCTGAGACCACATGGCCTCAGCATTATTTTGATTTATCAAGAATTAAGCGGTGTTCAATTTCCCATCAATCCTTCCAAGCCCAAGGCTTGAAGCACACTCTGGAGAAAATCTTCATCCTGCGAGATTTTGGCGCCCACCTCATTGGCCTCAACCAGTTTTTCAAACTCCTCCATCTGCTCAGCAAGACCAGAATACTTCTCTTGTATAGCCTGAGCCTCCTCTTGGAGTTTCATCAGCGCAGCCATATCGCTCGACTCGCTCATTGTCTGCGCTTTTTTCGACAGGGCACCCACCTCCTTAATCATCGGAGCCATGGTAGTCATGGCCTGACGGAAAGCATCTTTCCATTGGTCGGTAGTCCATGACGCGCCCTCGCTCTTGGCTTTAGCAATCAATTCAGTCAAGTCACTCGCCGCTGGTGCCTCTGTTGTCACTTCCGTTTGCGCCATCGATGGCAGCGCAAAGAAACTCGTTCCCATCAGGAACAGCAGTCCCATCAATAATTTTTTCATGTCAATTCTTTATTTTTGATTAAATCGCCGCAAATATACAACAATTATTTGAATTGTTTGAGTTTTATCGCAGCTCATTTCTACTTGCAGCATTTCTTTTCAGCTTTGCAACACTCCCCGGCACATTCCTCCTTCGCATACTCTACCTGAACATTTTCCTTCCCTCTTATTTCGGGGTTGCAACCTTTAGCGAGGATGATTTTCTTCAGCATACGACAGTCGCTAAGGTCCAGTTCTTTCAGTTTAGGACAACAACTCACATCAACGGTTTCCACATAAGTGTATCCTGCGTGGAAATATTCCAAATTGGGGAAATACTGTAAATCGTCATACGTCTTGATGTTACGCATGAAACTCCTGAAGTTCATCAGACTCAACTTCGTCGCAGCCTTTGCCTCCTCCTCAGTAATCATGCCATCCCTGTCAGCATCCAAATGCTTGTCGCGCAGACAAAAATCCTTGAAGCCTTCATCCTTGAAAACTATTCCTGACGGCGACTCCTTTACCTCCACGGTATAGTTATTGGCTTTCTGGTCTTCAAGAACGGTATTGTCAACATCCTGTGCCTGGGTTTCTCCCACCCCCACAAAAGCAGACATGATAATGCATAGAAAAAGGCGTGCCATATTTGTATAGGTTTTTATGTAAACAGATTCTGTTTGCAAAGATAAGCCAAGCACCTCAAAAATGTCAAACTTTTTCCCTAAAAATATATAGGGGAAACCCTATTTCATGAAAAAAAAGAAACAGTGTAGATAGTACATTTAATAAAAAATAGTATCTTTGCACCATCTTGAGAAATACTAACCGATTCTAACTAACTAAAAAATAGCAACAGACATGAGAAAGACTATGGGCATTGCTATGGCCATGATAATGGCGCTGGCAACATCTGTATGGGCTCAAGAGTCCACGATTCCTTCATCTACCGTGTGTCATCCCGATGGCACCGTGACATTCTACTACCAGAACGATTCGGCCAAGAACGTCATGGTTGACGTTCAGTTCGCTGGCAGAAAAGAGATGCAACGAGACAATGCAACAGGCGTATGGTCCGTCACCCTCGGTCCGGCCGAACCTGACATGTATCCATATTGTTTCGTCGTCGACGGAGTCAGCGTGATGGACCCCATGAATCCGCTGTATTTCCCCAACGAAGGATTCAAGAACAGCCTTCTTGAAATCAAGTCGCCCAACGGCTCCTTGGCCCACGACATCAAGGATGTGCCGCACGGACGCATTGAATACATCCACTATTATTCCACCAGTCTGGGCGCCACCAACCATGCCGTGGTCTATTTGCCACCCAGTTACATGGGAGGCGGCATGCCAGGATTTGGACAGTCGAAGAAATACCCCGTGTTCTACCTCATCAGCGGCACCACTGACACGGAAGAGGTTTATTACAAAGTGGGACGTGTGAACTACATCCTCGACAACCTGATAGCCGAAAAGGCAGCCAAGGAGATGATTGTAGTGATGCCCTACGGCAACCCGACGAAATTGCTCGCCACGCCACCCGCTGGCGGTCCACAGATGCAGTTTGGCAACGATGTGTTCAGCAAAGACCTCATCAACGACCTGATGCCCTATATTGAGAAGACCTACCCCACCATCAACAACCGTGACAACCGCGCCATTGGCGGTTTCTCACGCGGTGGCAACCAAGGTCTGCTCAACGGTCTGACCCATCTCGACAAATTTTCCTACCTCTGCAGTTACAGCTCATTCACATCGACCGACATCCCTGGTGTGTACGACAATGCCGACGACACCAACAAGAAACTGCACCTGTTCTGGCTAGGTGTGGGCACCGACGATTTCCTCTATGGCAATGCACGCGACTACATGGCTTTCCTCGACAGCAAAGGCATCCGTAGCGTGAAAGAGTTTACCACTGGCAAATATGGTCACACCTGGATGAACGCCAAGTATTTCCTCACCAAAACACTGCCGTGGCTTTTCAACAAGAAAGCCGCCGAGGCAGCCATGAAAGAAGGCAAGCCCGCTCCCGCAGCCACAGGCCAGGAGCAGCAGTTCACCCCAAGTGTGATGGCCCGACTCTTCCCCCGTCCCATTGTCTCTCCCGAGTACATCAGCGACGGCATCATCTTCCGCATGAAAGCACCAGAAGCCAAACAAGTGTTGTTGGAGTGCGACATGCTCCGCGACAAGGTGGCCATGGAGCGTGACAGCGATGGCGTATGGAGCACCAAGGTGAGTGGATATATGTTCGACACTTTCAGATATTGCTTCGTGGTCGACGGCACCCGCGTGGCCGACCCCAGCAATATGTATCTCTCCCCCGACAAAGGATTCAAATACAGTATTGCCGACAACCCCAAGGCACCCTTCAATTTCGCCTCGCAAGGCAATATCGAGCATGGTCGTGTGGGTTACGACCTGCAACGAGGCGAAGCCACCTATGTTTCGGTCATGCCTGGTGGTCCCACCTTCCCTGTTTTCATTCAGTTGATTCCCGGACAAGACGACACGATGGAAAGTTGGTTTAAGGTGGGTGGCGCCGACGCCATCGCCGACAAGATGGTTGCCGACGGCAAAGCCAAGCCCTGTATCATCACCACGAGTGCCATGGACTTCATGCAGCAAGGTCAGCAGATGCCCGGCTTCAAGATGCACACCCTTCGCGCCGACGACTACCCCACATGGTCACATCGTCGCCGTGCATTGGTAAAATTGCTCATCGACATCAAGAAGGAGCCAGATCCCCAATTCCCCGGCTTCGGCGGTGAAGGTGGCTTCGGCGGAGGCGGCGGCTTCGGTGGTGGTGGTGGCTTTGGTGGTGGATTCTAACAACCGACAACCGCCATAGCGAACATCATAATAGCAAGAGCCCTCTGCTTCTCAAGAGAAAGCAGGGGGCCCTTCCATTCGCATAAGGCAAGTTCACCTATTCTTGTCCATGTTGTTTTCGGAACTCATCCAGTTGCTGGAAACAATGGCGGTCGATGATTGTTTCCAGTTCGCGGTCAGGATTGTTGCGTATCATGCATTGGTGGTTGAACACCATTATCTCACCGTTGTCCTTGGTATAGGAACGCCAATAAGGCAACTCGTCGATATTCGGATTGCCCGTCTTGGCAAATTGCGCCCACACGCTGCTCATGATGTCAGCCAGATGAAGGTCTTCTTCGGTGGGAGAAGGCAGTTCGTTTTCAGCATGGTGCAGCGTGTTGAAGCAGAACTTCAGTTCATGTCCATGGATGCTCCCATTGTTCACTGGTGACCGCCAAGTAAACATATACATATAAGTTTTTGCTTCTCGGCTCTCCGCAATCTCGTCGGCCGTGATGATTGTTTTAGGACGGAACAGCCAGTCGATACTCAGCAAATCTTGTGGTATATAATCGGGATAAGCCTTGGCAAAAGCCTTCACATAGTCGTCCGTCTCGTTGCCAAAGGTCGCCACCAGTTCTTTGCGAGCCTCTTGCAGCGTCATTTTCCGGTCGTAACGCAGCCGTTGCAACTCATTGAACGTCGTGCCAATTAAGATGGGGACATCAGTAGAGATCTCAGCAAACCCATTTTGGAACGGCTGTTGCAACAGCACCTCCCCGTCGGGCGTTGGTCCGAAGCCCCACATCATCGGCGTTCCCGGCTTGCGCGTGCCTATGCTCGCCGCCATGGCCCGTTGTCCCGCGGCATAGAGGTCCTCGTAAGGCACATCCTTAATGCGGTCGACATGCTCCGCGTCGATATTCAACTCTTTCAGCACCGCCTTGCCCAGTTCCTCCGTCATCGCCTTCGTGTTGACATTCAAGATGGTGCCGCTCATGATAATGGCTTTGTGGAAGTGGCCTCTTGCCGAAGGCATACAGAGCAGCGTGCCCACTTTTCCACCTCCACCCGACTCACCAAAAATGGTCACGTTAGAGGGGTCGCCACCAAACTGACGGATATTTTCCTGAATCCACTGCAGCGCCTGCACCACATCCAGCATACCCACGTTGCCCGAGAACCTGTATTTCTCGCCACAGGCCGACAGGTCGAGGAAGCCCAATATGTTCAGACGATGGTTGATGCTCACCACCACCACATCTTTCTTCGCCAAGCACATGCCCGGGTTCCATGCCGACGTTCCCGAATCAAAGCCGCCGCCATGGAGCCACAGCATCACCGGCTTACAAGCCTTGGTGTCGGTAGTCCACACGTTCAACACACACGAGTTTTTCTCCGACATCTCATCTTCGCCCAATTTCTTCCCCCAGGTGTTTTGCATCACCTGAGGTCCCCAGTGATCACATACGCGTATTGTATCCCATTTGTCAACAGGCATGGGCGGCATAAACCGTTCCACCTTCGCATAAGGAATACCCAGGAACCCCATCGTGCCCTCATGGTTGAATCCTTTGACCATTCCCGATTCCGTGCGCACTATCATCGGGTCTTCGCCCTGCGCCATCGTTACGGAGAATGTCAGGGCCATTGAAAGCATGAAGAATAAGCGTTTCATCGTAGTAAATTATTATTCGGGGTCAAAGATACAAAAAAAACAATACACGAGGAAAGATTACGACAAATTCATCACCCCCACGAAGCCCCTACAAACCAAAAATAAGGGCTAGGACGAAACAACACCCATACATTTTCACCCATACAACACATATACAAAAACTCTACAAGAACCAAACCAACCACTTCATTCCATATATACAAAATATAGATAACTCACTGAAACACAATAAAAATCATAATATTTCAAAAATATACTCTTGATATCAACAACTTTACAAATCCTATTTTTTGATTTTGCTATATTAAATATAATCACTATATTTGCGATGAAAAACCACTCGCTTATGTTTAAATCACACAAAGTCAAACAATCCATCAAGGATTTAGACACTTATCTAGCTAACCTGGATGAATGTTCACTGGTTTTCAAGAATGGAGTCAAGCATTATTTGGATGGTTCGTCGGAGGAGTTTCAGGAGAAACTGAAGGCGATTACATCGTTGCGTGATGCCACCACCGAGTTGCGTAGGAATATCGAAAACGAGTTTTATTCCTTGCCGATGCTCAGGGAAAACCGAGTGGACATCATGCAGTTGTTGGAGTTGCTGGACAAGATAGCAGACCTTCTCTTCAAGAACCTATGGCAATATGAGATAGAAGTGCCCTTCTTCCCCGCCGAGTTAACACTCAATTTTCTCAAACTCATCGAGATTTCCTCGTTGACCGTGGAAGGTTGTTTGGAAGCCGCCAAGAATTATTTCCGCGACTCCCGCCACGTGACCGACAAAGTGCACCGTATCTATTATTTCGAGAAAGAAGTGATGAAGGAAGCACAGTCCATCAAGCGTCAGGTGTTCCACGAAATGGAGAATCTCAAACTGAGTCAGAAGTTCCACCTTCGTTACTTCACGCTCCACGTAGAGGAATTGGCAGAGGAAGCGGTCAGGGTGGCCGACCTCCTCTCCATCATGGTTATCAAGCAAAACACCTGATATGGTTTTAGGATTGTCGATCGTATTCCTGTTGGTCCTGAGCATCTGGGTAGGTCGCCAAGAGATAGCCTACAGCTTTGCCGGATTGCACATTCCTGAGATTCTCTCACGGAAGACGTTCGGCATCTATCTGCTGTTGGCATTCGCTTTGGGTCTTGGTTTGGTGTTGTTCTGGCCCTACCCCACTATCGACCTAGAAGGAGACAGGCTGTACGACTTAGTGACAGGAATGTTCCTAACGTACCTTATCATCAGAAGTCTCAATATCCAATCGTCGATGGTTACGGCATTCTGGGGTGCTTTGTGCGGTCTCATCTATTTCCAACAGCCCACGATGGACGGCTATCCCCTGCCATCCTTTATTCTGTCATGGTTGGTCTTTCCGCTTTGCAGTTTGCCCCTCACCTTCTTATATAAGAAATGGGTATACCATTTCGATAAAAAGACCGACCAGCATCTCCTGTTGCGGTTCCAAATGATTCGTGAAGTGGCATTCGCAGGCGTCATCATTTGCGGTATCACCCTTGCCTGCAACTATCTTCTCCTGTTCCACCCGCTGTTGGACAAGTTAGGACAGCAGACGAGCATAGGCAATACGATACACATCATCATGCTGCTTGCCGTGGCCCTCACCTGCTATCTGTCAACTAGGCACCGTGTTGGCATTGGTTTTGGCTCATCGAAAAAGATGAACCAGCATGTGGCCATGTCCTACTCCATCGCCACGACGGTTCTGTTTTCATCCCTTATCAGCATGCTGTTCTCCCTTCCGATGCCCGCAGTGATTGCCTCGAATCAGGTGAAAGAGGCCAACAACCTCGTCCTCGACAAGAATAGGCGCAACGTACACCAGTTGGACATCACCACCATCAGTCTGCTCACCCCCTTATTGGCGTTCCTTCTGAGCATATTGCTCGCATCCATGAAAGGGCATGTCTACCTGAAAGCCGCCACCGTGGTCTTCATCGTCACGCTCTCGATACTGTCACGCCTGTATTTCAACCAATGGCGACACCACAACAAAATCAAACTGGTGTTGAATGACGAGCTACAACGCAGGACTGAAGCCGATGCGGAAATCAACCGGCTTGACGTGCTGGCCGTCACATCCCAGTTCAATGTGCTCTCCAAGGAGATTGACCTGAAACAGAAAGGACTGATTAATCTCTCGCTCTACCTTCGTCAGCAGCGAGATTATCTAGAAGACATGAGCAAGCGATTGCAAGCCAGCACCCGTTTGAATCACATCGACGATTTGAAAAAGGAAGTATCTCTTTGTGCCACCGAACTGAGCGACAGCATCAAGTTGTCGGAAGAGATGGACCAATTCTTCACCCAAGTGGACGAGTTGCACAAGAATTTTGTGAGTCGTCTGATGATGCGCTGTCCCACCATCTCCGAACGAGAGAAGCGCCTGGCCATCCTCCTCCGTCTAGGCTATTCCAGCAAGGAGATAGCCAACATGATGAACATCGAGACCAAGAGTGTGGAGATAAGCCGTTACCGTCTGCGCAAGAAACTGAAATTGGAAAGAAACGTCAATATGGTTCAATACCTACAACTATTATAGTCATCAATAAACTTGTTATATTTACTATTAATCTCATTACATCATGAAAAAGAAACTATTATTGACCTTATGTGTCATGCAGTTGGCAACTGTTGTGATGGCACAAGAAGAAGATGAAGTGCGATACAACCAGTATGGCGTGGCTGTAGATCGCAAGGAGCTCAAGGCAGAAGCGAGGAACAACATTCTCGTCTTGGAGTCGAAAGACAAAGATTACAAATTATGGTTCGACAACCGCGTCCAGGTTGACGGAGCCACTTTCTTCGGTCAGAATTCCGATTACAACAAGATTGGCAATGGCGTGACCACTCGCCGTATTCGTTTCGCAGTCAAGGCACAAGTGACCAAAGACTGGTATGGTGAGGTGGATATCGACATGGCCAATGGTGTATTGGAATTGAAGGATGCTATCATCGAATACGATGGTCTGAAGAACTGGGAGTTCAAGTTGGGTAACTTCAAGGAAGATTTCTCCATGGAGCGCACCACCAGTTCGCGTTACCTTCAGTTCATCGAGCGTTCGTTGGTTTCCCAGGCACTGGCGCCTTCCCGCCATTTGGGTATTCAAGCCGCTTACATGAGAGACCATTTCCGTGCTTCCGCCGGTATGTTCTTCCAAGCCATTGAAGGTTCGGAAGAAGCGACCAACGTGGAAGACAACAACAAGGACTTTGGTCGCAGCCAAGGCTATTCCTTCACCACGAAAGCCGGATGGATGCCCTACACCAGTGACCGCACGAAAGGTTTCTACATTGGCGCCAAAGCCTCGTACCGCACACCCAAGACCGAAGATGCCACCAACGAGTACGGCGGCATTCGTTTCTCCACTCGCAGTTCCACCAGTATCAACAGGAAGAAATACCTTGATACCGACGTCATTCCCGATGTTGACCACAATTGGCTCTATGGTGTTGAAGGTGCCGCCTACTACAATGGCTTTAGGTTCCAGAGCGAATGGATAGGCACCCATGTCACTGCCAAGGATGCCAGTTACAATTTCGGCGGCCATTATTTCCAGGTGGGTTACCTCTTGTTTGGTGGCAAGCAGCACTTCAATGTTGCCGAGGGCGAGTTCACCTCACCGGGCAGAGGCAAGAAATGGGGTGACGTCGAGTTGAACCTCCGTTATGACTACCTGAACCTGAACGACAATGGCATTTGGGGCGGCAGTGGCGAGAACTACACCGCCGGTCTGAACTTCTACATCAACAATTTCTTCAAATTCGCCATCAACTTCCAGCATGTCAACAACGACCGCTACGCCAATGGCAAGGGCAAGCTGTTGACTGGCCACGACGCCAGCGGCAAGCCGACCGCCAACTACAAAGAGGCCGTGGACAAGAAAGGCAAGGGCGGCGTGAGTTACAACATGTTGGCCGTGCGTTTCGAGATTAACTTCTAACCATTGGTTCGACAGTTATGCATCAATTAGCAAATATCTTATTTATCCAACATAATTTTCAATAAGACATGAAAACCATTAAATATTTATTCATAATGGCCGCGGCGACACTCTTTGCCGCATGTGTGGAAGACGAAATCTACGAAGGCCCATCGACCATTGTCTCCGTTGCCCCCAGCATTGAGGCACCCACATCCGACGACCCTGTGACGATTACGGCAGAGTTCTCAGGGTTGCAAGCACCCCAGACGGCGACCCTTACCTACATTGTCAGCGGAACCTCCACCGACGTACCCATGACTGGTAGTGGCAACATCTATACCGGTACCATTCCCGCCCAACCCGACAAGACAACCGTGAAATACTTTGTCACCGTCGTGAACACCGCCAATTACACCACCGTATCTCCCGAAAGGGAATATGTGGTAGGCGACCCACCCGTGGAATACGACAAGTTGCGCCTGAATGAACTCTATGGAGCCGCCGAAAGCGATGATGGCAAGTTCATCGAGATTTACAACAACAGCAACACCCCCATCAAGTTAAAGGATGTCGTGCTCCGCAAGGACGGCTCCACCACATGGACTGGTTTGGAAAGCGAAGTCATCCCCGCCCATGGCGTTTGGGCCGTGGTAGGCGCCAAGGGAACTACCGAACGAGGATTCTCGAGTGGTTTCTCCAACAAGAAATCCGTCCTTGTAGAGTTGGTTGACCCCAGTGGCAATTTGTTGGACAAGTTCCAGCGTGGCGAGGAAGCCGACGGATGGGGCAACCAATCATTGCCCAAGGTTAGTGGTTCGTGGAGCCGCGTTCCCGATGGCACTGGCCAATGGCTGATTACCGATCCCACTGTAGGCGCACTGAACGCCTCGACGGGCGAGGAAGACCCCACTGTGGTACAATAAGCCTCTGCTTACAACAAACGATTCAAAAAACATTTATCAACTTTATAAATCATTTCATTTTATGGCAAAAGAAGAATTAAAAATCGGAGAGATTTCGAAACCACGTTTTGAATTCCGTAGCTTCGGCCGTTGTTTCTGCGACGCCGCGAAGCGTATGGCCCGTCTGAGCGTCCCCGTTCCCGAGAAAGTTTGGGAAAGACATAGCACCGAGACCTACATTGTGAGTCGCACGAACGACGTGAACAACACCAAGATTCGCAATGGCAAGATGGACATCAAGACTTTCGTTCAGGCCGTTGACGGACTGGAGCAGTGGAATCCTCTGATGAAGGGTGAGTTCCCCATCGCGAAGGAAGTGTTGGAAAAAGACGTCTTCCCCGCCTTCAAGGTAGACGGACTACCCAGTCTTGACAAGCCCACCTACACGCTGGAAGAGTTTCTCGACATGATTGATAAGCATCCCGACCTCCAGGCCGTGACAGTGGAAAAGGTCCGCTTCGGTTACATGGTCAATGACACCATCTGCGAGACCGGCGATGTCTACATCAATGGCGCTTTGGTGAAGACCATCAATTCCGAGTCGACCGAGATTGAAGACATCAAAAAGACCATTTCCGACTTAGGTCTTGAGGGAGTGGAGAACATCAACTACCTGCAAGCCATCAAGCGAGTGATAGGCATGATTAACAAACCATTAGCGAATTAACAATTATGGCACAAGAGATAGAAAGGAAATTCCTGGTTAAGGGAGATTTCAAGAGTGAAGTGTTCAAGAGCACCCGCATCACGCAAGGGTACCTCAGCAGTGTTCCCGAGCGTACCGTCAGGGTGCGTGTGAAAGGCGACAAAGGGTTCATCACCATCAAGGGCATTGGCAACGAGACAGGTGCCAGCCGTTTTGAGTGGGAGAAAGAGATTCCCGTCGACGAGGTTCGCGACCTGTTGAAGATTTGCGAGCCCGGCGTCATCGACAAAACCCGTTATTTGGTCAAGAACGGCGAGTACACCTTCGAGGTGGACGAGTTCTATGGCGACAATGATGGGTTGGTCGTTGCAGAGATAGAGTTGCCCGATGAAGGAGCCGCTTTCGACAAACCCGCTTGGCTGGGCGAGGAGGTGACGGGCGATGTCCGTTTCTACAACTCCATGCTCATGAAGAACCCCTATAAGAACTGGAAATAACCATTTTCGAATCCTTTGCGAGGGATGGCGCCTCTGTGATAGGGCCATCTCTCGCATTAAAAAGTGACTAACATGAATGAGCCTGACAACAAAACCACAAAACCTTTCGACCCACTCGACCTAAACAATTACAAGATTGAGAAACTGCCCAAGATGCAGAAGTCAGGGTTTGAGCGTCTTCTTCAACGTATTGGCGCGCCTTTGTCCATCATCGCTTTTGTCCTCATTTATTGGGTTGTCGACATGCCTTTCATCAACCAAATCGACACCCATGCCGAGACCACCACGCTCACCACGTCCGCCATGAGCCGATATGACCAGATGAAGGAGAGTGTGACCAAGCAACTGACCGCTAAAGGCGAAAAGCAAGCAACCGTCAATGAGGCCCAGGTTGAAGAAGCGACGCACAACAAGTTCATTCGAATCAACTATGCCATGTTGGCCATCTTCGTGGCAGCCATCATCCTATGGATTACCGAGGCCATCCCCAACTACCTTACCTCTTTGTTGGTCATCCTCGGCATCGTGCTCACAGGCATCACTACCGACAAGACAGCCTACGCCCAACTCGGCCATCCCGTGATGTGGCTCAACATTCTCTCCTTCATCTTGGCGAGTATGCTTGTGAAGACGCAGGTAGCCAAACGTTTCGCCCTGTGGTTCGTGTTGAAGTTCGGGAAGAACGCCAGTGGCATCATGCTCAGTTTTATCGTCATCAACGTGGTGCTCTCTGCCTTCATCTCCGCCACCACCGCCAAGGCAGCCATCCTGTTGCCCATCTTCATGGTTGTGGCCGCCATCTATGGAGCCACAGGCGGCGAGAACCGCAACAATTTCGGAAGGAACCTGGTATTGCAGAACCTTTTCCAGATCAACCTTGGCGCCAACGCTTTCCTCACCGGTTCAGGAGCCACCCTGCTTGCCGGTTCGCTGATAGCCGGAGCCATGGGCATCGGCGCATTCAGTTATCAGGACTGGTTCACGGCAGCCTTCCCCATGAACATCCTGCTGATTTTCATCGGTTGGTTCGTGGGAGTGAAACTCATTTTCCCCATGAAGAAAGAAGAGCGTGTTCCCCAAATACCAGGCGGTATGGAACGTTTGCGCAAGGAGTTAGACCAGATGGGCAAGATGAGTTCCAACGAATGGAAAGCCGTGGCCATCTTCCTCTGTGTACTCATTCTCTGGGCCACCGACAAGCAACACGGCATCAACCAGACCGCCGTCGCCTTCATGGGCGCCGTCGTGGCCTTGTTGCCGGGCATTGGCATCGTGAAATGGAACGATGTGGACATCCCCTGGCACCTCTTGCTGTTCTCCGCCGGAGCCTACACCCTGGGAGCCGGTTTCGACGCCACCGGTTTGCCAGGAACGATGATCAACGGACTGTTCAGCAGTCTGGGCATCACTCCGGAAACGCCTTTCTGGATACTCTACTTAATTCTCACCGCAGGCATGTTGTTGTTCTCGCTGGTGTTCCAGTCGAAGACCATGCTCACCCTCATTTTCGTACCCATCGCCATCGGTGTTGCCCAAAAGAATGGCTATCCGATTATGAGTCTGGCATTCCCCGTTGCCATGTTGGTGGGCCATGTTTATGTCCTTCCGTTCAACAGCAAGCCAGCCGCCTTGCTCTACACCACCAACCAATACAGTTGGAGCGACACCTTCAAGTTCGGCATCACCATGATGTTCATCAGTTGGCTGATGATTATCCTGTGGGGAGAAACCGTCTTGAAATGGTTTGGATACACCAATGGTGTTTTCTTTTAGTCGCCATTGACGTAATGACAGGAAAGAATCAACCCATCGACCAATCATGATAGGAATTACCTCCAAGATACACGACAGGAAAACCCTGGAGTTCAAGATTGGCTACCAGGTGCCCGAGGGAACGGATTACAGCGACTTCGAGATGGCCACGTGGATTTTCATCCCCGAGGCGCTCGATGTGAATCGCCATACCTATCCGCGCGAGAAATTCTATCATGACATGCTGTCTTACATGCGGTTGATTACCCCTGTCTATACGTTGGAAAAGTTGGCCCTTTCCTCCGAATTACCTTACCAACTATTGGAGAAGGCCTGCCAATCCATCGCCAGCCAGCCCACGGAACAAGACAAAGAGGAGTACGAGAAAGAAATCAAGTCGTATGCCTCTATCTTCAAGAGCAGTCTTCGCGACACCTGCAAGCAGTTGGTTGTCGAAGCCGCCGAGGAGCTCCCTGGGCACACCCAACGGATGGTCGAGCATATCCATCATATTCTCGACAATTACCGTTCGTTGCAGACCACGCTGCAATCCAAAGGTCCGGACGCCTCGCTCCTCGTCTATTTCACCTATGGCGACGAGTTTCTTGTCAACGTCACCGAACAGCACCTGTTCAAGATGCTCACCCGACTGAAGAAGGAGCGTCCAACCGTCTACGAGGAGATACTCCCAATCGTCAGTCCGCTGTTAGACGACAACAAACGTTATTCCCTGAAACACGGATATATGTTGCCCCAGCAAGACTGTGCCGACGACAACGCCCAGTTCGTGTATCATGCCGGACAGCTGAAGAAATATATCGAGAGTCATCTATATCTGCCCACTCACAAGCGCCGCAACGCCGTTTTTCTGGAACAGTTGGTGTTCAGCTTGGCCGCCGGCCTGTCGATGGTATTCGCCACCGTCATCTCCTTTGCCTTCCAGCAGACCTATGGCAACTTCACCCTACCCTTCTTCATGGCACTGGTGATTAGTTATATGTTCAAGGACCGCATCAAGGAACTAGTGAGGAACTATTTCGCTAACCGGTTAAACAGCAAAATTTTTGAGTATCGCATAGACATTAATGTTGACGACCTGAAGGTAGGTTGGTGCAAGGAGGGAGTGGACCACATCACCTTCGCTAAGACCAATCCCAAGGCCCGTAAGATTAGAAACCGCCACTCGCCGTTAGTCATCGGTCGGGGAACAGAGGAACAGGTTATTTTTTACCGGAAGAAGATTCACCTGAACCGCGAATCCGTCAGCATGATGTCAGCCTATCCCCTTCAAGGCATCAACGACATCATCCGCTACAACCTTTCGGATTATATGCACAAGATGGACAACCCCCAGGTACCTTTGTGTGTGAACAACGGCAATGGGCGGTTGGACATGGTGCAAGGCAGCAAGGTGTATTACCTGAACTTCGTGTTCCGTCTGCGTGACGGCCACAACTCTTTGTATCGTCGCTACCGAGTGTGTCTGACCAGTGTCGGCATTCATAATATCACTGAAATAGAATAAGCATATCCATGAAAAGTACACATTTTATACTGATTGCCATTACATGCCTCCTGCTCATCCTCTCTTCCTGCACAGGCAAGAGCAGTGTGAACATCCTCATCATGAATGAAGGTAAAGTCACCGTGAAGGACAAGACTGTAGAGGTTCCCGTGGTGGAGGTGCGCCAATGGTTGGAAGTGTCAGACACGGACAGTCTTTTCCTTTACAATGAGAAGAACGAACCAGTGGCATATCATTACAACGATGACCGCACCGCCATCACCTTCCTTCTCCCCATAGCCCAAGAGAATTCACAGAAGAACTACACCATCAATGCCGGTGACCCGGGTCTGCTTGACAATCTTTTCTCTTTCCGCCAACAAAAGATTCGCGTAAGTGTGAAGTGAAAGAATATCTAAGTACAAAAAATACGAGGACAAAAACAGAAATACGAAATAATATTCGAAGAATTTTTGTATTTATGAAAATTCTAGTCGTTGCAAGAGAAAAGAAGACGGATTTACTGGACAGATAAACAAACTATCGACTTTCTATTGAACGGGTTTCTAGAAATTTACGGAATGTTTCCAAGTAACCGTCAGGAATATGGATGATTTCCTTCCCGATATATACACAATCGTTGCGATCCACTTTTTGAATCTTGTCGACGGCAATGATATAGGAACGATGGATTCGCAGGAATCTATCTTTTGGCAGCATGGCCTCTACGGCTTTCATCGTAAGATGGGTGATGAGCGCCTTGGGTTCGTTGTCAAGATAGAACAGCACATAATCCTTCATGCCGTTGACATAAGTAATCTGGTCGATGGGTACGTTTCTCCATTCACCTTCTACCCGGATAAAAACGGTATTTGGCTGCTGGGGCTGTGTGGTGGATTTCTGATATATTTTTCTGCCTTTCTCTACAGCGGCGAGAAACTTGTTGTACCTGACGGGCTTCAGCAGAAAATCAAGTGCGTTCACCTCATAGCTTTCAAAGGCATATTCCTTGAAGGCTGTGGTGAAAATAACACGTGTCTCTTCAGGCAGACTATGAGCAAGTTCCATCCCATCAATATTTGGCATTTGAATGTCGAGGAACAGCAAGTCTGGTTTCTGAACCTTGATGGCGTTGATAGCGGTAATGGAATCCGTGAACGAGGCCACTAGTTTTAGGTCTGGAGTCTTCTCAACGTATGACTCCAAAAGACGGACGGCCAAAGGCTCGTCATCGACGATAATACAGGAAAGCTGTTTCAAGGCTGTAGTGTGATTTTTACGTGATAGATGTTCTCTGGCGTGATTGTTTGTTCCCATTGGTAGCGTCCCTGATAGAGCAAGTCAAGGCGGCGACGCGTGTTCTCCAATCCTATACCTGAACCGCTTCGGTCTTTGGTGGGCTTGGGGTTGTTGGTGTTGTCGGAGGTGAAGACGAGTGAGCCGTCTCGCTGCACTAGGCTGATGTCGATTGTCGCTGGTGCATTGCTGTTCATGCCATGCTTGAAGGCATTCTCGACGAGTGAGATGAAAAGCAACGGAGCCACCTCCATGTTTCCGTCCTCCACCTCTATTTCTGCGTTGACTTTTGTCATTTCATTACAACGCAGTTTCATCAATTCCACATAATTTCTCAGAAATTCCACCTCTCCGTCCAGTGGCACCTTCGGTTTGTTGGTCTCATACATGGCATATCGGAGCAGGTCACTCAGTTGCATCACGGCATCCTGGGCTTCATCAGCATCTATCTGTGTCAAGCTAGAGATGTTGTTCAGGGTGTTGAATAGAAAGTGGGGATTGATCTGGTTCTTCAGCCAAGCCAGTTCCGCTTCCACCTCCTTCTGCTTCTTCTCGCTCTGTCGCATCATGAAACGTATGCCTAACGCAATGCCAATGGCCATCAAGTTGACTAACAGAGCAATGATAAGAAACGAGAAATAGCCTGCACGGTAGATGTCGGGCAGACTACCAATATTCTTAAAATACAGATGGAAATTGCAAGCCAATATCAATACCGCATTGGAAAGTCCAAACAGCCAATAGCGATGCCTAAACCACAGCAAGGGGACACATAGGTAGAAGTTAAGGAGATAGACTATTACTGCCGGAGCCAACCAATAGGCTGACACCAACAACGAATCCCATGCCAACTGGGTGTCGTGGCTTGTGACATAACTGATGAGACCTGGCGACAGCAGTATCATGGACAGCAGCAGCACTTGTGCCACAAACAACCACACGTCTTTAGTCTGAACCTTCTTCATTCTTTGCCTTATTATATGTTTCAATTATTGCCTCAACTGTTTTAGGACGGCTCCATACGAGACGAGTACGGTCTTCCTTATCGATAAGTCCCATAAAGTAGAGCAGAGAAATACCACGTTTGGTGCCTTCCTCAACCATCAGCCGTGTGTATTTCGCACCCTCTTCCTGGTCTTCCCCTGTTATAGGTCCTTCCTGAGCATAGACACCATCACAGAAGAGGGCGCCATACTCACCGATGACCAGCGGCATGTTACGACTGATGATGTACTTATCAAATTTCTCAAAGGTTTGTTTAATTTCCTCAACGTGCTTCTCTGTCAGTTTGGCATGGTTTTGGTCCCAATTCCAAGGAATGTAACAGTGGACACTAGCTATCAGATGGTCATCTGCCGGGTCTTCAGGAAACATGAACTTGACAAGGGCATCATCGGAATAACCGACTTGTCCGTCGTGCATATAATAGCCCCCGGTAGCGGCGCTGTAGGTGCAAAGCATCAGATTGCGATGGGCGTTGTTGCCGCCGGTATTCCGAACGGTGTTGACAAAACTCTGGGCAAGGCGGTCGCATGCTTCGAACGCCTGTGGATCCTTGGGGAAAATCCATGCGCCATGCTTGTCGATAATTTCACCCCAGCCCTCAAAGATGAGCCGTTCTCCATATTTATTGAATCGTGTGGCTATCTGTTGCCAGAGTTTCACAAAACGGCTGTTGATTTCATCAAATCGGTCCATGTCTGCCTTCAGCCAACAACTCGGCTTGTCACCAGCATCATGGTGAACATTAAGCACACAATACATCCCCTCGTCGAGAACGTAGTTCACCACCTCTTCCACGCGTTCCATCCATGCCGAATCAATATTGTCTTCGGCGTCCATGTGGGGATACCAAGTCACAGGCACACGAATGGTCTTGAACCCCGCTTCTGCCAACTTGTGCATAAGTTCGCGAGTGGCCTGCGGCTGTCCCCATGCCGTCTCGTATGCCCTCACGGAGCAGTCTGTCGTGCGTTCAATGAGTCCTTCGTTGTCATAGTTACAACTCTCAAGCGTATTGCCAAGATTCCAACCGATGCCCATGTGGCGTACGGCATCGTGGGCATTCTCGATGTTTTGAGCTATTGTTGTCATGGCTGTTGCCGCCATTGCGATGGCTAAGATAATTGTCTTCAAAGTTAGTGATTATTTTTGTAATGACAAAATCTCTTCCGCATAATTTACGCGGAAGAGACAATTATATCGAATTGTATTTTTATTTGCTGGCCGTCTGCTGTTCCGCCAAGCGTTCTGCTGCATTCTTGGCAGTCAGTTCAAAAGCCGATAAATACTTTTCATATTGCTTGTCATTAAGGATTTTCTTCATTGTCACCTTGTGTCGGTTCTGGATCTTGTCCCAAAACTCCTGTCCTTTTGAGGCATCCTTATTCTGATAGAAGGCATCCATCGAACTTTCGAATTGGGCCATTGCCGTTCTAAATGGTTCCACTTGATCTATCGTCAGTTCCAGATAGTTGCATAACCGATCAAATGATACGGGAGTGTTGTCACTTTGTGCATTGGCACTTGTTATCATCACAAACATTGCCACGAGGGCTACAATCATCTTTTTCATACCTTTTGTTTTTTTATTGTTATACATGTTGTTTTTGTCTTTTGACATTGCAAAGGTATGAAGGTAAATGCCACGTTCAAAATCATCTTCGACGTTTGCCACCACGTCTTTCGACGTTTGCCAGAACTTTATGGCAAGCCCTCCTCGAAGGTCGTTTTTCAACTGTTTAAAAAAAAGTCAAGTGCCTGAAAAATCAGACACTTGACTGCTACATCGGTCGGGATTACTGGACTCGAACCAGCGACCTCGCGCCCCCCAGACGTGTGCGCTACCAACTGCGCTAAATCCCGAACACTTTTTCAAATGCGGTGCAAAGGTAAGCAGTTTTGCCGACATGTCCAAATTTTTAGGAAGTTTTTTTCTGCGAAACAAAAAATACGAGCAAAGACAAGCTGTTAAGACACTGATGATACATGATTAAACTGATTATACTGTTATTTTTTCATAGAATTCGTGAAATAATTCAAGTATTTTCTTCAGCATGTGGTTTTTTGTGTTATCTTTGCATAAGATATACTGCATCATCTTTGCATAAGATAAGCGATAAAGTCTATTCCGCATCAAAAGATAAAAAGAAACGACATGACATACCAACTGTGGACTCCTGAACATATAGACACCACCATCAATCTGCCCGCATCGAAAAGCATCAGCAACCGCGCATTGATTATCCATGCGCTGTCGGGCAGCACTACCCTCCCCAACAACCTGTCGGACTGCGACGATACCGAGGTCATCATCCGTGCCTTGAAAGACATGCCTGAGACCATTGACATCAAGGCAGCGGGCACCGCCATGCGCTTCATGACAGCTTACCTCGCCGTCACGCCAGGCGAACACACCATCACTGGCACCGAACGCATGAAGGAACGACCCATCGGCGTGTTGGTAGATGCCCTACGTTACCTGGGCGCCGACATCGAATATGTAGACAAGGAAGGTTTTCCGCCACTCCATATTCGCGGTCGCCAGTTGGAAGGAGGCAACATCACCATCGACGGTAGCATCAGTTCGCAATATATCTCCGCCCTGCTGATGATAGGTCCCATCCTCGACAAGGGGTTGGAGATGCGTCTGTCGGGCAGCATCACCTCACGTCCATACATCGACCTGACGCTGTGCACCATGCGCGACTTCGGCGCCGAAGTAGACTGGACCGGTCCCGACACCATCACCGTGGCCGCCAAGCCCTACCAGACACACAACTATCTCATCGAGAACGACTGGAGTTCCGCCTCCTATTGGTACGAGGTGGCCGCCCTCCATCCCGACCGAGAGAACAGGATTGACTTGCAGGGTCTTGCCGACGGTTCGAAGCAAGGCGACTCCACAGCACGCTACCTGTTCAGTCTGTTGGGCGTAAAGACCATTTTCGAGGAGACCAGCCTTGGCAAACCCACCACCGTCCACCTGAAAAGGCAGTCGCCCCCCGTGCCACGCATGGAATACGACTTCATCAACCAGCCCGACCTGGCCCAGACTTTCGTGGTCACCTGTGCGATGATGAATGTGCCATTTCACTTCAAAGGATTGTCGACGCTGAAAATCAAGGAGACCGACCGCATCGAAGCCTTGAAGAACGAGATGCGCAAACTGGGGTTCGTCATCCATGATGTTGACGGCAAAGAGCTGTATTGGGACGGCGAGCGCTGCGAGCCCCAAAGCCATCCCGTCATCGATACCTACAACGACCACCGCATGGCCATGGCCTTCGCTCCCGCCGCCTGTGTCATTCCTTTTCTCCATATCGCCCATCCCGAGGTGGTGACAAAATCTTATCCCCTTTTCTGGAACGACCTGCGCCAGGCCGGGTTCACCATTAACGAAATGCCATGACCATCTTCGTTATCTGCGGCATCTGCCTGCTCGTGTTTCTATTGCTGTTTCTATGGGGCCGTCGCCACACGGAAACACCAGTGGAGACACCACCGTCGTGCAGCACGTGCGACGGCAATGACAGCCGTTGCATGCAGGAATGTGCCATGGAAGCCGCCATCAAAGACATCGAGTATTTCGACGACGAGGAACTGGACGCGTTTCGCGACCGACAGTCGGACGAATACAGCGACGATGAGGTGGAACAGTTCCGCGAAGTGCTCTATACCATGCAACAAAATGAGGTGCGCGACTGGGCCAATAGTCTGTCGCTCCGTCATATCAGTGTGCCCGACCAGTTGAAAGATGAGTTGTTTATGATGATGGAGTAGATACCTCCCCCGACCCCTCCGAAGGAGGGGAGAAGGAAACCTCCCCCAGCCCCTCCGAAGGAGGGGAGAACAAGCGGAGGAAGGAAGGGAGAAGGGAAGAAATTGGGGGCAAAGGCAATAAAACGGGAGGCTTTTCGGTTATTATAACAATGAACATGCGCAAGTGGCATCATATCATACCCTTTTTCGTAGTGACCGCCCTGATGGTGGTCAGCGCTTGTTCTACGCAGAAAAACACCGCCAAGAGCCGTTGGTGGCATGCTTTCAATGCCCGTTACAACACTTATTTCAACGGCGCCCAGGCATATATTGACGGTTCTCTTGCCAAAGAGCAAGGGAATAAAGACAACTTCACCGAAATCATCCCTCTCTACACCGTAGGCAACAAGGGCAGCGTGAAGTTGGGCGAGGGTCAGTTCAACACCGCCATTGAGAAAGCACAGAAAGCCATCAAGCGCCATAGCATCAAGAAACGTCCCGAATGGACGAAGAGCCGCAAGAAGACCGAGCGCGACATCGAATGGCTCAGTCGAAAGGAATATAACCCCTTCCTTTGGAAGGCATGGATGCTCATGGGCCGTTCGCAGTTCCACAAAGGCGCCTTCGACGAGGCCGCCGCCACCTTCTCCTACATGAGTCGTCTCTACCAGACGCAGCCCGCCATCTACGCCAAGGCCCGCGCCTGGCTCGCCAAATGCTATATCGAGCAAGACTGGATATACGACGCCGAAGACGTGATACGCAACATGCAACGCGACTCCATCGACTGGCGCGCCGTGAAGGAGTGGGACTATACCTATGCCGATTACTATATCCATACGGGCGACTACGAGAAAGCCATCCCCTATCTGCGCAAGGTGATTAAGCATGAGATGCGTCGCAAGCAGAAAGCCCGCGAGTGCTACCTCCTCGGTCAGTTGGAGAGCGCCCTCGGTCACCGCGACGAAGCGTACAAAGCATTCCGTCGCGTGATACGCCTGAACCCACCCTACGAAGTGGAGTTCAACGCCCGCATCGCCATGTCAGAGGTGATGGCCGCCGGCGGCAAGACCAAGCAGACCATCAGTCAGTTGAAGCGCATGGCCGCGTCGGACAAGAACAAGGATTACCTCGACCAGGTGTATTACGCCATCGGCAACATCTACCTGTCAGACCGCGACACCACCAATGCCATCAGCGCCTACGAGAACGGTGTGGAGAAAGCCACCCGCTCAGGCATCGAGAAAGGCGTGTTGCTGCTGAAGTTGGGCGACCTGTATTGGGACAAGGAGAAATATGGCGACGCCCGTCGCTGCTACGGCCAAGCCATCGGTCTGCTCGACCGCGACCGCAAGGACTACAAACAACTGTCGAACCGCTCCGTCATCCTCGACGAGTTGGTGCCCTATACTGATGCCATCCACCTGCAAGACTCGTTGCAGATTCTCGCCAACATGAGCGAGACCGACCGCAATGCCGCCATCGACCGCGTGATTGAGGCATTGAAGAAAAAGGAGAAGGAAGAGCGCCGCAAGCAACAGGAGTCCGAAGCCGCCCAGGTGCAATCGCAGAATGCCGGTGCCGCCCAAGGACAACAGCCGCGTCAGCAGATGCAGAACAGTGGCGACCAAGGTGGTCTGTGGTATTTCTACAACCAGATGGCCGTGAACCAAGGCAAGACCACTTTTGAGCGTCAATGGGGCAAGCGCGAGAATGCCGACGACTGGCAGCGTTCGAACAAGACCGTCGTGGGCAACATCGGTGGCGATGATATAGAAATGACCGACGAGATGCGCGACTCCATCGCCAAGGCCGAGGCGTTGCAAGACTCGCTGAACAACGTCGCCGACAGCGCACAGAACGACCCCCACAAACGAGAATACTACCTGGCGCAGATACCGTTCACAGAAGAACAGGTAGCCGCCAGCAACAATATCATCAAAGACGGCCTGCACCACTCTGGTGTCATTTTCAAGGACCGTCTCGACAACCTCCGTCTGAGTGAACGTCAGTTGCGCCGTCTCACCGACTTCTATCCCGACTACGAGAAGATGGACGATGTGTACTACCACCTCTTCCTGCTCTATTCGAGAAAAGGCGAGACCGCCGTGGCCGAGCAATATGTGCAGTTGCTGCGCGAGAAATTCCCCGACAGCCAGTGGACAACCTTGCTCACCGACCCCCATTTCCGCGAGAACTCACAGTTTGGCGTGCATATGGAAGACTCACTCTATGCCGCCACCTACGAAGCCTTCAAGGCCGACCGCTACAGTGAGGTGGCGGGCAATGCGCGCATCTCCCAGAGTCGTTATCCCTTGGGCGCCAACCGCGACAAGTTCATCTTCATCAACGGTCTGAGCAAACTGAACCAAGGAGACGTGAACGGTTGCGTGGAAGACATGAACACCGTGGTGAAGAACTACCCGAAGAGCCGCATCAGCGAGATGGCCGGTATGATTGTGAAGGGCGTTGGCGAAGGCCGCAAGCTCCATGGTGGCAAGTTCGACCTCGGTGACGTATGGAGCCGTCGTGCCGCCGTGCTCAACGACAGTGACTCCATCCAGTCGAGGAAATTCGTCACCGACCGCATCGCCGACTTCGCCTTTATCCTCGCCTACCATCCCGACTCACTCAACGAGAACCAGTTGCTGTTTGAGATGGCGCGTTTCAACTTCACCAACTTCATCGTGCGTAACTTCGAACTGAATATCGTAGACGACGACGGTCTGCACCTGATGACCATCACCGGGTTCCGCAATTTCGACGAGGCGCACCAATATGCCGAACAACTCTATGCCAACGATGCTGTGGCCGAGCGAGCGCAAAAGGCACGCGCCATCATCATCAGCATGCAGAACCTCGAATTGTTGGGCAAACAGTTCAGCTACGACGACTACGATGAGTTCTACGCCAAGTATTTCGTGCCGCTGAAGGTGACACGCCGACAACTGCTCACCGAGCCCGATGGCGTGGGTGAGCAACCCGAGCCCGACCTGCGCTACCCCATCGGAGGCATCGTGCCCAAGGAGCCCGAGCCCACCAACAGGCCCGAAGGCGATGATATCGACGACGATGGCGGCAACGGAGGTTACGACAACTTCGATGGCTTCGATATTGACGAGCCCACCAACAACGACAACAACGGATTTGACATCGATGAGCCGGCCGAAACGGTAGAGCCGACCACACCAATAGATGCCATAGAAACTCCAGACGAGCCCGAGGAGCCGGAGCAGACGCAGAAGCCGCAAGAACCACGGAAGCCGCAAGAGCCCGAACAGCAGACACAGAAGCCGCAAGAGCCCGAGCAGCAGACACAGAAGCTGCAAGAGCCCGAGCAGCAGACGCAAAAGCCACAAGAGCCCGAACAACAGACGCAAAAGCCACAAGAACCCCAGCAGCCAGTTCAGCCGCAGCAGCCCGAGCCGCCTGTCGAGGATCCCAATGGCATTGAGATTGACATCGACGATGACGACGATGACGATACCGAGATATACTTCGACGATTTCGGCGACACGCCCACTGACCAGCCCACACAGAAGCCCAGTCAGAACAATGACGACGTGAACATCGAAGACGAGTATTACGAATTAGACGGATTTTAAGATATGACCAACGGATTGTTACTTTGGGTTGACGACGAGATAGAATTGCTCAAAGCCCATATCCTCTTTTTGGAGAAGAAAGGCTACGAAGTGATTACGGTGAGCAATGGCAGCGACGCCATTGAGCAGTGCCGTCAGCACACCTTCGACCTTATCCTTCTCGACGAGATGATGCCCGGTCTGACGGGTCTGGAGACGCTCCAGCACATCAAAGAGATGTCGCCCACCATCCCCGTGGTGATGGTGACGAAGAGCGAGGAGGAGAACATCATGAACCAAGCCATTGGTTCGAAGATAGCCGACTACCTCATCAAGCCCGTCAACCCCAACCAGATACTGCTCACGCTGAAGAAGAATATCCACCGCAAGGAAATCGTCGCCGAGGTGACGCAAAGCGGCTACCAGCAGAATTTCATGGACATCAGCCAGCAGATAGCCAACTGCCGCGACTACCGCGACTGGATTGAGGTATATCGCCGGTTGGTGCACTGGGAGTTGGAGCTGAGCAGCACCGAGACCAACATGACCGATATCCTGAGGATGCAGAAGGAAGAGGCCAACAACGGTTTCTCTAAATATGTGAAGAGCAACTACCTCGACTGGGTGCGTCTCGACCAGAAAGGTTTGATGGTCGGTCTTGACCAGCGTCCGCTGATGAGTCCCGACATTTTCAAGAACAACATTTTTCCGCTTCTTGACAAAGGCGAGAAAGTGTTCCTCGTGGTCATCGACAATTTCCGTTACGACCAGTGGCGCACCATCGCCCATGAGATTTCCGATATTTTCGACATCAACGAAGACCTCTACTTCAGCATTCTCCCCACCGCCACCCAATATGCGCGCAACGCCATATTCAGCGGACTGATGCCCACGCGCATCGCCTCGATGTTTCCCGAGTTATGGGTTGACGAAGACGAGGAAGAAGGCAAGAACCTCAACGAGGGTCCCCTCATCCAGACCCAGTTGGAGCGCTACCGCCGCAAAAACACCTTCTCCTACCACAAGGTGAACGACTCGCAGGCCGCCGAACATTTCATGAGTCAGTTGCCCCAGTTGAAGAAGAACGACCTCAATGTCGTGGTGCTCAATTTCATCGACATGCTCTCGCATGCCCGCACCGAGTCGAAGATGGTCCGCGAGTTGGCCAACAACGAGTCCGCCTACCGCAGCATCACCCTCAGTTGGTTCCGCCACAGTGTGGTAGCCGAGCTCTTCAAGGCCCTTGCCAATACCGACTACAAGGTGGTGGTGACCACCGACCACGGCAGTATCCGCGCCACGAAACCCATCAAGATTATTGGCGACCGCAACACCAACACCAACCTGCGTTACAAACTCGGCAAGAACCTGAGTTACAACCCCAAGGAAGTGTTTATCATCAAAGACCCCAGACAGGCCCAGTTGCCCTCACCCAACCTCAGCACCACCTATGTGTTTGCCACGGGTGAAGACTTCTTCGCCTACCCCAACAACTATAACTATTATGTATCATACTACCGCGACACCTTCCAGCATGGCGGCATATCCATGGAGGAGATGATTATCCCCCTGATTACGCTCACTGGCAGGAAACGCGGATAAAAACACCACTGTCATGAGCGCCACCATTCACATACCCACCCTGTCCGACCTTCACGAAGCCGCCCGCGCTTTTATCCGTGAGATGGGTGACGGCAGCGTCTTCGCCTTCTACGGCAAGATGGGAGCCGGCAAGACCACTTTCATCAAAGCCCTCTGCGAAGAGTTGGGTGTCGACGAAGTAGTCACCTCGCCCACTTTCGCCATCGTCAACGAATACCGCAGCGACAGTGGCGAGTTGATTTACCATTTCGATTTCTACCGCATCAAGCGTATCGAAGAAGTCTATGACATGGGCTATGAAGACTATTTCTTCAGTGGCGCCCTCTGTTTCATCGAATGGCCCGAATTGGTGGAAGAGTTGCTTCCCGACGATGCCGTGCGCGTGCATATCGAAGAAGAAGCCGACGGCAGCAGGACCATCACACTGGACTGACAGCCATCAATATGACAGGAGTGGCAGAAACGCGATGTTTCTGCCACTCCTGTCATTATCCCCTATTTTGGGATTATCTCAGCGGTTTAGAGCAGCGCCTGGAACTTGGCGTCGAGTGTAGCCTTGTTGGCGGCGCCCACGAAGCGGTCCACCAGTTCACCGTTCTTGAAGAAGAGGATGGTCGGGATGTTACGCACGCCATATTCCATGGCCACGTCATCATTCTCCTCCACGTCGCACTTGCCCACGACGATTTTCCCGTCATAGTCTTGTGCCAGTTCAGAGATGACGGGTCCCACCATGCGGCAAGGTCCGCACCATGTTGCCCACAAGTCTACCACCAACGGCAGGTCGCCGTTTTTGTACTGCTCAAAATTTTCGGTTGTGATTGTTACTTCCATAGTTATTTGTATTAATTATAATTATTTGTTGTTTTTGTCAAGATTTGAAAGGAGTGTTCCTTCGCTTTGCCGATGCAGTTATAAAGAGTGTAGCAATAATTATGCCAAAAAGGTCATGTCAGTTGATATGGTAAGACATACCCTCGCACTGTTCGATGAAATTCAGCATCTCGCCGTTCACCTTCACCCCCACGCTCTTGCTCCTGAGCATCACCGGCACTCCTTCGCCCACCTGGTGCAGTTGGACGAATAGCGCCGTGTTGCCCGGCGAATCTTTCAGCAGTGTGGCGAGGTCAGACACGATGGTGTCGTTGACCGCCGACGCATCGATGGTGATGATGAGTCGTTCGATGTCTTTCTGTTTCACCGCGCTCAGGTACTGCACATCGTCGATATGGAAATCGATGAAGTTGCTCGTTTCGTATTTTTTCTGGCATTTCGCCTTGATGAACACCGAGCATCCCTCCTGCAGCATCGTCTGCCAATCAGCCCAGTCCTTGCCGAAGAGCGCCAGTTCGCCCGACGTCTCAAAATCCTCGATGGTGACGAACCCACAGGGGTCGCCCCTCTTGGTGAGTTTCGACTTCACGGCGGTGACGATGCCACCGAGCAAGATTTGCTCCTTGCCTATGAGTTTCTCCTTGTCGTCCAGTTCCGCGCACCGCGTGTTGCACATGTGTTTGAGCACGATGCGGTATTCGTCGAGCGGATGCGCCGACAAGTATATACCCACCAGTTCACGCTCTTTGTTCAGTCGTTCTATGGCACTCCACGACTCTGCCTCCGGGATGGTCGGCGTAGGGATCTCCATGGCCTCGATATTGCCGAATAGCGTGTTCTGCGCCTCCTGTTTCTCCGTCTGGTACATCTGTCCGTAGCGCACGAGCGTATCGAGGAACACCTCGCCCCTGTTATTCGTTGCGAAGTAGCGTTCGCGTGCGATGCCAAAGCAGTCGAAGCCACCGCTGAGCGCCAGACTCTCCATCGCCTTGCGGTTCACCGCCGACAGGTTCACCCTACTGACGAAGTCGAAGATACTCTCGTAAGGTCCGTTATTATTCCTCTCCTCGATGATGGCTCTTGCCGCCCCCTCGCCCATGCCCTTGATGGCCGCCAGTCCGAAACGTATCTGTCCCGCCTTGTTCGAGCCGAACTTCAGGTAACTCTCGTTCACGTCCGGTCCCAGCGTAGGAATACCCATCGACTTACATTCGTCCATGAGTTTGGTGATTTCCTTGATATCATCTTTCCGTCGGCTCATGATGGCCGCCATGAACTGTGATGGGTAGTGCGCCTTGAGGTACGCCGTTTGGTAAGCCACCCACGAGTAGCAAGTGGCGTGACTCTTGTTGAAGGCATACGACGCGAACCGTTTCCAGTCGCCCCATATCTTTTTCAGCACCTCAGGGTCGTGTCCGTTTTTCTTTCCCCCTTCCAGGAACTTCGGTTCCATGGCGTTCACGATGTCCTCCTTCTTCTTACCCATGGCCTTACGCAGTGCGTCGCTCTCGCCACGCGTGAAGTTTGCCAACTGTCGCGAGAGGAGCATCACCTGCTCCTGATAGACCGTGATGCCGTAGGTGTCCTTCAGGTACGTCTCCATGCAGGGGATATCGTATTTCACCAGCGAGGGGTCTCTCTTTCGCCGTATGAAGTCAGGGATATAATCCATCGGTCCCGGTCGATAGAGCGCATTCATAGCGATGAGGTCCTCGAACACCGTGGGATGCAACTCACGCAAATATTTCTGCATGCCCGGCGACTCAAACTGGAAGGTTCCGATGGTCTGTCCCCGTTGGTACAGTTCATAAGTCTTCTCATCGTCGATGGGTATTTTGTCCAGGTCGATGATGTCGCCCGTGCTCAGCCTGACATTCTCCACCGCCTCCTTCAACTCCGACAGCGTCTTCAGTCCGAGGAAGTCCATCTTGATGAGTCCCGTATCCTCGATCACGTGACCATCGTACTGCGTGCACAGCACCTTTTCGCCCTTGTTATCCGGGTCGTCCGCTGTTGACACTGGCACCCAGTCGCTGATGGGGTCGCGGCAAATGATCGTACCGCAAGCATGTATGCCCGTGCCCCTGACCGTTCCCTCAAGCATTCTTGCATAGCGTATGGTGTTGCTCATTTTGGGGTCAGGCGACACCTCCGCCTCGCGTAGCGCCGGCACAAACTTGATGGCGTTGGGGAGGTTCATCTTTACGCCATCCGGCAGTTTGTCAGGTATCTCCTTGCACAGTCGGTTCGATATCTCCAGCGGCAGTTTCTCCACACGCGCCACGTCCTTGATGGAGTTTTTGGTGGCCATGGTGCTGTAGGTGATGATATGTGCCACTTTGTCGTGTCCATATTTGTCCTCCACCCATTTGAGCACCCTTCCACGTCCATCGTCGTCGAAGTCAGTATCGATATCCGGCAGTGATATACGGTCGGGGTTGAGGAAACGCTCAAACAGCAAGTCGTATTTCATCGGGTCTATCTTGGTGATGCCCAAACAGTAAGCCACCACCGAGCCAGCCGCCGAGCCACGTCCCGGTCCCACCATCACGTCGAGTTGGTCCTGTGCCGCGTTGATGAAGTCCTGCACGATGAGGAAGTATCCCGGGAATCCCATGGTCTTCATGATGTGCAGTTCGAACTTGATACGTTCATTCACCTCGTCGGACAGCGGTTCGCCATAGAGGCGTCGCGCGCCGTCATATGCCAGTTTGCCCAGATATTCCGCCTCGAACTTGATGCGGTATAGTTTCTCGTAACCACCCAGGTGCGCTATTTTTTTCTCCCCCTCTTCCCGTGGCAACGGGTTTTCACCGTTCTCGTCAGAGGTGAATTCGCGGAAGAGGTCCTCCTCGGAGTATTTCTTTCTGATATCCTCCTCCGTACCGAAGCTCTCGGGTATGGGGAAGAAAGGCATGATGGGTTCGTGGTTAATGCTGTACACCTCCACCTTGTCGAGCACC
This sequence comes from uncultured Prevotellaceae bacterium, assembly GCA_900313615.1. GTDB lineage: Bacteria > Bacteroidota > Bacteroidia > Bacteroidales > Bacteroidaceae > Prevotella. Next base: position 148,139 of record OMRP01000002.1, read on the forward strand.
TCGAGCGTGTTGGCCAGCGCCTCCGGCACATCGTCGAACACCTCGTTCATCTCCTCCTGCGTCTTGAACCACTCCTGCTTGGTGTAGCGCATGCGGTTGGGGTCGTCGAGGTCGCTCGCCGTGGACAGGCAAAGCAAGTGGTCGTGCGCCTCCGCATTGTCCCTATCCACGAAGTGCACATCATTGGTGCACACCACCTTGATGCCATATTCCTTCGCCAGTTCGAGAATCACCTTGTTCGCCCGCTGTTGCTCCGGGAACGTCTCGCGGTTGGCAATCTGGTGCGGGTCTTTCACCTCATGTCGTTGTATCTCCAGGTAATAGTCGTCGCCGAACACCCTCCGATACCATTCAATGGTCTCTCTCGCGCCTTGAATGTCGCCGTGGTTGATTTTCCGGGGCACCTCGCCCGCCAGACATGCCGAGCATACGATGAGTCCCTCGTGGTAACGCTCCAGGTCGTCGTGGTCGGTACGCGCTTTCGTGTAGAATCCGTCGACCCACGAGCGCGACACCAGTTTGATGAGGTTTTTGTATCCCTGGTAGTTCTTCGCCAGCACGATGAGGTGGTAGCGCAGGTCATCACCTTTCTGCTTGTCTTTGTCCTCCTTATGTCGTGCCGCCACATACATCTCACAGCCCAAGATAGGTTTGAAAGGCTCCTTTCCCTCCTTCGCCCTTTTCTTGTTTACCTTGGCGCAGTAGTCAGAAAAGAATTTGATGCCGAACATGTTTCCATGGTCGGTGACAGCCATGCCACGCATGCCGTCGGCCACCGCCTTGTCGACCAATCGTTCTATCGAAGCCTGTCCGTCGAGCAGTGAATAATATGTATGTACGTGAAGATGAACAAAATCCTGCATAATGGTATTTTTCGAGCCTCAAAGTTACGCCTAAATCCCGACATTGCCAAAAGAAAGCCCCAAAAATTTGCCACTACCGTAAAAAAGCATTACCTTTGTACGCGAATTCAATTAACACGCGAATTCGTTTTACTTAGTAATGGGCAGAAGAATCAAGAAACTCAAGAAACAGAGGATTCACAGCGAGGGCAACGAAACGCTTTTGGGCGGTTTGGTGTTTATTGTCGTTGTGTCCGCTTTATTGTGGCATCTCTTTGATACCAAGGTACCTTTTTGGTGTTTCTTGGGTGTCTTTGGCGTGGTCTATGCCATCGTGTTGAATTTCTTCCGCTGTCCCATTCGTTATTTCGACGGCGACGACACCGAAGACATCGTCGTGGCTCCCGCCGACGGCCATGTGGTTGTGGTGGAGGAGGTTGACGAGAATGACTATTTCCACGAGCGACGCATGATGGTGTCGATATTCATGAGTTTGTTTAATGTTCACGCCAACTGGTTTCCCGTCGACGGTACGGTGAAGTTGGTGAAGCATCACGACGGCAATTTCCACAAGGCCTGGCTTCCGAAAGCCAGCGAGGAGAACGAGCGTGCCGACGTGCTCATCGAGACGCCCAAAGGAGTCACCATCCTCTGTCGTCAGATAGCCGGCGCCGTGGCTCGTCGCATCGTCACCTATGCCAAGGAGGGCGAGGAATGCAATATCGACGACCACCTGGGCTTCATCAAGTTCGGCTCGCGCGTTGACGTATATCTCCCGTTGGGCACAGAGATTTGTGTCGAGATGGGACAATCTACCACTGGTGACCAGACGGTCATCGCTAAACTCCACTGATATGGCCAACATCATCACCCGGAACATCCCCAACGCCATCACCTGTTGCAACCTCATCTCGGGATGCATCGCCACGGCCTATGCCTTTGAGGCCAACTATCCTGCGGCCCTGTCATTCATCATCCTCGGTGCCATCTTCGATTTCTTCGATGGCATGACCGCGCGCCTTCTCCATGTGCAGTCGCCCATTGGCAAGGAACTCGACTCATTGGCCGACGTGGTGACCTTCGGTGTGGCGCCATCCACCATGGTGTTTATCCTGCTCCATACGACAGCCTATCCCGCTGCCTTCGAGCCCATCCAACGGTTCATACCTTATTTCGCCTTCGTCATGGCGGCCTTCTCCGCCTTGCGTCTGGCCCATTTCAATATCGACGAGCGTCAGCACTCCTCGTTCATCGGTCTGCCCACACCAGCCAACGCCCTGTTCTGGGGCTCGCTCATCGTGGGAGCCGAATCGTTCATCCTTAGCCTTTCTTACGCTTGGATCATCATTCTGTTGCTGGTATGCCTGAGTTGTTGGCTGCTGGTGTCGAGCATCCGTATGTTCGCGCTGAAATTCAAGCAATGGGGTTGGCACACAAACCAGGTGAAATATATTTTTGTGCTGACATGCATCCCGATGTTGGCGATCTTCGGTGTGACGGGCATCGCCATCATCATCGCATGGTACATCATTCTCTCCGCCCTCACCTCCTCCAAAACAGCCGCTGAAGAATGATTAAGTTCTTTTTCTCCATCATCGCCATCGTCTTTTTTCTCGTTCTGGCGATTGTCCTCTATTTCGTATGGCTGGTTCGCAAGACGAAGAGCCAGATTGACGAGGCTGGCAAGCGCTTTGAGCGTGAGCAGCGCCGTCAGCAACAACGTGCCGACAGCGGCGTTCATATGGAGGGCACTGGACAGAAGAAAAACAACCAGAAAATTTTTGGCGACGACGAGGGGGAATATGTAGAGTTTGAGGAGGAATGATACCCACCCCCGGCCCCTCCCCAAGGGAGGGGAGAAGAAGCCCCTCCCCTGCCCTCCCGAAGGGAGGGTCAGGATTCGCATATTCGTAAATTCGGGATAAAACTATTACTGCGAGTACTCGAGACCGCTGGTTCGTGGAATTTGTGTTCGCTGTTCACAATAAATGTTATGCCGCTTTTTTCCTGTTGAGAACAAGGGCGAGGAGGATGGCGAGGAGGAGGATGGGGAGTCCCAATAAGATGCTCCATTTAACACCTGCCATGCTGAGACCTACCGCCACGGTGAAACCGACGGTCATGCCCGTGAGCATACGCGTGATGGTGATGAACCGGGGCACCCGACCTTTGGTTATCGAGTTGGCAAAGCTGAACAGCAGACCGAAGAGGAAACCACCCTGGTTGCCGATGTTCTGTAGGAGAAGAACGACGGCTGCCACACCCACAAAAGCGTTAATCTGGACGTGTGAGATATTCATGAATGAATAGAGCAGCAGCGCCGCACCCATGCCACCGAGGAAAGGAGCGATGCCACGCACCACCTGTTCACCCATGTTCGAGAACATTCCTTTGATGCCACCTGCCACACCCACAAAAGGCAGCTTTTTCTGGAAGAGCGGCAGTATGGCGCTGTTGATGAAGACAGCCACCACCACCTTGCCGACGATACCACCGGCAGCACCCAACGCACCGCCAAACAGTCCACCCTCGGCAAACGACAGGAAACTGACCACCTTTGCCCAGCCAGGCAGTTCGGTAGTTGACGACAGATAGCCGATGACCAGCCATATAGCGCCCAGCACCAAGGTGGGCAACAGCATCATGGGATGTTTGAACACCTCTAATCCCTGATGCATACATTTCTTCAGATAGGCACCTACCCCTAATCTTTCTTCCTGCATGGTCATAAGCGTTTATTAGTTGTTAGGAGCATTGGGATCGTTTGGATAGCCAGATGGCTGCTGCGGGTAAAGGGGAGGAAGAGGAGGCACGGTGGGCTGTACGAGTCCCAAGGCTATTGGCAATTCTTCCAGTTGTCCGACCATCTTCCACTGCTCCATGCCCTCCGTCCACACGTAGGTCTCGAGGGTTAGACTCATCGTTCTCATCTCATCAACACTGAATGGTCCTTCGTACTTATCACCGAAAAGGACCAAGTATTTAGGAAGGGCCTGTGCCGGTGGCTGTGGCTGTGCCTGTTGTTGCCGTTGTTGTTCAGCCAGTCCCTCCTCCACGGCTTTGTCCACCGCCTCACGCGCAGCCGCTTGCAATTGCAACTTTTCGCCCATTTCCTCCAACAGTCGTTCACGTTCCTCACAGGGTTCCATAGGGATGAAAATCCATTCCGTGAGATATTCCAATCCAGCGCTCAAGCCTATCGCGCCCTCACTTGTTACCATATAGAACTGGTACTCATCGAGCGGGTCTTCCTCGTCACGTTTCTTTGCGAATTCAAACAGATCCACAAAAGTGAAGGCATCGTTCGTGCCCATAAGCCGCCATACCATGGTGCTCTGCATGGCCACGGCCAATGCCTGAACAAGGAAGTGGTAGTGACCAGTGAATAACGCCTCGTTGGTATATTCCTGATATTTTTTATCTCTTTCTTCTTTTGTCAGTGCTTCCATATTCTTATTCTTATTTTGTTTTTACCTATTTATTTTTTGATTTAAGGGCATCGGCTGCCATCTGTGCGGCTTTGGGTTTCAAACCCACAAACTCCTTCAATCCATTATTGGCAGCCTTGAACCCACCTAAATGACCCGTGCTCTTTGTAATCAATGGTGAGAAGAACTTCGTCATGGTGTATTCGCCATTAAACACATAAGGGCATAGAGGGATATGTCCCGTCTGACCTACGCGAGAAGCATTGAAGAACTGTCCCACCTTATTATTCGTGCCAAGCGAGCCGAGCGCTTTGCTTAACAGCTTATTGCCACCGTATGCCATGGATTTCTCTACGAAGCCATCCAGCATGGCTTGCTTCAATTCATCCATGGTTACTTTCCGTCCCTCATCCTTCGCTTTCAACGCGACAGTAGCGGCCCTCGATACAGACTCCGGAGCAGTAAAAATAAGGAATTCCTTGACAATAAGCTTTGCACCGGTACTGGCGCCTCCCAGTTTCGCAAGCTCACCAGCATGATTCTGTACGGCGGCTATCAAACCTTTTCCTGCACCAACTCTTATATGCAGGTGCATATCCGCCAGACTCATTCTTTTATCAGTAAAAGTATACTGAGCCTGAATCTCCGCTGCTGCCACAGCCATACCTTTGGTTAAAGCATAACCATCGTAGATATATGCCCCTCCAGGTACGCACTTACCCAAAGCGTAAAGTACGGTGTCACAAGCTCCATCAGCAAACACCATCAAACTCTCGGCGACTGCCAAGGCTTTGTCAATCTTCATCTGGGCAGCGGCGTTCTTGAGTTCGATATTCTGTTGTTCCATAATGACTGATTTCCTTTCAGCGAGCACTTTCATAACATTGCTGCCGTCGCCCAAGGACACCATGTCGTACTTCTTCGCCAACTCAGACATTCTCAGTGAGATTCTCAACTCTTCATCGTTCTTTGCCTTTTCTTTACGATATTGTATCATCTCGTCGCTGTAGCCACGGTCCTTGTCGCGTATGGCCTGCTGTTGCCACATTACACTTTGAACCATCTTGTCGCGAACGCCCTTCAGGGCCGTCTTCAACAGTTCGCCCCTGTTCTCTTTCTTATATTCCAGACGTCGGCCTATTTCATCCGGTGTCCAGTCCTGTCCGGTATTAAGGTTCTTCCATGTGTCGTCGCCATTGTTGGTATAGATGACCTCCTCCCCTGTCACCGGGTCGAGCACTGTGATGTCGCCGTAAATATCCTGCTTGACATATTCGTTGCACAGTTCGGGGTACAGTGTTGACTTGAAGATGGAGGGGTCGTCCTCAGCAGGTGGGTTGCCATCGCCACTCTCCTCCGGTTTTTCACTCGTCTCTTCTTCCTCCTCCTTGCGTTTCGGTTCCATGCCATCCATTTCGGAGCCCTCGGGAGAATCCATCGGTGGGAAATCCCCTCCGCTACTGGCATTGATAATGGTTTCCGTCATGTTGGCGGCAATCTGCGCGCCCGTTCCTCCCACGAAGCCCGCTAGCGTACCGCCCACCAAGATAGCCCCGACGGTGGAGATGACATTGATGACCACCGCCGTCTTCTCGTCGGTGCGCTCACCCAGTCCCAGCGGGTCGCCATCGCCCCGAAGCCACGAACGGAGGTCGTCAACATAATCTTTGAGTTCTTGCTTGTCGGTAGCAGTAAGAGGAACGACGGCTTCGCCATCATCCTCCACCATTATTTCCTCAACCATAAAATAGACACGCGGCCAAGCATGGTTGCTCATCTTTTCCTTTTCATCCGCTGTGAGGTCTTCAGAAGAAGCCCTGGCCGCTTCCTCCCGTGCCGAGACACCGAGCATGACGAGCAGATAGCGTCCACCATTGAAATAGATGAATTTTCCCAGACGGGGGTCAACGCCTGCTGATTTAGTGAGCGTGTTACTTCCCTTACCGTTGCCTTCCGAAGATTGTTCTTTTTCAGACACTTTCGCCGAGAGCGCATAGTTGAGTCCCACCCCACCTCCTGAAACGTCAAGATGGAGGCCGGTGATGCTGATTCTCACTTCGCTTCTGCCTCTGTCGGTATAAGTCTCACCGTCATACGTTTCTGTAATCTGATAACCATAGGAGAAACTGTAATTGCGGCTCACCCCCTCATCGACATAAATACAGAAAGCCGACTCATTCAGTGGAACACCCTCAATGCCATAAGAATCCTGATAGTCGATGTTGCCCGACACGAAATCATCGTATCCTATGTTGAGGTATTTTCTTACCCTCGCGGCTCCCGCAATAGGTTTCAGTCGCAAGCCATACACTTTCTTGCCTTTCTGCTTAATGACTTTACTGATGTCGATGTCGCCCTGGTCGTAGTCGCGTTGCAGGTCATTGCCACTGATATCCTGTAGTTCAAAATATTCCACGGGATCGACCCATTTGGTGCCCTGCTCGCCCTCACGCTGGTCGCCATCGGCCCACGCCATCATGGCTACGGCCAACATAGCGGTGAGTGCCATGAACCGGCATTTCAACTTGTTTTTCCTATCTGTCATCGTCAAAAAGTCTTATGTGAGAATTAGTTTTTAGGTTCTGAATGCAAAAGTAATAAAAAATTAAAAAATTTAAAAATTAAAAGATTAGAAAATTACTGAGGGGCAAGGGAATACCCACCCTGGCCCTCCCAAAGGGACACTGAAACCCACCCCCGGCCCCTCCCCAAGGGAGGGGAGAAGAAGCCCCTCCCCTGCCCTCCCGAGGGAGGGGAGAGACTAAAGGACACTGATAATACGAGATTGGACTGATTTATTGAGGAACAAGGGGCAAGGAGCAAGGAGCAAGGGGCAAGAGAATAGCATGTGGCGGATTTCTTTTTTACGTGAATTGCCACAAATTGGCCGCAAATTATCATGAATAAACACGAAAAAGGTTATCCCGAATGAGAGAATGGGAGAATGGGAGGGGAAGTATTCGCATATTCGTAAATTCGGGATAGAACTATTACTGTGAGTACTCGAGACCGCTGGAGAGGGGGCTTTTATTTGCTGAGCCAGACTTCGTGGTGGAGGTAGGAAGAAGAGTCTTCTTTGATGATGGTGACGGTGTTTGCGAGGAGAGTCTTGAATACTTTGTAGGGGTTGATGGAAGCGTCGTTGATAGCATGCTGGATGAAGAAGGCATATTTGTTCAAGGGATGGCGTTCCATCACCGAGAGGATGGTGGACGCCAGCCGTTCCGCCTCGCGTGCCGAGATGCTGCTGAACACCTGCGAGAAATTGAACACCACGAGCGACGGCACCTCCGACACCGTCTTCCAATAGTCGTCCGTCACCCCGTCCATGGAAGAGAGGAGTCGGAAACGCAGTCGGTCGGCGAAGACACCGTTGAGGAACCGCTCCGCCATCGTCCTCATCGCCGCCGAGGAGTCGATGCCCGTGTATAACATGTCAGGCGCCATGCCTTGGAAACGCTCCGCGAACGCCAGTCCACCCGTCGCCGGTCCACAGCCGAAGTCGATGAGTTGCACCCTGCCATTACACGCGTCGATGAGCGACGCCATCCATTCGCCGAGAGCGGAAAACATTGTTGCGGAACCCTGATAATACATCCGCATGAAATAATGGCAATACAGCAGCACCTGTTCTTCAGGCGACAGCACCGCGCCATACGCCTGGACAGGAACGCTGAAGTCCACCCTGCCATACCCTATCGCCTCCATGTTCGCCGACATGTCACGTCCAAAAATGATGTCCGGCGCTTTGCTGCGTCCATCTCTCAGTACAGGCTCCGTCACCAGTTCCTGGAAAGTCCTCAGGAACGTGTCGCTGAGAGCGAACGGCACCACACTCATGTCCATGGCCTTGCTCTCCATGTCAGGCACCACGAAACGGCCCTGCACGAAGTCCGCCAACGGCACGTTGAAATAGCCATGTCGGCTCCTCACATATTCCATCAGTTTATAGAACGTGAAGTTGTTCGCCAGCAGGTTGGCGTTGCCCACGAGGATGAGGTGCTCCCTCGCCCTTGTCATGGCCACGTTCAGTTTGCGGTCGATGACACAGCCATCCTCCTCGAACACGTTGCCCGCGAGGAAATCAAGTTGGTAATACTGTTGTATGGTGAATCCATAGACGATATAGTCACGTTGGCTGCCTTGGTACCGTTCCACCGTGTCGATGGTGATGTCGCGCAGCGGTGCTATGCCACTCTGTTCCAGCATCCTCCTCACCTCCGCTATCTGGTTGCGGTACGGCACGATGACCCCCACCGTCTGCGTGGTCGAGAAATGGTCCCTCTCACGTCCGTATATCCGCAGCACGATGGCCGCGATGGCCTGCGCCTCGTTTCTGTTCACCTTGTCCGACGGACTGTGCCGTGGCGGTTGCACCGTCACGAACGCCACCCGTCGCGTCGCCAGCATATCGTCGATGCCATGCCCCGCCCCACCCTTCGGCGGCAAGTCCTTGCATTGGTGCGGACACGGCACCACCTGCAGTCTGTTGCCATAGAAAGCGTAGTTCGGGAAGCGTGCAATGTCGGGGTGCATACGCCCCTGTTTTGTCAGCATACCCACCACATCGCCGTTACCACGGTAGCGGCGCAGCAGACGTTCGAAGAGTGACAGTCGGCAGTTCGTCAAGCAGATGTCGTTGAGGATGGGCTCCACCACCCTCGACTCCTCCTCGCTTTGTTGCACCACCGCCGGCAGTTGCTTGTGGTCGCCGATGAGCACTATTTTGCGTATGGCGCAGCCGCCGTCGCTTCCCCTTGCACTGAGCAGTCCCAGCAGGTTAGGCTCGAGTATTTGCGACGCCTCGTCGATGATGGCCAAAGAGAACTGTTTGATGTTGAAGATCGCAATGTTTGAGTTATACGACGAAGTAGTGCCCACGAACACCCTTGTGTTCGCCACCAGCCGTTTCAGTTCATTCACGCTGCCACACACCTTCGCCCTTTCGTCGAACATCGCATGGCGATATGCCGGTTCACACGACACCCGGCTGCCCACGCGTATGTAGTCCATCCGTTCCTCCTCCAGTTTGCTGCATATCTCGTCCACGGCACGGTTGGTGTACGACAGCAGCAGCACGTTCGTCCCCGGAGTCATCAGCTCCTCCTTCAGCGTGTTCATCAGTCCGTACGATGTCTTTCCCGTTCCCGGCGGTCCGATGATGATGAAGAGGTCGCGCGCCCTTTTCGCCCGCAGCATCATGTCGTTGAACTCTCCGTAGTCGCCACACAGGGTGACGCCGTCGTCATATTCCGGTTCACGTTGCAGGAGCAGCAAGTCACGCCGCTCCTTCGGTGCCGAGAGGAAAGCCTGAATACCCTTGTACGACGCGCTGTATGCCGACTCCATGAAGTCATGTTCAATCGCCCATTTCATCACCCCTTGGTGCCAGAACACGTTGGCGTTCACCTGTTGCGCATTGAGTCCCATCACGATTTGCTTTTCGTCGATTTTCTCCAAGGTGCCACGGAACACCATTGTCTTTCGCGCGTCCGGTTCCGTTCCTTCCGCATAGGGGTAGAGCACCACGATGTCGCCGATACGGAAGTTGGATATGTCGTTGTCTGGGCGGTCGGTGGCGAAGCGCAGCATCACATGGTCTACCCTTCCCCCCTCCACCTCCGACGGGCTCACCAAATCGAGGTCGCAGTAGATGTTTCCCGCCAGCATTTTTTCCTCCAGCGAGCTGTGCCATATCTCCGCGAATCCCGCATCCTGTTTCGTCTGGTTGCCCACTTTCGACATCAGGTGTTCCGTCTCGATGAAGGTCAGGAACCGCAGGTAATAAGCACGTTCCAGGGGTGTCGCCTTTTGTATCGGTGTCAGCAGCGCCTCCAGTTCAGGTTTTTTAAATTGCAGCCAGAAACTTTCTCTGATAGCCTCCGTTTTCAGCATGTCGGGCGTCAACCGCATCAGTATGTCCAGTCCCCCGTGTGTGTAGCCAAACTCATGAGCCACCACCTCGTTTCTTATTTTTATCGCCTCGAACATCAACGACGGCGCGAATCCCAAGTCCAGCAGTCCCTTGCGGTATTTCGAATAGAGCAGCATGGTGTGCACGAAGCGCCCGTTGCGCTCATATTGTTCACGGTAGTTGTAGCGCAGGAGCATCATGTAAAGAATCAGCTGCACATAATGCTGTTCCTTTTGTTTCGGCGGGTCAGTAATGGGGTACTCCGCCTTGCCCGATTTCTGTTCGATGAGCAGCCGATGGTCCAGATGCAAGAAGTCCATACGTCCCTGTATGCCCAGCATTTCCGAGAAGAATGACGGCTCCACCATGATTTCCGTCGCGTCGAAACGTTGTATGCCATCGTTGCTGAACACCTCGGGCAGCACGTTCCGCACCACGTTCAAGATATTCTGTTGCTGCATCTGCGCATCGTTGTGGAAAGAGCTGCCCAGTTGCGTTGTCGCCAGACTCATCGCATTATGCTCGTAGAACCGTCTCACGCTCTTTCCATACGTGTTCTCTTCCGGTTGCATATACAGCGCCTCGTCCAGGAACTGTCCCGCGAGGTAACCCAGCAGCAACGCTTCCGTCGTCACCGACGGTTTCAGTTTGTTGATGAGGTACACCATATACGACCGCGAATAACTCTCGAAGCAGCTGGCTATCGCCGAAATGTTGACCAGGTAGTCCGGCTCGTAGATGATTAGTTCTGGATAGAGCACCCCGTCCATCAAGCGCGGCCTCACGAGGTTCAGTTGGCATCCCACCTTGAGCAGCGGCCGCAGGTAGTCCCATTTCCAGTCCTTGTAGACCATGTTCTCCGACGTCGCGCCGTAGAACACTTTTACCTCGTCCATCCCCTCCTCGTCCGCCTCGGCATAGATGAACGTGTCGTCCCACCTGTTCACGATGATGCGCAGACATTCAGTGGTCAGTTTGCCTTGCACCCTCTTCCTACCGCCGGGGAACAGCGCCACGAGCAGCGAAGGCACCGGCATGCCACTCACCAGTTCCACGAACTGACATACCGCCATGAAGTCGTAGCGGTAGTTTTCCGCCAGTGCCTCGTCAGTCATCGTACCCATCTTGCGGAACCTCGACCTCGCGTCGTTCACGATGGCGCTGAGCCGTCGTGGCGCCTTGTGTTCTTTCAGCAAGTAATCCGTCTTGGCGAAGGGTCCACCGAAACGTATGCCCACGAAACGCGTGTGCATGTCGAGACATTTCATGAACACCCCTCGCAGCGCCGAATAAGCCTGTCGGTATTCATCCGCCGCCGGTGTCGCTATGGCCTGCAACTCATCGAACAAGTTGGTCGCCGCCTCTGGGTCGTATGTTTTGTAATGATGCACTATTTAGCGATATACCCCTTCATTTTCTCTATTCCGTATTTGGCGACGACCAGATCCTCTTCCGATGTCGCTCCGCTGAAGGCGAATGCCAGTTTGCATCCTTCGCACTCGTCGTAGGCGCCACCTTCATAGCCCAGTTCGCCCACTATTGGCTTATGGCTGGGGTTGCCGCTGTTGGCCTGTGTGGCTATCACCTCTCCGCATTTCGACCATGCTATCGCAACTAGGTTAAAACCATCTTTCTCGTTGCAGTACGAGCCCACGACCTTCATCTCGCCTATCCAGTCCACGCTATCGCCGTTGTTCAGGACCGAGGCAGCCGCCACCCCTTGTATGCCCATCTCGATGGCTTTCGCCTTCATGTCGTTCAGGGCCAGTTCCAGTTTCTCTTTCAGTTGTTCGTTTGTCATGTTTTTATCCGTTTTAGTTGAATCAATCAGAGTGTCTTGTTGTGAATCCTGGGCTTTCTGCTTTTGCTGTGCGCAGGAGAAGCATAGCCCACAAAAAAGTAACGTCAGTAAATAAATCTTTTTCATATAGTTCAGGTTGATAATACTAATATGATTCTTTGGTTCTCCGAAGTGTTTAATAGATATTGGCTACAAATTTAACGATTAACGTTGAGAACGGGGCGCATTTCTTCTTAAAACATATTAAATCGAGGGAATAAGATGGTATTTATTTTATTTTTTCCTTTGCCCATAAAAAACGGCTAGCTAACCGATGCGTTTGTCACTTTCTTTTTATAACTTTGTAGCCAATAAGATAAAAACATTAAGACTGCTCTATTATCTATAACCATACATCAAAAGCCATGGCAAAGAAGACAAAAATAGTCAAGGAGAAATCTATCGAAGATAAAATATGGGATTCCGCCAACAAACTTCGTGGCAACCTGACTGCCTCGGAATATCAAAACGTCGTGTTGGGTTTGATATTCCTCAAATATATTTCCGACTGTTTCGACAGGCGATACCAAGAACTTGTGGATGAAGGCGACGGCTTCGAGGAAGACCGCGACGAGTACACCGCCGAGCATGTGTTCTGGGTGCCTCAGGAGGCACGCTGGAGCATCATTTCACAAAACGCCCATGACCCGAAAATTGGTCTGGTCATCGACCATGCGTTGGAACTGATAGAACGAGAGAACCCCCGTTTGAAAAATGTGTTGCCCCGCAACTATGCCCGTCCTGAGATAGACAAGATACGTTTGGGCGAGGTCGTCGAGATTTTCGACAATGTGGATATGACCGCACAGGGAGAAGGCATCGACCTCTTCGGACGAGTCTATGAATATTGCCTATTGAAATTCTCCACCGAGACGCAGCAGTCAGGTGGCGAATTCTACACCCCCTCTTGTCTGGTCCGCACCATCGTCGAGGTGTTGCAGCCTTTCCAAGGCCGTGTTTATGACCCTGCCTGTGGTTCAGGTGGAATGTTCGTACAGAGTGCGAAGTTTGTGCAGCAGCACCAAGGCAACCTGCGCAATGTGACCATCTACGGCCAGGAGTTCAACGCCAACACATGGAAGATGGCGCAGATGAACCTCGCCATCCGTGGCCTCGACGCCAACCTCGGCGACTCATGGGGAGACACTTTTGGAGATGACAAGCATAAACTGGAAAAGTTTGATTTTATCATGGCCAACCCACCCTTCAACATGAAGGAATGGGGTGCGTCACGCCTCGCCGATGACGTCCGTTGGAAATACGGTCTGCCACCAGAAAACAACGCCAACTTCGCGTGGATGCAGCACATGATTCACCACCTCTCGCCCAAAGGGCGTTTAGGACTTGTGCTTGCCAATGGTTCTTTGAGTTCGCAGACAGGTGGAGAAGGAGAAATCAGAAAGCGAATTATTGAGGCCGACCTTGTGGAGGGCATCATCGCCATGCCCAACCAATTGTTCTACAACGTGTCCATTCCCGTTAGCTTGTGGTTCATCAACCGTCAGAAAAAGAACCCCGGCAAGGTACTCTTCATCGATGCCAGAAATATGGGTATGATGGTTGACCGCACCCACCGTGAACTCTCGGACGACCTCACCAGATACGACTATATTAAAAAAGAAGACAAGCCGTGGGCAAAACTCCCAGCCGAAGAGTGCGACATCCAAAAGATTGCCGCCACTTTCCGTGCCTATGAAAACGGCAACCTTGAAGACGAGAAAGGTTTCTGCTCCGTGAAGACCATCGAAGAAATCGCCAAACAAGACTATATCCTCACCCCTGGCCGATATGTGGGTATCGCTGAGGCTGAAGACGATGGTATTCCTTTTGAAGAGAAGATGAAAGCTCTTACGGATGAGCTGAGCGGCCTCTTTGCGGAGAGTCACCGTTTGGAAGACGAAATCAAAAAGCATTTAGGCAGTATTGGATTTGAATTGAAGTAGTTATGGAAGAGAAAAAGATAGTTATTTATCAGACAGAAGACGGACAAACTCAGATTGATGTTCGTTTTGAGAATGAAACTGTGTGGCTAACTCAGGCACAGATGGCGGAGTTGTTTGAAAAGGACAGAACCGTCATCACGCGCCATATCAACAATGTTTTCAAAGAGGGAGAACTTGATAAGGAACAGGTAAGTGCAAAATTTGCACATACCACTCGACATGGTGCTATTGAAGGAAAACTGCAAGTACAAGAGACCATTCTTTATAACCTTGATGTCATCATTTCAGTCGGCTATCGTGTAAAAAGCAAACGTGGCACTGCATTCCGCATCTGGGCAAGAAAAGTGTTGAAGGAATACCTTGTAAAAGGCTATGCCGTCAATGAACGTATCCGTAAGGAGCAGATTGGCGAGTTGCGCCAGTTGGTAGGTATGCTGGGGCGCACCATCCAAAGCCAGCCAGTGCTATCTAATGACGAGACGAATGCTTTGTTCGAGGTGGTGACAAACTACACTTACGCCCTCGACACGCTCGACAATTACGACTATGAGCGACTGACCATTGACAAGACAACAACAGAAGAACCTTTCCATGCTACCTACGAGAATGCAATGGAAGCCATCAATGGACTGCGTGAGAAATTTGGTGGTTCAGCACTCTTTGGTAACGAGAAGGACGACTCCTTCAAGAGCAGCATCGGCCAGATTTATCAGACCTTTGGAGGCGAAGAACTCTATCCCAGTGTAGAGGAAAAAGCCGCCATGTTGCTCTATCTCGTCACGAAAAACCACTCGTTCAGCGATGGCAACAAGCGCATTGCCGCAACACTGTTCTTATGGTTTCTCAACAACAACCATATTCTCTATCGTTCTGACGGTTCAAAACGCTTGGCTGACAACACCTTGGTCGCTCTGACACTAATGATTGCTGAAAGCCGCACAGAAGAAAAAGATGTGATGGTAAAGGTTGTCGTGAATCTGATTAATAAAAGGAATTAAGGAATGGAATAAGGGAGAAATCGAAAGAATATAAGCAATAAGCACTATGTATACAATGGATATTATTGTTAAATGGGCATCTATTTTGAGCCCTGTAATAGCGGTACTTCTTGCTTGGTGGACTAGCAGAAGTGGAGCAAGAGATGCTGCAAAAATGATTAAATCCGTGAAAGAACTAACAAAGGTCCAAATAGAAATTACTAAGGTACAATTGAACAAGGAAATTTGGAATGCAAAAACACGAAGTGATCAAGCAGGTGAACGTAAAAAAATGCAGGACTCATTTAATATTGCTAATCATTATGTAGGTGGGACTTTTGATTCCATACACCAAAGACAGGAAGAAAGCCAGAATCTATCTGACAATCTCGACTTTTATTCTCAGCAAACGAAGATTTTGCAATCTTGTTTGAAACAATTGGAAATACTAAGTAACAAAGTGGGTGGATAGTAATATGGAAGAGTGGAAAGTGTATAAAATAGGCGATATATGCAGTAATGTTTGTAGCGGTGGCACTCCAACAAGTACACATTCAGAATACTATGATGGAGATATTCCATGGTTAAATACTAAGGAGATCTGTTTTAATCGCATACATAAGACAGAGCGAAACATTACAGAAGAAGGACTGAATAATTCTTCTGCTAAATGGATTCCAGAAAACACTGTGATTGTTGCCATGTATGGGGCTACTGCAGGTAAGACAGCAATTGCTAAAATACCATTAACAACTAATCAGGCATGTTGTAACCTGACCATAAACTCTGAAATAGCCGATTATCGCTTCGTTTATTACTATCTCCTAAATAAGTATTCAGTTATTTGTTCTTTGGCGAATGGTGGGGCACAACAAAACTTAAATGCTCAAATTATAAAAGATTTTAAAATAAACCTTCCACCAACGTTAGAGCAAACAAGAATTGCCTCCTTTCTTTCCTCCCTCGATGACAAAATCGAAATCAATAAACGCATCAATGACAATTTAGAGCAGCAAGCACAAACTTTGTTTAAGTCGTGGTTTGTGGACTTCGAACCGTTCAAAGACCAACCCTTCGAAGAGTCTGAACTCGGAATGATACCAAAGGGATGGAGAGTGGGAAAGCTGGGTGATATTTGTTCTTATTCGACAATTAGGATCTCCATTGACAATCTAAGTCCAAAGACATATTTCTCAACAGAGAATATGTTGCCAAATAAAATGGGTGCAGTAGAAGCTTCTACCTTACCTCAAGTTGGAATGACAACAGGTTGTGAGCCTTTCGACGTTTTGGTATCAAACATTAGACCCTATTTCAAGAAGATTCTACGAGTAGATTCCATCTGCGGTTGTTCTTCTGACGTGATGTGCTTTCACTCAACAGATTCAAAATATAGAGTTTTCCTTTATCGGACATTGTATGACGATTCTTTCTTTTCGTACATAATGGCTGGTTCAAAAGGAACAAAGATGCCACGGGGTGACAAACAGCAGATTATGAAATACCCTATTGTTCTTCCTCACGAATCTATTTTAGAGCACTTTTCTAATTGTGTAGAACCGATGTTATTAATGGTATCCTCTTTTAAACAAGAATCCTCTCGTCTCGCCCAACTCCGCGACACCCTTCTTCCAAAACTAATGTCTGGTGAATTGAAAATAAATGATGTAGAAAAGAACCTATGAACGACGACAATCAAGGCAAACCTGCGCCACAGCAGATTACTTTTCTCCCTCAACATGGCCATTACAGGCACTTGAGGGTATATCAGGTGACGGAGATAATCTACGACATCACCTTTTACTTTGCACATCATTACCTTAGCAAGGGCGACCGCACGGTTGACCAGATGGTGCAATCAGCACGCTCAGGCAAGCAAAATATCGCTGAGGGGAACCAAGCCGCCGCCACATCGGGTGAGACGGAAATAAAACTGACGAATGTGGCCAAAGCCAGTTTGGAAGAACTGCTCGACGACTATGAGGACTATCTGCGGGTACGCCATCTGACTCAATGGAACGCAGAACACCCTCGTTATGAGAAAATGCGGGCGTATGCTCGAAGTGAGCAAATAAAAAAGGAATATGCCCAAAAGATACAACTCATGAATGATGAGGAAATCGCCAACCTGTGCATCACCCTCATCCACCAGGCCATCTACATGCTATACAAATTACTGGTGACGATGCAAGACCGCTTTGTGAGAGAAGGAGGCATCAAGGAACGGATGTATCAGAGCAGAGTGAATTATCGGAATAATCAGAATAATCGGAATAGTCGGAGTAATCGGAATAGTCGGAGTAATCAGAATGAGCGGAGTGAGGAGAACGGGCGGAGAGATTAGAATAATCGGAGGAATCTGAGTAATCGGAGGAATCTGAGTAATCGGAATGGTAGGAGTGAGGAGATTGTTAGAATAATCTGAATAGTTAGTAGAATCAGAAGAAGTCATTATGAATACGGTATTCTCAGAAGAAACATACGAGCAGGTGCTGATTGAGTTGTTTCAAGAACTCGGTTATGACTACACCTATGGTCCCGATATGAAACGTGATTATCGGGAGCCGTTGCTCGAACAGCCGTTGCTGGAGGCACTGCACCGCATTAACCCGACGGTACCTATTGCGGCACTGGATGATGTGGTGAAGAAGCTGCGGCAGATAGAAGGTTCGTCGCTCTATGAGCAGAACTTCAAATTCACCCAGATGATGCAGTATGGGGTGGAGGTGAACTACACCGACCAAAAACATCAGGTGAAAACGGCTGTTGTGGATCTGATTGACTTCTATCATCCCGACCAAAACGAGTTTCTGGTGGTCAACCAATATACCATCCAAGACAAGGACACAAAACGCCCCGATATGGTGGTGTTCGTGAACGGACTGCCGCTGGTGGTCATCGAACTGAAATCGCCCAGTCGTGAGGAGACGGATGCCAGCGAGGCTTACCTGCAACTGCGCAACTACCAACAACTCATACCCTCACTCTTCACGTACAATGCCTTCAACGTGATGAGCGACATGGCGCTGACGAAGATAGGTACTGTCACCGCCAAGGAAGACCGCTACATGGAATGGAAACAGGCGGATGGAACGGTAGCCGACTATGACGTCAGTTTCAAGTCCGTCTTCACCAAAGAGGTATTTCTCAACCTGCTGAAGAACTATCTCCTCTTCGACGTGAGCGAAGGGAAATATGGCAAGATATTGGCTGGATACCATCAATACTATGCCGTGGAAAAGGCAGCGAAGCGAGCACAGGAAGCCGTGAAAGGCAACGGAAAAATAGGTGTGTTCTGGCACACGCAAGGCTCGGGAAAGAGTCTGTCGATGGTGTTCCTGGCACATCACCCCCTCGTGCAATCGATGAACCCCACCATCGTGGTCATCACCGACCGCAACGACCTCGACGAACAACTGTTTGGACAGTTCTCACGCACCGCCGACTTCTTGCGCCAACATGCCGTGCAGTGTACGAGCCGCAATGCGGAGAACGATGCCACGAGCCTGAAAGCCATCCTGAAAAACCGACAGTCGGGCGGCATCATCTTCACCACCATGCAGAAGTTTGATGACTTTGACGGTCCGCTGTCGGAGCGGCAGAACATCATCGTTATGACCGACGAGGCACACCGTGGACAGTATGGCATGGAGGAAAAGGTGGACGTGGAAGGAAACATCCACATTGGAGCGGCACGGAAAATACGCAACTCGCTGCCCCATGCTTCCTATATCGGATTCACTGGCACGCCCATCTCCGATAAAGACCGCGACACACAGGAGGTGTTCGGCGACTATATCGACATCTACGACATGACCCAGGCTGTGGAAGATGGTGCAACAATGCCCGTCTACTATGAGAGCCGTGTCATCAAACTGCAGTTGAAGGAAGATGTGCTGCAGAAAATAGACGAAGAGTATGAACGTCTGAGGGAGGAAGGAGCGGAAGAAGCCGACATCGAGGAGAACAAAAAACTGATGTCGCACATGGACGAACTGCTCGGCAACGACAAGACCATTGATGCGCTAGTCGGCGACATCCTCGCCCACTATGAAGACAACCGCCAGTATGTGTGTGGTGGCAAGGCGATGATTGTGGCGTACTCACGCCCCATCGCCATGAAGATTTACCGCCGCATACTCAGCCTACGTCCCGAATGGACGGAGAAAGTGAAAGTGGTAATGACCAGTGGCAACCAAGACCCCGAGGAATGGACGAAAATCATCGGAGGAAAAAGTTACAAGAAGGAACTGGCCAAGAAATTCAAGGACATCGATGACCCAATGAAAATAGCCATCGTGGTCGATATGTGGCTCACAGGTTTTGATGTGCCGTCGTTGGCCACGATGTATGTCTACAAACCCATGAAAGACCATAACCTGATGCAAGCCATCGCCCGAGTGAACCGAGTGTTCCCCGAAAAGGCCGGTGGACTCATCGTGGATTATGTGGGCATCGCCGCAGCGCTGAAAGAAGCCATGAAGCAATATACCAAGCGCGACCGTGACAAATATGGCGACAACGACATCAAGAAACAGGCCTACACCAAGTTCCGTGAATATCTGGAGATATGCCGTGACCTGTTGCATGGCTTCGACTACAGTCATTTGCTCTCTGAGCGAACATTGGCTGCACTCGGCAAAGAAAGCAAACTCTCGTTGCCCTCGTTGGCACAATGTTTCCATCATGGTACCGCATCGGAGCGGGCGCAACTCATCAAGGGCGGCGTGAACTTCTTCATGGCACCCGACAAGGCAGATGACTGCAAGGAATTCATCAAGAATGCATCGCTGCTGAAACAGTCGGTCACGTTGTGCCGGTCATTGCTCACCGAGGCGGAACGGTTTGAAGTCAGTTTCATGGAGGCGGTGCGGACACTGCTCATCCGCCTGCAAAACCCAGGCAAGATTACCAAGAAAGAAATCAACCAGAGAATAGCCACGCTGATAGCACAGAGCGTGAAGTCGGAAGGCGTGGTCAACCTCTTTGACAACCAAGCCGAATTCTCCCTCTTTGACGAGTCGTTCCTCCAAGAGGTGAAAGCCATGAAAGAGAAGAACCTGGCGGTGCAGCTATTGCAGAACCTCATCAAGAAACGCGTCAGGGAGGTGGCTCGCAGAAACCTCGTGAAAGGCGAACTGTTCAGCGACATGTTCACAAAAACGCTGAACTGCTACATCAAGGGCATGCTGACCAACGAGGAGGTGATTCAGGAACTGATGAAGCTGGCACAGGAGATGATGAAAGCCGAATCGGAGGGCAACAGCATGGGGCTGTCGAACGAAGAAATGGCATTCTACGACGCACTGACGAAGCCCCAAGCGGTAAAAGATTTCTATACCAACGAACAGTTGGTGAAACTCACCAAGGAACTGACTGACATGCTGCGCAAAAACCGCACCATCGATTGGAACCGCCGAGAGTCGGAAAGGGCAAATATGCGACGATTAGTGAAGCGCCTTTTGAAGAAATACAAATACCCACCAGAAGAGGCGGAGAATGCCTTAGCCACAGTTCTAAGCCAATGCGAGCAATGGGCAGACGATGACTCGATGTTGCAACAGCGCAGACTGGACAACATCGAGGATGACCAGGAGGTGCGCAACCTCGTCTACAACCTCTTGCAGATGGACGCTACCACTAGCGACCCCCAGTTGCAGCGGGAGGTCATCACCGAATTTGGTATGCGCTATCCTGATATGTCACCCAATGATTGGCGACATATCATCGAAGCATACACACCTCTTGTGAGGGAAGCGGCCAAACCGAAAAGCCAAGAAATAACCATGCAACAGTATGACATGGCAGCGGAAGAGAAGGCAGAAGATTAATACCCCGTAGGAAGATTTAAAAATTAAAAATTAAAAAATTAAAAAATTAAAAAAGAGGTTGGGACATTATTTTATAAACCACCCCTGCCCCTCCTTTGGAAAAGGAGGGGAAAGGGGGGGGCTTTCACGAGGTAGTCCTTTAATACCTTGTTTGCCCATTGGCGAAATCTGACACCTCGTTGGCTCTTCACACGATATCCAACAGAAATGATAACATCGAGGGTATAAAAAGGTACAGGCTTCTTTACTCCATTAACGTGTAAAAAATGCACGTTATTCTCTTTGACGAGTTCGCCCTCTTTAAAAACATTGATAATATGCCTACGGATGTTTGATTCTTCAAGGTCGAATAGTATTGACATCTGACTGGTATTCAACCATACCGTATCATTCTCCAGGCGCACGGGAGGGACTAAAGGACACTGATAATACGAGATTGGACCCAAGGAAAATGAAATAATACCCACCCCGACCCTCCCGAAGGGAGGGGGAAGGAAGCCCCTCCCCTAACCCCTCCCGAGGGACACTGATACCCACCCCTGACCCTCCCGAAGGGAGGGGGAAGGCTTCGGGATAAAAAAAGTACGAGTTCTTTTTGTTCTCCTCTCAATTTTACGTACCTTTGTCCATCAATTTGAGGGGGAAGAGGATGACGCATACTTAACTTGATAAAAGGATATCTACAATGAAGAGATTTTTGAAGATTACGCTGCTTAGCGTATTGGGGCTGGTGATTGTGGCCGGTGTGTTTGTGGCGATTAAATTTGGCTCGCTGCTGAAGGGTGCCATATCATGTGAGAAAGTGGATGACGGACTGTATTACATGGAATACAAGGGCGACGACGGCTTTGATGAGTTGATGAATCGCGGTGGATGCGAGAGCACGGAACAGCTGGCGGACTATGTGATGGAATTCCTGTCGAAAGGTTTCTACAAGTCGAAGGCAACGCCGAAAAAAGCGGACTTCGGATGCACGGCGCTGACGGCGAAGACTCCCGAAGGGGGCGTACTGATGGGACGTAACTTCGACTATCCGTCGGCAATAGGTGTCATCATGCATACCATACCCGACCGTGGCTACGAATCGATCACGACCTTCAACGTGGAGTTTTATGGCTTTGGCGAGGACTACAAGCCGGAAGGATTCAAGAACCAGTTTATGGCGCTGACGGGGTTGTTCTGCGCCCTCGACGGCATCAACGAGAAGGGACTGGCCATAGCCGACCTGATGGCGGGCGACTCCATCCTGACGCATCAGCAGACAAACAAGCCGGACCTCACGACGTCGGCTGCCATCCGTTATATGCTGAACAACGCGGCGAACGTGGACGAGGCGCTGAAACTACTTGAGGGCATCGACATGCACTCTGAGATGGGCTACGCCCGCCATTATGCCATAGCCGACGCATCGGGCAGAAGCGTGGTGGTGGAATATGTGGACAACAAGATGGTGGTGACGGAATCGCCTGCGGTGGCAAACCATTACCTGTGCGAGCAGAAACATGACGTGGGGTTGATAGAGGGTGACGACCGCTACGACCGTCTTTGTGAACGATACAGCCAGTCGGGGGGCGTGATGAGCGAGAAAGAGTTGACGGAGGCGATACAGTCGGTGTCGCAGCCGCAAAGGGATGGTTTCCTGGGCACGGCATGGACAATGGTCATGGACCTGAAAAAGCCTGCGGTGACGTATTACTCGCGAAGACATTTTGATAAGGGGGTGAAGTATACTCTCGGGCAGTGATAATGCCCGAGAGGTAATTAAAAATACCCACCCAAACCCTCCCAAAGGGAGGGAGAAGGTGTTGACAAACTATTGTCTAAACTCTCACACTCATAAACTAAAAATCATCAACTAAAGAACTCATAAACTCATAAACTAAAAAACTAATAAACTAAAGAACCCATCAACTCACTGCTCTTGGAGGGTGATGTAATTGATGCGGACGAAGTCTTTGTGCTGGGCGTTGACGGTGGTGTCGACGCCTATTTTGATGAGGGTGACGGTGTGCTGGTCGGTGTTGATGCCGACGATATTGAAGTTGTCCTGCGAACGGGTGCCCTGACGACGCACCTCGCCACCGTGGTTGACATGGAGGATGTTCATGGGGTCGAGACCATTGGCGGCACCAACCATGATGCACAGTTGCCGGGGATGGTCTTTCATGACTCCGATATGGTCGGCATGCCCATGGCCGACGAGGTGGCAGATGAACTTGCCGCCTCCATCGATGAACGTCTGCACATCGTCGTTGACGAGGACGCTGTCGGCATTGCCCGAGGCATGGAACTCATCGTGTGGCGCGAAATGGGTGGACAATGCGACGCGCGCCTCGGCTATCCAGTGGGCGGCGACGACGACGGACAGGTCTTGCGCCTTGGCATCGGCGAGCACACCCTGGAACCATGTCTGCTGTGCGCTGCCTCGGGTGTAGGCGACGATGGTGTCGAGGACGATGAGACGGATGCCCTTTGAGGGGTAGTCCTTGTAATAATAGCAGCGTCCCTGGGTCTCGGCATTGGCGGGCTGTGTCACTCCCCAATGAGCCACGAAAGGTTTGATGTAGGCGTTGTAACCATCGATACCGGTATGTTCGGCATAATGACCACCGCCGTCGGAGTCGATGTCGTGGTTGCCGATGGTGTTGAGGATACGTTCCACACCCTCGACGCCTGCATAGCCCGTAGTGCCATAGTGGGTGTTGACGATGTCGCCGGTGTTGAGGATATCGTCGATGTCGGAGACATGGGCGTTATACCAATCGATGATGCGCTGCATATTCGCTGGGTCGTAGTGGAGGTCGGAGAAATGGAGCAGTCGCAGCGTATGGGGGTAATAGCTGAGGTTCGCCACCATGCTGTCGCGGTCGCTATTGAGACGGTTGATGCCTTGCAGTCCGAGGCTCTCGATGGCGTCGACCCTGTCCTCGACGGTGGAGAGACGTGCGGAGTCTTCGAGGAGGATGGTCTTCACCGCCTTCGTGGTCTTGGCGGTACAGGAATGGCCAGCATAGCACACCACGGCGAGGTATTTGTCGCCCGCTTGCACGGTGACGGGGCCGCCGAACGATCCCCGTGGCGTGGGACCGCTCATGATGCGCACATCGGTATTCAGCGAGAGGCCTGTCTTGGAGAACGTGGTGTCGCCCTGATAGACCGCCCAGGCGATGGAATTGTCGTAGTTGATGAACGACGAGAAATCGATGGTGTAGCCCGCATAGGGGGTGATGTCGAACACTACCACCAGGCGGTTGCCGTTGCCACTGTCGGGCTGCACCGACGCGCCTGTGGCATTGAGGTAGCGGTTGGTGTAGGTCTTTCGTGAGGCGAGGTCGTCGACGATGGTGTTCATCTCCTCCACGACATGACCATCGGGAATCATCCGCGCCTTCTCGTTGTCGGTCTTGCCAGCGAGGGCGGCGAGGGCGGTGAAGAGCTCGTAGTTGTCGCCGATGGACACGCCGGCATTGCCTTGGATGCCCTGTGGACCGGGAACGCCCTGGATGCCCTGCGGACCTTGTTCGCCACGGGGTCCTTGCTCGCCTTGGATTCCGTGCAACGGACCGCAGGAGAGGTAACGGCCGTCGCGTGTGTCGCCACCCGTGGCCACGTAGACATAGACGGTGCCGTCGACAACGAAGCCGGTCATTCTGTCGAAGGGGACGGGCGGCAACAGGTCGATGCTGTCGATGACCTTGAAATGCGTGAGGGGGATGCTGTAGGCGGGATCAGGGAGTGACGAGCGTTGCCACGTGACGGTGACAGGCACCTGTAGGGCGAGGATGCGCCATGTGCCGGCTTGCTCGCAGCCGTAGACGACGGCGGTGGCGGTGGCGGGGGACTGCTCGTGGATGACGGTGGCGTGCATGCCTATCTCAGGCAGGGGGTGGGCGGCGAGGAGGGCTTGCTCGGAGGGGAAAAAGCCGCAGTCGAGGTTATTCACTTGGGCGCAGGTGAGGGCGCCGGAGACGTGGACATCGCCGAGAATATGGAGGTGGTGGTGGGCGGTGATGGTGCCGCCGACGTGAAGGTCGTTATAGACGGAGAGATGGGAGGTTTTCATGGGAAATTAAAAAATTAAAAAATTATAAAATTAAAAAATTATTGAGGGGCAAGGGGCAAGACACCCACCCTGACCCTCCCAAAGGGAGGGGAAAGGAAGGACACTGATAATAAATGACACCCACCCTGGCCCTCCCGAAGGGAGGGGATGGGAAAGGACACGGATGATAAATGACACCCACCCTAACCCTCCCAAAGGGAGGGGATAGGAAAGGACACGGATGATACTATTTCTTTTTCACGCGAATTGCCGCAAATTGGCCAAAAATTGTCGTGAATGTTCTTTTAAAGAAATGGCCAAAAATTGTCGTGAATGTTATTCATATTATGAGGATTTCTTTCATTGAGGCTTTCATTGACTTTGGCGGTGAGGGCGCGGATGAGGGGATGGTAGAGAAGGGAGGGCAGGGTGAGCCAGCGTTCGGAGGTGGGGGTGGCGGGGATGGCGAGGGTGGTCAGGCGGGGTACGGGGAGGTAACGGGCCTCGACGATATGGGCTCGGTGACCGTCGTAAGAGGAGAAGAAATGGAGTTGGCGACCGACGGGCGAGGGCTGGATGAGCGCCACGGGACGACAGGGGTTGCCATGGACTCCGGCAAAGGGGGCGAACTGCCACGACGCACGGGAGGAGGTGGCATCGATGAGTGTGGCGGGTTGACGCCAACCTGACATGCGGAAGGTGACGACACGGAGGAAATCGGATGGCAGGATGATGACTCCGGCACCACGTCCGGGGGCATGGTCCCAGGAGATGGGGCCGCTGAAGGGCTGTCCCTCGTCGAGGTCGGCAAGGGGCGCCTGGTGGATGACGTCTTCTGCCACGGGTTCTATCATGGCGGTGATGAACTCGTTGAGCGTGAGGGTCTCGACATCGGCTTCGTCGATGAGGGACTGGCAGTCGTGGTTCTGGCGCAGGGCGACACGAACATCACGAAGGATTTCTGATAGTGGGTAGTTCATATTATTGAGGGGAGCCCCTCCCCTAGCCCCTCCCGAGGGAGGGGATGGGAAAGGACACGGATGATACGAGATTAGACTGATTTATTGAGGGGCAAGGGGTGAGAGGTGAGGAGTGAGAGAATAGCATGTGGCGATTTCTTTTTTACGCAAATTACCGCAAATTGGCCGCAAATGATCATGAATAAACACGAAAAAGGTTATCACGAATGAGAGAATGAGAGAATGGGAGCCACAGATGATTAATTAGGACACTGATGATACGAGATTAGACTGATTTATTGAGGGGTAAGGGGTGAGAGGTGAGGAGTGAGAGAATAGCATGTGGCGATTTCTTTTTTACGCAAATTACCACAAATTGGCCGTGAACCAACGGTCACGAGGAACGCAGTAATTGTCGTGAATGTTATTCATATTATGGGGATTTCTTTCATTGAGGATTTATACTGGGGAGGGGGATGGGCGGACGATGAAGAGTTTGCCGTAACGGGGATGGGACTCGAGGGCCATCTGGAGGATGGGGTCGTCGGTGGTGAGATAACTGGTGCCAAGGGTGCACGGGATGAAGATGATGTGACGCATGCCTTCGGGCATCATCACATTGATGGAAATGTGGGTGTTTGCAATGTATGTTTTCATGGCGAAAGAGGGATACCCACCCCCAGCCCCTCCCCAAGGGAGGGGAGACCGAGCGGAGAGGGAGGGAAGATTAGAAAAATAAAAAAATACGGAGGAGCAAGGGGCAAGAGAATAGATACCTGACACCCACCCTAACCCTCCCAAAGGGAGGGGATGGGAAAGGACACTGATGATACGAGATTAGACTGATTGGAACTGATTAATTAAGAGGTAAGGGGTGAGAGAATAGACTGTAACGGATGGCTTTTTACGCAAATTATCACGAATGAGAGAATGAAAGAATGGGAGCCACGGATAATCAATTAGGACACTGATAATACAAGATTGGACTGATTGGAACTGATTAATTAAGAGGTAAGGGGCAAGGGGCAAGAGAATAGCATGTGGGAAATTAAAAGATTAAAAAATTAAAAGATTAAAAAATTGCTGAGGAGCAAGGGGTTGATGGTGTTCCCCTCCCCTACACCCTCCCTTTGGGAGGGCCGGGGTGGGTGTTGGGAGGGCCGGGATGGGTGTTGGGGCCGGGGTGGGTGCCTATTCCTCTGCCAGGCGGAGGCGGGCGTGGGCTTTGGCGTAACGGAGATAGAGGCAGCTAATTTCCTGGATGACGACGGCATCGGTGTTGCGGACGCCGGCTTTCTTCAGGTCGAGGATGTTACGACTCCAACTGAGGTGCGTCTTCTTCGTGAGGAACTCGGGGTCGAGGGCAAAGGCACAGTCGGACATGCCGTTCATGTCGAACAACTCGTCGTGCATGGCGAGGATTTCGCCAAAGTCGGTTTCCCAACTCTTGAACTTGAGATTCCACACCTCGACGGTGTCCTTCAGGCGGAACTTGTCGGAGTCGATCTTCGAGAGTGCGGCGAGGAAGTCGCTGCCGCAGAGCAGCACCTTGCGTTTGTTGCCGATGCCCGTGCCCACGAAGAGGTCGCGCGAGATGTCGACGAGGTCGTTGTCGGTGATGGTCGTCACGCCGTCGACGGTCTGTCCCACCTCGATGTCCTTGCCCGCCTGCCACCAGATGCCTTTGGTGAACCACTGTGCCATGCCGTCCTTGGTGGTGTGCTTGATCATGTTCATGTCGCCAAAGAGGAAGGAGTTTTCCATGGCCAGTCGCATGTCGTAGATGGAGTCTTCCTCGAGGTCGGAGAAACCCCAGTTTACCTCTTTGTTGGCAATCTTGTCGAGCGTGGACTGTTCTATCTGCGCCATGAAATTCTGGCAGTACTGCAGTTCCGACGTGGGGAGGTTGTTGAAGCGTCCCGTCTGCACGTCGAGTTCGCCGCAGCTCTTTCCCATACGGATGAGTTTGGTGCCGGCGGCGATGGCAGGCACGCCGATATTCTGGCGGTTCACCACGGTACCATTGACGGCATAGACGATGGGCTGTCCCTGTGAGGTCTTGCCGCAGACACACAGGCAGAGGTCGGGCGTCGTGGCTTGGTTGCTGGGATAGGCCGTGCCACGGTAGTCGGTGATGGCCTTGACGCCCACCACGCGGATGGTGTCGTCGAGGGTGAACATGTCGGGGTCGGCCACCTCGAGGGGCACACTCGTTGCCGAGGTGCTAGGTACGACAGCCGTGGTGAGCGTGGTCATCACCGGGCGCGTGCCCACACTGTAGTATTTCACTTCGAAAGACGATGCCTGTTGTAAGGTGGCGAAGCGTGAGATCTGGTCGACGGGTGTGGCCATGGGTCTGATTTTCGTGATGCGCTCGTCGATGTCTTTCTGGTACATCTCGGGATCGCCCATCTCACGGGCCGCCGTCTCGGTGAGGATTCCGTCGGGGTTGTCGGTGTACTGCGGGTTGAGGGGGTCGGGTTCGGTCGTTCCTTTGTATTTCTCCGCGCCACCCTGATACAATCTGTTTTCTGTAGACATGATGTGTTGGTTTTAAAGATGAATAAATGTGTTTTTGATGGTTGGTTATCGATAACGGGTGCAAAGATAAAGGGGTTTGGGGGATATTTTTTGTTATCGGTTTAAGATGTCTGGAGGGTGATGAAAAATTTGGAGTTTGAACATTTTTTCGCTACCTTTGCACCATGTACAAGTCGATAGTTGGATTATTCACCTGTTTCACGATATGTTTGCTCGTGGGATGCCACGGCGGGGCGTCACCGTCATCGCCGCAGGCAGAGGCGGAGATGCGTCTGGACAGCGCGGTGTATTTCATCGAACGGGCGGAATATTCGCAGGCTATGCTCCAACTGAAACAGGCGGAGATGATACTGCCACAATTGGACGACGACAAGCAGAAATACCAGATATGCCAATATATAGGATGGGTGAACGAGCATAGCGGTGCCTATGCGCACGCCCTCGACTATCAGGAGAAGGCACTGGAATATGCGGAGAAGACGAAGCGGCCGGAGCTGGTGGTGGACGTTCTCATCAACCAGGCCAACACGCTCTACAACCTGCAACTGAACGACTCGGCATGGAACGTCAACCTCAGGGCGGCGGCGCTATACAGCGAGGCTGACGACAGCCAACGGTCGTGCATCATGAAAAACATCGCTTACTATGAGATGCTCACGGACTCGCTGCCTCAGGCGGAGAACCATGCCTATCGCGCCGCCTTGCTCGCCCAAGACTCGTCGGCGCTGGGCAACGCACTGTCGTTGCTCTGTATGGTGTATATCAAACAGGGACGTGACGACCAGGCGGAGCTGATCATGAACACGATGACGGATGACGGTGGGACGACACTGCGGCGCAACCGTTATCTGCTGCGCAGCGAATACCTGGAACGGAAAGGGGACTACAAGGGGGCGCTGGAGGCATATAAACAATGGAAAGCCATCGACGACTCGGTGGCCATCAGTCAGCAGAACGTGGAGATGGTGGACCTGCAGAACCGTTACGACAGGGAGTTGCTGACGCTGGAGAAGGAACGGCAACGGCTGTGGTTCGTCGTGGCGCTGGTGGCATTGCTCGCCCTGGTGCTCGCCCTGACATGGTGGTTCGACAGGAAACAGCGCAGACTGAAGCAACGTTTCAACGAGGCGCTGCATGACGTGCGCTCACTGCTGGGACAGAAGGAGCAGACGATAAGTGAACTGAAGCAGACGGTAGACAGTCGTGTGGAGGAGTTGCAACATATGCAACGCCAACTGACGCAGTTTGCCTCGGCGAACAGACGGCGCGAGATGGAGCGGATGCTCACGTCGGTGACGGAGACGAAGGAGGGGATTGACGTGTTGAACGCCCTAGTCAGCGGCGACAACATCAGCCAGTTCGGCAAGCGTGAGGAGACGGCACTGCTGAAGGTGCTGCCGGCCATCAACCAGGAATTATTCTCGAGTCTGGAACAGATAAATACTCCGCTGACACCGAAAGAGACGTTCTACCTGGTGATGGAACACTATGGCATCGACGACAACCGCAAGGCGCTGGCGTTCTGCTGCTCGAACCAGGCGCTAAGGAGCACGAAAAGCCGATTGAACAAGAAGATGTGAGAAACCCACCCCGGCCCTCCCAAAGGGAGGGAGAAGAAGCCCCTCCCCTGCCCTCCCGAGGGAGGGATGACTGAGGAGCAAGGGGCAAGGAGCAAGGGGCAAGATACCTGACACCCACCCTGACCCTCCCGAAGGGAGGGGATGGGAAAGGACACTGATAATACGAGATTAGACTGATTGGAACTGATTTATTTACTACAAATTCACGGATTTCTTTCTTACGCGAATTGCCGCAAATTGGCCGCAAATTGTCACGAATGTTCTTTTAAAGAAATGGACATAATTGATTCAGAAATAAAAAGAAATAATTATTCAAATTATGATGATTTCTTTCTTACGAAAATTGCCGCAAATTGACCGCAAATTATCATAAATGATTTTAAAGAAATTACCAAAAAAAATTATTCAAATTTCTTTCAACACAGATTATGATGATTTCTTTCACACGATTTCCACGAATATGCGAATCCCCCTCGCTGGGAGGGGCGAGGGGGATGAGTTTCAGTATCTTCTCTCTTTTCCACGTTCCCAGATAGTGGGGCGGCCGGTGGTGGCAAGGGCACCGAGGACTTGGGGATGGAGGGCGGACGATGTGATGCCACCCGACGTTTGCAGGGCGGGCACATCGGCAGGGGCATTGTCGGTGCGCAGGCGCTCTTCGATGACGTAGTTACGACCGCGCACCTCTCCCTCATGGGCAGCCGCCGCCACGTCGGCATCGTAGGCGCAGCCTTTCATCACCACATGGATATCATCGGCAAGGAGTCGACCATGCGCCACCTCGTCGCCTACGCGTTGCAGCCACGCCACCGCCTGTTCTACGGCATCACCATCACCTTCTTTTTTCATCTGTTCTACGAGGGCGATGGTCTCGTCCAGGTTGCGGGAATAGTCTGCCTCATTCGCGGCGTTCTGCGAAGAGGCCGTTTCCATCTTCGCCACCAATTCATCGTAGATTTCGTGGAGCACATCGTTTTCGTCGTAATCGTCGTAAACGGCTTGAATGAGGCCTTTTTCATCGTTGGCATCAAGCTGTGGATGCTTAGAGAGGATTCTGTCTACCACTTGTTGACGGATAGCGTCAAGTTGTTGTTGTTCAGTTGTTTGTGTTTTTGTTTCCATGGTCTTGATTTTTTGTTCGTGGCAAAAGTAGTTCTTTTTTCCGCTCATCTTTTGTCATCGGTTACATTTCGTTTGTATTTTTGTGGTGGAAAAAGTGCCCTGGAAAATAAAATATTTCTGAGGAGCAAGGGGCAAGGGGCAAGGGGCAAGAGAATAGATACCTGATACCCACCCTGACCCTCCCAAAGGGAGGGGAAAGGAAGGACACGGATGATACTATTTCTTTTTCACGCGAATTGCCGCAAATTGGCCGCAAACCAACGGTCACGAGGAACGCAGTAATTATCACGAATGAGAGAATGAGAGAATGAAAGCCACGGATGATCAATTAGGACACTGATAATACGAGATACCCACCCTGACCCTCCCGAAGGGAGGGAGAAGCTAGAGGACACTGATAATACAAGATTGGACTGATTGAAACTGATTTATTGAGGAGCAAGGGGCGAGAGGTGAGGGGTGAGAGAATAGACTGTGGAAAATTAAAAGATTATAAGATTATAAAATTATAAAATTATAAAATTAAAAGATTATTGGAATAGGCTGTAGCGGATTTCTTTTTTACGAAAAATGTCGCAAATTGGCCGCGAACCAACGGTCACGAGGAACGCAGTAATTATCAAAAATGATTTTTAAAGAAATTACCAAAAATCTATTATTCAGATTATGATGATTTCTTTCAACACAAAAATTACTTTCAGCAAAATTACTTTCAACACAAAAAAACACATCAACACCATGAGAAAACACACAAGACGCGCAGCCTCGGAATACCACGAGGAGCGCAACCGCGACCTGCTTCGCGTATACAAGCAGGCACTACTTCGTAAGGACCTCACGCAACACGATGAGATCTTGAAAGCCACAGTCATGACGCCCGCCCAACGGTTTTATGTGAGCGAGGAACGGGCAGTAAGAGTCGTAAACCAATGGTTGGCTAAACAGTGCTCATCAAAGATGCTGCCCATGCAACGGATGATGTATGCGGAGATAGTGCGCCGCGTGAAGGCCTTGCGACGCCAACGACCAAACGAACGCATCAACCGACTGGTGTGGGAGGTGATAGCACAACCTGCTCCCCGCTTTTACCTGACGGAAAAAAGCGCGTATGTGATACTGAGGAAAATTAAAAAGAGGTAAGAGGTGAGGGGTGAGGGGCAAGAGAATAGATACCTGAACACCCACCCTGACCCTCCCGAAGGGACACTGACACCCACCCCGACCCTCCCGAAGGGAGGGGGAAGGAAGCCCCTCCCCTAACCCCTCCCGAGGGAGGGGAGAGACTAAAGGACACGGATAATACGAGATTAGACTGATTGGAACTGATTTATTTACTACAAATTCACGGATTTCTTTCTTACGCGAATTGTCGCAAATTGGCCACAAATTGTCGTGAATGTTCTTTTAAAAAAATAGACATAATTGATTCAGAAATTTCAAGAAATAATTATTCTTATTATGACAATTTCTTTCAACAATTCGTGA
This sequence comes from uncultured Prevotellaceae bacterium, assembly GCA_900313615.1. GTDB lineage: Bacteria > Bacteroidota > Bacteroidia > Bacteroidales > Bacteroidaceae > Prevotella. The sequence goes on from OMRP01000002.1 coordinate 180,643, forward strand.
ATGATCAGATTAAGGATTGACGGAGCGGTCGCGCAGATTGTCGCGACGCTGCTGCGCCGCACTGGTAGCAGATTTGGTGGTCGGTGCGGGGTTAGGGGTGGTGCGCGGAGCAGGCGTGGGGTTAGGAGTGGTACGCGGAGCGGGCGTGGCCTCTGCCTTCGGAGCTTCGGAAGAAGCTGGTGCCGAGGATGCAGGGGTCGAGGCTTCTGCCGACGGAGCGGCGACGGGCGCCGGATTGACATCGGCAGGGGCGGCTTCCTCGGATGATGGTGTGGCAGATGCGGCATCAGATGGCGATGCGGTGCCCGCCAATGAGTCGGTAGGTGCCTGTGCGCCCTGTTGTGCTGCGGGCTGTGTCGCTACCTGCTGGGGTGCGGGTTGGCTGGCAGGCTTGGGCGACTTCTTGAAGAGCAGCACGCCAATGGCAGCAAGGACAGCCACCAACAGAACCGCAAGGATGATGGTCATCAGCGGTGTCTTCGATTTTTTCCGTGGTGCAGCGGCAGGCCGTTGTCCCGCGGACGGTTTCTGAGACGTGGATGCTTTCTGTGACGATGCCGTTTGAGAGGCGGCACCCTGAGGAACGGCGCTTGGAGATGCCGCTGCGCCCTCCTCTTTGCCTGGTCTCTTCTCTTCGACCGTGCCCTCCACCTCGGTGGCACTCTCTTTCATGGGACGCACGTTGAGCGCATTGCACGATGATGACCGTTCGTCGTCGAGCACTGGCACTCCCTCTTCCTGTTCCACCGACGCCACCTTCAGGAGGATGGCGGTATGGTTGTCGGCACTGTCGACGGAGGCATCAATCAACATCTGGCGCACCTTCTCCATATCATCGCAGTGGGAGAAGATGTCGATGAGTTGGTCGTTGGTGATATGCTCGAGCATACCGTCGGAGCAGAGGAGGAAGCAGTCGTCGGGCTGCACATCGCCGATATGCACCATGTCGGCACGATGGTGGTTTTCCTTGCCTGGCATGAGTGCCTTGGTGATGACATTCTTCTGCGGCGACGTGGCCATCTCGTCGAACGACAGTTCACCCATGAGGTAGAGGTCGAAGACCATGGAATGGTCGCGCGACTGGAAGAGCACCTTTCCCTCTTTGGGACGGATATGGTAGATGCGGCTGTCGCCGATGTTTGCCGTTGTGACCCCCTGCCGGTGACAGCAGAGGAAGGTGAGCGTGGTGCCTGGCCGCTTGCCCTCGATAGGCAGTTGGTCGAGCGCAGCATAGGTATGGTCGAGCGCCTCGGCGAACAGGGTGTCGTCGAAGGCCCTACCCTCTCCCATCTGCTTGGTGAGGAATGACGACATGCTCTGGCATACCAGGGCACTGGCCACCTCACCTTTGTCGTGACCTCCCATGCCGTCACACACCATAAAAAACGGTGAAGTGACCGTCTGGGTCATTTCAGACATGAAATACGAGTCCTCTTGGTTGGACCTTTTGCCCAACTCTTGGATATAAAGGGGTGTTGACAGGGTGATGCGCATGGGATGACGAGTGAGGAATGTTGAATGTTGAGTGTTGAATGGTCGCTGGCGCGATTGAGGAATGACGAGTGATGAGTGACGAGTGATGAGTGACGAGTGATGAGTGACGAGTGATGAGTTGGGGTGATTAACTATTTTTGAACATCACCACGGTGTTGGCCAGTTGGATGACGTCGCCATCCTTGACCACCACTTCGTCGACCTTTCCGAGGGGACGCTGGTTCACCAATGTAGCGTTCATGTTCTTATAGTTCGACACGAAGGTGGTGATGCTGCCGTCGCCATTGCGTACCACCCTCACGAGCAGGTGAGAACGACTCATGTAGGGGTCGGCCACCTCGAGTTGGATATGAGCCATGGAATTAGGCGCCATACGTCCGACGATATTGTCGCCGACGGACAGAGGATATTGACGGCCCTTGCAGACAAGCACACCAGGTTGGTCGAATGTTCCCGTGGGCAACTTCGTCTCGCTGGAGACGGAAGGTGTGGGCGGTTTCGACTGTGGCACAATAACTTTCAAGCGAGAGCCGCAGGCGGGACAGATGACTGTTCCCGCTGCGGCATTATCGTCTTTAAAAGTGGCCACGAACTGCTGTCCGCAATTGCACTTTACACTTACTTTTTTCATGCTCCTTGCCCCTTATTGGTTCAATTACAATACCAAGGAACCATCATCGGTGAGCGGAGCGCCATCAAAAGGGTTTGGCTCGTCCGGTTCGATCGGCGTGAACGTCATGTCGACGATACCATCGTTCTCCACGTCAACAAAGGCGGTCTGTCCGTCGGATGCCACGTCGATGTGCATCTCGTCGACTTGTCCTTCCACTTCCTGGACGCTGGTGAGGGTACCGCTGTCGGCGTCGTCGAGAACCTTGGCTGTCACCTGGTCGTATTCCTCGGTACCGAAGGTCTCTACTGACTTGAAGTGAACGCCACCGTCGGCATCAGCATAGTACTCGGTGTACTGGGGAACCTGCTGTGTGTGAACGTGAGCGGTGAAATGGTGCTGTTGTTGCGGCGTCATGCTGTCCCACTCATTCTCATAATAGGTGCTGAACACGCCACCGTGCCACTCGAACACACCACCTGCACCGACCTGAGCGCGAGCTGCTGCGAAAGCGTCGGCGAAGCTCATGCCATCGCTCACCACGGCCACGGGAGCCTCGGCTACGAAGTGCGGAGTGACGGGATGGGTGACATGTGCGGGGCTGGCTGCGCTGGCCTCATACTGAGCCTGCTGAGCATCGCTCATGGCGTCCCACTCTGTCTCGTAATAGGTGCCATAGTCGTGTCCGTGCCAGTGGAACACACCACCAGGGCCTACCTGAGCGCGAGCTGCTGCGAAAGCGTCGGCGAAGCTGAGGTGCTGTCCTACATGAGCCACGGGAGCGTGGTCGTAGATCTCTACGGCGATGCCTGCGCCAGAAGCGGAAGCGGCGGCGTCGGCAGAAGCGTCGGCAGCGGGTGCTGCGGCATCAGCGCCCTCGGTTGACTTAGCCATGTCGGCGGAGTCTGTTGTCTCAGTGGTCTCAGCTTTCACTTCAGGAGTGCCTGCTGCGGCAGCGTCGGCAGCGGGGGTGGCTGTGGCTGTGGCAGGAGCGGCCTCGTCGCCACCGAAGATGGCTGTGCGTGCTCCGAAAGCATCGGTAGCATATACGGTACCTGCGCCTACGAGGAGTGCTGCGGCACCACCGATGGTCACATATTTCCAAGTATTGGAACCACCCTCTTGGGGCTGCTCGTTCATTGGGTTATTCACTGGGTTGCTGTTCACGGGACCCATGTTGGGGTTCATTTCATTTGGATTCATAGTGGTAAATTTTTAAATGATTATTTGTTTGATTTCTGATGCAAAGATAATGATTCACATAGCCGATTGCAAGAATCTGCACCCGTTTTCCATGAAATGCGGGGTTTTAGTGATGAGTGACGAGTGATGAGTGATGTTTTTTGGGAGTGAAGGAGTTAGAGGAGTGAAGGAGTGAAGACAATAGCTGGAGGGTGATGTTTTTTAGGAGTGAAGGAGTTAGAGGAGTGAAGGAGTGAAGACAATAGCTGGAGGGTGATGAGTGACGAGTGATGAGTGATGAGTGGTCTGCAGGCTATTCTCTTGCCCCTTGCTCCTTGCCCCTTGCTCCCTAAACCACGCTCCTTGCTCCCTAAACCACGCTCCTTGCTCCTATTTAATGAACTGTGTTTGGCAGTAAGGGCATTTCTTCGGCAGGTTGTCGAAGAACTGGTAGTTGCCGAGGTAGTGGTGGCATTCTTCATTGGGACATACGCAACGCTGGCGGAACTCGTCGGTGATGCGTTTGCGCTTTGCCGGCAACTTGCTGGCATCGACGAACGACTTGACGGTGAAGAACAGCGATGCGAAGAGCGCCAATCCGTAGAGTATGGCCGTTACGGTGCTGAAGTTGCCATCGCGTCCGAAGATGAAACCTACGGCGATGGCACCCATGGTGAGGATACTCGTGCCGCCACGCATGGCATTGAACACCTGTTGCTGTTTGTTGATTTTGGCCGTTTCCTGCTCATATTCGTCGAACACCGCCTTCAGCGGTTTGATGTCGGCAATCTGTGGCAGCAGCGGTTTGACGGCTCCCCAGTCGAAGAGGTAACGTTCGTGTCCCAGTTCGATGCGGTCGTTCTGCGTCACGATGGTACGGTTTACCTGCATGCCATTGACAAAGGTGATATTCTGCATCTTCAGGTTTTCGAGGGTGAACGTGCCGTCGTCGTTGAGTGTGAGGCTGAGATGTTGTCGGCTCACCGACATGTTGACACTCTGTTGTTGGCCGTGGCAGATATCTTTCACGGTCTGCCCCTGCTCGTTCACGACCATCAGATGCAGCCGTGAGCCTTGCTCTTCCCTTCCAATAATAATTTTCATGAAAAATAAAGGTTATTTGTTACATGTAAGGTTTTCGTTCAAGGATTGCTTAGAATCGCTTAGGTCCATCTATCATCGCATAGATTCGCCTATATCATTTGCAAAGATAGCAAAAAAAATATTTTTTACAACTATCAAGAAGAAAAAAAAGGAAAAAACTATATAAATTTGCGGCATGAAAAAAATATTCCTGCTTTTTGCTGTTTTGTGGATGACGAGCATCGCCGTGACGGCACAGCACCGGAGCATCAACGTCATGCAACTGATGCAACGCGCCGAGGAGGGTGACACCGCCGCCCAGTATACGTTGGGCTACTGCTACGACCGTGGTTTGGGACTGCGCAAGGATGTGGCGCTGGCGGCCCATTGGTATGGCAAGGCCGCCGTGCAGGGACATGCCGATGCCCAGTTTGCCCTCGGCGACTGCTATGCCCAGGGTGACGGTGTGGAGCGCAACGACAGCCTGTCGGCGCTTTGGATGGAGCGTGCCGCCGTGCAGGGACATGTGGCGGCGCAGTATGCCATGGGGGTGGCCTGTCTGAATGGCGTGGGTGTAGAACGTGACGCGCCAGCCGCCGTGCGCTGGTTTCGCCAGGCTGCCGCCCAGGGCGATGCCGACGCACAGTTTAACCTCGGCTATTGTCTGGAACAGGGTATAGGCATCGAACGCGATGCGAAGAAAGCGCTATTTTGGTATGAGGAAGCCGCCTCACAGGGCATGCCCGAGGCGTTGTATAACCTCGGGCGATGCGCCATGGAAGGACTTGGGATGGCCAAAGACGTGAAGCGCGGACTCTTCTGGTTGGAAGAGGGTGCGAAACGGCACGATGTGCGCTGCATGACCTACCTGGCGGAGATATACGAGAAAGGCGAGGTGGTGAAGCGCGACACCAAGAAGGCGGAGAAATGGAGGAGGAAAGTGAAAAAGGAGAAAGCCCCCCTCTAACTCCCCCGAGGGGGAGAAGGATGGAGACTTTTTTGTTTAGGAGTGGAGGAGTTAGAGGAGTGAAGGAGTGAAGACAATAGTTGGAGGGTGATGAGTGACGAGTGATGAGTGATGAGTGATGAGTGACGAGTGGCCTGCAGGCTATTCTCTTGCTCCTTGCCCCTTGCTCCTTGCTCCTTGCACTACACCACGCTCCTTGCCCCCTGCACTACACCACGCTCCTTGCCCCCTGCACTACACCACGCTCCTTGCCCCTTGCCCCCTACCCCTTACCCCCGAATTGTTGTTGAAGACGTTGTTTCTTGAGCGCGACCTCATCGATGAATGACTGAAAGGTCTCGATGATGTCGAGCAGTGAGAGCGTGGCGTTATTGGTCTGGTAGGCGAAGAGCGAGGCATTGTTTGAATTGCCGTCGCGCTTGCCTTGCAGCACCCCCGCCACGCCCGATATGTCTTCGAAGAAATCGAGTTGTGTCTGTAGGAGGTCCTTGATGCCGACATTGGTGGCATTCATCGCCACCTGCTGTGGCATCTGCGCCCCGTTTTTCGTACGTATGGCGATGACACCGTTGAAGCGTGCCCACTCGTCGGCGATATCGGCCAGTGAATAGCCGTCGGGGATTGACTCCTCGGGCACGAGGAGCACCCCCTTGGCCGACGAGCGCATGATCCAGTCGTAGAGGGTGATGAGGCGGTTGGTGTAACGCTGTTGGTCGATGAGGTCGGCCACGAACGAGTGTATCTCGCCATCGATGAAAGGATAGGCCTTGAACACATAGGGATGGCCGCCGTCGGTGTAGGGCGACACGCCCTGGCTGAGTACGTCGCCGAAGGGTGTGAGGAAATAGTAATGCCACTGCTCGGCGATGAACCACTGTGCATGGATGAGTGCCACCTTTTCGTGGCGCTTGCCGTGGCGACGACCGATGTTCAGTCGCCGTTCGTTCTCCGCCACCACCATCGACGGATAATCGTCGGCGGAGACCTGGTACAGTTCGCCCGTGGCCGTGTCGTGACAGCGGTAACGCTGCTGTTGCTCGAGGCGCCACACCTCCACCACCCTACACAGGTTGCCACGGGCATGGAAGAAGTCGATGGCGGGCGACTGCTGTCCGAACAACTCGCACACATCGGCGAGACGGTCGTCGTAGTCGGCGACGTTGTATACACGTTGAAGGCGCTGCACATCGTCAGGAGAAGAGGCGAAATGGCGGCACAGCACCGAGAAAGGCATATCGTGCAGTTCGCCGATGCAGGAGATGTCCCACCCGCTGGGGTCGCGGGCGATGGTGTCGACAAAGAACGAGTCAGGCGCCACGATGTCGGTCCAGCAGCCGGTGATGCCACGTCGCGTGCCCCAGGACTGACGAAGGACGGCAAGGCCGGAGATGAGGAACTCCTCGAGGGTACGGGCGGAAACCTCAAGGGCCTCCCCCTGGCCCCCTATGACCTCCCCCTGCCCCCCTCCCAAGGAGGGGGAAAGAGAAACCTCCCCCTGGCCCCCTCCCAAGGAGGGGGAAGAAGAGGCTGTATGTTGTTGACGATAAAGACCAATGACATTGCGCACAAGACGACGGATGAGGTTGTTCTTGAGCGGTTCGTTTCCTTGCTGACGGATATAGTCTTCTTCACGCATCCACTGACCATCGACACAGATGCGGTCATGCCACTGGTCGCCGTAGGTGTAACGCTTGCAGCGCTCACGCTGCTTTCTGAATGATGCCATGGCCACCCAATAGGCTGCCGACTGGCGAAGAATGGAAAACATGGGGAAAAATTTAGAAAATTAAAAAATTAAAAGATTATAAAATTAAAAAATGAGAAAATTAAAAAGGAGCCCCTACCCCAACCCTCCCCGAGAAGGGAAGCCCCTACCCCAACCCTCCCCGAGGGGAGGGCGTAGATACTCCACAGGGGAACAGGTGGGGGCTAATGTTCAACATAAATATGGGGGCGATGGGGCCGGGTGAGTTTATGGTTGAGGAGGCTGGGTTGTGGCAGTTCATGATAAGAGAGGTGGAGTGCTATGGCGCGTGTCATGAGCAGGTCGTCGTGGCAACCGTCGATGGCGCCGTAAGAGCCGTTGGGACGCCGTTCGTAGGTGAGTAGTTCATCCAGGCAGCGCTCGTCGCGCTCCACATACAGTCCGTCGCGCACCATGGCGATGAGTGTGGAGATGATGGCCGGTTTGGTGCGTACGTTGGTGTGGAACCCATAGCGGACAGGTGCCCGTTGTCGTATCTCGTCGGCGCTCTGCGGTCGCGCATAGAGGTTGTCGTACACCTCGCGTATCTCATTGAGGATGAACAGGCTCTGGTCGCCCCCTTCGAAGGCGAAGGCCGACGGACCATGCGTCTCCAGCGTGTTCGACTCGACCACCAGCAGCGCATCGTCGTAGTATCGCGCCACCTGTGCCGCCTTCCACGCCAGACGGTCCATGTCGGTATGTCCATACCACTGTGCGCACACCTCGGGAACACCGCCAGAGGTCAGTGGAGCCCTGTCGAAGACAGCGATGACCGACCAGTCGCTCTTCGCCGACCGTCCGCCGATGTCGACCACCACCATATAGCGGTGGCTCATCCGTGGCTCGGTGGGTGATGGCGGTCGCCACAGCCAAAGCAGTCCGTAGTCGCTCTGTTGGAAGCGCAGGTCGTCGAGCGCCGCGCTGCCATGCTCCGCTCGCGCCACCAGCTCGCCACGCAGGGTGGGCAGACGACAGTGAGGGCGCAGCAGTTCCACCTCGCGGCTGTCGAACACGTTGGCGCCTGAGTGCTTGAACGCCTCGATGTCGTCGGAAGGGAACTCCGCCGACAGGTCAGCCTGGTCGACATATTTACGCCGCTCCAACGTGTACCAGTGGAGGGCCTCGAGCGTAGCGCCCATGTCCCACAGTCGCCACAGATACCGTCCGGCGAGCGTCCTCTCCGCCGCCGTCTCGCTATGACGTCCTTCGTAAAGTGCCGTGGCAAAGGCCGTGCGCTGCGCCTCGTCGGCAAAGGGCAGCGCATACTGTTCTATCTGCCACCATGCCACGAAGATATGCCGAAACTGTGAGCACCCTTTCTTTGCCGCCTCGTATTCGCGGTGGAAGAAATTGCCCGTGCCGTTGGCCGTCGACTCATACACGATCATCGTGCCAGGCAGGTAGCCCGCCCCAGAGCATGCCGAGCGGATGATGTCTTCCGGCTGTTTGTTCTGCGTCTTCCGCCAGAATGCCACCTCGGTGCAGTGGACCAGTGCCGAGTCGCCGCCCCGTGCCGAGTCAGGCGTCTCGGCCGAGCCCACTTTTATCTTGCAGTTTCGTGCGGGGATATGTCGGAGCAGGCGCGTATTACGGTCGCCGGTCATTTTCTTCGCCCCCTTTGGCGGTTGGGTGCCACGGGGATAGAGCAGCGTCTCGGGATACGCCTCCATCATCTTGTCGAACATGCCGCAGACCTCAGCCGATGCCGTCTTCACATGTCCTACGATGAGCGAGTTGAGACCAGTCTGTTGCATCAGTTGGAGCCACGCCATGTAGATTTGCGTAACGGTGGAGCCACCCCACTGCCGCGCCTTGAGCACGATGACGCGGATGGGCTGTCCGGCGAGACGCATCGCCTCGAAGGCCTCGACAAGACGCCGTTGCGGCCGGTTGAGCACGAAAGGCACATCGTCGCCACCCTGTTTGGGTTTGATGCGCACATGCGAGGCCGCCCAGTAGGCGAAGTCGTGGCGGCAGCGCAGGCGGTGGAAGGCATCGCGCATATCCACCAATCCCAAGAGCGGCAGGCCCAACTGTCGTGCCGCCCGCTCGATGGAACCGAGGTCGGCGGCGGCGCGTGCCAGTGGCTCGGCCATCATCGACTCGGGCAAAAAGAAGGTGGTGGGACTGTCGTTCACATCGCTGAGGGTGACGCTGACACGTTGGCCAGTGCTCCCCTCCCCCGTCAGTGGGTTGAAAGGCGCGACAAGGGCTGCATTTCTGCGGTCGTTCTCGTCGAGGATTTCTTGGATGTGTGTGTTGGTCATGGTATCGTGTTATCCTGTTATCAGCGGCAAAGATAACATGAATTCATGAGAGTTTTTTGTTATCGGTTAAAAGAAAGGGGAGCCCCTACCCCAACCCTCCCCGAGGGGACACTGATACCCACCCCTGACCCTCCCGAAGGGAGGGGGAAAAGAGCCCCTCCCCTAGCCCCTCCCGAGGGGAGGGCGGAGATACCTTATATATATAAATTTGAAGCTTTCTTTATTTTTCATTCGTCGAACTCACGTTGAATATATTTCCGCAAAAAACTGGGAAGATTTTCCATGTAACATTTGTAACAAATGTAACATAAAGAAAATCAACGATTTACAAAGGTGGATTTGCGTAACTTCTTGTAACATTTTGTAACAAAATCGACTCTTGTTAAAAAAACGCCCCCTTTGTTCGTTTTTTAGAGCCATGTTACAAAATACGAAATTTGGAAACCGTTGAAAATCAACACTTTGCAAATTCATAACGCTTGTTACAGCCTAAAATGTCTCTTCGTGTGCGCGAAAAAATATTATTGCCTCTCCTACGCGAGTTGTTGAGAGTGGGCAAGTGGTACCTACGGCCATTCCTTACTTATTCCGTGGCAAAACGCTATTGTAATCCTATAGGATTCGAACCTTCACGGTTGTAACATCCGTAGCATGGCGACGAGGCAGTGATTTTGAATAATTTGATTTGCACTTTTTTCTTTTCCACAATATTTGGCATCCATGACCTTGGCGGCCTTTTTAATTTCGGCTGCCCGGCATGGATGCCAAATATTGTTTTGTTTATTTCTTTTTTTAAGGATGAACTAAAGGGCGAGGCGGAGGCCGAGGAAGTTGAGCGAGATGACTGGCGTGTCGTAGCTGCGGATCGCAACTCGGCAGTCCCCGGCAACGCCGATCCAGTCGCCACCACGGATCACGCGGCAGGAGGCCGAGATGTTGTTGCAGGGGTTATTGGAAGGAGACTTACTGTAATACTCTTTGTCATACCAGTCCTGACACCATTCCAATACGTTGCCGCTCATGTCGTGGCTTGTTTCTGACCCACAGGGTGGGTCTTTTTGCCACTGTTGTCACTATACCACGCCACTGAGCCGATGTCGTTAGAGCCAGAATACTTGTAGCCACGGCTGAGGACACCGCCACTGGCGGCATACTCCCACTCCGCCTCCGTGGGCAGGCGGAACTTCCTGCCCGTGAGTTGGTTCAACTTCGTTATGAACTGCTGGCAGTCGTTCCAGGACACATTTTCCACAGGGAGGTTGGAGCCTTTGAAATACGACGGGTTGCTGCCCATGACCGCTTGCCACAGCGCCTGCGTCACCTCCGTCTGACCGATGTAGTAGTTGGAAAGTGTCACGCGATGAGCGGGTTTCTCATCACTATATGCATCGCTGCCCTGCTCCGAGGTGGCGCCCATGGTGAACGTGCCACCCTGCACCGCCACCATAGTGAAGGTGACACCATTGGCGGTAATAGTGATGTTCTGCATGGAAGAGCCGGAAGAGGACGGCGTGGTGGCCCTTCTCGGAGCAGAAGAGGTGCCGCCGGTTTTTCCACCTTTCGTGCCACCTTTTGTGCCTACTTTCGTACCACCCTTTGTACCTCCTTTTGTACCTCCTTTTGTACCTCCTTTTGTGCCGCCACCTGTGGTGCCCGTGGTGCCTGTCGGTCGCCGCACCCTGTCAGTCTGCGCCATTGTCATGGAAGGCAGCAGAAGGAGGGCGAAAAGCAATATGGATAATAGTTTTTTCATGAGTTTATGGTTTAAAAATGTTTGGATACCTATAGTATTAGAACCTAGAAGGGGTGAGGCATATCAGTCTCCGAAAAGAAAAAAATCATCTTTTGAATCAGAATCATTTCCCCATTTACGCAAGACATGTACAAAGAAATAAATAAGGACACAGAACAATATCAACGAGAACAGCCAAGTATCGAGATAGGCAAATCCATAAATAATACCCAGCAGTACCAATAACGCTATGAATATGGTTTTGACAACTTTCATAATATTGGTATTTTATTTCGTTGCAAATATATAGATTTTCCCAGTTTGTACCAAGGGAAAAAACCTAAAAGTTTAAAACGGTCGAGTTCTGCCAGATTTCCCCTGCTGCCAAGGCGTAGCTCAGATAGGTTACTCCGTTATTTCCTCTGCCACTCGCCAACTGTAGGTGCAGCCCTTCTCTTCATCATCTGTGGCAAGTCCTACGGCACAGCCTCTGTCATCCGCATTCTCATTTTTGGTCTAGAAGAGATAGCAACGATAGGAGGAATAGCACAAATTGAAAAAAATCGAAAAAAAAGGCGAAAAAATTTGGAGGTTATTTCGAAAAGATATATATTTGCACCGAAAATATAAAGAAAATATAAAGAATATAAATATTTTTCAGTCATGGATATGTTGACAAATCTAAAGATATTGATACGATGGATGCTGCAACAGGGCATGTACGGCAGTTCACAGAAAGTGCTGTCGAACCGCCTGGGTTACAAGGAATCGTCGTTCTCGCAAATCGTCAACGGACATGTGCCCGTGAGCGGCCGTTTTGTGAACAAACTGTGTGAGATGGAGCCACGCATCAACCGTGACTGGCTGATGAACGGCCAAGGTGAGATGTTACTCCCCTCACAGCACGAAGAGGTGACTCCCGTCGAGGAACAGGAAGGCCAGTTCTTCGGTGAGACATTGAAAGGGGCAAAACTCTACCAGCGTGGTGACCAATTGCTCATGACGGTGAAGCATGTGCCATACGCCTGTTTCGGACAGTTCGCCAACCCGTCCGACCGTTTGGACACCATCCAGGATGACTGGAGCGAGGAGACATACGAGGTGGACCGCGTGGGAAAAGGTCATTACCTGTCGTTTGAGGTGAAGGGCGACTCCATGGACACGGGTAGCCGTGACAGTTTCGAGGCGGGCGACCGTGTGTTGTGCCGCGAACTGGAACGGGTATTTTGGCGCGACCCCATCCGTTTCCACACCCGTCCCTATTGGGTGGTGGTGTTCGGATCGTCGGTGCTCATCAAGCAGATGATAGGACAGGACCTGAACAAGGGCACGCTGACCTTCCACTCGCTGAACCCATCGCCGGAATACCACGATTTCACTCTCCGCGAAGATGACATTCGCGCCCTCTATTATGTCATCAAGAAAAAGCCCAAGGAGGTAGGATATTGAAAAGGTAAAAGGGTAAAAAGGTAAAAAGGTAAAAGAGTAAAATAGGAAGTAATATAAGGAAGTAAAAAGGGAAGTTATAAAAGGAAGTTAAGCACTTCGTGCTGGACAATAGCTTTGAAAGGTAAAAAGGGAAAAGGGTAAAAGAGTAAAAGGGGAAGAGGGAATAATTTAGGGAAAGACGTAATAATGAAATAAAGAAACAATGTAATAACGAATAATGTTTAATTTAAAATCTCAAGAGACATGAAAAAATCAATTGTTATGATGATGGTGGCCCTGATGGGAGTATTCCTGTTGGGCTCGTGCGACCAGAAAGGTCGCGCCATCAAGAATCTGGAGCAGTACACGTATGAGTTGGAGACCAACGGTCAGAACTACAGCAAGGAACAGTGGGAGAAATCAAAACAGGAATACAAGGATATCCGTGCCCAACTGGAAGGTGTGGAACTGACGGAGAGCGAACAACGCACCGTGTCGGACCTGAAACAACGCATCGCGATGACCGTGGCGAAGACAAAATTCAAAGACACCTTCAGTGAACTGGGCGACCTGGGCAACTACCTGAAATCGGCTGCCAGTGGACTGATAGAACAGTTGGGCAACACGACTGTGGATCTGGAGCAGACGCTCGGTAGCACGATGGTTGACCTGCTCAATGGACTGGGCATAGGCAGTGGCACCGCCGACAGTCTGGGCGTGAAAGCAAGTGAGCTGAAGGCTGGTCTGGACACGCTGAAGCAGTCGATGAAAAAGGAATTCGACAAAGCGAAAGATGAGTTGCAGCAGGCGCTGCAAGATGCGTTTAAGTAAGTCCCCAATAACCGACACAAAACACTAAAATCTATAATAGATGAATAAGATTGCTAGAAGGATAACCGAGCGTCTGTTCGGGCGCAGATTCTTTGCGGTGATTATCGGCGAGGCCGGGAGCGACAGGTACTACCTGGCTTCGCAGATTCACCCCTCACGACAGTCGGCCGAAGCACATCGCCGACGCATAGAACAGACAAGAATATTTGTTTACGTGACCACCGTCACGTTTCGTACACACCACCCTATCAACACCTGCCATGAAAAGCATCCTGGAAAACAGCCGAAAGAGTGACATCACTTTTTGGCGCGATGGACATATAGACATCTGCGCCCGCGTGAGTAAAGCACTCGACCTGAAGGCGGGTGACGTGATTGACATCGCCATCGACGAAGGGTTCTCACATGAATATTACCTCTACGCAAGACGAAACGGAGGTGGCCGAAATGGTCGCCATGAGGCGACATGCCGCGCCGTGAACGGTGAACGGAGCCGATATATGCGTGTGAACAGCAAGCGACTGACCCATTTCGTGCTACACACAACAGGCGAAGCGGAACAGGCACGGGTGATTTGTGGCGAGGTGACTGAGATTCCCATGGGAAAAGCGGTGGTGATAATAATGAAAGGTAAAAAGGTAAAAGGGTAAAAAGGTAAAAGAGGAAGTAATATAAGGAAGTAAAAAGGGAAGTAAAAAGGGAAGTAAAAAGGGAAGTAAAAAGGGAAGTAAAAAGGGAAGTTATAAAAGGAAGTAAAAAGGGAAGTAAAAAGGGAAGTAAAAAGGGAAGTAAAAAGGGAAGTTATAAAAGGAAGTTAAGCACTTCGTGCTGGACAATAGCTTTGAAAGGTAAAAGGGTAAAAAGGTAAAAGAGGAAGTAATATAAGGAAGTAAAAAGGGAAGTAAAAAGGGAAGTAAAAAGGGAAGTTATAAAGGGAAGTTATAAAAGGAAGTTATAAAAGGAAGTTATAAAAGGAAGTTATAAAAGGAAGTTAAGCACTTCGTGCTGGACAAATGCTAATCTATGGAGTGAAAGGAGTGAAAGGAGTGGAGGAGTGAAGACAATAGAAGTGAAAAGTGAATAGAAAAAAATCAGGGACGGAGTAATGTCCATTTTAACTTCCACTTTAACTTCCATGAGCGAAGCGAATTAACTTCCATTTTTACTCCCAATTAAGCAACAACTATACCATGAAAAACATAACACTGAAAGGCATGAACACCATGCCCTCGGAGCACGAGGCACGGGATGGCGAGTTGAGCCTCGCCATCAACCTCGTGGCTCACGCCGGGGAGTTGCATCCCCAACAAGTAAACGAAATGTTTCCACCAGTTCCGCCATTTGAGACGGGAGATTCGCCAGTCCCTTTCGACGGGGAGGGACAGCATGTCAATGCCGTGGCATATATCGACGACCTGATGGTGACGGCCTACGATGACCATCTGCTCTACTCGCTCTACGACGAGGATGGTGAGCAGTGGCACCACCTACGACAGCAGGACCTGCGCTATACGATGACGATAGACCAACGGGCGCAACGGCGCGTGACACTCACCATCCCCGTCGACAGCACACTTCAGCGATGTCTGCAAGAGCCAGACAAGGCGGTGAGCGGACAGAAAACACTCCTGCGACAGTTGTTCACGGAATGGGAGAACGACGACGTGGCAACAGGCGCCACCATAGCCCTCGCCCATGCCGAGCAAGCCCTCGACAAGGAGATGGCCCGCAGCGGACGGCAAGAACATAAGCACATCAGCCTCGTCATCGCCGCCATGCGCCTGTTTGACGGCAGTCATATCCTGATGAGCAACCCCATGGCACTGATTCCCGCCGACGGCGAGCCCACGCTAGAGGTCATCACCGACGGCGACGAGAAGCGGTTACGCACCACGGCATGTCTGCACAGCCATACCGTGACGGTGAACCTCGCCAACGACGTCGACATGATGATGGTGGGACGTCTGGTGCAGGGCATCGACATCTACCAGAGTGAGCCACTGACACGGCTCGACCTGCGCGGTGCCGCAACCATCATCACCGACGAGAGCGGCATGGCCACACGGTTGTCGTTCGGCTGGGTCAATGGCAATGTAGTGGCGGCGCGACTGGCGAGGGCCACTTTCCGCCATGTGCTGCATATCGCCACCGCCGACTTCGGCACGACGATGCTCATCCCGCGCGAGAGCAATGGTGAGGTGCTCGACATCAGCGACATGCACCGACATGACTTCGGGGCACGTGTGATGCGCACCATCGACGGTCGGCTGTGCGCCGCACAGATATCCACCTTGCAAGCCAGTCCGTTCAGCATCGCCACGAGTTATGTGTTTAGGAACCTCGACACGACGGAACGAGGCAGCGCCGACGAGCGAATGATGGAATGTCTGTGCGGAGAACGGCCCGACATCGACGAGCATGAGGAAGGACTGACGGCTGAAGTGGTGAGCGTGGTGCACCTACGCAATGGTGCCACGGCGACGACACGGGCGTTTCACGACCATGTGCGCTATCCGTTGCCCGGCATCATCGCCTATCCCGACAGTACGGCTTTTCTCATGGAGTTACACCTGTGTTTTCACGACAGCGAGGGAGAGCACCACTACCGCCGTGACCTCTCGCTGCGACAGGTTGGTTCTACAGGCATGGCCATCGGTCTTTGGAGCGGCAGCAGTGGTGGTCATGCCGCCAGTCGCCCGGTGGTGCACAGCGTCGTACTGCAACAGGCCAGGAGCATGAGGTATGACGACGATGCCGCACGATGGCGAGCCGTGGCCGACCTATGGACGAGGGAGAGCGCCAACGAGTGGGTAGCCGCCATGGCCATGGCACAGCAGACACCGACACCGACGACGGACAGCAATATGTTATACACCTCTCTGGAGGGCAACCCCCTGGTCTTCCCTCCCACGGGGCGGATAACCGTGGGCGACGGCACCATCACCGCCCTCACGCCCCGTGTGCGGCGGTACGGCGGCATCCAATTCGGACAGTATCCGCTCTATGTGTTCTGCACCGACGGCGTATGGGCATTGCAACGAGGCGACGGCACGTCGTGGCGTGGCAAATACCAGGTGAGCCGTTATGCCTGTACCATGGCGCAGCCAGCGGAGACCGCCGACCAGGTGGTATACCTGAGCGACGATGGTCTGATACAACTGGACGGTGGCAAGGCAACACGCATCAGCGGCGCCCTGGACGGTATGCTGTTCGACACGAATGCCCTACCTTATTTCAACATGATGATGCACACGCTCTTCGGCGAACGGTTCGCACCTCTGCCAAGTGGATGGCTAACATGGAGTGACCGCTCCACCCTCGTTTGCAACAGGCGGCAGCGACAGGTGACCGTCGTCGACCCCTCGCAGACGCTCCATGCCACCGTCGACCTCGACAGCGGATGTTGGGGACTGATGGAAATGGGCATCGACCCCGTTGGCGGCACCATCCCCGTGGTGGCACTTACCCGGGAAATCAGCACGCCGGAGCACTCACTCCAGCGATGGCGCCGTGTGGAGGTGTGCGGTTTGTTTCGCCAGAGACATGACACGAATGGGACGCTGCTCTGCATCCTGCTCTGGGGCAGCAACGACCAATATCATTGGCACCTACTGGGCAGCAGTCGTTGTCCTATACTCCTTAGGCCTGTCGGTTCGCCATGGCGCTGGTACCGCGTGGCGATAGCGGGGTGGATGGCGCACGACGAGCGCATCAGTCACCTGAAAATTGAGGACTAGACACGAATGTGTTTTACTACTACGGGGTGAGGGAAAAAACGAACACGAATAACACGAATTAAAAGGTACGAAAGACTCGAAGTTTTTAATCCCGAATTTAGGAATATGAGATTTTTGCCCTCCTGGAGGGTCGGGGTATAAACTTTTAAACACTAAAATGATATGAAAAAAGAAGTTATGCGGCAGGTGGCAATGGCCACCGCCTATGAGGGTAGCCGACAAGAAGTCACCTCACCAGACCATTATGAACGTATCGCCGCCAATGAATACGACGACGAACTACTCACACGTTATTACCACAGCGCTCTTGACGAAGCCAGACCTTGGATGAGGTGGGGTGTCTCACGCAACACGCTCATCGACTTCCTTGTTGAACGTATCATCTGGCGTTGGTTGCTGACGGTCAACCCCGATTCCGCTCCCGCTCACGAAAAACGAAGCGAAGAGCTGTTGTTGCTGTTGAAAGAACAAGCTAACTGCCGACGTACTCGCGCCATGCAGAGAAGAAAGGACCCATTCTGAGGAGGCACAGAAATGCACAGTTTATTCACAGAAATTGCCATAATTGAATCAGAAATAAAAAGAAATGATTATTCAGATTATGCGGACTTCTTTCAAAAAGGAAATCAATAGGAAATGTGCGGCCATTCGAGGTTTGAAATAGGCACAAAAAAAATTGATTGTCTCACGACAACCAATCTTAATTAACCTTAATAATCTAATACCATGAAAAACACGGTGCAAATTTACACGGTTTTTTCCTAACTCCGCATAATTATACACCAAAAGTGTTATATTTTAACATTATTAAAATGTTTTACCGTTCCATTTAACAGTTCTTTGCAACAATATAGATTTCACCGCCTTTTTTTCCGCTTCGTTCAGCAATGGTTTCGACAAAGAGAAAGTGAGTGTCTTTTCCTGGGGGTCAGGCACCACGCAGACGAGACACGGATCGATGAGGCGCCGAAGGGTCATGAACTCGTCGGCATCCATCGTGTCGGGCCTTTGAACGAGTTGGTCGACGGTCATCGGCGCGACGAACTCATCGTTGGACAACTGTTGCCATCCCATTGTATAGAACTGCACCGTGCTCTCCGGCTCAGGGCCATAGCAGGTGTGGATTAGACAGATGATGCTGTCGCCCACTGTTCTGGGCAGGAACATGAGTTGCATCTTATCGACCTGAGTGAGTGAGAAGGCGGCATAGGTTTGTGTGAGCGAATCGAGCGACGTCATGCCATCGAGTTTGTTCTTCACCTCGGCAGTGCCCCCACGACCAGCGAACTCCACCAGTTCGCCAATCATGCTATGGTTGACGAAAGGCACGATGCTATCGGGGATGGTCATGAGCGTGCGACGCATCACGTCCTGGGCTAGAGACATGGTAGCACAGCCCCATGCCACGGCCAGCGCACAGAGCCACCTCATAGTCGATATGTGGACAAGACGCTTCATGCCATGGGTTTAGCCTTGTTGTTGCGACGGTCGTTCACGCGCACCGCCTTGCCTTCGCTCACTGGCAACGAACCTTTCTGCACCAGTTTCACCTTCGGGGTGAGCAGTATCTCATCCTTCAAGGCACGCTGTATGGCACGCACCATATTCTGCATGTCAGGATAGATGTCGGTGGGGATATCGTCGACCTCCACCTGGACGGTCATGATGTCGTTGTCGTCGACCGTGTCGAGGGTGATGAGGTAGTTGGAAGCCAGGCCCGGGAACTGAACAAGTATTTTCTCCACCTGCATGGGGAACACGTTCACGCCCTTGATGATGAACATATCGTCGGTACGTCCGAGGATACGGTCGATGCGACGGTGCGTGCGTCCACAGGGACACTCTTCGGGGATGATGCGCGTGAGGTCGCGAGTGCGATAGCGCAAGATGGGCATGAGCGTACGGTCGAGCGTGGTGAGCACCATCTCGCCCACTTCGCCATCGGGCACCGGCTCGAGGGTGTCGGGGTTGACGATTTCGACGATATAGTTATCCTCCCAGAGGTGCATGCCCCGTTGGTATTTACATTCGAAGGCCACGCCAGGTCCGTTCATCTCGGTCATGCCGAATGAGTTGTAGGCTTTTACGCCCAACATCCGTTCGATGCGTTGGCGCTGTTCCTCGGTATGCGGCTCCGCACCGATGAAGAGAGTGTGCAGTTTGGTGCTGCGTGGGTCGATGCCCTCGTCATGGAACACCTCGGCCAGACGGATGGCATACGAAGGTATGGCATGCAGACATGTGGTGCCGAAGTCGCGTATGAACATGATTTGGCGTTTGCTGTTTCCTGCCGCTGCGGGCACTGTGGTACAGCCCAGATACTCGGCACCATATTGGAATCCGAGACCGCCGGTGAACATACCATAACCCGAACTGTTCTGGAACACGTCGGTGCTGCGGCAACCCACCATATACATGCTTCGAGCAATCATGTTGGCCCATGACTCGATGTCGTGACGGCTGTAAGCCACCACCGTGGGATGGCCCGTCGTTCCCGACGAGGAGTGGATGCGTACGGCATCGTCGAGCGACCCTGCCACCAGTCCGAAAGGATAGGCCTCGCGGAGGTCATTCTTCACGGTGAAAGGTATGCGACGCAGGTCGTCGAGCGAGGTGATACTTTCAGGTGTGATACCCAGTTCGCCCTGTCGTTTGGCATAAAACGGGGAGCGGAGGCATGTGGCCACCGTCTGTTTCAGTTTTTTGAGTTGCAGTTCCCTGAGTTGTTCCCTTGGCATCGTCTCCAGTTCCGGCTGCCAGTATTCGTTTTTGGAAATGTTCATTTTTTCAATTATATTTTTGGAGTTAAAGGGGAAGATAAAGTGCTTTACTTCCTATTTTACTTCATTTCTCAAAATTAATTTGCAATATTACGGCATTTTTCTGAATTGGGCAACAAATTGGCGTTAAAAAGCTAAATAAAGGTTCAAATCATCGCAAATTCTTGGTTGGTTGGAGAATATATGTTATTTTTGCACCGTGATATTCTACTTTTCGTGCACGGGCAACACACGATGGGCCGCACGCTCCTTGTCCTCCCTCCTGGGTGAACGTCTAGTCTTCATGTCGCCACAACAGGCCGAAGAAGTCTGCTATGACTTGGAACCCGGCGAGCGGTTAGGTTTTTGTTTTCCTGTGCATGGATGGCGTCCGCCATTGTCTGTGCGGCGCTTTGTGGAACATCTGCGCATCAAGGATGCCGAAGGGCACCATTGTTGGGCGCTGTGCACTGCCGGTGACACCGTGGGTGAAGCCATGGACATGATGTGCGCCGACCTGGCGGCACGGGGCGTGCATGTGGACAGCACCTATTCGTTGCTGATGCCCGAGTCGTACGTCGGTCTGCCCTTCATGGATGTGGATCCGCCAGAGCGTGAACGCGAGAAGAAGGCAGCTGCGGCAGCTACGCTGGAGCGTTACGCCCAACTCATCAAAGACGGCGTGCAGAATGAGCACCATATCGTTAGAGGACGATGGCCCCGTGTGAATAGTCGCGTCATTGGCCATGTGTTCGTGAAGCATCTGTTAACTGACAAGCCTTTTCATGTGGTTGCCGACCGTTGTGTGGGTTGTGGAAAGTGCGAAAAGGCATGCCCCACACACACCGTCAGCATCGACGAGGATAAACACCCACAATGGTCGCACGATGGCAAGTGCCTGAGTTGCTTCGCCTGCTACCACCACTGTCCACACCATGCCATCGAATACGGCAGAAGGACAAAGAAGAAGGGACAGTATTTTTTTATTGAAAATTGAAAATCGGAGAGCTGAGATTGAAAATTGAAGATTGAAAATTGGGGTGAAAGGAGAACTGTTCGAGATGAAGAAGATAATAAAACTCAAAAACTCAACAATATGAAAAAACTATTTACATCTATTATTGTGGCGCTCATGTCGTTGGTGACGTGGGGCGCTCCCGTATATCCCGGTCCGGCTGTGATTACGCAGAGCGACGGCACACAGCTCACCGTGCTGGGATATGGCGACGAAGATTTCAACTACTACACCACCACCGACGGAGTGTTGCTGGTGCATGAAGGCAATGATTTCTTCGTAGCCCAGATAGATGCCGACGGTGAACTGCAAGCCACCAAGCAATTGGCCCACGACCCGTCGATGCGCAGCGCGGCGGAGCAGCAATTGGCCAACAGTCAGGACACGAACCTTTTCTTTCAGTATGCACAGCGCGAGCAGCCACGTCGCGTGAAGATGCGCGAGCCCATCAGCGGCAGCACGCTATTCCCCCACATGGGAACGCCGAAGGCGGTGGTCATCCTGGTTGACTTCCCCGACTGTCCTTTCTCGCTGCCCGACCCCAAGGCATCGTTTGACCCTTACCTCAACAGCATGGAGCCGTTGCAAAACTTGGGCCACCGCGAGAATGCCAACCTCTGCAGCGTGGCGAAATATTTCCAAGTGATGAGCGGTGGTAAGTTCGTGCCTCAGTTTGATGTCTACGGTCCTGTGAGAATGGACAACGAGCTCTCTTTTTACGGAGGCACAGTAAAAGGTGGTACCGGCGAGAATATGGAGTTGTTGTTGAAGCATGCATGCATGAAGGCCGATGCGGAGATTGACTTCTCACAATATGATGGGAACGACGATGGCAAGGTGGACCTGGTGTATATCATCTACGCCGGCTATAGCGAGAGTTACACACAGAACGCCGCCGAATGTATCTGGCCGAAGTCAGGCACCGTGGCGGCTGGCAAATTCGATGGCAAGGTCGTAAGCCGCTATGGCGTGAACAACGAATTGAACGGTTTCCCCGGCGCATACACCCAAGAGCCTTTGTTGCGCATGAACGGCACCGGTCTGTTTATCCATGAATTCTCCCATTGCATGGGTATGCCCGACTTCTACCCCGTACCAACGTCACTGAAGAGGGACAACCAGTCGATGGAGACGTGGAGCGTCATGGACTATGGCAACTACCTGCAGAACGGACACAGGCCCTGTGCCTACACCGCATGGGAGCGTGAGGCCTTCGGATGGTTGGAGATTGAAGACCTGACCGAGACACAGGCTCTGGAACTGAAGCCACTGGATGCCGGCGGCAAGGCCTACCGTATCCACAACGACAACGACCCCTCGAAAAAAGAATACTATATCATCGAGAATATACAAGACAAGGAAATCAACGTCGCACAAAAAGGGCATGGTCTGTTGGTTTACCATGTAGACTACGACTCCAACATTTTCTCGTTGAGTTCAAACAGTGTGAACAGCACCATCGGTCATCCACGCATGGCTGTTGTGCCTGCCGACGGACTGTGTTTCAGCAACAAACACATCGATGGCGTGACTGTGAAAAATGAAGACTACTTTGATGAGTTGGCCGGCGACCCGTTCCCAGGAACAAGCAATGTTTCGATGCTCGATGATGCCAGCGGACTGCCAAACCTACAGGTGTATACAGGTGAAAAACTGGGCAAAGGTCTTTATGACATTGAAGAGAACAATGGCGTGGTGACCCTGCAATTTGTTGCCAACACATTCATCGATGGCATGGCACACTTCGAGGATATCGCCCTCCAGCCAGAGAGTTTCATCAACGGCTCGGGTATGGAAGGAGAGCAGACCACCGACGCTTGGGGCAGTGAAGTGACAAAGGTGCAGCTGAACAGTGGTGGTTTTACCTTCACCACGTTGTATAATGCCGCATGGGACTCTTGGTCGGGCTATGCCATCTCGAACCAGACATCCACCGATTTCAGCAGTTACGATGACCAGTACCACAGTTGTGTGGGCAGCGGTTACGGTGGCTCTTCGAACTATGTGGTGGCCTTCCCCAGCGCCTATGGTGAGACCGTGACAGTGAACGACCCCGAGGGAAAGGTGATCAGTGGTATGTATATCACCAATACGGCCAACAACGTGAAAGCCTACACCGAAAGCGACGGCTATACACCCGGAGCCTTCACCGTAGGTGACTGGTGCTTGTTGACCATCAACGCCACCTTGGCCGACGACACACAGGCCTCGACGGCCGTGCACCTAGCCGACTATCGTTCGACAGATGCGGCCAACCACTATTACCTTGACCGTTGGCAGTGGGTAAGCCTTGCCGAATTAGGTCAGGTGAAGAGTCTCAGTTTCGAAATCACCAGTTCGCGTAGCAACGAATGGGGCATGACCACACCGGGCTATTTCTGTATGGACAACCTGGGCGGCACTCCCGACGAGACCTCTGGCATCAGCCGTCCCGCCATCGCCAACTATGACGGTCCGACACGCTACTACAGCATCGACGGTCGTCAGCAGGATGGCCTCACACGTGGCATCAACATCGTACGCATGAGTGACGGCACATACCGGAAAATCCTGAAAAGGTAAAAAGGTAAAAAAGTAAAAAAGTAAAAGGGTAAAAAAGTAAAAGGGTAAAAGGGTAAACGTAAAAAAGAAGTCCTGATTTTGGACTTCTTTTTTACGTTTTATTGATATGACAGATGGTGGAGGGAGAGGATTCCTTTTACTTGAGAAAGTGTTCGGTTATGAGGTTTCAATACTCCCTATGTCCAAAAATGGAGGTGCCCACGCGTACCATGGTACTGCCACATTCGACAGCGATGGGGAAATCGTCGCTCATGCCCCATGAACGGATGCGGAACTGGTCGTCATCGGCGAAATAGTCGCGTTTCACCTCTTCGAAGAACGTCTTGGCCGTGAGGAACTCCTTACGAATCTGCTGTTCATCGTCGGTGAAGGACGCCATCATCATCAGTCCCTGTATGCTCACATGACTCATGGAGCGCCACTCACCGTCACTGAGCAAGGCGCGGCAGTCGTCGAGTGTGAGACCATATTTGGTGGCCTCCTGCGCGATATGCAGTTCGAGGAGCACAGGAATGACACGGTTGTGCTTGGCCGCCTGTTTCTCTATCTCGCGCAACAATTTCATGGAATCCACCGCCTCGATCATCGACACATAAGGCGCGATGTATTTCACCTTGTTGGTTTGCAGGTGACCGATGAAATGCCACTCGATATCGGCAGGTAATGACTGGTGTTTTGCCGTCATTTCCTGTTCATGGCTCTCGCCGAAGATGCGCTGTCCGGCGTCGTATGCCTCGATGAGCCGTTCGTTGGGATGGAACTTGCTCACCGCCACGAGCGTGACGTGGTCGGGCAGTTGAGCCTTTATCCGGTTAAGGTTTTCCTGAATCATGTGCTTCATTCACTCGTCACCCTTCACTCGTCTGAGCAGCCTGGTGTTCGAACACGTCCATGATTTGCGTTTCCGCCACCTGTGCGATGACATAGTCGATCATGGTCTTGCCCATAGCCTCTTCGATGCTTTTCACGGCTCCGGGGAGTGTGGCAGCCTGCACGAGGAAATAGTTGTTTGTACGTTTCTCCTTTTCCGTCTTCTCATCGATGGTGATGAACTGCAGTTTCACCTTGTACCAACGGTCGTCAGCCTCGGCCTCGCTGAAGAACACCTCCTTATAGGTGGCCTTCTTGATGTCGGACACCTCGAATTCGCCACTGATATACGACGACATCTCCTCAATGATGGTTGCCTCGGCCTCCGTAAAACTCAGAGCGTCGACCGTATACTGTTCTGTTACTTTCTTTTGTGAACCATCATCGATAGTCTTCTCGTACCTTACTTTGGTTTCGAACCAAATAGCTGTTCTTGATCTCATTGTCTTGTTTTAATTTGAAGTTAAAACGGGTGTTCATTCGCTTCGCTCATGGAAGTTAAAGGGGCCCTATTTTACTTCGATTTCTGAATAAATAAAGATTTCGGGGAGCAAAAGTACAAAATAATTATGAATGGGCGAAAGAAATGCATATTATTTCTTTTTTGTTTTTATCATCATCATATTCGGGAAAAAATCATTACTTTTGCACCGTGAAAAAGATTCGACGTAATAGCATCGTATCATGGTTTATGTTGGCGGTATTCCTGCCAGCGTTGCTGTTGTCGTCGTTTCACCACCACGCCGCAGAGGTTGCCGTTGAAGACGAATGCGTGGAGTGTGCGGCCCATTTGCCCCACGTAGCGCATATCAATGCCTCGACAGCCCCCACATTCGACTGCGTGTTCTGCCATTTCCTCAGTCTTATGTATTTGCTGCCCATCGCCTTGATGGCCACTTACCACATAAGAAACAACGGCAAGACATCCAGTTTACGCATTGACCATGTGAAGCGTTGTGCTTCCATCGTCATTTCCCTACGCGCCCCTCCGGTGCGATAAATCACCACACCCCTCCCCTTTTTCCTCTATCATCCAAGATGACGGTTAGCAAACCATCATCATTTTATTCATTCAAATGATTTATCGCATGGACAAGCCATTCATACGTACCATATTGTCAGGTACTTTGTTTTTCTTTTCCTTCACCTGTTTGGCCCAGGAAGCCACCGACAGCACCGACATGTTTTGGCGCCACTTGGAGTTGAACGAAGTGGTGGTGACCGGTGTCACTGGCGACGCCAAGTTGAAGCACACCCCCTCAGCAGTGAGCATACTACGGAGCAAAGACCTCCGTCAGACCCCATCAACCAATATCGTAGACGCCATCGCCAAGATGCCCGGTCTGTCGCAGATTACCACCGGCGGTGGCATCAGCAAACCCGTCATCCGTGGTCTGGGTTACAACCGCGTGGTGGTGAGTGTCGACGGTGTGCGCCAAGAAGGTCAGCAGTGGGGTGACGAGCACGGTCTGGAAGTGGACGGTGCCAGTGTCCACTCCGTGGAGATTTTGAAAGGTCCCGCCAGTCTGCTCTACGGCTCCGACGCCTTGGCCGGAGTGGTCATTCTCCATACCACACCCCTATTGCCCGAGGGCGAGATAGGTGGCAATGTCTCCACCGAATACCAAACGAACAACGGACTGGTGGACTACTCCCTCCGCTTTGGCGGCAACCAGAAAGGGTGGTTGTGGGACATTCGCTACAGTGGCAAGTGGGCCCATGCCTACAAGAACAAATACGACGGTTATGTGGCCGGTTCGCAGTTTCGCGAGCAAGCCGTGAAAGGCATGTTCGGCGTGATGCGTCCATGGGGCCAGAGCCGTCTGACCTTGAGTTATTACCACCTCACGCCGAGCATCGTAGAAGGAGAGCGTGACGAGGACACCGGCGAGTTGGAATGTGCCACCGACAATGTGAAGACCTATGCCAAGGCCTTGCCTTTCCAGCAGGTGAAGCACTACAAGGCCGTATGGGACAACAGTATCTATCTGGGTGGAGGTCAGTTGAAAGCCAACCTGTCATACCAGCAGAACCAACGTCAGGAATATGAAGAGTCGGCCGATGAATACGGTCTTTATTTCCAAACCCATACCGTGGGTTATGACTTCCGTTATCTGTCGGAAGAACGCATGGGCTGGCGTTACAATATCGGTTTGAACGGCATGTACCAACGCTCGTTGAACCTTGGCGAAGAATACCTCATTCCCGCCTACCATCTGTTCGACATCGGTTTGTCGGCCACCGCCTCGCGTACCCTCGACCGTTGGACCATCAATGGCGGTCTGCGTGTAGACCGCCGTTGGCTGCACAGCGAACGTCTGGAAGAAGAGGGAGAAGTGCGTTTCGA
The DNA here is from genome assembly GCA_900313615.1 of uncultured Prevotellaceae bacterium. Lineage (GTDB taxonomy): Bacteria > Bacteroidota > Bacteroidia > Bacteroidales > Bacteroidaceae > Prevotella. The sequence goes on from OMRP01000002.1 coordinate 207,274, forward strand.
GTCTTTCCACCGCCATTTCAACGGATTGAGTGGCAGCGTGGGCGCCGTGTTCAACGCCAACCGCCAACTGAACATCCGCATGAACCTCGCCCGTGGTTTCCGCGCTCCCAACTTGAGCGAGTTGGCATCTAACGGCGAGCATGAGGGCACCTTGCGTTATGAGCTCGGCAATTCGTCGCTGAAAGCCGAAAACAGTTGGCAGGTAGACCTTGGTATGGACTACAGCGGTCATTATGTAGGAGCCGAACTGGCCCTATTTGCCAACCGCATCGACCATTACATCTACGCCAGCAAGACCGGCGAGACATCCGACGAGGGGCATGCCATTTACGCATTCCGCCAGGGTGACGCCCTGCTGATGGGTCTGGAGGCCAAGGTCGATTTCCACCCCATCCACAGCCTCCACTTTGGCAACACTTTCTCGATGGTCTCCGCCCGTCAGATGCACCAACCAGCCGAAAGCCGTTGGTTGCCCTTCACCCCCGCACCCCGATGGCTATCGGAGGTGAAATGGGAGATTAACCACCATGGCAAGATACTGAACAACAGTTATTTATCGTTCGAGGTTGACCAGAATTTCCGCCAGAGTCATTTCTACGAAGCCGACGGTACCGAGACCGCCACACCGGCATACACCCTACTGAACCTGTCGGCAGGTGCCGACATCATGGTGAAGGGCAAGAAATGGGCCGAGGTGAGCGTCAGCGGCACCAACCTGACTGACCGCGCCTACCAGAGTCATTTGAGCCGATTGAAATATGCCGACGTGAACCCCGTGACGGGTCGCCGTGGCGTGTACAACATGGGCCGCAATGTCGTGATGAAAGTGACGTTGTTCTTCTAACACCCACCCTGACCCTCCCAAAGGGAGGGAACACAGAATGGTGAGTTCTAAAAAAAGAACAACGAATTACACTTATTACACGAAAAATAATTAACTTTGCACCCAAATTAAAAAGTAAAAAGGTAAAAAAGTAAATCTGGGATGCTATAAGGGAGTAAAGATGGAAGTTAGCATTAACCTCCATTTTCTCTCCCGTTTTCACTCCATAAAGATAAATAACATAATGCCAGACATTTCCCTTCGCGGCGTTGAGATGCCCGAATCCCCCATCCGCAAACTCGCCCCTTTGGCCATGGCCGCCAAGAAGCGAGGGACCAAGGTGTACCACCTGAACATCGGCCAGCCCGACCTGCCCACCCCCAAAGAGGGTCTGGCGGCGCTGAAGAGCATCGACCGCGACATTCTGGAATATTCACCCTCGCAGGGCTACCTGAGTTACCGCGAGAAATTGGTGGGTTATTACGCCAAGTATAACATCCACGTCACCCCCGAAGACATCATCATCACCTCGGGCGGTAGCGAAGCCGTGCTCTTCGCATTCCTCAGTTGTCTGAACCCCGGTGACGAGATTATCGTACCCGAGCCAGCTTACGCCAACTACATGGCCTTCGCCATCAGTGCAGGCGCCAAGATACGTACCATCGCCACCACCATCGACGAGGGTTTCTCACTGCCCAAGGTGGAAAAATTCGAGGAACTCATCAATGAGCGCACACGCGCCATCATGATTTGCAACCCCAACAACCCCACGGGCTATCTCTACACCCGTCGCGAGATGAACCAGATACGTGACTTGGTGAAGAAATACGATCTCTACCTCTTTTCCGATGAGGTCTACCGCGAATATATCTATACCGGTTCGCCTTATATCAGCGCCTGCCATTTGGAAGGCATCGAGCAGAACGTCATCCTCATCGACTCCGTGTCGAAGCGTTACAGTGAATGTGGCATCCGCATCGGCGCCCTCATCACGAAGAACGCCGCCGTGAGGGCTGCCGTGATGAAATTCTGCCAGGCTCGTCTATCGCCGCCACTCATCGGTCAGATTGTGGCCGAGGCCTCGTTGGATGCCACCGAAGAATATTACCGCGAGGTGTACGACGAGTATGTGGAGCGCCGCAAGTGTCTCATCGATGGGCTGAACCGCATTCCTGGCGTCTACTCTCCCATTCCCATGGGTGCGTTCTACACCGTAGCCAAGTTGCCCGTCGACGATGCCGAGCGGTTCTGCCGTTGGTGTCTCGAAGAGTTTACCTACGAGGGATGCACAGTGATGATGGCTCCCGCCTCGGGTTTCTACACCACACCGGGCGCCGGCATCGACCAGGTGCGTATCGCCTATGTGCTGAAGAAAGAAGACTTGGTGCATGCCCTCACCGTACTCCGCAAAGCTCTGGAGAGTTATCCCGGCAGGAAAGAATAATTCAGAATTCACAATAAAACTGCGGAGTAATCTCTTGCTCCTTGCCCCCTGCTCCTTAAGAATTCCTCAACTTATTACCCGTGAACCTGCCGTTTTTCCTTGCCAGCCGCATCAACAAAGACCATACCGCCACCCGAAAGGTGAGCCGCCCCGCCATCAAGATTGGCATGTGGGGTGTCGCCATCGGTTTGGCAGTGATGATTATCTCGGTGTGCGTGGTCATCGGCTTCAAGCATACCATACGCGACAAGGTCATCGGTTTTGGCAGTCACATCACGGTGAGCGAATTCGTGTCGATGCAGGAGAACGCCAACCAACCGGTGTGCATGGACGACAGCACCCTGCAACGTCTGAAATCGATACCTGGCATAGCCCATGTGCAGCGCTTCGCCATGAAACAGGGAATACTGAAGACCGACGAAGATTTTCTGGGGGTGATGTTCAAAGGAGTAGGACCAGAGTTCGACAGCACCTTCATCGCCACGAACATGGTAGAGGGGCACATGCCCACGTTCAGCGACACAGCGAGCACCAACCAACTGGTTATCTCACGGCTGATGGCCGACAAGCTGCGCGTGAAGGCTGGCGACCGCATTTTTGCATATTTTCTCGGCAACGATGACGTGCGTACACGTCGATTCACCATCGCTGGCATCTATGCCACCAACCTGAGACATTTCGATGAGTCCATCTGCCTCGTCGACCTTTATAGCACAGTAAAACTGAATGGTTGGGAGACGGACCAGGCCAGCGGTGCCGAACTGACGCTGAATGATTTCGACGCTCTTGACTTGGTAGCTCGTGATGTTACCCGTGAGATTGACCGCACGCAGGACCGTTACGGAAACACCTACACATCGCGCACGGTAACCGCCGCCAACCCACAGATATTCAGTTGGCTCGACCTGCTCGACCTCAACGTCTGGATTATTCTCGGACTGATGGTGGCCGTGGCGGCATTCACCATGATTAGCGGCCTGCTCATCATCATCCTCGAACGCACGCAGATGATTGGTCTACTGAAGGCCTTGGGCGCAAAGAACAGCACTGTGCGCCATACGTTCCTCTGGTTTGCCGCCTTCATCATCGGCAAGGGTCTCATCATCGGTAACATCATCGGCCTGGGTCTTTGTCTGCTACAGCATTTCACTGGAGTGGTGAAACTCGATGCCGCAGCGTATTATGTGGAAACTGTTCCTGTGGAAATCAACATTCCCCTTATCCTTTTGCTCAACATCGCCACCCTGCTACTGAGCGTGCTTGTGTTGATAGGTCCAAGTTACCTCATTTCGCACATCCATCCCTCGAAGTCGATGCGGTACGAGTAAACTACGCTGACCGTCTAGGCGTTTGTTATCGAAATGGCAAGCTCATCATATTTAACAAACTGACAGATTGTTTCTTAAATCTCAAAGCATATCATGAAAAAAAAAATCGCATTAATCGTTTTGACATGGTAATAATATATCTGTTGACTGTAGATTCTGAAAGAACCATTTCAAATGAGTGTAGTTTTCTTTCAAATCCACCCTTGCGAATGTAGATTCTTTTAATAAATAATGGTAACGATATACCTGTTGACTGTAGATTCTTTTAAAAAATCAATATTTTACTTGAAAAGATTTCAAATGGATGCTTATATTTATATAAGCACCCTCGTTGCGACAACAACAAAGGTGCTACACGTCTTACCGAGCCACGTGTTCAACTCTGCGAATCAAGTCCCTGACTTGTTCACACCACTCTTTTGAAAAGAGGGGGTAGCGTTTTATCTTACACATAATGGTTTTGTTGCCTATGGTAAGACAAACACGTTGCAAATTTACACAAAATCACTGATATCCCTCATGTATATCAGTGATTTTCTTATTATCTCCCCCAAATATTTAGCATTTTACTTGAAAAGATTTCAAATGACATTCATATTTATAGAAAGAGGCGGGTAGTTACTTTCTTCACCCCCACCTCCCGAAGATTTACAGATTAAATCAATTTGCTCTTGTATGTAATCAAGAACTTGATTCGTTCTAACTTCTGCTTTTGAGTTTTTGTCAACATTCTTGTAACAAATTTGAAATTTATTATCATACGAGTGAGACAATCAACTCGTTAAGCAGTACAAAACTACACAAAATCACTGATATTCCAAGAGTTTATCAGTGATTTTCTTATTATTACCTTACGATTTTAACACTTTAGATATCTTTAGCATCTGTCTAGCAATCATTAACCAAAATAATTCCTGTTTTACTGGAAAAATCCTGACCTTAGCTTTACAATTATATAAGGGAATAAAAAACAGCAAATTGTAAGGCATTATGGACATAGATTTCTCCAAATTCGACACTCTCTTCACTGTCACGGAATACTTCAACACCGATGACATCTGCAAACGGACAATCGCCCAATACCGTTGGCCTGATGGTGACGTTATCTGTCCTTACTGCGGCGGTCATCACTGCCACTTATGCAGGGACGGTCGCTATCTCTGCCGTGAGTGCAACCGAAAGTTCAATGTCACTGTAGGCACGATATTCGAGAACACCAAGATATCGCTTCGCAAGTGGTTCATCGCCATCTACCTTATCACTTCCCATAAGAAAGGCATATCATCTCATCAGATAGCGAAAGACTGTGCTGTCACCCAAAAGACCGCTTGGAATATCTTGCAGAAAATCCGCACACGGTTCTCACAGGATACCGAAGGACTTACGGGCGAGGTGGAATGTGACGAGGCGTATATCGGCGGACGCGAGAAGAACAAGCATGAGAGCAAGAAGACCGGGGGCAATCAGGGACGTTCAACCAAGACCAAGACTCCCGTGTTCGGCATGGTGGCACGTGGCGGCAAGGTCATTGCGAAAAAGGTAAGTGACACACAGGGCAAGACCCTCTCGCCGATTATCTGCGAGTTTGTGAAGCCCGGTTCGCGTATCTTCACTGACGAGTACATAGGATACTATTCGCTCTATGACAGCGAGTACACCCATGCAGTCGTTCACCACAATGCAAAGGAATTCGTAGTGGGTGATGCCCACACCAACAACATAGAGGGCTTTTGGGGACAGTTGAAACGTATGATTTTCGGCATTTACCACTTCGTATCAGCCGCTTACTTGCAGCGTTATGTTGACGAGGCGGTGTTCCGTTACAATACAAGGAAAGAAAAAGAGAGCGTCCGGTTCGCAGAGTTGTTCAGACGCTCACTTTGTGTGGTTAGTTACAAGGATGTAAGAAAGGTTGGTTAATCTTCCTTCTTACGTTTCAGATTCGTGGGGATGGCACAGACTATTAGGGTCGCTCCACCGAGGATGAAAAGTAGTTCCTTCATTTCGTTGTGTTCTTCTTTTATCCAAGTGTCTGTTCTTCCTTTGCCCATTTCACATACAGTATACGTAGAAGTGAGATTGGCATCATTAGTTCCTAAAACAATTAAGACTACACCAATTGCTGCAAGTAATATTGAACGTAGTATTTTCATAACTTATTCATTTTATTGTATTCTTGTCCTATAGTGATTATTTAACTCAATGGTCAATGTATCATATCCTGCTCTTCTTGAAGCCTCTAATAATGCATTGAAGAAATCACATGCATCTTTGTAATCTTTCCATACTCTACTCATTAAGTGAGCAACGTCAATTTCCAGAAGATTGGATGCTTCTACTTCTTTAATACAATTTACTGCGTCACCATGATAGATTAAATCTCCATCGTCTTTGATTTCCCAATTACCAATATTGGATAAAGAAATCACCTTTTCGATTTGTTCTTCGCTACCAAAAAGCCGAGAACCACCTAATTCTTCAATCTCTTTCGTATCCATTATATTTATACTTTATATGTCCTCGGCTCAACAGACATTAGTTATTATTTGAAAAACTTGAAGAGGCATAAAAGAAAGCGTGAGCCTACAATCGTCATCACCTTCATGATAGGCTCTCGACTGCCTTGGGTATAGGTAACGACATCGGCTCACGCTCTTGGCTTTATCTATACACAAGGGTACATATGTCAACCAAGAGGGAGCGTCACTCATTATCCTTAATACCCAAGATGAGTTGTCGAGATTCATCATGAAAGGATAAAGCGAAAACGCTTCCAAAATATGTCTGCCATCCACTTTTCAGAGAATGGCAGTGCAAATGTAAGAAAAAGAATTGATTCTTGCTATAAAGTCAATGATTTTAACATTTTAGACACTACCGATTCCTATCTCCATTGTACCTCTGCCACCATTTTGGGCTTTGGATAACTGAGATGCCAAAATACGGGATAACTCTCGTATAAACAGCGGATTCTCTTTTAACGTGTTCATTATGTCTATCGACTGACCACCCGACCTTAAGTCAAGACTGCCGCTAATTTCAAGTTTCATGGGTTGAGTTGAATGCGTCCCCGATTTGATATCACGATGTATTTCATTGACCTTACCAAAAATGCCATTAAATAAAGTATCAAATGGTCCATTGTCTTCAGCGAAGAGAGCCTTGTCATTTGGAGATGATTGGGCTACCTGAACAGTGCCATCTTGTATTGGTGTTATTTGTGCCGCTTGCGTGAATATAGGCTTTCCATTTGCCGACACAACACCGTCCTTAACAGTGTAATCTGCATTGGGATTGTAACCTCCACCCCATTGAGAAGCATATTGTGTTGTAGATACTTTAGAACCATTTGTTAGCCGATAAAGTGACTCATAATTCTTTACAAAATAATCAATTGCTTCATTTACTTTAATAATTTCATCTTCTTCAAGACTTCCCGTATTCGGATTTCGAATTACACCTTTATCATGTAATGCATTTAAGATTTCTTGCCCACCAGTATGTTTATCTAAAAAGGGGTCAAATTTATCTTGATTACTATAAGTCAACGTACCGTAGTCCTTTTTTAATTGACTTTGTATTTGTTTAAGTTCAGAGAATTCGCTTTGTGTTGATTTTGATGCGACCTGTTCCAATGCACGTTTTATGTTTTCATCAACCCCTAATTCATGTTGTCTAACGTTATTTGCCCCGGCTAATTTATCATTAGAGATGTTTGCTTTCTCTGCCAACTTTTTCAAGGTTTCCTCATCTGCACCCTGTAGTTTTGCCAACTCATAGTTCAACTCGTCATAAACAGCATCAAGTGCCAACCTCAGATTTGAGCCTCCTTCAGAAAGGCTTAACCGCATTTTCTCAGTACCCATCTTTATCAATTCGTATTCTTGATTGAGAATGCCTGTTGTCGCTTCCATCAAATCATGCTGTTGCTTGTTTTGGTCAGTAACGAAGTTGTTACTCTCTTCTATCATGCTTTTAAGAGTTCCGGAAGATTCTGTAACCCAATTCAAGTTCTCGGCCATCCTGTCATTGATATTCTTCTTTAAGTTTTCAAATGTCTCGTCCGACAATACCGACTGCGCATAATTGGTCACACCGCCTTGTTGGTCGAGCAAGTTGTAAATTTTCCCGACGTAATTCTCTATACTTTCCTCCACGGGCATGAGGCTGTTCCAATCGGATTCTGTAAGGTCGTTCACATCCTTGGTCACTATCTTATTGGTTTTCTTATCCAATACGTTCACTTCCCATTGGCCGTTCTCATTTAGTTTTGCTTTGTTGTAGATAAGTGCTTTCTGTTCATCGGTGTAATCCCTTGTCAGTTGTCTGTCTATCTGCTCACCCTTTATCCGTTGTGTCACCTGAGCACGTGCGTCTGTATAGTTTATCCCTGCGGCCTCTGCGTATGCTTTCAGACGCATGGCTTCTGGTCCTTTGATTTCCACCTCACCCGTCTTGCTGTCGAAATAACCTATTCCTTTGGTCATGTCTGCGAAACGTTTGATAAGAGCCTCCGGGTCTGCCCATGCCTCATGCATCATCGCTATGGGGTCTGCCCTCATCGCCATGTCGCCGCCAAGCACTTGCAGTTTCGCCGCTTTGGTTATTACACCTTCCAAGCCGCCATCTTGTATGCTGTCAACCATGTTTTCAAGATTCTGCATGTTGAAGCGGGTCTTCTGCGCCCATATCGACATTTCCATCATGCCCTTGACACCGCCTTTGAACGTATATTTAGAAGCGAGTCTCAAATTCTGCTGCAAGTCCTTTGCGAACTTCCGGTTGGATACGCCCGCTTTGTTTGCCGCTTGAAACATGTCAAAAATCAAGTCAGTACCCGATGCGATTGATTTGTTGAAGTAGTCCATGTCACCAAGGAGCATTGCCGCGAGATTGTCATCACCGAGCGTTTCACCCAACAGAAATGACTTGACGAAATCCCTCTGTGACATCAGGTTGTTACGTGTGCTTGTCTCTGCATATTCTGACTGCATCTTCAACATGTCCTCCGCATTCTTGTTGAGATACTTGGTTTCCCCACTGCTGTCTGTGAACCTCATGTTCCGTGCCGCCCCGAAGACAAATTTCTCGTATTTGTCGGCATAGCCGCCCATGCCGATGATGTTTGCCATTGACTTGGCCGCAGCATCCGTTTTGAGTGACAAGTTTTCAATCGCCTTGGAGAAGTCCAACACTTTTGAAACAGATTCCTGTGCTGCTGCAATTGCTGACTTTTTAGCCTCGCTCATCACTTCAAGTTCTTTCTCTGAAAGTTCATTCAGTTTCTCCAAACGTTGTAATTCCATTTCAGAAGTGGTGGTCAGTATTTTGGTCGTATTCTCTGCAATTGATGACATAAGTCCGCCTAAGACTGAACCGACAGGGCCAAACATTCCGACAATACCACTTACAGCACCGACACCCGATTTCCATTGTCCGGCTGTTTCCTTCAGATTTTCTACCTGTAATTGTTTCTGCCTTGCAACCTCATAGTTTGCCAATCTTAATTTGTCAATGGTAGTGTCATAGAAATTTGTCATGGTTTCTGCCGCGACATCGACGGAAGCGGTCGCTGCCGAATATGCTCCCTCTTGGACACCTTGTGTAATGCTTGCAAAGGAAGAAGATACCGCGCCTTGCATTCCCTTGCTGAATGTTTTCATGTTACGTTGGAAGATTTTGCTTGTGGTCTCAATCGTCTTCAAGTATATATCCTGATTGGCTATCCACGTGTTCAACGTTTTTCTTTGTTCTGCAAGGTAAATGTCAGTTCCGGCACTGAATAGACCGCCTATCATATCCACCACACCTCCTACAATACCGGCTTTTCCGCCCATGCCTCCTTTTTGTTGAAGATTTGCTACGAATTTGTTGTTTAAGTATCCTTGCTTCCTCTCTTCTTTTAGAATCTGTTCCGCAGTTCTTTCTTTTACTTTGACCCCTGCTTTGGACGCATTGTCTTTGATGTTCTTTTTCCTTTCATCAAGTGTCAACTTGTACAACTCCTGTTCATCCTTTGCTTTTTTGAGTCTCTTTTCTGCGACCTTTCGTTCTGCCTCTGCCGCTCTTTTCTCGGCTTCCGCTTTTTCCCTTTCTGCAACTGATGCTGTTGCTGAAAGATTGGATAAGTCATCTGCCGCTTTTTGGAGTCTTTGTTGAAAATACTCCAAACTCTTTTCTGCCTGCCATATGTTCTCTCCAAGTTTTTGATTTTGGAGAATCAAGTCATCCATTTGACTTTGGTATTTATTGTTGTTTTCTGCCATTATATCTATTCACTCTATCCAATTATTCCACATTCATCAAGATGCTTTCGTCAATTTGTAACAACACTGTCTTTACCCCCTCGTTTGGTACTTCAACATTTACAACTGTGTCAATGCCGGGCATATTGTCCTCAATGAAACTTCGGTAAAGGAATGAATCACTTGTTGTCATGTTTTCAATATACTGACTGACGAGATTTCTGTCCTCGTTGCCTTTGACTGACATTGTAATTGTCTTCAACGTGTCAGTCAAAAATGTATTGTCTTCTTCGTCCTTCTCATCCCCGGTGATACTGTTTTCAATCTCCCTTGTTTCCTTGCCGGTGAGATATTTGAACTTGACTACATCACCGTTCTTCATGAAGTAAGAGAAATATCCTTTGTCATCACTTGGCAACAGGAATTCTCGGTTCTTTATTTCAGAAAGGTCAATGGTGGCTGTAAACGTATCACCCTCTCCGTTGCTGTTTCTGACAGTCACAGGATATTCATTCCCATAACCTGTGCGTCTGAGCCATATCAATATTGCGTCCCTGTCACCTTTTACAAGTGTGGACGGGTCTATATTCATGTCAACAATCTTCCTCTTAATAATCAAGTCTATAATGTTCCCGTCGGTGTATGCCTTATGGTTCATGATGATATTCTCGTCCTTTGCAGTGAGATATGCCACAGCTACCTTTCCTTTCCTAAGAGGTGAATCAACCGGGTAGCATCTTCCCTTGCTTGGCAGTTCCACCCATTCATAATCGTTTGTATTGCCCATATTCATGTTTATGTGTATGTCTTTATATAAATATGCTCTATTTGAATAATTTAGTCAAGAAAACATGACGGACTTTAATGGGAAAACTGTAACTTTGCGGCACATTCAGATATTTATTTGTAAAAATATCAGTGAAACTGAAATGAGAAAGAAACGCAATGTTGTAATTGAAATAACAAGAGGTTTTGATAATGATGAGAAACAACTATCATTGTCAGAGCGTAGAGGTTTAGATAAATCTCTAAACGAACTTGTAGAATCTGCACGTGAACAATCATGGCCGAGGAAATTATATCGTTCACATAGAGTTGTTTTTCCTGCTACAGTTGCCCAAAAAGATAGTACGCTGTATATGTTCAAAGCAACAAGATTCCACATCGTTATTTTAACCTTTGATGAAGACCCAATATTTAATCAGCGTATTATACAATTATTGCGTATTGTATCAATAAGAGATAGTGTAGAAGTTTTTAACGCAGTTGCTAACTTGTTGTATCGTAACATATGACTCCTAAACCATTAAAGGATGAATTAGGTGTATTAAATAAAGCCTATAAAATCCTAACAGAAGATTTACATTGTGACTTTTTAAAGGCTCTTGCAGAGTTAGAAGATAATGAAAACCATCGCAAGAAAAACTTTCCCCACACACAACTACATAAAGTTAGTGGGATTAAAAATGTTAGTGTCTATCGTGCCTATATAAACAAAATACAAGGATGGAGAATACACTTACAGTATGGAAAAGATAATTTCTTGTATCTATGTGACGTGTTAACAGGAGAGGAACACGATGATACTACCGAAGTAATTATGTCAAGAAAGAATAGATATAAAAAGAAGAGATAACGCAACTAATAAAAAAGTCCCACGTTTCCGTAGGACTTAACAATTAGAAGTTATTTTTTCTACAGTCAACAGATATATCATTACCTTTGACATTTGTATCAACCACAAGTATTCTGGCACAGTCCAAAGACTTCGTGGAGTTATCATCACAGACTAAAATATATCAAGGAGCTTCCACTGGAAGTAGCGTTGTTACAGGCGACACACAGCTTTTGTTCACTGCTATTTTCAATGACCACGTGCTACCTCCCCCCTTTACACAGCCTGTGTTGGAAAAGCAAAATGGATGGTTCAAGTTGCCGATGGGATGGGTACAGGAAAACGATGTGAAAAAGACAGGCAACGAGTCCATCACACCCGAAATGTTGAGCAAGACCTATGTGGGAAATTTCGGTATACTTGAGAGTGGTGATACCATATTTTTCGCTGTACAAGTCATTGTTCCCGAAGAAAGCGATGATAACGCCATCGTCTACGTTCATCTTCCTGACACCAAAATCATCTGTGACGCCAAACGAAACGGACACATGATAGAGGCCACCAGAGGCATCATGATCAAGTTTGCCGAATATGAAGCAGACCGGAAAGAACTGGTTTTTCAATTATACAGGGAGCGAGATGGGGCGAAACTATATAACCTACACTATGGGGAGCGATGGAACACACGCCGGCTTGAAAACATCATGGGTGACATAGAGACCATCAACACCTTCGACACGAGCAAGCTGACCAAAGACGACTGGAACGTTATACGAAACGCCATCGCAAAAGACGGCAATCCGTACCAATTCTATATCACAGCAAATATGCTCAATCATCTATCAGCAATAGACATCCCTTTTTAGACATATTCCATGAAGAAGCCCGTTATTTGCCTCTTGATTTTCTGCGTGTCTCTTCTCTGCATGGGACAGACGCCCTAAGGAGGAACATAGTTTCATCATGGACGGGTTGGATTAACAATCGAATTATTGTACAATTACCTTTTTGCCATTCACAATGTAAATGCCACGGGTGGGAGTACTATAGACCTGTCGTCCATCAAGCATGAAGATGTTGTGGTTGGAGATGGCGGTGTCGTCAGGAAGTTGTTGTATGCCTGTCGACATACGTTCAAGCACCAACTCCATTCCGCGCTTGGCATCGACCTTTCCATAACCAAACCTTTCGGGCGAGGCCTCTGTGAACTCGTCAGTGCGACATGACTGGGCAATGATATCCTTGATTTCCGCCACGGTGAGTGAGGGGTCAGCCTGCAGCCACAGAGCGACAGTACCTGCCACGGCAGGTGCCGCCTGTGAGGTTCCCTCTTCGCCTGTGTAATGGAACCCGTTCCACATCATCTCTTCGCGGAATTGTGGCGTGGAAGAGGAAAGGTAGAACAAGTCATCGTTGTCATTAAAGTCATCGTCTTCGTCATTGAAGTCGTCATCATCGTCATCGAAGTCGCCACCCATTTGGTTCATCAAATCAATATAATAATGGCTGATGGCCGACACGACATTGACACCGGGGGCGCTCAGTGTGGGGCATTGGACACCATTGATTCCCACTCCAAAACTACTGAACGCAGCAATGTCGCCTAAAGTATTATTTTCGTCTTGTTGCGGTTCTTTCCACAATGTCCTTTTGATATCGTTGGCGCAATAAGCACCCACGCTGATGACATCAGGAGCGGTGGTCCAGTCGCTCATGGTCATGAACGACTCGCTGCTATCAGAATAGCCCTCCCTCTCCCTTGATTCCAAATGGTTCCCATAGAGGTAGAGCTCTGTTCCTTGTTGACTGCGTATGGTCACTTCGAAAAGATAGTTGAAAGAGGTGAATTCGCCTTGGTAATAACATGCCAAGTATGTGCCGTCTTCCCCTTTTTGCACACCGATACTCATCTCACCATCGAATCCTCCGGCGAGGACCTCATCGTCGTTGCTGTTGACATTGAGCAACGAACCGCCATCAGCATCGAGCACTGGCGACTGCCAAACGGTGGTATAGACGTACTCGTCATCTTCATCGGTCTCTTGCTGAACGAGAGACACCTGCATTGAGAGAGGCACATCGGCGTAGGTATATCCTTCCAACAACGAGGTATTGCTGCCCATCATGCCACGCAACACGTCGTCGTCGCTTTCAAAAATTTTGTGCAACGTGAGGCGATGATCGCCCTCATTGCCACATGATAACACCACGGGCACACCTTGTTGACACAAGGCCTCAAAGGCCTCCGTTATCACGCCTTTGCCATTGTGCGAACCATTGTTGGTGCCCAGACTGGCACTTACCACCACCCTTTGCTGTTGTTGCTTGGCATAATGGCCTGCAAACGCCAATGAATGGAAGAGTCCGGGCGTGGAGACTAATTCAGAGAGCGACATCGGTTCATCTTCCCCTTTGTTGGGATAGGTGCAACACAACACGATATCGGCATCGGGAGCCACGCCACCAAAACCTTGTGGTGAGCGAGTGCCAGCAGCGATGGTCGCAGTGTGTGAACCATGGTACAAATAGGCGTTGTCGGTTGTGAGTTGGGCTATTTGCTCAGGTGAGTCAAAAAATGAACCCGGAAGAGTCATTCCATCAATTTCCACTCCCACTCCATCTTCGTCATAAGGCATGTATACGCCTTTGATACGGCAATTCCCTTGCTCATCGTAGAACGCAGGATGTTGGAAGTCGAAACCACTGTCGAGGACGATAATGGTAACACCCTGACCTGTATACGGCTGTTGACCAACAAATCCCTGTTCACCATCAACGTCTGACGAATGGATATCATCTCTTGTCACATCGCTCATCATCTTGGGCAAAGAAGTGTGGGTGGCAATGCGAACCACTCCCGGCAGTTGCTCTACTGCATGGATGGCACTCTGTGGCATGGTGGCCGACACCTGTTGACCAAGTCGTGAGTGAAGGGTGATACCTGCCGCCTTGAGTTGTTCGATGGTGGTCTCGGCCGTGGCGTCATCCAACTTGAGAACTACTTCAACCGTGTTTCCATTGGCACCAAAAGTTTTCACTTTGGAAGAGGGTTGGCGGGTGGTCAACATCCGCGCTTGCAATGTTTGTTTACCTGTTGACTGTGCCATCATGGTCACACTCATCACCAAACCAAGAATAAAGGGAATGATTCTTCTCATAAACAAGGTTTATTATCTTTCTCTGCAAAAATACGGCTTTTTTGGAATAATTGATTTTATTTTCGAAAAAAAGTCAAATGCCCCCAAAAAAAAGGAAAAAGAAGGCATGTTATGACTCCCTATTATAGAAAGACAAAATGGTAGAATGAAAGTACCAAAATGTCGGAAAAGAGAGAAGATTTGGCTTTTTTTTACTATTTTACATGAAAATGTAGATAAATGATAAAATATTGCACAAAAAGTTTTGAAATGTGCAAATAACATATTACCTTTGCACAAAATTTGAAAATTTGTGCAATGGGAAACATACCCAGCTTCAATGCCTACATAGAAAGAAGCATTAAAGATAACTGGAATCAAGATGCGCTTACAGACTATAAAGGCATAACTCTCCAATACAAGGATGTAGCTCGTAAGATTGCGAAGCTGCATATTATGTTTGAACAAGTAGGAATACGCAAAGGCGACAAGATAGCCATTTGCGGTAGAAACAGCGCCCACTGGGCTGTGGTGTTCCTCAGCACCATCACCTATGGGGCGGTGATAGTGCCTATCCTCCATGAATTCAATGCAGAACAGATTCACAATATTGTGAATCATAGCGACGCACGTTTCCTTTTCGTTGGCGACTATGTAATGAAAACCGTTGACGCCGAGGAAATGCCCATGTTGGAGGGATTGATTGCCCTACCCGATTTCTCCATCATGGTTAGCCGCAGCGAGCAGTTGACATACGCACGGCAGCACCTGAACGAGTTGTTCGGAAAGAAATATCCCGAGGCTTTCAGAATAGACAATGTGCATTACCACTGCGACCAGCCCGATGAGTTGGCGATGATCAACTACACCAGCGGAACGACAGGATTTTCGAAAGGTGTGATGCTGCCCTACCGTGCTATTTGGAGCAATGTGGACTATTGCATGGAGATTTTGGGACCGCACATGAAAAACGGTTGTAACACGCTGTCGATACTGCCCATGGCCCATATGTACGGACTGTCGATAGAGTTCCTGTACGACTTCTGCCAAGGATGCCACAACTATTTCCTGAACCGCATCCCCTCGCCTTCGCTCATCGCCGAGGCGATGGCACAAGTGAAGCCTGCCGTGGTAATATGCGTGCCTCTGGTGTTGGAGAAAATTATCCGCAAGCGTGTGTTCCCCATCATACAGACCAACCGCATGCGCATCTTGCTGAACATGCCCTTCGTAAATAAAAAGGTTAAGCAGAAGATTTGCGAACAGGTGTTGGAGGCACTGGGAGGAAAAGCTTATCAAGTGATTGTCGGTGGAGCGGCTTTGAACCAAGAGATAGAAATGTTCCTCAAGAACATCGATTTCCCTGTTACCGTAGGTTACGGCGCCACCGAATGTGCCCCGCTCATCTCCTTCAGCAACTATGATAGTTTCGTTCCCGGCAGTTGTGGCACGCCCGTGGCTCGCATGGAGGTGAAAATCCTGAGCAGCGACCCTGAGCGCATCCCCGGTGAGATAGTGACACGCGGTACAAACCTGATGTTAGGCTACTACAAGAACGAAGAAGCCACGCGTGAAGCCATCGATGAAGACGGCTGGTATCACACCGGCGACTTGGGTACAATGAGTGCCGACGGACATGTGTTCATACGAGGACGCATCAAGAGCATGATTCTTGGGGCCAGCGGACAGAACATCTATCCCGAAGAGATAGAAGACAAGCTCAACTCACTGCCCATGGTGAGCGAGAGCGTGGTAGTGAGCCGCAACGACAAATTGGTAGGACTGGTGTATCCCGATTTCGACGAAGCCACCGCTATGGGATTCACGCGTGTCGACATTGAGAATATCATGGAGCAAAACAGAAAAGATTTGAACAACCTTATCCCCACATATTGCCATGTTTCATCTATCATTATCCATGACAAAGAGTTTGCAAAAACGCCAAAGCGGAGTATCAAACGCTATCTATACCAATCTATATAACCGCACGCCGACGATGGAAAACATTCCCAGTTTCAACGAGATCATGGAGAAGAGCATCATTGCCCATTGGGACCTTGACGCTCTGACCGACTATAAGGGCATCACGCTGCAGTATCATGACGTGGCCCGAAAAATAGAGAAGTTGCATATCCTGTTCGAGAACAGCGGAGTGCAGCGCGGTGACAAGATTGCCATTTGTGGGAGAAACTGCGCCCATTGGGCCGTGGCGTTCTGGGCCACACTGACCTACGGGGCGGTGTGCGTGCCAGTGCTTCATGAGTTCACGCCCGACCAGGTGCACAACATCGTGAACCACAGCGACGCCAAGATACTCTTTGTGGGTGATGTGGTGGCCAAGGGCATCGACCCGACGAAGATGCCGGGATTGGAAGGTATCATCTACAACCCCGACTACTCGGTACTCTTCTCACGCAGTGAAAAACTGACCTTCGCCCGTGAGCACCTGAATGAGATGTTCGGCAAGAAATACCCGAAATATTTCCGCAAGGAGCATGTAAACTACTACAAGGAGCAGTCGCCCGACGAACTGTGCATCATCAACTATACCAGCGGAACAACAGGTTTCTCGAAAGGAGTGATGATTCCCTACCGCGCCATGTGGAGCAACTACGACTTCGCATGCCAAGTGCTGGGCAAGGACATGAAAGAGGGCTACCACGTGCTGTCGATACTCCCCATGGCACATATGTATGGCATGGCCTTCGAATTCCTCTTCGAATTCCTCACAGGATGTCATATCTTCTTCCTCACACGCGTGCCCTCACCAGCCATCATCGCACAGGCCTTCTCCGACATAAAGCCAGCGGTAATCATCGCCGTGCCGCTTATCATTGAGAAAATCATCCGCAAGAAGGTGTTCCCGAAGATACAGAACAACCGTATGCGCCTATTACTGAGCATGCCAGTAGTGAGCAGGAAAGTAAGACAACTGATTTGCCAGCAGGTGACAGAGGCCTTCGGCGGCAATTTCTACGAGGTGATTATCGGAGGTGCTGCATTCAACCAGGAGGTGGAAGCATTCATGCGCCGCATCGAATTCCCCTATACCGTGGGTTACGGTGCTACTGAATGTGCGCCCATCATCTGCTATAGCGACTATTCTACTTTCCGGCAGGGTTCATGCGGTCGCGCCGTGGTACACATGGAGGTGAAGATTGACAGTGTGGATCCGGAGCATGTGCCTGGCGAGATTTTGGCACGTGGACTGAACGTGATGCTGGGCTATTATAAGAATGAGGTGGCTACGGCGGAGACCATCGACGAAAACGGATGGTACCACACGGGCGACTTGGGCACGATGGACGCCGAGGGTAACGTGTTCATCAAGGGACGCAGCAAAAACATGTTGCTGGGTGCCAACGGACAGAATATCTATCCTGAAGAGATTGAAGACAAGCTCAACTCGATGACAATGGTGAACGAAAGCGTTGTCATTCAAGAGGGTGAGAAACTGGTGGGACTGGTTCACCCCGACTACGACGAGGCCAAGAACTTGGGTTTCACCACCGAAGACCTGAACAATATCATGGAACAGAACCGCAAGGAACTGAACGAAATATTACCCGCCTACAGCAAACTGTCGTCGATACGTTTGCAGAAAGAGGAGTTTGAAAAGACACCTAAGAAGAGTATCAAACGCTACCTGTATCAGGAAGCGCTGTGAGATAATTCACAATTCAGAATTCACAATTAATTAAAAATTTCGTTATAACGTTGTAAGACAACACGTTATAACGAAATTTTATTTTGCGCCATCCCTTTTAGGATGGGTATCAATCCAATAGTGTGGCAGCACGCACGCGGCTGAGAGTCTCTGGCGTCATCTGCAGGTAGTTGGCGATATATACCAAGGGAGCGCGTAGCACCACCTGTGGCATAAGTTTGCACATCTTACGATAGCGGTCTTGCGCCGTCTCGAACCTCACTAGGTCGGCATGCACCTGAGAAAGGATGAGCGACTCTTCCAAAATCTTACGGTAAAGGATTTGTATGTTCACGTTGTGCAGCGCCACCTCTTCAAGTTTCTGCTTCGGCAGCGCGTAGATGATGGTGGGTTCGAGAGCCTCCATCAACAGTTTCGTCGGTTCTTCGCGGAAGAGGCTCTCTATACACATGACAATGGAGTTGTCGACGCCAATATGCTCCGTCATCTCCTTGTCAGCCTTATAGTAGAACTGGCGGACCAGTCCTTTGTCGATATGGTAAATGTTTCGGCAAATCTCCCCTTCTTTGAGGATCATTTCACCTTTTGCGAATTTCATGGGCACAAGGACACTCTCCAAGACGTCGAGTTCATCGTGCGTCATCGTACTGTACTTTCTGGCCAGTTCCCTGGCGATGTCTCTTGTCGTGTTAGCCAGCACTTTCATTGTATTTGGGGTTTTATATGGTTGAGTGTTTGGGGTTGAAGGCTGAGGGGTTAAGGTGGAGTCTAATCAATCCAGTTTCAGTACGGCAAGGAAGGCCTTTTGCGGCACCTCCACATTGCCTATCTGTTTCATGCGTTTCTTGCCACGTTTCTGTTTCTCCAATAGTTTACGTTTACGGCTCACATCGCCACCGTAGCATTTGGCCGTCACGTCCTTACGCACCTGCTTGACCGTTTCGCGGGCCACTATCTTGGCACCGATGGCTGCTTGTATGGCAATATCGAACTGTTGGCGCGGGATGAGTTCCTTGAGTTTCTCGCACATTCGCCGTCCAAAGGCCACGGCATTGTCTTGATGGGTAAGTGTTGACAAAGCGTCAACTGGCTCACCATTGAGCAAGATATCGAGCTTGGCCAGTCGCGAGGGGCGGAAGCCACTGACATGATAGTCAAACGAGGCATAGCCCTTGGATATGCTTTTCAGTTTGTCGTAGAAATCTATGACTATTTCACCGAGTGGCAGGTAGAAATGCAATTCCACCCTATTCCCACTGACATATTCCTGTTTGATCAGTTCGCCACGCTTGTCAAGGCACAGTTTCATGATTGGCCCGATGAAGTTGGCATTGGTGATGATGGACGCCTTGATATACGGCTCCTCGATATGATCGATCATCGTCTGGTCGGGCAAACCTGATGGGTTGTGTACCTCTTTCTCCCCACCCTGTTTGTCGTAAACCATGTACGACACGTTGGGGACTGTGGTGATGACATCCATATCGAACTCTCTGTCAAGACGTTCCTGGATAATCTCCATGTGGAGCAGGCCGAGGAAACCGCAGCGGAAGCCGAAGCCCAAGGCCACCGACGACTCTGGGGAGAAGGAGAGCGACGCATCATTAAGTTGCAATTTCTCCAACGAAGCCCTGAGATTCTCATAATCCGTAGGGTCGATGGGATAGACACCCGCGAACACCATCGGTTTGACCTCTTGGAAACCCTCAATGGCCTTGTCGCACGGTCGGGCGATATGAGTGATGGTGTCGCCCACCTTCACCTCCTTGGCATCCTTGATGCCACTGATGATATAGCCCACCTCTCCCGTCGACAGTTCATTGCGTGGTATCATGTCCATCTTGAGCACACCCACCTCGTCGGCATCGTATTCCATGCCTGTATTGAAGAACTTCACCTTGTCACCCTTGCGGATGCTGCCGTTCTCAATCTTGAAATAGGCGATGATGCCACGGAAGGAGTTGAACACAGAGTCGAAGATAAGAGCTTGGAGTGGTGCCTTGGGGTCGCCCTCGGGATGAGGGATACGTTCCACCACGGCACGGAGAATCTCCTCCACGCCCTCGCCCGTCTTTCCCGAAGCGCGGATAATATCGGAAGCGTCGCAACCGAGCAGGTCGACAATCTCGTCTTCCACCTCGTCGGGCATAGCCGAAGGCATGTCTATCTTGTTGATGACAGGGATGATTTCGAGGTTATGGTCGATGGCCATATAGAGGTTGGAGATGGTCTGTGCCTGCACACCCTGTGTGGCATCTACCACAAGCAGCGCCCCCTCGCATGCCGCTATGCTTCGCGACACCTCATAAGAGAAGTCAACGTGTCCCGGAGTGTCGATGAGGTTGAGGATGTATTTCTTTCCCTCCAATTCATATTCCATCTGTATGGCGTGGCTCTTGATGGTGATGCCACGTTCCTTCTCCAGGTCCATGTCGTCGAGCATCTGTCCCTGGGTAATCTGTATGGTTTTGGTATGTTCAAGCAACCTGTCGGCCAGGGTCGATTTACCATGGTCGATATGTGCTATGATACAGAAATTTCTGATATGGTCCATTATATGTAGTTGTTGGTGCGCCGGAAAGGGTCATTTTCGCACTTTCGTTGCAAAAATACGAATAATTTTCCAAAAAGC
The DNA here is from genome assembly GCA_900313615.1 of uncultured Prevotellaceae bacterium. Lineage (GTDB taxonomy): Bacteria > Bacteroidota > Bacteroidia > Bacteroidales > Bacteroidaceae > Prevotella. The sequence continues at coordinate 228,165 of OMRP01000002.1, forward strand.
GCTTTCTCTTTAACGGAAATACGAAAAAAAATCGTATGTTTGCATACAAAAAGCATGCCATATGAAAAAGAACGTTTTTTGTCTATCTCTGATATTATCACTTACGTTGGCAGCCTGTCATGAGAACATTGACGACCGTGCCGAGCGTGAAGCTCGTGAATTTACAGAGAAGAACTGTCCCACACCGGAACGAGACAACACTATTTTAGACAGCATGAGTTACGACCGTGCAACGCGTACACTGAACCACTATTACACACTGACGGGTACCGCCGACGACACGGCACAATTTGTGGGTTCCCATCCAGAAATGCACAAGGCATTGGCCGATGCCATCAAGAACGAGACATCGAACAAGATGTACAAAGACGAAGGTTTCAATTTCGCTTATGAATATCGTTCGCAACGCAACAAACACTTGGTGCTTTATCGCGACACGGTGAGACCAAGAGACTATAAATAAGATACCCACCCCGACCCTCCCAAGGGAGGGAGAGGTGAGGGGTGAGAGATTACCCCCAAAGCACTAAACCATAAGCACTAACCATAAAAAAATGCTCTCCTGTGGGAGAGCATTTTTTATGACTGTTTGATGATTTGCTCGAGTGCCTGACTCAACTGGTCGGGACAGCTGGTGGGCTTATAACCGCAGCGGATGCCCTTCAGTTTGTCAATGACATCAGCGGCTTTCATGCCACGCACCAGCGTGGAGATGCCCTGCAAGTTGCCATTGCAACCACCAGTGAAGAACACCTGTTGTATCACCCCCTGTTCATCGATGTCGATGTCGATGAACTGAGAACAAGTGCCTTCCGTTTTATAGGTGATGTGCTTATTAGCCATGATTACTCAGCCGGTTTCATGTTGGTGTATACCGTCTGCACATCGTCGAACTCCTCGAGTTTCTCCACCATCTTGTCGATGGTCTCGCGTGCCTCGTCGTTCACTTCCTTCAAGTCGTTGGGGATACGGGTGAACTCAGCACCAGTCACCTCGAAGCCTTCGCTTTCCAAGTGTTTCTGGATATCGCCGAAGCTCTTCGGGTCGCCGTAGATAGTGATTTCGCCAGCCTCCTCGTCGTCATCGAACTCATCTTCCACACCATAGTCGATAAGGTCGAGAATCATCTCGTCCATGTCCATGCCGTCTTTTTTCTTGAAGGTGAACACACACTTATGGTCGAAGAGGAACGAGAGCGAACCCTGTGTGCCGAGGTTGCCACTGAACTTGTTGAACACTGAGCGAACGTCGGCCACGGTACGAGTGGTGTTGTCGGTCAAGGTATCGACGAAGATAGCCACGCCGTGAGGACCGTATCCCTCATAGGACACTTCCTTGTATTCGCTCTGGTCTTTACCCATAGCGTTTTTGATGGCGCGCTCGATATTGTCCTTGGGCATGTTCTCGCGCTTGGCATTGGCGATGATGGCGCGCAATGTAGGATTATTTTCAGGTTCCGGACCACCAGCCTTAACGGCGATGGCGATCTGCTTACCAATTTTCGTGAACGTACGGGCCATATGACCCCATCTCTTCAGCTTAGTAGCTTTACGGTATTCAAATGCTCTTCCCATTTTTTTATTTTTTTTTGGAGTGAAGTAGTGAAGGAGTATAGGAGTGTAGACAATAGCTTGTGTCGGAGTGGTGATGACTCAACTTCTTAACGACTTGACCACTTAACTTCTGTAAATTATTAATTATGACTTATTAATTGTGAATTATCTCAGTTCAGCACCAAGTTGTTTTTTCAAGTTGGCAATGAGTTTCTGCATGATGGCATCAATCTGCTTATCGTTCAGCGTGCGCTGCTCATCCTGCAGGATGAAGTTCACGGCGTAACTCTTCTTGCCCTCGGGCAGGTTCTTGCCTTCATACACATCGAAGAGAACCACGCTCTTGAGCAGTTTTTTCTCCGTCTGTCGAGCGATGCGCTCCACGGCCTCGAACTCCACATTGGCATCGAGGAGCAGGGCGAGGTCGCGGCTGACAGCCGGGAACTTAGGTATCTCTGCAAAATGAACCACATTTTTCAGCGCAAGTTTCATGAGCGCCGTCCAGTTGATGTCGGCATAATAGACGGGACGTTCTATCTCCATCGTCTTCAGTATCTTCGTGCTGACGACACCCATCTCGATGATACGCTTGCCACCTCGATTATTTAAGACCAAGGCCTGACTGAACAAGTCGCCCTCATAAGGTTGACCGACAAGCATACCCTCTTTCACCCCCACTCTACGGAGAATGTTCTGCACATAGGCTTTCAACTCATAGAACGAGGCGTCTTCATCGGGATGTATCCAACTGCCCGCCACCTTTCGTCCGGTAACCCAAAGAGCCAAGTGTTTTTCCTCACGGTAGGCACGCTGCGGGTCATCGTCATTGCCTTTCGAGGCATCGAAGTCGTAGCAGTTGCCGAACTCGAAGAACCTCAGGTCGGGGTTCTTGCGGTTGGCGTTATGGCGTACGCTCTCCAATCCACCGAAGAGCATCGTGGGACGCATCACATTGAGGTCATTGCTCAAGGGGTTCATGATACGCACCAACCGTTCTTCAGGCAGCGAGGCAATGCCATTGAAATAGGCCGCCTTGGTGATGGAGTTGTTCATGATTTCGTAGAAGCCACAGCCCACGAGTTGCTCCGCCACGAGGTTCTGCAACCGGTGTTTCATGTCCTCGTCACCCTTGATGACCAGCGACCCTTTCAGCTGGGTGGGTATCTCCACATTGTTATAGCCATAGATACGGAGTATCTCCTCTACCACGTCGCAAGGTTTCTGCACATCTACACGATAAGCAGGCACCTCCAACAAGAGACGGTCGTCGTGTTCCTCGAGCACGGTCATGCCTAGGCTCTCCACAATGCGCTTCACCATCGCGGGTTCTATGTTCTTGCCAATGAGTTGGTTGACGTAATCATAGGCTACGTCAATCTTGGCATTCTCGATGGGGTTGGGATATTCATCGCATATCTCCATGGCAATCTTCGCCCCAGCCAATTGTTTGCATAGTATGGCAGCCTGTTTCAGGGCATAGATAATGCCATTGGGATCGATGCCACGTTCGAAACGGAATGAAGCATCGGTGCTTAGTCCGTGGCGCCGTGCGCTCTTGCGAATCCATGTAGGATGGAAATATGCGCTCTCCAGCACCACGCTGTGTGTCGTCTCATAAGTGCCGCTACCCTTGCCGCCGAAGACACCGGCTATACACATCGGCTCTCGCTCGTTGCAGATAGCCAAGTCATGAGCGCCCAGCGTATGTTCCACGCCGTCGAGGGTGACGAACGGCTTGCCCTCATTCTGGTCCTTGACGATGATGTGATGACCTTCCACCATGTCAGCGTCGAAACAGTGAAGCGGTTGTCCGTAAGCCATCATCACATAGTTGGTGATGTCGACGATATTGTTGATGGGGCGCAGGCCAATGGTGGTGAGGCGGTTCTTCAGCCATTCGGGTGACTCCTTCACCTCACAGTCGGTGAGACTCACACACGCATAACGACGGCACGCATCAGCGTTGTCGATAGTCACACGAACGGGCAGGTCATGGTTGTCTACCACAAACTCGTCGCACGACGGACGGTGCAGGTTGGTCTCATAGCCGTTCTGCAACAACCAAGCATAGAGGTCGCGTGCTACACCCCAGTGAGAGAGGGCATCGGCATGGTTGGCGGTGATGTCCACCTCGATGAGCCAATCGCTCTCCAAATGATAATATTCGGCTGCCGGTGTACCCACCACGGCATCCTCGGGCAGCACGATGATTCCATCGTGACTGGAGCCTATGCCTATCTCGTCTTCGGCACAAATCATGCCATTCGACTCCACGCCGCGCAATTTCGATTTCTTGATGACAAACTCCTTGTCGCCGTCGTAGAGCACACAGCCCAGGTCGGCCACTATCACTTTTTGACCAGCCGCCACGTTAGGTGCGCCACAGACTATCTGCGAGGGTGTCTCGCGGCCCAGGCAGACTGTGGTGACATGCAGGTGGTCGGAGTTGGGATGAGCCTCGCAAGTGAGCACCTGTCCCACATAAAGACCTTTCAGTCCGCCCTTGATGCTTTGTACTTCTTCAAGGGCACCTACTTCGAGACCTACTGAAGTGAGCGCCGCCGCCACCTGTTCTGCCGACAGGTCAAAATCGACGTAATCCTTCAGCCATTTGTAAGAGATATTCATTATCGGAAAAATTTGTTTTGCTTAAAAATTCGTGCAAAATTACGCATTTTCAAGCAAAACCCCAAAAGAATGGTAAAAATATTATGAAAGATACCCATACATAGCCATACCCCATAGCCAATACCCACCCCAACCCTCCCAAAGGGAGAGACCCACCCCGCCCCTCCCAAAGGGAGGGTGTTGACATGGGAGAGTGTTGATAGAGAGGTGAATGTATTTAATTTTCTCCGATGAGTCGCATGATGTAATCGACGGCACCATTGACGCCGAACTTGCTCACGTCGAGACAGATGTCATAATTGCGGGCATCGTACCACTCCGTGCCAGTAAATGTCTTGGTGTAGAGTTCACGTGTGCAGTCGTTGTCGACAATCATCAATTTGGCATCACCTTCGGTGACTCCGTATTTATCGACGATACGACGGATGCGGGCCTCCATGGGGCTGTGGATGAAAATTTTCAGGGCATTGGGATGGTCTTTGAAAATGTCAAAGGCACAACGACCGATGATGATACACGACTCCGTGGCGGCTATCTTGCGTATCACCTCGGCCTGTTCGCGGAACAGTTCACGCGACGTGTTGTCATTGTCGCTCCCCCTATACTCATGCTCAGCCACATACTGTTGGTAAAAGACAGAAAAATCATCGCGCCAAGAGATGTTTCTGGCATTGAGTTTCTCCGTGGCCGCCTCGTCAGCATCAAAATGTTCAGCCACGGCCTTAAGAATCTGACGGTCTAGGATTTTCACGCCCAATCGCCTGGCTAGTTCAGCCCCCACCTCATGGCCACCGGTGCCGAACTGACGATTGATGGTAATGACGAATTTATCTTTTGTGTTCATGGTCGGCAAGGTAAAATGTTAGACTTTCTTTTCCGCAAAAATAACGCTTTTTAACGAATTCTGCAAATAAATCGTGATATTTTTTATGGCCCTGGCCCTGTTATCGCACACACAAAGGGATAACAGACCTTATCGTCAGAAAAAAAGCAAAAAAAAATAACAAAGATGTGAAAACATCAAAATATTTATTATATTTGCAGCCTAAACGAACTAAAAACCAATAATTTTTTACGATATGAAACTTGACGGACGCAGAGAGAGCGACAATTTTGAAGACAGGAGAGGCATGAGTGGCTCTTCGAAAGCAGGCATGGGTATCGGCGGTCTGATTCTCGTAGGTATCATCACCCTCTTGATGGGTGGCAATCCCCTGGAGGTGCTTCAGAATGCCGGCAGCATGGGATTGGGCACACAGGAGACCGAAGCCTCCACGGAACCTTATCAGGAAACGGCAGAGGAGGCGGAACAGGTGAAGTTCTGCAAGCAAATCCTGGCCAGTACAGAGGATGTGTGGACCCAAGTGTTCCAACGTATGGGTCGTAAATACACCCCTCCCACCCTGGTGGTGTTCAGCGGTTCGGTGCAGACGAACTGTGGCGGTGCCACGGCTGCCGTAGGACCTTTCTACTGCTCGGGCGACCAGAAGTTGTACATTGACTTGAGTTTCTTCAAGCAGATGGAGACGCAGTTGAGGTCAGGTGGCGACTTTGCCAGGGCCTATGTGATTGCGCATGAGGTAGGTCACCATGTGGAGAACTTGTTGGGCTCGCTTGGACAAGCACATGCTCAGATGCAGTCGTCGAACAAGACGAAAGCCAACCAGATTAGTGTTCGTCTAGAACTGTTGGCCGACTACTATGCCGGTGTGTGGGCCCACTACGAAGACAAGAATTTCGGTTCATTGGACGACAGCGACCTGCAGGAGGCCATCAACTGCGCACAGCATATCGGTGACGACTATCTGCAGAAGCAGGCACAGGGTTACTCACAACCCGAGAGCTTCACTCACGGTACCGCTCAGCAGCGTATGCGTTGGTTGAAACGCGGTTACCAAACAGGCGACATGAACACCACTACGTTCAACGGTAGTTACGAGAGCCTGTAAAGCATTGAATATTGAATATTGATAATTGAAAATATCGTTATCCCGTTATTACGTTTCGTTATAACGGGATAACGTTTTTTATTTTTCACTCGTCACTTGTCACTCGTCACGAAAGACGCACACTGCTCGGCACACCGTTCGCCATCTACGGCAGCGGAGACGATGCCACCAGCATAACCAGCACCTTCGCCACAGGGATAGAGACCTTTCAGTTGGATGTGGCAAAGCTTGTCATTATCGCGTATTATGCGTATAGGCGACGAGGTACGTGTCTCTATGGCGATGAGCGTCGCCTCGTTGGTTAGGAAGCCATGGCTCTTTCTGCCAAACTCCGTGAATGCTTTTTGAAGACGGGAAACGATAGGTTTGGGCATCCAAAAATGCAAAGGTGAAGAAATGAGTCCCGGAGCATACGAACTCGATGGCAAGTCGTAACTTAGTCTTCCTTTAACGAAGTCAGCCATGCGTTGTGCTGGTGCACGCTGTGACCGGTTGGCTTGCTGCCAACACAATTGCTCAAGATATTCTTGGTATTCCATGACCGAGAGGTTGGGTCGTACATCATCGTTACCCACCTCTTTCAGGAACGACATAGCGTCGTCGGGCGTAGTCTCCACCACCATGCCGCTGTTCGACCATTTCGTGCCGCGGTTGCTCGGGCTCATGCCATTGACCACCAGTTGTTGGGGACCAGTGGCGGCGGGGATGACGAAACCACCTGGGCACATGCAGAAGGAGTATACGCCGCGTCCATCGACTTGTGTGACGAAACTGTATTCCGCCGCCGGCAGGTACTTGCCTCTTCCTGCAGCGTTATGATATTGTATACTGTCGATGAGTTGTGACGGATGTTCTAGGCGCACACCCACAGCAATTCCTTTCGGTTCGATAGCTATGGACGAATGGTCAAGATAGCGGTAAACGTCGCGTGCTGAGTGACCAGTGGCCAGGATGACAGGGCCACGGAAAGTCCGTTCTTCACCACTGTCGAGTCTTTTAGCCACCACACCCGTCACCTTGTCGCCTTCAATGGTCAGCGATGTCATCTTGGTCTGGAAATGCACCTCACCACCCGACTGAAGGATGGTGTTGCGCATGTTCTCTATCACCGATGGCAGTTTATCGGTGCCTATATGGGGATGGGCATCGGAAAGAATATTCGTGGAGGCCCCGTGCTGACAGAACACATGGAGTATTTTCTCCGTGTTGCCCCGTTTCTTTGAACGGGTGTACAACTTGCCATCGGAATAAGCACCTGCCCCACCCTCGCCAAAGCAATAATTGCTCTCGGGGTCCACCTTTTGTGTCTTGGTGATTCGCGCCAGGTCGGTCTTTCGTTCACGCACATTCTTTCCCCTCTCCAGCACGATGGGTCGGCAACCCAATTCAATGAGTCGCAAGGCGGCGAAGAGGCCCGCCGGTCCGGCACCAACAACGATGACCTGCCGTTTACCTGTCACATCGGGATAGATCGTCTGTGGGAACACATCGTCAGCTGGCACTTCGTTGATATAGACACGCACAGTGAGGTTGACGAAGATGGTGCGGTGACGTGCGTCGATGCTTCGTTTGAGCACCCTGACGTGGGTGATGGTCCGTGCGTCGATGGCCATCTCGCGGGCCACAGCCTCGCGAATAGTGGCTTCAGAGACGGCCTGTTGGGGTAGAAGACGAAATTGTTTTTCTTTCATTGTTTGAAGAGGTGAGGGGTAAGAGGTGAGGGGCGAGGGGTTAGGGGTGAGAGAATACCCCATAAACTTATTAACTCGTCAACTTGTTTACTGTCAACTTGCTTGCAAAATTACAATAAAACTTGCTTGCAAAATTACAATAAAAAAGGAATATAAGGGAGAATGGGGCTAAAAAACGATGAACATAGGACGAAAAACGATAAAATGGAAGAAAAAAGCCGTTTTATTTGGCGAAACAGAAATAATTGTCTACTTTTGTCGGCAAATCATGACAGAATCATTAACTAACAACTAAACAGAAAAAGATGAAAAACTATTTTAAAATCATGATGGCAATGGTAGTGATCTGCCTGCCTTTCGCATTGATGTCTTGTGGTAGTGACGATGACGACAGCGGACCGAAGAAAACCACATACAATTGGGAGCTGAAGGATTGCGATGCCCCGTCAAGTGCTTCTAACGATGTGAAGATTGCTGCCATCCAAGCACAACAAGCCATTGACGATGCCTTCTACGCCAAGTTCAACAGCAAGGGTTGGACGGCCACTAAGAGTGAAAGGAAATTCATTATTACTGGCGGTACAGACATCACCAACGACGCAGCTGTGAAAATCGCGTTCAACGAGGTGGTACTCAGCTTATCTTCAGCCATCAAATCAGCCCTTCCCGACGGAGCCAAGGTTGCTGTAAAACGAGGCAAAACCACTGTTGATGAGGCCAATCTGAAAGACTAATCACAGTTTGACGATAACAAAGAAAGCGGCAGGAATTTCCCGCCGCTTTCTTTGTTATTCTTTTCCGATGCAGAGAGACATCGGCTTCTCTAAGGTCTTAGAAATTCACACCGAAGTTCATGAAGAAGTTATGTCCGTGAGCCGAATAATTGTCAGCATCGCTGATGTCGGCAATACCAAACTGATAACCCGCCTCCAAGTAGAGGTTGCTGTATTCAGCACCGCAGCCAATCTTGAAGCCCATGTCTGGATGACGGAACCAACCATCGTTGAATGAGCTGTGTTTGCCCTCTTCAGTCTTCGCCTTACCACTGATGGCCATGGAGAAATAAGGACCAAGCATCGGTATGACGGAGATGTCGTCCGAAACTTTGAAGCCATATTTAATAAGAATGGGGATCTCGAGGTAGTTGAGACTCACCTTGTCATTACCCCTCTTACCACCTTTCTCGGAATAATAGAGACCACTCTCAAGGAATACAGGTGCTGAATTCGAAACTCTGAGGCCGATGACGCCACCGAGCACCATACCCGCCTTGGAGTCGGAATACTCGTTAATATTCTTCTCGCCACTAATGCCAGAGATGTTAAAACCAACACGCACACCATAATACAGATGTTCCTCATCGAGCGAGAAACCGCCGCTGCTTATCTGTGCAAACGAAGGCACGGAGAGAACGGCCATAGCCAAAGCCATAAAGATTTTTTTCATCGCATATTTATTTATTGGTTATTAATTTCATTATTAAAAGGGAGTTAAAGTGGGAGTTAATTCGCTTCGCTCATGGGAGTTAAAGTGGAATTTAAAATGGACAATACTCCGCCTTTTACTTTTTCCTTATTCAAAGCTATTGTCCTGCACAAAGTGCATAACTTCCTTTTTTACTTCCTTCTATAACTTCCTTTTACTTTCATTTATTTATTTGTTTGCAAAATAAATGATAATTTTCGGTTTTTCAAAAAAAAATAACACGAAAAGCGCAAAAAACGTTATTTTTGTAACCACAAACAACGATTTTCCATGAAAAGAGCCGTCTTTTTCTTTTTCGCAGTCAGTTTGTCGTTTTCCTTTGCACATGCACAGAACGACGCATGGGGCTACGAATACCAATATGAAATACCCACCTGGGTGGAGCAGTTACAGGCTGACCTCACCTACCCCTTGGCATGGGGACACGACAAGGAAAAACGATTTACGAAGTGGAAAAAGAAAGCTCGTGCCAAAGTGCTGGAGTGTATGATGACACCACCACCCGTCCCCGACACTTATGCCATGACGGTGTTAGAAGAGGAACGGCGCGATGGTTATACGGCAAGAAAAATAGAATTTGCACTCTCACGTTACTATCGTGTGAAGGCATACTTGCTCGTGCCCGACGGTAAAGGGCCATTCCCCGCCATCAATCTATTGCACGACCACGGAGCCCACCTGAGTATCGGCAAGGAGAAGATGGTAAAACCCTTCGCCGTTGACAGCGCCGTGGTAAAAGATGCCGAGGACTGGGTGACCAACCTTTATGACGGACGTTTTCTTGGCGACGAGTTGGCCAAGCGCGGTTATGTGGTATTCAGTGCCGACGCCCCGTTATGGGGTGAGCGTGGCAGGAAAGAAGGAGTGGACCGCAACAAGTACGACATCATTGCGGGAAACATGATGATGCTTGGTCGAGACCTGTCAGCCATGATGACTTACGACGACATCGCAGGAACGGAATTTCTGGCATCGCTGCCCGAGGTGGACAAGGAGCGTATCGGCTGTGCCGGATGTTCGATGGGAGGCTACCGCAGTTGGATGCTCGCCGCTTTGAGTGACCGCATCAAGGCATCGTGCACCATCTGTTGGATGATAACCACCGAAGCACAGCTCACCCACCGTTACGGAAGGAAAGAGAACGGCGGTTTCGCCAACTGCATACCGGCTCTGCGCCAATGGCTGGACTATCCACATATCGCCTCGTTGGCATGTCCACGGCCTATGCTCCTCATCGCTGGACGTACCGACAAACTGTTTCCCATCCCTGGCGTGGAATCAGCCTTTGCCACGATGCACGACGTGTGGCGCAGCCAAGGTGTTGACGACCGACTGGAAACATTGATCCTCGACCATCCCCATGGTTGTCCCTTGGCCGACCAAGAGATGATGATGGAATTCTTTGACAAGTGGCTGAAGGGAAATTGAAGATTGATCATAGAAAAGAACACTCTAATTCGAGAACGACACCAGCCAATAATTAAACTATTTTTTCATCAATCTAAAAAAAAGAATTACCTTTGAATAAATTACGCTGCGGCTCGGAAAAACTCAAATAAATTTGGTTTTTCACTCGCCTTGCTGTAATTTTGCAGCCGAAATGGAAGAATCCCCCGTTGTGAGGGGGTACCACAAACGTATAAAAAGAATCATGAAAGTAATGAAATTTGGCGGAACATCTGTTGGTTCCGTAAAGAGCATCCTGTGCTTGAAAAAAATTGTGGAGCGTGAGGCGAAAAAACAGCCTGTTATTGTTACTGTCAGTGCCCTTGGTGGTATCACCGACAAACTACTCTCCACGTCGATGATGGCCTTGCAAGGTGATGAGCGTTACAAGACCGAGTTTGAAGAGATCGTGCACCGTCATCACCAGATGATCGACACCATCATCACCGACCCGAAGAAGCGTGAGCAACTCTTCGCCACCGTCGACCAATTGTTCGACCAGTTGAAGAGCATCTATTTCGGGGTATTCCTTATCCATGACCTCAGCAAGAAGACGCAAGACGCCATCGTGAGTTACGGTGAGCGTCTGAGCAGTCATATCGTAGCCACGTTGGTTCGTGGGGCACGACGTGTGAATGCGCGCGACTTCATCCGTACCGAGAAGAAGAATGGGCAGCATATACTGAGCAGCGACCTGACGATGCAGCTGACACGCGAGACTTTCGCCGACCTGCCCCGTGTCAGCGTCGTTCCCGGTTTCATCAGCCGCGACAAAGACAGTGGTGAGACCACCAACCTGGGACGTGGTGGCAGCGACTACACAGCCGCCATCATCGCCGCCGCCCTCGATGCCGAAGTGCTGGAAATATGGACCGACGTCGACGGATTCATGACCGCCGACCCCCGTGTCATCAAGACGGCCTACACCATCAACGAGCTGAGTTACGTGGAGGCCATGGAGTTATGCAACTTCGGCGCGAAGGTCATCTACCCTCCCACCATCTACCCCGTATGTGTCAAGAATATCCCCATCTTGGTGAAGAATACCTTCAACCCTGAAGGTCCAGGCACCATTATCAAGGACAAGATAGAGAACGATCGCAAACCCATCAAAGGCATCTCCAGCATCGCCGGCACCACACTCATCACCGTAACCGGTCTGTCGATGGTGGGTGTGATTGGTGTCAACCGCCGTATATTCACCGCCCTCGCCGACAATGGCATTAGTGTGTTCATGGTGTCGCAGGCCTCATCGGAGAACTCCACCTCCATCGGTGTGCGCGACGATGACGCCGACCGTGCCGTCGCCGTTTTGAACGAAGAGTTTGCGAAAGAGATAAGCACCGGCGCCATGTTCCCCATGCATGCCGAGACCGGTCTGGCCACCATCGCCATCGTCGGCGAAAACATGAAACACACACCGGGCATCGCCGGTAAATTGTTTGGCACCCTTGGCCGCAGCGGTATCAGTGTGATAGCCTGTGCACAGGGCGCCTCGGAGACCAACATCTCGTTCGTGGTCGACTCCCGTTACCTGAGGAAGTCGCTCAATGTGTTGCACGACTCGTTCTTCCTCTCCGAATACAAGGTGCTGAACCTGTTCATCTGTGGCGTGGGCACCGTGGGCAGCAAACTCATCGAACAGATCAGTAGCCAGTATGAGACATTGAAAGAGCGCAATAGACTGAAACTCAACGTAGTGGGTATCGCCAGTTCGAAGAACGCCATTTTCACTCGCGATGGCATCGACCTGTCGACCTATCGCGAACAGCTAAAGGCGTCGGCACCAAGCAACCTTTCCCATCTTCGCGACGAGGTGATAGGCATGAACATCTTCAACAGCGTGTTCGTGGACTGCACCGCCAGCCATGAAGTAGCCTCATTATACCAGGATTTCCTGGAACACAATATCAGCGTGATTGCCGCCAACAAGATTGCCGCCTCGTCGGACTATGAGAACTACGAGCGACTGAAAGAAACAGCCTTGGCACGCGGCGTGAAATTCCGCTTCGAGACCAATGTGGGTGCGGGATTGCCCATCATCGGCACCATCAACGACTTGCGCAACAGCGGCGACCGTATCCTGAAGATAGAAGCCGTATTGAGCGGCACCCTGAACTTCATCTTCAACGACATCGCCGCCGATGTGCCTTTTTCCGCCACTGTGCGCCATGCCAAAGAACAAGGTTACAGCGAACCCGACCCACGCATCGACCTAAGCGGTATGGATGTGGTACGCAAACTGGTCATCCTGACACGTGAAGCAGGTTACCGCATCGAGCAGGACGACGTGAAACGCGAGTTGTTCATCCCCGACAGTTATTTCAAGGGCAGCCAGGAACAATTCTGGAAAGACCTGCCTCTGTTGGATGCCGACTTTGAGAAACGTCGCGAGTTGTTGGAGCGTGAAGGCAAACGATGGCGTTTCGTGGCCACGATGGACCATGGCGAAGCCAAGGTGAGTCTACAGGAAGTGGGCAAGGGCCATCCTTTCTACAATCTTGAAGGGTCAAACAACATCGTGATGCTCACCACCGAACGTTACAAGGAATATCCCATGCAGATACAAGGTTACGGTGCAGGAGCCAGCGTCACCGCCGCAGGTGTCTTTGCCAATATCATGTCGGTAGCAAATGTGTAGTACCATGAAACATATCATCATTTTAGGTGACGGCATGGCTGACCATGCCGTGGAGCGATTGGGCGGCAAGACACTGTTGCAATATGCCGATACGCCATATATGGACCTGTTGGCCCGCCAAGGCCGTTGCGGTCGGTTGATTACCGTGCCCGAGGGGTTCCCTCCCGGTTCCGAGGTTGCCAATACCGCCATCTTAGGCTATGACCTAAACGAGGTATACGAAGGGCGCGGTCCTTTGGAAGCCGCCTCCATCGGCTATGACATGCGTCCCGATGACTTCGCCATCCGCTGCAACATCATCACATTGGAAAACGGGAAAATCATCACCCACAATGGAGGTAACCTCCAGACTGCCGATGGTGATGTGCTCATTCGCTACCTCGACGAGCATTTAGGAAATGACCGCGTGCGGTTCATCACCGGCATCCAATACCGCCACCTGTTGGTTATCCGTGGCGGCAACAAACATATCGTTTGCGCCCCACCCCACGACCACCCCAACGAGGAGTGGCGGCCACTTTTGGTGAAAGCCGAAGAAAACGCTCCACAAGAAGAAGGACGCATGAGTGCCCAAGAGACCGCCGACCTGTTGAACGACTTGATTCTTCGCTCACAGGAACTGTTGGGCCAACACCCCTTCAACATCGAGAGAGCCAAGAGAGGCGAGCGCCAAGCCAACAGCATCTGGCCTTGGAGCGGCGGTTATCGACCGAGCATGCAGACTTTGGCAGAGCAGTTCCCACAGTTAAAGAGCGGTTCAGTCATTAGTGCCGTCGACCTCATCCGTGGCATTGGCCGCTATGCGGGCCTCGACGTGATAGAGGTGGAAGGTGCCACGGGACTTGCCGACACCAACTATGAGGGTAAGACGCAAGCCGCCCTTGAAGCGCTGCGCGAGCAAGACTTTGTGTTTGTGCATGTAGAAGCCAGCGACGAGGCCGGTCATGACGGTGACCTAGACTTGAAGTTACGTACCATCGAGCAGCTGGACCGTCGCATGATAGGCCCCATCTATGAAGAAGTGAAGACGTGGGACGAGGATGTGTGCATCGCCGTATTGCCCGATCATCCCACACCTGTAGAGCAACGCATCCACGTGAGCGAGCCCGTACCGTTCGTCATCTGGCACCGTGGCATAGAAGCCGACGACGTGCAACAATATGACGAAGTGAGTTGCGTAGGCGGTAGCTTTGGATTATTGCGCCTTCGCCAATTCATGGAAGAACTGATGAAAATTTAAAGGTAGTTATCACCTTGCTTGGGAGTTAAAAGGGCAATAGCCTACAATCGGAGTACTACTGTCCCTTTAACTTCCCTTTAGATTCCCTTCAATTTCCTTTTAACATCCTTCCCCTACTTCTTTACCCTCGTCATATAGGTGGCAACGAAGGTCTCTTTGCCCTCGTCATTTGTTTGAGTTTTTCCCAATTCAAGTTTATCACGAGAATCATCCATGTAGGCCGACGTGGCAAAATGTGAAAGGATAGGATTATTCATATCCTTCTCCCATTGCTCTTTATTCATTCGCTCATTATTGGAAATATAGCTATCTACCGAATCTTTCATTTCCGGCTTACAGGTCATCTGCGATTTATCGGATGTCACCTTGATGTCGCTGCTGTAACAACGGACGAGCGAGTCGCCCTCAATGGTCCAGGTGCCTCCTATGGTGGTGACAAAGAGCAGTCTGCCACTATAGAACGGGTTCACCACCTTCAAGGTGATGGTGTGAGTGAATGTCTGGTCTCTCATAAATTCCATCTCTTCCGTCTTATCTTTTGACGAAGCGGCGGTCCATTTGCCAATGATATCACCTTTGCGTACCGGACGGCCAAAACGTTTCGTCGCCTTAACGTATTCCTCCATCTCTTCGTCAGTAATGCCCATGATGAACTTACACTGGTCACTCATCTGTTTCCATTCATCAGCGATGGCATTATACGTTCTGCTTCGCATAGGCGAATACATCAAAAAGAACTGCACTTTGTTGTCCTGTAACTTACCCTTGAGGAACTCGGGTAAGAAATCAAGAATGTTATAAGTCGGAGCATGCTCTAAATACATTTGGTATTGCTGTTCCTTATCAAAAGGTTCAATGAAGCGGTAATCACTGTTGAAGATATCCTGATAATACCTTCGTTCATAGAAAAATGACTGGGCCACATCTATGAATTGGGGGTTGTCGATATTCTTCCAGGAGTCCGGGCTGCTATGGAATATTTTTTCCTTGGAGTCCTGCATCTTGAAATCCTCCATCCTGCAGATAAAATCAAACACCGTATTCAAAGTATCGAAAGATATCGTATTGATGCTGTCAAGGTGACTCAAGACATATTGCGCCAACTCAAAATTATCAACTTCAAGTTTGGCTTTGTCTCTCATCAACTGTACGTTTTCATCAATGTCGTGAATGACCATCATAGCAGTTTGTCGACCAGCATTCTTCTTCTGTTTCTGTTCGATGAGATGAGCCGTACCGAAAGTGAGTATGATGGATATAGTGGTGGCGAGGATAGTAAGGCCGAGTTCCTTGAGGAATCCCTTCCCCGTGAGTACCCTACCAAATTTAGGCATTTTGAATTTCACGTTCATGATATGGTAATTTTTCTTTTCGTCTGCAAAAATACGAAAAGTTTTTGAGTTAGTGAGTTTTTGAGTCCTTTCTTTGGCTATCCACCATAAAATCATTACCTTTGTCCCTCAAAATTACAATAGACTATAAGAACGACTATGAGATATTACAGTACCAACCAACAAGCCCCTATGGCCACGTTGAAGAAAGCCGTGGTGAAGGGATTGGCAGAAGACCGAGGGCTTTATATGCCAAAAGAGATACGACCACTGTCAGCGGAGTTTTTCGAGTCCATCGACACGTTCTCATTTCAGGAGATTGCCTATGAAGTGGCCAAAGCCTTTTTTGGCGATGATGTGGACGATGACGCATTGAGGAAAATCGTCTACGACACACTCTCTTTCGACTGTCCCGTGGTGGACGTGGATGAGAACATCCATTCATTGGAACTGTTTCATGGTCCTACACTCGCTTTCAAGGACGTGGGCGCTCGTTTCATGGCCCGTCTGCTTCAATATTTCATTCGTCAGGAGAGTCAGGAGCGCGTGAATGTGCTGGTGGCCACCAGTGGCGACACGGGCTCGGCCGTAGCCAACGGTTTCCTAGGAGTCGATGGCATCCATGTGTATGTGCTCTATCCCAAAGGCAAGGTGAGCCGCATCCAGGAATGCCAATTCACGACACTCGGCCAAAACATCACCGCTATCGAGGTGGAAGGTGTGTTCGACGACTGTCAGGCATTGGTGAAGAACGCCTTCATGGATGAGGAGTTGAACCGCCACATGCGTCTGACGAGCGCCAACAGCATCAATGTGGCACGTTTCCTGCCGCAGGCATTCTACTATTTCAATGCCTACGCCCGGATGAAAGAACAAGGAAGGCTCACCTTCGACAAGGATGGGCGAAGCAACCTCGTGATTTGTGTTCCGAGTGGCAACTTTGGCAACATCACTGCCGGACTATTCGGTCATCGTATGGGGCTGCCCGTCAAGCGGTTCATCGCCGCCAACAATGCCAACGACATTTTCTACAAATATCTCCAGACGGGTGTCTACACCCCGCAGCCCAGCAAGCAGACACTGGCCAACGCCATGGACGTGGGCGACCCCAGCAATTTTGCCCGTATTCTCGACCTCTATGGCCACAGCCACGAACGTATCACGGCACTCATCAGTGGCGCCACCTATAGCGACAATCTAATCAAGGAAACCATGCGCGACTGCTTGCAGCGCACAGGCTACCAGCTCGACCCCCATGGTGCTTGCGGTTATCGCGCGCTACGTGAACTACTCACCGCCGACGAAGTGGGCGTGTTCTGTGAGACGGCCCATCCCGCGAAGTTCAAGGAGAAGGTGGACGAGATTTGCCACACCGATGTGGCTATTCCCGACCGTCTGGCTGCTTTCATGCGAGGTAAGAAGCAGAGCGTACCCCTCTCGAAAGATTTCAGCGACTTCAAAACATTTTTGATGAGAGAATAGGAACAATAGCTGCTTTAGTTGCTATAAAAAGCTACAGAATCGTTAAAGAGCTATATCAACCCCATAGCCCCAAGAACAATTCTTCGTTATATGGCGCTATTTTCTTATAGACTATAAGCCGCAGGGCCGTTTCACGAACAATCTGAAACGGCCCTGTTTAAATTTCTTAAAATGATGGTTTTTTCATCGTTTTTTTCATTGCAGGATGACTGGAAAATATTATATTTGCAATCAAGAACGACCGACCTTTTTTAACCCCGAATCGAACACACATAGGATGGAGTATATCAGCTTCGGTCCTGCTGACGTTGGCCGCCCATTGAGTTTCTACTTGGCGGCAGAAGAGTATGTAGCCCGCCATGTGGAAGCAGACGATTGTTTTTTCATGTGGCGGGTGGAACCGTCTGTCATTTTCGGACGCAACCAACTGATAGAGAACGAGGTGAACACCGACTACTGTCGTGAGCACGATATCAAAATGTATCGCCGCAAGAGTGGTGGCGGTTGCGTATATGCTGACATGGGCAACGTGATGCTGAGTTACATCACTAGGGAGGAAAACGTGAACTTCACCTTCAACCGCTACATGAACATGCTAGTACTGGTGCTCTACAAAATGGGCATCGAGGCGAAGGCCACAGGACGCAACGACATCCTCATTGACGGAAGAAAAGTGTCGGGCAACGCTTTCTACCATATCCCCGGGCGCAGCATCGTTCATGGCACCCTACTCTACGACACGCAGATGGAGAACATGGCGGCGGCCATCACGCCCAGCCAAGCCAAACTCGAGAGTAAAGGAGTGGAGAGCGTTCGCCAGCATGTGGCACTGCTGAAGGAACACACCACGATGCCACTGACCGACATCATGGCCTTTTTCCGAGCCCAACTATGCCATGGGGAGACAATCCTCGACAGCAAGGCCATCGACGAGATAGAACATATCGAGCGTGGTTATCTGGACGACTCCTTCATCTACGGGCGCAATCCCCGTTACAGCGTGGTGCGCATGCAACGCATCGAAGGCGTGGGCGATATCGAGGTGCGTATGGAGATGAAGAACGGCATCATCAAACAGATGGAACTGTTGGGCGACTTTTTCGTCGTTGGCGACATCGACGCCATCACCCATGCCTTACGCAACGTGGCATTGGAACGGACAGCGCTGGATGCCGCCCTACCCACACACCTTGACAATATCATCCTCCATCTGGACAAAACATCGTTCATCGACATGCTGATCCATCATTGAAATCATTTATACCGTCAAAACCAAAACCCAAAATACAATCGAAATGGAAAACAAGAGAACCTGTCTCTACGACAAACACGTGCAACTGGGCGCACTCATCCAGCCCTTCGGAGGTTTCGACATGCCCATTCAGTACAGTACCATCGTCGATGAGCACAATGCCGTGCGCCAGCATTGCGGTGTGTTCGACGTATCGCACATGGGCGAGGTGACCGTGAAAGGTCCCGATGCCGAACGCTACGTAAACCATATCTTCACCAACGACATTACCGGAGCCCCCATCGGCAAGGTGTTCTACGGAATGATGCTGTATGAAAACGGTGGCACCGTCGACGACCTATTGGTGTACAAGATGGGCGAGAACGATTTCTTCCTCGTCATCAACGCCGCCAATATCGACAAGGATGTGGAATGGATGAAGAGCCATGTAGAGGGTTTCGACATCGATTTACGTCATGAGAGCGACTACTACGGACAGTTGGCCGTACAGGGTCCCGAATCAGAACAGGTAGTGGAACAGGTGCTTGGTCTTCCCTGTCAGGACCTCGTGTTCTACACCACGAAACGCGTCGACGTGGATGGCGAGACATTAGTTGTCAGTCGTACCGGTTACACCGGCGAAGACGGTTTCGAGATTTATGGCAGCCATGCCTATATCCAGGGAGCATGGGACAAACTGATGGAAAGTGGCCGTTGTAAGCCCTGTGGTCTGGGCTGTCGTGACACACTCCGTTTCGAGGTGGGTCTGCCATTGTATGGCGACGAGTTGTCGGCCGACATCTCCCCCGTGATGGCAGGACTGTCTATGTTCTGCAAATTGGACAAGCCCGAATTCATCGGCAAAGAGGCATTGGTGCGTCAGAAGGCCGAAGGAGTGGAAAAGCGCGTCATCGGCATTGAATTGAGCGACCGTGCTATCCCCCGCCATGGTTATGCCGTGCTGAAAGACGGCGAGGTGATAGGTGAGGTGACTACTGGCTACCACACCATCTCCACCGACAAGAGTGTCTGCATGGCTCTCGTTGACAGCCGCTTTGCAAAGTTGGGCACCGAGGTGATGATTCAAATCAGGAAAAAAACCTTCCCCGGCGTGGTGGTGAAAAAGCGTTTCTATGAGAAAAACTATAAAAGGTAAAAGGGTAAAAAGGTAAAAAAGTAAAAGTAAAAAGTAAAATAAAATCATCAAATTATGGCAAAAGTTATTGAAGGACTCTATTATTCTGAGTCGCACGAGTACGTGAGAGTGGAAGGCGAGTATGGTTACATCGGCATCACCGACTATGCCCAGCATGCTTTGGGCGAAGTGGTCTATGTTGACATGCCCGAAGTGGACGACGAGGTGGAAGCCGGCAGCGAATTCGGCGCTGTGGAGAGTGTGAAAGCCGCAAGCGACCTGATGGCTCCTGTGAGCGGTACCGTCGTCGAGGTGAACGAGGCCTTGGAAGATGAGCCGGGATTGGTGAATACTGACGCTTTCGCCAACTGGATTATCAAGGTGGAACTGACTGACAAGACCGAGTTGGATAACCTGATGGATGCCGCAGCCTACGCTGAGATGTGCAAGGAATAAAAGCCGTGAGAAGTAAGAGGTGTTACCACTAACCACCAAATAAATAATAATGGCATACAAATATTTTCCACATACCGAAGAAGACATCCAGCAGATGCTCGACAAGATTGGAGCCGAGCGGCTGGATGACCTCTTCGCCGAAGTGCCCGAGGCGATACGTTTCAAGGGCGACTACGACTTGCCCTCATCGATGAGCGAGATGGAGGTTCGCCGCTATTTCGAGCATTTGTGCAACCGAAACGCCTCATTGACGGTGTTCGCTGGTGCCGGTGTCTACGACCACTATACACCGAGTGTGGTAGCCAATATCACCGAGCGTTCAGAATTTCTGACCAGTTACACCCCCTACCAGGCTGAGATATCACAAGGTACGCTGCACTATATCTTCGAGTTCCAAAGCATGATGACCGCCCTCACCGGCATGGCCATCAGCAACGCCTCAATGTACGACGGCAGCACCGCCACCGCTGAGGCCGTGATGATGGCCGCCGCACAGTCGAAGAAGGCGAACACCGTATTGGTGAGCAGTTGTCTCGACCCCAAGGTGAGACGCGTGGTGGACACCTATGCCCATTTCCACGGTATCGACATCGTATACCTGAAAGAACGAGACGGCGTGACCGACATCGACGACCTACGCGAGCGGCTTGCCGCCGGTGGCATTGCTGGCGTGTTGGTGCAACAGCCTAACTTCTACGGTATCATCGAAGACTTCACGGGATGGGCCGACCTGTGCCATGAACAGAAAGCGCTGTTCATCATCAACTCCGTCATCGGCGACCTCGCCTTGCTAAAGACTCCCGGAGAATGGGGTGCCGATATCGCCGTCGGTGACGGACAGTCGTTGGGCATTCCGATGTGTTATGGCGGGCCGAGCGTGGGCTATCTCTGTTGCACCGATAAGTTGATGCGCAAGATGCCAGGACGCATCGTCGGTATGACGAAGGACAGTCGCGGACAACGCGCCTTCGTGCTCACCCTCCAGGCACGCGAGCAGCATATCCGTCGACAGAAAGCCACATCGAACATCTGCTCGAACCAGAGTCTGATGGCACTTTTTGTCACCATCTACCTCTCGCTGATGGGCAAGGAAGGACTGAAAGAAGTGGCCCAACGTTCCTATGACGCCGCCCATTACATGGCCGACGCATTGGTAGCCACAGGCCGTTTCACGATGGCCTTCAAACAGCCTTTCTTCAATGAGTTCTGCGTTCGCTATGACGGTGACGTGGATGCGCTGCAACAACAGTTGCTCAAACATGGCATTCTCGGCGGCGTGAAGGTCGACGACCATACGCTGATGATTGCCTGCACCGAGAAACGCACAAAAGAAGAGATAGACCAATTTGTAGCACTAACGAAGGAGGACGAGCAATGAACAACCAATTATACGGCAACTTGATTTTTGAGCTCTCGCACCCAGGACGCAAGGGCTATAGCCTGCCCAACAACGAGTTTGGACACTACGAACTGCCCGCCACCATATGCCGTGCCGAAGATGCCCCACTGCCCGAATGCGACGAGCTGACCGTAGTACGCCATTACACAAACCACAGTGCGAACAATTTTGGTGTGAACAACGGTTTTTATCCTTTGGGCAGTTGCACCATGAAATACAATCCCGTTTTGAACGAGGAGACCGCTTTATTGCCAGGATTCCAGGCCTTGCATCCCTCACAGCCGGAAGACACCTGTCAGGGTGCCCTGGAGCTGATGTTCAACCTGCAACATTCACTATCGGCCCTCACCGGACTGAGTGACTTCACGCTGAACCCCTTTGCGGGTGCCCATGGAGAGTTGACGGGACTGATGATTATCCGTGCCTACCACCAGCAACGTGGTGACGACCGCCGCACAAAAGTTATCGTGCCCGATACGGCTCATGGCACCAACCCCGCCAGCGCCGCCGTCTGCGGTCTCGACGTGGTAGAGGTGAGGAGCACACAGGACGGCACCGTTGACGTGGACGACCTGCGTGAGAAGCTCGACGGCACCATCGCCGCGGTGATGATGACCAACCCCAATACCCTCGGACTCTTTGAGCGCCAGATACCGGAGATTGCCAAACTGGTACATGCCAACGGAACCCTGCTCTATTACGACGGCGCTAACCTGAACCCAATGTTGGGCAAATGTCGTCCTGGTGACATGGGATTCGATGTGATGCACATCAACCTGCACAAAACCTTCTCCACACCGCATGGCGGTGGTGGTCCTGGTTGCGGTCCCGTAGGAGTGCGCGCAGGCATGGAAGAACTGTTGCCCTGTCGCGTGGTGAAGAGCGGAGATGCCCTATACCATATCGTGCGCAACGAAGGAATACAGGTGGGAGCCACCGTCGGCAATTTCGCCGTGATGGTACGTGCCTACACCTATATCCTGAGTCTGGGTAAGGAAGAAGTGAAGATGGTGGGTCCGTTGGCCACACTGAACGCCAACTACATCAAGGAGTCGCTGAAAGACCTGTATGAACTACCCATCGACACGCTGTGCAAACATGAGTTTGTGTTCAACGGTCTGAAAGACAAGTCAACCGGCGTGACCACCATGGACATTGCCAAACGACTGCTCGACTACGGCTATCATGCTCCCACCATCTATTTCCCACTGCTGTTCCATGAGTCGCTGATGATTGAACCGACAGAGAGCGAGAGTAAGGACACCATTGACGGTTTCATCGCCGTGATGCGTCGCATCGCCGAAGAAGCCATCACCAACCCCGACATGGTGAAGGGAGCCCCCCACTCCACACCCATCGGGCGTGTCGACGATGTGTTGGCCGCCAAGCAGCCTGTACTGACTTTCCGAGAGGTGAGAGGTGAGGAGTGAGAGAATAGCCTGAAAAGTTATTTTCTTAACTCTTAATTATTAACTCTTAATTATTCGCAAGCTCATCAGCTTTGCAGTCTTAACTTTTAACTCATGAAGAGTGATATAATCATCATAGGTAGTGGACCCGGCGGCTATCGTGCCGCCGAGCACGCTGCCCGTCATGGAAAGAGCGTGACCATCTTTGAGCGTGCCGAGACTGGTGGCACCTGTCTGAACTGTGGATGTATTCCCACTAAAGCTCTGTGCAGGAACGCAGAGTTGCTGCTCACCTTGCGCGAAGCCGAGGTATATGGTTTGCGCGACATTCAATATGGTGTTGATTTTGGCGCTGTGATGGAGCGCAAGCAACGTGTAGTGGAGCAACTGCGCAACGGAGTGGAGACGCTAATGGGTATGCCCGGAATCACGTTCGTACGCGGCGAAGCCCATTTTGAAGACGCACACACCATTGTCTGCGGCGATGAGCGTTATACCGCCAACGACATCATCATTGCCACGGGCAGCGACGCCAAGAAGCCCCCTATCGTTGGCATCGACCAACCCCATGTGGTCACGTCGACCGAATTGCTGAGCATCGACCACCTACCACGGCGGTTGTGCATCATCGGTGCTGGTGTCATCGGCATGGAGTTCGCCTCCATTTTTAACGCATTGGGCAGCGAGGTGACGGTGGTGGAATTTCTCAAGGAATGTCTGCCCCCCTTTGATGGAGATATTGCCAAGCGTTTGCGCCAACAACTGTCAAAGCGCGGTGTAGAGTTTTTCATGCAGTCAGGAGTGAAAGAGATTACGTCTGATGAAGTGATTTTCGAGCGCAAGGGCAAGGAGAGTCGTGTGGCAGCCGATGTTGTGTTGGTAGCCACAGGCCGTGCTCCACGCACCGACGGTTTGTGTCTGGAGAAGGCGGGCATCGTCACCGAGCGCGGCGCCATCGTTGTCGATGACGACATGCAAACGAACGTATCCCATATCTATGCCATCGGCGACGTAAATGCCCGTTGCATGTTGGCCCATGCCGCCACCTTCCAGGGGCTGCATGTGGTGAACCACTTATTGGGCATCGACGACGATGTAGACTTGAAGACTATCCCCGCCGCCGTGTTCACCCATCCAGAAGCCGCCTGTGTAGGTATGACTGAAGAGCAATGCAAAGATGCAGGCTTTGATTACGTGTGCAAGAAAGGCTACTACCGTGCCAATGGCAAGGCGCTGGCGATGAACGAAAGCGAAGGGTTGGTGAAGATGATGGCCACACCTGAGGGTCTCATCTTGGGTTGCCATATCCTCGGCACCCATGCCTCCGACATGGTGCAGGAAGTGAGTTGTCTGATGGCTAAGGGCTGTACTGTCAGCGACCTGCGTGACATGGTGCATATCCACCCCACCCTGGGCGAGATGCTGCAAGAAGTGGCGGCTGCATTCTAAAAACGGTCTGAAAATGAAAAAGCTATTTAGTATTTGCTTTTGTTTATTATTAAGCCCGTTTTCTTTTGCACAAGAAACAGTTGACAGTATCAGCCAATTGAATCAAGATCGACATTCTGTGCAAATGATGTACAACCAATCAATACCTAAAGAAGAATTGTTGCTCGAACAAAAAACTGACGTTTGGTTTGGACGGGCTATTCTCATGGGGACGTTGAAAGGTGAACACTCAACAGCCACTTTTAAACATGGTGACAAATATATAAGGATTTGCCCACAAGCATGTTCTATTGACGAAATAAGACTGATTAAGTTCGATGTGAAGAAAGGAAACCGAGTTGCGAAACTGTCCACACTCAAACTTAAACAAGAAATGGATATCAAGGACTCCAAAATAAATAAAGGGGTAACTGTGCCATACAAAAAACTCAATGAGAATTTTATTGAGTTAGACTGTAGCGGATTGGATAAAGGAGAATATGGTGTTGTTACTATTGTAGACAATTACTACTTCGCGGATTACGCCTTTACCTTCAGTATTCAATAAAGTCAGTCGTTTTTTTATTATTCATAAAGATAGGCGGCGTTTCGGAAAAGAAAGAAAAAATTTCATTTTTTTCTTTTTTGCACTATCTTTTCATAAGATAGGCGGCGTTTCGGAAAAGAAAGAAAAAATTTTGTTTTTTTCTTTGCTTTTCTCTCAACTTGCACTATCTTTGCACCATAAAAGCATTGGGTCGTATCGGTTAGATCGGGATACTCATCAAATAATACAGAAAACCGAGAAAACCTCCTTTGCCAATGGCGGGCCACATTCTCCGCTAGGAGATAGCAGTAATGCCGGTGGATTACAACGGCGGGGAGTCCTCAAAACTTATACATTCGGAGTTTTCATCACATCATCGGTACGACCCCTCTTTTTTTCTTTCCCCTTTCCTATACGTTGTACCCTTAAAAACGAAAAACATGTTCTCAGGCATAGTAGAAGAGATGGCTACCGTGACAGCCATCACCCACGACAAAGAAAATATCGACCTCACGCTGCGTTGCTCTTTCACAAATGAGTTGAAGATTGACCAAAGCATCGCCCACAATGGCGTATGCCTCACCGTGGTGCACATCGATGGCGACTGTTATACGGTGACGGCGATGAAAGAGACATTGGACCGTTCCAACCTCGGTCTACTGAAGGTGGGCGACCATGTGAACGTGGAACGTTCGATGATGATGCAAGGCCGGTTGGATGGCCATATCGTTCAGGGACATGTCGACGAGACTGCCCGTTGCATCGCCATGGAGGATGCCGACGGTAGTACCTACTTCACCTTTGAATACAAGGCCGACAGAGAGATGGCCCGTCGCGGCTATTTCACCGTCGACAAAGGCAGCGTGACGGTGAACGGAGTGTCACTCACCGTGTGCAACCCCACAGACAATACGTTCCAGGTTGCCATTATCCCCTACACCATGGAGAACACCAACTTCCGTGATATTCGTGTAGGTACGGTGGTGAATTTGGAGTTTGACATCCTGGGAAAATACATCGCCCGTCTGCAAGATTTCCGATAATTGTTTTTTAGTTTTTGCTGTAACACACCGTACAAACGAATTGTGGATAGACGGTGGTGTGGAAATAACATGCGTCATTTTTGATGTCAGGTGAATTCTTCAACACGTTGCGCAAATCCGAGGAGAGGCCCTCACCCGTCATCTTCAGCAGACTTTCTTTCATTGTCCATAGACGGATAAAAGCGATTCGCGGATCTGGCGAAGCGCTAATCTGTTGTTGTTCCTCCGCGTTCATGACCATTTTCATGAGTTCCTCGTCATAATGGTCGAGGCTCTCCACATCGATACCGACAGATGCAGAACCGACAACACAAGCCGCCGCTTCATGACAATGGCTCATATTGAAGAATATTTTCTGGTGCCTTATGAGTGATGGTTTGCCTCGTTTGTCGAATTCGAATTCAGGGGCGGCAGTGATGCCATATTCCACTCGCAGCGCCCGCTGCAAGAGCCGATAGGCAGCCAGAGAGAGCCGACGGTCATGTTCCTGCCTAAAACGGAGCTCCAATGATTACTGTCGGAAATCTTTTTGTCATACTTTTTTTGTTTGTCACTATATTTTCGTATTTTTGCGGAAATAAATGCAATACTTAATAACTACCTATGGCAATTTTAACCGTTTATACGAGACTCCTAGACAAAACGCTTGAAGGTGCACGCATCATTGATATGGGCTCCACTAAAACGTGTCAATGCTTTGTTCTTCCTTATGATAAAGTGGCAAGAGTAAGCAGGGACAACCTAGTTGGCAAATATGCATTTTACATTTTGCTTGGACATAATGAACTTGGTCATCCTATGGCATACATCGGACAGACTAACGATTTTTCCGTTCGTGCAAATGATCACAAGCAGAAAAAAGATTGGTGGGACACCGCATTAGTCTTTGTGTCTAAAGCCGATGAAATATTTGCAAGCGAAGTTTTATATCTTGAATATATTGGATGGAAAAGAGCATGCGAAGTCAAAAATTTTAAAATCGCCAATAACAAAATTATCAAGGAGCCTGGATTATCTGAGGACAAGAAAAACGACATGGAACTATTCTTTGAAGAGATAAGATTTCTTACTCGTTTTTATGGTTGTTCTGTTTTCGAGGAACCAATGTTCACAAAGAAAGAGGAAATGGAGCACAAAGTGTTCTACATGAAGAAAGTGAAAGTTGGCATAGATGCAGTAGTATATTTCTATCCCGTTACAAAAACATTTATCCTTAAGGCCGGTAGCAAGATTAGATTTAACGACCTTCCAAATGGCAGCAAAGAAGCCCACAATCTAAGAGAAGAAATCAAATCAAATTCCTCTTTATCTAAAAAGGATGGAGATTTGCTCGTTATCCTCGAGGATATAGATATTACCTCTAATGATAGGACTCCTTCTGGAGCCACCTGTGTCATAAATGGTGGAGCCGATCAAGGCACCGTTTCTTTGAAGGATAAAGACAATGTTACATTTGAACAATTATTTCTTAAAGGATAAACGCATCCTCTAATCTTTACTTTTAATAAACATCTCCGAATAAAACGCCCTCACTCTCCCCATGAGAGCGGGGGCATTTCGACAAAAAGAATTATTTTTGTGATGATTTTCCAAAATATTATTATGAACAGAAATAATATTTCTATGATTTTTTTAGTGTTGTTGGCTTTCCCCTTGGCCATGCAAGCCCAGGAGACAAGCGGTGAATGGGCTCTTGACGATTGCATCAGCTATTCCCTAGCCAATAACATCCAACTGAAAAGGAGCCACCTGACGCGACTGAACACAAAGGAAGATATTCTCCAGTCGAAAGCCTCCTTAGATGCGCTGAAACTTAAAAAGGATGACTTTCAGTCCTCCTTCAAGAATCCGCCCCTCTCCTATGCACCGTTTGTGCGTTGGTGGTGGCCGGGCAATGATGTGGAAACAAATGAGCTTCAAAGGGAAATGAATCTTTTCGCCCGTCATCACATCGGCGGTGTAGAAATCCAATCGTTTGCGCTGGTCGTGCCTCCTCCCATGGAACGAATGGCGAAGATCATGAGTTTTGACACGGATGCCTACTATTCCAATTTGAAGACAGTAATGGAAGCGGCACAGCGGAATGGCATGACGGTGGACCTGACCAATGGCAGTGGCTGGCCGGCCTCTGGCTCTCATATCTCGGAGGCAGAAGAAAACCGTTCTCTTCAGTACGGGGTGGCCGTTATCCCGACAGAGGGCGGCAAGTTGGAAATGCCCAGGTCGGAACGGCAAGACAGCAAGTTTGCTGAACTTGTAGGTCTGCTAGAAGCTGAGGTATCTGAACCAACTGCTGACGGTTCTCGAATGATTCAAAAAGTGAAGGAGGTTAAGAACACTTCTTTCGCCCCAGGAAAAACCGATGCTGGTTTCCAACGTGTTCTCATCGCACTTTGGAACGTACCCTCGCAAGAAACGAACCTGATTGTGGCCAAAGCAGACGCCGGGAATGTGATGGACCATTTCGACACAAAAGTCCTCAGGAAAAATTACGACCATTATTTCGGAGGGGCGACTGGTCTCGACGCATATTATGGAAACCCATTCCGTGCCTTCTTCAACGACAGCTATGAATTCAAGGTGGATCGGCATATCACGTCTGATTTCCGGGGAGTCTTCCAACGTCGCCGGGGGTATGACCCTTTACCTTGGATGCCTGCCAATATCTGGTACGGTTACAACAATATGTATGATAACGAGCACACAGCTCCGGAATTTCGTTTCGGCGACGAAGACTGGCGACTTCGTTACGACTACGACCTGACGGTAAGCGACCTGGTGCGTGAAAATCTTCTCAAAGGTTCCTCTGTATGGGCACATGAGCATGGTCTGCTGCACCGTACTCAAGCTTATGGCCTGCCCATGGACTATATGGGAGCATCTGGGGATGCAGATATACCTGAGACAGAAAACATGATTTTCGGTGGAGGAAGCGAGGGGGGATTGAAAATGGTTTCCTCTGGAGCTATGTTATACAACCGCCCTATTGTTAGCGCAGAATCCGGAGTACATATCAACCGCGCCTTGATGGTTACTCCACAGAAACTACGTTCCATTGCAGACAAACTTCTTTCCAGCGGTGTTAATCAGATTATTTGGCATGGCTCCCCGTATAAATACGAAGTCGAAGGCAATCCTTGGCAACCCTTCTACAATTCAATGCTTGGGATTAACTTCTCCTCTGACCTATATGAGGAAAACGTCTTCTGGGATGAATTGGCCGATGTGAATCAATATGTCCAACGTGCCCAGTATCTAATGCGCAATGGGAAGGCCGAATCCGACATCCTTGTGTATTATCCTTTCTTGGAGTACAGCAGCAGTGTAAAGAATCCTGAAGAAATACTCTATTACGGAATGCTCCCAGAGACGGAACCCGGGGCCGACAACGAGCAGAAAGCCTCGCAAGATGCCGTTAGCAAGTGGCTGAGCGACATCTGGCCAGTCTTAAATGAACTGGAGAGGCGCGGACTCACCTGGTCATGGGTAAATGATGAATCACTACAGGAGATGACGGCAACTGCTGACGGACGCTTGCATATCCGGGGCAACAACTACGGCGGACTTGTTTTGTTCAACCTACCTTGGATTCAAACGCAAACGGCCCAAAACCTACGTCAACAATCTTCAACAAACTTACTGATTATTGGCGATTTGCCAACCAAGCAACCTTCTTTCAAAGACTATGCGAAGAATGACAAGAAAACCGCAACACTGATGAAAAAAGTGGAGGCAGGAAAAAACGTTTGCCGTAGCGCTAGTGACTGGGTTGTGTCGACACCGTTGACGACATTGGCAGGAGGAGAAAAAGTGAGGACTGCCCGTCGACGGATTTCCGATAACGAGTTGGTACAGCTCTATTGGAATGTTGACAATGGATGGAAGGAAATTGATATCCATGCTGATGAAGCCCCCTACGCTTATTGGCTTAATGCTGAAGACGGGAGTGTGACAACCGTCGTCATGGCATCTTCTGGAGAAATCAAAGGCTTGCTTCCGCCTCTTTCTACACGCTTCCTTTATATAACGGATTCCCCGCTTCCTGAAGCGGAAGCCGCTATTCCAACCGTCACGGAAGAATCATCAATCGAACTGGGAAAATGGACGTTGCAACTCGGAGAACAGATTATCCATGATGTCCAGTTGGAGGATTGGCGAAATATTTCAGAACTCGCCGACTCCTGCGGCATAGCAGTTTACACAACCCGATTCTCACCAGAAAAGACCGCCACAAGATACGTTCTCGATTTGGGAGAAGTCTACTACACCGCCGAAGTCTTCATCAATGACAAGGCTGTTGGAAAACGCATTTGGAAACCGTTCAGGTTCGACATTACAGACTATGTTCAAAATGGAGAGAACATCCTGGAAATTCATGTGAAAACATCTGATTTTAACACAAAAGTTTTACGTGGTCGTGAGGGCGATGCCACATTCTCCTCCATTGCAAACTCTGGGCGTATGGCTAATGGACTGAAAGGTCCAGTGTTGATTTTCAGTGAGTGATAAGTATGTACACCCAGTGGAAAGCTCTTTGCCGACAGGGGGTTCTTCTCGCCATGACGGATTTTACATCGAGGAGAACAAGCATATTATGCTATTTTGAAAGACTTCTTCTCCCGAACTGGGGTAGGATATATAACAAGGAGGGAAAGGCGTTCTATATCATCCCCTCCATATCCCCATTTTGTAGTATTTTTTCGGATAATCATTGAAAAAATTTGGCAATTTCGACATAAAGAAGTATTTTTGTGATGATTTTCCAAAATATCACTATGAACAGGAAAAATATTTCTATGAAATTATTCGTGTTGTTGTTGGCTTTTCCCTTGGTAATGCAAGCCCAGGAGACAGGCGGTGGATGGACGCTTGACGACTGTATTAGCTATGCCCTAGCCAATAACATCCAACTGAAACGAAGCCACCTGACGCGACTGAGCACACAGGAAGATATTCTCCAGTCTAAAGCCGCTCTGTTGCCTTCGCTCAACGCCTCGACCAACCAAAGCGTAACGTACCGCCCCTTCGTAGAGAGCGGGCAAAGCACTGTGGCCAATGGTTATGTGCAGAGCAGCATCGACAAAGTATACTACAATGGTAGTTACGGCGTGACGGCTAATTGGACAGTGTGGGATGGTATGCGCAA
Source organism: uncultured Prevotellaceae bacterium (assembly GCA_900313615.1). Classification (GTDB taxonomy): domain Bacteria; phylum Bacteroidota; class Bacteroidia; order Bacteroidales; family Bacteroidaceae; genus Prevotella. The sequence goes on from OMRP01000002.1 coordinate 259,405, forward strand.
CAAGAACACCATCAAACTGAACGAGATGAGTGCCCGCATGGCAGAACTGGACTCCGCCGCCACGGCTCAGAGTATTCAGGAACAGATAACGCAACTGTATGTGCAGATTCTCTACAGCAAGGAGAGTATCACGGTGAACGAGCAGAGTCTTCGTGCAAGCAAGATGAACGAGGAACGGGGACAAACGATGGTTCAGGTTGGCACAATGAGCAAGGCCGACCTAGCACAACTAACAGCCCAACGTGCCATGGATGAATATAACATCGTGGCTGCTGAGAGCGACGTGCGTAACTACCTCTTCCAACTGAAACAGGTGTTGGAACTGAGCGATGGCACACCCTTTGACATCGCCTCGCCCGATATGGCCGATGAAGAAGCGTTGCAGACCATACCGGCATTGTCTGACGTATATGCCAGCGCACTGGCCCACCGACCAGAGATAGAGAGCGCACGACTGGCCATCAGCAGCAGCGACATCAGCCTCGACATCGCGCGGGCGGGCAGAAAGCCAACCATCGGATTGCAAGGCAGCGTGGGAACGACTACCACCAGCATGTCGGATAACGCATGGGGCACACAACTGAAGACGAACCTCGACTTCGGCGTTGGCGCTACGCTGAGCATACCCATTTTTGACAACAGACAGACGAAGACGGCCATCAACAAAGCGATGCTCCAACGTGAGAGTAGCCTTCTCGATTTGCAGGACAAGGAGAAACAACTCTACTCCACCATTGAGGGCTATTGGATTGGAGCGGTAAACAACCAGACACGTTTCAAGGCGGCACGCACCGCCCTGCAGAGCGAACAGACCAGTTATGAGTTGTTGAGCGAGCAGTTCCGTCTGGGCCTGAAAAACATCATCGAGTTGATGACGGGAAAGACGAATCTGGTGACGGCTCAAATCAATGAGTTGCAGAGCAAATACATGGCGATACTCAATATTTATATGCTGAGGTATTATCAGGGACGATGAAAATTGAGAATTGAGAATTGAAAATTGAAAATTGAAGATTGAAGATTGAGATATGAAAAAGAAATTCAGTAAGATTTGGCTTTTCGTGGGCATTCTTCTGGTTGCCGGCATTGCGTTGTGGATGCTGAGCGGCAAGAAGAAAGAGGAGAAGGTGGAGTTTGTCACCGCTAAGGTGGAACCTGCCAACATCCAAAATAGTGTCACTGCCACGGGTACGATAGAGCCCGTAACGAGCGTCACGGTAGGTACGCAGGTGTCGGGCATCGTGAGCAAACTGTACGTCGACTACAACAGTGAGGTGAAAAAAGGGCAAGTGATAGCCGAACTCGACAAGACGAACCTGACGAGTGAGTTGAACACGGCCAGAGCCAACCTGGCAAGCGCACAGAGTTCGCTCGACTACCAACTGGCAAATTACAACCGTTACCAGACATTGTTTCAAAAGGGACTGATAGCCGCCACCGACTATGAGTCGGCACGGCTGAGTTGGCAACAGGCCAAGGAACAGGTAGCTACAGCCCAGGAACAGGTTCGCCGAGCACAGACGAACCTTAGTTATGCCACCATCACCTCGCCCATCGACGGCATCGTACTTTCGAAGTCGGTAGAGGAAGGACAGACCGTGGCTGCCAGTTTCAACACACCTGAACTGTTCAAGATAGCGAAAGACCTGACGAATATGCAGGTGGTGGCCAATGTGGACGAGGCAGACATCGGCAATGTGAAAGCCGGCGAACGTGTCAGTTTCACCGTGGATGCCTACCCCGACGATGTGTTTGAAGGCCATGTGACGCAGGTACGCCAGGAAGCCACAACCACCAACAACGTGGTGACCTACGAGGTAGTCATCAACGCCCCCAATGGCGACTTGAAACTGAAACCGGGACTGACCGCCTCTGTCACCATCTATACCGCTGAACGCCAAGGAGTGTTGAGCATACCGAGCAAAGCGCTCCGATTCACACCCACGCCAGAGACCGTGGGCGACAAGAAGATTGTGGACAGCAAGGGCAAGAACAAGGTATGGACGCTTGACGGCAACACCCTGACCGCTCACGACGTGCAGATAGGCATGAGCGACGGCACCCATACCGAAATATTGGGTGGCATCAGCCAGGGCAAGGATATCATTACCGAGCTGAAAGTGATCAGCGACACGCCTGAGGATGAAGACAGCCAACAACGCAGCATCTTTGGGCCACCACGTAGAGACCAGAAAAAGAAGTGATGACGATGGTTGAAGAGAAAAAAGCGGTAATTGAACTGCAAGACGTGCGTCGCGATTTCATCGTAGGAGAAGAAACGGTGCATGCCCTTCGAGGTGTGAGTTTCAAAATCTACGAGGGAGAATTCGTGACCATCATGGGCAAGTCGGGGTCGGGCAAGTCGACGCTGCTGAACCAGTTGGGATGCCTCGACACGCCGACGAGTGGTGAATATCTTCTCGACGGCATCAGCGTGCGTACAATGTCGAAGTCGCAGCGTGCCGTGTTGCGCAACCGCAAAATTGGGTTCATTTTCCAGAACTACAACCTGTTACCCAAGACGACCAGCGTGGAGAACGTGGAATTGCCACTGATGTATAACAGCAACGTTCGTCCCAAGGAACGCCTTGAACGCGCCATAAAAGCGTTGGAAGCCGTGGGATTGGGCGACCGACTATATCATAAGTCGAACCAAATGTCGGGTGGCCAGATGCAACGTGTGGCCATCGCACGTGCTTTGGTGAACGACCCTGCCGTGATTCTCGCCGACGAGGCCACCGGCAACCTGGACACACGCACCAGTTTCGAGATTCTCGTCTTGTTCCAGAAACTGCATGCCGAAGGGCGCACGATTATTTTCGTGACGCACAACCCCGACATCGCCAACTATTCGAGCCGCAACATCATGCTGCGCGACGGCAAGGTGATTAGCGACACGACAAACGAGCATATTCTCTCCGCTGCCGAAGGACTGGCAGCACTGCCGAAGAACAGTGATGAATGATATAGGGATTATTTCGATATACGTTATGACGGTATAACGGCATGACGAAAAGAAACGACGATAATACGACAAAGATACAATGAATTGGGGTAATCTTTTAAAGATAGCGCTGCGGGCGATAGCCGCAAACAAGATGCGTTCGTTCCTGACCGCATTGGGCATCATCATCGGCATCGCGTCGGTCATCACCATGTTGGCTGTGGGACAAGGCACCAAACGGAGCATCCAGGCCAACATCTCGGAGATGGGGTCGAACATGATTATGATTAGTCCCGGTGCCGACATGCGTGGCGGTGTGCGTCAAGACGCCTCGTCGATGGAGACACTGAAACTGGAAGATTTCGAAGCCATCAAAGAAGGGTGCACCTATGTGAAAGCCGTCAGTCCCTCTGTGACCAGCGGTGGACAATTCATCTATGGCAACAACAACACCCCTTCGTCGGTATATGGCGTGAACCAGGACTATCTTGAAATACGACAGTTGACCATCTCCGACGGAGAGATGTTCTCAGATACCGACATCAAGTCGGCCGCCAAGGTATGTGTCCTCGGCCAGACCGTCATCGACAACCTTTTCCCTGACGGTGGCGACCCCGTAGGCAAGGTGATACGTTTCAATGCCATCCCCTTCCGTGTGGTAGGCGTGTTGAAGAAAAAAGGTTACAACTCGATGGGCATGGACCAAGACAATCTGGTGCTGGCTCCCTACACCACCGTGATGAAGCGCATCTTGGCGCAGACCTATCTGGGCGGTATCCAGTGTTCGGCCATCACCGAAGGCGTGACCGACAAAGCCATCGAGCAGATAACGGATATCCTGCGCAGGAACCATAAGTTGAAAGACGCTGTGGATGACATGCCTGGCGATGACGACGATTTCAACATCCGTTCGCAGGAAGAGCTGTCGAGCATGATGAACTCTACGACCGACATGCTCACCATTCTCTTGGGATGCGTGGCTGGCATCTCACTCATCGTGGGTGGCATCGGCATCATGAACATCATGTATGTGAGCGTCACCGAACGAACGCGTGAGATAGGATTGCGCATGAGCGTGGGAGCCCGCGGTATCGACATCCTGAACCAATTCCTCATCGAGGCGATACTGCTGAGCATCACGGGAGGCGTCATCGGCGTGCTGCTGGGACTGGGACTGTCGTATGCCATCAACACCTTCGCCCATTGGCCCACGTTCGTGCAACCTTGGAGCATCGTGATGAGTTTCGCCGTGTGTACGCTCACCGGCATATTCTTCGGATGGTATCCGGCGAAGAAAGCCGCTCGTCTCGATCCCATCGAAGCCATCAGGTATGAATAGCACCAAAAAGTGAAGGAGAGCCAAAAAACCATGTCATAAACCCTAAAAGGCCAAACATGCAGATTAGGAAAACGACTATACTCATCAACGTTCTCATATGGGTAACGATATTGCTGTCGCCCATTCTCGTTTTGGGCTTGGACCAATCACTCTCATGGCCACGCGTTCTCCGAGGTATGGGTATGCCCATCGTGTTGATGGTGTTCTACTACCTGAACTACTGGTGGCTGATACCTCGCTATTTCATGGGTGGCAAGAGACGTTTTTTCGCACTATTCAATATCGTCATGGTAGTGACACTGTCCATCATTGTGCACCTTTGGTTCCGATGGTTCAGCAATATGATGGGACTGTCGGAAGAAGAAGAAAGAGGCCTCCCCATGCAATTATTCCATGTGCTGTATTATATGTTCTGTTTGGGAGTGACCATCACCATCGCGATGAGTATCCGCATGTCTATACAATGGGCAAAATCCGAGAAAGAACGTGAGGAGGCACTGAAGGCGCTGAGAGAAGCCGAACTAGAGAATCTCCGTTTCCAAATCAATCCACATTTCATGCTTAACACCATGAACAACATCTACGCCCTGACAGCTTTCGACCAACAAAAAGCACAGACCGCCATCATGGAGTTGAGCAAGATGATGCGCCATATTCTCTACGACAACAAAGAGCCGTACATCAGTCTGCGCAATGATTTGGAATTCATCGACAACTACATCAATCTGATGAAACTTCGTCTTAGCAGCGACGTGGAGATAGTCAAAAACATTGACGTGCCGCCGAACAACCAAGCCATGGTGGCTCCACTCATTTTCATCTCACTGATAGAGAATGCTTTCAAGCATGGCATAAGTCCGACGAACAAGAGTTTTATCCACATCAACATCAAAGCTACCGAAGAACAAATCGTATGCGAGATTGTGAACAGCAACTACCCCAAAGCGGACAGCGACCAGAGCGGGCACGGCATAGGGCTGCACCAGGTGCAGCGACGACTCGACCTGAGCTATCCCGGAAAATACAAATGGGAAAAAGGAATAGACGAAACAACAAATACTTACCATTCAAAAATTACACTTTATGACACTCAACTGCATTATCATTGACGATGAGCCATTGGCAGCCGAGTTGCTGTCAACCTATGCGGAACGTACTCCGTTCCTGCGCTTGGTGGGGCATTACAACAGTGCCGTAAATGCCATCAAGACCATTCGTGAGAATCAGATAGACCTGATTTTCCTCGACATCCAGATGCCCGAACTCAGCGGCATGGAGTTTGCGAGCATTCTTCCGAAGACCTCGCGCATCGTGTTCACCACGGCGTTCAGCCAATATGCACTCGATGGCTATAAGGTGAATGCACTTGACTATTTGCTCAAACCCATCAGCTACGAGGATTTCCTTAGGGCAGCCAACAAGGCGCAAGATTGGTTTATGGGTCAGATAAAGAAAGAGGCGTGGCAGAGCGACCGGTTCATGTTCGTGAAAAGCGAATACAAACTGGTAAGGGTCAACTTTGACGACATCTTGTACATCGAAGGAGTGAAGGACTATGTGAAGATTTACCTGGACAATGACAAGCCGCCCATCATGAGTCTAATGAACATGAAGAAAATTGAGGACTCCCTGCCCAAACCTGAGTTCATGCGCACACACCGTTCCTACGTTGTACACATGACGAAGATACGTCTGGTGGACCGCTTACGCGTTGTCTTCAACGACCAGTTTATCCCCATCAGCGAAAGTTACAAGGAAGAGGTGCAGGAGTATCTCGACAAGCACACGTTCTAACCGGCCTGCCTCCTTTTTTCGTAATTACGTTATAACGTTATTACGAGTGGGGGGCGTTATAACGAAAGAGGACGTTATAACGAATGAGGGGAGCCGTCATTTCGTGATGATGTTCCACAGTTCGTCGTAGTTTTTCACCACATCGTATGTGACGTGGCTTTCAGCGATGGTAGCGAAGTGACGGCGGGCACATTCTATCTTCACGCTTTCCGACTTACGATAGTCTTTCAGGTTGTCTTTGTCATAGCCTTTCGTCTCGGCCACGAAGTAGATGTGCTTGATGTCGCTGCCCTCATGGAATACCACAGCCCAGTCAGGATTATAGTGTCCCACAGGCGTGTTGATATAGAAGCCATTTGGCAGCTTTGTATAGACCGCCACCTCGTTGCGGGATTCCAACTGATTAGCGAAGTCCATCTCAATGCCTTTTGAATCAACCACTACAAGGTCATAGAGAGACTTGTGCGATTCCATGGCATTCACACCAAGACGACCTTTCAGAGCCGATGCGCTGAATATGTCGCTGTCAAACTCCTGATGGAGTTTGTGGTATTTCACATGCTCAATCACGACAATGGCCTTACACTCGTTGATGATATTGCCCGCCTTGATGATAAACTCCTCGGGGTTGGTACGGAATTGGTTGAAAGTGTCGGCACTGATTCGTTGTAGGATGCTGACAATGGCACGGCGTGTCAAGCCCGTGCTCTCCACCAGTTTGCCTATGAGGTCATACTTCACCCTGTCACCCACCAACTCGCGCACGTTCTTTGTTGTAGAACCTGTCACATTCATGGCATCACCCTGTTGCAGTTTCTCCTTATTCTTTATCTCATCGCCCAGTGTGCCTTCTACCACTTCGATACGAATCTCCGACACCACGAGGTAGTTGTCGAGAGCGTAGGCGGCATTCTTGATCAGTTCGTCCGTCTTGAAATCAACCGTGTAGTATGTCTGTTGGTTGATTTTCCTCCACATATCCTGGAACTGCTTTGAGGAGAATTTCTTCTTGTCAAAGTGAGCTTCCTTTGTCTGACGGGCGTTCTCTGGTTTGACAGCATCAGGATTGAAGACGGCATCGAGCCGCTTTTCAATGTCGTTTCTGTATTCGTTATATTCTCCAAGATCAAGAGTACCCTGCTTTTTGTCATCGTGATACTGCTGTGTGAGTTGGCCTTGCTTGGTAACATAGTTCTTCATGCGGAGCGTGAATAGCAAGTCTTGTGCATCGTCGTCGTTGAGTTTTTTCTGTTCTCCACGGGCATTTGTAACAAACAATCCCTCGAAGAGCGAAGGTGTTACCTTTATTGGGCGGTCGCCAACAGCTTCCGCAATCTCCGTCTGTAGTTTGCCAGCAAAGTTCGAGTATGATTCACTGGCAATAATTGTCAGTGCGTTCACCTCGAACACACCACCATGCAGCACGCTCTCATCCTGTCGCTCTCCTTCCTTATTCACGCACAGACGCATACCACGACCAACTTCTTGGCGTTTCTTCGTGGTATTATCGCTATCCTTCAGCGTACAAATCTGGAAGACGTTAGGATTGTCCCAGCCTTCCTTCAATGCGGAGTGTGAGAATATAAAACGCGTCGGCTCCTCGAAAGAAAGCAGACGTTCCTTGTCGCGCATAATCAGGTCGTATGCTTCCGCGTCATTACTGCCATAGCGCATTTCCTTCGCTTTCGGTTGTATGAAGTGACCTTTCCTGTCTTTTGAGAAGTAGCCGTTATGCACCTGTTCTGCTGTGAAACGTTTAAGGTAGGCAATATATTCGGGGTCATCAGCAAACTCCAATTGCAGACTACCCACGATGTTATTATATTCATCCTCGAAGATTTGGGCAAATTCACCTTTCGATGTTCCACCACCAGCATTGTAGATACGGTAGTTGTCCACATGGTCTATGAAGAACAGTGAAAGACACTTGATGCCACGTTTGAAAAGCTGCCGCTCCTTTTCTATATGTGAAAGGATTGTTTCGCGTATCTGAGTACGACGAACCAAGGCCGTGTTCACTGCACCTACCATGTCGTTCTCAGCCAGTTCCTGCCCATTCAGCAGACGTATTACACGACGGAAACCATCTATATGCTCGATTCGGTAGCCGTTGCGATATTCCTCCAATTCGCCAGAATTGGCGTAGATATCAAACTTCTCATCGACGGACTTCACCACCTGCCTGATGCCCGACTTCGTTTTCTGCTCGAAGCGGATACGAGCACGAGGATTGCCAGCGGATAGTTCAATTGCCTCCAAACACAGATAGCCATTTGTGGCGGTACTGCCTTTTTGCTCTACACCTTTGACGAAGATTTTCTTCACCAGTTTTTTGTTGTAGGCATCCATGGCATCCAGGCGATACACCATGTTCACGATGTCATCCGCACGGTGTGTAGCACTATAGAGCAGCGTGAAGAGCGGGTGGAACTCCTTCAGTCGGTTGCGTGTTGCATTCTTCTTGTCGGCACCCAGCACCGACTGAGGCTCGTCGATGATTAGAATAGGATTGGTGGCAGCAATCACGTCGATAGGCTTACGCGAACGGAACGCATCCAACTTCATGTAGATGCGCCGTGCATCCTCACCACGGGCAGCGAAAGCCTGTGTGTTGATGATCATGACGTGCATATTGCTGTCACTGGCGAACTGGTCAATCTTCGTCAGCTGCTTGCTGTCGTAGATAAACGACTGAATACGCTTGCCATATTCAGCGGCAAAGTGTTCGCTCATAATCTCAAAAGAGCGGCAAACACCCTCACGAATGGCAATGCTTGGTACCACGATGATAAACTTACTCCACCCATAGAGTTTATTTAACTCATACATCGTCTTGATGTAGGTGTAAGTTTTTCCCGTACCCGTTTCCATTTCGATTGTCAGGCGCAGGTCGTTTGTGTCTATCGATTCCGATGGACGCAACTGTGCCGGCATCTGTATCGCTCGTATGTTCTCCAGCAACTGCCCAGCCGGAACGGTGACAGGCTGATTGCGGAAGCCCACCACATCGAACAGATCCTGAGCACCGTCTGCACTCCGTCCCATGTCATGCGTAAACTCCACCATCGCCTGATTGCGCTGCCCACGGAATACATCCGTCACGGCACGCGCAGCATCCGTCTGGAACTGCTGGTTCTTGAATTTAAGTGTCAATTTCTTAGCCATAGTAATACTTGGATTAGATGACACGAACATTATTCTTCACCTCTTCATCCGTCCAGTCGCATTTTTGCTTGAAGAGTTCAAAGAGATTCATCTTATTGGCTGCTTCATTGAAACTGCTGTCACGGAAGACAACACGGACAGGTGAGAGCTCAGCGATAGCATCAATCACCTTTTCCGTGACGTTGCCATCGAAGCATGCCACGAGATCGCCATCATTCACATTGTGTATGGTGCAACCATCCACTTTCTGCGAGGATAGCGGCATCGACAACTCAACACCCCAGCGGAGCATACAGTCAAAGAGCAGGTCAAGGTCTGTGCGGTCTTCCTTGATGTTGTCCAGCAAGCCTTCCAACATACCTTGGTCGTAGTCCTTCGGAGCAAAAGCAACATCCTTATAGTTGCTACTCTCGCACTTGAACACACGGAAACCGATATCAAGGTCTTTTGCTTCAGGGTGTTCCTCTTTGATTTTCTTTCCCGCACGGCGGATGCGCTCCTTGCCGATTTCACAGATGTTTTTATAGCCAGCCAAATTTGCATCACTATTTAATTCAACAGGGTCATTAAGTTGAACCATAATGAAATTTCGTGAAAGTCCATCTTCCACATTTAGTGCCATCGTTGAATGAGCGGTAGTTGCAGAACCTGAAAAGAAATCCATCACGATATCATCACTCTTAACATTGCCAAATTTTATAATTCGTGAAACGAAATCTACGGGTTTGGGGTAGTCGAATACTTTCCCATTAAACAAATCTTTTAAGAGCGCAGCCCCTGTGCTATTAGACACATCGTCAATAATAGTTGTATAAAGTTTAGTTTTGTATTCTCCTTCTTCTGGCTCAAAAATTCTTTCGTAAGCTACCCATGAACCGTTTTTCTTCTTAAACTCAACTAATCCTTTTCCAATATTAGAAGCCATAGTTTCTTTTCCCCATCGCCAACATCCTTCTTCATTTTCATTAAGCATTGGGAAAAATTCATTACCATCAGGGTCTGTTATAGCGTAAAATAAGTTTGGACGATCTACTCGTCTACTATTTTCTCCCCATTTACGGAGAAGCTGTAATTTATAATTGCGATTACTTTCATTGTCATGAAAAGGATAATTTTCACCCTCTTTTACTTCCTTGCCGCTTATAAATAGCGAAGAATCTTTGGCATAACAAAGTACATACTCATGTACAATTGCGAAATATGTACTATCTTGCCTTCCTCCACTTCCTTTGCGTGTGAACTGGGCTATAAAGTTTGATGAACCAAAAATTTCATCACAAATTTTCCTTAAATTAATAACTTCTCCGTCATCTATAGATATGAAAATAGCACCGTCTTTTTTTAATAGTGAATGAGCCACGACTAAACGAGCATACATCATTGAGCACCAATCCGAATGAAAACGACCTTCTCCGTCTGTGTTTTTCCAAAATCTATTGCCATTTTCATCTTTTCGTTTTTCGCTATATTCTTCAATTGAAACAGAATAATCGTCATGATAGACGAAATCTTTTCCTGTATTATATGGCGGGTCAATATAAATCATCTTGACCTTGCCCATATAGGAGTTCTGAAGCAGTTTCAGAACTTCGAGGTTATCGCCCTCGATATATAGATTTTGTGTATTCTCCCAGTCCACACTTTCCTCGGGGCATGGGCGCAGCGTCTTGTTGATAGGTGCAGCAGCCTCGCGGAGGGCAGCACGTTTGCCCACCCATGTAAAGTCATAGACCTCTGGGGCATCCTCCACGGCCTGGTCTCCTAAGAGCAGACGGAGTTTATTGAAATCGACTACGCGATGCACTTTACCATCATCACCCTTTGCTTCTGTGAAGCAGGACGGAGCAATCTGGTAGAGAGCATCAAGATTGAGCTGTGCACCATTGGGCGTTTGCATTTCGATATGTTTTACTTGTTCCATAATTGTATAATTTGTTCTTTGAATAGAGAAATAATTGAGACGATAAGGGCTATAACTGCAATAATCGTCGTTATAATATATTTCTTGTCATCCCAAATAGAAGGATTCTTCAATTTAGGATTAACGTGCATATATGCTATGCCTTTGTCTGTAAGTTCGATGTAAGCAAGGCCGTCCATCGTCCTTTCAGCATGTAACAATTCTTCTTGCTCCAAAAGAATTACATCATTGTCATCAGATTCTTTTGGCATAAAGTTTTCATCTTCTTGCAGCGAAAGAAGAATGTTTTTGGCATTGTCTGTCAAATAAATCTTTTCCATTATTTCAACTCCTCCAGTTTCATTTTGAGATTATCAACTTCCTTGCGCTTCGCCTTTACCTGCTTGTTCATAGCAAGCTGTCGGTCAAGCTGTGGCTCCTTGCGCATTTTCTTCTGAAGACTCTCCAGTTCGGATTCAGCTGTAGCGATTTGCTTCTTCAGTGCCACGATGTCAGCCATGGCACCAGCCTTGTGCTCACCGATGCCCGACACCTGTGCCACAAAATTATCATAGATACGCGGCAATGACTGTCCTTGCACGGAAAGTTCAATGTCAGCCATTGGCATCCAAGGTGAAGCAAACGCCTGACGTATGCGGAACTTCGTGTGCGTATCGTCTGACCAGTCCTTGTAGTTGATGAGCAGCATGGCGCTCTCATCATGTACCAGGACAAAGACGATGTGGTGCGGCATGTTTGTGTCAATGAAGGTGAACAAGTCTGTCGGGCAATCCGGCTGTTTGAGGTTTACCACAAACACCTCGATTTCCTTCATCTCCTCAGTGTCCGTGACATTGAGCGTAGAAGCCGACAACTTGTAGAGCCAAGTGATGTTCACCACATCATTGACGAAGCGCGACTTCATGCGAGGGTTTACCTCCATGAACTTGTAGAACATCGCCTTCGGTACGACACGGCTGACGATGGTGCTTTGTGGATATTTCAGAATGTTATCCACGGGCACCTCCTTCCTTAATCACCAAGAAGCAAATCAGCTCAAAGTCATCAAGCCCCTTGATGTCATCCACGAGAGCCGTTGTTTCTCCGAAAGAGAACAGGCTTTCGAGGTCGCTTTCCTCCTTCTTATCTACGATGGTACCGACAGCCTTCTGCAGCAGCTCGCTATAGTGCTGCATCTTGCGTCCGTCCTTCGTTTCTTTGTTGAACGCATGGCACAATTCCAGTATCGGCTCCGTCTTGCCCTTGCATGAAAGGCGCATGATATCTAAAAGCCGCTTCGGTGAAAGATGATTGATGATAGGCTCCCCATCATCAGACAGATACACCATATAGAACGGATGCAGGAGATTCTGCCTCCCGATATTCACGGCGTTGTTTCGGTTCTTCAGTATGAAGATAACACCAGGCTTCACCTGTTCGCTTGCACCCACAACTGCCGACATACCAAATGGCGTGTGTTCAATATCGGGGTTGTCTTTCATGTAAGCCAGCAAGTCCAGACGGAACTCGTTCAGCCCCAAGTTCATGATGTTGATACCCGTGTCCATGTCCTCCAAGTCCACCACTTCCTCCTGAAGTCGCTGCAACTGACTCTTGCGGTAGTCAAGATCCGCCTGTTCCTCGTCGGAAAGCAGGACATTGCTGTTACCTGCGCCTGTTATGTTCACACCTGTCATGCGAGCTTCCACACGTCCCTTCAGGCGAAGGTAGTCATCCAGTTCAATATCCGGCCAGTAGTTCACCAACTGAATCACCTCATTGCGCGAGCCGATACGATCGACACGACCGAATCGCTGAATGATACGCACGGGGTTCCAGTGAATATCATAGTTAATGAGATAGTCGCAATCCTGCAAGTTCTGACCTTCTGAGATGCAGTCCGTGGCAATCAGCACGTCAATCTCCTGTTTCTCCTTCGGCAGCAACTTGTCAGCCTCCTTTGATATGGGAGAGAACAGCGTAAGGATGGTATTGAACTCCGCAGGTACACTTTTGATGGTGGAAGCAACCCCATTACCTGTCACAAGACCCGTGTGCAGCCCTGCCTTCTCCATGATGACGGGAGCAAGGTACTTGTAAAGGTATTCAGCCGTATCCGAGAAAGCCGTGAAGATGATGACCTTCTTATTTGCTCCATTGATAGGATGAGCAAACTTATCCCGTAGGTTCTCCACGAGCATCTGCAGTTTGCTGTCATGTTCAGGAGTGATATCTTTGAGCATGACCAACAGCAGCCCTATGATTTCCTGGTCGGCTTTCAAATCACGCTTCCACGAGCGGCAATCCATGTCTGCCAGTGCCACGCGCGTTTTCTTTCCACCCACGAGGAAGTCATTCTCGCTTTCATCCCCGTCCAGCATACTCTCCAAAGTTTGCAGGGAGAGCTTGGCATCCTGCCTTGTTTCGAGGAAAAGGTCAATCGCTTTCAGTGTGTCATCAATCTGCTCTTTAATGCGTGATAAAGTCAGACGGAAAGAATTGACAGAAGACTCCAGACGCTTCAGCAGATTGATGGCCATGAGTTTCTTCAGACCTTTTTCACGTCCAGACATTCCGAGGTGCGTACCTTCACCATCCTTGTCAATCTCATACTTATAGCGCATTGACGGAAGGATGTAGTCAGAAGGCGCATAGACGCCTAAGTTCAAATCGTCCAACTGTCCGGAAATCTCCTTGTAGGTGATTGCTTCGTCGAGGTCGGTCAGTTTAGGACGTTTGGATATAGGGCGCAGACGTGTCGGGAACTTACCGATGTCTGCCGTGTCGTAGTATTTCTCAATATGCTTACGGGAGCGTGCTATGGTGACCGCATCCAATACTTGGAAGAAGTCAAACGACAACATTTCCAGCAGTCGCTCAGTGGTGCGCTCATTCGGGTCATCGATGCGTGCCCACTGGTTGTACTGCGCTTGTGCAGAACGGAAAATATCTTCTATCGGGCGGTCAACGTCCAGTTTGTCGTTGATAAGTTCCTGCCTACCTTCGTACGCCAGTTGCAGCTGATTCTTCAAGTCATTGAAACGGTTGTTCACAGGAGTGGCCGACAGCATCAGCACCTTTGTACGCACACCAGCGCGTATCACCTTGTTCATCAGACGGAGATAACGGTTTTCGCGTGGGTTCTCGTCGTCCTCATCTGTTGTCACCTTACCGCCATTGCGAAAATTGTGACTCTCATCAATAACAATCAGGTCGTAATTACCCCAGTTCAACAGAGCCAAGTCCAAGCCGTTGCTCATGCCCTGCTCACGGGAGAGGTCTGTGTGGAACAGCACATCATAGCGCAGGCGGTCTTTCTCCAGAGGATTGTTCTTGTAGTTGCTTTTATATGTATTCCAGTTGTCATATAACTTCTTCGGACATAGTACAAGTACCGACTTGTTGCGGTTCTCGTAGTATTTGATGACCGAAAGCGCGGTAAATGTTTTTCCCAAACCTACACTGTCTGCCAGTATGCAGCCGTTGTATGTTTCCAGTTTGTTTATGATAGCCAGTGCTGCATCCTTTTGGAAGTTATACAACTTGTTCCAAATCTGTGAAGACTTGAAACCTGTTGCCTCATTGGGCAGCACATCTTCCGAAATATCTTCCAGGAACTCATTGAAGATATTATACAGCGTAACAAAATAGATAAAGTCGGGTGCATTCTCACGATACACGTTCTCTATGTTCTCGATGACAGCATCGGTCACCTCGGCAAAATTCTCCTTGTCTTGCCAGAAGTCGTTGAAGTTTTTGAGATACGCATCACTCATGGGCGACGGCATCCGCTGTATCAGTTGGAAGATGTTGTTACCCCGTTCACAGCCCAATTCCGTAGTGGTAAACTCATTGAACGGCATGTAGGTGTAAAGACCGGGTTGAGGAACATTCCCTCCATTTTGGCCGCTCCTGTTATCCACATTCAGGAAGCCCGGCATCATCATCTGTGAGACGTTGGTCTTAAAGTGTACCTTCTGGCGTATCCAGTCGGCACATTCCTTGGCGATGGCCCGTTGGGTAAGGTTGTTACGGAGTTTGATTTCAAAATCCGAACCGTACAACATACGCTCGCGGCTGAGTTTGGGGATAAAGAACTCCCGCTTCTGCTTCATCGTCCTTTCTTTGTTGAAGGTGGGCGAAGTGAAGATAAAGCGCAATTCGTCCACCTTCTCCAACTCTTTCTGCAAGGCTTCAAAGGCATAGATGGAGAATGAGGCTGCAGCCACCGACACTTTGGAGCCGCGCTGTAACGTCTCTTTCAGGTCGTCGATAACCCTTTGTGTAATGTTGTCGAATTGTTTAGGCTGTTCCATCATGGGGAGGTAAGATTGCGGAAAACGTCAACAGCCTGTCGTCCTTCATGTCCAGGCATAAAAAACGCGGGCCTACATGACTGCCCGTCCGCTAATTGAGGCCCTCAGAAAGCCCTTGCAGTCGAACGTTCAGAATGTCTGCCCACGCCGTATGATGCACGTATCCGGAAAGTGTGCGTGAGGATATGACATACCCTCGCAGCACACCCCGGGATACACTTCACAGCATACCCGTAGCAGCCATCTCAAACATTGTCCTTGGACTGCAATTCGAATTTCTGAGGTTCCAATTAGCCTTAGACAAGCATCGATGACGCTTTTTTCCAAAAATTAGTGTCAATTATGACCCTGCAAATATAAACAAAAAAAACGACAACGCGCATCTATTTGGATTTCTTTTTGGATTTCGTTTTGTTTTCGTTATTACGTAATGACGTTATTACGTTATAACGAAAAATCTTAATAACGAGAATTCGTTATAACGAAGTTTAGAAGTTTCAACGATTCGAGGCTTTATTAAATATTCCTTGTTCCGTAGCATTCGGGATATGCGGAGCAGCTCCAGAATTCCTTGCCGGAGTTCTGGCCTTTCTTGGCCACCCGTTTGATCATGGGCTTGCCACATATCGGACATGACGGAGCCTCGGCTTGTCTGCTCTCTTCCGTGCGATGGGCAAGCCGTTCGGCCGTCAACGCCTCGGTAAAGCCACCCTCCTCACGGAAAGCAGCCAACTGTTTCTCTAACTGCCGACTGAGCATCATTATCAGACGATAGCACAGCACAAGGATGCAGTTTGCCACAACCATGGAGTCGTTCGAACACAGCCAAGTGTCAAAACGGTGTTTCTGTTTCAAGATATGGATACTGCTCTGGTATTGCACATCATCTTTATACGTTGGTTTGTCCAACGCAATACCTGCCACCTGCAAATAGTCCGTGGAATGAGCAGACCATGGCAACTGCTCATGACGGAGCAACCAATTCAAGTAATCATTGGCCAGTTCGGAAAGAGTGGCACGTGCCACATCGGTCAATTTCATTTCCGTCTCCTTCGAGGTGGAATGACGTGAATTGCCCTCTGCGATGTTGGCCGGTGCCGAGCGTGCGGCTTGCGTCATCTGGTCGTACTGCCGCCCACAAGGATCATTGGTATGATTGAGGAAACGAGTACAGAAATCCTGTGTCGCCAATTGTATGACGTTGGAGAGCACCCACGTATCAAGCCAATAATAACCGAATCGGGATATTTGCATTATTTTGATGGATTTTAGGGAGTTAATGATTAATTGTTCGTTATTGCTTCGTTATTGCTTCGTTATTGCTTCGTTATTACGTTATAACGTTATAACGAGTGGGGGATTATGATTATTTCTTCCGGCGAGGCGATAAGGGCGGTGGCACCATGGTCGAGAAGGAACTGACGGTCGCGGAATCCCCAGGTGACGCTGAGACAGGGAATGCCGGCATTGCGGGCCGTGAGGATGTCGGTGTCGCTGTCGCCCACATATACGACTGCATGACGGGTTACGCCCAACTGTTTCATGGCTTCATTAACGGTGTCGGGGGCCGGCTTTCGACGTATGCCCTCGCATTCGCCGATGGCCACATCCACCAAACCCGGGAAATAATGATTGCACAGCTGTTTAGTGGCAGCATCGAACTTATTGCTCACCACGGCTATCCTCACTCCATGCCGGCGAAGGCTGACAAGCATATCCACGATACCAGGATAGGGAGCGGTATTGTCCTGGCCATGGATGAGATAATGTTTCCTGAAACAATCCAACGCCTGTTCAAACAGAGGATTTTCCTCACCTTGCGGAACAGCACGCTGCATGAGCACACGCACACCGTTGCCCACGAACTGACGCACCTCGTCGATGGAACGCGGCGGCATGGCACAGGCTTCAAGGGCATGGTTGCAGCTGGCCGCCAGATCGGCCAACGTATCGAGCAACGTGCCGTCCAGATCGAAGATATAAGCTTGAAAACGATTCATCGTCCACTGCGGGTTATCATAATCCGTATTCTTTTGTTCAGCGCTTCCGCTTGTTTTAATGCGTCCACCGACAGTTCCATCCTATATCGCCATTGGTTATATGGGTCGTAGGGAGCGTTTATGCGCTCTTCGTGGACCTGCTTCGACCTATGCAGACTATCAATGGCCAACCAATCCTGTATGGGCAATACGCAAAGCATCGAAGGACCATAGAGCAGTCGTGCCACTATTTCCTCTGCAATATGTGCCGGCAGTTGTTTAGGTGCCCTACCCTGTTTTTGAAGCATGGTGGCATAGAACCGTTGTGTCCGACCAGCGTTTTCCTCCCACCACATCCTGAGTGTGGGCATATCGTGCGTCGATGTGGTGCAAAGACTCAGATACGGCCATGCCTCAACGTGTGCGAACTCCCCATCATAGCGTTGGGGCAACGACTGCATCACCAAGGAGAGGATACGCATGTGATCGAGCACCTGCTCGTATCCATCGGGCATGGCACCTATGTTTTCAGCACAGAGCATCATGGTGGTATGGGCGAACACCCTACCCATCTTTCGTGTCGCTATATATTGCCAGAACTCACGGTGGCGCTCAAAGAAGAAGTGGTTGTAAATGCGCATATACGCCTCCTTCTCCTCCGTGGAGAGGACATCGTAAACTGGTTCCCGATAGGCCATGATACGTGGATGATACATGCCGGGATGAGCCATATCCTCCACAAAGAGCACATTGGCCAGCAACCGATACAACCCGTCACGAATCCATAGGCTGTTCTCGTCGTTTTTGTTGCCAAACAAATCACGAACCTTCACCTGCGTGTCAACCTCATCCTTGAGTGCATACAGTCCATAGGGCAAACGATGGAGGAACTGTTGCCGCACATAGTCGGCGTGCAACCCAAACAGTTTGTCGACAATGGCGTCGTTGATGAAGGGCCGTGTGAACAACTGCTTCCTAAATGGCAAGCCAAACTGCGCTATTTCCTCCTCACCGAGTGGCAGCGCCGGGACAAAATGACCCAGTGCCGCATTCACCGCATACGATGGTATAAGCCATGTGCGGAACCATCCTGCCGTATGGTCGATGCGGAGGATATCGAAAAAGCGCTGCATATTGTCAAGCCGTCGATGGAACCACTCCACGACACCACCATCGATGGTGTTGTCCTCTTCATCCCACCGATAAGCGGGAAATCCCCAGTTCTGTCCGTCGGGTTGGTTATTGTCGGGCATCGTTCCCATCTGCACTTGTTCATCAAACCGCTGTGGCGCAGTCCAGACGTCGACGCTATCGCGATAGATGCCAATAGGCAAATCGCCCATGAGAACCACCCCCATTTGATGGGCATAATCAGCTGCACGTTTCAACTGTTGGTGCAGCAAGAATTGCACAAAGCATATTTTGTCGAACGCATCTTTTTCCGTCTGCACCAATTGGACAACTTTCTTCTGTGAATAGACGGCATAATCGCCCCAGTCGAGAAAGCGGGCTGTATGGAAACGCTCTCGAAGGATACTAAACGCCGCGTAGGGCACCAGCCAATCATCATTGTCGCGTATGAAAGAGACACACGCTTCAGAGGCCAGCACCTCTTTGCCACTCTCCGCGAAGACATCGTCCACATACGCCTCTTTCACCTTTTGCACAGCGGGATAGTCCGTATACGACAAAGCGTTCAGTTCCCGACGTTTCCGATGATACGCATTCATTTTATTCTCATCAGCAAGAGGAGGAAGCGCCGAGATATCCAAATATTGCGGATGCAGGGCGAAGACCGAAATGGCATTATAGGGATGCGAATCTGTCCACCCATGTGTGGCTGTCGTGTCACTGATGGGCAGCAGTTGTATCACTTTCATCCCCACCTGTTTCGCCCACTCCACCAGATGGTATAAGTCGCCAAAGTCGCCCACGCCATAGGATTGCTCCGACCTGAGCGAGAAGAGGGGCACCGCTACGCCCGCCGCTTTCCAGTGTACCCCACTAACGTGTAAACTCCCTCCATAGAACACATGTACGGTACCATCCATATCACGCAAATTGTCAACGACGCGGTTGTCGCCCTCTTCCCATAGGCACACGTTTTTCGTAGCGTCGTCGACCACCACATATTTATATTCCAACGGCCACCGGAAATTGTCGATATTCACCGAAAGCATCCAATCCACCCCGCCCACGTGCGTCATCTTCAAGTAACGAGTGGGGTTCCAGTCACCCAATGACGGGTGATTGCCAAGGATGGCCACCGACTGTCCTTCTTTTATCTGTGGCGCCGCCACACGAAAGAGCGCCGTCTTTCTAAACAAAGGCATTTTAAAAGTCTGGACAGGTGATAATGCCGGCATGTCGGAGGTGACACGCACCGCCGAGGAATAGAGATGTTCGTGTAGCGGTGTGTCGCGCCATTGGTCATGGAACACATAGTTCATCGAGTTGTCGTAGGCGAAAAGTCGAGGAGTCTTGTCCCACTCCATGCGTATCACTTTTTGTGCAGCGTCGACCAACTGGTAATAATAACTGATTGCTGTGATATCTCGTTGCCGCGACTCCATGACCGCCGTTTCCAGCGTCCATAGCTCGCCATCCTCCGTGTTCATGGTCAGACGATATGAGCGGCTCTTGCCATTGGATGCGATATAAGTGACAGCCACCTCGATGCTTTGTCCCCACAAGGTGGCATAATGTATATTGAAAGCGATTTTCATAGTGCAAATATAATGTATTTATTTCTTTTCATCTTTTAATTTTTTATTTTTTTCATCTAATAATCTTATTATTTTCCTTACCTTTGTGCACGATTATACATGAAGGAAAGAAACAACGATATGAAACCAGAAAAGAAAGAAAACGCGGGAAGCAAATCCAAGCACAAGACACAAAAAAAGAGAAAGACAACCAAGAAGAAAAAGATACTGCTGTGTTCTCTTCTTGGCGTGGTGTTACTCTTGGTGGCTGCTGGATGTTATCTGCTTTACAGCGGCATCAATGCCACGGAAAAGACACAATACGTATACATCGACAGCGATGACAACCTCGACTCGGTATGCACCAAGGTGGGTGAACACGCCAAACCACTGCAGATGCGCATCTTCAAGATGCTCGCCTCAAACAGCAACTATGGCGAGCATATCAAGAAGGGACGTTACGGCATAGACAAGAGCATAGGCGCCTACCCTCTCTTCCGACAGTTAAAGAAAGGAGAGCAGACTGCCGTGAACCTGCCCGTGCCCTCCGTGCGCACCGTCGAGACCATGGCCGCCCGTCTCAGCAAGAAATTGGAGATGGACAGTCTGGCATTGGTAAAAGCACTTACCGACGTTGCCACCTGTCAGCGTTTGTCGTGCGATACCTGCACCATCATGGGTCTGTTCATTCCCAACACCTATAATATATATTGGGATGTCACCCCCGATGAGTTACTTGACCGCATGAAGAAGGAATATGAACGTTTCTGGAATGATAGTCGCAAGAAAAAAGCCGACGCCCTGGGCATGGACCCCATGGAGGTGGTGACCTTGGCGAGTATCGTAGCCGAGGAGACGAACTACAAACCAGAGAAACCCATCGTGGCCGGTCTTTATCTCAACCGTCTGAAGAAAGGAATGTTGCTGCAGGCAGACCCCACCGTGAAATTCGCCCTGAAGAATTTCGGTGCCAAACGAGTGCTCAACAGCATGCTTACCGTGGACAATCCCTACAACACCTATCGCTATGGTGGACTGCCTCCAGGTCCTATTCGCAACCCCGAGACCGACAACATCGACGCAGTGCTTGATTTCGCACAGCATGATTTCCTATATATGTGCGCCAAAGAAACGTTTGACGGCACGCACAACTTCGCCAAGACAATGGCGGAGCACGAAGCCAACGCACGTCGTTACGCGGCAGCCCTGAACGAGCGGGGAATTAAGAAGTGAGTAAAATTAAAAGATTAGAGAATTAAAAGATTAAAAAATGAGATTATTTCGTAATTACGTGATAACGAAAGAGGTCTATTCACAATTATTCGCAAGTTCATCAGTTCGCAGAGACAATTCACTCACCCCCTAAAAATACGGAATGCCGGCTCTTCGCAGAGGCGGCATTTCATCTCAATAGGTATTAGTTTTCTTTAAGGTAAAAAGATTGTATTCAGGATAACGGCTGCAAAGTTACACTAATTTAACATACTGAACAAATTTTTTCATACTTAAAATCTCCAATTCTTCAACTTTGAATATTTTTTAACATTTAATGCAAAGTTTCACGACACCCTTTACCATCTTGTTCACGTGAATCCCATCTACATTTCTTTATTCCCGTTGGTCACATTTTCCTTCCCTTGTTCATGTGCCACCCATTTGTCTTCTTTTGTTCAAGTGTCAACCATTTGTCTTTCTTGTTCATGTGTCGAAAATATCCCCTCTAATGTTCATGTGTCAGAAAAAATATGTAATTTTGCAATCGAAAAAGAAAAAAACAACATATGACAGAGAAAGAAATGAACCCCACGGAAGAGAGACGCAGTTTGAGTTTCGTTGAGCAAATGGTAGAGAACGACCTCGCCGAAGGTAAGAACGGCGGACGGATACAGACTCGCTTCCCGCCAGAGCCGAATGGCTATCTGCATATAGGACATGCCAAAGCCATCTGCATGGACTTCGGCATTGCCGAGCGCTACGGCGGCGTGTGCAACCTGCGCTTCGACGACACCAACCCCAGCAAGGAGAACAATGAATATGTGGAGAATATCCTCAACGACATCCAGTGGTTGGGATTCCATTGGGGTAACGTTTACTATGCCTCAGACTATTTCCAGCAACTGTGGGATTTCGCCGTGTGGCTCATCAAGAAAGGTCTGGCTTATATCGACGAGCAGACATCGGAAGAGATTGCCCAACAGAAAGGTACACCCAAGGAACCCGGCGTGCCCTCACCCTACCGCGACAGACCCGTGGAGGAGAACCTTCAGCTGTTTACCGCGATGAACACACCGGAGGCCGTGGAAGGGTCGATGGTGCTTCGCGCCAAATTGGACATGGCCAACCCCAACATGCACTTCCGCGACCCCATCATGTACCGCATCATACACACCCCTCACCACCGCACAGGCACGAAATGGCACGCCTACCCGATGTACGACTTCGCGCACGGTCAGAGCGACTATTTCGAGGGAGTGACACATAGCATCTGTACCTTGGAGTTCGTGCCCCACCGTCCATTGTACGATAAGTTCATCGATTTTCTACAGGAGAAAGAAGGACAGAACAGCTATCGTCCCCGACAGATAGAGTTCAACCGTCTGAACCTCACCTATACGATGATGAGCAAGCGTAAACTGCTCGCCTTGGTGGAGGAGAAAAAAGTGTCGGGTTGGGACGACCCACGTATGCCCACCCTCAGTGGCATGCGCCGTCGTGGATACTCCCCCCAGAGCGTGCGGAAATTCATCGATTCGATAGGATACACCAAGTTCGATGCGCTGAACGACATGGCACTGCTGGAAGCAGCCGTGCGCGAAGACCTGAACTATCGTAGCCTGCGCGTGTCGGCGGTACTCAACCCCGTGAAACTCATCATCACCAACTATCCCGACGATGTCACCGAACAGATGACAGCCATCAACAACCCGGAAAACGAAGCCGATGGCACACACGAGATACCGTTCACCAAACATCTTTGGATAGAACGCGAGGACTTCATGGAAGAGGCTCCTAAGAAATTTTTCCGCATGACACCCGGCAAAGAGGTGCGTCTGAAGAATGCCTATATCGTGATGTGTACGGGATGCAAGAAAAACGCCGATGGCGAGGTGGAAGAAATATACGCCGAATACGATCCCGAAAGCAAGAGCGGCAAGGAAGGAGCCAACCGTAAGGTGAAAGGCACGCTGCATTGGGTATCGGCCGACCACTGCGAAAAAGCCGAGGTGCGCATCTACGACCGACTGTTCAATGTGGAAGACCCGTCGTCCGACGAGCGTGACTTCCGCGAGTTGCTCAATCCCGAATCGCTGCGAGTGCTCGACACATGCTATGTGGAGCCTTATGCCGCAGAACGAAAGCCCGGTGAATACCTGCAGTTCCAGCGCATCGGCTATTTCATGGCCGACCTCGACTCCACTCCTGAGCACTTGGTGTTCAACAAGACGGTGAGTCTGAAAGACACATGGGCGAAGATAAAGAATTAGGATTGTGAATGTGGAGTGTGGAGTGAGTTGTGAGCGACTATTTTAATAGTCCTGAGTTCAGGGACACGCTGAAGAAATACCAGTCGTGGCGCTCGGGTGGCGCTCCTGTGTATTTGGATTCCGACGAATATGCCGACATTGCCGAATATTACCAGTCGATAGGCAACGAGAGCGAATCGTTGGCAGCCATAGAACAGGGTCTGTCCATCTTTCCAACGGCCACAGCACCACTCATCACCCGCTGCCATCTGGCTCTTCTTGCTGGCGATATCAACACCGCCGAACATTTCTTCTCGAAGATAGGCGACAAGAGCGACCCTGACTTCCTTATGCTGCAAGGGGAAATACTCTTGGCTAAAAATGCCATTACCGAAGCGGACGCTTACTACCAGAAGATGTTGGAAGACTATTCTGGCGACGAGCGGATGAAATACATCATCGACACGGCGACCATCTTGGCCGACTATAATGTGATGGACTTGGCGCAGCAATGGCTCGACCGGTGTGATGCCATGAGCCTGACCGACGACTGGCTCGAAGATTGCGATGCCAATGTACGTGTCGCCTATGAAGAGTTGAAAGCCCGTCTGCTGCTCGACGAAGGCCATTTTGAAGACAGTCTGGCGTTGTTCCTTCGTTTGGTGGACGAAGAACCTTTCAGCGGTTATTATTGGAACCAGATTTCCACCTGCCAATATATGCTGGGAAGACTGCCTGAAGCTATTTCCAGCTTGGAATATGCATTGGCCATCAACGCCAAAGACAAAGAGGCCTTGCTGAACAAGGGGAATGCGCTGATGGCACTTCATGACGACCGTGCCGCCATTACCTGTTATCGACGTTATGCCGAGTTGTCTCCCAACGATGGCATCGGCGAATATTACCAAGCGCTGTGCCACACCAACCTCAATGAACCACAAGAGGCGCTAAAGTGCATCGAAGAGGCAGAACGGAAAAACGAGAACAAAGGCGATGCCCTGGCCGACATCTACCAAGAGAAAGCATTCATACTCAGCCAGTTGGGCCGTTTAGACGATGCGTTACATGTGACCGAGCAGTTGGGTTCCATCGAGCCGATGGCGCAGGAGGCATTGGTGCTTCGTGGTAACATCTTTCTCTCACGCCACCGCACGGAAGAAGCCAGAGCGTGCTTTGAGCAAGCGGCGAAAGACAGTTGCAATGCCGCTCCCATCCTGTTGAAAATCGCCATCTCAGTATACGACAACCATTATGTGGGACGGGCCTACACACTGCTCAAAGCCTTGCAAGAACAGGAGAAAGGAAAATACGAACCAGCCTATGCCTACATGGCACTTTGTGCACACGACATGGGCAAGCGCGACGAATACCTGCAATATCTGCAATGCGCGCTGAAATCTAATTTAAACGAGGTGCGGCAAGTATTGGGGCACCTTTTCCCCGACGACATGACGCCGGCGGACTATTACGAACATGCTAAAAACGAAGACAACGAAACACTCACATGAATTGGATAACCAGCCTGTTAGGCAATCTTAATTACGGAACCATTCTTTTTCTGATGTTGCTCGAGAGCACCGTCATTCCCGTACCATCGGAATTGGTGGTGTCGCCAGCAGCATACCATGCAGCAGGAGGACATCTGAATGTGCTGCTAGTCATCCTCTTCGCCACCATTGGCGCCGACCTAGGTGCCACCATCAACTATGTGGCGGGCTATTATCTGGGACGACCCATCATTTATAAGTTTGCCAACAGCAAGTGGGGCAAGATGTGCCTTCTGAACCAAGAAAAGGTGGAGAAGAGCGAGAAATATTTCAACGACCACGGCATGGCGGCCACCATCACAGGGCGACTCATACCTGGCATCCGACACTTGATTTCCATTCCCGCCGGATTGGCTAAAATGACCTATTGGAAATTTTTGCTCTACACCACGATTGGAGCAGGCGTGTGGAACTGCATACTGGCAGCATTAGGTTGGTATCTCCATTCCGTGGTGCCTGAAGATCAACTGGAGGCCAAACTCGAGGAATATGGTGACTACATCAAGTGGGGTATCCTCGCCATTGTGCTGTTGATTATCGTGTTCTTCGTGGTGAGACACTTTTGGAAAGGTAAAAAGGTAAAAAAGTAAAAGGGTAAAAAAGGGAAAGGAATAAGGATAAAAAAGAAGGGGCTCCCCGAGGGGAGTCCCTTACTTGTTAAGAAACCTAGGAATTATTTGCTGTAAAGAGCAACAATTGTTTCGTATTTCTCCTGCTTGCCCGAGGTCTGCTTGGGCTCGCCCACCTTCTTGCCATACTCATATACCTGCTCGAGGGTGAGTTTGCCGTCTTCGAATTCTTTGCCGATACCCTGGTCGAAGGAAGCGTAACGTGCTTTCTTCATAGCTGGCAGTTCGCTCTCCTCGAGGATGGCAGCGGCGTTCATGAGAGCGCGAGCCATGGCATCCATACCACTGATGTGTGCGATGAAGAGGTCTTCGAGGTCGGTGCTGTTACGACGAATCTTAGCGTCGAAGTTGGTACCGCCATTGCCGAGACCGCCGTTGCGGATAATCTCGAGCATAGCCTGAGTCAGTTCGAAGTTGTCGATGGGGAACTGGTCGGTATCCCAGCCGTTCTGAGCGTCACCACGGTTGGCGTCGATGCTACCCAGCATGCCGGCGTCGACGGCGCAAGCCAGTTCGTGCTCGAAGGTGTGACCAGCGAGCGTAGCGTGGTTCACCTCGATGTTCCCCTTGAAGTCCTTGTCGAGGTTGTGTGCCTTGAGGAAGCCAATCACAGTCTCAGTGTCAACGTCATACTGGTGCTTCGACGGCTCCATCGGTTTGGGCTCGATGAGGAAGGTGCCCTTGAAGCCCTTGGCGCGAGCGTAGTCGCGTGCGAGGGTCAGCATGGTAGCCATGTGTTCCTTCTCACGTTTCTGGTCAGTGTTGAGCAGGCTCATGTAGCCCTCACGTCCACCCCAGAACACATAGTTGGTACCACCGAGTTTGATGGTGGCGTCGATAGCGTTCTTAATCTGTACGATGGCACGTGCCACGACGTCGAAGTCGGGGTTGGTGCTGGCACCATTGGCATAACGCTTGTTGCCGAACACATTGGCTGTACCCCAGAGCAGTTTGATGTTGGGGAACTGCTTCATCTTCTCCTGGGCATAGTCGGTGATAGCCTTCATGCGGGCCTCATACTCCTCGATAGTATCGCCCTCTTCTACGAGGTCAATATCGTGGAAGCAGAAATACTCAATACCCAGTTTATCCATGATTTCGAAACCGGCATCCATCTTATCTTTGGCGCGCTGTACGGCATCCTCAGCCTTGTCCCACTCATAGCTGCGGGTCTGGCCACCGAACTGGTCGGCGCTGGCGCCACCCAGAGTGTGCCACCATGCCATGGCGAATTTCAGCCAGTCCTTCATTTTCTTGCCCATGACGACCTTTTCAGGCTCATAGTAATGGAATGCCATTACATTTTTACTCTCTTTTCCTTCGAAAGGAATCTTACCGGTAAACGGAAAATACTCTTTTGCCATAGTATTATTAAATAAATTTTTAATGATAAATATGATTATTACTTCTCGTTACACTTTAGCCAGCCTTTCTTTCCACACGTTGTACGCATCGAGATATTCGGCAAGGTGTGCCTGGTCGGGTTCGATGACCGCCAGTTTCTTCAGCGAAGCAAACGCCTCGTTATTGTCTTTATAGATACCGCATCCGATACCAGCACCCTTGGCTGCTCCCACGCTGCCGTCGGTTTCGCTCAATTCGATGGTAGCACCACTTACCGAAGCGAGGGTATTGCGGAACAACGGGCTGAGGAACATATTCGCTTTTCCAGCCTTGATGGTCTTGAGGTCCATACCCATCTGCTGCATAATTTCCATGCCATAGCAGAAACTGAAGACGATACCTTCCTGGGCAGCCCTCATGAGATGTGCCTTGCCATGTTTGTTGAAGTTGACGCCATGGATGGAACAGCCTGTCTCCCGGTTTTCGAGCACACGCTCGGCACCATTGCCGAAGGGGATGATTGACACGCCTTCACTGCCGATGGGTACTTCGTCGGTGAGGGTGTTCATGTCGGCATAGGAG
The DNA here is from genome assembly GCA_900313615.1 of uncultured Prevotellaceae bacterium. Lineage (GTDB taxonomy): Bacteria > Bacteroidota > Bacteroidia > Bacteroidales > Bacteroidaceae > Prevotella. The sequence goes on from OMRP01000002.1 coordinate 287,113, forward strand.
ATGCCTTCGGGAGCAATAGTACGACGTACCCATGCATTGAGGATTCCCGTGCCGTTGATGCAGAGGAGAACACCCAAGCGATCTTGTTCCTTGGTGTAGTTGACATGAGCGAAAGTGTTCACACGGCTCTTCTTGTCGTAGTTGATATTGCCGAGCACGCCATAGACGACGCCTGAAGTGCCAGCCGTAGAGGCAATCTCGCCAGGATTGAACACATTGAGTGACAGTGCATTATTGGGCTGGTCACCAGCACGGTAAGAGATGGGAGTGCCCTCCTTGAGTCCTAACTCGGCGGCTGCTTGGGCGCATACCTCCGACTGTACGGAGAAGGTGGGAACGATGTCAGGCACCATACTCTCGTCGAAGCCGTAGTAGTCGAGGAGGAACTTAGCAGGCGCTTTCTCCTTGAAGTCCCACAGCATACCCTCGCTGAGACCGCTGATGGTGGTGTTGGCCACACCCGACAAGCGCATGGCAATATAGTCGCCAGGGAGCATGAACTTGTCAATCTTTGCGAACAACTCAGGTTCGTTCTCTTTCACCCACGCCAATTTAGCTGCCGTAAAGTTTCCCGGCGAATTGAGCAGATGGGAGAGGCACTGTTCGCCACCCAAGTCATTGAATGCTTTTTCTCCGTAGGGAACAGCCCTGGAATCGCACCAGATGATGGAAGGACGGAGCACCTGTTGCTGCTTGTCGACACACACCAGACCATGCATCTGGTAGGAGATGCCGATAGCCTTCACGTCGTCGGCCTTGGCTCCTGTCTCAGCCATAATTTTCTGAAGACTGAGTTTGGCATAGTTCCACCATGAGTCGGGTTCTTGTTCTGCCCATCCAGCCTTGACAGCCATGATAGGTGCTTCTTTTTCGGGGAAAAATGCTGATGCGGCGCAAACACCCGTGTCTGCGTCGACGAGGGATGCTTTGACAGAACTACTGCCAACATCCAAGCCTAAAAGATATCTTTTTGTCATATTATTGGGTTTATGAGGTTTTAAGTTGATAATATTTTGAGTTGATGAGGTGGGGGTGTTGGGGCTTAGTCAGTTTTTTACCTTTTTACTTTTTCACCCTTTTACTTTTATATTACGTATAAACGTTGTTTTTCCCTAGATTATTATTCAAAAAAGTGGTAATAAATTTTCTTGTGTTGTTTGGCCCTGTTCAGCAGCCATGTTTCTCATGTTTTGTTCTTCCTCGGATGCATCCTTGAATTTGAACAGGAGTTCCATCTCCCTTAAGGTCCTTCGGTTTATCTTATATACCCCACGCCGCAGTCGGATGACCAACGGGCTTTTCTTCTTGGCCTGACGTATGAGGAAGAGGTTCACCCTATGGTGCACTTCTTCGAAATCCCTTTGTTCGAAGAGACTGTTCATGCCATTGTACACATGTAGCGAGATTTTCGTTACATGAAGGCCCTGAGGTCCTGCTTCACGCAGAATTTGTAAGACGTTTTCACCTATTTCCATTTTCCATGTCGAAAAACGAAAAAGAGGGCTGGTACTTTATACCAGCCCTCTTTTCTATAGTGATTGTTGATTAAGCCAATGTAATCTTCTTGTCTTCGTCCTTCACCTTCAATTCTTTGAGGAGCCATCCCAGACCCAAGAGAGTTTCCTCTTCAGTGATTTTGGCGGCTTTGGCAATTTCCTTCACGGAGAGAGCCTTGCCAGCGGTAGCGAGAGCCTGATAAACGTCACCGGCTTTGAAGCCAACGTTTTCAGCGTTAATCACCACTTCTACCTTCTTCACCGCTTTCTTTGCAGGTGCTTTTTTCTCAGCTGCAGCCTTTGTTGCAGTTTCCTTCTTTGTAGTTGCTTTTTTTTCTGCCATGATTGTGTAAAAATAATTTTTTTCGACTGAACCAATCAGTCTGTTATGAAATCCGCTGCAAAATTACAGTTTTCCTTTCAAACCATCTAATTATTTTACAAAAAAATGACAGATGACGAGCCCCAAAAGAAGTCAAAGAACGAAATTCTTGATTTAAATCAACAGAACAGGGTAAGAATCAGCTGGTTAGTTCTCCCCTTCCACGATATTGATCATCAGTTCATCCAATTGTTTTTTGTCGATTGCCGACGGTGCGTCGAGCATCACATCACGCCCGGAATTGTTTTTCGGGAAGGCAATGCAGTCGCGAATGGAATCGAGTCCGGCCATGATGGAAACAAAACGATCGAGTCCGAAGGCCAATCCGGCATGAGGTGGCGCTCCATACTTGAAGGCATTGATGAGGAAGCCAAACTGTGCCATGGCCCTCTCGGGTGTGAATCCCAGGATACCGAACATCTTCTCTTGCAGTTTGCCGTCGTGAATACGCAGCGAACCTCCACCCAACTCGGTGCCATTGCACACGAAGTCGTAGGCCATAGCCCTTACCTGTTCAGGATGCTCGTCGAGCAACGGGATGTCAGTGGGGTTGGGCATGGTAAACGGATGGTGTGTAGCCATGAGCCTTTGCTCCTCGTCGCTCCATTCAAAGAGCGGGAAGTCGACAATCCACAAACACTCGAAACGGTTCTTGTCGCGCAAGCCCAGACGGTCGCCCATCTCCAGACGCAGTGAGCAGAGCTGAATGCGCGTCTTATTGGCATTGTCGCCAGAGAGGATAAGCAAAAGATCGCCGTTCTTGGCTCCCGTGGCTTTCCGCACGTTCTCCCACACTTCGGGAGTATAGAATTTGTCGACGCTCGACTTCACAGTTCCGTCGTCGTTGAATTTCACATACACCAAACCCTTGGCACCCACCTGCGGACGTTTCACGAAGTCGGTGAGTTGGTCAAGTTGTTTACGGGTGTAGTTGGCACAGCCAGGTACGCAGATGCCACCGATATATTCGGCCTCGTTGAACACGGGGAAAGTGCCGGTGCCCTTGAGTTCGGGCATCAATTCCACGAACTCCATGCCGAAACGAAGGTCTGGCTTGTCGGAACCGTATTTCTTCATGGCATCGTGCCATGTCATCTGAACGAGACGGTCGGGAAGTGCCACACCGCGTATCTCCTTGAACAAATGACGCGCCATGTCTTCAAATAGTTCGATGACATCTTCCTGGTCAACGAAAGACATCTCGCAGTCAATCTGCGTAAACTCGGGTTGTCTGTCGGCACGGAGGTCTTCATCGCGAAAACATTTGGCGATTTGGAAATAGCGGTCAAAGCCACTCACCATCAGCAACTGTTTGAGGGTCTGCGGACTCTGTGGCAGGGCATAGAACTGTCCGGGGTTCATGCGTGAGGGCACCACGAAGTCGCGCGCTCCTTCAGGTGTCGAGCCAATGAGTATCGGCGTCTCCACCTCGATGAAATCTCTGGCATCGAGGAAATTACGAATGAGTATGGTCATGCGGTGCCTCAGTTCGAGGTTTTTGCGCACCACACTGCGGCGCAAGTCGAGATAACGATATTTCATGCGTATATCGTCACCACCATCGGTATTGTCCTCAATGGTGAACGGCGGCGTGTCACTCTCGCTGAGCACGTTCAACTGGCTGACGATAATCTCAATGTCGCCAGTGGGCAGATTCTTGTTCTTGCTCTGCCGTTCAAACACCTCACCGACAGCCTGAATGCAATACTCCCTACCCAGTTTGTTGGCTTGTTCACACAATTCGGCATTCACAGCTTCGTTGAACACGAGTTGGGTGATGCCATACCTGTCGCGAAGGTCGACGAAAGTCATTCCGCCCATCTTCCTGGTGCGCTGCACCCATCCGGCGAGCGTCACCTGCATTCCTACATCCGAGAGTCTAAGCTCTCCACATGTTTTTGTTCTATACATTGATTGAAAAATTACACAAAACGGGGATTGCCCGTAATCATTTGCAAAGTTACGAATAAACGAGTGAAAAGCCAAATTTATTTGGACTTTTCCGAGTGAAAGAAATAATAGTTGTGACTCAACGAGCAAAACGGTTCAAAAAAATGACCTAGGAAATATGGAAGCCAAACAGCTCAAATCCTAAAAATTGTAAAAAGGATGTTAAAAAAGGAGTGTTATTGTGAATAATTTGTTTTTGAATCAGAAGAAATACTTACATTTGCAATACCCAACACAAGGGTTTACCATTCAAAGACTGAAATAAACACTTATCATTATGAAGAAATACCTTGTTTTTACATTACTATTGATGTTTTGTGGTCTGAGTGCTTCTGCCCAGCAGAAGAAGGCCTCGATACAGTTTGAGTCGGTGTCGCATGATTTCGGCACATTTAGCGACAAAACCCCTAAACAGGAGTACACTTTTGTGTTTACCAATGTGGGCGATGCTCCGTTGGTGGTGAACCAAGCCGTGAGCAGCTGTGGCTGCACCGTGCCATCATACACCAAGACTCCTATTGCCCCGGGCGAGAAGGGCGAAATTAAGGTGACCTACAATGCCGGCAAGTCTGTTGGTCGTTTCACGAAGAACATCACCGTTCGCACCAATGGCGACCCTGAACTTACCCGTCTTTATATAAAAGGTGAGGTGACAAAGTCGGAATAAAATCCGATTTTCCAAAAAAGGAACACAATCCGATGTTTCCAAGAAAAGGGGAGCAAAGGTAAAAATAAACCCCGTGAATGGCGCCATTCACGGGTTTTTTCACCCCCACCAGCCCTCCTGAGGTGAGGGAGTGAGGAGAGGGCTCTTCCATCAGAAGGAATAATTGAATCCGATGGACGTGAATTCTTTGAATTGCCAGTATCCGTGGTGGTCGTCACGAGTGGTGTTGTCGTCGAAGCGCGGATAGAGGAAAATGGTGGTAGAGATATATTTGTTGAATTTGAAACTGAAGGTGTTCTCCCACTCCATCTCCACCCGTTTATAGGTGGTGAAGGTGTAGAATCGCGTCTGCCATTTGATATTGTCGGTGAAATTCCATTCCAACTCGGCTGTTATTTGCGAACCGATATCATGTTTGACATGTTTCCCCTCATCCAATCCAAATATGGTAATCAGCGCTCTACGATCAACGAATTTCATATTATAGGAAATGGGAGCAAGGTGGACATTTCCCTTAAGCCTTTTATTGAAAGCCTCCACAGAATAGTCCATACCGAGAGAGATATTCAGTTTGAAGGGAGAGAAGAAGTCGGAGTAGACCATGGCATCATTGTTCTTGTATCCCCGCATAAACTGCGTCTCCGCTATGAGCATGGCTGTGTAATACCATCTTTTGCTAGCCTGAAGTCCAAATTTGCTTGACAGACGGAGCAGGTCTTCATAGCTCTTGAAGGAATGCAGCGAGTCAGCTTTCGACGTCTGGAAGCCCAATTTCATCTCCAGTTTGTTGTCCCATTTCACCTTCTGCTTGTTGTTGTAGTTGGCCTCCATCGTGATAGCTCCCAGCATGGAATAGTTGCTCTCGCCACCCTTATACCAGTTACCCGAGATATAGTTCTGCAGCAGCTGTAAGAAATAATTACCTTTGATGGTCCAGAATTTCGGTTTTTCCACCATTACATCTACAGGAGCGGAGTCAGGAACCTGAGGGTCCTCCACCTTGAGTGTCAGTTCCACATCCTGACGAATCGGTTCATCTACCTGTTCTGCCACGGTTCCCACCTGCGACAGGCGCCGTTCACTGTTTTCCACCAAATCGGGTCTATTGAGATACACTTTCATGAGAGCCTTGTCAACACCAACGGACATCTCGTCCTGGCTGCCATTGCCCATCAACCGGAGTTGCTGCTGTGCGGGAGAATGATAGAACGTGAGGGGAGCGAAGAGGCGATACATACGTCCATCGGGATTGGGTGAATAGCCTGTCAGCGCCGTGATGCGCTCGTTCTCCTGCTGCACAGAGTCAAGTTTTGCCTTATAGTACGCCAACGAATCAGCATAACTCCTGACAAGGCTTGCTTGCGTCTGCTGACTGGCGAAGCGCCGGAACCAACGGCTCGCCTGTGCATCTACCTGTGTGGCACAGCAAAAGGCCACAAAGACGAGAAGTAATGTTTTCCTCATATTTCTAGTTTTTTGGTTGTCATTATCACTTTCCGCGACAAAAATACAAGAAAAAAATGAGAACAACCGTTTTTCAGACAGAAAAAAGAACATGGCACGCTCTGACCACCCCCTTGGAATCATCACCAAGGGAGGAGGCCTTTCGACATTAGGAGAAAAAAGAGATCCCTACTGAGGGACCTCTTTTAGGTTATGTTAATTGATTAAATAAACTTTCTTCTGGCCATGGTAGGTGCATGTCACCGTGGCTCGGCCCTCGTTGATGCTGCTTACCTGCACCTGTACCTGGGGGGCGGTGGCCGAAGCCTGGATGACCGACGTGGGGTTCAGCTTTCCATATACCTGATAGTGACTGTAGTCTGTATAGCCGTTTTCATTGGAGGCACGTAGGGGCTGCTCAGGAATGAACAGCGACTGTCCATCGACAGTAATACTCACTTTAGGCACAACAGGCTGTGCCATCGTCTCTCCCAGACTGGTAAAGCCTATTCCATGAAGGTCGAACAGTCCTTGGGGGCGTTGTTGCTGTCTGGGACCGAAGCGCGGCCTTTGGTCTTGCTGTTGCTGTATCTCGGGACCTTCTGCCACGAGATAGATGGCGTGTTTGCCCTTCAAGCCTTCCACCTGTGGCACCGCCACCTGGAATGCCGTTGCCACCTTCGGGGCATCGGCGGGCACATTTACCAAGGCTATTTCCTTGCCCTTCCACGTATCGTTGGCGTAGGGGCCATCAAGCATCACATGGATGGTGAAAGCACCTTTCCCACCTGGGGTGAGGAAGAGGTTGAGCATCGTGCCGTCACCTTTCTGCGTTCCTCGGAAAGGCCTAACGCCTTTGCTATCTTTCTGCAGGCCACCAAAACCGAAATACTTGAAGCCCACCACACCTTTGTTGGTGATGCCTGCTAGGTCCATACCATCGTTCCAGTTGTCCACATTGTCCTGCATCCAGTCGTTGCCCGTCATATAACAGGCGATACCCGCAGAATAATACCGGTATGGAGACAGGCCGAATATTTGGAATCCTTCGGAAGTGACCTCCGCGCCTCGATATTCCGTTCCATCAGTAGCCTTGGCCGTCCACACATTGTCTTTGGTATAGGGGTCATAGCCTGTGATGCGCACTGTGCCACCGTCAGCCACCGCCTTTTTGTCCCATTCGATCTTCACAGGAGCCACCATCGCCTGTCGGGCATTGCCAAAACCTCTCGGTGGACGATGGTAGAATACATACCACTGTCCGTTAATCTGCTGCAACGACCCATGGGTATTGTGTGCCGCATTGGTGGTCATCAGGTGCGTACCGTCTTCGTTGGGCACCACGCCACGAGAGTCGACAAGAACGCCACCAGAACGCCAAGGTCCCAACGGGGTGTCGCCAAAGGCATAGCGGAGAGCAGAATTGGTAGAGCCCAGTCCATAGTCAGGACCGGAATAGCCCGAGAACACCATCACAAATTTATTTCCCACCTGACGTATCGACGATGCCTCGAAGAAATTGAAGTCGCCCGGGTTCTGGTCTTTATAGAGCGAGGGATACTTCGTTCCCTCTGGGTCACGCACTTTGCCATAACTGGCGCTGGCGGGAATGAAATAGTCGTGTAGTTGGGTGCCAGGACGCATACCATACATATTGTTCTGGTCGAGTTCGTAAGCCGTGGAATGTTGGAAGCCATAAAACACGTAAGCACGGAAGCCGCGGGCATAATCGGGATCTTTCTTGTCGGTGATGTTCTCGACAAACACCGAGGGGTCGAAATCGATGAGCGACCCATCCAGACATCTCCGACCATCGGGGGTAAGGTTCACAGGCGTGAAAGGTCCGTTGGGGCGGTCACTCTTACAGACCATGGCCACCCTACCCCATCCACGAGAATGGGGATAGAGGTAATAGGTTTTCTTTCCCGTGTTTTTGTCCTTTACCTCCACGAGGTCAGGAGCATACATCGTATCCCACTTGCCGTCGACGTAATGGGTGAACAGAGGACCTTCGTCGCGCCACTGTGACAAGTTTTCAACAGGAGCGGACCACATACGCACATCGTTGCCGCAGTATGCTGTATAGGTGACGTCGTGCGAGCCGATGATATATGCGCGGTATTTGCCTGGGTTATCAGGGTCTTCAAACACTCGCGGTTCGCCGTCGGGCAAATGTTCCCACAAGGGGAGGTAAGGGTTTTGTGCATTCACTGCCATTGCAATGAAGGACAATGCGAAAAAGGACAAGAATCTCTTCATAAGGTTTGTATTTGGTTTGATGCTGCAAAGATAACATGAATAAAAAGAACAAACTTTGCCGTTTGTTTCTTTTTCTTCTTGATTTCTTTCAATCTCCACAATGCCCGTGGAGTTCAACGACGTTCACAGAGAAAAGCGTAAAATGTTTTTGTCATTCCACGAAAAAGTTGTACTTTTGCACTTTGATAACCATCAAAATGAACCAACAGTCTGATAATCAGAAGAAAGATTCATTGGCATTAAAAGAAAAAATCAAAAAATCACATGGATAAAAACACCGTCATCGGATTTGTGCTCATCGCTGTCGTGCTCATCGGCTTCAGTTGGTGGAACAAACCCTCAGAAGAACAAGTGAAGGCCCAGCAGGAGCAGATGGCCAAGGAAAAGGCACAACGCGAACAGGCGAAACAGCGTGAAGCGGTACTCAAGCAGCAACAGCAGCAAGCCAAGGACTCGGCACGGCTCGACAGCACAGCACTCTTTCACAGTGCTCTCAGTGGCACAGCACAAGAGATTGTCCTGAAAAACGACAAGGTAGAACTTACCCTGAACACACAGGGCGGAACCGTTACCAAAGCGGTGGTGAAAGGTTTCAAAGACATTAACGACAAACCCGACGTGACGCTCTTCGACGAGAAAGAGCAGCGATTGTCTTACCGCATGGACGGCAAGGAAATGAACATCAACACTGCCGACCTGTTTTTCACACCATCGGAACAGACCGACAGCACGCTAACGCTCACCGCCAATGCCGGACAAGGAAAACAGTTGGAGATGCGCTACCGACTGGGCAAGGACTACCTCCTTCACTTCAGTCTGAAAGCGGTGGGTATGGAGGGATTGTTCTCCACCAACACCACGAAGATGAATATCCTGTGGGAAGACATGTGCCGCCAACAGGAGAAAGGCTTTTCGTTTGAAAACCGCTATGCCACGCTCACCTATAAGGAGAAAGACAGTGGCACCGACTACCTGAGCGAGACGCAAGAAAAGATTGATGAGAAGATAGAGGAGACGCTTGACTGGGTGGCTTTCAAAAACCAGTTCTTCAGTGCGATGATGATTGCGAAGACCGATTTCAAAAATGCCACTCTCACCAGCATACCCCAACAGAAAGGCAGCGGATACCTGAAGCAATACAAAGCCTTGGTGGAAACATCGTTCGACCCTTCGGGCGCCAACCCCACCGAATTGGAATTCTACTATGGTCCTAACGACTTCCGACTGTTGCAGGATGTGGAAGAGCAGAGCACCTTCGGCAAAGACCTGAAGATGGAACGCCTGGTATATCTGGGATGGCCATTGTTCCGCATCATCAACCGTTGGTTCACACTCTATGTGTTCGACTGGCTCACCGACCTGAAAATCAACATGGGCATCGTGCTCATCATCATTACGCTCATCCTCAAAGTCATCACCTACCCGTTGGTGAAGAAGAGTTACATGAGCAGTGCCAAGATGCGCGTACTCAAGCCCAAACTCGAGGAAGCCACGAAGCAATACGACAAGCCTGAAGACCAGATGCAGAAACAGCAGGCCATGATGCAGTTGTATTCGCAATATGGTGTAAGCCCACTGAGCGGATGTCTGCCCATGCTTATCCAGATGCCTATCTGGATTGCCATGTTCAACTTTGTGCCTAATGCCATTCAGTTGCGTGGTGAGAGTTTCCTGTGGATCAACGACCTGTCTACATACGATCCCATCATCGAATGGGGCAAGAACGTATGGCTTATCGGTGACCACCTGTCGTTGACATGTATTCTCTTCTGTGTGTCGAACTTGCTCTATTCGTGGATGACGATGCGTCAGCAACGCGACCAGATGGTAGGCAACCAAGCCCAACAGATGAAGATGATGCAGTGGATGATGTTCCTCATGCCCGTGATGTTCTTCTTCATCTTCAACGACTATAGTTCCGGTTTGAACTTCTACTATTTCATTTCTCTCTTCTTCAGCGCCGCCATCATGTGGACATTGCGCAAGACGACCAACGATGCCAAGTTGTTGGCCATCCTTGAAGCCAACTACCAAGAGCGCAAGAAGAACCCGCAGAAAAAGACGGGTGGTCTGGCCGCACGTCTTGAGGCTATGCAGAAGCAGCAGCAAGAGATGCAGCGCCGTCGCGAAGAACTGGAACGACGCAAACGAGAAAGAAAATAATCTCTAGGAACCTGGATGCTTTAGAGAATCTGGAATATCAGATAATCTAAGGCATCCAGAGTCTCGTAAAAAAATAACCACCATGAAGAAAACCATCATTGCCGCAGTGCTGATAGCCTTTTGTGGCACGCTTCAAACACAAGCACAAGAAGTGAACATCGGTAAGAACCATATCACGTTGTCGAGCGACCTGATGACCCCTGAGGCATTGTGGGCCATGGGGCGTATCGGCGCCTATCAGGCGTCACCCGACGGCAGCCGCGTGGTTTATACCGTGGCTTATTATAGTGTGAAGGAGAACAAAAGCCACCATGTTATTTATATGATGGACGCCGACGGACAGAACAACCGACGGTTGACCACCAGCGCCAAGAACGAGACCGACCCTGCATGGATTGACGGCGGACAGCGCGTGGCATTCCTCACCGGTGGACAGTTATGGACCATGAAGGCCGACGGCAGCGACAGACGACAGCTCACACACGATGAGCTTGACATCGAAGGGTTCAAATTCTCTCCTGATGGCAGCAAGGTCATCCTGCTCAAGTCCATCGACTACCATGGCAGCATACAAGCCAACCCCAGCGACCTGCCCAAGGCAACGGGACGGCTTGTCACCGACCTGAACTACCGCCATTGGGATCATTATGTGGAAAGCATTGCCCACCCCTTCGTGGCCGATGTGACAGTCGATGGTATCGGTGCTGGTAAGGATATTCTCGAAGGGGAGCCTTATGAGTGTCCGTTGGCTCCCTTCGGAGGCATCGAACAACTGGACTGGAGCACAGACTCCAAGCAGATTGCCTACACCTGCCGCAAGAAAGAGGGTGTGGCTTACGCCATCTCCACCGACTCCGATATTTTCCTGTACGACGTGGCAACGGCCAATACACGCAACCTATGCAAACCAGCTGGTTACGTGGCTCCTGCCGTCGACCCAACGAAGACGATGAAGGACCAGGCGGTGAATGCCCCCTCCAACCTAAAGAACAATCCGGGCTATGACACCAATCCGCAGTTCTCGCCCGATGGCAAATACATCGCTTGGCTGAGCATGGCACGCGATGGCTACGAGAGCGACCGCAACCGTCTGTGTGTTTATGAAATTGCCACTGGCGAGAAGCGTTACCTCACCGAGTCGTTCGACTCGAATGTTGACGAGTTCGCATGGTCGGACAACAAAGACGCCCTCATTTATTTCATCGGAGTGTGGCATGCCACAGAGAACCTCTATTCCATCAACTGGAAAGGTGAAATAAAACAACTGACCGATGACTGGGCTGATTTTGGCTCGTTGCAAATGCTGAATGATGGCAAGCGTATCTTGGCCGAACGACACAGCTACAAGGCCAGCGCCGACCTTTATGTCGTCACCCCAGGCAAAGACGTGAAAAAGACCAAGGTGCAACAGATAACCACCGAGAACAAACACATCTTCGACCAATTGGCCGACATCGGCATCGAACAGCGATGGGTAAAGACCACCGATGGCAAGGACATGCTTTATTGGGTCATCCTGCCCCCCCATTTCGACGCCACGAAGAAATACCCCACCCTGCTCTTCTGTGAAGGCGGTCCGCAAAGTCCTGTCAGCCAATTCTGGAGCTACCGTTGGAATTTCATGATCATGGCATCGCACGGATATGTCATCATCGCGCCCAACCGCCATGGACTGCCCGGTTTTGGTAGTGAGTGGTGCGAGGAGATCAGTGGCGATTGGACAGGACAGTGCATGAGCGACTACCTCACAGCCATCGACGATGCTGCCGCCAACTTGCCTTATGTTGACCGTGACAAACTAGGAGCCGTGGGTGCCTCCTTCGGTGGTTTCTCCGTCTATTACTTAGCAGGGCACCACGACAAACGATTCAAGTGTTTCATCGCCCACGATGGTGCTTTCAACCTAGAATCGATGTACACTGACACCGAAGAGGTGTGGTTCTCGAACTGGGAATATGACGATGCTTATTGGAACAAAGACCAGACGGCTGCCGCAAAGCGCACATACGACAACTCGCCACACCGATTTGTAGACAAATGGGATACACCTATCTTATGTATCCATGGCGAAAAGGACTACCGTATCAATGCAAACCAAGGCATGGGAGCCTTCAATGCCGCACGACTACGTGGCATCGAGGCCCAACTGCTCATCTTCCCTGACGAAAACCATTGGGTGCTGAAACCCCAAAATGGCATTCTCTGGCAACGCACCTACTTCAATTGGCTCGATAGATGGCTGAAGTAAGGGTAAAAGGGTAAAAAAGTAAAACGATAAAACCTAGAGGCTATCGATACTAAGAGACTATCGAAATTATAAAAAACCAAAATAATGACAGAAACTGTTAAGAAAACATTACGCGACTCCGCCGGCATGCGGTGGACGGCGCTACTGCTCTTGGCCTTGGCCATGTTCTGCAGTTACATTTTCATGGACATTCTCTCGCCTATCAAAGACTTGATGCAAGAGACCCGTGGTTGGGACTCCGCCGCCTTCGGTACCATGCAAGGCTCAGAGGTGTTCCTCAATGTCTTTGTGTTTTTCCTCATCTTCGCTGGTATCATCCTCGACAAGATGGGTGTGCGTTTCACCGCCGTGCTCTCCGGTGCCGTGATGCTCATTGGCGCCATCATCAAATGGTACGCCGTGACCGACTCGTTTGCTGGCAGTGGCCTGGAGCAGTGGTTTACCAACAACCTGAACTACATCCCTGGTTTCGATGAGTTGGGAGTAAGCCCGTTCTATGAGGGAATGCCTGCCTCAGCAAAGTTTGCCGCTTGTGGATTCATGATTTTCGGTTGTGGATGCGAGATGGCGGGTATCACCGTGAGTCGTGGTATCGTGAAGTGGTTCAAAGGTCGTGAGATGGCGCTGGCCATGGGTTCTGAGATGGCGCTGGCCCGCTTGGGTGTCGCTACCTGTATGATTTTCTCGCCCTTCTTTGCCAGGTTGGGCGGCAGTGTCAGCGTGAGCCGTTCTGTGGCTTTCGGTGTGGTGCTGTTGATGATTGCATTCATCATGTTCATTGTCTATTTCTTCATGGACAAGAAACTCGACTCACAGACGGGTGAGGCAGAAGAGAAAGACGACCCATTCAAAATCAGCGACCTCGGACAGATTCTCACCTCCAGTGGTTTCTGGCTCGTGGCATTGCTTTGTGTGCTCTACTATTCCGCCATCTTCCCCTTCCAGAAATATGCCGTCAACATGTTGCAATGCAACCTGACGCTTACACCGCCCGCTGAAGGCTCGTTCTGGGCAAGCCAGTCGGTCACCATCTATCAGTTCATCATCATGCTGATTGTGGCTGCCACGGCCTTCGCCAGCAATTTCCAGAAGAAGAAAAGCATGAAATACAGCTTGCTCGGCATATCTATTGTCGCTCTGGTTGTCTATTGCTATATGGGCTATATGCGCCAGTCGGCTGAGGCCATCTTCGCTGTGTTCCCACTGTTGGCCATGGGCATTACCCCCATCCTGGGCAGTTATGTCGATCACAAGGGTAAGGCCGCCACGATGCTCGTGCTCGGTTCACTGCTACTCATTGGCTGCCACCTGACCTTCGCCTTCATCCTGCCAATGTTCAAAGGCAGCACCGTGGGCGGCATTGTCATCGCTTACCTCACCATCCTGGTGCTGGGTTCCTCGTTCTCATTGGTGCCCGCCTCATTATGGCCAAGTGTGCCGAAACTCGTCGATGCGAAGATTATCGGTTCCGCCTATGCTTTGATTTTTTGGATTCAGAACATCGGCCTGTGGCTCTTCCCCTTGCTCATCGGTAAAGTACTCGAAGACACCAACCCTGGTGTTAAAGATCCAACAGCCTTGGATTACACCTGGCCGTTGGTAATGTTGGCTTGCCTAGGTGTCGCCGCCCTCGTGCTCGGCCTCATCCTGAAGATTGTGGACCGCAAGAAACACATTGGTCTTGAAGAGCCAAACATCAAGGAAAATTAAAGAATTATAAGATTAAAAAATTCAAAGATACGATAGAAATAGTGCCGGAAGCAGAAAACTTCCGGCACTATTATTATGCTTGAATGATTTAATCGTTTTATCACCTTAGTTCTTACCCACAGGGCGAACACTGCGCCCATTGTAACGATAAGTAGTGTGCGTATTCGTATAGCCTGAGTCGAAAATGAGCTCATTTGCCCTGGAAGCGTCAGAAGTGCCCCATGTAGACGACCAGTAGTTGCCACTGCTGCCGACAAGAACACGAGAGGCCCCATTACGGTTGCCCGCCGCGGGCAGGAAGACGCTAGCGCCGTTTGGGCCTATGAAACAACGACCTTCCACACCGTTGACCAACGTCCATTCAGAGGTACAGTTGTCAAGCAGTTCTCTAAACTGTTGAAGTGTTGGAATCTGCCACGATTCACCCCATTTCACGAGAGCCACGTCGTGGGTGCCGCTGATGATATCGCCGAAATCTTGTTCTTCTTCCGTATATTTCACATCCTCATCATACCAGCCATCCCCGTCGGTGTCGATACCTGTACAATATTTATATGACACAGGAGAATATGTATTTTTCTCCTCCGTCTCGCCCCATGAGTAGTAGTCACCAAAGGCTTCAGGAGTGTCGGCACCTACATTGCAGCATGCCCACTTTGTACCACTTGGCAAACCAAGGTCAATCAAGTGGGGGTGTTTGTCATCGGGACAAGATTTTTGAATGCTCTGTTTTACATCCTGAGCTGAGACACTAACGCCGCAAGCGCAAACAAACAAAATTGTAGAAATAACTTTTTTCATTTCTAAATGATAATTTGAGTTTTCTATTTGATGTATTATCCAAATGGGCGGCAAATGTTCTGATGTACTAAACCCTCGAACTTAACACACCCATAGGCCTAACAAAATCCGCTAAAAGTTAGACTTTTGGCGGATTTTGTCATGTAAAAGGAATAGTAATTCTTTATTTCGCCACTTTCTCGAGTCGTTTCATCATGGCGAACATGAATATGGCGGCGACGAGACATACGCCAAGGAAGACGCTCCAACATATCCATAGAGGCACTGCACCCCAAAGCAAGCCTCCGACAACAACCAATTGGTTTCCTATGGCAGTGGCGACAAACCAGCCACCCATCATCATACCCTTATACTTTGGAGGAGCCACCTTAGAGACAAACGAAATACCCATCGGCGAAAGCAGCAATTCACCAAACGTCAGGATGAGATAGACACCAATAAGAAGATTTGGCGTGACATCAGCCACATGCTTGCCTACAGGTTCCCCATCCGGTCCCATCACCGTTTCCGGTGTGGGCAGTCCAAAAGAGAACAATGCCATGAGGGCATACGCGGCGGCGGCTACTATCATACCGTAAGCAATCTTTCGCGGTGCCGATGGCTCCTTTCCTTTCGCCGACAGCGCACCGAAGATTGCCATTGACACCGGTGTCAATGCCACCACATAGAAGGGGTTGAACTGTTGGAAAATAGGAGCAGAAATGCCAATCTCACCCTCAAGGAGTGAATACTTATAGACCAATAGTGCCACGGCAACGATGATGACAGCAGCGGAGATATAGCGTCCTTTCGCCGTCTTGCTTTGGAAGAGGGAGAATCCAGCATAGACGATAAAGATAATC
This sequence comes from uncultured Prevotellaceae bacterium, assembly GCA_900313615.1. GTDB lineage: Bacteria > Bacteroidota > Bacteroidia > Bacteroidales > Bacteroidaceae > Prevotella. Next base: position 303,074 of record OMRP01000002.1, read on the forward strand.
AGCACCAGGTTCCACACATCAAAGGCCATACTCTGCACTCCCGAAGAGGTCTGACTGGTGAACTCGTCAGCGAAATAGGTCAGCGACAAGCCATTTTGGTGGAAAGCCATCCAGAAGAAGATAACCACCGCGAAGACTAGACAAAGCGCGACGATACGTTGTTTGGTCTCTTCCTTCGACAGTTCGGGTTCGGCAGTAGCCGCACTGTTGGCCACGGCATCCTTTTTCTTTCCCCCTTCAGTATGTCGGAACGTTTTCCGGAAAATGTAATAGATAGCGATAGAAAGGATAAGCGAGGCACAGGCTACTGCAAAAGAGAAGTGGTAAGCATCGTTGGATGAATAGCCCATTGAAGTCTCTGCATACTCTTTAATCTTGATGGCTGCTGTAGGAGCAAAGAGTGCACCGATATTGATAGCCATGTAGAAGATGGAGAAACCAGCATCGCGTTTATCGGCATACTTCGGGTCATCGTATAGATTACCCACCATCACCTGCAAGTTACCTTTGAACAGTCCCGTTCCGAAACCGATGAGCAACAGTGCTGCGAGCATGACCAACAAGGCAACCTTGTCGCCTCCCAGCGGCACACTAAGGAGCAAATATCCCAAAAACATGATAACGATACCTGTCGTTACCATTTTTCCAAAGCCGAACTTGTCGGCCAATATGCCGCCTATCAGCGGGAAGAAATACACGAACATGAGAAAAGAGCTGTATATGGTGCCTGCCACGGCTGGCGACAATCCATAGTTAGCCCTTAGAAACAACGCGAACACGGCCAACATTGTATAGTAACCGAATCGCTCACCTGTGTTGGCCAATGCCAACGCAAATAGTCCTTTAGGTTGTCCTTCAAACATAATGTTATTATTTTAAGGTTTTATTACTTCGTCTTCATGATGTCGAAGAGGTAAGACATCTTGATAACAATATTACCGATGTTAGACTTACCAAAGAAATCTTTCTTCGAGTCGCCGTAGATATTTCCCAGTCCGTAGTAGTAGCGTCCTTCTATCATAAAATGCCCCATGCCCGGTATCGAATATTCCATACCCAGACCAGCGGCGATACCATAGTCAAACTTATGTTCCACCGCCATGTCGTATTGGGCGGAAGTCTTGTTGGCGCGGTCTTCAGCATTATAATCACTGGTATTGAAGTTTGCGGATGTGCTCTCGCTTATGTATATGCCAAACTGTGGACCAGCATGAAAGAAGAACTGTGCGCCTTTCTGTTCACGTCCCCAACCCAAATGAGCGAAGATGGGTATCTGCACATAGTTGATGGTTCGGCTGTACTCTTCAGCCACTCCCGTAGAGGCGTTGATTACCGGTTGGTCAAATGTATCGAGAATCTTTTCTTTCCAACCTATCGACGCGAAATTCACCTCCGCCATGACCGAGCAGATGCTGCTGTAGTATTTCTCACACACATAACGGGCTGTGATGCCACCTGTGACACCTCCATGCATAGACTGCGATACGGTGGGCTTGAAACCCACGTTGCTCAGCACATACCCTGCATTCACACCTACGGCAAAATCGTTGCGGTGTTCACCAATCTGCGCTTTGACTTGTGTCGTCAGGATCGTGATAAACAGTATAGCGATGGCTAAGCGTTTGGTATTGAACATTGAATAGTATGGAAATCGGTATGACAATAGGTTCAATAACTTATGGCCTCTATGGTGCGGTCTGTACGGTAATGTACAAACATGAAGTTGGCGTTTTTGTAACCCTTCCCTTGTTTCTTGAAATGCAACGGAGTCTGAACCGACTTATAGGCTATCTGTCCCTTGCTGCCCGTAAACGCTTCGCCATACTGAGCCAAACCACCAATGAAGAAACAACCGTGGTCGAAACCAGTGAGTGCGAAACGTGGCAACCCGTTGACATCCATGTCAAGGTTGAATTTCTTCGTGTATGACTGTTCCACCCATTTGGTGTCACGCGACAACGCGTTATAGAAGAAATAAGTTGGGATATACACGTCGTATTTGAAATAGAGGTCTTGGTAAGCCTGTGTATACATAAGCCATTCTGTATATCCGAGCATCGACACATTGATGTTTTTGTTGGCGGCGGTCAGGATATTCAATTTGGCAAAGGTCTCGTTGAGTTTCGGCGAACGTTCGGTGTTGAGGATGACCACGTTAGGCTTCGACAAGTCGAAAGCCCTGGCAAAATCGTTCTCACTCGTCGACAGACTGGTAAGCGAATATTTGATGCCTTTCTTCTCCAACATCTTCCTCAGTTGAGAGGTGAACTTTCCCTTCGACGAGGCAGCATCCTGGGCGTCGATGATGACAGGATGGAATGACACAAAACGCTCAGCGAATTTCTCAATGGCCATCTCGTCCATCTCCTCGTTCGACTGGTAAACCTGGAACACATTTTCATATTTCTTCGTCGGCTCCCCTTCGATGGAAAATGGTATGACCATCTTGATGCCATTGGCCTTGCAGAACTCAGCCAGCGGTTTCACCATCTCTGTATAAAGCGGACCGATGATAAGGTCGCACTCGGCAGCACCCTTCTCCTTGAGCGTGTTCTGTATATCGGCTCCCTTGGGGACATTCCATGCATGTACATCCACTTTAATGCTGTCCTTGGCCACACGGTCGAAGGCCAGCAGCAGTCCACGGTAATATTCCACCATACGTTGGCCGTCACCGTCGTTGTTGTGCAAGGGAAGCATCACGCCCACCTTCACCAACTTAGTCTTCGATGTCTGCACCGGTTGCGTGACAGGAGCGGTCTGGGAACCTTGAGGAGTCTGGGTGGCAGGAGTAGCCTGTCCTTCGGGAATATTGATGTAGTCGCCTTTTTTCAGTTCATAACCCGGCATCTTCATCTCGGGGTTAGCGGCGATGAGTTGGTCCTGTGTGATACCATATTGCTTGGCGATACCATAAATGGTCTCACTCTTCTTCACCTTATGCTGGGTTTGAATCTTCACGGACTGTGCCATTGCTTGCAAGCCAATCAGCAATGCCACCACGAATAACGAATATTTCAACAGAATTTTCATATTTCTTTTTTAGTTAGGATGGATGAGCATGGAAGTATAACCAGCAACTTGTCGAATCGCTTACCTTCAACTACTCATATTACTTGCTGCAAAGATAATGCAAAAATGGTTGGTAAGCAAAAATAAATCCATCATTTTTTCGTTGATTGAAGAGAAAACAGTACTTTTGCATAATGACGAAACGAATAATTTTTCTACTGATATTGTCCATATCTTTGTGCCACAACATGTTGGCACAAGATGATGACACGCCGATGATTAACCCCACGGCCACCTACACCAACTACAAAGGGGAGACGGAAACAAGCACCAACTACAGTGACAACGCTCCGCTCACCGGTGTTTTTGTAGCCAATCCGACGAACACTGATGGATGGAACTGCTATTACGAATGGCGATTTACGCGCGAAAACGAGACGGAGCCATACCTCATCCGTTACGAGGAAGACACCGAATATGTGTTTAAAGAAGCAGGCACACATCTCATCATGCTCTACGCCACCTTCACCAAGGGCAGCAAAACCATTGAATATACCGATGAATACTGGGGCCAAGAGATGTCTCCGTTAAGTGTGACCATCAGTGAAAGCAAACTCATTATGCCCAATGCGTTCTCTCCCAATCACGACCAGCGAAACGACACTTATAAAGTGAAGGAATACCAAAGTCTGATAGAGTTCCACGCCACCATTTACAACCGTTGGGGACAGAAACTATATGAGTGGGACGACCCAGCAGCAGAGGGATGGGATGGCACGTTCCACGGAAAAGACGTGAAACAGGGCGTGTATTTCGTGGAAGTTGTGGCCAAAGGAGCTGACGGGCGTACCTATCACGTCCGAAGCGACGTGAACTTGCTCCGTGGATATACGGAAAGTACCAAAACAAGTACGGGTGGCGAATAATAATGACACGTGACATATCTCACTATATCGTTATTCCGAATTACCATCATTTCGTCATTGCGAAACGCTGTTTTCCGAAATAACGAACTGCGAACTACTGAAAAATGCAACGGGAAGACGACAAACTGAACGTATGGGGTGCCCGCGTCCACAACTTGAAGAATGTGGATGTTGAGATTCCACGCGGTCAACTGACAGTTATTACAGGCCTCTCGGGAAGCGGCAAATCATCGTTGGCCTTCGACACCATTTTCGCCGAAGGACAACGCCGATACATTGAGACCTTCTCGGCCTATGCCCGCAATTTTCTGGGGGGTATGGAAAGACCCGATGTAGACAAGATAACAGGTCTGAGTCCCGTCATCAGCATCGAACAGAAAACGACAAACAAGAACCCACGAAGCACCGTGGGAACCACAACGGAGATATACGACTATCTACGCTTGCTTTTCGCTCGTGCGGGAACGGCCTACAGTTATGCCACTGGCGAGCCGATGGTGAAATACACCGAAGAACAGGTGCTCGAGATGATTATGCAGGACTATGCCGGACGGCGTATCTACCTGCTCGCGCCGTTGGTGCGACAGCGCAAGGGCCACTACCGCGAACTGTTCGAGAGCATGCGCCGCAAGGGATACCTTTGGGTGCGCATCGATGGTGAGATGCGTGAGATAGAACGTGGCATGAAGGTGGACCGTTACAAGAACCACAACATCGAGGTGGTGATTGACAAACTCGGTGTGAACCTGAAGGACGAAGAACGGTTGCGCAAAAGCGTCGACACAGCCATGCGTCAAGGCGACGGCGTGCTGATGATTCTTGACAAAGATAGCGGTACGCTGAAGAACTACTCCAAACGGCTGATGTGCCCCACCACAGGTATGTCGTATGCCGACCCAGCACCCAACCGTTTCTCTTTCAATTCCCCCGAAGGAGCTTGTCCCCGATGCAAGGGACTGGGCGTCATCAACGAAATCGACTTGGGCAAAGTGATTCCCGACCGCAGTATTTCGATACACGATGGAGGCATTGTGCCTTTAGGACGCTATAAGAACCAGATGATATTCTGGCAGATAGGCGCCATCCTCGAACGTTACGAACTGACACTGAAGACACCCATCGCCGACATTCCTGAAGACGCACTCAACGAGATTCTCTACGGCACCATAGGAAACGTACGCATATCCAAAGACCTCGTACATACGTCGAGCGACTATTTCATCGCCTATGACGGAGTCATCAAATACCTGCGCACGGTGATGGAAAACGACGACAGCGCCAGTGGACAGAAATGGGCCGACCAATTCCTCGACACCTGTACCTGCCCTGAATGCCACGGACAACGACTCAACAGAGAGTCGCTATCATACCGCATCTGGAACAAGAACATCGCTGAGGTGGCACATCTTGACCTGGATGAGTTGGAACGGTGGACTGGTGAATGTGGCGCCCATCTGGGCAAGAAAGAGGCGACCATCGCAGAAGAGATTCTCAAGGAAATTCGCACGCGCACACAGTTTCTGCTCGAGGTGGGACTCAACTACCTCAGTTTAGACCGTCCTTCTGCCAGTTTGTCAGGCGGCGAGAGCCAACGCATACGCCTGGCCACACAAATAGGCAGCCAGTTGGTGAACGTGCTTTATATTCTCGACGAGCCGAGCATCGGCCTTCACCAACGTGACAACAACCGTTTGGTGAACAGTCTGAAACGTCTGCGTGACCTGGGCAACACCATCATCGTGGTAGAACACGACAAGGACATGATGCTTGCCGCCGATTATATCGTCGACATCGGACCGAAGGCGGGGCGCAAAGGAGGCGAGGTGGTGTTCCAAGGAACACCTGCCGATATGCTGAAGCAGTCGACCATCACAAGCGACTACCTCAACGGCCGGCGCAGCATCCCCGTGCCCTCCGTACGTCGTCCAGGCAATGGACGAGTACTCACCCTCCGTGGCGCCTCAGGCAATAACCTTCAACATATCGACGTGAGTTTCCCCCTAGGTTCGCTCATCGTCGTAACAGGGGTGAGTGGCAGTGGGAAGTCAACCCTCATCAACGAGACACTGCAGCCCATATTGAGCCAGCATTTCTACCGCTCGCTAAAGAAGCCTATGCCCTATGACAGCATAGAGGGGCTCGAATATATCGACAAGGTGGTGAACGTCGACCAGAGTCCAATCGGCCGAACGCCACGCAGCAACCCCGCCACCTATACGGGTGTGTTTAGCGACATCCGTTCGTTGTTCGTGGGCTTGCCCGAAGCCAAGGTTAGGGGCTACAAAGCGGGACGTTTCAGTTTCAACGTAAAGGGAGGCCGTTGCGAGACCTGTGGCGGCAACGGATACAAGACCATCGAGATGAATTTTCTGCCCGACGTGATGGTGCCCTGCGAGGTGTGCCACGGCAAGCGTTATAACCGAGAAACACTGGAGGTACGCTACAAGGGCAAGTCAATCGCCGACGTTCTCGACATGACCATCAACCAGGCGGTGGAGTTCTTTGAGAATGTGCCATCTATCCTACAGAAAATCAAGACCATACAAGATGTGGGATTAGGATATATCAAACTAGGGCAGCCCTCAACCACCCTTTCCGGTGGCGAGAGCCAGCGAGTGAAACTGGCCACCGAACTGTCAAAGCGCGACACTGGTAAGACGATGTACATCCTCGACGAGCCCACCACGGGACTACATTTTGAAGACATACGCATTCTGATGGAGGTCATCAACCGTTTGGTGAACCGCGGCAATACCGTCATTATCATTGAGCACAACCTTGACGTGATAAAACTAGCAGACCATATCATCGACATGGGACCTGATGGCGGACGCGGTGGCGGACAAGTACTCTTCGCCGGTACACCCGAAGCGCTCGTCGAAAGCGGTGTGGGCTATACCGCACATTTTTTGAAGGAAAGCCTCATCCAAGACACCCCTGCATAAAGATTCTGTGAGATTTTTCGTTATGCCGGGATGACGTAATTTGTTAAATCATTATCACGGAATTACGAAAAGATGAAATTACCAAAGAAAAATTATCTCCAAAAATTTGCTCGCTCAACAAAAAGCATTAACTTTGCATTGCGAAACTTTAGCAATTGCACGAGGCATCCGTAGGCGAGCGAGCTGATCGGGTGTCTCACTATTTTTTGCCCAATCTTTTGCACTTTAGAAATTATTGTTTATTTTTGCAACAGCAATCATTCATTTAACCTTCGGAAGTAAAAAGGAAAGTAAAAAATATCTCATCATGAAAAAAATCCATCAAATCATCATCATGGCGGTGGCACTTATGCTGTCTACGCCCATACAAGCCCAGGAATCTGGCGATAACCCCGAGGACTTGGCTATCCAGCAACTGCGGCAGCAAGCTGAATCCGGCGATGCCATCTCACAGTTTAACCTTGGCAACCGCTACCATGACGGCAGTGGTGTGAAACAGAGTTACAAAGAAGCGGTAAAATGGTATGAGAAAGCGGCCGAACAGGGACTGATGTACGCCCAATATAATTTGGGTGTCAGTTATCAGAACGGACAAGGAGTGAAACAGAATTTCACCAAGGCGGCAGAATATTTCCGTATGGCTGCCGACCAGGGTTATCCCAATGCCATGCTCAACCTGGGAAATGCCTATTTCGCAGGACAGGGAGTGAAGCAAGATCTTGACCAAGCCACATACTGGTATACCAAAGCCTCGGAGAACGGCATTCTCAGCGGCACACTGAACCTAGCTAACGCCTATTACCGTGGACAGGGTGTGGAGCAAAACTTCACACGCGCTTTCCGCCTGTATCAGGTATGCGCCGCACAAGACCACCCCATGGCTCTGCTGATGTTGGGCAACTGCTACGAGAAAGGAACAGGTGTAGACGTTGACTATGAGCAGGCATTGAACTACTACAACAAGGCGGCAGCTCTCGGACAGACATCGGCATACAACAATCTGGGACGGATGTATGCGGAAGGAAAAGGTGTGGAGACCGACTACCAGAAAGCATTGGAACTTTATACCATCGCCCGTGAAAGTGGTAATGTGGAAGCCATCTATAATATTGCCGCTTTGTATTACGACGGTCTTGGTGTTCCCAAAGACCGCAAGATGGCAAAGCAACTGATGAAAGAAGCTGCCAAGAAAGGATTATATAGCGCTCAGTATTTCTTAGACAACAATAAGTTCTAAGTACATTTGGAAATGCCCCAATCAACCACTGCCCGAGGGGAAAAACCCCTCGGCAATGGTTGGTTTCATGTATTCCGAGACCAACCCAAAAGACACATTCTAACTACTATTATACCAAAAAACAAACAACATGAGAAAAACGTTTTACCTATTACTTTTCACCACTTTACTGCTGAGTGGAAAGGTGCAGGCAGCCACATTGTGGAGTGGCAATGAGCCCATCGACTGGAACACAGGCAAGTCGGTGGGTATCGATGCCTCGTCATTCGGCACACTCGACATTGCTGACCGCATCGTGTTCAACATCCAATTCACCGGCCAGACCGACTGGCCACAAGTTTCCATCGTTACCGGTTCTTGGAAGAATATCCCCGGTGCTGGCAACACAGGCATCGCCCAAGGCGTCACACAAGTATCATACACAGTGACGAACGACATGCTCACGGCACTGACCGAAGAAGGAATGCTCGTCACTGGTTGCGGCTATACGCTACTAAGCGTAGAGACAGAGCAGGGACCAGGTGCCGCAGGCTACGAGAACGCCATCTGGATAGGCGAGACAGTACTGCCCACCGATTGGAGTGGCTACTTGACCATTCCATCCATCAGTTTTTCGAAAACAGAAGTGGGCGACATCATGCGTATCCGTTACAAAGACGTGAAACCGGGCGCCCAGGTGTTGCCGAAAAACAGTTCATGGGGAGAGTTGCCCGATGCACCAGGCAAACAGGCCGATGGTGTGTATGTCGACTATGAGGTGACAGCCGCCATGTTGGCTTCACTAAAGGCAGGAGGTGCCATCATCCAAGGTGTAGGTGTGACGCTGACAAGCGTCGACATCATCGCACAACAGACCGGCGACAAAGTGACCGCCACGGTACCTGTCACCCATAACTGGTGCTGGAACCAAGACGAAACGCCTTCGCTGCGTGTCCAACTGCAAAACCCTATGGAGACCGACCAGACGGTGAATGTGCTGGTGACGGTGACTACCGACAAATTGGTTTCCGTGGGTAACATCATGCAAGAGGTGAACATCGCCGCCAAGGGCATGGCCTATGCCGATGTGCCCCTAAGTGTCATCGACGCTCCAGGTTTCTACCGATGCACGGTGCTCATGGGCGGTGATATGATCAGGGCTTTCAACATAGGCTATGCACCCGAGCAGGTGGTGTCGGCTCCCGACATGCAAGACGACTTCGCCTCATTTTGGCAGACGGCACGCACAGAACTCGACGCCGTGGCCCCCCAATATACCCTGACAAAGATAGATGCCAAGAGCACCGCCAAGCGCAATGTCTACCTGGTAGAGATGAAGACTTCACCCGACCAAACCGGCAGCGACATCACCATACGCGGCTACTATGCTGAGCCCACGGCAGCAGGCACCTACCCTGCCATCATACACTACCAAGGATATGATGGCGGCACGGATGCCCCATGGTGCATGGGTGGTGACGACAATCCCGAATGGTGTGAGTTCATACTCTCTACACGTGGACAGGTGGTGAACAATCGCCCACCATATACCAATGCCTACGGCGATTGGTTCGCTTTCGGCTTCGACAGCGAGAACCATTACTATTACAGGGGCGCCTTCATGGATGCCGTGCGCGCCATCGACTTCATGTGCTCACGCGAAAAAGTGCAAACACAGAACATTTTCGCCGAAGGAGCCAGCCAAGGCGGAGCGCTGACACTGGCAGCGGCAGCCCTTGACGACCGTCTGAATGCCATAGCGCCAGCAATACCTTTCCTCGGCGACTACCCTGACTATTTCGAGATTGCTTCATGGCCGGGAAACGTGGCTTTCCAACAACGTAACAAATTGGGTTGGACCGATGAACAGATGTACCGAATGCTGTCCTATTTCGACACAAAGAACTTGGCTACGATGATTACCTGCCCAGTAACGATGAACTTCTCGCTCCAAGATAACGTCTGTCCACCACATACAAACGTGGCGCCTTACAACAACCTCGCATCAACGGAGAAAGAATACAGTGTGAACGCCACATTGGGACACCAGACAAGCAGTGGTTGGTGGAGCCACTTCATGCAGTTCTTCCGCGACCACATGCGCAGCACCGAAAGCATCAGCGACCTACGTTCAGACGAATCCACCACTACTGACCACATTTACAATCTCCAGGGCCAATTCGTGGGCACCAACGATGCCACCCTACCCCGAGGCATCTACGTAGTAAAAGGAAAGAAAGTTGTTCACTAATAGTATTTTACAATCTCATCATCTAAAAACTTAAAACACATGAAAAAAATCCTATCCATCACCCTATCGTTGTTGGGAGCTTTGATCCTCACCACCAACTTGTCAAGTTGTGGAGAACAGGCCCAGTTAGACAAGGCCATCGCCAAATACAATGCCAAGATGCCACAGAATGCCGGCGGCGGACTGACCATCCAACAATTGACTCTCTCGGACACACAGATGGTATACGAGTGTGAACAAAGCGAGGAACAAGACTCTATCGCTTTCATGCGCGAGCACCAAGAGAACTTCAAAAACGGCGTGGTTCAGAACCTGGTACGTAATGTGAACAATGAGGGATTCCGCGAATTGATTCAGATGCTTGTCAGCTCCAACCGTTCGCTAGCCTATAGCATCAAAGGTGCCAAGACTGGTGAGACACTGGACATCATCGTGAGCAATGCCGAGTTGAGTGATATCCTCTCCGGAAAAATTACCGCCACACCAGCACCTACCGACAGCACAGCCGTAGCACCAGCTGACAGCACCGCCAAAGAATGATGTCAAGAGATAATAGGCAGTTGAAACGGCTGACGTCTTTATCCATACTGCTCTTTCTACTGTGTGCCTGCCACCGCGGCAGCATAAACGTGCCGGAAAGTTTTCCATTCACCCTGGCCGACGTGAATAGCGTGCAGTTGAAGGCGGCACAGCAGTATGGACTGTCACACACCCTGAAGAGTCGAGAGCAACTCGACAGGGTGAGTGACCGTCTAGTACGTATTACCAACTGTCCTTACTACCGCATAGACCGACTGACACATTCCGTGCCCTACCTCACCCGTGGTGCCAGTGATTTGCTGGAAACCATTGGTCGCGATTTCCAAAAGTCGCTCAAGAAACACAAGCTGGGCACCTACCGCATCATTGTCACTTCAGTGTTGCGCACTGAAGAGGATGTACGCCGACTGATGAAAAAGAACAACAATGCCGTGAAGAAGTCGACGCACCAATACGCCACCACTTTCGATATCACATACAGCCGCTTCGACCACATCAATGGCACACAAGCTACACAGAAGCAACTGAAATATCTCTTAGGCGAGGTGCTCAGCGAACTCCGCAACAAAGGTCGCTGCTATGTGATGTACGAGCGGCAACAGTCCTGTTTCCACATCACCAGTCGCCGATGATGATTCGACAAAGGAACAATAGTTTTTTGGCAAAAGAACGAAAGAACATATTAACGAGTGACGGGGAGCACCATTTGGTAGCTCCCCGTCGCTCGTAGTATATACATCATACCTAGTTCCTTGTGCGAAGCATCAACAAAGCGACCACGCCCGCAAGGACGTTGGCAACAAAGGAGGCTGCTATCAGCAATAAAATAACGATTAGACCGAGAAGGGGCGAAACACCCCCCAACAGCATGCCGGCATATAGCATCGGCATGACCATCACCATGGGTTGAGCCATTGATCTTATCTGAGGCAACAAACTCTCACGCCATGACTTGCAGGAACTATGAGTACCAGGACTATGCAGGCTACGCTGGTAGTTCACCATTGTCTGAATCATCGATGCCGTCATACAAGCCATCAACACTGAATACACAGTCAGAAAGACACTAATGGGCAGACACAGCATCGCACTGCCTCCTACCACGATACTGCCCACCAACATCGCAGCACTTACGGGCCGCAGCATCTTTTTCCACAAAGACTGTACAGGATACAAGACCCAGCAGATTGACAAAAACAGTACCAACAGGAACCAGAGCATATAGGCCCACCAGGCATTGGTCTGATAGACCAGCCACACGACAGCAACTACGACTGCCATCTGCACCACCGTCGCTCCAAAGATGACCAACATTCGCCGCAGCATCTGTCTGTCGATGAAGGCAAGCGCAATCGATGCTACAAGAACCAAACACGCTACCAGGACTGCTCCCCAAAAAGAAATCTCAGACACAAACATATATTGACTGTTGTTTTCTAATAGATATACGATATTATACTAAGATTACAAATATATACAAAATAAAAAGGCAACGCAACTTTTTGATTATCTTTTTTAATTTGACGCCATAAACAACTGAAATACAAAACAATAATAAGCACGCACCTATTCAAATAGTTCCAATGAGCCTTTGCTGTTACATCATAAAAAAAAGATGCAACAAATAACGGACAATATATCATGGTTTTTCCCTATTTTTGCACATTATTTAAGGAAAAACAAACGAATCGTCATGAAGAAATACCTACTATTGACCCTTTTGGGACTTATCGCCTCATTTCAGGCCAAAGCACAGAACCCTTTTGTACAGACATGGTGTACGAGTGACCCGGCACCCTTGGTGCATGACGGCACGATGTATGTTTATACCGGCCATGACGAAGATGGTGCCGACTTCTTCTGGATGCAGGAATGGCGCGTGTATTCGACACAAGACATGGTGAACTGGACTGACCATGGTTCGCCCCTGGCATTGGAGAGTTTTTCATGGGCCGACGACCGTGCATGGGCCAGCCAATGTGTTGAGCGCGACGGTCATTTCTTCTGGTACATTTGTGCTCACTCAAAGTTGTCGAATGGCATGGCCATTGGCGTAGCCGTGGGTGACTCACCCACAGGGCCGTTCCGTGATGCGCTGGGCAAACCGCTGTTTGAAAACGGCAGTTGGGATCATATCGACCCGACAGTACTCATCGACGACGATGGCCAAGCATGGCTCATGTGGGGCAATCCACGCGTCTATTACCTCAAGCTCAACCGAGACATGATTTCCTATGAGGGTGAGGTGGGCATGCTGCCTATGACTGAAGAAGCCTTTGGATCGCCCGCCATGAACGAACGAGTACAAGGCAAGCAATACAAAGACAGCTACGTGGAAGGACCATGGCTGACCAAACGCAATGGCAAATACCAGCTGCTCTATGCTGCAGGTGGCATACCCGAACATATCTCCTACAGCACGGCGCCATCACCTACTGGTCCGTGGACCTATGCAGGTCAGATCATGCCACAGGTGGAGACCGGTTCTTTCACCAACCACTGTGGTGTAGCCGATTACAAGGGACATAGTTATTTCTTCTACCATACAGGCAAGTTGCCAGGCGGTGGAGGTTTTGGCCGTAGCGTGGCTGTGGAGGAATTCAAATATAATGCCGATGGCTCCTTCCCGACCATCATGCCCACAGACGAGGGTGTGAAACCCATAGGCTCTTTCTCACCCTATCGCCGTGTAGAAGCTGAAACGATGGCTTTCTCAAAAGGTATCAAGACCGAGCAGAACAAAGAAGCCGGTGTCTATGTCACCGACATACACAATGGCGACTATATCAAGTTGCAAAACGTAGACTTCGGCAATAAGGTGCCGCGTACCTTCACCGCGAAGGTGGCATCAGGCTTGCGCGGTGGTGCAATCGAGGTGCGCATCGACAGTCTGGGAGGCCAGCAGTTGGTGCGACTCGAAGTGCCAGGCACAGGCGGATGGGAAGCATGGCAGACGCTGACAGCCGACCTGACTGCCATCGCCACAGGTGTCCATGACCTCTATTTCGTATTCACAGGACGGAAAGGCCCGAAACTGTTCAACTTCGACTGGTGGGAGATGCGCGGATTGGAACAATGCAACATGCCACTGTTCCAAACGAAATTCACCGCCGACCCCTCGCCACTCATCGTAGGCGACACACTGTTCCTTTACACCTCACACGACTCCTCTCCCGAAGACATCACCGACCCCAATGAACGTAGTTCTGCAGGATTCTTCATGTACGACTGGCTGTTATGGTCAACCACCGACATGGTGAACTGGACGGAGCATGGTGCCGTGGCATCGCTGAAAGACTTTTCATGGCGCAGCCGCGAAAATGGCGCATGGGCCATACAGTGTGTTGAGCGCAATGGTAAATATTACCTCTATGCCCCACTTCATGGCCATGGCATCGGCGTGCTGGTAGCCGATACGCCCTATGGTCCGTTCCGTGACCCACTGGGCAAGCCTCTAGTGTGGCAACAGGAGCATTGGGAGGATATCGACCCAACGGTGTTTGTTGACGATGATGGACAGGCATACATGTACTGGGGCAACCCCAACACCTATTACGTGCGACTCAACGAAGACATGATTTCGACGAAGGGTGACATCGTGAAACTCGACTACCATATCGATCACTACCAAGAAGGGCCTTGGTTCTACAAACGCAATGGCAAATACTATTTGGGCTATGCCACCACCTGCTGTCCAGAGGCTTTGGGCTATGCCATGAGCGACAGCCCCACGGGACCTTGGAAGAGCAAGGGCTACATCATGAAACCCACACAGCGCGACCGTGGCAACCATCCCGGCATCACCGACTACAAAGGGCATTCCTATATCTTCGGTCAGAACTACGACCTGATGCACCTGGAGACATTCATTCACCATGAGCGCCGTTCCGTGTCGGTAGCAGAAATCACCTATCAGCCCGATGGAACCATCGCTGAAGTTCCTTACTGGCTCGACCAGAATCCCATCAAGCAATTAGGCAGCCTCAACCCCTACTCACGCGTGGAGGCTGAGACAATGGCGTGGGGCTTCGGCCTAAAATCAGCCAAGATGGGCATCCCGAACACCGGTGTGGTGGCTGATATGCCTGCTTCCGTCGGTTATAAAAATATGTATGTGACCCATATCGACGATGGTGAATATATCCGTCTGCGCGGTGTTGACTTTGGTGGCAAGGGAGCCAAACAGTTTGCCATCACGGCAGCGGCACAAGGATCATGCACCATCACCCTCCATCTCGATGGCATCGACGGACCTGTAATTGGCACTGTTGCCATATCTTCAACAGGCTCTTTGGAAAAATACCGCGAGTTCACCACCAAGGTGAAGAACGCTATGGGCAAACACGACCTTTACATCTGCTTCGACAAGGCGCAAGGCGACATCCGTCTGGACTGGTGGAAGTTTAAATGAGGTGCACGGAGCAAGGGGCAAGGGGCAAGAGATTAGACCAGTGGTAATAGTCGCTGAAATAATCGTTATAACGTAATAACGACATAACTATAAAATAACAACTAATGAAAAAACTATTCATTTTCTGTATGCTCTGCGGTGCACTATCGCTGCAAGCGCAACCCCAGGGAGGATTTCCCGGGTTCGGCCAACCTGGTGTTGAGCCGACTTACAAAGACGTGAACTATGCCGGTGATGACATGGAGGCACATCGCATGGACATCTACCTTCCTACAACAGGCCAAGCCAGTTACAAGGTAATCGTTGCCATCTATGGCAGCGCATGGTTCTCCAACAATATGAAAGGCATGACCTTCATGTCGATGGGCAAATCATTAGTTGACGCTGGATTTGCCGTTGTGTGCATAAATCACCGTTCCAGCGGAGATGCGCTCTTCCCTGCACAGATACACGATGTGAAGGGTGCCATCCGCTTTATTCGTGCCCATGCGGCTGAATACAAGCTTGACACATCGTTTATAGGTATCACGGGATTCTCCTCGGGTGGTCACCTCTCATCCATGGCAGGTGTCACCAATGGCATGAAACGTCGCACGGTGGGCAACACGACAGTGGACATCGAAGGTACCGTAGGCGGCAACCTGAGCCAAAGCAGCAATGTGGATGCTGTGGTTGATTGGTTCGGCCCTGTAGATATGGCACGCATGAACAACTGTGAGAGCGTGAACAACGACAAGTCACCAGAGGCGGCGCTCATTGGCGGTGCCCCCGCCGACCGTCCCGACATGGTGGCGCTCATCAGTCCCATCACATACGTGCAACCAGAAGGCCCCCGTTTCCTCGTATTCCATGGCGACGCCGACAATGTGGTGCCTCACTGCCAAGGAGTATATTTCTCCGACGAACTGCGTAAGGCTGGAAGGTTGGAAGACTTCATCAGCGTTCCGGGCGGTGGACATGGTCCCGTGACATTCAACGACGACAATTTCCGCAAGATGATCGACTTCTTTTTGAAGGAAGCGGCAAAAAAATAAGATATACCGGAAGCTAAAGGAAAGGTATCGCTTCGCTTGGAAGTGGAAGGGAAGTTAAAAGGACAATACCATACATCTGAGTAATGTCCCTTTAACTTCTCTTCAATTTCCCTTTTCCCTTCTTTCTTGGTTTCGGTTCAGGCAAGACTTTGCATGTCTCACGAACAAGTAGGGATAAGTAATCGTGATCATCGACATCGGCGATGTAATAATAATCCTTGGCACCGTCGTAAGGTGGCCGCATCTCTACGACTCGCAACAATGGGCGAACAGTCTCTGTGGGTTTCAGATAAAAGCGGTCGTCACAGATAAGACCGAATATTTTCCCATTGCAATAGATGCCATAGTCGCCAAACATTTTCTTGGCTGTGATTTCACCGGCCCCAGCACATTGGTCGGTGATATATTGCACAAAATCGATGTTGCTTGCCATTTATTGAGGTTGTAAGGTTTGTGATATAATGAGGTGAGAACATCCGTTCAAGACGTCACTGCAAAGATACGCTTTTTCCATAAAAAGCGGTCCCTTATTCCCCAAAAACTTGCAGGGAAAGGTGGAGCGTTGTATCTTTGCATCGACTTTCAATCAAACAGATGAATCCCATAGCCACTCGACTTCTCAACCAACAGCTCATCAGCCCTCAGTTCAATGGACCAGCTGAGGTGGTGAATTATATGGGTGCCATGCAGGCCCAAGAATACCGTATGATGAGATGGGCCGTGGCTATGCGAACACGCAAGCCATCGGCAAAGGCCTTCAAGAGGGCATACGACAGCGGACAGATTTTACGGTTACACCTGATGCGGGGGACGTGGCAACTGGTATCCGCCGAAGACTATTGGCCACTACTCCAACTCTGTGCCTCCAAAGCCCTTGCGGTCATCAAAGGATGGATGAGCAGTAATAACATCAGTATCCCTGATGAAGAAGTGAGGAGCATCCGCGACATTCTCGCCCAGACCGCTACCGACCACGGTAGTGCCACAAAAGAAGATTTCATTCACGCTCTAGTCGAACGGGACATCCATATGGACGACCATCGTCTGTCATACCATATCCGCATGGCCGAGTTGTCAGGCACACTCTGTAGCGGTGAATTATTACCCATGAAAGCCACATATTCACTTACTGCCGACAAGGTGAAGCCTATGGTGACCATTGACCGCGACGAGGCATTGTTGTTATTGGCCCGCAAGTATTTCCATAGTCGACAACCCGCCACATTTGAAGACTTCGTCTGGTGGTCAGGATTAATTACCAGCGACTGTCGTAAGGGGATGATGCTTATGGGCAAGAGCCTTCACGAGGTGAAGATAAAAAGCAATGGGCCAAAAGGCGCAGAACGTGTGTACTACATCACAGATGACTGTCGCACCCGTGGACTCCGCAGGGGCAAATACCTTCTCATTCCTCCCTACGACGAATACCTCATCAGTTACAAAAGCCGTGACATCGTCCTTGCCCCCGACTTCAAGCACAAGGCTCACAACAACAGCGGCATCTTCCAACCCATCATCGCACATGATGGTATCGTCTGCGGCAACTGGACTCCATTCAAGGATAACCATCAAGCGGTGTTTTTCCTAGGAGACCACGATACTGACATACAAAAGGAATGGGTTAGATACAAAACATTTCAAAAGACATAACGCTCACTTCTTTCCTTCATCATAATACTCAGCTGTGGCGGTAAAGAACACATCGCCACTGGAGTTGAATGCTGTCTCCATGGAATCCTGCACCACACCGATGATGAAACCGATGGCCACGGCCTGCATGGCCACGTCGTTACTGATACCGAAGAATGAGCAGGCCATGGGAATGAGCAACAACGAGCCACCCGCCACACCAGACGCGCCACAAGCGCCCAAGGTGGCGAAAACACTCAGAAAAAGAGCCGAGATGAAAGTCACCTCCACTCCTACCGTATGTGCCACAGCCAACGACATGGCCGTAATGGTCACGGCGGCACCATCCATATTGATAGTGGCTCCAAGCGGGATACTCACTGAATAGAAATCTTCATCAAGCCCCAGACGCTTGCACAGATTCATGTTGATGGGGATATTGGCTGCCGACGAACGGGTAAAAAAAGCATTCAAGCCACTCTCTTTCAGACATTTGAATAGCAACGGGTAAGGATTACGCCTTATCAGGAGGAACGAAATGAGCGGGTTGGAGACAAGAGCATTGACCACCATACATCCCACGAGTAACAGCACCAGATGACCATAGGTGGTAAACACCTCCATGCCACTCTCCGACACCGACGAGAACACCAGTCCGAGGATGCCGAACGGTGCAAACTGGATGACCCACCTGACCACCTGCGAGATGACCTCGGCAAAATCGTGTACCATATTGATAGTCGTGGCACCCGCCTTCATCTTCAGGGCAATTCCGATGATGATGGCCCAGAACAAGATGCCGATGTAGTTGGCATTGGATATCGCCTGTAGAGGGTTGGCCACCATATTGGTCAACAGGTGGGTGAACACATCCGTCAAATCCCCTGGCGCTTCCATCAATGCCCCCTCGCCCAATTGCAGGGTAACGGGAAAAAGGAAACTGGCCGCCACCGTCAATAGCGCAGCAATAAAGGTACTGAGCAAGTAACAGACGATAAGAATGCGGAAACGCGGACCTAAGCCGCCGCCAGCCCTTGCGATGGACGAAGCCACCAACACAAAAACGAGTATGGGAGCAATGGCCTTGAGTGTATTCACGAACACCTCGCCGAGAATACCGACAACCGTCCAGCCGGGTACCGTCAGCCCCAGCACCGCTCCGATAACCAGACCGATGAAGATGCGTAGCACAAGACTGGTGGATGTCCACCACCGAAGGATTGTCTTTATTCTTTTCATATCAGTTTACGGGCTACAAAAATAGCACTTTTTCCACAATCAAACGCATGGAACAGGAAAAAAGATGATAGAAGGAGTGATGAGTGACGAGTGATGAGCTATTTGTCAGTACTCCCTCCCTTGGGGAGGATCTAGGTGGGTATTGAGGAATTAAAAAAGAGGTGGGGGGCTGCGCCGAAGCGACAGCCCCCCGAGGGTAAGAGGGAGTGATCCGTTTGGGGCTCGAACCCAAGACCCCAACATTAAAAGTGTTGTGCTCTACCAACTGAGCTAACGGATCTCCATTCTGAAAAGCGGTGCAAAAGTACTGCTTTTTCTGGAAACCACCAAATGATTTGGTGATTTTTTTATTTATTCTCTGGTTTTTCTAGATATCTAGATAGTTTTAGATCTCAAAAAATCTAGGTTCCCTAGTTATCTTTCCGCCTTATTCTTTTCTTATTCTTTTTGATGGTACCGTGGGTGGAGTCTCCTCCGGTGGTATCTCCGTTGTTGATGCCTCCACCGGTTCAGACTCCTCATTTTCACGCGTCACATATCGTTGATAATAAGCTATGAGCAATGTGGTAAGCGGCAGAGCGATAATCAGGCCAATGAAACCGAGCAGCGAGCCCCATACCGAGATGGAGAGAAGCAGCACGGCGGGGTTGAGGCGCATGGCCTTCCCCATAATCTTTGGTGTGACGATGAGGTCGGATATCAATTGAACGACGCAGAACACAAGCACTGCCGCGCCGAAAATCATCCAGAAATTCTGTCCCGTATCAGCCGCCTTGAGCAGGGCCAAGAAAGCCGTGGGAATGAGCGCCAGGGTATGTAGATAGGGCACCATGTCCATAATGCCGATGAGTATGCCTAGACCTATGGCCATGGGGAAATCAATGATCGTGAAACCTATGCAGAACATCACGCCCATGCAGAGGGCCACCATACCTTGTCCACGGATATAGTTGTTCAGCTCGCGCTCCACATCCTGCATCAGTTCAGCCCAGAAAGGACGATTCTTCTTCGGAAAAATCTTAATCCAGTTGGCCGACAGATATTCGTAGTCGAGCAATATGAAGAACATATATAATAAGGTGATGGCCGATGCGAAGATACTGAAGATAACATTGGCGGTCTTACCAATGAAGGAGAACAACTGCGGCATAGCTGTCTTCAACGCTTCAGCGAAGTCTCCGCTAGCGAAGAATTTTTCGATAATGGAGTTGTTCTCCAACATCCAGTTACGCACCATTTCGGGGAAATCGTTGATGTGCGCCGCTTGGTGGATATAGTTGATGATGATTTTCCCCAACTTCTCGAACTGTTCCACCATAGGTGGTATGATGAGGTAGATAACTCCACCAATTACCGCCGTAACGAAGATGAGCGTGACGATGATGGAGAGGAAACGTGTGGGTACATGCAGTTTATACTGCACAAACTTCACGATGGGATAGAGCAGGTAAGCCAGCAGCCACGCCACGAAAAATGGCAACAGCACACCGCTCAGTTTGTTCATCAGAAACAGCACGGCCACCACAATGAGCGCTGTGAGTGCCCATCGTATAAATCGGTCGAATGTTATTTTTTGTTCTATCATTGGTGAGGTTTTGAGTTCGTGAGTTTGTAAGTTTATGAGTTCTTGGGTTGGAGTGGTTATGAGTTTGGGAGTTTTTTGAGTTCGGGAGTTTGGGAGTTATCCCTATTCGGATTTCATTGCTTCCTGGTAACACTCGCGACATAATGGTTCATACTCCCCCACCTCGCCCAGAAGCACCAGTTTATCATTGTTGACGATACGATGGCTCACATAGGCCAGATTGCCGCACTTCACACAAATGGCATGTACCTTGGTTACATCATCGGCAATGGCACATAACCCAGGCATAGGTCCGAAAGGCACGCCCTTGAAATCCATGTCCAATCCTGCAACGATAACCCGGATGCCACGGTTGGCAAGCGTGTTGCATACCTCGATGATACCCATGTCCATAAACTGAGCCTCATCGATGCCCACCACATCCATATCGGAAGAGAGCAGTAGTATCGACGAACTGCTATCAACGGGGGTACTCATGATGGAATGTTGGTCATGACTCACCACTTCCTCCTCCGAATAACGGGTGTCGATGGTGGGCTTGAAAATCTCCACGCGCTGTTTGGCAAACTTAGCCCTTTTCAGGCGACGTATCAGCTCTTCTGTCTTTCCCGAAAACATCGATCCACAAATCACCTCGATGCGTCCGGGTCGTCTTGATTCTCCGTTCATATCGCAAAAAATCGCTTTATTTCTTGCAAAAATACAAAGACGTTTTAAAAATTGCAAAGAAATGCCCCGTTTTTTTGTGTGTAAAGATTATTTGAACTATATTTGCGCCGATTATGGGCATACTCTATATCATACCCACGCCTGTGGGCAATCTTGAGGACATGACCTTCCGTGCTATCCGCCTGCTTAAAGAGGTGGGCCTGGTGCTGGCAGAGGATACGCGCACGTCGTCAGTGCTGCTGAAACATTTCAACATCAGCAACCACCTTATGTCGCACCATAAATACAATGAACATGGCACCTCGGCATCTGTCATCGAGCGACTCAAGGGAGGGATGGATGTGGCCCTGATCAGCGATGCGGGAACACCAGGTATCAGCGACCCTGGTTTTTTCCTTGTGCGCGAGGCTGTGGAAGCAGGCATAGAGGTGCAATGCCTTCCGGGAAGCACCGCTTTCGTTCCGGCTCTGGTTTGTTCCGGACTGCCATGCGACCGTTTCTGTTTCGAGGGATTCCTACCCCAGAAGAAAGGCCGCCAAAGTCGGTTACAGGCCCTTGTCGATGAATCGCGCACCATGGTGTTCTACGAATCGCCCTATCGATTGGTGAAACTGTTATCGCAGATGGCTGAGGTGTTTGGCAACGACCGTCGCGCTTCGGTGTCGCGCGAGATTTCCAAGGTGCACGAAGAGACTGTGAGGGGTAGCCTCGCTGAGTTGCAAGCACATTTCACCACCACCCCACCCCGCGGCGAGATTGTCGTGGTTGTTGCCGGAAAGGAGCAAGGAGTAAAGGTCAAGGAGCAAGAGAACACCTAGCACCACCTAGAAAATCCCATAAAAAATCATAAATTCAAAATAATGAAAAAATTTCTTTTTATCAGCTTCTGCCTGCTGGCCATCGTCGCCTGCAAGGAAGAGAAAAAAGCCCCGGCGGCTAATCCACAAATTCAACAGAACGACTCGTTGCAGAAAATACTCGACCAGCGCGACAATGAAATCAACGACATGATGGCCACGCTGAACGAGATCCAGGAAGGATTCCGCCAGATCAATGAGGCAGAAGACCGTGTTACCCTCGCAAAAGACGGCGAAGGTAGCAACAAGCCACAGCAGATTCGCGAGAACATGCAGTTCATCCAGGAAAAAATGAAAGAGAACCGCACCCTGATTGACAAACTGCGCCAACAACTGCGTGAGAGCACTGTCAAAGGCGACGAGCTGAAGAAGACACTCGACGGTCTGGTGCTCCAACTCGAGGAAAAAGACAAACAGTTGCAGCAGTTGCGCCAACAACTTGAGGCCAAAGATATCCATATCAGCGAACTTGATCAGACCATCAGCACGCTCAACGACGACGTGGCGGAGTTGAAGACCGAAAGTAGCCAAAAGACTCAGACCATCACTGAGCAAGACCGCGAACTGAACACCGCCTACTACGTGTTCGGCACCAAGAGCGAACTCAAGGAACAAGGTATCTTGTCGAAAGGTGAAGTGTTGAAGAGCCATTTCAACAAAAACTACTTCACGAAAATTGATATCCGCGTAGACAAGGAAATCAAACTTTACTCGAAGAAAGCGACGATGATGACCTCGCATCCAGCGGGTTCCTATACACTCAACACAGATGCCAACGGACAGTATATCCTCCGCATCAACAATCCTCAACAGTTCTGGAGCACAAGCAAATACCTTGTGATATTGGTTAAATAATAGAGTATCCTACATCGCCCCTCTCTAAATCCGCATAAATATTCGCTTCTGAATATTTATGCGGATTTGATTTATGTCAAGAGCACCTCTCGAATGCCAACATTTGTTTACAAAACCATGGATAAAAAGTATAAAATTGCGGGATTTATCCACGAAATGCTAATTTTTTAGTTAAAAACTTGTCAGTTGTGCAAAAAAAAATTATATTTGCAAACTGTTATCTTAACAACACGTCAACAATAGTATTATTAAATAACGAGAGGTTTTATATGAAGAGAAGACTATTCTTGATGTTGGCATGCCTTTTCCTTTCTTTGGGAATGGCCTATGCCCAGCATACCATTTCAGGAACCGTTCTTGAAGACAATGGCGAGCCCGCCATTGGAGCCACCATCACCATCAAAGGTACAAAGGTGGCCGTTGTGACCGACATCGACGGTAAGTTCTCGCTGAACTACAGCCAGGCAAATCCCCAGATAGAGGTCACCTACATCGGCTTCAAGACACAGGTGTTGAGAGGTGGTCACAACATGACCATCAAGTTGGAATCCGAGTCGCAGACCATCGACGGTGAAGTTGTGGTCACGGGTATGCAGAAGCTCGACAAGCGTATGTTTACCGGTGCTACGACGAAAGTTGATGCTGACAAGACCCGACTGAGCGGTGTGGCCGACGTCACCCGTTCTCTTGAAGGTCATGTGGCCGGTGTGAGTGTGCAGAACGTGTCGAGTACTTTCGGTACGGCACCGAAAATCCGTGTGCGTGGTGCCACGTCCATCTATGGTAGTTCATCGCCTCTATGGGTGGTCGATGGTGTTATCATGGAGGATGCGGTGAACGTGTCTGCCGACGACCTGTCATCGGGAGATGCCGAGACGCTGATTTCCAATGCCATCGCCGGACTGAACGCCGACGACATCGAAAGTTTCCAGGTGCTGAAAGACGGTAGTGCCACCTCTATATATGGCGCGCGCGCAATGGCAGGTGTGGTGGTCATCACCACGAAAAGAGGACGTGCCGGACACACAAGCATCAACTACACAGGTGAGTTCACCTACCGCATGAAACCCAGTTATAGCGAGTACAACATCAGCAACTCGCAGGAACAGATGGGTATCTACAAGGAGATGGCCGCCAAGGGTTGGTTGGAGTTCTCACAAGTAGCCAACAGCGCCTCCGCAGGTCTCTACGGACGTATGTATTCGCTCATCGACCAATACAACAATACCAACGGACAATTCGGACTTCCTTATACTGAGGCTGCCATGAACGGTTTCCTGCAGCAGGCCGAGTTCCGTAACACCGACTGGTTCGACCTGTTGTTCAATAACAACATCATGATGGACCACTCCGTGAGCGTCAGCGCTGGTACGGAAAGATCGAGCCTCTACGCTTCGGTGTCGGCTATGTATGACCCAGGATGGTCGAAAGACAGCAAAGTGGAGCGCTACACTGGTAACCTTAACGCTTCGTACAACCTGTCGAAGAACTTGATAGTGACCTTGCGCACCAACATGTCGTATCGTGACCAGAAAGCACCTGGTACGCTGAACCAGAGTGTCGACGTGGTGAGCGGTAACGTCAGCCGTAACTTCGACATCAACCCGTTCAGTTTCGCACTGAACACATCACGTACACTCGACCCGAACGACGTGTACACGCGTAACTATGCCCCGTTCAATATCTTCCAGGAACTGGACAACAACTACATCGACGTGAACGTGATGGATATGAAATTCCAGGGCGAATTGAACTGGAAACCTATTCTTGGATTGGAAATCAACTTGTTGGGTGCTTACCGCATCAACCGTTCCGACCGTGAGCACATCGTGCTGAACGCCTCGAACCAGGCTGAAGCCTACCGTGCTGGTGTGAACAACCCCAACATCATGTATAACAACAAATATCTATACACCGATCCCGACCAGCCCAACTCACTGCCGATGTCGGTGATGGAGTCCGGTGGTATCTATACCATCAACCGCAACAGCGTTAAGCAGCTCGACTTCCGTGGCACGGTGACCTACAACCATGTATGGAACGACACCCATATCCTCAACCTCTTCGCAGGTATGGAAGCCAACAAAGCCGACTACGACGCTTCTGAACACAACGACTACGGTGTGGACTACAATGCCGCTCGTCTGTGGACAAACAACTATTACTTCTTCAAGCAGGCCAAGGAAGAGGGTGCTGAACTCATCTCCTTCGCCAAATCATGGAACCGCCGTCTGGCTTATGTAGCCAATGGCAACTACTCCTACAAAGGACGCTACGTGTTCAACTTCACTTGGCGTTATGATGGTTCAAACCGTCTGGGCAAGGCCCGCAGTTCACGTTGGCTGCCCACATGGAACGTGTCAGCTGCATGGAACGCCCACGAGGAACCATTCTTCCAGAAATGGATGGAGAAGACCCGTGGTGCCGTGTCGCACGCCACACTGCGTCTGAGTTACTCGCTGACTGGTGAGCAGAGCGCCGCCTCGAATGCCCGCGCCATCTTCCGCTCCACCAATCTCTGGCGTCCCACTGGTGACCAACAGGAAACGGCTATTGAACTGGCACAATATGCCAACAAAGAACTGACCTACGAGAAGAAATACGAGTTCAACCTCGGTATCGACCTCGGTTTCTTGGGCAACCGCTTGAACCTCGTATCCGATTTCTATTGGCGTGACAACTACGACTTGATGGGTTATGTACACACCCAGTTGCTCGGTCAGAAATACGCCAACGTAGCTTCCATGCGCTCGCATGGTATCGAGGCCACCCTGTCATCGCAGAACATCGTCACCAACGACTGGCGTTGGAACACCGACCTTACGTTCTCCTATTGTAAGACCACCATTACCGACCTGCTCTCTCAGGCCCGCGTGATTGACTTGGTGCAGCCCAGCGGTTATACCCGTGTAGGTTATCCGCACCGTGCCTTGTTCTCCATTCCCTTCATGGGACTGAACGACGAGGGTATCCCCACCATCATGAATGAGTATGGCGACATTACCACTACCGACATCAATTTCCAGGAGTATGAGAAACTAGACTTCCTGAAATACGAAGGTAGCGTGGAACCGACCATCACTGGTGGTTTGAACAATATGATCCAGTGGAAGAACTGGCGTTTGAACGTGTTCATCACCTACTCTTTCGGCAACAAACTGCGTCTCGACCCGGTATTCTCCGCAGGCTATTCAGACCAAAGCGCTATGCCCAAAGAGTTCAAGAACCGATGGGTGACTCCTGGCGATGAGAAAATCACATCTATCCCCGCCATCGCATCCGTACGCCAGTACTACAACGACATGTACTTAGGTTATGCTTACAATGCCTACAATTACTCTTCGGCACGCGTGGCCGACGGTGGATTTATCCGCATGAAAGACATTTCGCTGACCTACGACTTCAAACCCGACCTGCTCAAGCACATCGGTCTGAGCAGTGCTTCTCTAAAACTCGATGCCACCAACCTCTTCCTCATCTATTCCGACAAGAAACTCAATGGACAGGATCCTGAGTTCGTGAATTCCGGTGGTGTGGCATCTCCGTTGTCAAAACAGTTCACGTTGACCGTAAGACTGGGAATTTAACAGTTTAGTGTTTAGGGATTAGTGTATTTTTCAAATTATCCACTTTTCACTTTTCACTTATACTTTAATAATATACATAGATATGAAGACTACAAGATATATCCTAATGTCAGTGGCAATGGCGGCACTCACGCTTACCTCGTGCAGCGAGAGTTTCCTCGACAAGTTGCCCGACGAGCGTATCGAAATAGACAATGAAGAGAAAGTGTCCCAGTTGCTCATCTCGTGCTACCCTAGCGGCAGTTATGCCTGGATTTGCGAGATTTCCAGCGATAACATGATGGACAACAATGCGCCTCACTTGCCTGCCAGCCCCAATGCCGAACAGGTGCTCACACACTATAACCTGTCGTCCTACGACCGTGTCGACGATGAGATGTTCAGCTTTGAACCCGCCAAATCGTCCACCAATCAGGACACACCGGGATTCCTCTGGGAAACATTCTACGGAGCCATCGCCAGTGTCAACCACGCTCTTGAGGCCATAGACGAAATATCAGACCATGGCCAGAACATGACACCGTCGCTCACAGCATCACGCGCGGAGGCATTACTTATTCGTGCTTATTGCCACTTCATCCTCGTCAACGTGTTCTCACAGGCTTACAAGACGGATGAACTGAGCCGCGCCGACAAAGGTATCCCTTACATGACCTCTCCCGAAGAAAATGTCCTTGTGGAATACGACCGCGGAACAGTGACCGACACCTACGCCAAGATACAGGCTGACTTGGAAGAAGGACTGGCCAACTTGAGCGAGCGCAACTACAAGATGCCAAAGTGGCGTTTCAACCTCAATGCCGCACATGCCTTTGCCGCACGTTTCTATCTTTACAAACGTGATTGGAACAAGGTTATCGAGCATGCCAACTTCGTTTTGGGCACTGACAACGAGAGTATCCTTTCCAAGCTGATGGATTTCTCGCATTTCGACGAGTGTACTTATGGAAGCGACTACGCCAAAGTGTGGCAGGATCCCGCATCACCCAATAACCTGATGCTTATCGACACCCACTCCCTCATGTTCCGTCGTGGACTGGGTAACCGCTATGCACAGAACGGCCAAGTGGTGAAAGACCTGTTCTACCACAACAGCCCCATGTGGAACCGATGGATTGTCAACCCCACTGCCTATGTGTCGGGCATGACATTCTGGACGGGTGAAGACTATGGTTACTGCTCAAGTAAGGTATACGAAGAGTTTGAATATACCGACAAGATTGCCGGCATCGGTTACGTTCACACTATCAAGCGTGAGTTTACTTGCAATGAACTGTTGCTGGAACGGGCAGAGGCATATATCATGCAAGGCAATTATGCCAGTGCCCTCGAAGACCTTATCAACTATGAGAAGTCGAACCAATCGTTCTCTCCACAAAACCTCATCTCATGGGGTGCCAATGGTGGTATGGCCGACCTCACGGTAGATATCATCAACAGTTACTACGCCAAGGCAAGCAACCCCAACTGCTTGGAGAATTGGGACTTCCTCACCAATATGAGTCCATCTGCTGTGGTACCTGCAGAAGGTGTGCCTTACATGAACTGTCTGAACGATTTCCGCCGTTTCGAGACCAACTGGGACGGTTTACGATTCTTCGATTTGAAGCGTTGGGGCATGGAATACTCACATTTCATTGGTGCTGACAACACAGAGTACAAACTCACGTGGAACGATGAGCGCCGCGCAGTAGAAGTGCCGCAGGATGCCATCGCCGCAGGTATGGAGCCCTCGCGCACCTACGCACCCAGTTACGATGACTCGCAACGTGCATCCATCGAACCTCAGTCAAAATTTATCTACATCAAATAAATAAAGGAGGAACCACGATATGACATGCAAACTAAATAATTGGTTATTGGGTGCAGCCATCGCGCTCACTGGAACCTTCGCGGCATGCAGCGATGATGACTTCGGCCCCACTATATTTGACACCAACGATTACCCGTTGGACCGTTCAGCCTACACTTTCCCGCTCGACACCTTCATCAAGAAGAATTTCCTCGAGCCTTATAACCTGAAATTCATCTATAAGATGGAAGATATCGGTTCCGACAAACAGAAGAACCTGATACCCGCAAGTTATGAAAACAGTGTCAAGTTGGCCGTGCTATCCAAATACCTGTGGTACGATGTGTATAAGATGTTTGGCGGTGAGGAATTCCTCAAACAGAACAGCCCACGTATCATCCACGTCATTGGGTCGGCATCATACAACCCCACCTCGGGTACAGAAACCCTCGGTACGGCAGAAGGAGGCTTGAAAATCACCCTTTACAAGGTGAACAATCTCAACGAGAACAACATTGACTTGATGAACGAATATTTCTTCCACGTGATGCACCACGAGTTCGGCCATATCCTCGACCAGACAAGCCAACGTCCATTGTCGTTCGACCTGATTTCAAATGGTCACTACGACCCGCTGGACTGGAGTAACAAGCATGACTCGGTAACGGCCGCATGGGGTTTCGTAACTCCTTATGCCTCTGAACAAGCACGTGAAGACTGGGTGGAAACCCTTTCCACCTACCTTACCTCTGACTACAAGTCTTGGGACAACCTGCTCGCCACAGCCTATTATGACTGGGAAGACCTAGAAATGAAAGACGTGGCCTTCTACTTTACACCAGGCGATGTGACTTGGTTCCTCGCAAGACAGGGCAAATTCCTCGATGCCAATGGTAAGGAGATAACAGACGCTGAAACACTGAACAACATCAAGAAAAATGGTGGTTCGTTCTTTGGCTCAAATTTGTATTACGAAATGGGTGACAACGTGTTCTATGCACGTTTCGCCAACAAAGCAGGCGTAAGCCTAGACAGTATAGGCTATCTGTCGCCCCAACGCAATGGTGACTACCACATCGTACGTAAGGTTATCAGCCGCAATGGCGATGGTTCAGCGATGACCGATGCTGACGGAAAAGTAATTTACGAAGCGCTTTCCGACGGTGGTGCCGACAAGATAAACGGCCGGCAGTTGATTCTCGACAAACTGCAGATGGTACGTGAATGGATGATGAGTGCTTTCAATATCGATATCGACGCCATGCGCGATGAGATACAGCGTCGTCAATATGCTACCAATGAAGACGGTAGTTTCAAATTCGACGATTGGGGACGCTATGTGAATGCGCTCACCTCTCCCAGTGCCTCTGACCCATCACGCACGGTAATGGAAGTGCTGCTCGATGAAGTGAACCAATACAAAGCATTACAAACCAAATAACAGGAAACGCTATGATGAACAAGATATTTGCCATGTCACTGCTGTTGGCAGGAGGTCTTTTGGCCACTTCGTGTGTGTCGGAGGAAGACGACCTCTTCGACAAAACAGCTGCAGAGAGGCTCAATGAGATAAAAGACATTTACTCCGCACGCCTGGAGGCACAGCCTGCAGGATGGGCCATGCAATACTATCCCACCGACGAAGACGCGGTGCCATTCGGCAACGGGTATTTAATCCTGTGTGACTTCAACCCCGACCATTCCGTCCGTGTGGCCATGCGCAATGCGTTTACCAATGACAAATATGACGAGGCCACATCGGTATGGGATGTGATTACCGACAATGGGCCTGTATTGTCGTTCAGCTCTTACAACCGTTTGTTCCATATCTTCTCCAGTCCGGAAGACGTGCCGTCTACCGATGACAATGAGACAGGTACGGGAATCGGAGGCGATTATGAGTTTGTAATAGTCGATGCGCCCGAAGACGCTTCTTACATGATGCTCAAGGGCAAGAAACGCGGCATCTATTCCCTGCTCACACCTTTGGAGGAAGGAACTGACTATGAACAGTATTTCAAGGATGTGAACACTTTCACCAATACGATGTTCTCGGCAACAGTTCCTAATCGCATCTATATGATGCTCAAGGGGGTGAAGTACGGTTTCGATGAAGCAAGCACTACCATACCCTTGGTGTATCTCGACGGAACTGACCCGATAATGACAGGCATTCGTTATCATTTCCTCATCACCAAGCGTTATGACGACTATTACCTGCGATTCCGAGAGATCATCTATGTAGGTGAGGAGGGGGCAGAGGCACAGGACTTCCGCTACGACCCGGAACTCGACCGTTTCGTGAGCACAGAAAACAGCGAGGTGTATATCACCGGTGAAGACCCCGCCACATTCTTCCATGGTGAAATCATTGACGAGCACCATCGCTGGCAATGGCAGAACAGTTCGGAGATGTCGGACAAATTCAAGGAGAAATGGACCGCCGCTAACCAAGCGTTCAAAAACGTGGGTGGTAGCCTTACCAACTTGGCATTCCGCCAAGATGGCGGTCAGCCACGTATCCGCGTAACCTATAATTTGGGAGGTTCATCCTATGAAGACTATCTGTACTCCATGCAGAAAGACGACAGTGGCATTGCCCTTCAATACCAAGGACCTTCCAAGTCATCAGGTCAGACAGCCCTCGACAACTTACCGGCACTGAAAGATCTGATAGAGATGATGGGGCAGCACCTAACCATTTCCGCCGCTACCACGACGTTCAATCTGCGTTATGTGAAAGTGACTTTTAGCAACGATCCCGACATGTGGTTCGTGGCTAGATGGTACTAAATCATTGAAAATAAGCATTAAAAAAACATTCCGGGCTGGCAGGAGTTCTCCTGCCGGCTAGGAATTCAAAAGATAACGAACAATTACCAACAATCTAAAACTCAGCAAATATGAAAAAAGTTTTACTGTTAGCCGTTGCCGCCATGATGGCAACATCGGGCTTTGCCCAGAAGATGAAGGAATCACGCACATTTAACCAACGCCAATTCCTTCCCCGTCTTGAACAAAAGATGACCATGCGTACAGAGACCACACGCGCCGCATCTCCTGCACGATCTGCCGCCGATGGACTATATTACCTTCGTCCAGAAGGCAGTTTCTGGCTTGGATGGGACCTTCAAGGAATGGGTTACGCACCTAGCATGGTGTTAGTCGCACCTTGGGACGAGACACCATTCATCAACATGGCTACCGACCCAAAGAGAACTGAATGGGGCATTGAGACCGCCTCTGGCAAGGTTTCTCTTCAAGATGAAGCAGATGAAGCCAACAACCTGCCCTTCTCTCTTCCGCCCATGTCCATGTATTATTGTCCTACACTGTACACTGGTGACGGCAGCAACCAATGGGATCTGAGCCAAAACAGTGTTTACTACCAGCGAATGAGTACTGATTATACAACACGCATTCTCACCGACTCCGTTACCTCATTTAAAGCAAGTGATGACCATGCCGCTTATTATGCCCAAAATCAATATTGGGGGCCTCAAATTTCTGGAATAGGATTGTTTAATGACAACATGTACGGTTCGGGGGTCTATGAATTAACAGATGAGAAAGGCAATGTATTATATACATATACCAGTTACCGTGCAGAACAATATTTCGGCAAGCCTCAGGCACCTCTTTACATCGAAAATATTTATGCTCAGGGTTGTTCTTTCTCCAAGCCCATCAAGGAGGGAGGAAAACTGTATTGCCATATTTGCGGTGTGAAGGACCAAGAGGAAAGTTGGGGAACCATCAAGGTGGCCGACATGGACAACATCATCGCAACTTTGGTGTGTGAGCCAGACGATACCATCGATTTCGTTACTGAAGACGTACGCAATGAAAAGACCATTTACGAAGGAACTTGTAAATTCACCAATAAACAAATTGGTCCTTTTGGTAATATCGTGGAAAAACCCGTTGTGGTTGATCAAGAGTTTGCTCTTGCCTTCACCGGCTTTGAAAGCGACCTCGTAGACTTTGGTATGTACGCCTTACGAATCCCTATTGAAGACGAAATTGCTTATGATGCAGTAATGTGGGGAAAATGGGATGACGGTGAAGAGGCTTATAATCAGTATTCCTCGCGTTTTGCCTTAGACGCAGGTATTACCGGCATGTTCGTAAAATACAACACTGAGATATTTGTCAACAAAGAAACGGGTGAGCCCTTGTCACTCACCGAGGTGCGTCTCGACGCACAGACAGGTGAAGCCATGGATGATGGCGGTGCTGGCTTCAACTATGTTCCCTTCACCACACCTACTCGCTGGTATAACAACGAAGGCGCGCCCAACTATGAGGTTGTGATGGACGAAGACGCTAAGGAATGGCTGGGTGTAGAAGTTCAAGAATTGGTTGACGCAGAAATGGAAATCACCATAGACGACCTTATCAATGCCATCATCTTCTATGCCGACCCGCTGCCCGCAGACGCCACTGTAGAGGTGAACACTGAAAGTGCCAGCGAAGTGCGCAACGCACGTTATGCCATCGCTCGCGTAAAGGGCTATGAAGTGGAATCCGACCCCATCATCGTGGTACAGGGTGACATTACCATCGAAGAGGCGAAAGAACTTGCCGCCGCTTCTACCGGTATTGAAAACATCACCGTGGTGAAAGCCGACAAACAGAGCAAGAGCAAGATTTACAACCTCAACGGCCAGCAGGTGAACGGCTCGTACAAGGGCATCGTCATCCGCGACGGCAAGAAGGTCATCAACAAATAAGAATAACCTCTCACTCTCCTATTTCAAAATAGGCTTCTCTCGCCGCAGCTGACTCACGTCGGCTGCGGTTTTTCTTTATATCGGCAAAAAAGCATACACTTAAAGGTCATATCATCAACTTTTTGGGATGATTACGCTCTCTTTTCGTTTTTTTTGTCTAATTTTGCAAAAAATTTCGCAATTTGGGTTAAACAATTTGATTTACTCTTTAAACCTATAACACATAAAAATTAAACATTATGAATCAGAATCAAACTGGTAGCAAAGCCTACCTATTCGGTATTGTGTTGGTGGCTGTATTAGGCGGCCTGCTCTTCGGTTACGACACAGCCGTCATCTCTGGTGCCGAGAAGGGACTCCAAGCCTTCTTCATGGGTGCTAAAGACTTCACTTACACTGATGGATGGCATGGGTTCACCTCTGCATCAGCCCTCATTGGATGTATCATCGGTTCCGCCCTCTCCGGACTGCTTGCGACACGGTTGGGACGCAAACGCTCCCTCATCATCGCTGGCATCTTGTTCTTTATCTCCGCCTTGGGTTCGATGAATCCCGAGTTCTTATTCTTCAAACACGGAGAACCCACATTCTCATTGCTTATCACGTTTAACATATACCGCATTATCGGTGGCATCGGTGTAGGTCTGGCATCCGCCATCTGCCCCATGTACATTGGTGAGGTGGCACCCTCAAACATCCGTGGAATGCTCGTTTCATGGAACCAATTCGCTATTATCTTCGGTCAGTTGGTGGTATACTTCGTCAACTTCCTCATATTGGGTGAGCACACCAATCCTATCATCGAATCGATTGGTCAGGGTGTGAATGCCATCGCTCCGGGAAGCGACCCATGGACCATCGCTACTGGATGGCGCTACATGTTCGGTTCCGAGGCTGTTCCTGCCGGTCTGTTCGCATTGCTCATCTGTTTCGTTCCCGAGACACCGCGTTACCTCGTGTCTGTGGGCAAAGACGAGAAAGCCCTGGGCATTCTCGCCCGTATCAACGGCAGCGAGAAAGCAGCCACCATCCTGCATAATATCAAGGAGACCATCACCGTAAAGACGGAAAAACTGTTCACCTATGGTTTCCTCGTCATCTTCGTGGGCATCATGCTCAGTGTGTTCCAACAGGCTGTGGGCATCAATGCCGTGCTCTACTACGCACCGCGTATTTTCGGCGACATGGGCATGGAGAACCCGATGGTGGTGACCGTGGTTATGGGTATCATCAACATCCTCTTCACCCTCGTGGCCATTTTCACCGTAGAGAAATGGGGCCGCAAACCGTTGCTCATCACCGGTAGCATCGGCATGGCTATCGGTGCCTTCGGCGTTGCCCTCACCTTCGGTCATGCCGGCATGGAGATGGTAACCGCCGTAAGCATCATGGTCTACTCCGCATCGTTCATGATGTCATGGGGTCCCATCACTTGGGTGCTTATCGCAGAAATCTTCCCCAACACCATCCGTGGTGCCGCCGTGGCCATCGCCGTGGCCTTCCAGTGGATTTTCAACTTTATCGTCAGTTCCACCTTCGTACCGATGTTCAACATGCACCTGAGCGAGGGCGACGATTTCGGTCACTGGTTCACCTACGGCCTCTACGGTGTCATCTGCGTGCTGGCTGCCCTCTTCGTATGGCGACTGGTGCCCGAGACCAAGGGCAAGACGCTCGAAGACATGAGCCGTCTGTGGAAGAAAGAGAAATAAAGAATAACGTTATCATACTGAAAAGAGAGCGGGCTGAGTCAGTCCGCTCTCTTTTCAGTTTTTCAGGTATCTTATTTGTGTTTTCGTTTTTTTTTCTTACTTTTGCAAATTAAATGTCACATTAACAATGTTATTGCCCGATCTATTTGAAAAGCAACTCACGGGAAAGCATTTCTCCTTCGAAGTGCTGCCACCGCTGAAAGGCACCGGCACGGAAAGTCTCTTCCGTACTATTGCCATTCTGAAAGAGTTGGATCCTCTATACATCAATATCACCACCCACCACAGCGAATATATATATCGTGAGGTTGAGGGTGGCCTTCTTGAACGACAACGTATCCGTCGCCGTCCTGGCACCATCGCCATAGCCGCCGCCATACAACAGCGTTTCGGCATACCCGTGGTGCCCCATGTGATATGCAGCGGAACAACCATCGAGAATATTGAATACGAACTGCTCGACTTGCAGTTCCTCGGCATTCGCCACCTGCTTTTACTGCGTGGCGACAAGGCACAAGACGACAAGATGTTCACCCCCACCCTGGGCGGACACCGACATACGACCGACCTCATCCAACAGGTGACACGCTTCAACGAGGGATTCTTCTCCGACGGAAGTCAGATGAAGAACCCTGGCCAACCATTCACATTCGGCGTGGCGTGTTATCCAGAAAAGCATGAAGAGGCGCCGAACCTCGAGCAGGACATGCTGTATCTGAAAATGAAACAGGACTTGGGTGCACAGTATGCCGTGACCCAACTGTTCTACGACAACGAAAAATATTTCCAGTTCGTGGAACGGGCACGCGCCATGGGTATCACCATACCCATCATACCAGGCATCAAGCCCTTCGCCAAACTGAGTCAGATAACCACTGTACCCAAGACCTTCCACTGCGACATACCACAGGCATTGGCATCGGAGGCACTGAAATGCCATGACGACGCGTCGGCACGCGAATTGGGTATCGAGTGGTGCACAGCACAATGTCGTGAGTTATATGCCCACGGTGTGCAGAATATCCATTTCTACACTGTGTCGGCCATTGAAAGCGTGAGAGAGGTGGTGCAACGACTGATGTGACGATAGGAGCAAGGGGCAAGGAGCAAGGAGCAAGAGATTGCCACACAGACCATTGTCTACACTCCTAAACTCCTATACTCCTGAACTCCTGATAAATTTCAACTACATGCGTTTCTCAGAAGTAATAGGACAGGAAGATACCAAGCGACACTTGCTGGCAATGGCGGCAAGTGGCAAGGTGCCGCATGCCATGCTGTTCCAAGGACCTGTAGGCGACGGGAAGATGGCGTTGGCCATGGCTTTTGCCTCGTCACTTCTGTGCAAGAACCACGCACCAGGCGAAGAGGCATGCGGACAGTGTCCGCAATGTGCCATGTTGGCAAAATGGGAACATCCCGACCTACACTTCACCTTCCCCACCATCAAGCCCAAAGGAAGCCCATCCGATTATAAGCCCATCAGCGACGACTTCATTCGAGAATGGCACAGACTGTTGCAGAAAGGCACCTACTTCACCCTCAACCAATGGCTGGAGGAGATTGGCGTAGAGAACCAACAGAGTATCATCACCGTTCGCGAAAGCGATGAATTGCAACGCAAGCTGTCATTGATGTCGTCGCAAGGCGGTTACAAAATCAATATCATGTGGCTGCCGGAAAAAATGAATGCCGCGGCGGCCAACAAAATCCTCAAGCTACTGGAGGAACCACCACAGCAAACACTCTTCATCCTGGTGAGCGAACAACCCGAACTGCTACTCGAGACCATCCGAAGCCGCACACAACCCATCACACTCCATCGACTCAGCGACCATGAGGTGGAAGAGGCATTGGTGAATCAACGAGGTATTGACGAGACTTCCGCCAAGCGCATCGCCCACGTGGTATCGGGCAATTGGCTGCAAGCTCTCGATGAACTGGATGCCAACAATGAAAACCGCACGTTCCTCGACCTGTTCATACAGTTCATGCGCATCGCATACCAACGTGACGTACGTGCCATGAAGAAATGGGCGGAGACGGCAGCAGCCTTGGGGCGCGAACAGCAGAAACGAATGTTGAACTATTTCCTGCGTCTCATACGCGAAAATTTCATGTACAATTTCCAACGCCCGGAACTGAACTACATGACCATCGACGAAGAGAATTTCGCCAAGAACTTCGCACGTTTCGTCAATGAGCGCAATGTATTGACCATCAGCGATATCATACAAAGAGCCATACGTGACATCTCACAGAATGCCAATGCCAGAATCGTGTTCTACGACATGGCGCTCGGTGTCACAGTGGTCATCAAACAATAAAAACGACACCTACATGGATTACAAGAATATGACCTTTAAAATGGTGAACGGCAGTGACCGAGGACTATGCCGACGCGGATGCGGACGACAAGACAAACAACTGAATACTTACGACTATCTTGCCGACATCCCTGGCAACGACACCAGCACCGACCTGGTGGAGGTACAATTCAAGAACACCCGAAAAGGCTATTACCACAACGTGAACCGCCTCGACCTGAAAAAGGGCGACATCGTGGCAGTGGAAGCCAACCCAGGCCACGACATCGGAGTGGTGACGCTCACTGGACAGTTGGTGCGCCTGCAAGTGAAAAAAGCCAACCTGAAGTCGGAAGAGGACATCCGCCGCATCTACCGCATCGCCAAACCTGTCGACATGGACAAATACCATGAGGCGAAGAGCCGCGAGCACGATACGATGATTCAAAGCCGTCAGATAGCCAAAGACCTGGGATTGCAGATGAAAATCGGCGACGTAGAATACCAAGGCGACGGCAACAAAGCCATCTTCTACTATATCGCCGACGAACGCGTTGACTTCCGACAACTCATCAAAGTGCTGGCGGAAACATTCCATGTACGCATCGAGATGAAACAGATTGGCGCACGACAAGAAGCGGGGCGCATCGGTGGAACCGGGCCATGCGGACGTGAACTGTGCTGCGCCACATGGATGAAAAATTTCGTGTCGGTAAGCACCGCCGCCGCTCGTTTCCAGGACATATCACTCAATCCGCAGAAACTGGCGGGTATGTGCGCCAAACTGAAATGCTGCCTGAACTACGAGGTGGACAACTATATGGAGGCCGGCAAACTGATGCCTTCACGCGAGGAAGTACTACAAACGGCCGACAGCGACTACTACCTGTTCAAAAGCGATATCTTGGCTGGATTGGTCACCTACTCCACCGACAAACGCATGGCTGCCAACCTTTGCACCATCAGTGCGGCAAGAGCCAACGACATCATCGAGATGAACAAGAAGGGAGTGAAACCGCTTTCTTTGCCCGATGACGACCAGGTGCAACAGGAAGAGCGACCGCTCGACCTCCTTGAGAATGAGAGCATCACACGCTTCGACAAGAACAAACGCAAGAAAAAAGGAGCCAAGGGCAAGGAACAAGGAGCTAGAGGCAAGGACCAAGGGCCAAGAAACAAAGGACAAGCACCACGAGGCAAAGACCAAGGACCGAGGGGCAGACAAGATGACAGACCCGCACAAAGGGACTCCCGACACAACAAGGCCAAAGAAAAAGAATAATCGACATCAAGGCCAAGGAGAAAGAATGAAAAGCATCAAGGCCAAAGTCCTTCTAATCCAGTCGGCGATATGGCTGATGGCATTGTGCCTGTTGGTCGCTTGCTATCCCAACACACGCTATGTAGAATATCATCATACCGATGTAACGGGATGGGAAAAAGACAGCGTGCTCTGCTTCGGCATAGCCCCTCTCGAAGAAAGTGGCCCATATGTGGAAGAATTGGGTTTACGCACCGAAAGCAGCTAC
Source organism: uncultured Prevotellaceae bacterium (assembly GCA_900313615.1). Classification (GTDB taxonomy): domain Bacteria; phylum Bacteroidota; class Bacteroidia; order Bacteroidales; family Bacteroidaceae; genus Prevotella. Next base: position 341,902 of record OMRP01000002.1, read on the forward strand.
CCATTCCTCCATCTCTCGCTGGTCATAGAACAGCAAGTATATCCTTCAGGACGACACATCACCGACACACTACAACTACCCATCTACGACCAAGAAGGTCATCCCGTCGGACGCGGATTGTCCATCTACCGTCAGGAGTTGCCATTCCGTTTCATCAATCTCCACGAAGGTGATTCGCTAGCCATACGCATCCATCATAATATGCTACGCCGTTCACTGCCGGGTGTAACCGAAGTGGGCATTCATCTATTAAAAAAGGTAAGGTAGTTAAAAAGAAGGGATTGGAAAGGGAGTTAAAGAGAAGTTAAAAGGAAGTTAAAAGGACAATGCCCCCCAGCGGAGTATTGTCCCTTTAACTTCCAAGCGAAGCGATAACTACCCTTCTCTTCCCTTTAACTCCCTTTCCTTTCCCTTCTCTTCTTATGTCCTGATTATATTCCTACCGGCATCTATACGTAGGAAGATAAACAGCAATATGGTGAATCCCCACAACGAAGAGCCTCCATAACTGAAGAATGGCAAGGGGATGCCTATGACAGGCGTCAAACCAAGCACCATACCCACATTGATGAACACATGGAAGAGAAAAATGCTCAGCACACAATAGCCATACACCCTTCCAAACTTAAATGGTTGCCGCTCCGCCAAATGAATCAGACGCAATATAAGGGCCAGGAACAGCAACAACACGCCGGCACTGCCCAAGAACCCCTCTTCCTCACCCACGGTGCAGAAAATAAAGTCGGTGTCTTGCTCAGGCACGAATTTCAATTTCGTCTGCGTGCCATTAAGAAAGCCCTTTCCCTCCAAGCCACCTGAGCCGATGGCTATCTCACTCTGATGGACATTGTAACCAGCACCGCTCAAGTCATCGTCCAAGCCCAGCAACACATTGATACGCGTGCGTTGGTGAGGCTCCATCACCGAATTAAGCACATAACTGGCACTATAGAAAAACACAATCGACCCTACGGCAAACAGAGCCACGAGCAGGAAATTTGTTTTCCGCGTGCTCATCCACTGATACAAGAGATAGCCGATGAGGGCGGCACATACCACCAATTGCACCCACACGATGTCGAAAGGTATGACATAAAGGGAGAACAACAGGAAGCCCACCGTGACGAACAGCATATACGCCAACATACTCAAGCTTTTACGCTTGTCGTCGCAATACACATACACCATGCCGGCTGAGAAGAGTTGCACTAGCAGCAACACCACGAATTTTCCCACGGAAGTGGGTGTGCCGAGCAGCATCACCTGTTCATAACGTATGCCCAGCACGAAATACACCACCAAGGCCACACCGGTGAAGAGGATGCTCCCAGGCATACCCTCACGGTAGAACATGAGGAAGAACGCCAGGTAGACCAATGCCGAGCCTGTTTCTTTCTGTCCCACGATGAGCAACATAGGCAGGAACACGAGTCCGCAGGCGGCAAAAAACTGTTTCATGCGCTGCATGCTGAAACCATAGGTACTCATGTATTTGCTCACGGCCAATGCCGTGGCGAATTTGGCGAACTCTGCTGGTTGCAATCGCACGGGTCCCATGACAAGCCACGATCGTGAGCCCTTGATTTCATGGGGATTGAAGATGGTGGCGAAGAGCAAGAACATCATCAACCCATAGATGACATAGGCGAAAGTATCGTAATAACGGTCGTCAAGCAAAAGGATGACCAGGCCTAGCACTATCGACGTGCCTATCCACACTATCTGCATGCCAGAGCGTGTGCTCAGGCTGAAGATGTCGGTGTCACCATAGGTGTAACTGGCTCCACAGACACTCACCCACCCGAAGGAGAGGAGCGCCACATAGATGGCGATGGTCCACCAGTCAAGTGAACCCAACACGCTGGGCTGCTTATCTGTCCGTTTTGCCATATGAAATATGTCTCTTCTGAATTGCCGACGCCTGCGACTCGCTGCTGGCCGACAATTTGCCTTTGATATACTGTTCCATCATCAACGCACCGATAGGCACGCCGTAAGTAGCACCAAAACCACCGTTCTCCACATACACGGCCACGGCTATCTGCGGTTCTTCCATCGGTGCGAAACCCATGAATGCACTGTGGTCGCGACCACGGTTCTGCGCCGTTCCCGTCTTGCCACATACGGCATAGTCACTGCGGTTGGCCCTGCGGCAGGTACCACCAGTAACAGCCCTACGCATACCCTCAACCACCAGTTCATAGGCCTCGCGAGGAGCCTTGGTATAACGCGGGGTTGTGAACGTGGCATCCAATGGTTCGCCACCCACCGATTTCACCACATGAGGGGTGCAGAAAAAGCCACGGTTGGCGATGGTGGCACCGAGGTTGGCGATCTGTAATGGGGTGAGCGTCACCTCACCCTGACCGATGGCGATACTGATGACACCCAGCGCATTCCACCCATTCTTGAAGGCGTTGTCGTAGAAATCGCCATTGGGTATCATGCCACGTTTCTCACCAGGCATGTCGATACCGAGTTTATAGCCAAAGCCCATGCTCACCATATAGTCGCGCCAAGTGTTCATGGCATCATGCAGCGAATTGTATTTCTTGTCGGTGAGCATGTGATACAATCCCCAACAGAAATAGCCATTGCACGAGGTACCAATAGCGGGCACAAGGTTCAGTGGCGACCCGTGTCCGTGGCAACCCACTCTCATGCCCGAGAAGACGAATCCACGGTGGCAGGGATATTTGGTGTCTTGATCGATGATTTTTTCTGAGAGGAAGGTAAGAGCTTGCGAGGTCTTGAACGTAGAACCCGGCGGATACATACCCATGATGGCACGGTTGAGCAGCGGTTTTAGGGGGTCGCGCGCCAATTCGGCATGATGCTTGCCACGCTGGCGACCAATCATCAGACGTGGGTCGTAACTGGGCGAGCTAACCATACAGAGCACCTCGCCAGTCTTCGGCTCGATAGCAACGATGCTACCCAACTTCCCTTCCATGAGCCGTTCGCCCAACCGCTGCAACTCGATATCGATGCTCAGCGTAAGGTCCTTGCCGGGAATGGGCTGGGTATCGAATTGGCCGTTTTGGTAATTGCCCTGAATGCGACCGTGGGCATCGCGCAGCAGTACCTGCACACCCTTCGTGCCACGTAGGTCTTCCTCGTAACTACGCTCTATGCCCTGCTTGCCGATATAGTCGCCTGGCTGGTAGTAGCCATCGCGCTTGATATCGTCAGGCGAAACTTCGGCCACGTCGCCCAATATCAGCGCCGCATTCGGGTATTCATACTGGCGGATGGAGCGTTTCTGGATATAGAAACCGGGGAAACGGTAGGCTTTCTCCTGAAATACGCTGAATTCTTGGTCGCTGAGTTGTGTCATGAACAACTGTTGCGTAAAGCGCGAATAACCAGGATTCTTCGAACGGTCCTGTATGTCGCGCATGCGCTTGATGAAATAGTCCTTTGTGATATTGAGGGTACTGCACAGCTCCATGGTGTCGATGCGGCTACGCGCCTCGTTCACCACCACCATGATGTCATATGACGGTTGATTGTAGACCAGCAACTTGCCGTTTCGGTCAAAGATGTTGCCGCGCGAAGGAAACTCCACCTTCTTCAGGAAAGCATTACTATCGGCATTTCGTTTGTAGTCATCGCTCATAATCTGCAGCGTGAACAGACGAAAGATGAACACAACGATAATGATGATGGCCACTCCACCGATCACAAAGCGCCGTTTCTCCAACTCATAATCTTTCATTACTCCTTCCTTTCTTTTTTCTTCCTCAACGTGTCAACAGCCATGATGAGCACTTCGGTCAAGGCTATGCTGCCCAACGAACGTTCCAACCACGACACCCAGTTGAAGAACGAGAACGATTCGAGCAGGAAAAAGACGATGCAGAACAGCGAGGTGCACAAAGTAGTGAAATAAAAGAAAGGCAGACGTCCCAAATTGGCTTTTGAAGGACTCATGTCATCGGCCTGCTCACGGGTGAGAAACAGGTCGAGCAACTCGGGTTGCAAGAAAGCAAGCAACGTAAGCGATGCGGCTGCGGCACCAGGAGTGTTCTGGAAGGTGTCCATGAGCAGTCCAAGGGCAAAACCCCAACACACCAAGGCATGCCTCGAATAGTTGCGCCGGAAAATCTCGATGAAATAGACATACAGCAGAGGCGTGGCCACACCTGCTATTTGGATGTGGTTGAGCACCAGCACCTGAACAAGTGCCAGCACGCAAAATAACGCTATATGTCTGAATATCTCGAATTTCATTGTTTACGTTGTGGTTTGATGGAGTCCTCGGCAGCTCTGAGAATTTCGAGGCGTTCCTTTAACGAGGCATTGTCGATGACACTCACATCGCGCAAGCGCGCATAGTCGGTCGACAACTTCACCTGCAGACGATACGACAGCGCGTCCTTCGAATCGTGGCTCTTCATGATATGCCCCACGAGGATTCCCGGCGGAAACACGTCGCTGTAGCCGCTAGTCTCGATGGTATCACCTTCCTCGAACTTGGCATGACGGGGCACATCGTCAACAAAAGCTTGGTCACTCAGACCGCCATTCCAATGCAAATAGCCGAAATAGCCACGGCCGCGGATGCGACAACTGATGTTGGAACGGGCATTGAGCACAGGCAGCACCACGGCATAATGAGCCGACGCCATATACACGATGCCCACAACACCGGTGCCACAAGCAACACCCATATCAGGACGCACACCGTCAGCGGTTCCTTTGTTGATGGTTATCAGGTTGTCGGGACGACTCACCGAGTTGCCCACCACCTTAGCTGGGATGGTCTTGAAGACGCTGAGCAGTTGTTCTTGCGCCGATGGCTTCCAAGTACTATCACGACGCTGTATTTCTATCAGTTGCTCGCGCAGCGCTGCCACCTCTTGCTCCAACTGTATGTTGCGTGCCGTGAGGTCCTGGTTGGCGTCGCCCATGCTGAAGAAGGTACCTATCCAGGCGTCAATCTCCATAATCTTCCCCGTCACGGCATTGGCTGACGAGAACCACACGCTACCCTGGTAGCTGTTGTATTGGAACAACAGCACCGCACTCACCACTTCGAGCAGCAAGAACACCACCCAGTGGCTATATTGCTTGAAAAAAGCAATCAGATTGCGCACTTTGGATTATTGAAAATTGAACATTGAAAAGTGACCATTGAATCACTAGACAAACCACTATTCTAAAACGACAAGGAACGGACTGCCATCAGTCCGCCCTTTCATAATCCACTACTCCACCCCTCAGTTCTTTGCCTCCCTTTCTTTCGGAGGGGGCCGGGGGGAGACTTTTCCTTTATCTCATCAAGAACGAGAAACGATCAACATTCTTCAGAGCGATGCCCGCTCCCTTGGCCACGCTATGCAGCGGGTCCTCGGCGATGTGGAAGGGGATGTTGATTTTCTCGTAGAGACGTTTGTCCAGACCTCGCAGCAAAGCACCACCACCAGTCAGGTAGATACCATTGTGCACGATGTCGGCATACAACTCTGGCGGAGTCTTCTCCAACGCCGAGAGCACGGCATTCTCGATTTTCGCCACCGTCTTGTCCAAACAGTGTGCCACCTCTTGGTAGCATACCGCCACCTCCATCGGTAGTGCGGTGATGCGGTTCGGGCCATGAACGATATAGTCTTCCGGTCCTTCGTCGCCCAGGTCAGTGAGTGCCGACCCCACATGTATCTTGATACGCTCGGCCATACGCTCACTCACCTTCACATTGTGTTGGCGACTCATATATTCCTGAATGTCCGACGTCAACTCGTCTCCAGCCACGCGGATGGAGTTGTTAGACACGATGCCACCGAGTGAGATAACGGCTATCTCTGTCGAGCCACCACCTATGTCCACAATCATGTTGCCCTCGGGGGCTTCCACATCAATGCCAATACCGATGGCTGCCGCCATAGGTTCGAAGATGAGGTACACGTCACGACCATCGGCATGCTCCGCCGAGTCGCGCACCGCCCTCAGTTCCACCTCGGTGGAACCACTCGGCACACCGATCACCATGCGCAGCGAGGGTGAGAAGAGTTTGCTGCCCGTATGCACCATCTTGATCAGTCCGCGCATCATCTGCTCACAAGCGGTGAAGTCGGCAATCACGCCGTCACGCAACGGACGGATGGTGCGAATGTTCTCGTGCGTCTTCTCGTGCATGAGTTTGGCTTTCTCGCCCACGGCAATCATCTTGTCGGTCCTACGGTCGAGCGCCACCACAGAAGGCTCGTCGACCACAATCTTGTCGTCGCTGATAATGATGGTGTTGGCAGTGCCAAGGTCCATCGCTATCTCTTGTATAAATGAAAAGAATCCCATTTATCTGGTTTGTTTGAGAATTGAGGTTTGAGATTTGAGGCTTGTGATTAGCAGGGAAATATCTCCACTTCCTTTACTTCTTCACGCCTTCATTCCCAAAATCTCAATCATTTAATCTTTTAATTATTAATCTTTTAATTTTTCTCGAACCACTCATGTATGGCGGTGTCATAGTGCGAACTGACGGCAAAAGCCCTTTCCGCGAACATCTTGCGGTCTTCAATGTCTGTTTGTGCGCCTTTTTTGTTCAGTATGTCGAGCAACACACCATATTCGGCCTTGCTCGGCACAATCACCACGTCGCGGAAATTCTTGGCGCCAGCACGGATGAGCGATATGCCACCAATGTCAATTTTCTCGATGATATCGGCAGCGGAAGCACCGCTATTTACGGTATCTTCGAAGGGATAAAGGTCAACTATCACCAAATCAATCTCAGGAATGTCATATTGCGCCATCTGCTCGCGGTCGCCCTCTTCTTCACGACGGCCAAGGATGCCACCGAAAACTTTCGGGTGCAACGTTTTCACTCTGCCGCCAAGTATCGAAGGATAGGTGGTAACGCTCTCCACCGTCTGGCATTCATAGCCCAATGACTCGATGAACTTCTGCGTACCTCCTGTGGAAAGAAATGCCACACCTTCTTCATTCAGTTTGCGGAGCAAGTCATCCAGTCCGTCTTTATGAAACACCGAGACGAGCGCTCTCTTGATAGGTTTTATGTCAGCCATTTGAAAATCAATCAGTTAGAAAATGAATAATTTTATAAACACGATATAGGACTGCAAAGTTACGCAATTTCCATGGAATATTTAAATAAGTTGGAATGATTTTTTACACAAAAAATACAAACTTGATTTGCATCAGTTTTTTGACGCAAACGCAAAATCACATAGGTCTCTGGAACACTGGAAAAGAAACGCGGCCTTATGAAAAAAAATACCCTTTTATCCCTTTGTCTCAAAAAAAAAGTGTAACTTTGCAGCGCAATTCAGCGATATGTGCTAAACTGCGAGCGACCAACGCGTTGCAAAGCAAAGACTAACAGACCGTTGACGCTCCTACGCGGCCTCTCGCCATTTCGTTGGGGGCATCTTTTCATCCGCACATTATTCCCGTTGCTATAAAACGATAGGAAGAGGTGAAGTTATGCCCTCAGTTAATTCTCAGACCAACGAAGTATTATTAGTGTTTACGAATTCCCCACTAGCAATCATCTAAACACTTTTCCCCTTCCTTTGGAGGGGGAGAGGGAGAGGGGGAGGTTCTCATAACTCGTCACTTATCCAATGCAAGCCATCATTCTTGCTGCCGGTATGGGCAAACGCCTAGGCGAATACACGCGCGACAACACCAAATGTATGTTGCCCGTGAACGGTCGTCCACTCATCGACCGCACCCTCGACATGCTCGCCAGCCTCGGCATTCGTCGTGTGGTCATCGTGGTGGGCTACCAAGCTCAAAACCTCATCGATTATATTGGACAACGCTACGCCGACCGTCTTGACATCGAATACGTCAACAACCCCATCTACGACCGCACCAACAACATCTATTCTCTCTCGTTGACCAGCGAACAGATGGCACAGGACGACACGTTGCTCCTTGAGTCCGACCTCATTTTGGAGCCATCCATTCTCCAGTCACTTGTCGATGACCCACGACCGAACTTGGCACTTGTGGCAAAATACGAGAGTTGGATGGACGGAACGATGGTGCGCATCGACAACGACAATAATATCGTCAACTTCATACCGAAGGCCGACTTCTGTTACGATGACGCTCCGCGATACTACAAGACACTCAATATCTACAAGTTCTCTCGCGACTTCGCACGCAACAAATACCTGCCTTTCCTTGACGCTTACACCAAGGCGGTGGGCAACAATGAATATTATGAGAATGTGCTGCGCATCATCTCGTTCCTCAACAGCCACGACCTGAAGGCGCTACCGGTGGGCGAGGCGAAATGGTATGAAATCGACGACAAGCAGGACCTCGATATCGCCGAGGCGCTTTTCGCCGACGAAAAAGACGTGCTGCCCAAATACTACGGACGGTACGGCGGTTTTTGGCGCTTCCCAAAAATGCTCGACTACTGCTATCTCGTGAACCCCTATTTCAACGAGAGCCGCATCATCGACGAGTTGGAAGCCTATTTCCGTACACTCATCGCCGAATACCCCTCGGGCATGAAAGTGAATACACTATTGGCCAGCAAATGCTGGGGGGTGAAAGAAGATTATATCATCCCCGGCAACGGCGCTGCCGAACTCATCAAGGCACTCATGGAGATGTTGCCGGGAACACTGGGTGTGATTCGCCCCACCTTCGAGGAGTATCCCAACCGCCGCGAGAAAGACAACTTGGTGACATTCATTCCTCAGAACGAAGACTACCGCTATAGCGCAGCCGACCTCATCACTTTCTTCTCCGAGCACAGGCCTGACAACATTGTGCTCATCAATCCCGACAACCCGTCGGGCAACTTTATCCCCACCTCCGACGTGATGACTTTGGCGGCATGGTGCCAAGAACAGAATATACGATTGGTGGTGGACGAGAGTTTCGTTGACTTCTCCGTTGACTACGAGAACAACTCCCTCCTCCACGACCAAATTCTCGAGGCTTACCCCACCATGGTAGTCATGAAAAGCATCTCGAAGAGCTATGGCGTGCCGGGCATACGTTTGGGCATCCTCTGTAGTGCCGATACCGACCTCATCGCTCGCATGAAGAAAAAAGTGAGCATTTGGAACATCAATTCCTTCGCCGAATATTTCATGCAGATATTCAGCAAATACGAGAAGGAATACCATCGCGCTTGCCAACGGTTCATCGACGAACGTGACGACTTCGAACGTCAACTGCGCCAAATACCGTTCTTCCGCGTCATCCCCTCACAGGCCAACTATTTCCTCTGCGAGGTGTTGCCTCCGAAGAACACCGCCCAGCTAGTCGTCACTATGCTCAAGCGCCACAACATCCTCATGCGCGACTGCTCCGGCAAAGTAGGCATCGACAGCAACCGCCAATACATGCGTATCGCCGTACGGAATCATGCCGATAATGCACGCCTCATCGCCGCACTGAAGGATATTTGACACCCACCCCGCCCTCCCAAGGGAGGGTGCGCAAACCAAACACTCATCACTCGGCACTCGACACTCATCACTAGTGAAAATTCTTTCCGAACATATCATCCGCAGCCTCGGCATTCCGCCCACCACCTGCATCCAGTGGATTAGGGAAAGCTTCGCCATGAAACAGTTGGCCGACCTGCCCGCCAAGATTAGCGTACACCCTGCCGACGGAGAGTTTTTCACTTCCATGCCCTGCCTGCTACCCAACCCCGACGACATCCCCAACAGTGGATTTCATCGTCGCTATTTCGGCATCAAGGTAGTGCACCGCTTACTCCAGTCCGTGCCCAGTCTAGGTAGCGACATGCTGCTTTATGACGCCCAATCAGGTGAACTCCTCGCCCTCGTTGACACTGACTGGATCACCACCATGCGCACCGGCGCCGTTGCCGCCGTTTCTTCGATGACACTCCGCAAGAGCGACGCCACCACATATGGTATGGTAGGACTCGGCAACACCGCCCGTGCCACCCTGCTCTGCATCCTCGAACAGGAGCCCGATCGCCATTTTCCCGTGCTCCTTGTACGCTATAAGGACCAAGCAGAACGTTTTATCGAGCGGTTTAAGGACTATCAGAATGTGACGTTCGAAATCGTCGACGACATCAACGAAGTGGCGCACCGTTCCGATGTGTTCATCAGTTGCATCACCAATGCAAAAGGATTACTTGTCGAAGACGAGCAATCATTCCAGCCTGGCATCACAGTCATCCCCGTCCACATGCGTGGGCTGCAAAACTGTGACACCACTTTCGACCGCGTCTTTGGTGATGACACCGACCATGTGCGCGGTTTCAAGTATTTCCCCCAATACCACGACTACAATGAGATAGGCGAAGTGCTCGCCGGCCGCGACCCCGGCCGACGTTCCGACGCCCAGCGCATCATTGACTACAACTACGGCCTCGGCCTCCACGATGTCGTCTTCGCCGCCAAGCTCTACGAACTCGCCAGCCATCACTCGGAACTTCCCAAAATTCCCATCGAGAAAGAAACCGAGAAGTTCTGGGTATAATTTTCAAGAACCTTCACCCATCACTTAAGAATATTTTATGGCTTCAATAGTATTAACCGTTCCTGACGAAAGCATGCTTACACAATTGAAAAAAGCTTGCATGATGTTGAAAGGTGTAACTTCTGTTGAAATCCAGAAGTCCCAGCCTAAAAAAGACGACATTACAAAGACAACTGGTTACCAATCAGCCATGGCTGACATTGAGGCTGGTCGTGTTTACCATGCCGAGAATGCCGAAGACATGTTTCGTCAAATATTGGGATAACTGATTCAAATATTGGGATAACTGATTATGTATAGAGTTAGTTACACCCATCAATTCAAAAAGGATTTGCGGCTTTGCGAAAAACGTGGACTCGAAATCCAACTGATTCTCAATGCTGTAAAGATTCTAGAAGCGACAGGGACTTTATCTAAGGAATACCGTCCCCATCGACTTAAAGGCAAACGTAAAGGGCAATGGGAATGCCATATTCAACCTGACTGGCTCATGGTTTGGGAACAAAATGACAATGAGTTAACCCTACTTTTTCTTCAGACAGGTACGCATTCTGACCTTTTTAAAGAATAATTCATCCATTGCCTTTTATCCCATGCATAATCTTGTATTTCAGTGTTTTCAGACACCTACCATACAAACTCTCCCCAACACTTCAGTTCCCCCTCTTTGGAGGGGGGAGAGGGGAGGCTCCCATTTAATTTTATAATCTTTTAATTTTTCAATCTTTGGAAAATATTCTCGTCACCTCACCCCTCCTACCCGACCTTGATGAATTTCAGTCAATGCTGAAAGACATCTGGGCATCGAAATGGATTACCAATAACGGTTCGTTCCATAAACAGTTGGAACAAGCCCTTGCCGAGTACCTTAAGGTACCCTACGTGAGTCTTTTCACCAACGGCACGCTGCCGCTCATCACCGCTCTCCAAGCGCTCCATGTCAGCGGCGAGGTCATCACAACCCCCTATAGTTTCGTCGCGACCACCCATGCGCTGTGGTGGAACGGCATCAAGCCCGTCTTCGTCGACATCGACTGGGCCACCGGCTGTCTTGACCCCAATAAGATTGAAGCAGCCATCACCCCACGTACCACCGCCATCATGCCCGTGCATGTCTATGGCAAGCCCTGCGACACCAAGGCCATCCAGGACATCGCCGACAAATACGGTCTCCGCGTCATCTACGATGCCGCCCACGCCTTTGGAGTGGAACAGGACGGAGTTTCCCTGCTCAACGCTGGTGACATGTCCACTCTGAGTTTCCATGCCACCAAAGTCTACAACACTGTCGAAGGTGGTGCCATGGTGATGCACGACGAGAAGACCAAACGCCGTATCGATTACCTCAAGAACTTCGGCTTTGCCGGAGAGACCGAGGTCGTTGCCCCTGGCATCAATTCCAAAATGGACGAGATACGCGCCGCCTACGGACTCCTCAACCTCCGTCAAGTTGACCAAGCCATCGAGGCCCGCCACCAAGTTGCCATCCGTTACCGCGAGGCTCTGCGTGATGTTCCCGGTATCGAGTTCTGGGACGACATCCCTGGCGTGCGCCACAATTACAGTTATTTCCCCATTTTCGTCCACGAAAAGGAATATGGTGAGACACGCGACCAGCTTTATTTCCGTATGAGGAAGCAAGGAATCTATGCCCGTCGTTACTTCTACCCCCTCATCAGCGAATTCAGCACCTACCGAGGACTCGACAGTGCACGTCCCGACAACCTACCCGTCGCCCACCGCATGGCTAACAGTGTCATCTGCCTTCCCATGCACCATAACCTCAGCAACTCCGACATCGACCGCGTCATCACCTGCCTAAAAAAATAACAACGTGCCACTCATAATCTCTTTCTCCTAAACAACCATCCATAAAGATACGGAGAATCCTGGGCGTTTTTTTTGCATGAAGTACCCTAATTACATAATATTATATATTAGGTTTCTGCTTATCTCTTTATGTAGTTTGGCTTGCTCACCAGACAATCATGATGATTTTGTTGTATCCAGCGATACAAATCGAACAATACCTATTCCCAAAAATTCTCCCGAGCGCGATTCGTTAATAATAATTGGTAAAAGAAATGCCACGAAGAAAGCACATCAATTGACTGACATCAGATATTCTCCTCGTAATCCAATCAGATACAACTTAGGAGAATATTCCCCTGATAGATCCATAAAGGGTATCATTTATTCTTCTGTGAAAGAAATAGGAACCTACGTTGGCACTAACGTTTCGTTCCATACTTTTATGACCGCCATCCACAATCCACGTAGCAAGATTTACACGGAGCAAATAGATCAGCCACCCTATCACGGTACAAATGGTAAGGCTTATTATGGCACCGTTTGCAGCGATTTGGTTTCATATGCATTAGGATTAAAGCCCGCTTTTTTTTCTCATGATTTTCCAACATCCGATTTGATGCAAAAGGTTGATTATTCATCTATTGACAATATTCAAGTAGCCGATGTCTTATGGAAGAGCGGTCATGTGGCAATTATTACCGACATCTGGTACGATGACAAAGGAAGCATTTCTGAGCTAGAAATCAGTGAAGCTGTTCAAAGAGGATGCCATAGGTATAATGTGTCAAGATCGAATTTTCTATCATTTATGCAGAAATCATTCACTTATATATATAGATATCAAGAACTTTACAAGAACACATCATATACCACATGTCCCGAGTTTGTTGCTGTGATGGATGAGGAACCTATTCTTTTTACATATAACGATGATTTGTGTGCGGATAAAGGCGACAAGGCGTGCTATTTAGTCAATGAGCCTGTGGTGATAAATGTTCAACATGCATACGATTTCTTGGAATTATATAAGGATGATGAATTATATTGCAGTATTGCAAACAATTCAATCGATATCCTTTTGGAGAATCTCCCCTACGGTGATTATAAAGCGTGTATTTCTTCAAATGGCACCATAAGTGATTTCACTTATTGGAAAGTGATTGATATTCAAATGACAGCTGATAGGAAGAATGGACGAGTGTATTTCTCTAGCAAAAATGCCAAACCAGAATCTGTAAGTTTCTGTTCCATATCAGGTAGTCGACAAAATCCTGCGACTAAATTATACCGGCATCAGTTTACATCGGAAGAATTAGAATCTGGCTATGCTATAATACCTAAGGGTATGACAATGTCCGACTATCCATACTTGAAAATTTATTTTTCTACTGATTATGGCACTATACAAAGTAAGCCAGTTAATTGGTTTGAATAAGTATAACAACAATGAAAGAAACAAGAAATTATTTAAAGTCATTAGGTTTACCGACAGGAGATCTGTATTCCCTTCCCACATCTGAGAAACGATTTGAAGATGGAGGGCAGTACCGTTTTGAAGTTCCAGGCATTCAAGGCCCAGGACCAATGAGAGCTCTCTTGGAGCAGTTGGACAATTATGGAATACAAATTCACCGTGTTACCCAGACCCAAGGCATCATGCGTTTACTCGATTCAGAGATTGAACAGATGTTGGAATATGCCCAAAAATGGAATGTTGAATTACTTTTGGCTACAGGTCCACGAGCGACTATCGACACCAGTGCTTCAGTAAATACTCCAGAAGGCGTACGAATGGGGTATCGCCTTCGTGGGCAGGAACAAGTTATTCGTGCGGTGGAAGACATCCGTCGAGCGGTTAAGATTGGCGTTCGTTCATTTATGGTTTACGATGAAGGTCAACTATGGTTGATGAACCAAATGCGTCGTGACGGTTTCTTACCTTCAGATGTAAAGTTCAAGGTTTCAGCACATACGGGCCATGGAAATCCATGTTCTGCCAAGTTACTTGAGCAGAACGGGGCTAACTCTTTCAATCCAGTGCGCGACATCCAATTGCAAATGTTATCGGCCATTCGAGCTGCCATAGACATACCCATCGATATCCATACAGAAAACCCAAAATCTACCGGTGGTTTCATCCGTCATTACGAAGTCCCCGAATTCATCCGTGTGGCCGCTCCCATCTACCTAAAGACAGGCGGTTCTGTTGCGGCAACGCATAGTTGGGACACAACCGAGGTTGACGCCAAGAAACGAGCCAAGCAGGTGGCTTTGGTCAAGAGAGTGATTGACACATATTATCCAGAGGCAATCGTTTCGCCGAAATGAAAAAAAAGCCAATTGCCATAGTGTTGGGTGGAACATCTCCACACATAGTCCTTGTTAAGGAATTAAAAAAGCGGGGATACTATGTTGTATTAATTGACTATCTGCCCAATCCACCTGCCAAAGAATATGCAGATGAACATATTTTAGCAAGCACACTTGACAAGGAATGCGTCTTAAATATAGCCAAAGAATTAAATGCATCTTTAGTAATTAGTAGCTGCATAGATCAGGCTAATAGTGTTTGTTGCTATGTTGCAGAAAGAATGGGGCTTCCTCATCCATACAGCTTTGAGACATCACAGCTTGTCACAGACAAGGGACTGATGAAACAACGTATGTTGGAATACGGCATACCCACATCATCTTTCACGCTGACCTCTAATATTGAAGACATCGATTGGGCTAAGATTTCCTTCCCATGTGTAGTAAAGCCTGTTGATTGCAACAGTTCAAAAGGAGTACATAAGGCAGACACGAAAACAGAAGTAAAAAAATATGTAGAAGAGGCTCTATGTTTAAGCCGAACTCATAAAGCCATAATTGAAGGATATTGTACTGGAAATGAGATTCAGGTCGACTGCCTAGCCTTGGAAGATGAAGTTTCCATTGTGATGACCAGGCAAAAGAAGATGATAAGGCGCGAGAAGTCCGCAGTTCTTCAGTCATTTGGCTCTGTTGTGCCCGCTCCATTATCAAATGAAGTCTCTATAAAAACCACTGAGATTGCCAACAAAATTGCCAATGCATTTCATCTTAGGAATACACCTTTTTTTTATCAAGCTATTGTATCCAACAAGGACATCAACGTATTGGAATTCGCTCCTCGTATTGGGGGGGGGCTCAGTTACTACATGCTTAAGAATTTTGTGGGTTTCCATGCGGTAGAAAGTGTTATAGACTCCTTTTTGGGAAATAGTCTTGTTCTAAAGCGAAAGCCTCTTGAAAAATGTTACCGCACCTGTCTTCTTTATGCTCATCCATGTGTATTCGACCATATAGAGGGTCTACAGCAGTTAAAAGATGAAGGGTTCTTGAAAGAATTCTTTATTACGAAATGTAAAGGTGATGCAATCGATGAAGATCTACGTAGCAGCAACAGAGTGGGATCTTTTATCGTATCTGGCAAGGATGCAAAGGAATTAGAAAAAAAAATAATTATTTGTCTTAACAGAATAAAAATAATAGACACTGAAGGAAAAGACATGATGAACAGATTAATACTCGATAATTAACAATGAAACATCATCAATATAATCCTAACTATAAGTTTTATAAAGAGCCCGTAGACTTTAATAAGTACACAGATCGTTCTTTGCTACAATATTGTTTGGGTGCTACGATGTATATGCCTGGCACAAAAGATTTTGCCCAAGCAGTAATTGACAAAAAGTACCCTGGTCTTACCTCCATGGTTATGTGCTTTGAAGACGCCTGTCCTGAAGAGGACGTGCCAGCTGCCGAACAGAATAGCATCCATGTGCTTAACACTCTAAAAAAAGCAGAAGATGAAGGTCGGCTTAGATACGAAGATATCCCATTGCTTTTTTTCCGAGTCCGCAGTCCTGAACAGTTTGAGCATTTTTCAAACATGCTCCATCCCGAACATGTCCGTTATATCACAGGCTTCAATTTCCCCAAGTTCAATGGCATCAATGGCGGTGCTTACATGAGTCAATTGGCTGATTTAAACAACCGTTTTGGTGAAATCATCTATGGTATGCCGATTATAGAAGACGCTCGTGTAGCGTTTAAAGAAACGCGTCTTTTGGAACTCATGGCCATCAAGAATATATGCGACTGCCACAAGAATTTGATTTTGAACATCCGTGTTGGAGGAACTGATTTTTCCAGTTGCTTTGGTGTCCGTAGAGGAATCAATTCCACCATATATGACATCATGACTGTTAGCAATTGTCTGATGGATATTTTGAATGTTTTCACTCGCAACAACGAATATACCGTATCCGGACCAGTTTGGGAATATTTCCGAGTAAACAAGCGCATGAAGTTTGAAGATTTACCCAAAATTAACATACAGGACACCTTATTAAAAAGGACTCCCGTCGTGAACGATGCTGTTGATGGGTTGATGCGCGAACTAATTCTTGACCAAGCCAACGGATTCATGGGTAAGACATGTATTCATCCCACCCATCTTAATTTTATCAATGGGATGTTGGCTGTTACAAAAGACGAATATAATGATGCGTACCAAATTCTTCACTCTTCTGGCGGTGTCATCAAAGGTTCGAAAGGCATGAATGAAATACGCCCCCATACCAATTGGGCCACAAAAATCATGATGCGCGCTGAAGCATACGGTGTTATTGACAACGAAAATGAATACATTAATTTGTTCGGTGTATAATGCCAAAGATTTTACATACATCACGTTATACAGGTACTCCGTGGGAGATCCTAAAAAGTGTTGTTCCAGATAGCTTTTCCATAGAAACCCTGGAAGAGCCAAGCAGGGAATGCCTACTTCAGCAAGTTATTGATGCTGACTATCTGCTTGTAAGTGGTCGTCTCACCATAGATGAAGAGGTTCTCTCTTCCGCAAAGTGTCTAAAAATGATACAGCGAACTGGCGTAGGTACGGATATGCTTGACAAAGATGCCATTAAAAGACATGACATCCCCGTTTATGTTAATTCTGGTGTCAATGCCAGAAGTGTTGCAGAACATACGATAACCCTTATTCTATGCTGTCTAAAAAATATCCCACTCATTTCTACGAACACGAAAAAAGGTATTTGGAAAAAACAGCAAACTGGTGTAACATGCCATGAGTTATTTGGGAAGATCGTAGGTATTGTGGGCATGGGTGCCATCGGGCAGCAAGTCGCTTTATATTTGAAAGCTTTTGGAGCAAAAGTGCTTTATACAGACGTACACCAACTTGACTGTAAAAAAGAAGCGGAACTATCTGTTTCTTTCGTCACCTCATTCGAAGAATTATTACCACAAGTTGACATCCTGAGTTTTCATTGTCCTCTTACTTCCGAGAATAAGGAATTATTGAATGGAAACAATATTTCATCAATGAAGAATGGAGCTATTATTGTCAACACGGCTCGTGGAAAATTAATAAGCGAAGATGCCTTATACGAAGCAATCTTAAACGGTCATCTTCATAGCGTAGCTTTGGATGTTCATTATGAAGAACCAATTAAAGGAATTTCAAGATTTGCCAACATGGATAACGTTATCCTTACCCCCCACATTGCAGGTCTTTCCTATGAAACATTTCATGCGATGATGAAAGGTGCTATCGACAATATCATATCTTTTGAAAAAGGCGAAAAAGAAGTATTAAATAAGAAATTATTATCGTTATAATGGATTTACGAAGACTTAAACAAGTCATAACATACGGTTGGAAAGACGCATGCGAAATAAACAATTACGAGAATGTCAATAAAAGCAAAATAGGCTTATTTATCGATATTCTCCATTGTTTTTTTAAATACAACGTCTGGAGCAGTCAATACAAGAAAGAGAAATTATATGCTCTTGAAAGCCTACATCGCAAGGATATTTGCGTGAAATATCAAGAAAAAAATTCAAAGAGGGACAAATGGGTAAAGGAGTTCTTTGCCAATTACAAATTCCTGAACAAATGGAGTAGTTTCAAATACGAGAAGAGTCCGGGAAAACAAGCTAAACGTCGCAATGCATATAAAAAGCAGTATGGATTGGGAGATAATTGTTTTATAGGCTATGATGTAATCCTGCATAAACATCATTTCTCTGATGAAACGATAACTATGGGTTCCAATTGCCAAATATCAGAACACGTTAATATTGACTACACAGGAGGATTGAAAGTGGGAAATGGTGTGGGTATTCTTGAAGGAGTGAAAATACTCACTCATGGGCACGACTATTTGGGAATAAAAAAAGATGAAGATCTTTTGCCTAATTCAAAAAGAGCATTCTTTTCCCCTTTAGAGATTGCAGATAATGTAACGTTAGGTTCTCATGTTATTATTATGCCGGGTGTTCATTATATTGGCAAGGGTTCCATCATTTCTGCAGGTTCCGTTGTCACCAAGCGCATTCCCGACAACGTAATAGTAGCAGGCAATCCTGCTAAGGTAATAGGTAGTCTGGAAGGCGTTAATCTCTATTCAAGAAACAATAACAACTAATAAATGAACAAATAGCATGGAAATAAAATCGTTTATAAAAGACCTTTCTGAAAATGTTTTTACTGACACGCCGAAAGAGTTATTAAGTAATGAAACAGACTATATGGAATTGGAAGAATGGACCTCAATGACAGCCTTCACCATGATTTCATATTTTAGCAGTGAATATGGGAAGAAACTACTTCTTCCAGAACTGTTGCAGGCTCATACCATTGGAGACCTGTATAAAATAATAAACGGCTAACATGTTTAATCTTTTACAATACGCTAAGAATACTGCCGTAATCACAGACCGCGGCGAAAGATTCACCTACGAACATCTATTTAGCGAGGTTCAACAATTCGGATTGCAAATAGCCAGACGTGGACTTGTCTGTTGTCTGTGTAAAAATGAAATAGGCGCATTAATTGGATATGTGTCTGGTATTTGCTATAGAAATCCTCTGATGTTACTTGATGGAGGGCGTGATAGCGACTATTTTTGTTCATACATTGAGAAATATCATCCGGAATACATTTGGACTCCTTCTAATAAAAGTTCTGAATTTGACGGTTCAGTCATCTATGAAAGACATGGTTATTCATTGATGAAAATGAATGTCAAGTTAGGAGAAGCCAATATACACCTTCATGACAAACTTGCTCTTTGCCTTACCACTTCTGGCAGCACGGGATCTCCCAAATTGGTCAGGCTGACTAAAGAAAACCTTGAGTCGAATGCACAATCGATAGCCACATACTTGAACATCAATGAAGATGAACGTCCTATAACGACGTTGCCTATGTACTATTCGTTTGGCTTGTCTGTTATCAATAGTCATTTGATAAAAGGAGCTACAATACTATTAACAAATAGTACCGTTTTTTCCAAGTCTTTCTGGGACTTCTTCGGACAGACATTTCCAACATCTATTGCAGGGGTTCCTTTTACCTATGAGATGTTGGAGCGAATGGGTTTTTTCCAAATGGCCATGCCATCTTTAAAAACGATGATCCAGGCTGGGGGTAAGTTGAATGCCGATGTTGTGAAACGTTATGTCCAATTTGCGGAGGAAACGAATAAGAGTTTTATCGTAATGTATGGACAGACAGAAGCAAGTCCTCGTATGAGTTACCTGCCTTTCGAATATGCTTCAACAAAGCCCTCCAGCATAGGCATTCCTATTCCTGGTGGAGCTTTTTTATTGTTCGATGCCAATGGTCAGCCCATTCAAGAACCAAACACTGAGGGCGAATTGGTTTATAAAGGAGCGAATGTCTGTTTAGGTTATGCAGAATGCCGTGAGGATTTAGAAAAGGGAGATGAGAACAAAGGGTTGTTGAGAACCGGAGATGTGGCTTTCCGTGACACTGAAGGCTTTTATTATATTACTGGCCGACTAAAACGTTTTGTGAAGATCTGGGGAAACCGCTATAATCTAGATGCTATTGAGCAATTGATTAAGCCGATAACTACAGACTGTGCATGTGTAGGAAATGACAACAAAATATATGTGGTTGTTGTCGATTCCAAATACGTTAACGAAATAGCTCATTTGATGAATAAAAAACTACAACTAGACAAGAGTTGTTACTCCATAAATGTTATAGAGAAGATACCCAAAACGCCATCAGGAAAAATACAATACACAGAATTAAAGAGCACCATTGGCCTTTAATTCATTTTTCATTTGACTTAAAAACGATGAGAAATCTCGATCAATTTATAAAAGACCACGTCACATTCCGCCCCATCAGTATGTTTGCTGCCGATATTGAGGCAAACAAAGAGATCTTGACTCAAGAAATCAAAGCCAAGACAGTCTGTGTCATTGGTGGTGCCGGCTCCATCGGTTCTTCGTTCATTAAGGCAGTTCTACGATTTGAGCCGAAGAGTGTGGTTGTGATTGACCTTAACGAGAATGGTTTGGCGGAATTAGTGCGTGACGTGCGCAGTACGGATGGACTTTATGTTCCTGACGAATTCCGTTGCTATACCCTCAACTTTGCCGACCCCATCTTCGAGCGAATCTTCCGCGAGGAAAAAGGCTTTGACATCGTTGCCAATTTCTCCGCCCACAAGCATGTTCGTTCCGAGAAAGACAAATACTCCGTTCAGGCTCTGATAGAGAACAACGACATCAAGGCTAAAAAATTGATGGATCTGTTGACAGTCTATCCTCCGAAGCATTTCTTCTGTGTGAGCACTGACAAGGCCGCCAATCCAGTGAATATCATGGGCGCCTCGAAACGTATCATGGAAGATTTGGTGATGGCATACAACCAATATTTCAAAGTCACCACCGCCCGTTTCGCGAATGTCGCATTCAGCAACGGTTCATTGCCTGACGGATGGATTCATCGTATTCAGAAACAACAACCCTTGGCTGCCCCTTCAGATGTCAAACGGTATTTCGTTTCACCAGAAGAATCGGGACAGATATGTATGTTGGCCTGTATTTTAGGTAAGGGTGGAGAAGTATTCTTCCCCAAGCTTTGTGAAGACCAGATGCTCACCTTTTCATCAATCTGCGATGACTTTATCAAAGCTAATGGTTTTGAAAAAGACCTTTGTTCCTCCGACGAAGAGGCCAAGCATAAAGCTGCAACTTTAGCGTTCACCCATCAAGGAGATAAAGAGGGGGCTTACCCTGTCGTTTATTTTAGCTCCGACACCACAGGCGAAAAAGCCTATGAAGAGTTTTATGTCCCTGGCGAAAAAATCGACATGCAGCGTTTCCTTGCCTTGGGAGTCGTTGAACAAACCTCCCGTCATAGCATGAATGAGGTTAACGCTTTCTTTGACAAATTAGAAGGACTCTTTACCAATCCCGCTTTCACCAAAGCCCAAGTGGTAGAAGCCATCAAAGAGTTTATCCCTAACTTTGAACATGAGGAAAAAGGCAAGAACCTAGATCAAAAAATGTGATTATGGAATATAAAATAATAACTGATTTCATTCACGATTTATATGGGGGACAAGACTTCGTCCCTTTGGCTGTTCCCGTGTTTATTGGCAACGAGAAAAAATACCTCAACGAATGCATCGACACCACCTTTGTTTCAAGCGTGGGCAAGTTTGTTGACCGCTTTGAAGAGGACACAGCCAAATATACAGGTTGTAAACGAGCAGTGGTATGTGTCAGCGGAACCAATGCCCTTCACATGTCATTGATGTTGGCTGGTGTAAAGCGTGACGACGAGGTGCTGACCCAGGCCTTGACTTTCATCGCCACTTGCAACGCTCTCAGTTATATTGGAGCGCATCCTGTATTCATCGATGTAGACAGAGACACCATGGGCCTTTCTCCTACAGCCGTCAGGGAATGGCTTGCCAAAAACTCCAAAATGAAAAATGGAGAGTGTTATAATAAGCATACAGGTCGTAGGGTAAAAGCTTGTGTTCCCATGCACACATTCGGGCATCCTGTCCATCTGGATGAGCTGGTGAACGTTCTAAAAGAGTTCAATATCGAACTTGTGGAAGATGCTGCCGAGAGTATCGGTTCCCTATATAAAGGAAAGCATACCGGCACTTTCGGCAAGGTTGGAGCCTTGAGCTTCAATGGCAACAAGACTATTACCACTGGTGGCGGCGGCATGATGCTGTTCAACGACGAGGATTTGGGCGCTTATGCAAAACATCTCACCACACAGGCTAAAATTCCCCATCGTTGGGAGTTTCGTCATGACCACATCGGCTACAACTATCGTATGCCCAACATCAATGCCGCCCTTGGCTGTGCTCAGTTGGAACAGATAGAGAAATATGTGGCCAGCAAGCGTGAAACGGCCAAGGCTTATGAGGAGTTCTTTAAAGACATTCCTGACATTGAGTTCTTTATTGACACGCCGGAAACCCGGAGCAATTACTGGCTGAACGTTGTAATCCTTAAGGATAAGGATGCGCAGTTGAGCTTCTTGGAGTACACCAATGACCACGGTGTGATGACACGTCCCATTTGGGAACTTATGAACCGCCTGCCCATGTTCGAGCGTTGTGAGAATGACGGTCTGAAAAACACCATCTGGTTCGCCGACAGGGTGGTGAATATTCCGAGTAGTGTGAGATTATGAAGAAACCTCTTATCCTTATTGGTGGCGGCGGTCATTGCAAATCTGTGTTAGAAGTTGCAGAAAGTGCAGGTTATCGGATTCTTGGTGTGCTGGATATGCCAGAAGAGGTGGGCAAAGAAATTCTATCAACCAAAGTTATCGGTACCGACGACGATATACCATCTTTGGTGGATAAAGCAGATTTTGTGATTACCGTTGGTTTTATCAAAGACCCTTCTATCCGCATAAAATTGTACAATCGCGTAAAAGAAGCTGGCGGCAGGCTGGCGATGATTATCTCATCTACTGCATACGTCTCTAAGTATGCCACGATAGGTGAGGGAACCGTAGTGATGCACCATGCTTTTGTAAATGCCGGAGCAAATGTGGGTAATAATGTCATCATTAATACCTTCGCCAACATTGAGCATGATGCCATTATTGGCGACCAGTGCCATATTTCGACAGGCACCATGGTAAATGGTGACTGTAAGGTGGGCAAGAATTGTTTTATTGGCAGCCAATCAGTATTAGCTAATGGCATCACTATTGGAGATGACATCATTGTGGGTGCAGGCTCACTGGTAAGGAAATCTATCGGTATCAAAGGCATTTATTCCGGCAATCCTGCAGTTTTAAAGATAAAAACGAAATGACTATGTTGACTGAACGTGTAAGGAAGAGGACGGTAGATTCTCAAAAGACCATCATCCAAACCATGAAGATGATGGATGATTGTTTTGCCAAGTCATTATTGGTTTTTAAAAACGACAAATTCCTTGGTATGATTACCAATGGAGACCTGCAAAGGGCAATCATTGCTAACAAGCCTTTTGACACGGAAATTGGATCTCTCATCAACAATTCTGAAAAGAAATATGCCCTCATAACAGATGACAAGGAACAGATTAAAGCATGGATGCTCGAGGTAAGAGCAGAAATGATGCCCATTATCGACAACAACGGTAACCTTGTCAAAGTTATTTTCTGGGAAGACCTGTTCAAAGAAACACAAGACGACAACAGAGAAAAGATTGATATTCCCGTTGTTATTATGGCTGGAGGGAAAGGAACACGACTGAAACCAATAACAAATGTCATTCCAAAGCCATTGATCCCTATTGGTGATAAGACCATTCTAGAAGAAATCATGGATCAGTTTGAGGGGATTGGTTGTAAGCAATTCTATATGTCGGTGAATTACAAGTCAGACATGATGCGTTTCTACCTTGAGCAATTAGAGCATCATTATGAAATAGAATTCTTTGAGGAAACAAAGCCGTTAGGCACAATAGGAAGCGTATCTCTTTTGAAGGGAAAGATCTGCACCCCATTCTTCGTCAGCAATTGTGATATCATCATAGACCAGGACTATCGTGACGTGTATAAATACCACGTCAACAACAACAATGAATTGACGATTGTAACTGCCGTCAAGAGTTTCAAGATTCCCTACGGTGTAATTGAGACCGGTGAAGACGGATTGATGACGGGTTTACAGGAAAAGCCCGAAATCACCTATATGATTAACACGGGTGTTTATATACTCAATCCTGAATGTATAAACGAGATACCGGAGGGAGAATTCTTCCATATCACCCATCTTATGGAGAAAATCAAGCAACGCGGTGGACGCATTGGTTGCTTTCCTGTCAGTGAACATTCATGGAAAGACATGGGCGACTGGAGTGAATATTTAAAAGTAGCAAATATAATCTGAAATGGAAAATAAAAAGTATAGTTTGTTAGTCATAGCTCTATATTGCTATTCTGGGCATGTGAAGGCTGTCATAGATCATCTCAAGTCTAAAAATCCATTAGTGGATTTGACACTGCTGACAGACAAACCAGAAGAAATGAAGGATTTGCTGGAAGACAAGTCTGTTAAAATATTAGAATACGACATTCTCACTCCAAGCAAAATAAAATGGCGATGGCTGAGGTCTATGGTGATAAGATACAGGCAAAAAAAGTTCTTTTCTCACTTTAGTAAGGGCAAGAAATATGACATCGTAAATATTCAATTTCCTAAAAGGTACCTTTCTTTTGTGCGCAAATACTTGAGAAGCATGTCAAACAATATTGTAATCACTCCCTGGGGAAGTGATGTGTTGCGACAGAACAGAGAGTCATTGAACCAACTGAAAGGACTATATAAAGAGGCTGATTATATCGCCACATCGCCCAACACGCCTTTAGGCAGAAAGATTATTGAAGAATTCAAGGTGGATTCCAAGATAATGGTCGGCAATTTCTTTGGTTCTGATGTAGTGGATTTCGCGATTGAGAAGGGAACATCCATTACTCAAAAGGAAGCTAAAGAGCGTTTCGGATTAGCGGGAAGATATGTAATAACCTGCGGTTACAACCGGAAAGTACCACAGCGACACAAGGCAATCATCGCTGCCATAGATAAGGTAAAAGACCAACTCCCAAAGAACTTAACCCTACTATTCCCTATGACATATGCCAATCCAAGAACAGAAAACGACTATGTGGCAGAATGCAAGGAAGATTGCAAGGATAGAGGTTTATCGGCTTTGTTTATTACTGATTTTCTAACAGTTGAAGATATATACAAACTAAGAAAAGCCACCGATATGTTTATACATGTACAAACTACTGATGCAAGTTCAGCTTCCGTACAAGAATACATTCTTTGCGACAAAAAGATTGTGCATGGTTCATGGATTAAATATGAAGAATTGGAGAATTATAAGCCATTGTTTTATTTCCCTGTCGACGATATGAATAATTTAGCGGAAACAATTATTAAAGCTTTCATATCTGATAAGATAGTTATACCTAAAGAGGTTATGGAATTAATCAAGAGCCACGGATGGAACACAACAAGTTCTTTGATGAATGAATTTTTCATGAGTATTGTGTAACAAAGCATTACGATTATCTTTCACATGCAACAATTAATTACAGATATATTCCTAACCAATCTTAGGAACCGAGTGGTAAACGGATTTACCGATGAGACATTATCAAAAGCGAGAGAATGTTTACTCGACTTTATAGGAGTATCTTTAGCCGGTGCTGTTACATTAAAAGGCAAGGAACAAGATGTCGCAAATCAAATTGAAACAATCGATGGATGCCATGTCATCGGCATGCAAAAAAAAGTGAACATGAATGTGGCTGCACTGCTCAATGGCATCAGTTCCCATGTCATAGAATTAGATGACGGTCACCGTATCGGAATGTTACACTTAGGATCACCCATAATTTCCTCCCTTTTAGCTGTAGCAGAGAAAGAAGAAGTTTCTTCTAAAGATTTCCTTAATGGCATAGTTGTCGGCTATGAGACAGCCATCCGTTTGGCATGCGCCATACAGCCTGGACATAAACTAAAAGGATATCATGCCACAGGTACTTGTGGCACAATCGGAGCAGCCATGGCTATTGCCACAGCACTTCGTTTTGACTTTGAGCAAATGAAATCTGCCTTTTCCGCAGCTGTTACTAGTGCCGCAGGTGTTCTAGAAATGATTGAAGGCGATACGGAACTCAAGCCATTCAATGCCGGTCGAGCCGCAATGGACGGTGTGGCGGCCGCCTATATAGGAAAAGCCCGTTTCAAAGCTCCGGAAGATGCTTTAGGGGGCAAACGAGGGTTCTTAAAGGTTATGACTGATAATGCAAAAATGGATTATATTTTAGATTTCAACAATAAGAGATCTATGATAGAGACCATATACATGAAGCCCTATGCAGCATGCCGCCATTGTCATCCTTCGATAGAAGCTGCCCTTCATATAAAAGAGAATCGCTCGTTCAAACTTGATGAGGTAGAGAATATTCATATTGACACTTATAAACTAGCAGTTGCCGGACATGATCACACCGACATAAAAGGTTCCAATTCCGCCAAGATGAGTATTCCCTATAGTTTGGCGGTCGCATTGTGTACAGGAAAAGCCGGTATAGATGCATATACAGAAAGAAACATTAAGAATCCCAAAATACAAGCTATTACAAAAAAAGTATCTGTAACCGATATCGACGAACTCACAGCTTTGTGTCCCCAGAAACGGGTAGCCATAGTAACAGTGAATACCAAATCGGGAAAGTTTACAGAACGTATCGAATATCCCAAGGGTGAGCCTGAAAACCCGCTTACCAAACAGGAATTAGAGGAGAAGTTCTATGGATTAGCCATATATGGCGGCTTAACAAAAAATGAATGTGATGTGGTTATAAAAGAAATAGAGAATAACAATTTCAACCTTGCTAAAATAATAAACGTCATTTGTAAATGAAAAACCTGACGACTCCACTAAGCGAAGAAGATATCGCAAAATTAGAAGTAGGTGATGTGATAACCATTTCAGGCTATATTTATACAGGCCGGGATGCCGTTTTGCCAAAAATTGTGAAGCATGCAAAAGAGGGAACTCTTACAGAAGTTAATGTAGAACTGCAAGGAAGTGTCATTTTTCACACCGCGGTAAGTTTAGCAGGTGTTGGCCCTACGTCAAGCAACAAACTTGAAATAGAGAGCAGTTTTGAACCTTTATCTAAGGCTGGAGTTAAAATACATCTTGGCAAAGGAGCCATAAAATCGGAAACAGTGAAAGCTCTTGCTGAAAATAATGCTGTTTTTGCCATCATTCCGCCTGTCACTGCACTTTTGGAGAGCCAAACCACAGAACGAGAAATAGTATGTTATCCAGAATTGGGTATGGAGGCATTTCACCGTATCAAAGCAGATCATTATCAAGCCATTATAGCCGCCGCTAAAGGAAAGAGTATTTATGACAAATAATATTATTGACAAGGTTGCGAATTGCTTAGTACAGGCCGGTTCCACTTTCCGAGAGGATCAAAAAAGGGCATATCTTCGTGCTATTGACAAAGAACCTGGGTCTCACAGCTGTTGGGTGATGCGTCAAGTGCTTGACAATGCATTGGTAGCAGAGAAAAATCATGGCCCGTTGTGCGATGACACAGGTATTCCTCATCTTTTTTTAGAAATAGGTCCAAAGAAGCAACTCTCGGGAGAATTGATTCAACAAATACACCAAGGTATTGAGGTTGGATTGCGTAAACTACCAGGACGTCCCATGGCTATTATGGGTAATGACTATCAGCGCATTGACCAATCTGGTGGTCTGAATCCTGACCCTGGCGCATTGCTATCTTCACCATTAATTGTCAAGCCTGTCGATGAAGATGTGCTTCGACTGACGATATTGATGTTGGGTGGAGGGCCAGCCATTCGTGGTGTCACGCATCGTGTATTCCATAAGCACAGTGTCGACACAGTAATTGATGAAATCGTTAATCGTGCCATTCCTGCTGTTGGTCAGTTGGGATGCTCTCCTTGTACCTTAGCCATTGGAATAGGACGTAGTCAGTTTGAAGCTACCAGCCTTATGATGGAAGCCATGGCGAAGGGAAACTATGATGAGCAATCTGACTTTGAACAAGCCATTACCAATCGCGTAAATGAGTCCAATATTGGCGCATTAGGACTCGGGGGTAAGACCAGCGTATTAGCCACCTTTGCCAAAGTTGGTCCACAAAGGGCCAGTGGTGTAAGGGTCGTAGCTCTTAGACCATGTTGTTGTTTCGAGCCAAGGAGGGCTGTCGTTGATTTATTTGATAATGTTTGATAATGTTCTATAATGACTAACAAGCATATTTTCAAGCCACGACAATCCAACCTTGAACTATATCGAATAATAGTCATGTTACTCATCGTTGCTCACCATTATGTAGTGAACAGCGGAGTAATGAATCTGATGGAATCAGATGGATTCTCTTCCCGAAGCCTTTTTTACCATGTTTTCGGTATGTGGGGTAAAATCGGCATTAATTGTTTTGTTCTTATAACAGGTTATTTTATGTGCCGTTCTAAAATAACTCTTAGGAAATTTCTTAAACTGTTTTTAGAGATTGAGTTTTACACCATAATCATCTACCTTATTTTTGTGATAACAGGATATAACGACTTTTCTCCTCTAGCATTCACTAAGATTGTCTTTTGGTTTATTCTCAGACCTATTCATGACAGTTTTATCCATTGTTTCCTCATCTTCTGGTTATTCATTCCATTTCTTAACATACTCATCAACAATCTCAATCGCAGACAGCATAGATTATTGGTAATCCTTTCTATAATTATTTATACGGTAATTGGCAGTATGCCTAAAGTGGGCATAACATTTAATTATGTGGAATGGTTCATTGTACTTTATTTTATAGCTTCGTACCTAAGAAATTATCAACTACGTTGGTTGAATGGGAAATATGCGGGGTGGTTGATGGTATTAAGCATTCTCCTTGCTGTCGGTAGCGTGGTAGCTTTGCGTTGGCTTAATGCCTTCAAAGGAATGAATTATGGGGCATATTTCTTTGTCATCGACGTCAATAAAGTATTTGCCCTTTTAGTGGCTGTCACTTCATTTTCATGGTTCAAAGATATAAAAATGCCACATGTCCCGTTAATTAACACCATAGGAGCGACAACATTTGGTGTCTTTCTAATTCATACTCGCACAAGTACTATGAGGCAATGGCTTTGGAAAGACACGATTGACGTGACAGGTCATTACACATTTGTCCACTATATCCTCTTTTCCCTTATTGTTGTCATCGTAGTTTTTGTTATTTGTTCACTTATCGATTATCTTCGCATACGTCTACTTGAGAATCCATTATTCCATTTTCTTGATAAACGATTCTTTGCAAAACAAAAGACCTAAAAAGATGACACTACCTCTTTCAACACAATATAAAGTTTGCATTTCTTGCATGACATTCAACCATGCTCCATACATCGAAGATGCGATGAAAGGGTTTGCCATGCAAAAAACAGATTTTCCTTTTGTCTCATTAATAATTGACGATGCTTCCACTGATGGAACTCAAAGAATAATAACCAATTTTCTAAATAAGTATTTTGACAAATCATCTATTAGGGAAGAAGAAACGAATGATGCTCATATTACATTTGCGATACATAAAGACAACCCCAACTGCCATTTTCTGACAGTCTTGTTGAAATACAATTTCTATAGCATCAAGAAAGGAAAAACACCATTAGTAAAAGATTGGTACGAAAATCCACCCTACCGAGCACTCTGTGAAGGTGACGACTATTGGACGGATCCTCAAAAATTACAACGACAAGTGGACATATTAAATTCACATTCAGATTATACAATGGTTTGTTGCAGAGCGAAGATGTATTCTGAAAAGAATAAGGCCTTTAGAAAAAAGGATAATTATTGCAGATATGGGGATGGAGTTTTAAATTCAAAAGATATTATCAGAAGAGGAGGCTATTATATTCCCACATGTAGTATATTATATAGAACCGATGTAAGAAGAAATGGTTTTCCTATTTATGGAAGAAAAAGCCCAGTCGGTGATTATCCCACACAAATTTGGCTTGCCATGAAAGGAAAAGTTTATTATTTCGACTCTCCAATGGTTGTATATCGAGTGGACAATCCTTCTGCTTGGTCTGGCAAAAAAGATGCATTAAAAAGTTATTCTGAGAAAGAACTGGATGCATTCCGAAGACAGGTGGATATGTTGAAAGGATTTGCAAAAGACTTCCCAAAATATGCGAAACCTTGCATAAGGAGAGCAGAATTTTTCATCAACTCCAAATTCCGCTCATGCCATGCCAAAGACCCTGAAAATCAAAAGATTCTTGAATGTTTCAAAGAAGACATCAAACAATTCGGCATCCTGGGGCGTATAGATAAGCGTATGCGTCTGTGTGGTAATAAACATCTGCTTACCTTCTATTATAGGACTGTATTTAAATTACTGTTCCACAATTATTTAGATCTTTTTTGGTAAAAATTGCCTCACTCATTTAAGACATGAAGCACCATTTTTTCTCCATTTCACTTTTATGTTTGTTAGCATTATTGTCTTGTTCCAATAGGGAACAAGAAGATATTGTTATTGAACATATCATTGAGCAAGATACAGTTATCGTTGATAAAAAAGACACAGTTATAGTTAACGAAAAAGATACGATTATCATTGATAAAAAAGATACGATTATCATCGAAAGAGATTCCAATACAAAGAAAGAATATATAATATTAAACAAAGATGAAACAATTAACTTCAACATCAAACAAGTAACTTATTGGATGAGGCAGCCAAGGGCTACACGGGGTAAGCAAGGGGGCGATGTATACAACGGCTTTTTTTGTCAGTTTGAAGGAGGTCACTCCGTACTCGATATCATAGACATCAAAAATAAACAAAATATAGCAACTATAGAACTTGATTATAACGACAATTATCATTGCAACAATGCCGATTTCAGCAACACCTTTTATGATATTAACGATGAATTTCCCCTTCTCTATTCAAGTCAACAAGACAGATATGCAAGATGTATAATTGTGGATCGTTTGGTTAAACGAAACGATAATTATACCTTGGAAACCATACAAAGAATTGATTTACCTTTTGAACAGGAAGAACCTTTGCAACATTATCCTGATGCAGTTATAGACAATATGAATGGATTCCTTTATGTGTATGCAGGGAGATCCTCCGACTTTTATATCTATAAATTCCGATTACCAAAAATAGAAGAAGGAGAGGTTGTCAAACTTACAGAAGAGGACGTGCTTGCCAGATGGGTATTTGGGGACAATCCAGCTCGTTACAGACAGGGAGGCAAAATTATTGGCAATTTCCTCATTATACTAGAAGGAAAGAGCGACAACAAGATGAGAATCATTGATTTGGACAACCATCGGTATAAATTGATCAATCTTACATCAGACTTTGGTGCGAAATGGGAACCTGAAGATATTTTCGAGATTGATGGCGAGATATTTGTTGCCAGCGGAGGTACTGGCATCTATAAGATAGAATTATCAAACTAATAAAAAGAAATATAGGGACATTCGTTAACAAAAATGAGCGATAATTTGACAGGCAACAAGTTGATAGCCAAGAACGCGACGATGTTGTACATCCGTATGTTCATCACCATGGCCATCAACTTTTATACCTCGCGTATAGTGCTGCAGGCCTTAGGTGTATCTGACTATGGCATATACCAAGTGGTAGGCGGCACCATCGTGCTCATTGATGTCTTGGTGGCTGCTTTGGGTGGAGCCACATCTCGATTCCTCACTTTTGCTTTGGGTAAGAATGACCCTGTCAACTTGAAAAAAACGTTCTCAACGGCAGTATGGATTCATCTTGGACTGGCCATTGCGTTTGTTTTCGTGGCAGAAACTGTAGGATTGTGGTTCATCAATAATCATTTGGTTATACCAGAAGGAAGGATGGTTGCTGCCAACTGGGTATTTCAGGCGGCCGTGGTAAATTTTGCCATGGGCATCACACAAACTCCCTATAATGCCTCTATTACCTCGCATGAACACATGACAGTTTTTGCCTATATCGCTATCATCAGAGCTATTGGCAAATTAGGAATTGCTGTCATTGTTCTAATCTATTCCGGCGATCATCTTATTCTATACAGCATCCTATTGATGGCTTTGGCCATTTTAATCCGTATTTATTATCGTTATTATTGTGTAAAGCATTTTGAGGAATGCCATATCACAAAACAGTTCGACAAGCCTTTGTTTAAGGAAATGGTGGCTTTCTCCAGTTGGAACATGCTGGGCAGCATTATGCTTACCTTCAAAAACCAAGGTGTAAATATCTTAATCAACCGTTTCTTCGGAACGCTTTTGAATGCCGCTGCAGGCGTAGCATTACAAGTTCAAGGGCTTCTATATGCATTCACAGGAAATATCACAACAGCTTTCAAACCTCAAATTATCAAGTCGTATGCGGCTACAAATTATAACAGGGTGAACGAACTGATAGGGCTGGGAACAAAGTTCACAGCTTTGGTAACGACTTTGACCACTATCCCATTTATCTTTAATATGGACTTCTTGATGGGAGTGTGGCTGAAAGAAGTGCCACAGGGAGCGGTAGTGATCTGCCAAATACTTTTGTTTGCAAATTTCTTCAACAGTTTCAACACATTCGTAAATACAGCCATCATTGCGTCAGGGAAAATCAAATACCTGAATATTTCTTTGAGCGTTTTCTATGTGGCTGTTATCATAGGGACATGGGTAGTATTGAAGTTGACACACTCATATATATGGGCATATATTTTGGGATTGGTTAGTTGCCCTTTGTCCACCATAGTGTTTCTGATATTGCTGAAACGTATTATGCCCACATTCTCGGCAAGAGCATTCTTAAAAAAAACGTATATGCCTCTTTTCCTTACCGCCGTGGTCAGTTTATTAATGGCATGGGGCATCTCTAAAGCGATAAGTAGTCCTTTAGTCTCATTCTTAACCATCGCTGTCGTTTGTAGCTCATTTGTCTTTTTTGTGGCATACAACTTCATATTCGACCAAAATGTGAGAGACCAGGTAAAGGCATTTGTGAAATCAAAAATAGGAAAAAAGAAAAAATAAATTTTTATACGCAATGAAAGTATTAGTAACCGGCGGTGCCGGGTTCATTGGCTCCAACCTGTGTGAGCATCTGTTGGCCGAAGGCCATTCTGTAAGGGTATTAGACAATTTTGCCACAGGACATATTGAGAACCTCTTGCCGTTCTTTGACTCTTATAAAGATCGTTTCGAATTGCAAGTTGGTGACATCAGGAACCTTGATGACTGCAAGAAAGCAGTTGAAGGTATGGAATATGTACTTCATGAGGCGGCTTTAGGCTCCGTACCCCGTTCCATCAAAGACCCTATCACGACAAATGCGGTCAACATAAGCGGTTTCCTGAATATGTTGGTGGCCGCAAGAGATGCAGGTATCAAACGATTTGTGTTCGCGGCCAGCAGCTCTACGTATGGTGACAGCAAGTCACTGCCCAAAGTGGAGGATGTTATCGGAAGACCTCTCTCGCCGTATGCCATCACTAAATATGTGGATGAACTGTATGCAGATGTTTTTGCCCGTACCTACGGCATCGAGTTCGTCGGTCTGAGGTATTTCAATGTGTTCGGGCGCAGGCAGGATCCCCATGGGGCATATGCGGCGGTGATTCCCCTTTTCTTCAAACAGCTGAAATCACTCACCGCTCCCGTCATCAACGGCGACGGTGAATACAGCCGCGATTTCACATACGTGGACAATGTCGTCCAGATGAACATGCTGGCACTCGAGGCAAAGAATCCCAACGCGATGAATCAGATATACAACGTAGCATTTGGAGAACGTACCACACTGAACCAGCTAGTCGGTTACATGAAAGAGTTTATGGGTGAATTCGACAGCCGCATCCTTGACGTGGAACCTGTTCACGGACCGAACCGTCTGGGAGACATTCCCCACTCTCTGGCATGTATCGATAAGGCGAAGTCTCTTTTAGGTTACAATCCGAAATTCAGTTTACGTGACGGCTTGAAGGAAGCTACAAAATGGTATTGGGAAAATCTTTAATCATTTCATCATATGGAAAATATTAAAATTTGTGTTATCGGTCTAGGGTATGTGGGACTCCCTTTGGCTCGTCTGTTCTCAACGAAATACCCTACAGTGGGGTTTGACATGAACCAAAGTCGTGTTGACGCTTTGATGGGTGGACATGATGCCACATTGGAAGTGGCCGATGAACTTTTACAAGAAGCTATATCCAAATACGGATTCGTGTGTACCACCGAACTGGATAAAATACGTGACTGCAATTTTTATGTAGTAGCAGTCCCCACTCCAGTAGACGAAAACAACAATCCAGACCTCACCCCCTTATATAAGGCAAGTGAAACAGTTGGCAAGGTAATTGGGAAAAGCGATATCGTGGTTTTTGAATCCACAGTATATCCAGGTGTGACTGAAGATGAATGCATTCCCGTAGTAGAAAAAGTGTCTGGTCTGACTTTTAACACCGACTTCTATGGTGGATATTCCCCCGAGCGCATCAACCCCGGCGACAAGCAGCATACGGTGGAGCATATCAAAAAGGTAACCTCTGGTTCAACACCTGAAATCGCCGACATCGTCAACAATGTCTATGCCAGCGTGATTACTGCCGGCACGCACAAAGCGCCGTCCATCAAGGTGGCTGAAGCGGCTAAGGTCATTGAGAATTCCCAGCGTGACATCAACATCGCTTTCGTCAACGAGTTGTCAAAGATATTCAACAAGATGGGTATCGACACCCAAGATGTTTTGGAAGCCGCTTCAACAAAATGGAATTTCTTGCCCTTTAAACCCGGTTTGGTGGGCGGTCACTGCATCGGAGTAGACCCGTATTATCTGGCGCAATGTGCCCAACGACATGGGTACAATCCAGAAATTATTCTCGCAGGTCGGCGTATGAACGACGGCATGGGTGAATATGTGGCCAACGAAACCATCAAACTCATGCTCAAAAAAGGCATACAGGTGCTTGACTCTAACATCTTGATGTTGGGCTTTACGTTTAAGGAGAACTGTCCAGACGTGCGAAACACAAAGGTCATAAACATCTACCAAGCCTTGAAGGAATACAATGTGAACGCACAAGTGTTTGACCCATGGGCCATGCCGGCAGTTGTGAAAAAAGAATACGAAATCGACCTGTTTGAAGGTGAGATGCAGCAATTGAATGGTAAATTCGATGCCGTTATATTGTGTGTCGCTCATAAAGAATTCAAGGATGTTGACGTCCGCAATTTCTTGAAAGACAAAGCCCACGGTGTAGTATTTGACGTGAAAGGTATTTTGGAAAAGACACAAATAGATGGTAGACTGTAAGGCTCATTAACATGGTTGAATTAAAAATAGATATACCAAAACAGTTTTTCGAAGAGGAGGAACGCTGGGGGCACAAGATAGACAGCCAAATGAAAGAGGTATGGGCTATAGAGCTAGATTTATATGCCGAGCTTAAACGGGTCTGCGATAAATATGGGCTTCGCCTTGCTGCCAATGCAGGAACAATTCTTGGAGCCATACGCCATAAAGGGTTCATTCCCTGGGATGACGACCTAGACTTCATGATGCCCCGTGATGATTATGAGGTGTTGTGTAAGGTAGCTCACGATGAATTTAAGCATCCGTATTTCTTAGAGAATTTCCATGTTGACCCTCATTTCATCTATGGCTCTAGCAAATTGTTGAATCTTGACACCACAGGATATGAGAACCCATACCTCACCAAACATGGTATCTTCATCGACATTTTCCCCTTAGATGCCTATATCGATGATGAGCAGTTGTTTGAGCAGCAATGGAGTGAAGCCTTAAAACTCTTCTCTCAATACCAGAGAGTGTTAACTTGCAATCGCTTGGATTATTGTTTTGAGAAGGGTACTTCTTTGCCAAGGAAAATGGCAAGACTGATGTATCATTTGAAATTCAAATTGACGGGTGCCAAGGTGGGGGGAGCCTACCAAAAGAAGCTTTTTGCTAAGTTTGAAGAGGTATGCCAAAGATACAACGACAAGAATGATATTGTGTATATTGGAGAATTGAGCTTCCTCCAGAAAAACGACAGGTCACAGAAAACCGATTACGACCATTTGGTGATGATGGATTTCGAATTCATGAAAATGCCAATCATTCCACATTATGACGATTATTTGAAAACGAAATTCGGAGACTATATGACACCTGTGAAAACGGGATTTGCCATGCACTCCTTCAAAGTACTCGACACTGGCAGACCATTTACAGAAGTGTTGAAAGAAAAAGGAATACAATATGAGTGAGAAAAAGTTGTCCATTGTCATTCCGATGTACGATTCGGAGATTTTTATGGAACGAATCATCGGCTCCATTTACGGGTCGAATCTGCCCATTGAATTGTTTGAAGTCGTTGTAGTAAACGATGGTTCCAAAGACAAAGGGCCAGAAATTGTTGAAAGACTCATCAAAGACCATGATAATCTGCGAATGGTCAACAGAGAAAATGGCGGATTAAGTATGGCCCGAAATACGGGTATTGAACATACGGAAACGAAATATATCTGGTTCGTTGATTCCGATGACTTGGTTTCTGCCGACCTAACACCTATTGTCAAAGTTCTTGAAGATGACCAAGGCATCGATGTGTTCGATTTCGTTTTTGAATGGTGTTATAATCCACAGAAGATAGAAGGTATAGGTGTTACTCATCCGACAGTCCCACACGACACCATTATTTCCGGCCGCGATGCCATCATCAAGGGGTTTATGCCTAGTTCCGTATGCGCATTATTATTACGTCGTGATTTTTTGTTGAAGAACAATTTGCTTTTCAAAAAGGGCCTTACCCAACAGGATGTAGAATTCACCTACCGAATGATGGCTGTAGCGGAAAAGGTTTTGTTCAAAAACGATATCATCTATAATTACGTCATACGTAAAGGTTCTATCAGCCACACTAAAACAGGAGAAAAATGGATAAAATACCAATCCGACAAAGTTGTTATTGTGGATTCGTTTTACAAATTGGCAGAATCTTTCAAAAGCAAAGACAAAGAACTTTTCAACAAAATCCACGACCATGCTGATGGAGCCTTGTTCGGGTGTGTTTACAACTTATACAAGAATAGGAAGAAATGGAAGGAGAACGGCGTGAACGAAGCAGTTTTGGCCAAATTGAAAGAATACGGCTTCTATCCTTTACACCTACCTATGAAAAACATTAAGCGGTGGGCCATGAGTTTCATACTCAACCGCGAGTTCTTACTAAAATAGAATAAAATAGAAACGGTGGTATTGATTATAATGGAAAATTAGAATAAAAGCGTTTCAATCATGCTATTATATCTGACTATTTTTTTGATTCCTGCATTTATTTATTTGCTTACAGCAGAAAAACCTTCAAAATATAGGAATTACACATTCTTATTGACCTATGTTGGTGGTTTGGCCATTTTTGTGGGAATTGCTGATATGTTAGGAGGGTATGACCGATATATTTATGGTGAACTTTTCGATTATGTTGCAGATCAGTTAAAAGCGGGAGTCCCTTTTTATAAAACATTGATTTTCGAACAATATCCTAGCGAATTAGGGTTTGACATGTTAAATGTACTTATTGGTTTTATAACCAGAAATAGATACATTTTTATACTAATTGTCACTTTGCTCATATATTCATCATTATTTGTAGCATTAAAAAAATATGTTGAAAATTATCCATTTGCCATTGTACTTTTCCTGGCTTTGATGTTTTTTTTCACATTCACCTATCTACGACAGATTCTTGCAGTGAGCATTATTTGGCATTCCATACCCTATATTGAGCAACGAAAAAAATGGAAATTTCTTCTAATAGCTGTTATTTCTGCCACTTTCCATAACTCCACGCTGTTATTTGTTCCTTTTTATTTCATGCCTATTAAGAAGTTTTCAAAGGACAGTGTTGTTTGGATCATGCTAGCATGCTTTCTCATAGGACTATGGGGACCTATCAACTCCCTTTATGACGCCTATGCTGATGTGTCTGGTGACACATCACGAATGGCAGGTTACGAAGTGGGTTCTGGATTTCGTATTGCATATTTTATAGAGGCTGTTTTTTTCTTATTCTATATTCTAAACAACTACGAAAAAGTTGGCCATAACAAGTTACAGATAATATTGCTAAATATGGCCATAATTTTTTGCGGAGTGTTGTTGGTATTTATTCAGTCAGAGAATGGTGGGCGTCTTTCTTGGTGTTTCTTCATTGGTTTGATAGCCACGCTTACTTCTTTGGCAACAAGAATTAAATATGCGAACTCCATATCTATGGTACTGATTGTTGTGAGTTTTTTTCTATATATGCGTATCTTCATTGCATGGCAAACCTATTTAAATCTTTATCCATACAAGACATTCTTCACTGATGGGTATAGGGATGGAGACTATACCTGGGAATTGTATGAGTACGACCATAATTATGATGAAGACAAATTCTATAGATAGACTTTAAGATGGCTTCTATGAGACAATCGAACATGGAATTATTGCGTATTTTCGCAATGTTTCTCATTCTAATCATTCATGCTACAAGTATGTCTTTAGGGGGACTTCCTACAATCGAGCAATCCCACAACAATTTTGGTTATACTCATTCATTTTTCTTCTTTTATGGCCTATCAAGTGTAGGAGTAAATCTATTTGTATTAATTTCAGGGTGGTTTGGAATAAGACCTACTTTAAAGTCTTTTTTCAAATTGTTATTTCAAGTTCTTTTCTTTACAATTCTAGCCTTTTGCGTTCTTATTATTACTGATAAAGATAAATACTTGAATCTAAATACATTTTCCTATGTTTTCCTAATTCCTTCCAATCAGTTATGGTTTGTTAAAGCATATTTGGTCTTAATGATACTTGCACCTGTTCTTAATACTTTTGCCGAGAGTTGTTCTTCTAGGCAACTATTGAAGACAATCATTGCCTTTTATGTATTTCAAACTATTTATGGTTGGTGTTTTGCGGATAGTACGCCATGGATTGGTGGCGGGTATTCTCCTATTTCTTTTTTAGGACTATATTTAACTGCCAGATATTTACGCCTATATCCCCAACCATGGTATAGATGGGGGTTTGCGAAGTTGACAGGATTGTTCATATTGATAATATTTGCACTAGCATTATTGTCGTCGTTTATTACATACAAAGGTTACCCCATCGCTGGTAGGTTATATGCTTATTCTAGCCCTTTCATGATTTGTGCCGCGATTATTCTTTTAATTGCTTTTTCAAGATTAAAATTTCAGAATAACTTTATTAATTGGGTAGCCATTTCCGCCTTTGCTGTATATCTTACTCATGGAAATGAGATAATTCTTCGAGGCTATTATGCACCGTTTATTGGAAAAATATTCAATAATAATTCTGGTATTGTATTTATCCTATTGGTGTTCGTTTTTATGCTAAGTGTGTTTTCTATCTCAATCTTATTAGATAAAATCCGATTATATTTCTGGAATATTATAACAAAAAAATGATTATACGAAGTAAAGCGCCCTTGCGGCTGGGACTGGCTGGTGGTGGCTCTGACGTAAGCCCTTACAGCGACATATATGGTGGTTTGATTCTCAATGCCACCATAAACTTGTATACCTACTGTACCATTGAGGAGACGACGGATGGAAAAATAACCATCGACTCGTTTGATGCCAACTGCCATCAAACACTTCCTGCCACGGAGCGGTTGGAGATAGACGGCAAAGCGATACTCATCAAGGGTGTATACAACCGAGTGGTGAAGGATTTCCAAACAGGTCCGCTCAGTTTCCGGATTACCACGCACAATGATGCGCCGATAGGTTCAGGTCTGGGAACATCATCGTCGATGGTGGTGTGTATCCTCAAGGCTTTCGTGGAATGGCTGTCACTGCCCCTGGGCGACTATGAGATATCACGTCTGGCTTACGAGATTGAGCGTAAGGACTTGGCTCTCAGCGGGGGCAAGCAAGACCAGTATGCGGCGGCATTTGGTGGTTTTAACTTCATGGAATTTTTGAAAGATGACCTCGTCATCGTGAATCCGCTGAAGATTAAACGATGGATACTTGATGAACTGGAGGCCTCCATCCTTCTCTATTTCACCGGGGCTTCGCGGTCGAGTGCAAAAATCATCGATGAGCAACGGTCGAATACATCCAAAGGGAACAATGATGCCGTGGAGGCTATGCACCTTATCAAGCAGAGTGCCATCGACATGAAACTGGCGGTACTCAAGGGTGACATTGATTCTTTCGCGGAAATACTCCATCAAGGATGGGAAAACAAGAAACGCATGGCAAAGGGTATCACAAACCCTGTGATACAAGAGGCCATGGAGGTGGCATTGGCCGCCGGAGCGAAGGCTGGCAAGGTTTCGGGTGCAGGAGGTGGCGGTTTCATCATGTTTGTGGTGGAACCGACAAAGAAGGTAGCTGTTAAAGAGGCATTGGCCAAACTGGGTGGTTTCATCATGCCATTCCAATTCACAGAGGGTGGTGCTCACGGATGGAAGATATACCCCACTGATTCCGTGATACATCTTAAAGGAAATCAATGACTGACACATAATGGACGAAAAAATAAAAACACATATTGAAACATTGCTGAATCGATATCCTATGTTGGGAGTATGCGAACAGCAAATAAGTCAGGCATACGACATCTTAGAAACAGCATTTGCCCAAAAACGTAAGTTGCTGGTGTCGGGTAACGGCGGTTCGGCCTCTGACTCGGAGCATATTGTTGGCGAACTGATGAAGGAGTTCAAACTCAAACGGAAAGTGTATGCCGACCAGGCGGAGACGATGAAAAAGATTCATCCCGAACTGGGGGCAATACTCGCCGAGAACCTGCAAGGAGCTCTGCCAGCTATCTCTCTGACAGGCCATTCGTCGCTGACCACAGCTTTCATGAACGACAGCGAGCCAGAACTGATTTTCGCCCAACAGGTGAATGGCTATGGTAAAGAGGGTGATGTGTATCTGGGTATCTCCACGTCGGGCAACAGCCGTAACGTGCTCTTTGCGGCAGTGACGGCCAAGGCAAAAGGGCTGAAGGTAATTGGACTGACTGGCCAACGCGAGAGCAAGCTTTCCGCTCTGGCCGACGTTTGTATTCAAGTGCCGGAAACAGAGACATATAAAATACAGGAACTACACCTGCCCGTCTATCACTGTCTGTGCCTGATGCTTGAAGACCATTTCTTTGGATAAAATGAAAACAGTAATCATGGCCGGCGGCAAGGGGACGCGCATCGCTTCCATCAAAAACGATGTGCCCAAGCCAATGATTGAAATCTGTGGGAAACCCATCCTGGAATACCAGATTGACAACCTGCGCCAATGTGGCCTGACGGATATCACGCTGGTTATAGGTCATCTGGGACATGTCATCAAAGATTATTTCGGTGATGGGCAGCGTTTCGGGGTGAATATCTCCTATTTCGAAGAAGACCATCCGTTGGGAACGGCTGGGGCGCTCTTTCAAATGCCAGAGCTGACGGACGATTTCCTGCTGCTCTGCGGCGATGTGATGCTGGACGTGGACTTTGAGAAATTCATTCGTTTCCACCATGAACACCAAGCGTGGGCATCACTGGTGGCACATCCCAACGGCCACCCCTTCGACAGTTCGCTGTTGGTGACGGAGATTCTTCCACCACAAGAAAAAGGCGGTTTACCAATAGAAACACACCGCGTGCTACAATGGATGAACAAGGAGGATGAGCGGATATATTACCGCAACTGCGTGAATGCGGGCATTGAGATTATCTCGCCGAAACTATTGGATGAGGTGCGACAACATCATGTGCCGCGCCATCCAGAGACACCCGACAAGATTGACCTCGACCGTGATGTGCTAAAACCTTATATCTCTTCAGGAATGATTTTCGCCTACCCCACCCCGGAATACATCAAGGACATGGGTACACCTGAACGATTCCATGAGACCGAAAGAGATATTATCAATGGCAAGCCTGCGGCACGCAACCTGCGGAACAGGCAGAAGGCAATCTTCCTCGACCGCGACGGAACCATCAACGTAAGCAAAGGGTTCTTGCTGAACGCTGAAGACTTTGAGTTGATAGAGGGTGCGGCAGAAGCCATACACCAGATTAACCTGTCGGAATATTTGGCCATTGTGGTGACCAACCAACCACAGATAGCACGGGGGGAATGTACGTTCGACGAACTGCAACGTATTCATGAAAAGATGGAGACGGAGTTGGGCCTCCATGGAGCATTCGTGGATGCCATCTATTACTGTCCGCATCATACAGACAAAGGGTTTGAGGGTGAACTGCCGGATTATAAATGTGACTGCTCTTGTCGCAAACCAAAGCCTGGCATGTTGCTGCAGGCAGCCGAAGATTTCAACATCGACTTGTCACAATCCTATATGATTGGTGACGGATGGCGCGATGTAGAAGCGGGCAAGGCCGCTGGATGCAAAGAAAGCATCTGCATTGAGGCAAACGAGCCTAAAGCGTTGTATCAAACAATAGATAAAATGTTGAGCAAATGAAAGTTGTCTTTATCACTCCGGTAACACCTTACAAGGAAAATATGGGTGGGCCGTCAGGCCATCCGTACCACCTGATGGTGGAACGGCCCAAAGACATGGACATCACCATATACAGTTATAACCAAAACGGACTGTCGGCGGAAATCATTAGCGAGGTCGAGAAGGAGTTGGATGTGAAAATACATTTGTTGGAGAAACCGAAGTGGATGGCTTGGCTGTTCCGATTGCACCTGTCGTTCCTTCGTCTATTCATGAGATACCCCATCAATTACTATCACCGTCTCTCCACACAGACAATAGAAAATATCAAAACCATCAACCCCGACCTTGTCTGGGTATACAGCCAGGAGTTTTCGGGCATTCTGAAACAACTAAAAGAATATCGGCGACTACATACTGTACCAGACTGCTACAGTCTGCATTTTTACCGTCGTTTGGCCCTACACTCGACCATGGATAGAAAAATGGAATATTGGAAAATACTCACCAATTACCGCAAGCACTATCGCATGGAAGAGGAATATGATGACTCTGACAACATAGCCTATCATCTGGTGGGCGAGGCAGATAAGAATTTCCTCTTGAAGATTAATCCTCGACTGAATGCGCATTTCATACGCCATCCTCGCTATGAGATAGCAGAACCTCAGAAGGTGATACGTTTCGCAGAGCCGAAAATTAGGATTCTTATTGCCGGGCGATATGACTTCTATATGAAGGAACAGGCAGACGAGATGGTGGAAGCCTTGGCGAATGCACAGCAGTTCACGCTTCGTGAGAATTACCACATCACTTTCCTCGGCAAAGGGTGGGAAGACCACACAAAGAAGCTAAAAGAGGCGGGATATGAGGTGGAACACATCGCATTCGCACCTGATTACGTAGAGGAGGTGCGCAAGCATGACATACAAATAACACCCATCGCCATTGGAACGGGCACAAAAGGGAAGGTGTTGGACGCTATCGTCAATGGCCTGCTGGTCATCGGCACGAACTACGCGTTGGAGAACATCGCAGTTAAAGATGGTGTATCGTGCTTGGAATATGAGACTCAAAAGGAATTGTTGGCTTTCCTGTCGGACATACCAAGAAACCGCGAGCACTACGAACAGATGGCAGAGCGGGGACGGCAGGAGGTGCTACGGCTCCATAACCGCGAGAAAGTAGCAGCGGAACTGTTTGGGTTGTTGAAATGAATAAGGAATATCTCTACCTTATGACCATGCGCCCACTAACACTGAATGACATACACCAACGTTTGTTGGAGATTGCTTCGGTATTTCACCGTTTGTGCGAGAAGCATGGCATTCCGTATTACATGCTAGGTGGTTCGATGTTGGGAGCTATCCGTCACAAGGGGTTCATTCCTTGGGACGATGACATGGACTTCGGCATCCCACGGGAACACTATGTGAGATTCGTGGAGGTGGCAGTAAAAGAATTGCCGGAACCATACCGACTTATCACCTATGCCACATCTGAATATGCAATGATGGGGTTTGCAAAGATGATGGACGTGACGACAAGGGTGGTGGAGGAATTTCAGCCACGCAGTAACGAGACATTGGGGGTAAACATTGACATATTTCCGCTCGACCACT
This sequence comes from uncultured Prevotellaceae bacterium, assembly GCA_900313615.1. Taxonomy (GTDB): domain Bacteria; phylum Bacteroidota; class Bacteroidia; order Bacteroidales; family Bacteroidaceae; genus Prevotella. The sequence goes on from OMRP01000002.1 coordinate 386,207, forward strand.
GCGATGAGAAATGTGGAATATGGTCGGGTAACTTCCGTACGAGAGCGCTGTTCAAGTTGCAAAAATTGCTGTTCGTGGAGGCAAAGAACAGACCACTTCCCAAAAAAATATTGGCGAAGACGGTTCAATTGCTCATTCCCATCAGCCGCACGAGGATTCCAAAACACCAAGACATGAAACTTTCGACAAGGTCCAAGGGTGATGTGGAGAAATACAACTGTTATGCAAACTATTTCGGGGCGTGGGGACTGAAGGAGGTGGTGCCCAAAACAGTGTTCGGCAAACCGACATTGTATGCATTCGAAAACATTAAGCTATATGGTGCGGAACAATACGATGCCTACCTACGCCATCTGTACAACGATTATATGCAACTGCCGCCGGTGGACCAGCGCCATGTGCACCAATTGAAGGCCTTTGGGGAAGAAAGGGATGGGCGCTTTTAATCATTTCATCCTCACTCGTTTCAACATCCGTTTGTGGTGGAACGAGGATAAGGCGCACCAGGCAATACAGACAGAAGAATGGTTAGATGAACGCTTCCGACTATTCGAACGGTACACATGGCCATCGCTCCAGGCGCAGACATGTCGTAACTTTCAATGGATTTGTCTGTTCGACGATGCCACGGACGTGGTGCACAAGGACATCGTGACACGATATGCGGAAGAGGACGAGCGGTTTCACCCAGTGTATGTGAAAAGGGGTGAGGCTCGACATTTCCAAGATATTTTTCGCAGGGAGATTCTGCAATGGGCGGATTCGACCGTTGGACGTCTACTGACTACCTATCTTGATAATGATGATGCGCTGCACAGCCATTTCGTGGAGGACATACAGCGGAAAGCGGAAGAACTATCGTTCGGGACTATCATTTCTTACGCCTATGGCATACAATACTATGAAGAGATGAACTTGGCGGTGCGCATTCCTTACAAGAATAACCATTTCCTCACTTACTACGAACGACTGAAGGAGAAAAACCGCACAGTGTGGGGATTTTGGCATTTCTCCATCTTCAAATACAAGAACCTGCGCATTGAATTGGTGGACGACCGCGACTGTCCGATGTGGGTAGAGGTAATCCATGCTGGCAACGTGGACAACGACGTAAAGATGACACTGCACCATAAGTTGCTCACTACACCGTCACTACTGCGCGACTACGGACTGGACATCGAACTGCCGACGAAAACAACTTGCCGACGCCGTTTCATGACGTCTTTCCTTCGCCGTTTCTCCAGCCAAATCATACGAAGGGGCAAGAACAAACTGAAAAAGAAGCAATAGTTGCGATGACAACCACGACTCGCAAAAAGATATTATTCGTGCTCCATACACCTCCGCCAGTGCATGGTGCTGCCATGGTGGGCAAGACCATACAGGACAGCCATGCCATCAACGATGCCTTTGACTGCCGATTTATCAATCTATCGACATCGACCACCGTTGAGAGTGTGGGGCGGTTCTCACTGAAGAAAATCGGTTCTGTGTTCAGTCTGCGTCGGCGCATACGAAAGGCCATTCGCGAGTTCCATCCTGACTTGGTGTATTACACGCCGTCAGCCACGGGTTTCGCCTTTTGGAAAGATTGCCTCATCACAAGGTCAATAAAACGTACGGGCACACCTGTAATCTACCATTTCCACAACAAGGGTGTATCGACAAAGCAGGACTCAGGTTGCTACGACAGGGCTTACCGACGGTTCTTCAGTGGGGCAAAAGTGATGTTGTTGGCGGAAGCGCTTTACGATGACATGAAACAATATGTGAGTCGCGACCAACTGCTCATCTGCGGTAATGGCATCGCTGACGTGGAGCGGAAAATGGACAACAGAAACGACCATGACATACCACAGGTGCTCTTTCTCTCCAATCTCATCGCCGAAAAAGGGGTGTTGGTGCTGCTCGATGCCTGTCATATTCTCAGGCACCAAGGCATTACATTCCGCTGCCATATCGTTGGGAGCGAGACGGAGGAGATAGATGGTGTTCGCATACGACAAGAGATTGACAATCGGGGGCTAAATAGTATAGTGGAATATTTGGGTAAGCGTTACGGCGAGGAGAAAGAGGCTGAATACGACCACTCCGACATTTTCGTCTTTCCCACGTTTTACTCCAAGGAGTGTTTCCCCATTGTGCTCCTCGAGGCAATGCAGCACGGTTTGCCGTGCATCAGCACGCGCGAGGGAGGCATCGCCGACATCGTTGATGACGGTGTGACGGGGTTGCTGGCCAACCGACGTGACGCGGATGATTTGGCGGCAAAAATGGCGACCCTCATCAGTGACACCGCGTTACGCAAAAAGATGGGCGCAGAAGGACGACGGAAATATGAGCGGATGTATACGCTGCAATCGTTCGAGCAAAATATAATTTCCTGTTTGAAGCAGGTGCTTTGATAAGGGCTGAGGGAATACTCGTAATTAGCATATTTCGTAATATAATAGTTTAGACCTCCCATGTATCGCCATTTCTTCAAACGAGTGATTGACTTTACTGTGGCGCTATTGGCTCTCATCTGCCTCTCCCCGCTATTGTTGGTGGTGACGGTGTGGCTACACTTCGCCAACAAAGGAGCGGGTGCGTTCTTCCTGCAGGAACGTCCAGGGAAAAACGCCAAGATTTTCCGCGTGGTGAAGTTCAAGACGATGACAGACGAGCGCGACGAGAATGGGGAACTACTACCTGATGAACAAAGGTTGACAAAGGTAGGCAGTTTCGTGCGTTCCACATCCATTGACGAACTGCCGCAGTTTTTCAATGTGCTGAAAGGGGACATGTCGCTCATTGGCCCGAGGCCGCTTCTCGTGCAGTATCTCCCACTCTATTCGGAGCGGCAGGCACGTCGACATGAGGTGCGTCCCGGCATATCTGGTTGGGCGCAGTGTCATGGACGCAACGCCATTTCGTGGACTCAAAAGTTCGAATATGACGTGTGGTATGTGGACCACCTATCGTTCGCAACTGACCTAAAGGTGGTGTGGCTCACCATCAAGGCTGTGCTCAAACGCAGTGGCATCGCCCATGAGGGTTCTGCCACCATGGAACCATTTAATGGTAAGAATTAATACCCACCCCTACCCTACCAAGGGAGGGTGCACTTACTCGTCATTCATAATTCTTCATTTGTCATTGTGTTAGCAACCACTCGTCACTCGTAATTCGTCACTACTTATACCTTTTTACTTTTAAATCATGTATTTATACGGAGCAAGCGGCCATGCCAAGGTTATCATCGACATTCTCAAGGCCAACGGATTGGATGTAGAATGTCTGTATGACGACAACAAAAACATACAGTCATTGTCTGGATTGCCTGTGAAACACGATTATAACGGTGAGCATCCTGTCATTTTCAGCATCGGCAGCAACAAGGTGCGAAAAATGCTTGATGATAAATGGCATACCAACTATGTCACGGCCATTCATCCGTCTGCCATCATCTCTCCCTCGGCAACCGTCGGTGAAGGAACGGTGGTAATGCAAGGAGCCATCATCCAAACAGAGGTTAAAGTAGGACGGCATAGCATTATCAACACGGGGGTAACCATCGACCATGAATGCCAGATAGGCGACTACGTGCATATCTCACCGAATGCCACCGTCTGCGGCGACTCACATGTGGGCGAAGGGACATGGATTGGAGCAGGGAGCACCGTTATCCAGTGTGTGAAAATCGGGAAATGGTGTGTTGTTGGTGCCGGCTCCGTGGTAATCCACGACTTGCCCGATGGTGTTCTCGCCGTAGGCAACCCCGCCAGAATAGTTAGAAAGTTATAAATACCCACCCCGACCCTCCCAAAGGGAGGGAGTACTTTACTCCTCACCCTTACAACCATTACCTTTTTACCCTTCAATTATGTTGATTACCGTCTTCACACCGACATATAACCGGGGGCATCTGCTACCCACACTCTATGAAAGTATCTGTAGACAGACATTCAAAGACTTTGAATGGATTGTGGTGGATGACGGTAGTACGGACAGTACGCAGCAGGTAATGGAGGGATTCATGGAAGATGAGCATCCATTCCCCATCCGTTCCATCAAGACACCCAATGGAGGTAAACATCGTGCTGTGAACCGTGGCGTAAAGGAGGCGAAAGGAGAATTGTTTTTCATCGCAGACAGTGATGACCAACTGACGGATGATGCGTTGCAGGTGGTGGCAGAGACATACGAAGGGGTACGGGACAATCCTATCATAGGTGGCGTCTGCGGACTTGACTGTCAGAAAGACGGGACCATCATCGGGTCGGGACTTACACAAGACTATTTGGATTGTAGTTCCTTAGACATCCGTTTTAAATACCATGTGACGGGTGACTTGAAAGAAGTTTTCCTAACGAGGGTTCTTAAGGAGATTCCCATGCCAGAGATTGAGGGGGAGCGTTTCTCACCAGAGGCATTGACATGGAACCGCATTGCAGCAAAATACCAATTGCGTTTTATCAACCGTCCCATTTACATAGCAGAATATCAGCCCGATGGTCTCACTTCGAGCATTGTGCGTATACGCATGCAGAGTCCTGTGGCCTCTATGCTATGTTACCAAGAAATGACGACTTACCCCATCCCACCCAAGGAGAAAATAAAGGCGGCCATCAACTACTGGCGTTTCCGACTATGTGCAAAGAAAACCAGCGAGAAGCCCAAATTACGTTGGTATTGGAATGTTTTCATGCCATTGGGATGGCTGATGCACAAGAGGGATAAGTAAGGGTTCTACTGCCCCCCTTCTGAAGGAAGGGTTTCAAAATAACGAATACAAACAAATCAACATGAAATTATTACATATAGCAAATACTGACCATTTTTCGGGAGGAGAAAATGTCATCTGCCAGATAATTGCCATGTTCAGTAATGACGAAAATGTGGAAATGGCATACGTCAGCCCTGACGGACAGATACGTGAAGCATTGAAGGAAAGAGGCATTCGTTTTATCCCCATCAAACACATGGATAAGAAAGAGTTGAAAGCCGTGTTTGAGAAAGAGAAACCGGATGTGATACACGCTCATGACATGAAAGCCAGCATGACCACAGCCCTGGCATGTGGCAAGACCAGGCTGGTTCTCCACCTGCACAACAATGAATATGCCAATAGGAAAATCAGCAAGAAATCGGTAGGTTTTTTGTTGCCGGCATACAAAGCAAGCCATATCTTCTATGTCTCGAAAAGTGCATATGAAGGATACCGCTTCCATAAATGGTTTAGGAAAAAGAGTTCTGTCCTAAGTAACATTCTGGATATAGGACTATTGGCAGAAAAGGCAAATAAGGATCTTTCCGACTATGAATATGATGTTATTTTTCTGGGACGTTTTTCCGAACCCAAGAACCCATTGCGTTTACTCGCTGTCATCAAAAAGGCAGTGCAGCAAAATCCATCTCTGAAAGTGGCTGTTGTAGGAACAGGAGAATTGGAGAAGGAAGTCATGGACAAATGGAGAGAGTTGCATCTAGAAGACAATGTCGACATGTTAGGATTCCAATCCAACCCGTTGAAAATTCTGAAAGATGCCAAACTGATGCTTATGACATCACGCTGGGAAGGTACGCCGATGTGTGCCCTTGAGTCCATGGCACTGGGAACACCCATCGTGACCACACCGACTGACGGGTTGGTTGACCTGATTGACGATGGCGTGACAGGATTCCTGAGCAATGATGACGATGAGTTGGCCAAGAAAATCAATCTGGTGGCAAGTGATACTGCCCTCAGAACCAAATTGTCGGACAACTGCATAACCAAGTCGCAGAAAGTTAATGACATAAAAGTGTATAAAGAAGCTTTGAGAAAAGCATATTTTGGTGAAACAGAGTAATGAAACGAGTTCTCGAAATCATCACACTCGCAGGGTCGGCTGAAGCTTTCATCGGCGACCAGTTTTCCTTTTTCCAAGAAAAAGGTGACTATGAGATGCATCTCATATGCTCCGAAGGTGACAATCTGGAGGCTTTCGCAAAAAAACAGGGAATCAAATACCAAGCTGTTGAAATCAGCCGCCAACTGGCACCGGTAAAAGACCTGAAAGCGGTATTCAAGATTGCCCGATATATCAGGAGAAACAAAATCGACATCATCGTAGCCCATTATTTCCCGAAGGCATCGTTAATCACGACCTGCGCCAACTTATTAGCGGGAAATAGGACTAAGGTGTTGGTGGCGCATGGTGTGCTGCACGACACGATGAGCGGGTTGGTGAGAAAACTTGTCATCTGGGAACAAAAATTTGATGTGGCTTTTACGAAAAAAGTAGTGTGTGTGAGTCCTTCTGTTGCCAGACGTAGATTGGAAGACAAAATAGACAAACCAGAGAAACAAGTGGTGCTAGGCGGCGGATCATGCAACGGAGTAGATGCCTTAGAGAAATTCAATCCAGATAAAGTATTGAAAGAGGACATTAGCACTCTGAAGGAAAAATACAAATTGGGAGAAAACGACTTCGTAATCGGTTTTAGTGGAAGACTAGTGCGCGACAAAGGTGTGGTGGAACTGAGCCAAGCTTTTCGCATCTTGAAGAAGAAACACCACGACAAAGCCATCAAGCTGTTTATCATCGGTGAACCAGAAAAACGTGACGCCGTGCCTCAAGAAGTATTGGATACATTGCTCGACAATCCCGATGTGGTGTTCACCGGAAAAATCCCATATGGAGACATCCAAAAGTATTACCTTATGATGGACGTTTTGGTTTTACCTTCCTACCGAGAAGGATTCCCCACTGTAGTGCTCGAGGCTTGTTCCATGGGAATACCTGTCATCGTTTCCAGGTCTACTGGCTGCATCGACTCTATAAAAGAAAATGTTACGGGAGTATACACGGATTTAGAGCCGCAGGCTATAGCAGACAATATAGAGAGGTTTTTCGATAAAGAATTCGCGCATTCTATGGGAAAAGATGCACGAAATTATATCGTTGATAATTACGATCAACGAATTATCAGAAAATATATGCTACAAGTGCTTGACTCGATAAAATGAAATGATGGAATACAAGAAACTGGATTTTAAAACCGATGAGGAGCTGAATCTACTTGTAGAACTTCAGAAAGCCGTTTACAAAGAACGTGCATCTTCCTTTAATAAGAGTTTGTTCTGTTTTTGGTATGTTGACAACCCCTGCGGAGGGGTTATCTCTTACAATGCCATCGATAACGGCAAAATAGTGGCTCATCAGTCGTTCGTACCCGAACTGATGGAGGTGGATGGACATGTGGTGAGATGTGCCCGTTCGATGGCTGTGGTCACCCATCCTGATTATCAAGGGAAAGGACTTTTCTCCACATTAACCAATATGGCAGTGGAAGAAGCACGTCGACAAGGTTATGAATTTCTGTATGCCATCACAAATGGGAATAGCTTTCCTAGATTTGTCAAGCACTGCGGTTTTTCTTCCATCACAAGGCTGAATGTGAAAATCGGAATGGGCATAGGAATTGAAGAAGATGGCAATAAAACCTACAAACGCCATTGGACACCCGAAATGCTGAAATGGCGACTTTCGAAAGAGTATTATTTTCGACGGGGCAATCATATCCTTGGAAATTACGGACATGGTGTAAAGACATTGATGGGAACTCTCAACAATACCTTGCTCGACAAAACGACACTAAAAAAGAAAAAGGTGGCATGGGGACCTAAACTATATGTGGGCTTAGGCGCCAAATTGCCTTGGTCGCTCATGAATGTGCCCAAATTCGTCAAGCATTCACCTTTCCACTTGATTTTCCAAGACCTCACCGGCGGAAAGCTTCCAGCCATGACAGAAGACAACATATTCTACCAACTGATAGATTATGACGTAGCCTAATTACTCAATAACAATGAAAATCATTTCGTTTGACATCGAAGAGTGGTATATCTCGAAGGTGACTCATGGCGAGTCGAAAGAGATATTCCAAAAATATGACCAGATGTTGGAGAACATTCTAGCTGCCCTGGAAGAGAATGAATGCAAGGCGACTTTCTTCTGCGTGGGCAAGATGGCAGAAGAATTCCCAGAGGTAATCAAGAGAATAGCAGCCAAAGGGCATGAGATAGGATGCCACTCCAATACGCACACATGGCTGAACAAGATGACCGAAAAAGAATGCAGGGAAGACACACGAACAGCCATCGACAGTTTGGAACAATGCATCGGACAAAAGATTAAGAGTTATAGGGCACCGGCTTTTTCCATAGGAGAGAACAACACTTGGGCTTTCGAAGTACTAGCAGAGTGTGGAATTGAACGCGACTCTTCGGTATATCCCGCGACAAGGGATTTCGGAGGATTTCCTGATTTCGGAACGAAAGGAGCTGCCATCGTTAAGCGCAACGGGGTGGATATAAAGGAGTTTCCCATTGCGATGACATCATTGTTCGGTAGCGATATGGCATATTCCGGAGGAGGTTATTTCCGTTTCTTTCCTCTTTGGTTCATTCGTCGGCAAATGAAAAAAACGGATTATTCGATTTGTTATCTGCATATCGAGGATTTGCTAGTTGAACAAAATAAGCCGATGAGCCGGGAAGAATACGAGGAATATTTTAAGGAACCGGGAACTTTCATTGCCCGACATAAAAGACACATCAAGGCCAATCTGGGTAAAAAGGGGGCCTGGCCAAAATTGCGGAAATTGTTGACATCAAAAGACTATGTCAACCTTGAACAAGCCAACAGTATCGTCGATTGGGAAAAGGTGCCCATTATCAATTTCTAACAACAAAACATAGTTTTTCATTACGAGGCGACAATTCGTCACTCGTAACCTATCACTCATAACTCCAGGATGTCCCCTCTCGTCAGCATACTTGTGCCTATTTATAATGTGGAGCCGTACATCGTGCGATGTGTACGGAGCATCTTTGAACAAACATACTTGAATTTAGAGTTTGTGTTTGTAGATGATGGCTCGTCCGATAAAAGTATAGAAATACTACAACAAGAAATTTCAAATTATCCCCAATGGAATGGACGAATTAAGATGATTCGTCATGACAAAAACCTTGGGTTGGCTGTGGCTAGAAATACTTTGGTGGACAATGCCAAAGGTGATTTTCTTTTTTATGTAGATTCAGACGACTGGATTGAGCCAAATGCTGTGGAACTGATGGTGAAAAAACAGTTGGAGACTGATGCCGATATTGTGACGGGTATTTACGTGAAGCATGCTCTCAACGATAAAAATGAGAGTGTAACACAAGAAGTGGCTCGCTTTATAGACAAAGATAGAGATGAAGCATTGAATTACGTGCTGGAATATACTTCTGTTGTGGCTTTGTGGAATAGGCTTATTCGCAGTACACTCTACCACGAACATAATATCCGATGTGTAGAAGGAGTAAATGCCGGGGAAGATTTATTAATTACTCCTCGGCTTTTTTACTATGCAAAAAAAGTGGCCTCATGCGATGCCATTACTTATCATTACAATCGTATAAATAGCAATTCGTATGTGAGTTTATTCCCACAACGTTGGGATTTGCAACAACAACTATTACGGGCATGCTTATTAAATGTGGAATTTTTTAGTGATAAAGGGGTACACCTCAGTGAAGCGATGGACAAACAACTAATATTAAGACTTAATAAAGTATACCATCTTACCTACCGCAACCACAACCGCCACGGTTACAAACATATTATTCACTTACTCGACGACACGAATCCCAAATACTGGCCATTGATAGGATGGGATAACCCCAAGAAACGATGGCTTGACCACCACTACTTTCTTAAACGTTGCACACTACCTATGCGACGACTGCACGGAAGCATTCACCAGCTCATTCACAAAACATAACCCTCAGTTCCACACAAATACACAACTCGCCCGGACAAAGATGTCCGGGCGAGTTGCTTTGTATGTCAAGGTGGAGCTGGCGGGAGTCGAACCCGCGTCCAAACGAGGAAACCATACGCTTTCTACACGCTTATTCCAGACTAGGTTTTCGTGCCGTGGCAAGACCTGGACCACCAACCGCGACCTTATCTCCTAAAATTTCACCGACGCATCGGAGCCTACGCCGACTATTCCCGATTTTACTGCGCCGCTGGACCCAGGAGATTCGGGACTACATCCCCGGAGCGACGTCTCGTCCAGTCACCTTGTAACCGGATTGAGCCTGTAATCTACTGTGCTTCGATTAGGCAGCGAGAGCATACGAATTGTTGCCAATTAATTTTTCGACCGAATGGATTAAGGAGTACACAGCCGTCACTCCGCGTGCTTACGTACCATTTCTACCCGCTGTCAAATCCAGTCAACCCCTTTTGATGAGTCATTCTGCACTTGTAGTGGCAGAGGTATGATAGCAAAACTTCCACTGCAAATACTATGCCAACCCCTGTTGACAAAATGCAATTTCAGTTTTTGGACCGCAAAGATAATATCATTCCGACGCTCTTGCAAATAATTTGAAACTTTTTTGCATTTTTTTCTTTGATGTGGGTGGAAAAATGTACTTTTGCAGACTTCCACTATAACTTCCAATCAAAAAGACACTAAATTCACTCAATAATGAAAAAACTACTTTTCATGCTCTTGCTGGCTGCCGTTGCTGCCGTCAACACCAACGCACAAGACGTAAAGGAGCCTACTTCTCCCGATTACACGAAAGCTAAGGAAGCCCTTGACGAGGGCGATTTTTTCACCGCCGACTCGCTGCTGAGCGAAGAGGTACGCAAACATCCAAAGAATGGTTACGCCTGGATGTACAGGGGTGCCTTGTATTCCAATTTGGAAGCCGACACAGCCATCACTTTTCTTGACAAAGCGGTGCGTCTGTTGCCGAAGAAAGACAAGGAGAATCTGGCTATGGCTTATCTATGGCGCGCCTCCAGCAAATGGCGTATCCGGGAAGATTTTGACGGATTGGTGGCCGATGTCCGTGCTTCACAGCGCACCAACCCATCCATTGCGGCTCCTTCGATGCTACTCGCACAGGTGCTCACCTCTCGCGGTGACTACGAGGGTGCGGAACGTGAACTGCGGCAGGCGCTGACAAAGAACGATGTGAAGAAGGCCGACGCTTATCAGTTCATGGGGCGCAACAAAATGTCACAGGACGACTATGCCGCCGCCATCAAATACTACGACCAGGCCATGGAGTTCGACCGTAATGATGAGACAATTTACATTGACCGTTCGCAGGCTTACATGGCACAGCACAACGACGACAAGGGCATCGATGATGCTGTGAAGGCTTTCGGAATGGAATTCAGCCGAAACTCTTTTGCTTACCTCTGTTCGTTGGGCGACAGCACCGAACTGCGCGAGAAAGTGGTCTCACGCATCGAGGCAGAGACGCACAGGGTGAGCGACCCCACGCTTTATTACTTCACCATCAGCTATATCTTCGGCAATGCCGACAACGAGGCAGAGAGTCTGCGTTACCTGTTGCGCGCCTCGAAAACGAGCGATGAGCCACTGTATGAACATATTGGCGAGAAACTGGCAGGATGCGCCCTCTACGAGCAGGCAGCAGACTATTACCGTCGCGCTGTTGAAGCGATGCCAGACAGTGTGGACAACAGTGAGCGGGAGAACCTGATGGACAAATACATCGGCTATCTGTTTGAAGGAGGCAAGACGAAGGAGGCCATACAACTGAAGGCAAACATGCCCATTCCAGACAAAGACAATGACACCGAGGCTTTCAACCATCAAATTGCCGAACTGTCATGGTACAAATACTATGCGGGTGACTATGCTGGTGCCCTCGCCGACATGGAACTGTTGCCTGAGGAAGTGAAGAACGACCCTGACAACGCCCTGTTCCGAGGAAAGATATACCGTGAAAACGGGATGACGGACAAGGCACAGGAATGTTTCGCCCTATGCGCCACCGAAGAGATGGCAGAGGAAAACCCGACGACAGCCGAAATAGCCTATGCCTTGGTGGGCAACACGGCCAAAGCCAGGGAGATTTTTGAGGCCCGCCAGGCAGAAGACCCTGACAACGTCAGTGATTTCGGTGCAGCCTGTCTGATGGCTCTCATCGGCGACAAGCCCATGGCGGTGAATTACCTCAGACAATCGTTTGAGAACGGCTTGCGTAACTTCTTCAAGGTGGAACGTGATGAAGACTTACAGTCGCTGAAAGGTTACAACGATTACGAGGCACTACTGACGGAATACAAGGCAAAATTCGAAGTGGAGAAAAAAGCCTTGCTCGACGTTCTGAAGGAAGAGACACAAGAGGCTCCCATCCAATTGGTGGGAGAGTGACAGTGACAAGTGATGAGTTACGAGTGATGAGTTACGAGTGATGAGTGATGAGTGACGAGTGATGAGTGACGAGTGACGAGTGATGAGTTACGAGTGACGAGTGATGAGTGATGAGTGATGAGTGATGAGTGACGAGTTACGAGTGATGAGTAACGAGTGATGGGTGACAATACTATGCAAAGAACTCAAAAACTCACAAACTTACAAACTCACAAAAAGTCCCCATTTCACACTTAAACCGTCGGGGTTGATACGATAAGGACATTATCATTTGGAAAATGACAGTTCTTACATTAACTTTGCAAACAGAAAACCAAAAATAACATTTACAAACCCATTAAAACCTAAAGACAATGAAAAAGTTTTTTATGATCGCAGCCATGGGGCTGATGGCTTTGGGTGCTTCCGCACAGAATGCCATGGACGACAACGGTAAGAGCACAACCCAGCCCAGCGATGGTATCGCTCAGGTGCAACTGGCCAACCAACTGGCACAGTACGGTTATGACAACAGCAGCGCCAGCGCACTCATCGAGGCTGCCGCCATCCGAGGGTGCCGACATCACTGGCGAGCGCACCGCTGTGACTCCCGCACAACTCATCGCCGACGCCAAGCGTTTCGCCGAGGGTGACAAGACCCTCCTGGCCATGGCCGACAAAGTGAAACTCAACGGAACAAGCCGTGGTGCCGTGGGTGGACCGAAACGCAGCAGCACATCCGTACTCGCCAACAGCACAGACGTGTTCACCATCCGCTTCCGTGGCGACCAGCTCGCTGAAATCTTCGTCAGCGGCGACGGCGACACAGACCTCGACCTCTATGTCTACGACGAGAACAACAACCTCATCGAGAGCGACGTCGACTACACCGACCAGTGCTACGTGAGCTGGACT
>OMRP01000006.1 GCA_900313615.1 uncultured Prevotellaceae bacterium
TACTTGCTGCCAGATAATAATCCTTCGCGGCCAACGGCAGAAACTTTAAAGTGAACAGGTAGCCCATCTGCCCGTGAATCTTCGCCAGCAGGGCATAGACGGAGTCGCCCCCGGCGGTGGTGTCGGCCACTTCGGCGGCATGTTGGAAGGCGGCGAGGGAGGCAGGTGCCTCACCCATGTCGCGATAGACGCTGCCGAGGAGGTAGTGGGCGTGGACACGGTCGTAGTTGGTGCCGTGGTGGTCGAAGTAGTCGGTGAGCTGGCGGATGGTGTCGAGGGATAACGGTTGGTAGGCTCGGTTGAGCGAGTCCTGTTCATGGAGCAGGGCACGCATTTGGTTTGTGCGCTCATCTCCGCAGCCCATTAGTAGCAGGGAGAAAAATAACGGGAGAAGGAGCAGTTTGCGCATGGTTATCTTTTTTGCTGTGGCAAAAGTAAGGAAAAAACCTCAAACTACAAAAACAAAGGTGGTGAAGTTATCAGAATCAATAATCCCCGATTCAGCGCATTGAACCGGGGATTCACTAATAAATAGTATGTTATGAAAAATTTGAAATATCTTATTTGATGAACGGCACTTCGCCTGTGATGGCGTTGAGCGTATCGATGCGAGCGGAGTCGACCTTGGCCACGGCTGGTCCATCGGTAGGCTGCTCGATGACCGCTATATCGCCTGTGTTGTTCGGTGCCTCATGGAGGAACGCCATCTGTACGGCATTGCCCAAGGTGAGGATAATGGCCACCACCGCTGCTGCCTTGAAGAGTGGCTTGAGCCGTTCGGTCAACTTAATGGTGCGTGCCTTGACGGGTGCCGGCTCGTTGATGAGTTCCATCATCCGGCTGTCGAAGTCATCGCCCAAAACCGCCTCTTCGCGCTCCTGTTGCTCATAGGTGAACAAATCCTTGTAGGGGAGCAAGGCGGCTGGCACATCTTTCTGGCTGAAGAACGTGCGGAGGATTTTCTCTTCTTCCACCGTCGTCTCGCATTGCCAGTAGCGTTCCAGAAGTTGTTCGATGTATTGATAATTCATTTTGTCGGAAATATGTTTACCGAATTGTTGTCAATCTAATGATGCCAAATCTTGATAACGTTGCTTGACCGTTTGGCGAGCCCTGAAAAGGTTGATTTTCACCTGATCTTCGCTGATGTCCATGATATTGGCGATTTCTTTGTAAGTTTTTCCCTCGAAGTCGCGCAGCTGCATGCAGGAGCGTTGTTTCTCGGGTAGCGCGTTGACGATGTTTTTCACGATTTGCAGCCTGTCTTTTTGGTCGATTTGTTCATACGGGCTTGCCGTGCCATCGTATAGCGTGAGATGGATGGTGTCGATGGATTCGCTCTGACGGTCTTTCTTTTTCAGTCGGTCCAGGGCGATGTTTCTGCACACCGCGAGGCTGTAAGCCTCTATCGAGTCGATGTCTTGCAGTTCGTCACGTTTGTTCCAAACTTTTATCAGTGTGTCCTGCACGATGTCTTCCGCGTCCTCATGAAGAAGAGTGATGCGTAGTGCCAACCTGTAGAGTACATTTTTCAACGGTAGCACATCGTTTTGGAAACTGACGTTTTTCATCTGCTCTCAAATATAATGACGAATGGGTTAATAGATAAGTTACAGCGAAAAGGGAGATTTAACAAAAATTAATAAAAAGATTTTCAGGAGTGTAGGAGTTCAGGAGTGTAGACAATAGTCCGCAGGGTATTCTCTTGCCCCTTGCTCCTTGCCCCTTACTCACTCAATCACCGTCCCATGCTCTCCGTCGATGGCGGTGGCCAGGGTGATGATGACGCGGCGCACGCCGTCTTCCACAGCGGCGAGGGCATTTTCTATCTTGGGTATCATACCGCCGGAGATGGTGCCGTCGGCAACGTATCGGTCGAAGTCGGCACGGGTGATATGTGGGATGACCGACGAGTCGTCGTCAGCATCGCGCAGCACGCCTGGTTTTTCGAAACTGTAGATGAGTGTCACCTCATAGAAGGGGGCGAGGGCGCGGGCAGCCACCGAGGCGATGGTGTCGGCATTGGTGTTGAGGATGGTGCCGTCGCCATCGTGGGTGAGAGGAGCGAGCACAGGTGTGATGCCCGCCTCGAGAAGTGCGGCCAACTGTTCGCCGTCGACATGGTCGACATCACCCACAAAACCGTAGTCCACGTCTTTCACGGGGCGGCGGTGAGAGCGCACGATATCCATGTCGGCACCTGTCAGGCCGAGGGCGTTTACGCCATGAGCCTGCAGACGGGCCACCAGTTGCTTGTTCACCAGTCCACCGTAGACCATCGTCACCACATCGAGCATTTTCTCATCGGTGATACGACGGCCGTTGACCATTCGGCTCTCGATGCCCAGTTGCGAGGCCACCTGTGTGGCCCTGCGGCCACCACCATGTATCAATACTTTCCGTCCGGGAATGGCACTGAAATTCTCAAGCAGCAGACTGAGTTGCCGCTCGTCCTCCACGATGGCACCTCCCACCTTGAGGATGGTAAGACCCACCCCATCCCCTCCCAAAGGGAGGGGCTTACCAAACTGTTGAGTTCCTATTTTTGTATTCAAGGCTTCTTTTATTTTTATGATTACGGCTTCTGTTTCTTGAAGTACTTCTTCATTTGTAAAACGAAGAACTTTATAACCTTGACTTTTCAACCATTGGGTACGTTCTTCATCTTTTTCAGGTTGTTCACCGTCAAAATGGTACCCACCATCTACTTCTATTATTTATTATTTTATGTTGGAGACAAACAAAATCTGGTATGAATCCATATATAGGATGTTGCTGCCGAAAATGTGCCCCAAGATGGTTACCTTTGAGATAACTCCAAAGATGCTTTTCTGCTGCAGTTGGATTATTCCTGTTTTCTTTTGCTTTTTCAAGCAGAAGATGATATGTTGCGGCATCGGTTGTCTCGTAACCTCTTTTCATAATAATAACACTCAATTCACAGTATCATTTCCCTCCCTTTGGGAGGGTTAGGGTGGGTATTGCCATTTCCCTCCCTTTGGGAGGGTTAGGGTGGGTATTACTCCAAATACGTATATCCGTAGAGGCCGGAGCGGTAGTTGGAGAGGAATTCCTTGCCTTCTTCCAAGGATATCTTTCCTTGTTTGACACTCTTGGCCACCCACACCTCGAGTTGGCGAACCAGTTTCTTGGGATTGTACTGCACATAGTCGAGCACCTCGGCCACCGTCTCGCCATCGATAATCTGGTCGATGTGGTACTGGCCGTCCTTCACCGAAACGTGCACGGCATTGGTGTCGCCGAACAGGTTATGCATGTCGCCCAGGATTTCTTGGTAAGCGCCCACGAGGAACACACCCAGGTAATAGGTCTCGTTTTTGCGCAGAGGATGCACGGGCAACGAGTGGGAGTTGTGGCGGTTGGTCACGAAGTTGGCTATCTTGCCGTCGCTGTCGCAGGTGATGTCTTGCAGCGTGGCGTTGCGCGTGGGACGCTCGTCGAGTCGCTGTATGGGCATGATGGGGAATATCTGGTCGATGGCCCATGAGTCGGAGAGCGACTGGAAGAGTGAGAAGTTGCAGAAATATTTGTCGGCCAACAACTTGTCGATGTTCATCAGTTCCTCAGGCACATGCTTGAGGTTCTTGGCCAGGGCGTTGATTTCGTGGCAAACACTCCAGTACATCGCCTCGATGGCGGCACGTGTCTCCAGGTCGACGATGCCATGGGCGAACAGGTCGAGCACCTCCTCGCGTATCTGCTCTGCATCGTGCCAGTCTTCCAACACGTTGCGGGCACTCAGGTTGTCCCAGATGTCATAGAGGTCTTTCACCAACTGATGGGCATTCTCGTCGGGCTCATATTCCTCGCGCATCTCCGGCAGGGAGGCTGTCTCCAGCACATCGATGATGAGTACGGAATGGTGTGCGGCCAACGAACGACCACTCTCGGTGATGATGTTGGGGTGGGGGATGTCGTGGCGGTTGGCTGCCTCAACAAACGTATAGATACAGTCGTTCACATACTCTTGGATGGAGTAGTTGACGGAACTCTCCGACGAGGGCGAGCGTGTGCCGTCGTAGTCCACGCCCAGTCCACCGCCACAGTCGACGAAGTCGACATTATAGCCCATCTTGTGCAGTTGCACGTAGAACTGTGACGCCTCGCGCAGGGCGGTCTGTATGCGACGAATTTTTGTTATCTGACTACCGATATGGAAATGGATGAGGCGCAGGCAGTCGCGCATGTCTTTCTTGTCGAGCAGGTCGAGGGCCTCGAGCAGTTCGGCACTTGTCAGTCCAAACTTAGAGGCGTCGCCGCCGCTCTCCTCCCATTTGCCGGCACCACTGCTGGCCAGTTTGATACGTATGCCGATGTTCGGGCGCACGTTCAGTTTCTTCGCCACGCGGGCGATGGTGTCCAACTCGTTGAGTTTCTCCACGACGATGAAGATATGCTTGCCCATCTTCTGTGCCAGCAGTGCCAACTCGATATAGCTCTGGTCCTTGTAGCCGTTGCAGATGATGATGGAGTCGCTCTGACATTGCATGGCTATCACGGCATGGAGTTCGGGCTTTGAGCCGGCTTCCAGACCAAGGTTGAACTTTCGTCCGTGTGAGATAATCTCCTCCACCACGGGTTGCATCTGGTTCACCTTGATGGGATAGACCACGTAGTTTTCACCCTTGTAGTCGTATTCCTTGGTGGCTTTTTTGAAACAACTCCAAGTCTTCTCGATACGGTTGTCAAGAATATCGGGAAAACGTAAGAGCACCGGAGCCGTCACGTCGCGCAACGACAGTTCGTCCATCACTTCGCGCAAGTCGATCTGTGTCTGGTCCTTGCAAGGGGTGACATAGACGTTTCCTTTTTCGTTGATGCCGAAATAGGAGGTGCCCCAACCGTTGATGTTGTACAGTTCACGGGCGTCTTCGATGGTCCATTTTTTCATATCTTAGTTGATGAGATTTTTAGTTTGTGAGTTTATGAGTTATTTAGGAGTTCAGGAGTGAAGAAGAATGCTATTTTAGGAGTGGAGGAGTGAGAGGAGTGAAGACGAATGCTTTTTGGGGAGTCCGCAGGCTGATTTTTCACTTTTCACTCTTAACTTTTACCTTAAGGTCTTCTCTTGCTCCTTGCTCCTTGCCCCTTGCCCCTTACACCCTCCCTTTGGGAGGGCCGGGGTGGGTATCCCTTTGGGAGGGCCGGGGTGGGTATTAAACTTTCAGCATCTCGCGGATGCGAAGGACCGAGGTTTTTATCTTCTCGTAGTTGTCGAGCAGGTTGACGTCGAGCGTGTATTTGGCCTTGCTGTAGAAAGGCTCACGTTGCGCCAGCTGGTTGGTGATGAACTGCTGCATCTCCTCGGCGCTCTTGCCCTTGAGCAGTGGCCGTTCGGTGCGTCCCATCTTCAGATGGCCATAGAGCACTTCAGGCGACGCCTTCAGGTAGATGGTTTCTCCCTGGGAATTCAGATAGTCCATGTTGTCGAAGAAACAAGGTGTGCCACCACCGCAACTGAGTACCACATCCTCAAATTCGGCCACCTCGTGCAGCATGTTTCGTTCCACCAGGCGGAAACCTTCTTCGCCCCGCTCGGCGAATAGCTGGGGCACCGTCTTTCTCATCCTTCCCTCGATATACCAATCGAGGTCGTAGAACGGTATACCCAGCGCCATGCCCAACTGTCGACCGACGGTCGTCTTGCCGGCGCCCATATAGCCGATGAGGATGATGCGCGTCATGGTTTATTTCTTTTTCGCCGGAGTGGCGTTCACGATGTCCATGCACTCCTCAAAAGTGAGGTTGGCCACGGTAGCATGCTTGCTCTTCGGCAGACGGTAATTCTTGCCGTCAAAAGCGATGTATGGACCGAAACGGCCGTTGAGCAGCTGCATGCGCTCGTCCTCGGCGAAGGTCTTGATATGACGTTGTGTCTCTTGCTCGCGTTTTTTCTGGATGAGTTCAGTGGCCCGCTCCAAAGTGATGGTATAGGGGTCGTCGGTCTTCGGCAGCGACACATATTTCTTGTCGTGGAGCACATAAGGTCCGAAACGGCCATTGCCGATGACCACTGGCTTGCCTTCGAAGGTTCCCACCTCACGGGGCAGGCAGTACAGTTCGAGCGCCTCTTCCAGGGTGATGGTCTCCATGCTCTTGTTGTCGGGCAACTGGGCGAAGCGCGGCTTCTCCTTGTCGTCAGCGGTACCTATCTGCACGATGGGACCGAAACGGCCTATCTTCACGAATACGGGACGACCGCTCTCCGGGTCGATGCCCAGTTGGCGCTCACCCGCCTTGTGCTCGGCGCGAATATTCATGGTGCGTTCGACCACAGGCTCAAAATCCTTATAGAATTTCTTCACCATGGACTGCCACTTCGCCTTGCCTTCAGCAATCTTGTCGAATTCGGTCTCCACCTTGGCGGTGAAGTTATAGTCCATGATGTTGGGGAAATAATTCATCAAGAAGTCGTTCACCACGATGCCGATATCGGTAGGCAGCAGTTTGCCTTTGTCGCTGCCCACGAGTTCGCTCTTCTCCTTGGTGGATATCTTGTTGCCCTTGAGCGTGTCGATGATGTAGGTGCGCTCATCACCTTTCTTGTCGCCACGCTGCACATAGTCGCGTTGCTGTATGGTGCTGATGGTGGGCGCGTAGGTCGAAGGACGACCGATGCCCAGTTCCTCCATCTTATGCACCAGGCTGGCTTCGGTGTAGCGTACTGGACCGAGGGTGAAGCGCTGTGTGGAGGTAATCTCCTTGCGTCGCAGCAGGTCGCCCTTGTTCATCGCTGGCAGCATGTTGCCCTGTTCGTCGAGGCTGTTCTCTTCATCGTCCACCGACTCGCGGTACACTTTTAAGAAACCGTCGAAGGTGACCACCTCGCCATTGGCCACGAACACCTTGTCGGTGCCGCTCACGCTGATGTTGGCTGTGGTCTTCTCTATCTGGGCGTCGGCCATTTGTGAGGCCAGCGTGCGTTTCCATATCAGTTCATAGAGTCGTTTCTCCTGGGCGTTGCCCTCGATGGCATGCTGCTGCATGTTCGTGGGACGGATGGCCTCGTGAGCCTCCTGGGCACCCTTCGCACGGGTCTGGAAATTGCGTGGCTTGCTGTATTCTTTGCCAAAGAGGTTGATGGTCTCTTCCTTGCTCTGTCCCAGACACAGCGTCGACAGGTTGACCGAGTCGGTACGCATATAGGTGATGAGACCGTTCTCGTAGAGGTGCTGTGCCACCATCATCGTCTGCGCCACGGTGAAACCCAGTTTGCGGGCTGCCTCCTGTTGGAGCGTCGACGTGGTGAAGGGTGGTGCTGGCACACGCTTAAGGGGTTTCTTCACGATGTCGGTGACCTGGAACTGTGCGTCGACACATTTCTCAAGGAATGCAAGTGCCTCTTCGTGCGTCTTGAAACGATGGTTCAGTTCAGCCTTCACCTCCGTCTTGTCGTCATCGGCCAACAGGAAAGTGGCGCCGACGCGGTAATAGGTCTCGCTCTCGAAAGCCTGAATCTCGCGCTCGCGCTCCACGATGAGTCGCACGGCCACGCTCTGCACACGTCCGGCGGAGAGTGCGGGCTTCACCTTACGCCAGAGCACCGGCGACAGACGGAATCCCACGATACGGTCGAGCACACGGCGGGCCTGCTGTGCATCCACCAGGTTCATGTCGAGGTGGCGCGGGTTCTCAATAGCACTGAGGATGGCGGGTTTGGTTATCTCATGGAAAACGATACGGTTGGTGTTTGCCTCGTCGAGACCCAACACCTCGCACAGGTGCCAAGAGATGGCTTCTCCTTCACGGTCTTCATCGGAAGCTAGCCAGATGGTTTTCGCTTTCTTGGCACTGGCTTTTAGTTCGCTCACCAAACGGTTTTTCTCTTCGGGAATCTCATAGTCGGGCAACATTGTGTCGAGGTCGATACTAATCTCTTTCTTCTTCAGGTCACGGATATGACCGTAACTTGACATCACCTTAAAGTCCTTGCCCAAAAATTTCTCTATCGTCTTGGCCTTGGCAGGGCTTTCCACGATTACTAAATTGTCTTGCATATGCTTACTTACTATTTTTTTCGAAGGGTAATTGAATAGGGAGTTTATTCGCTTCGCTCTTTTCTAAGAGGGAGTTAAAATGGGAGTTTTTTCTTAATTGGGAGTTAAAATGGGAGTTAATTCGCTTCGCTCATGGAAGTTAAATTGGGAGTTAAAATGGACATTACTCCGCCTACTATTTTTACTTTTTTACTTTTTTACTCTTTTACTCTTTTACCTTTCAAAGCATTTGTCCAGCACGAAGTGCTTTACTTCCTTTTTTACTTCCCCTTTTACTTCCTTTTTTACTTCCCCTTTTTCTTCCTCTTATAACTTCCCTTTAATCCTTTTGGGGCGCAAAAGTAAGCATAACTTTTTTATCACCTTATTATATAGGCGATTTTTTTAGTTTTTTTAAGAAAACGCGCACGCCGTTTCGGATGGATTCGAATGCAAAGCTCTCTGGTTCCACCTCATCGGGTTGTAACCACATGGTGGCATCGGCATCATCGGCGGCATGGAGTGTGGAAAAATCGTCGACATGGCATAAGAAAAACAAGTCGAGGGTGGGGATGGTCATGCCAGAGTAGACATAGGTATTGGGGAAACTGAACAGGTATTCCACTTTTTTCACGGTCAGTCCCGTCTCTTCCTTCACCTCACGGGCAACACCCTCTTCGGCGGTCTCGCCGATGTCGGCAAAGCCACCGGGCAGGTCGAGCATGCCTGCCTGAGGCTCTTTGCGGCGGCGTATGACGAGCAGTTGGCCTTGTGTGTTCATCACGAAGGCGGCATTGGCCGACGAGGGGTTGAGGTAATACTCATGGCCGCAGTCGGCGCACCGTTTACTCTTTTCGTCTTGTGTAAGGAATTGCGCACTGCCACAGAAGGGACAGTGCGCGAAGATATCGAGAATATGCATTTTTTGAGTTATTTAGGAGTTCAGACGAATGCTTTTTTAGGAGTGGAGGAGTGAGAGGAGTGAAGGAGTGAAGACGAATGCTTTTTTAGGAGTGGAGGAGTGAGAGGAGTGAAGGAGTGAAGACGAATGCTTTTTGGGGAGTCCGCAGGCTGATTTTTCACTTTTCACTCTTAACTTTTACCTTAAGGTCTTCTCTTGCTCCTTGCCCCTTACACCCTCCCTTTGGGAGGGCTGGGGTGGGTATTCTCCTTGCCCCTTAACACTTCCTCCCTTTGGGAGGGCTGGGGTGGGTATTCTCCTTATTCCTTAACACTCCCTCCCTTTGGGAGGGCTGGGGTGGGTATCCCCTTGGAAGGGCTGGGGTGGGTATCTCACCACTGGTCCGTTCGGAAGGGGAATAGCGGCAATAGTGCTTGGTTCGCCACGTTGCCCAATTGGAAGTTACGGAAACAGTAGCGCACCGCCACAGGTTCCTTCACCTCAGGACAGGTGATGATGATGCCTTTTGTCCAGTAGTAATAGGCGTTGGCCTTGTGGAACACACGGTCGGCGCCAGCCACTTCGAAACCTTGTATGTCTTCATAGCGGCTGATGCCGTCGTAGTCATTTTGCAGGCGTACGAAGCAGGTGTCGCCTTTGATGGTCATCTCCTTGAACGACGGACTGTCGCACATGATGCTCTTCATGCCGTAGGTCTTGTTCAGTGCGATGAATGCCAGGCGTTCGCCCACGGGCTGTTTCTGGCAGGGGTGTATCTGCTGCGTCTCCCATGGGTAGCACAGGTCGTTGGTGCACACGATGTCGCTGTTGGGGATAATCTGTGCGGCGCGGAACTGTTGTTCGCGCAACAGTGCACCACTGATGCCGTTCACGTCGTCGTCATAGTAATAGGGCGCTATCTGCACGAAATAGAAGGGGATGTCGCCCAATCCGAACTGTTCACGCCACTGACGCACGAGGAGTGCCAAACGGTCGGAATATTGGTTGCCAGGGTCGCCCACGTTCGAGCAGCCTTGGTAGAAAAGAATGCCCTTGACGGTGTAGTTGAGGATGGGGTTGAAGGTGCCGTTGCCCCAGAGCAGCGGACGGTGGTAGTCCCACGGGAAGCGGCGCACCATCTCCATCGAGTCGAGTGTCTCCTGGGTGTAACGCTGCAGATTCTCGCGGGTGAGCCAACTCTCCACGCGTGTGCCTCCCTTGTTGGCCATCACCAGTCCCACGGGGATGTTGAGCGTGCGGCTCACCAGACGGGCGAAGAAATAGCCAGTGGCGGAAGCCTCGCTGACGGTTGACGGGTCACATACCTTCCATTCGCACTCGGCATCGTCGAGCGGTGTCATCGACATCACACTGGGTATCTTCACATAATGCACGCCACGTGAGTTCACGGCATCGGCCACGGCTAGGTTGTAACCTTCCACGGGACAGTTGCCGAAGCCTTTGACGGGCATCTCCATGTTGCTCTGGCCAGCGCAGACCCAGACCTCGCCAGTCATCACGCCCGTGATGGTGAGCTTGTCGCCATCGTCGAAGGTGATGCTGTAGGGAGTGAAGCTAGCGGCCGGTGTTTTTACCTTTACCAACCAACGGCCGTCGCTATCGGCGGTGGCGCTGACGGTGTTGTTGTCCCACGAGGGGGTGACCTTCACTTTCTTGCCGGCCTTGGTCCAGCCCCACAGACGGGCTTCGGTGTTTTGCTGAAGAACCATGTCGTTACCGATAAGGTGCGGCAGACGCACCTTGGCCTGTAGCCCAAGCGCCATGCCCATAAGGGCGGCAATGATAAGAAATCGTTTATTCATGCTTTTTATTTATTTTATTGGGAGTTTAAAATAGGAGTTAATTCGCTTCGCTCTTTTCTAATCGGGAGTTAAAATAGGAGTTAATTCGCTTCGCTCATGGAAGTTAAATTGGGAGTTAAAATGGACATTACTCCGCCTACTTTTTTCCCTTTTTACTCTTTTACTCTTTTACTTTTCAAAGCTATTGTCCAGCACGAAGTGCTTTACTTCCTTTTTTACTTCCTTTTTTACTTCCCTTTTTACTTCCCCTTTACTTCTTTTTTCCCTTTTTTCCCTTTTTACTTTTCAATTGTCCTGCAATATTACGAAAAAATCATTACCTTTGCAAAGAAACACTTCGATTTTTACCATTTTATCTATCAAACGCAAATGAAAAGACGTTTTTTACTTACCTGTGCAATAGCATGCTGCTCCATTATGGCCATGGCCCAACAAACCTATGAGGAGCCGCTGTGGCCCAACAAAGCACCCAATAAGAACGGAGATCCTTCTGATACCGCCAAGGTATTTGTTTATCTACCTGAGTCACGGCTGGTCACAGGTCGTGCCATCGTCATCTGTCCGGGTGGTGGTTATAGCCATCTTGCCATGGACCATGAGGGACACGACTGGGCGGCATTCTTCAACAATATGGGTATTACGGCTGTGGTGTTGAAATACCGTATGCCGCATGGTAATTACAAAGTTCCCATCAGTGATGCTGAAGAGGCCATCAGGTATGTGCGTAACCATGCCTATGAGTGGCATATCGACCCGGAGCAGGTGGGTATTATGGGCTTTTCGGCAGGTGGGCACCTCGCCTCGACTATCGCCACACATGCCACAGGAGATGCCAAACCCAATTTCCAGATACTGTTCTATCCTGTCATCACCATGATGCCGGGACTCACCCATCAGGGGTCGCACGACAATCTCTTGGGTAGCGGTAAGGCGAAAAAGCAGGAGAAAGATTTTAGTAACGACCAGCAGGTGACACGCATGACGCCGCGGGCATGGATTGCCCTGAGCGACGATGATGATGTGGTGCTGCCTGCCAATGGGGCCAATTACTACATGGAACTGTATCGTCACGATGTGCCGGCATCCATTCATGTCTATCCCACTGGAGGTCATGGTTGGGGCAGCCGCCTCAGTTTCAAATACCATCTCGAGATGATTATGAACCTGAAATCCTGGCTCGAATCGTTTTAATACCCACCCCAGCCCTTCCTAAGGGATACCCACCCCGGCCCTCCCAAAGGGAGGGTGTAAGGGGCAAGGGGCAAGGAGCAAGGAGCAAGAGAAATGCCCGCAGACTAATGTCTGAACTCCTGTGACTCCCATGAAAGTAAAAGTGAAAAATCAGCCTGCGGACTCCCCAAAAAGCATTCGTCTGAACTCCTAAATAACCTTTTAATTTAAATTTTTTTAATCTTCCTAATGCGTTCCTCATTATTGATTTCGGCATTGGCCGTCGCGTCATTCGCCATGGCGCAAACCACCATACAGCAACCCACTTTCACAGAGTGGCATGATTTGCAGGTGAATAGCGTCAATCGTCTCACACCCCATACTTCCTTTTTCGCCTTCGATTCCGCAGACAAGGCATTGAAAGGTGACAAAAAAACGTCGAACCGCTATCTCTCGCTTGATGGACCATGGAGATTCAAGTGGGTGGAGCATGCCAATGAACGACCGCAGGACTTTTTCCTTCCCACTCTCGACGATAGTCAGTGGGACACGATGAACATGCCTGCCATGTGGGAACTCAATGGCTATGGCGACCCAGAATATGTGAATGTGGGCTTTGCTTGGCGTGGTCATTTCGAGAACAACCCACCTGAGGTGCCCGTGCGCGACAACCATGTGGGCAGTTACCGACGCACCGTCAATATCCCCGACAGTTGGAAAGGCAAACAGGTCATTGCCCACTTCGGGTCAGTCACCTCATGTGTCTATCTCTATGTGAACGGACAGTTCGTTGGCTATAGCGAGGATTCGAAGGTGGCCACCGAGTTCGACATCACACCTTTTATCCATACGGGCGACAACCTGATAGCCATGCAGGTGTTCCGTTGGTGCGACGGCTCCTATTGCGAGGACCAGGACTTCTGGCGTCTCTCGGGTGTGGCACGTGAGAGTTACCTCTATTGCCGTGATGGGAAACTGCATGTCGAGGATATCCGACTAACGGCTCTGCCCAACAGCGATTTCACCGAGGGACAGTTGCTCGTAGATGCTACCATCCAGGGCAAGGGAAACCTTCTCTTGCGTTTGGACGATGCCGAGGGCAATGTGGTGGCGTCGGGCATGATCAGTGACAAGAGTGCCGTTGTGGAGACTACGCCGTCGGGTGCCGTGCGTCGACAAGCTACACTCACCGTGACAAATCCGTTACTATGGACGGCCGAGACACCTCATCTCTATAAGTTGGTGGCCTCGTTGGCTCCGGCACGCAAGAAAGAACCCGTTGAGGCTATCGTCCAAAAAGTGGGTTTCCGACGGGTGGAAATCAAAGACGGTCAATTGCTGGTCAACGGTCAGCCCATCTACATCAAGGGTGCTGACCGCCATGAGATGGACCCCGACGGTGGCTATGTGGTGAGCCTCGAACGCATGATACAGGACATAAAACTCATGAAGCAGTTCAATATCAACGCGGTGCGCACCAGTCATTATCCCAACGACCCACGGTGGTATGACCTGTGTGACGAATATGGCATCTATGTGTGTGCCGAAGCCAACCAAGAGAGCCATGGTTTCTTGTATGAGAGGGAGTCGCGGTCGGCACTCCCGATGTTTGCTCGGCAGATATTGGAGCGCAACCAACATAATGTGGCCATACAGTTCAACCATCCCAGCATTATCATCTGGAGTCTGGGCAACGAATCGAAGGACGGAGAGAACTTTGCCGCTGCCTATCGGTGGATAAAAAGTCAGGACACGACGCGACCCGTGCAATGGGAACCGGCTGGATTGGGTGACAACACCGATATTTTCTGCCCGATGTATATGTCGCAGCATGACTGCGCACGATATGCCGCCAATCCCGCCTCCACCAAACCGCTCATTCAGTGTGAGTACAGTCATGCCATGGGCAATTCAAGCGGTGGCTTCAAGGAATACTGGGAGGCGGTGCGCAAATATCCAAAATACCAAGGTGGCTTCATCTGGGACTTTGTCGACCAGGCGTTACATGGGAAGGACAAGGAGGGCCACGACATCTACACCTATGGTGGTGACTACAACGAATACGACCCGTCGGACAACAATTTCAACTGCAATGGACTTGTGACACCCGACCGTGTGCCCAGTCCGCAGATGTATGAGGTGGGCTATTTCTATCAGAACATCTGGGTGGAACCGGTGGATATGGAACAGGGACGTATCCGTGTGAAGAATGAGAATTTCTTCCGCGACCTGAGCAATGTGGCCATGCAATGGAGCGTGTCCCGTGATGGCGAGGTGGTAGGCGGTGGCATGGATTACGACCTAGATGTGGCACCGCAACAGTCCACGGAAATAACCCTTCCCATCAATGAATTGCAACAAGGAGGCGAGGGCTTCCTAAACATCGATTTCATTTTAAAAAATGCCGAGCCACTGATGGAGGCGAACCAGAGGGTAGCGTATCAGCAATTGCCATTGCCTGGATTTGAGGTGGTGATGGTTGACACTTTTTTCAGCGTCCCGCACATCCGTCTGGAAAACCCGAAGAAGGGTGACCTAGTCACCATCTGTGGCGACACTTGGGAGATGGCGTTCTCCAAGCAGACGGGATGGATGACGCACCTCACGGCCGACGGCCATGAACTGTTGGGCAATGGCGGCTCATTGAAACCCAATTTCTGGCGTGCGGTGACCGACAATGACATGGGCGCTAGGAAACAACGTCAACTTAAAGCGTGGCGCGACCCGCAGATGAACCTGCTCTCAATGGATGCGAAGATGGTGGAAAAGAACACGCGTGTGCGTATAAATACCCTTTATGACATGCCAGACGTGAAGGCAAAACTGGCATTGGAATATGAGATTTCGCGCGACGGATTGATGTCGGTCACTCAACGGTTGCTCACCGACACGGCGAAAGGTCCCGACCTGATACGCTTCGGCATGGTCATGCAAATGCCCTACGACATGGACCGCAGTGAATATTACGGGCGTGGACCCATAGAGAACTATATTGACCGTAAGGAGTCGCAACGCATCGGCATCTACCGCCAAACTGCCGACGAACAATTCTTCCCCTATGTGCGGCCACAGGAAACGGGTACGAAGAGCGACATTCGGTGGTGGCGACAGACGGATGCCCAAGGCCGAGGTCTTAAAGTGCTCTCAGGCATGATGTACGATAGCAGTTTTTATTTTGGCCTGGAGGGGAAACCTCTTTATATGTCGGCACTGCACTACGATGTGTTGACGCTAGACGAAGGTGATGATAAGCACCAGCGCCACCAGTGTGATGTGCCGCATTCACAATATACCAACCTCTTCATCGACAGCGACCATGCCGGTGTGGGCGGCATCAATAGTTGGGGTGCTTGGGCATTGCCCGAACACCAGGTACCTTTCGGGCCACGGACGCTGTCGTTCGTAATTAGTTGGGAGAGATAATAACGTCAGATAGGGTGGTCACCATCCTTCTGGAAGTACGATATTCTCTACATCGTGGGCTTTATCGAAGAGCGGGGAAATCTCGTCGTCGGTAAAGCCCGCAATGCCACAGCCAATTCTTGTCACCAGGAAGGTGAGTTGCGGATGCTCCTTGGCAAATGCGATGAACTCGTCCACATAGGGTTTGATGGTCTCCACGCCACCCTGCATGGTGGGGATGGCGTAGCTCTGTCCCTGCAAGCCCACGCCTTGTCCCATGATGGCGCCGAACTTACGGTAGGCGGCATAGGCGGCGCCACCGCCGTGCATGCCCCTGAGGTTGCTGCCGAAGACGAAAATCTCGCCTGGTTCCAAATGGTTGATAAATTCCGGAGTGGTGCGTTTCTTTTCCATAGGTATTTCTTTGTATTGTTCTTTGATTGTATCTCGGTCGATGTAGGAAATGCCATCGATGTCTTCGTAATATTCGCTGGAGATGGTTTCGGTATAATCGCTTGTGGTTGTCGGGAAAACATCGTGAAGAATGATGCTTTGATTCTCGGCAACTTCCACATCCATCACCTCTGCCATGTCGAAGTCCATGTCGAAGTTCTCTTTGAAATAGGGGATGATATATTTGTCTTTCAGTGTCTGGAACCGTTGCGATACGGCAGAGGGTGTGATGCCTATCTTTGCTGCGATGTCCTTACTTTTGTAACCTTCCACCAGCAACATCACCAAGATGGTTCGTGAGATGCGGTCGAGTTTGGCTGCATCGCAGATGTCGAGAATGAGTTTGTTGAAGTTCAGACGCAGGTTTTGGCTGGTGTCGAACGATTTGATATAGTCCTCAAAAGTCAGCGTGCCGTATTCGCGCTTGTACCATTTCAGGGCGTCGAGCACGATATAGCGAAACCCGTGAATCATCCATGTGCGGAGTGACACGTTGGGCGAACGGTCTTCCAATGGCTTCCAGTCATGTTCCATCAGGTATAGGGCATACTGGTGCGCAAGAGACATGAAGTCGAGGTTTTCTTTTTGACTCAGTCCATATCGTTGGTCGAAGATACGGTAAGCCACCTCGCAGTATTCATAGAAAAAGTTCTTGAAAACCCAGGCGTCTCCACGGCGAAAACCTTCGATGATGTAATTATCAAAATTCATGTTTTTTCCCTTTTACCCGCAAAAATACAAAAAAATACTTCCACTGCTTAATTTTTTCCTGAAATTGTCTTTAAAGAGATAAAAGGCAATTCATAAACAATAGTATTCACTAAAAACATCAGGAAAAATGAAAAGAGTATTCAATTTGATTATCGTCGACGAGAGTGGTTCCATGTCAGTCATCCGCCAACAGGCGTTTGCGGGAATGAACGAGACATTGTCTACCGTGCGCTCCATGCAGGAGAAATACCCCGAAACGGAGCAACATGTCACTTTGGTGACTTTCGACAGCGGACACATGAAATGGCATTTTGATGATGCCTTGGCACGAGACACCCATGACCTCAACTGGAAAGACTATAACCCATGTGCCGCCACGCCACTCTATGATGCCATCGGCAAGACCGTGTCGAAACTCAACGCACAGGTGGAAACGGACGATAATGTGTTGGTGACCATCATCACCGATGGTATGGAGAACAGTTCGCAAGAGTGGACGCTGAAAATGGTGAAAAACCTCATCGACAAACTGAAGGAACAGAAGTGGACCTTCTCCCTCATCGGCACCGACAACCTCGACGTGGAAGGCATGGCCCATGCAATGAACATCAGCGAGCACCTTTGCTTCACTCAAAGCGTAGAAGGAACTAAAGCCATGTTCAAACGTGAAAAAAAAGCACGGGCGCGTTACTACAAATGCTTAGAAGAGAATATGCCCTTACCAACCGGCCGTTTCTTCATCGAAGAAGAAAATACAGATGAAAAAGACTCCGGCAAGGCGTGAAATAATGTCTTTTTGATTCGACGACGGCAAATCAATTGCCGTCGTCGAATGGTTTCATGTCCTCACTTATCGTGATTCGTGTAATTGAAGTCTGTTACTTCGGTGAACCGCCTATAGAATCAGGACTGGCGGTGGCTGGTTTGTCTCCTTCCACCAGGTTCCACTCTGCATCGAAGTCGTCACCCGAATCCTGAACGGTGATGTCATAGACGGCTTTTACACTGTCGTTTTTCGTGCAGCGGGCAACGCCCTTGTAGTTGCCGTTTCCGTCTTCTTCGAGTGTGAACTCTGTAATGACGAGGGTGTTGCCCTCATTACGAGCTTCATCGAGCATGGCTTCCTTAATCTGGCTCTTTAACTTGTCAATTGATACTTTCTTTTTGCCACACGCATTGAAAGTGAGGCAAGCCATGAACATCGTCACGGCAATAATAATCGTTTTTTTCATAATATAAATGTTTAGTGTATAGGGTTTAGTGTTTTGGCAGAGGGGAGAGTCTGCTGATTGGGCGAGACAAGCACGTTCCTACAGCGTCGGAGAAATGTCCCTTTAACTCCCTTTCAAAGCCCTTTAACTTCCCTTCAAAGCTTTTTCTTTACTTCAGCTTAATAATGTCACTCCAGCGGGTGGTTGGGTTAGGACTTCTGAAATCGTGCTTGATGGCGTTGGCGAACACCTCAGCCTTGCCCTTGCCGCCACGGCGGGTGTATTGCTGTGCACCGAGCACGATGGTTTCGGTACCGTGTATTTTGTTGATGCGGTCGACGACGGCATCCAGTTGTTTGAGTTTCTGGAAACGGTCGGCATCGAAGTCGAGGAAGTTCGTCTGCACATTGCTGCCGAGATCCATGACGATGACCCCAGCCTTTTTGTAGCGGTAATGGGGACGGTATATCTGTTGCAGGGCTTGGTGTGCAGCCTCGACGATGATGCTGGTGGCATTGGAGGGTGTCAACAGTCGTGTCTCTTGGAAATTGTAGTATTGCGGCAGATCTTCGCGGAACGGGTTGGTGTGGATGAACACACTCACGATAGAGGCTGACGTTCCCTGTCGGCGCAGTTTCTCGGCGCACCGTGCGGCATAGTTCGCCACATGAGTGCGCAGCGTCTCAATATCGTCGATCATGCCGTTAAAACTCCTGCTTGTGCAGATGCTCTTTTTCTTGGTCAGCTGTTCGTTGGGCACACAGTCCTCGCCATTGAGTTCCGCCCATGTGCGGTAGATGACGATATTGTTGAAAGTGGCCCTCACCCAATCGCCATGATGATGGGCAAAGTCGTAGGCCGTCTTGATACCCATGGCTTCGAGACGTGCTGTGTAACGGCGGCCGATGCCCCATACCTTGCCAATGGGATAGAGGCGGAGCGCCTTGGTGCGTTTCTCCGGTGTGTCGATGAGACAGCAGTGGCGGTAGCCAGGATAGTGCTTGGCGAAATAGCTCGCCATCTTCGCCAGTGTCTTTGTCGGTGCCAGCCCAATGCTCACGGGCACGCCTACAGAGCGACGAATGGTGTGGTGCAGTTGTTCGCCCCAAGTCTTCAGGTCGAGGTGTTCCATGCCGTCGAGGTAGATGAAACACTCGTCGATGGAATAGCGGAAATAGGCGGGTGCCTCCTGTCGGATGATGTCAACAACGCGTCCTGTCAGTTCACCATACAGCTCGTAGTTCGACGAGAAAACGGCAATCTTCTGGTTGGGGAAAAGTTGCGCCAATTGGTAGTAGGGAGTACCTTCCTTCACCCCCATCTGTTTGGCCTCGTTGGAGCGCGCCACCACGCACCCGTCGTTGTTGCTGAGCACCACCACGGGTTTGCCGTTGAGGTCGGGTCGGAACACCCGCTCACAGGAGACATAACAGTTGTCGCAATCTATGATGCCGTACATAGTTTTGGGAACCTCCCTCGCACCCCTTCCCCCTTCCCCCTTATCACTCCCCTCCTTTGGGGAGGGGTCGGGGGTGGGTATTAAAGTTTCCGCCAGTTTTTGATGGTCCACACCACCACACCCCACACCTCGAAGTCGTCGCCGGCATCGATATGGATGGGTTGGTAACGTCGATTGGCAGGTCGGAGCAGGATATATCCCTCTTCCTTATGGCTGAGGTCGAGTTGTTTGATGGTGAACTCTTCGTTGACGAAGGCCACCACGATATCATCGTGATGCGGTTCAAGGGAGCGGTCGATGACGGCGATGTCGCCATCGCTGATGCCCGCCTCAATCATCGAGTCGCCGTCCACCCGTCCGTAGAATGTCGCTTCGGGATGACGGATGAAGTCGCGGTTAAAGTCAAGCGTGTCATGGCGGTAGTCATCGGCGGGCGATGGGAAGCCCGCTTTGATGCCCGGAGCGAACTGCAGCGGTTGCCGCTCGCTGAACTCGCTATTAAGTATATGAATCTTGGACATTCGTTGGTCGTTTAGGACTCCCCTCCCCAAGGGAGGAATCGGGGGTGGGTGTCGGTTACAAAGTTACAAAAATACTCATTTTCAACATACAATTCTGCGTTAAAATAACGAAAAGTCACAAATGTCCTACCTGTTTATTTGTGTCAAAAAGGGATGGCTGAATTTTCCAAAACGCTGTTTTACAGATGGTTATATTATTCGTTTGTGCCAATGACCAAAGGGGTATTGT
Source organism: uncultured Prevotellaceae bacterium (assembly GCA_900313615.1). Taxonomy (GTDB): domain Bacteria; phylum Bacteroidota; class Bacteroidia; order Bacteroidales; family Bacteroidaceae; genus Prevotella. The sequence goes on from OMRP01000006.1 coordinate 19,878, forward strand.
AATAATGAAGTTTTCGGTTTATCTTTGCAGAAGAAAAACGAACATGGAACGAAGATAAAAAACAAATATCAACCCTTATAATAAAAAACGACATGAAAAGATTATTGATGATCAGTTGTCTGTTCGCCTTGAGTTGGACTCTTGCGACAGCACAAGAAAACGACAGTATCAAAAACAAGGATACTCAGAAATGCATTATTTTCTGTGACTATGAACAGCAGCCCTCATTTCCTGGCGGAATGAACGCCTTGCTTGATTACCTGAAAGAAAACATTCATTGGCCGCTTGGTCATGAAGAAGATTGTATTCAGGGTAAGGTGGTCGTCAGTTTTGTGGTGGAGAAAGACGGAAGCATCACTGAGGCCAAGGTGGTGAGAAGTCTGGATCCAGCCTTTGATGCCGAAGCATTACGAGTGGTCGCCTCCATGCCTAAATGGATACCTGGAAAATTCAATGGTGAATCGACACGCACGAAATATTGTATTCCCATCACTTTCAGATATGATTATGATGTGGAAAAGGAGGACACTCCTTCGTCATCCCGACCAGTTAAAACGCCCGCTACAACTGAACCATCTCCTACGTCGCTTAACGAGATGCCTACGGCAGATCAACATATTATAGCCTACGACCTGCAAGGCATCAAGCGTTATGAAGGATTAAAGTCGGGGCTTTCACTCCCATCTGGCACCTATATTGTACAAACAGCTAAGGAAAGCAAGAAAATCATCATTCCTTGAAAGGGAAGAGAAGATAAGAATGGTCATCCTTTTTCTTGGGAATAATCGAAATAATCTTTATTTTTGCATTCGAAAATGTGAAGACTTAAACCCAAATCAGTCATTAGCTTAGCGTTATGATGATAACAGTTTAAAACTAATCAAGCTATGAAAAAGAACATAGTCTTTTTCTTCTATCCATTCTATCTCCTATCTGTTTTGACAGGTTGCAAAGAATCTCCGCAACAGTCAGTATCGGAATTAGCTGCAGAGACGCAAGTATCCTATGGATTAACAGAGGATGAACAGATTTTAGTACGCAATGGCAATGACTTCTCTATCAAGTTATTAAAGAAAATTGCAGAGGAAGAGGGACAAAAGAACATTTTTGTCTCAACAATCGGATTGTTCTATTCATTGAATATCATCAATAATAGCGCATCAGGTCTTACCCGACAAGAAATCTGCAATGCTCTGAATATAGACACCACTAAGATCGACAGTATCAATAAGTTTTGCAGAAGACTTATGTTAGGCCAAGCAAAACCATCATCAAATATGCTGACTGCCACACTATTTCAGGCCGGAAAACGTGTAAACATAGACCCTTCCTTTCAAAAGGTTTTGAAACACGACTATTTTGCCAGTATTATTAAAGGAGATGTCGATAGTGCCCAACAACAAGAAATTGACAAATGGTGTGCTAAACAGACAGAGGGATTGCTTAGCAGTTTTCCTGTTAAACAGAATGATGATGAGTCGGCAAACTTGTTCGTTGCAAGTTATTTTAACGGCAGATGGGTGCAGAGCTTTAATAAAGAGCTTACTAAAAAGGAACCTTTTAAGGGTGGAATCAGTTCATCAGTAAACATGATGAATATGACGGAATATGAGGAAGTTTTCTCATATGCAAAACTTGATAACTTCTCCATGCTCAGTATACCCTATGTAGGTGGTTACCGACTCTATATTCTCCTCCCAGATAAAATTGATGGCCTTGCTTCGTTGCTCCAATCCCTTGATGAGGAGAAACTCAGTTCTTCCATGAGACAATTGAAGTCGTATAATCATACCTATGTCAAAATTCCCAAATTTGAGGTTGACTATTCGTTCAAGGCAAACAATTATCTTACATCATTGGGAGTCGGATAAATATTCAGTGATTATGCCGAATTGAACAGGATCCAATCTGAACCGATGAAGATTAGAGAGGTAATTCAAAAGACCAAAGTTATAATAGATGAAGATGGAACAAGAGCAGGCGCCGTTACTTCAAGTTCATTTGCCACTCTAGGTGAAATAATGAATCCGACAGAGGCATACTTCTATGCAGATCATCCTTTTGTCTATATTATCCAGGACCCATTTGGCAACTATTGTTTTATGGGTATTTTTTGGGGTGATTCCTAAGTAAAGTTAACACAAATCAACCCTTAAAATAAATAAGATATGAAAAGACTATTATTCATACTCAGCTGCTGGTTCACAGCTCATGCTGTTTTGGCACAGGACCAGCCTCTTGCCATCACCAACGATATGCTCAACAAAGAGTATTGTCATTTCCTTGACTCTGCCGCGACCGAGCGGTTCCAAAATGAAGATTATGCCGCGGCTTGGAGGTTGAATGCTACCCAAGCGGAAATACTGCTACGGATGAATGGAGAAAAAGATGAGGATTATATCCGCTGTTTGGGTATGCAGTCAAGAATACTCTATCGACTGGGGAAAATCGAAGAGACCATTGCCGTGGCCCAAAAAACGGTTACGCTATGGGGTGATAACGTGGGAACAGACAATGATTATTACGCCATCTTCCTAGATAACCTGTCTTTGTATCAGGCAAAAGGCGGAAAGGTGGAACAAGCCCTCGACAATGGCAAGAAAGCGCTGAAGGTGTATGAAGACTTGTTGAGGAACGATGGCGACTTGGCTGCCATCCTCATTCATTGTGCCGAATACTGTCATAATCTTGAGTTATACGATGATGCCATCAAATATCAGTTGAGGGCTTTGTCTATCATTAAAGAACTAGGTGGCGAGTTGTCTGACGATTACATCAGTGAGTTGGAATACCTAAAACTATACTATTCAGACAAAGGTGACCGTCAGAATGTGGAAAAGCTGGAAAACCGCTTGTCCCATCTCCGTGAAAAAGCAAAAGACCGTTTCAACCTTAAGGATTTGGAGACCGCAGAGGGTTGTCGCGAGCATATCCACGAGGCATTTGCCTGTGCGAAATACCTACTCAATACGTCTGTCGACGACCCTCAGCACAAGAACATCAGTTCTTATCTATTGACGTGGAGCACCAATTCTGCCGATGTCTCTATCGAGATAGACGAGCGATTGGCGGGGGTGATGAAGACCCGTACAGACATTACCTATTATGTGACTGCCTTCCTGGCCGCATCCATAGAATATTGTATTGAGAACAAAGTGAAAGCACTCGATGAAGAAGCCTATCTTTCGGTTATCAAGAGACTGTTGGCCTATTATGTGGCCAACCGTGAAAAAACGGGAAAGAACGACCAACTGGAATCTTGGCTGGAGGCAGATGCCAACGGCAGCTTGAAAGAAATGCTGAAGAAAAAATAACTGTTTCTGCTTACAAAAAAGAACTGTTCTTTTTGTTTTGTCTTCATTTTGCAGTACTTTTGCAGCCACAAAGTTGCAAACAAGCAGAAAACCAGTTATTATGAAGATAGAAACCACAATCAGCAAGGCGGTGTTTGAGGCCGTGGAACAGTTGTATGGGCAACAGGTGCCCGAGAAAATGGTGCAGTTGCAGAAGACGCGCAGTGAATTTGAGGGACACCTCACATTGGTGGTCTTCCCCTTCGTGAAGATGGCCCGTAAACGTCCTGAAGAGGTGGCTGAAGAGATAGGACAGTACCTCGTGGCCCATTGCCCGGCCGTGGCTTCCTACAATGTGGTGAAGGGCTTCCTCAACCTCGTGGTGGCTAACGCTGCGTGGGTGGGACTGCTCAACGACATCCATGCCGATGCCCACTATGGTGAGCGGCAGGCCACCGACGAATCGCCGTTGGTGATGATAGAATATTCGTCGCCCAACACCAATAAACCACTGCACCTCGGTCATGTGCGCAACAACCTGCTCGGTTGGTCGTTGGCGCAAATCATGGCGGCCAACGGCAACAAGGTGGTGAAGACGAACATCGTGAACGACCGTGGCATACACATCTGCAAATCGATGTTGGCGTGGTTGAAGTGGGGCAACGGCGAGACTCCCGAGAGCAGCGGCAAGAAAGGTGACCACCTGATTGGTGACTATTACGTGGCGTTCGATAAACACTACCGCGAAGAGGTGAAAGCGCTCATGGCGCAGTACCAAGCTGAAGGCATGGATGCCGAGGCGGCGGAGAAGAAATCTAAAGACGAGGCTCCGCTCATCAAGGAAGCCCATGCTATGTTGGTGAAGTGGGAACAGAACGACCCCGAGGTGCGTGCGCTGTGGAAAAAAATGAATGACTGGGTATATGCCGGATTTGACGAGACCTACCGTGCCTTGGGCGTGTCTTTCGACAAGATTTACTATGAGTCGGAGACCTACCTCGAGGGCAAGAAGAAGGTGGAGGAAGGTTTGGCAAAGGGCCTCTTCTACCGCAAGGAAGACAACAGCGTGTGGGCGGACCTCACCGGTGACGGCCTCGACCATAAACTGTTGTTGCGTTCCGACGGTACATCTGTGTATATGACGCAGGACATCGGCACCGCCGATATGCGTTTCCGCGACTATCCCATCGACAAGATGATTTATGTGGTGGGCAACGAACAGAACTACCACTTCCAGGTGCTCTCGCTGCTGCTCGATAAACTGGGCTACAAGTGGGGCAAGGACCTAGTGCATTTCTCCTATGGTATGGTGGAACTGCCCAATGGCAAGATGAAGAGCCGTGAGGGTACGGTAGTCGATGCTGACGACTTAGTGGCTACGATGATTGCCGATGCCAAGACGCTGAGCGAGGACAAGGTGAACAAACTGCAAGGCATTAGTGAGGAGGAGAAGAACGAGATAGCCCGTATCGTGGGTATGGGCGCCCTGAAATATTTCATCCTCAAGGTCGACGCAAGGAAAAATATGCTGTTCAACCCCGAAGAGAGTATTGACTTCAACGGTAACACCGGCCCGTTCATACAATATACTCACGCTCGTATCCGTAGTATCTTGCGCAAGGCGGAGGCGGAAGGACTGTCATTGCCCGAAGCTCTGTCGGATGACATGCCCGTGAACGAGAAGGAGATGCAACTCATACAGAAACTCTCCGAATATGGTGCTGCCGTGGCGCAGGCAGGTAAGGACTATAGTCCGAGCGGCGTGGCCAACTACTGTTATGAACTGACCAAGGAATTCAATCAGTTCTACCACGACTATAGCATCCTCGGTGCCGACACCCAGGAGCAGAAGACCGTACGCTTGGTGTTGGCCGCCAATGTGGCGAAGACCATCAAGAATGGCATGCGCCTGTTGGGCATCGAAGTGCCGGAGAGAATGTAAGGGAACGAAAGCCTCCCCCTTTCCCCCTCCCAAGGAGGGGGGAACCAAACGATAAACAATGAGTGATGAAATTGGAAAATCCGCCGGATTATCGGCATGACACGGTGCTTCCTTTGCATTCCGAGGTGAGGTCTTCGGCTTGGGCCGTCGATGCCGGTTGCTCGGGCAATCCGGGCATGATGGAATACCAAGGCGTGGACTTGCAGACGGGGGAGCGTATCTTTCATTTCGGTCCCATGTTTGGCACGAACAACATCGGTGAGTTCCTTGCTATTGTCCATGCCTTGGCACTGATGGAGCAGCGCGGCATACACGACAAGGTCATCTACAGCGACAGCTACAATGCCATTCTGTGGGTGAACAAGAAAAAATGCAAGACCACGCTCGAACGTTCCGAGCGCACCGTGCAACTACACAATATCATCGCCCGTGCGGAGAACTGGCTCCGCACCCACTCCATACAAACACCCATCTTGAAATGGGAAACGTCGAAATGGGGCGAGATTCCTGCCGACTTCGGAAGGAAGAAATGAGTTTTTAAGGCTATAGTGATATAGTGTTTATTGAAACTATAGCTGCTTTGGAATTTATAACTTCTATGGAAATTATCTAGAACTATAGAAACAATAGTAGGCACTATTATAGCCGCTATAGTTTTTTATAATAGCAGATTTTGTTTCCCTCGATTATCTCCTCTTGCATTGATAATGCCGCTTCGGGCAGTGGCGGTGCCTGTGTGCCATCGCCAACGGTGAGCGGTGAGGTCTCCACGCGCAGTTCATCCCACAGGCTGGCATCGAGAAATCCTTGGAGCGTACGCCGTCCCCCCTCCACCATGAGCGACTGTATTTTGTCGGCATACATCTCTTCCAATAGTGTGGCGATGCGTTTTCCTCCCCCCAGTACATAACGGCGGGGCGACGGTCCGCCCCACAAGCGGGTGTCAAGGCGAGGGTGCTCACGCTCGTCGGTGACGCGCCCCACAAGGATGGCCTCGTATTCAGCGCGTATTTGATGGACGAGCATCCGAGTGAAGGGTGTTGAGATGGTCAAGGCCAGTCCATGGTCGTCGATGAATCCATCGGCTGTCTGCGCCCATTTCAGTAAGATGTAGGGGCGGTGTTTCTCGTGAAAGGTGAAAAAACGACGGTTCAGCCAACGACATTCCGCCTCCAGCACACCCACCGTCACCTCAATGCCCGCGGCACGTAGTTTCTCGATACCGCGCCCCTGCACCTGGGCGAAGGGGTCGACACAACCCACCACCGCGCGGCGCACGCCCTTGCTCACGATGAGGTCGGCGCAAGGTGGTGTCTTGCCATGGTGGGCGCATGGCTCCAGACTGACGTAGATGGTGGCTTCATGTAACAGTGGTTCATCTTCTTTGCGTACCGAGGCGAAGGCGTTCACCTCAGCATGTCCTTCGCCGCAACGGATGTGGTAACCCTCGCCGATGATGCGCCCGGCATGCACGATAACCGCTCCCACCATGGGGTTGGGTGGGGCGCCGCGATGACCGCAGGCCGCTAGTTGCAGACAACGCCGCATGAAGATTTCGTCGGTCGTTTCTTTGTTCATATCGTTTTTTTCCGTATTTTTGTAATCCATTTCAGAAGAACCATCCAATCCCTACAAAGTATGGAATACCGTGAATTGTGGCTGCGACTCACACCCCTCTACGACGAGGGTGAGGCACGTGCCATCGTGAGATGGGTGATGGAATCGGCTTTCGGCCTGACCACCGCCGACATCCTCAGCGGCAAAATTACACAATTATCCGCAGACGACCATCATAAACTGGAAAAAATGATGGAGCGGCTGGAAAAGGCGGAGCCGTTGCAGTATGTGCTGGGCGAGGCGGTTTTTCATGGAAGGTCTTTTAAGGTGGAACAAGGGGTGCTCATTCCCCGGCCTGAGACAGAAGAGTTATGCGATTGGGTATTGTCTGTCTGCACCGACCTTGCCCATTGCCATGTGTTGGACATCGGCACGGGCAGTGGATGCATCGCCATCACACTGGCCAAAGAAATGGTGGAGGCGGAGGTGGAAGCGTGGGATGTGTCGGCAACCGCCCTCTCCGTGGCGGCAGACAATGCAAGACGTCTGGCTGCCGAGGTGACTATCCGTCGACAAGATGCGCTCCGTCCTCCTGCCGACAGGGAGTGTTTCGACATCATCGTGTCGAACCCACCTTATGTGGGTGAAAGCGAACGTCAGGCGATGCACCCCAATGTGCTGCGTTATGAACCCGAAGAGGCGTTGTTCGTGAGTGAGGACGACCCCTTGCTGTTCTACCGTGCTATCGCCACTTATGCCGCCGAGGCTTTACGTCATGACGGCAGACTCTTTTTCGAAATCAATCCACGTTTTTCCGAGCAATTGACGGTGATGCTTGGCCAACTACATTTCATTCAGATAGAGACGCGCGACGATGCTTATGGCCGTTGCCGTTTCAAACAAGCCCGACGACCATGAAAGAGATGACAGAGAATGAGGCGCGGCTGCGCTTGGAGACGTTGTGCGCCTCTTCGGAACAATGCTCGCATGACATGGAAGAGAAACTGCGAAAATGGGGCATCACCGAAGAGGCCAGGGCGCGTATCATGGCCCATCTTGTGGAAGAGCGGTATGTCGACGACGAACGCTTTTGCCGTGCCTTCGTGAAGGACAAGATACGTTACAACAAATGGGGACGGCGCAAGGTGGAGCAGGCGCTTTTCCTCAAACGCATACCCAATGAGGTGTCGCGTCCTATACTCGATGCGGTGGACGATGAGGAATATCTGCGCGTGTTGCGCCCCTTGCTTGCTTCCAAACGGCGTTCACTGCGTGCCACGGATGATTACGAGGCTCGTGCCAAACTGGTGCGCTTCGCCCTCGGTCGTGGCTTTTCCTATGACTTGATACGCCGGTGTATGAAGGCCGACGACATAACGGTTGATGACGATGGCGCAGACGACGAGTTTTTGGCATAGGCTAATCATGCTGATAGCGCCTCGGGCTTGTCCGATATGTGGACAGCGCCTGACCGTTGGCGAAGAGGTGATTTGTGCCCGTTGTAATCTGCATCTGCCGCGCACCCACTTTGCCGCCAACGCTTATGAGAATGAGATGGCCAAACTCTTTTGGGGGCGCATACCCATCGAACGGGCGGCGGCTCTTTTCTACTATGAGGCGGGTTCTGAGGTCAGCCGTATCATCTACGATTTGAAATACCATCACCATCCGGAGATAGGGTGGGAGATGGGGCGTCTCGCCTCACAGGAGTGTGCCAGGGATGCCTTTTTTGAGGGCATCGACATGATTGTGCCCATCCCCTTGGCAAAGCGGCGAGAGCGTCAGCGAGGATATAACCAGAGCATGGAGATAGCGCGTGGCGTGGCTCATGCTACGGGGTTGCCGATAAGGTCGAAGGTGGTGCGGCGCATCCGTTTCGAAGGCAGCCAAACGCAACAGAGTATACAAGGACGACACGAAAATGTGGAGGGGGTGTTTGAACTATGCCGGAAAGCCGATGTTCAGGGAAAGCATATCCTCCTCATCGACGACATCGTGACGTCGGGTGCCACCATCGTGTCGTGCGCTAATGAACTACGGAAGGGTGGAGCTGCCCATTTCAGTATCCTCTCCTTGGGATTTGCAAAACACTGATGAAACGAACTCAAAACAACACGTTTTTTCACTAACCTCACCATATCTCATTTTTTTTCATTACTTTTGCGCTGAAAAAATAAAATAACCCCATAAACTCACAATTCATAATTGATAATTCACAATCAACAATTAAAGATTCACAATTGGTTTGCGGACATATGTCTTCACTCCTCCACTCCAAACAACTCCTTCACTCCTATTAAATCATAAACTCAAACATATGAACGACCAGAAAAAAGAATTTGCCGGAAGACTGCTGGATGTGAAAGCCATCAAGTTACAACCCAACGACCCGTTTACATGGGCTTCGGGATGGAAATCACCATTCTATTGCGACAACCGTAAGACGCTCTCCTTCCCGGCGCTGCGAAACTACGTGAAACTGCAACTCACCCATGCCGTGATGGCCTGCTTTCCCGAAGCCGAGGCTGTGGCGGGCGTGGCCACTGGTGCCATTGCACAAGGTGCCTTGGTGGCAGATGCGTTGAACTTGCCTTTCGCCTATGTACGCAGCAAACCCAAAGACCATGGACTGGAAAACCTGATTGAGGGCGAACTGCCCCAAGGTGCCAAGGTGGTGGTGGTGGAAGACCTCATCTCTACGGGTGGAAGCAGCCTGAAGGCTGTGGAGGCGCTGCGCCGTCATGGTTGCGAAGTGGTGGGTATGGTGGCTTCTTACACCTATGGCTTCCCCGTGGCCGAGGAGGCTTTCAAGGCGGCTGGCGTGCAACTTGTCACACTCACCGACTATGAGCATGTGGTGGCCCAGGCTCTTGCCACGGGTTACATCTCCGCCAAAGATGTGACACTGCTTGACGAATGGCGCAAAGACCCCGCCCGCTGGAGACAATGATACCCCCCCCAGCCCTCCCAAGGGAGGGTGTAAGGGGCAGGGGGCAAGGGGCAAGGAGCAAGAGATGACCTTAAGGTAAAAGTGAAAAGTGAAAAATCTGCCTGCGGACTCCCCAAATAGCATTCGTCTTCACTCCTTCACTCCTCTCACTCCTCCACTCCCAAAAAAGCATTCGTCTGAACTCCCATGAAAGGTAAAAGGGTAAAAAAGTAAAAAGGTAAAAATCGGGGCATGGAGCAAGAATTATACCAGCAGGCTATTGTCTGAACTCCTGTAACTTCTGAACTCCTGAACTCCCCGACTCTTAATAAATTATTAATATATGGACTGCAAATTCGAAAGTAGCATAAGGGAGATTCCCTATCCTCAGCAGTTGGTGTACGACACCTTGAGCGACCTTACCAATATGGAACGGGTGAAGGAACGTATGCCGGAAGACAAGATACAGGATTTCACATTCGACCGCGACACTCTCTCCGTGGAGGTGTCGCCCGTGGGACGTGTTACCCTGCGCATCATCGAACGCGAGGAACCGAAATGCATCAAGTTTGAGACGGCGGAATCGCCCATTCCCTTCTTTTTCTGGATTCAACTCCTGCCAGTTACGGAAGAAACCTGCAAGATGCGTCTTACCATCAAGACCGAACTGAATCCCTTGATGAAGGGCATGGTGTCGGGACCGCTGAAAGAAGCACTTGAGAAAATGGCCGACATCATCGCGGGAATTAAATATCAGTAGAAATAAAGGGCAAGGGGCAAGGAGCAAGAGAATACCCCACAAGCATACCTCTCACCTCTCACTCCTCACCTCTCACCTCTTAACAAAATCAATATGAAACTCTGGGAAAAAGACTATGCCATCAATGCCGAGATAGAACGGTTCACCGTAGGGCGTGACCGTGAGATGGATCTATACTTGGCGCCATACGATGTGTTGGGCAGCATGGCCCATATCACTATGCTCAAGAGTATCGGACTGCTCAAGAGTGATGAACTGCCTCCGCTGCTCGATGCGCTCAAGCGTATCTATGCGCAGTGCGAACGGGGTGAGTTCGTCATCGAAGAAGGTATCGAGGATGTTCATTCGCAGGTGGAGCTGATGCTCACGCGCGAACTGGGCGACTTGGGCAAGAAGATTCACAGTGGACGCTCGCGCAACGACCAGGTGTTGCTCGACTTGAAACTGTTCACACGTCATCAACTGATGGAGATTGCCGATGAGGTACGGACACTCTTTGATGAACTGCAACGGCAGAGTGAGCGTTATGCCCATGTGCTCATGCCTGGATATACGCATCTGCAAGTGGCCATGCCCAGTTCGTTCGGCCTGTGGTTCGGAGCCTATGCCGAGAGTCTGCTCGACGATATGTATGGTTTGCAGGCAGCATGGCGCCTCACCAACCGCAACCCCTTGGGTAGCGCGGCGGGCTACGGCAGTTCGTTCCCTCTCGACCGCTCGATGACCACCCGTCTGTTGGGCTTCGACTCGATGGACTATAATGTGGTGTATGCACAGATGGGACGAGGCAAGATGGAGCGCAACGTGGCTTTTGCCATGGCGTCCATTGCAGGTACGTTGGCCAAGATGGCGTTTGATGCCTGCCTGTTCAATAGTCAGAATTTCTCGTTCGTGCGCCTGCCCAAGGAATGTACTACGGGCAGCAGCATCATGCCGCACAAGAAGAATCCAGACGTGTTCGAACTCATCCGTGGCAAGAGCAACAAACTACAGGCCCTGCCGACTGAGGTGACGCTCATCATGAACAACCTGCCCAGCGGTTATTTCCGCGACCTGCAGATTATCAAAGAGGCGTTCTTGCCGGCTTTCGACGAGTTGAAGGACTGCCTGCGCATGGCGGCGTATATTATCCGTCGCATGGAGGTGAACGAGCATATCATCGACAATCCACTATATGACCCCATCTTCTCCGTCGAAGAGGTGAACCGCCGCGTGGTGGAAGGGGTGCCTTTCCGTGATGCTTATAAACAGGTGGGCATGGAGATAGAGCATGGCACGTTCAAACCCAACCGTGACATTCACCATACCCACGAGGGGAGCATCGGACGGTTATGCAATGCCGAGGTGGCACAACTGATGGACCAGGCCATGGCCGATATGCATTTCGAGAAGGTGGTGGATGCTGAAAAAGCGTTGCTGCAATGAAAGAGAAGAAAACCAACTGCCTCGTGTGGGCCGTTTCCGTGGTACTGTCGGCTTTGTCGCTGTCGTCGTGTGGCGATATGCAAAACGAATACACCGTTCGAACGGCTTATTTCATCTTCGACAATTCCGTGCATCAGAACACGGTGCTGTCGACGGCCATGAACATCAATGCACCTGGTACATTCTGCAAGATAAAGCCCTATATGGTGTCGAGCGCCAGGGCCTATATTTTTGAAAACAACTACGGACAGTCGGAGCCCTCGGTGGAGAATGCCATCGATCAACGGCGAACGGTGATACTGGGCTATAATAATTCATTGATCGTGGGCTTCGGTAACCTCGACTTGCCTGCCGTGTTCTATGCTTATGATGGCGAGTGCCCCAATTGTTTTGATCCGCAGAAACTGCCTGTTCACTCCCATCCCCTCACGATGACGAGCGCCGGATTGGCGGTATGTGGCTCATGCCAAAGGGAGTACAACATGAACAGTGGCGGCAATATCGTCAAAGGCGACGGTGGCAACAAGATGACTCGTTATCATGCCTCATGCACTGGTCCCCTTGGCACTTTGGCGGTGAATTGATGAAAAAATTGTGAATTTTCTTTGCCGATTCGATAAATAGACTTACCTTTGCGTTTCGTAAGCCGAAATCTTCGGTATCGTATGTTGCGGCAATAGCTCAGTTGGTAGAGCACGACCTTGCCAAGGTCGGGGTCGCGAGTTCGAGTCTCGTTTGCCGCTCTTTTTCTTTTTGATGACTTCGCCGCGATGGTGGAATGGTAGACACGAGGGACTTAAAATCCCTTGGCCAGGAATGGCTGTGCGGGTTCGAGTCCCGCTCGCGGCACACTATCAACAATCTTGCTTATGAATAACCTACGCGTTTCTTCTTTCTTTCTGAGGAGCAAGATTATACCCGTTTTCTTTCTCCTTTCGCTTTCCATGGTGCTCGTGGCTTGTGGCGGTCGCAGTGGCTTCTTCAAATTGGAAGGGCGGTTCGCCAACATGAATCAAGGCGAGTTCTATGTGTATAGCGAAGATGGAGTGGCCGATGGCATCGACACCATCAAGGTGAATGGAGGGCGCTTTGCCTACGAGGTGCCTTGCTCAAGGGCGGCCGTATTGATGCTCGTCTTTCCCAATTTCTCTGAACAGCCTATCTTCGCTGAACCGGGACAGAGCGTCACCATCAAGGCCGATGCCTCGCACATGAAGGAGATGGAGGTGTCGGGAACCGATGATAATGAGTTGATGACGGATTTCCGGTTGCAGATAGCCAATGCGTCGCCGCCTGAGGTGGTGCGGTTGGCAGAGACGTTTATACGTAACCATACCGACTCGCCGGTGAGCGCCTATCTTGTGCGCCGCTATTTCGTGCTTGGCGATAAGCCCGATGTAACTAAGGCTAAATCGCTCATCGACCTAATGTTAAAAGAACAAGAGAAGAATGGCATGCTCATGCGTATGAAACAGCAGGTCGACACGTTGAGCATGACCGCTGTGGGTAGCCGACTGCCATCGTTTGCCGTCACCGATACCAAGGGTGAGGCGGTGACGCAGGATGACCTCTCTACGGGTGTGGCGGTCATCAATGTATGGGCTTCTTGGCGGTATGAAAGCAAGGATGCTCAACGTCAACTTAAATTGCTGGCGCGACAGTCGGATGGTCGTCTGCATCTGCTGAGCATTGCCGTTGATGCCAGCAAACTCGATTGTGAGAATGCCATGAAGCAAGATACCATCACCTGGCACAACGTTTGCGACGAGCAGATGTTCGACGGTCGTCTCATTCGTCTGCTCGGCATCACCACCGTGCCTTACAATATTGTGATGAAGGATGGGCGTGTCGTGGCCCGTGGCCTGTCAAAAGCGGACCTGAAGCAAAAAGTGGAAGAACTGCTGCAGGAATAAATCTCCAAAAACGATCTCTCCCCACCTAAATAATCTTTTAATTCTTTATTTTTCCAATTTTTTAATCTTCTAATCTTTTAATTTTATAATTTTATAATATTTTAATTTTATAATAATTTAATCTCCCAATTTTCCATGTTAGTAAAGACATATTGTGCCGCTGTCAATGGGTTGGAAGTGACCACGGTGACGATTGAAGTGTCACTTACGCGAGGGGTGATGTATCATCTCACTGGACTGGGCGACGAGGCTGTGCGCGAGAGTCGTGACCGCATTGCCGCCGCCCTCATGAACTGCGGCTATAAGTTTCCTGTGGCCGACATCACGGTGAACATGGCACCGGCGGATATCCGCAAGGAGGGAAGTGGCTATGATTTGCCTCTGGCCATCGGCATCATGGCAGCAAACGAGAATATCCGTGCCGACCGTTTGGCGGATTATATGCTCGTGGGCGAATTGGGACTTGATGGACGACTTCAACCTATTCGTGGTGCTCTTCCCATCTCCATCCGCGCCCGTGCCGAGAAATTCAAGGGACTCATCGTTCCCAAACAGAATATCCGTGAGGCGGCGGTGGTGAACAACCTTGATGTATATGGCATGGAGAGCATCACCGATGTCATCAATTTCCTGAACGGCGACGATAGTTATGAGCCGACACACATTGACACACGCCGCGAGTTCTATGAGCAACAAAGCCATTTCGACCTCGACTTTGCCGATGTGCGTGGACAGGAGAGCGTAAAGAGGGCATTGGAGGTGGCGGCTGCCGGTGGTCATAACTTGATTATGATAGGTCCTCCAGGCAGTGGCAAGTCGATGATGGCCAAGCGTTTGCCAGGTATTTTGCCTCCTTTGTCGCTCCACGAGAGTCTGGAGACCACTCAGATACATAGCGTGGCTGGAAAGTTGGGCCGCAACATGAGTCTTATTTCCCAGCGTCCATTCCGCTCACCACACCACACCATTTCGCAGGTCGCCCTGGTAGGCGGAGGCAATAACCCGCAGCCGGGTGAAATCAGCTTGGCACACAACGGAGTGCTCTTCGCCGACGAATTGCCGGAGTTCAACAAATCGACACTCGAGGTGCTTCGCCAACCCTTGGAAGACCGCAAAATCACTATCTCGCGCGCCAAATACACCACCGAATTTCCCTGCTCGTTTATGTTCGTCGCCTCGATGAATCCCTGCCCTTGCGGCTATTACGGCGACCCCACGCACACCTGCGTCTGCACGCCCGGGCAGATACAGCGCTACATGAACAAGATATCCGGTCCGCTGCTCGACCGCATCGACATCCAGTGCGAGATACAGGCCGTGCCCTTCGCACAACTGTCGCAGATGCAACAGGGCGAGTCCTCCGCCGTCATCCGCGAGCGTGTCATCGCCGCAAGGAAAATCCAGGAGGAGCGCTTTGGCTCCCTCCCCTCGGGGAGGGCTGGGGAGGGGGCTCGCGTCCATTGCAATGCCCAGATGACCGAGCGCATGATACACCAATTTGCCGAGCCCGACGCTCAGGGTCTCAATCTCCTCCGTATGGGCATGGAGCGCCTCAAGCTCTCAGCCCGCGCCTACAACCGCATCCTCAAAGTAGCCCGCACCATCGCCGACCTCGACCACTCCGACCGCGTGCTATCCCACCACATCGCCGAAGCCATCGGATACAGAAACCTGGACCGTGGTGACTGGGCAGAAAGGGGGATTTGAACTTATAGTATCATTCGTAAGCTATGCGAGGGCCGTCGGAAAAATCTCATTTCCCCGCATACCATTCTTTCAGCACGAAGAATGCCTTTTTCTTTTCACCGTTATCGCTTACCAAGCCTTTGCGGTTGTAGTAATCCTGAATGCCGTTCAGGACGCGGCGGGGTGAACGGAAATCTTTCAAAATCCATGGCGTGGTGCCGCTGAGCCCATCGATTTTATCGAGCATGGCAATGTTCTCTCGGTAAAGGTTCTCCTGAAACTCCTCCGTCCATCGCTGGTTCTTATCGCCGTGCATCCCGTATTTGGCGCCGCCGCCGAACTCGCTGACGATGACAGGTTTGTCATAAGGTATCTCCCATTCCATTTTTGGTGCGTCGTTCACATCGCGATACCACCCGATATACTGGTTGAAAGAGATAATGTCTACCCACTGGTTCATATTATCCTGCAAGCGGTTCTTGTAGTTGGATGCCGATGTCACCTCCATGGCCATCGAGATGAGACGTGTGTTGTCCATATTGCGTGCTTTTTGTGCTAGACGGCTCAGGAACATGTCGCGCTCGGTTGAATGAGGCGTCTCGTTGGCTATCGACCAGATGATGACATTGGCGCGGTTTTGGTCGCGTCGTATCATGTCGGTCAACTGCTGTTCGGCATTGGCGTAGGTGTCGGGGTTAGTCCAGTCGATGGTCCAATAGACGGGTATCTCCGACCATACGAGGATGCCCATGCGCTCAGCCTCGCGCACGGCGTACTCATTATGGGGATAGTGGGCCAGACGCACAAAGTTGCATCCTAGTTCCTTGGCCCATGTCAGTAGCGTCCGTGCGTCATCGGCAGAATTGGCGCGTCCGCCTCCATAGGCTTTTTCCTCGTGGATAGAGATGCCCCGTAGGAAAATGGGTTTGCCATTGAGTAGGATTTGTTTGCCTCGTGTGGCGATGGTGCGGAATCCTATCGCATCGCGGAGTGTGTCGCCCTCGAGAATCAGTTCCACGTCATAGCGTTTGGGCGTGTCGGGCGACCATAGTTGCATTTTCTTGATTTTCGGGCTATTGATGTCGACGTCAGCGATGGCTCCACTGGCATTGGTGGTGACGGTCTGGCTGATTTTCAGTTCGGGTATATTGAGGGTGATTTTCTTTCCCGCTTCTGCCTTGTTGAGTTGGGCGGAGAAGTGCAGCTTGGCCTTTTTCACGTCGCAGTCAGTGATGAATACCTTGTAGTTCTCGATATATGTCGGGGCTACCTCGACCAACATCACATCGCGTGTGATGCCACCGTAGTTCCACCAGTCGAATATCTGCGTCGGAACGTCGCTTTTATGCCGTTTGTTATCCACTTTTACGATAACAGTATTCTCACCGTCGACCAGCAGTTCAGTCACGTCGAAATTGAAGGGGGTGAATCCGCCGACATGATAGCCCGCCGCCTTGCCGTTGACCCACACACGAGCCTCGTAATTGACAGCACTGAAATAGAGCAATGCACATTTTCCGGTAGGGTGGTATTGGAAACTTCGTTTGAACCACACCGTTCCTTCGTAGAAGAACAGGCGGTCGTCCTGCGTGTTCCAGTCGCCCGGGATATTCATCGTGGGAGCCTTGTCGAAGTCATACTCAATCAAGTCCTCGGGCCGTTGGGGCTTGGCATTGCGGAAGAATCCCCATGGTGTGGGGTTCATGCGATAGTCGTAATAACCCTCTTCCTGCACATCGACGATATAGTTCCACTCACCGCAGAGCGACATCGTCTGCCGTCCCATCACATTTGCCACCTGCGGTACTTTGCCGCCCTGTGCCATCACCGGCATTACTTGCGTCAGCATCACCAATGCCACAACAGCGTGAAAAATGGTTCTTCTCATTGATGTTTTTTCGATTATAATTGCTCTCCTTACCAAGTGTTCTATTTTCTTGACATGCAAAGATACACATTTTTCTGCAAGTGGTGTTGCCCAAAGAAAAATAATACGTGAAACTTGCCGTTATCGGCAAAAATTGCTATTTCTGCCACGTAATAGGCTGTAAAACTAGTATTGATATGGTACATGACATTTGCTATGGTAATTATCGCGGTCTCACAGGCAATATATTAATAATATTGTGGTAAAATTGCGGAAATTCGTTCTTTTTCATTATTTTTGCAAGCAGATGAATTTTCCCGCTCGTTCCGCATGGGCGTAATGATGACGATGCAACAGTTGATAGACATATTACACCAAAAGGAGTGCTCGCTTGTAGTCAAGGCGAATACAGGTGAGACGACGACCTATAACAAAAAAGGCGTGCGTGACTTGATATGGCTGTTGGACCATGAGCCACAACGGCTGAGCTGCGCGGTCATTGCCGACAAGGTGATAGGCAAGGCGGCGGCAGGACTGATTGTGAAAGGTGGTGTGGCCGAAGTGTATGCCAACGTGATGAGTCGGTTGGCCCTTCCGCTACTCGACGAAGCGGGAATTCCATACAGTTATGGCGAGTTGGTGGAACGTATCGTGATACCCGAGGGTGATAATCGTTGTCCACTTGAACGTATCGTGGCCGATGCCAAGACTGCGGAAGGGGTGGAAACACTTCTTCGACAGCATTTCCAAGAAATGGAGAACAAACAAATATGAACTAATACGAAATGATTATGAATGCATCAACAGCTAATCTTTACACACTGAGTTGTCGCGAGAGCCGCAGTTATCTCTTTGCGGCGTTGTTCATTATTGGCAACATCCTGTTGCCACAACTGTGCCACCTTGTGCCACAGGGTGGACTGACACTGCTACCCATTTATTTCTTCACGCTCGTCGGAGCTTATAAGTATGGATGGCAAGTGGGATTGATGACGGCAATACTTTCTCCATTGGCCAACTCGGTCCTTTTTGGTATGCCTGCAGCCGCCGTGCTCCCCGGCATCATGGTGAAGTCGGTGTTGTTGGCCTTGAGTGCCGCGTTCATCGCTCGCCGATACCAGTCCATCAGCATTCCTTTGATGGTGGCAGTGGTGTTGAGTTATCAAGTTGTCGGCTCCCTCATCGAGTCCGCCATGCTTGGCTCCCTCGCACTTGGTTTCCAGGATTTCCGGATCGGCATCCCTGGTATGTTGCTTCAAGTGGTGGGCGGCTATCTCGTCCTCAAGGGCATGAGTTGGAAGCGTTCGGCAAAGTGAACGTCCGCTCTTGTCTTTTTTGAAAGCATTTGGAAGACGAATAAATGCGTTAACTTCGCCCAAAAGATAGAGTGGCAACGGAAACATGATGGATAAGCGAATCAGTAAAGAGCGCATTTTCGAAATCCTTCGGTTTGGCATCGTGGGCACGGTGGCCATGGCGATACATTATGGCATATTCTATGTGCTTTTGCCAACGATGGACAAGAATATTGCTTATACCATAGGCTATTTCATCGGTTTCGTATGCAATTTCTTCATGTCTTCCTATTTCACTTTCCAGGTGAAGCCAACGTGGAAGCGGCTTTTTAGATTTGGCTGCAGCCACGGCATCAATTTTTTCGTTTACATAGGGCTGTTCAATTTCTTCTGCTGGACGGGGGTGCCTCCCAAGTGGGCTCCCTTGCCCGTATATGCCATTGCCATCCCCGTGAGTTACCTCTTGGTGCGTTTTGCCTTGAAAAACAAGCAAAAGAAAACGCTCTTGTTGTTGCTGTCTTTTTGCTTAGTGAAAGGAGCGTCGGCACAAGGGATGCTGACTGACCATTACAATGTGGCATTGCTCGACCTCGCTGCCGGTCTGCCACATAACAACGTCAACCAGATATTTGCCGACAGTTATGGGTTCATTTGGATATCAACCTATGGCGGTGGTGCTGTTCGTTACGATGGCTATTCGTTCATGAAACCCGTTTCCAGCCAGACCGAGGTGGCCAGCAATTCATGCAAGGGCATGGCGGAGGACAATTTCCATCGGCTGTGGGTGGCCTACGATGAAGGAACGGTAGTCATCGACCTGCATTCGATGAACTACGTGACACCAGTATATGGCAAAGGCGACATCAGCCGCCAGTTGATGCAGTCGTCGGTGAAGGTGTACCATGATTCCCGCGGTTGTATCTGGCAGGTCACGCGTGATAGCGTGTTCCGCTATTCCTTCAATAAGAACGGCAGTATCGAACACGTGAGTCGCTGCAAGTACCAGGGCAATACCCCCGACATCACCATTTCCGACATAGAACAGAATGGTACGGTATGGATTAATATTGAGAATGGCCTTTACCGCCTTTCCGAGACCAATGAGAAGTTGGTGCGCCAAGACATCGCTCCTGCCATGCAGCAGTTGCAGGGAATCTATGTCACCGACCTACTTAAACGTGGAAGTGCGGTATGGATATCCACCAATCTTGGACTGTATGTCTACGACCAGTATGCCAGTACGATGACCGTCTACCGACATACTACCGCCCTAGGGTCCATCTCCCATGACTATACCACAGCGCTGGCTGTTACGCCCGATGGCCGTCTGGTCGTGGGGTCGCTGAGGGGTGTCAATATCTTTGATGAGCAGAAAGGGACTTTTGAACATTGGAACACTACCTCGGCAAAGCCCTTACCCAGTGATTTCGTCCACTGTATGCTGATTCGTGACGGACAGATATGGATAGGTACGGAGACGGCAGGCATCGTCAAACTGTCGCCTCAACCGTTTATGCTGCGTTATTATGCCCATAACGATGCCAATGCCGCCTCGCTGTCGGCCAACCCGGTGAATGCCATGTATGTGGAGCCCAACGGCACCTTATGGGCCGGAACGGTGGAGGGAGGCCTGAACCGCAAGTCGGCTGATGGCCTTTTCACGCATTGGACCACCCATAACTCACAGTTGCCGCATAACTCGGTGTCGGTGCTTGTGCCCGATGGGCAGGGGCGGCTGTGGATTGGTACGTGGGGCGGAGGTGTTTGCCATATCCCACTGTCTGGTATTGGTGGTGTGCAACGGCTGTCGGTGCCCTCCGAAATGGAGCCTATTACTAATTACATCGGTTCGCTGGCTTACGACAAATATAATGATGGACTGTGGATTGGCTCCAACGATGGCGTGTTCTTCTACGATTTCAAGACACAGACGCTCAGCGACCCGTTCAAGGGCAACCGCGAAGTACGTGGATGTATAGGTGCCCTAGTTGACAAAGATGGGCAACTATGGCTGGGTTGTCTGTCGGGCGTATGCATTGTCAACCTACGTCAACGCCAGGCGAACGGTGAGTTCAACTGTCGGCGGTTACGCAATAAACTCGACCACCCCGAATCATCGGTAGTCGACAAAATCAGTTGTTTCTGTGAGGCCAAGGATGGTACCCTGTGGTTGGGTTCGAGTGGTTACGGCCTTTACCGCCGTGTTGTCGATGCGAAGACCCATAAAGAGTCTTTCGAGGTGCTTACCACTGACCAGGGTTTGGTCAATAATTCGGTGAAGGGCATTGTCGAAGATGTGCAGGGCCGCTTATGGATTACCACTGACAATGGATTGTCGGTATATGACCCGCGCACACGTACCTTTAATAATTATAAAGAGAGTGACGGACTGTCTTGCCAACAATTCTACTGGAACTCGGCGGTAAAAGGTCCCGACGATGCCATCTACTTGGGCAGTATGAATGGATTGATGGAAATTCGTGGGGAGAACATGGGTGCGAGTTATCCTGTACATCTCACATTCACGCGGTTGTTGGTAGACAACCAACTGATAACGGCAGCCAACAACGACATTATCGATGCGGACATCTCTCATGCCACAACCATCCACCTGCATGAGTCGAACAAGTCGATGGTTATCGATTTCTCTACGCTAACTTATATGGGAGGCGCGCAGGAGCACTACTGTTATCGTTTGAAAGGCTTCGAGGATGAGTGGATTCCGCTGAATCCCGGCGAACACTCCGTGCGTTATACCAGTCTGAAATCCGGACATTATGTGTTCGAAGTGCGCAACATGGATGTGGCGGAGGCTGACCAACAGGTCATCTCCATACGTATTGATGTGACACCCTACTTTTGGAAAACATGGTGGTTCATCTTGTTCATGGCATTTGCTGTGCTCGCTGCCATCCTGTGGCTTCAGCACCGACGCATGGAGGCATGGCGCCGCCAAGAGGCAGAGAAACTGCTTGTACCTATCCGCAAGGCCATCGATGAGAGTGACAACCCTGAACAACTGCAAACATATTTCCAAAACATACTCGGGTCCTTCGAGAGTGTAAAGAAGAGTCTGCACCGCTCTGTCGAGGTCGACAACGAGGCGACGGCACACAAACTGTCGTTCATGGAGCGTGCCACGCAGATCATGGAGGCGCATTACATGGATAGTGACTTTGGTATCGACCAGTTTGCAGAGGCCATCGGCATGAGCAGGAGTCAATTGTCTAAAAGACTTAATGCCGAGATGGGAATAAGCATCGGACAGTTCATACGCAGCTATCGACTCAACGTGGCCAAAAAGCTTCTTTTGGAGAATGTGGCCAAGCGAAATATTACCGAAATAGCCTATAAGGTTGGCTTCAATGATCCCAAATACTTTACCAGATGTTTCACCAACCATTATGGTAGTAGCCCCAGCACTTACATTGAAAAATAATAGGCGGGTGGACAAAAAATAGTATGAAAATTGAGAAATTATTAGTAAAAAAGGCCGAAAAACACATTTTGTCCACCTAATAGGTTCATTTGTCCACCATACAAACTATGTATTGCAATTAATTTTGCGGCATCATTACCTGGCGATTTGACATGTACAGTTGTCATTTTGCGTGGAATTATACAACTAATTACTAAAATATCTCTAACTTTTAAACAATTTACAATGCTAAAACAAGTATTATTCTCTGTGGCGCTTTGTACATGCGTCGTAGGAGGTCTTGCTGTCAGTTCAGCTCCTGCTATGGCCTCGGAAGCGCCGAATCAGAACATCAAGGTTAGCGGTCAAGTTGTTGATACCGATGGGGAACCCCTTATAGGTGCTACCGTAAGGGTGAAAGGTTCCGATTTGGGTGTCATTACCGACCTCGATGGCAATTTCCAGGTGGATGCTCCTGCCAATTCCACCTTGGTTATTAGTTATGTGGGCTTCAAGGACAAGGAGATTGCCATGGGCGGACGTGCCGACCTCGGCGTCATCCAGCTCGAATCCGACGCCAACATCCTCGACCAAGTGGTCGTGGTGGGTTACGGTGTGCAGAAGAAAGCCGACCTCACCGGTTCGGTGGCCATCGTCAACGCCGAGGAAATGAAGCGTGTGTCCAACTCCAACATCTCCACCATGCTCGAAGGTAAGGTGGCAGGTGTGCAGATCACTTCCGACGGTCAGCCCGGTGCCGACCCGGCAGTGCGTATCCGTGGTATCGGTTCGTTCGGTAGCACCGCTCCTCTCTACGTGGTCGACGGTGTGCCCATGGGTACCACCATCCGCGACTTCTCGCCCAACGACATCGAGACCATCCAGGTGCTCAAGGATGCTTCCGCCGGTGCTATCTACGGTTCGCGTGCCGCTAACGGTGTGGTCATCATCACCACCAAGAACGGTAAGAAAGACCAGCCTCTGAAGGTTGACTATAAGGGATATTTCGGTATCGACGTGATTCCCAGCAGCACCTACGACGTGATGAACGCCGACCAGTACAGCCAGTACCTGGGACAGGCCTGCCTCAACAGCGGCACCCCGCTGGCCGCTGGCTATAGCCTCAACCCCGAGACGGGTCGTTACCAGTTCCAGGATGGCACCAACACCAATTGGTTCGACGAGGTGTTCAAGACGGGTATCCGCCAGAACCACAACATCAACCTCAGCGGTGGTAGTGCACACAGTACCTATAATATAGGTCTCGACTACTTCAGCCAGAAGGGAACGCTCGAGGGTGCCGGTCCCAACTACGACCGTTTCACCGCCCGCGTGAACAACACCATGGAGACGAAGTTCATCAACTTCCGCACCTCGCTGGTCTATTCGCACTCCAGTCAGGACGGTATGGGTCTGTCCAACGCCTCCGAGTATGTGCAGGGCCTCTATGGCGACGTGACCAACGTGCTCCGCGGCACACTGCTCATGCAGCCCACCATCAAGGCTTACGATGAAAGCACATGGGTGCTCGACAATGAGGTGGGTTCGGCCAGCAGCTATAACTACGATGCTTATGGCTACGGTGTGTACTACGACACCGTGCATGGCGACATCTCCGCCTCCAACCCCCTCCTGGTGAACAACCTGCTCACCCGCAACACCATCGTCGACCGTATCGTGGCCACTGGCTCCGCCGATGTCGACCTGCTCAAGATGATCGGTTTCGAGCAGAAGAACCACAAGCTCAACTACAAACTCAACCTCTCTTACAGCAAGACCTTCGCCCAGGACAAGACATGGGTGTCGGCATGGATCCAGAGCAACCGTGTGTATCTCGACAAGACCAACGAACGATTGGATAAGAACCGCCGCACCTACTCCGACTTCCTCGTGGAGAACACTCTTACCTACGATGGCACCTTCGGGCTGCATCACCTCAACCTCCTGGGTGGTATCACCTATGAGGAGGAGAATGCTGATATCCTGAATGCATGGGGTGTGAATTTCTCCGAGCCTTACTTCTTGCAGATCCAGAATGCAAAGAGTAGAGATGGTTCATCCACAGAAACCAAGCATGCCCTCGCTTCCTACATCGCCCGTCTTACCTACGACTACGATGGCAAGTACCTGCTCTCGGCCATCATCCGTCGCGATGGTAGCTCGCGCCTCTCCAAGGACATCCGCTGGGGCACCTTCCCCTCCGTCTCCGTGGGTTGGCGTTTCGACAAGGAGAGCTTCTTCCCCTTCGACCACAATCTCATCAATATGTTCAAGGTGCGCGGTAGCTACGGTGAGCTCGGTAACGAGAACATCGGTGAGTATCAGTTCCAGACCACCATGGCTCGCAACAACATGACCTACAGCTTCGGCAACACCCCCATCACGGGTTCCGCCATCTCCACCTTCGTCAACGAGAAGATTGCCTGGGAGAAAAAGAAGACCATGAACGTGGGTATCGACCTCGCTCTCTGGAACAACCGCTTGGAGTTCACCGCAGAATGGTATAAGAACATCTCCACCGACCTGCTCTACAATGTGCCCGTGCCTGCCAACGCCGGTGTGGCCAACACATCCGTCACCATGAACGCCGCAGAGATGGAGAACAGCGGTTTCGAGTTCTCGGCTACTTATCGCAACCACGACCATGCATTGAAATATGACATCAGCGCCAACCTGAGCACCCTGAAGAACAAGGTCACCTCGCTCGGCTTCGGCACCGATTCTTACATCACTGGTGCATACGCCACTTACGTGGGCGAGGAAGTGGGTCAGTTCTATGGATGGAAATACAAAGGTATCGCCCGCACACAGGCCGATCTCGACGACCATATCAACGCCAAAGGCAACCATGTCGTCCAGCCTGGTGCCAACGTGGGTGACTGCCTCTACGAGGATGTCAACAACGATGGTATCATCAATGGTGACGACCAAGTGGTGCTCGGCAGCGGTCTGCCCAAGGTCAACTTCGGTCTGAGCGCACACCTCGAATACAAGAACTTCGACCTGAGCATCTCCACCTTCGGCGCACTCAACTACCATGTGTCCGACGATATCTACAACAGCCTCAACTCCTGCTACGGCCCTGGCAACAAGGATGTGGCCATGCTCGATGCCAACCGCTGGTCCGAGGATGGGCTGACCTACCTCTCCGGCGTGCCCCGCACCTACTATAACACCGATCAAGGGTCAGGTGCCACCATGGCGTGGAACGACCTCTTCAGCGACCGTAAGATCCAGAACGCAGCCTATTGGAAGATTGCCAACATCGAGTTGGGTTACAACATCCCCAACAGCGTGTTCAAGGGTGTCATCACCGGTGCTCGTATCTACGTGTCGGCACAGAACCTCTACACCTTCACCGGCTACAAGGGATACAACGTCGACTATGCCGGCGGCACCTTCACCCCGGGTTACAACTTCTGCTCGTACCCCAGCGCCCGCAGCTTCATGGCTGGTATCCTCTTCTCGTTCTAATGGTATCGAATAATGACAAATCAGAAGAAATCAATCAATATGAAACTACATAAAATCTTTCTTGCCCTGATCCTGGGCCTCGGCATGATGACCTCATGCGAAGATAAGTTGGATATCACCAACCCCAACCAGCAGACATCAGGGACCTTCGGCTATACAGCCAATGATCTGGAGGAGAGCGTGATAGCCTGCTACAACCACATCCGTATGGAGGGAACCTACGCCCGCGTGGGTTACAATATCGACGTGATGCGCGGTGATGAGGCTTGGAACGCCTCACAGGTTTGGTACAGGCCCTTCGACGACCTCAACGAACCCATCACCGATGAAATCGGCCAGTGGTCGTGGCGCGACTGGTACTATACCATCAATGTGTGCAACTTCGTGCTCTCACGCTGCGAAGGCGACAACGCCTCGCTCTCACAGCAGATGCAACGCATCAAGGGACAGGCCCTCTTCATCCGTGGCCTGGCCTACTACAACCTCTCCAATTATTACCAGAATCCCGCACTCATCACCGACTACGGACAGTACTCCTCACTCGACGGACTTTACATTTCCAACCATGAGGAGGGCGAAGAGAATGGCTTCGCACAGTACGACCGCGTGCTCGACCAGGTGGAGGCCGACTTCGCCGAGGCTATGACCCTGCTTCCCTCGCGTGATGAGGGTGGCCAGTGGGCCAAGGGACGTGCCACCTGTGGCGCCGCCGCCGGCTTCTATGCCCGTGCACTCATGCAGCGTCATAAGTACAGCGAGGCACTCACCGTGCTCAAGGACATCATCAACAAGCGCTATGGCTCTTATAAGCTGATGGCCAACTATGGCGACAACTTCCGTGAGGGGCCTGCTTACGAGAACAACGACGAGAGCCTCTTCGAGGTGCAGTTCCTCGACCTCGCCTCACAAGGCACCGACGATGAGTGGACACCCGTGAACACCAGTGCCAACGCCACACAGGGACATGCCATCGAGAGCAACTTCGGTCCGGGTAACTATGGCGGTTGGGCCGATATCTCGGCTTCGCCCTGGCTCTACAACCTGTTCAAGGCCGAGCGCACCACCAGCAATGGCCTCGACCCGCGTCTCTATTGGACCATCGGTACCTACGAAGCCGAATGGGAAGGATTCGAGTATGGCAACAAGTGCTATACGGAGAATATGACTCCCACCGAATATGTGGTGACCAACAACAGCTACGGTGGTCTGCCCATCGCCAAGAACACCAACCTGCGCACGGGTATGTACGACAAGGTGGTGACCGGTCTGCACTGCGGTATCAACCTGCGACTGATGCGCTACTCCGACGTGCTGCTGCGCGCCGCAGAGTGCGAGAACGAGGTGAACGGACCC
Organism: uncultured Prevotellaceae bacterium; assembly: GCA_900313615.1. Lineage (GTDB taxonomy): Bacteria > Bacteroidota > Bacteroidia > Bacteroidales > Bacteroidaceae > Prevotella. The sequence goes on from OMRP01000006.1 coordinate 46,790, forward strand.
ACCCAGCAGGCCATCGACTGGATCAACCAGGTGCGCAACCGTGCCGGTCTGGCCAACCTGAAACTCTCCGACTTCACCTCCAAGGACAAGCTGTTCGAACAGATCGCCAACGTGGAGCGTCCGAAAGAGTTCGGTTGTGAGTACGGACGTGGCTTCGACCTCCTCCGCTGGGGTTTCTTCTACAGCGCCGACCGCCTGCAGCAACTCAAGGAGCACGGAGCGTTCAATTTCTGGACTAAAGCAGACTATGAAAGCGGTGTTTACACCTACACCCCGAAAGATGCTGTCGATTATGCCACATGCAGCAAGAGTTCCTACGACTCCTTCCTGCCCGGTCATGAGTACCTGCCTATCTTCCAGAACACACTCAACGACAACCCCAACCTGACGGGTAACTCGGCCAACTATGATACCGACAACTCGTCTTACTTCTCACAGAAAGGGTGGACTGTTCATCCTGTGGTGAACCTGTAATACAAAGAACAAACATTAAAGAAATAAGACTATGAGACATCTCAATAAATTGGCATCCGTATTCTGCGGCGCGGCTCTTGGCCTGATGTCGCTGACGGGTTGCGAGGGAGGCGACCTTTACAACGTAGGTTCTCCCGACTGGCTGGCCGATGCCATCGCCGAGGCGAACGCCAACAAGGGCGAAGAAGTGCTCGAAGGCATGATGGAAGATGTGTACACCATCGGCAATACCGACTATTCCTCTGGATGGTGGCAGGCTTTCTCCAAATACTATGTGGTGCCCGACGGGCAGAAGTGGAACGCACAGTTCCTGCTCAACATCAAACCCGACGACCAGGTGTATTACCATAATTTTGCCATGATTATCTGTAATGATGCCGATCGTGGTTCTGCAGAATATAAGGAGTATGGAGCCATCCGCTTCGACCTCACGGGCGACTCCGTGGTCTATAACTCGCAGTGGGGCAGCGACTTCTATAAGCTCCCCTTCAAATTCGCGATGAGTACCTCGATGCAGGATCCTAACGCCGATGAAACAGGCTTGCAGAAATTGGCGGGCGCTGTCACTATCACCGTCGACCGTTCCGACGCTTCCAAGTTCTACGTCAAGTACACCAATGGCACGGTGACCAGGACCTATGAGCAACCCTACCCATTGGGCAACCTCAATGCCGATGTGTCAAACACCAATATCCGTTGCTTCATCGTGCCCGAGGGTTCGTTCATCAACTTCCTCTCCACCAATATCGAACCCATTGGTGGCCTGACCTCTGCCGAGGATAAGCAGCCTATCTCGATGACCATTAAGGGCGCTCCCAAGAAGGTGCTCCTCGGTACTGACCTTGCTACGGCCATGGCCAACGTTACCGCTGAGGTGCAGTTCGAACAAGAGGTGACGAAGACGGTAACTGCCGCCGATGTGATTATCCAGGCCGTCCCCGACATGAACACTCTCGGAAAGAAGACCCTCGTGGTGGTCTACAACAAGACCTATAAGGGTGAGAACTGTGCCACACCTATCGTTGCGACGATAGAGTTCGAGGTGGTCGACAAGATGTACACCTGCATCGGTGCTGCAGACAACTCCGACCCATTCTGGGGTGCTCATTCCGACAATATCAAGGTTGGCCCGAACGAGACCTTTGTCACTACCTTCACCAACTACACCAACGGCGGCTCCAATTGGAACAACTTCTTGGTGGTGCTCTGCAAGGCCGACAATTCCGAATATGCTGTGCTCCGTGCCGACAACTACGGATGGGGGGATGGCTATGGAACTTGTACTCCGAGTGGTGGACAGAGTGACTGGGCTGCATGGCTCGCTGCCATGGATGGCGCCAAGGTGACCACCTACGTGACTAACAATGGTAATGGTACAGCCGACGTGAAGGCTGTGATGGAAGGCACCGATGGAAATACCTATGTGCAGGAATACAATGGTGTCTCTGTCAGCGATCCCAATGACTTCTACTTCCGCTTCACTGTCGATGGTTGTCACCTCGAGTTCGACAATGTGATAGGTGCAGAAGACAACAGCACTGCTTTCTGGAATGCTCATTCGCAGATGTTCAAAGTGCCTGCTGGTCAGACCTATACCACGCGCATCAAGAACTTCACCAGTGGTGCCTCCAACTGGAACAACTTCGTGGTGGTACTCACCAGAGCCGACAATTCCGAATATGCTGTGGTTCGTGCCGACAACTACGGATGGGGCGATTGCTATGGAGCATGTACTCCGAGTGGAGGTCAAGCTGACTGGGCTGCGTGGCTCGCTGCCATGGACGAGGCTATGGTTACCGTTTCTGTCACCAACAACGGAGGTAGCACAGATGTGCATTGTGTGATGGTGGGCAATGATGGCAACACCTATGTGCAAGACTACATGGGTATCGGTCCCATCGACGGTTCCGACCTCTTCTTCCGCTTCACCGTTGACAATAGCCACTTGGTATTTGAATAAGACTCTTTAGATATTCTTTAATTGAAATTCATCATTCATCGAGCGGGGGAGCCGCCTTGTGCGACTTCCCCGTTTTTCCAAAAACAAACTATTTCTGACCAAAGTGTCTTCTTTATATATAATCAATATGAAATACTTATCTAAACTGTTCTTTATACTGAGCCTAGGCGTTCTTGTTGTGGCCTGTGGTGACGACGATGACGATATGGGCGGTGGCGGAGGCGGTTCTTCCACTTCTCTTTCGGTGTCTACGCCATCGGTGTCGAACATCACCGACAATTCGGCCATTGTCTCGCTGTCTGCCTCGGGCTCGGGCATTATCAGCCGTGGTGTGTGTTACAGCACCTCGCCCAATCCCACTATCAACGACAACAAGGTGGCGGGTTCTGGAAAGGATATGACCATTACCATCTCTGGGCTCTCTGCCGGTACCACCTATCATGTGCGCGGATATGCTCAGACCAATTCCAATGTGCAATATTCCAGTGATGTGACATTCACCACAACGAAAGGTGGCGACGACGTGGATGAAGATAGGGTATGGTGGCCCAAGGACCTCAAGCGTGTCAGTGTGCACGACCCCAGCGTGGTGTGGGACCCTTCCAGCAGTTCGTACTATATCTTCGGCTCCCACAGGGGCGTGGCCAAATCGTCCAATCTGATGTCGTGGAACGCCGTCACCGTCAATTGGGCCACAGCCAGTAGTGCGAATGCCGCCAACAATGTGGCGTTCACCACACCAGCCGTGAAGAAGGTGAAGAAAGGTGGCGAGTATGTCGACTTCCCGGCCTTCGACGCCATGGCATGGTCGAAGCGTGGCAATGCCAGTTACAACATCGACGGAAACCTCTGGGCACCGGATGTCATCTACAACAAGTCGATGGGCAAATGGTGTATGTATATGAGTATCAACGGCGACAACTGGTACTCCAGCATCGTGCTGCTCACCTCCGACAATATTGCTGGTCCTTATCGTTACCAAGGTCCTGTGGTTATCAGCGGTTTCCATACGGGCAATGCCTATAAGGATACCGACCTCGAACTGGTGCTGGGCACTCAGGCCTCGTTGCCATCACGTTATATGGCTCCTTGGGCTTCCACCGGCAAACCGAGCTATCCCAACTGTATCGACCCCTGCGTGTTCTACGACGAACAAGGCAACCTGTGGATGTCGTATGGCTCGTGGAGTGGTGGCATCTTCATGCTCGAACTGGATGAGGACACGGGTCTCCGTGACTACGATGTGACCTATGACACGAACCAGGCTAGCGATGCCTATTTCGGCAAGAAGATTGCTGGAGGTTATTATGTGTCGGGCGAAGCGAGTTACATCGAGTATATCGGTGGCTACTACTTTCTGTTCATGACCTATGGCGGTCTGGCAGCCGGTGGCAATCCCTCCGACTATAACAATGGTGGCTATCAGATACGTGTGTTCCGTTCGCAAAACCCAGATGGACCCTATGTGGATAGCAAGAATGGTTCTGCATTGTTCAATGGATACTATTTAAACTTCGGCCCAAAGGAAAACGACAATTTCCGCGGTGTGAACATTTTTGGTGCCTATGGTGAATGGGGCAACCAGACGAAAGGCAACTATTCAGAGCGCTCGCAAGGACACAATTCTATCATTGCTGCTGAAGACGGACGTACCTATTTGGTCTATCATACCCGTTTCCAGAACTTGGGCGAGGGACATGAGGTGCGTGTGCACCAAGTGTTCCAGAACGAGGAAGGATGGCTGGTTGCCGCACCGTTTGAATATACCGGCGAGACGGCTAAGAGCGCACAGATAGGTAAGAAACAACTGGTGGCTACGAGCAAGATTCCTGGCAAGTACAAGTTGCTGGTACATAACTACAAACTTGACCATACCGCCAAGGCTCTGTCTACTCCTGTGGAGATTGAGCTCGAATCCAATGGCAACATCTCCGGGGCATACAGTGGTAAGTGGTCGGTCAAGGAGGGTACGTCTTACGTCACCATCAACATCGGCGATGAGTACAAAGGCGTGATGATTGAACAGACCTTGGAACCCAAGAACGATGTTGTGCCCTGCTTCACGGCACTGCGAAGCCTGTCAGGTGTCACCATCTGGGGATACCGTTACGCCGACTGATGGCAATTTAGTCCGGCTGGACTGACAATAGGTTGTCTAGCCGGATTTCCTTTTTTTCCCGATCGGATGTCCATCGGGTTGTAATCCTTTTTTTGTATCAACTATGTCATTCCCCTTCTTCACGATAGAGGGGGTAAGGGGGTGACATGTAAAATGAACCTCATGAAAAAAGCACTTCTACTGATTATATACACGCTGACGGCGGTGGTCGCCAGCGCACAGATCACCATCGACGTTGATGCCAATGACCGCGGACCACAAATCAGTCCCACGCATTATGGTATCTTCTTCGAGGATATCAATCACGCCGCCGATGGAGGTATCTATGCCGAGTTGATTCGTAATCGCTCCTTTGAAGATGGTGAGGGTTACGGCAAACCGGCAACCATGGAAGCCTGGTCGACGTTTGCAGCCAGTCCTTCGCAATTAAATGCCCGACTCATACAGTCTGGCAAAAAAGTGAAATTGCTCAATTCGGCGCAAGGCAACGCATTGGAGTTGGATGTCAAGGCATCGGCTGAGATGCCCGTCTGTCTTGTCAACGAAGGCTTTTGGGGAATTAACGTGGTACAAGGACGCACCTATCGACTGAGCTTCTTCGCCAAGGGTTCCTATCAAGGGGGTGTCAAAGCCACCCTCTGCAACAAGGACGGCTCTACAGTCTATGCATCGACAGATGTCAAGGCTTCTTTCGGCAAGGAATGGACCAAATACACGGCCACACTGACCGCTACGGGCAATGACCCCAAGGCGCAGTTTGCGCTCGTCTTTGACGGCAAGGGAACCATTGACCTCGATGTGGTGTCGCTCTTCCCGCCAACGTTCCGTAATCGCGAGAACGGTTTGCGTCCCGACCTCATGCAGATGCTCTATGAGATGCATCCGAAATTCATGCGTTTCCCTGGTGGCTGTTTCGTCGAAGGTCAGATATCTCCCGACAACGCCTTCCGCTGGGAACGTACCATTGGCCCCATCGAGCAACGACCGGGCCACTGGAATGTGAACTGGGGCTACCGTACCACCGATGGTATCGGCTTCCATGAGTATTTGCAGATGGCAGAAGACCTCGGAGCCAAACCCCTCTATGTGGTCAATGTGGGATTGTGGCACGGCGGCCTGACACCCGTCGATGAGATACAGCCGTGGATTGACGAGTGCCTGGCGGCCCTTGAATATGCCAATGGCGACGTGACAACGAAATATGGTGCCATGCGTGCCGCCAACGGCCATCCTGCACCGTTCAATATCGAGTATCTGGAGATAGGCAACGAGAACAACCAGCCTAATCCCGAACAGCAGAGCGATCATTATTACGACCGCTACGACCAGTTCCGCAAGGCCATCCTGGCGAAATATCCCAATATGAAGCTCATCGGCAACGTGGTGGCGTGGGGCGACGACGATCCCAAGTGGGAGAGCCAGCTGCCCGTAGACCTCCTCGACGAGCATTACTACCGCAACCCGGCATGGTTCGCCGACGCTTTCCGCAAGTACGACAGCTACGACCGTCGCGGTCCGAAAATCTACGTGGGCGAGTATGCCGTGACCAGTGGCTTCGGCGACCTCGGCAATATGAACGCCGCCCTGGGCGAGGCGGTCTATATGATGGGTATGGAGAACAACAGCGACATCGTGCCGCTCAACTCCTACGCTCCCATCTTCGTCAACGAGAACGATGCCAAATGGCGGCCCGACATGATTCGCTTCAATTCGCACCGCGTTATGGGCACACCTTCTTATTATGTGCAGGCGCTCATGCCACAGCATATCGGTACGCAGGTGGTCAAAGTGAAACAGACGCAGTCGGTGTCCCCCTCCTTGGGAGGGGCGACGGGGGAGGCTCCCCTCGTCACACCACAGCAGAGCCGTATCGGCTTCGCCACTTGGGCCACTCAGGCTTCCTTCACCCATCCTGAGCCGCTGCCCATGACGGGACAGCCCGAATACCTGTCGGGACAATGGCAGAAGAACACCGATGGCACGGTGAGTCAGACCGGTGGGAGCGAGCAGTGCGTGGCGATGTGCCATGCCATGGTGGGCGACCATTACAAGGTGAAGTTCCGTGCCCGTAAGGATGGTGGTGCCGAAGGCTTCATGGTGGTGTTCAACTACACCGACCCGCAGCATTACAGCTGGGTGAACTTCGGTGGTTGGGGCAACACCCAGCATGGCATAGAAATCATCAGTGGCGGCGGCAAGAGCCAGGTGGCCACCAAACCGGGCAAGATTGAGACGGGACGCTGGTATGATGTCACACTCCAGATGGAGGGCGACAGCCTGAAGTGTTGGCTTGACAACGACCTCGTGTTCGACACCGTCTTGCAAGGCGACGTGAAACCGGGTGTCTTCTCCTCGGCGACCATCGACGACAACACCGATGAGCTGATCGTCAAGGTGGTGAGCACGCAGGACGAGGCCACCACGGCACGTCTGAACATCGCCAACTTCGCCGTTGGCAGTGCCCAGCTCGTGCGTCTCATGGCCAATGACGGTCTGGACGAGAACACGCTGCAACAACCTACCAACATCTATCCCACCCACCACGAGCTTTCGCCCAATGGCAATACGGTGGAGCTAGAGATTCCCGCTTATTCGCTCAACATCATCAGAATCAAGAAGAAATAATGCGAGCACTTGTTTTAGCAGGGACGCTGTTTGTCTCCTGTGTCGCTTCGGTGGCGCAGGGACAACAGCGTTTTCGTTTGCACGAACCTTTCGTGACCGACACGCCGATGGTCCACGACCCCGTCATGGCCTATGAGGATAGTACCTACCATATCTTCTCCACGGGCATGGGCATACAGCATATGACCTCTCACGACTGCACGTCCTGGACGGTGCTCCCCGAACCGGTGATGACGGTCATACCACAGTGGGCACGCGACTCGGTGCCGGGCTTCTCACACCATGTGTGGGCTCCCGACATCATCCGGTGGCACGACCGTTGGTGGATGGCCTACAGCTGCTCCACCTTCGGCAAGAACGGCTCGGCCATAGGATTGCTGAGCAGTCGCTCGCTCTCCTTCCCCATCTGGAACGATGAGGGGTGTATCGTCACCTCGCGGGAGAATCGCGACAACTGGAACGCCATCGACCCCAACTTCGTCATCGACGACGACGATACGCCGTGGCTCGTCTGGGGCTCGTTCTGGGATGGCATACAGCTGGCACGCCTCGACACCACGATGCATATCGCACAGGGCGAACGGCCCAGGACCATAGCGCGTCGCTACGACCCGGCTTTCAAGAACCCGCCAGCCAACCCCACCTCTGAATATGCGGGCACCAATGCCATCGAGGCTCCGTTTGTCATAAAGCATGGGGGTTATTATTACCTCTTCGTGTCGTGGGACTACTGTTGCCAAGGCAGCAAAAGCACTTACCGCGTGGCAGTGGGGCGCAGCAAAAAAGTTGACGGTCCCTATCTTGACCATGAGGGAAAGGATATGCTCTATGGTGGCGGAAAGTTGGTGCTGGAGGGTGACAAACGTATTTTTGAGGCGGCAGGACATTGTGCTGCTTACCACGTCAATGGCGACGATCTTTTCATTTGTCATGGCTACAGTGCCCAACAGAATGGCGCTTCGCTGCTTATCCAGCGAACCATTGGTTGGACGACTGATGGTTGGCCTATGCTGATGGAGTGAAAACGAAAATAAATACCCTTTTGTTTGGCAATTAAATAAATAATTACGAAATTTGCGCTCTATCCACAGGATGAGCGCAAATTTATTTTATGAAAAAGAATAAGACATTTTGGTTTCTGCTTTTGGTATGCATCTTGATGGTCATACCATTCTTGGGAATATATGACTACAACACCAAAGGTGAGCCGCGAGAAAGCATCGTCAGTTACACGATGCTGGAATCGGGCAACTGGATTTTGCCGCGCAACAGTGTGGGCGAAATGGCCTACAAGCCCCCCATGTTCTATTGGGCGGTGGCTGCTGTGAGCAAGGTTTGTGGTGAGGTGAATGAATTCTCGTCGCGCTTGCCGTCGGCTATCGCTTATATCGCCATTATCGGTGGCATCTTCCTTTTCTACCAACGAAGGCGCAATGGGATGCTTGCTTTCGTCACAGCCTTGGTGGCTTTCACCTCCTGGGAGTTGCACCGACAGGGGTTCAACTGCAGGGTCGACATGTTGCTCACAGCAGGCATCGTGGGTGCCTTGCTCCTGTTCTACCGATGGTATGAGCGGGGGATGCATGGTGTGCCGATTTGGGCTATCCTCCTCATGAGTATGGCGGTGCTGACCAAAGGACCTATCGGTGCGTTGTTGCCGTGCCTGACTATGGGCGTGTTCATGCTCTTCCGTCGCGTCAATTTCTTCCGTGTCTTCTTCTCGATGTTGCTCTTTGGCCTCCTCTCGCTTGTCATACCTGCATTTTGGTATTATGCTGCTTGGCAACAAGGCGGACAGGAGTTTCTCGACTTGATGCTTGAGGAGAACGTGGGACGTATGACGAGCACCATGAGCTACGAGTCGTGCGTGGAACCCTGGTATTATAATTTCATCACGCTTATCATAGGTTATCTGCCGTGGGTGTTGCTCGCGCTGATGGCTCTTTTTGTGGCAAAATGGAAAGGTATGCTTTCGCAAATCAGTGCCTCATGCCGCAAGATGGACGATGTAGACGTTTTTTCGTTGGTAACCATCGTTGTCATCTTCGTTTTCTATTGCATACCCCAGAGTAAGCGCAGCGCGTACCTCATGCCTATCTATCCATTCATCGCCTATTTCGTGGCGCGTATGTTGTTCTGGCTACATAGTGAACACCACCGCCTTCTCAATGCCTTTGGCGCGTTTTTGTCGGTGGTGGGATTGCTGCTAGTGGTGGTGTTTGTGGTACTTAAATTCATACCTATTAATCCCGATTGGTTCCATGGTCGTCATGGGTTCCAGAACTATTCCATGGTGTTGCAACTCCAACAGACAGGAAGTTGGTGGCAGTGGCTCATCCTCGCCTTTGGGTCGTTCATCCTTATTGCCTGGTGGCGTGGCAAACGCAACGTGCTGGGGTTGGTGATGCTCATTCTGGCCTTTTATCTCCAATTCAATGCCGTTTACAAACCGCCCGTGCTCAATGCCAAGTCGGTGCGCAATGTGGCAGCGGTGGTTGATCAACTGGTGCCTGCCGATAAGGGAAAATTGTATGAATTTATCGAGGAAGGCGTGTTGGCAAAAGGCGACCCCGTGCATTATTTCGAAATGAATTTCTACCTGCACGACCGCGTGGGAAATTTCTATAAATCACGGCCCGACGAAGGTTATCTGATGATTGGTGTCGACGATGCTGAGCGGTGGATACCCAAATTTCAGCAGGAGGGTTATCAGTTCAGCAAAGTTTATGACTCGGGCAAGCAGCGCGTGGCAGGACAACCCATGCAACTGTTGAAGTTTAGTAAATAATCGCAAGATTACCCTACTCCAACACTTCCTTCACATGGTATAGTGGACGATGCTTCACCTCAACATATAACTTGCCGATATAGAGGCCTATGCCGCCGATGCTCAGCAGCAAGATGCCGCCTACGAACCAAATACTAAGCATGAGAGAAGCCCATCCATGGGCGGCTGTGCCGGCGATAAGCGAATAGAGCACATAGATGCCGATGAGAAGGCTGATAAAGAGGAAGGCAACGCCAGTGTACATGATGTAATAGATGGGTTTCACCGAAAAAGAGGTGATGCCGTCGATAGCCAGGTTGAACATCTTGCCGATGGTGTATTTTGACTTCCCTGCCTGTCGTTCAGATATGGTGTCGTCGACCGTTGTGGACTCGTAGCCTATCAGGGGGATGAGCCCGCGCAAATATAGGTTACGCTCGCCATATTCCGACAGGGCTTGTAAGACACGACGACTAAGGAAACGGAAATCGGCATGGTTGAACACGCTCTCAACGCCCATCTTCTTCTGCAATTTATAGAAAGTGATAGCTGTCATCCTCTTGAGCAGAGGATCGGCCTGGCGCGCCACCTTTACACCATAAACGATGTCATAGCCATTGGCATAGGCATCTACCATCTGTTCGATGCAGCCCAAGTCGTCTTGTAGGTCGGCATCAATGGTTACCGTGGCATCGGCATGGTCTTTGGCATACATCATCCCTGCCATGATGGCCGTCTGGTGGCCACAGTTATGGGCTAAATTTAGGCCTTTGATGCGAGGGCTTGACTGATGCAGTTTCGCGATGGTTGACCATGTGGCATCTTTGCTGCCGTCGTTGACAAAGAGCACAAAACTGTCGTCAGATATTTTTTCTTTCGCGATAAGGTCGTCGATAAGATGGTTGAGACGCTGGGCGGAACTGTCCAACACCTCTTCTTCGTTATAACAGGGTGAGACGATGGCTAATTGAATCATGATGGTGAGGGGTTAGTATGGGTGAGCCTTTTCTTTTGTTGTTTGGCGAAGACCGCATATGTGGTGAATTGATGGCCGTGTCCTTTGAGCATCTTAATCAGCCGGTCGAGGCGTTGCACCATCTGTTGGCCGCTGTGGTTACGTATGATGAAGGGCATCTTGAATTCAGGGTGCTCTTTCAGGTCGTAAAATTCCCAAGGGTGAAAATAGGTGACGAAATAACCATCGTGGCGTATGACCCTGCGTACCATCCAGTGGTAGAGCCATTGTGGCAGATTGTGTAGCGACAGCCAGAAAAGTGGGAAGCGTAGCCATGGTGTCACTGAGGCGGGAATCTGCAGTACCTCGTCTTTCATGAAACAGGTGCGTGGGTCACGAAGGTGCATGTAACGTCCTGGGATAAAAGCCGGGTTCAGCGAAGAATTGTATAGATAGCCAGCTTGCGCTATCGCTTCGTCGCTGACGGGGAACATTCTGGGTTGGCGGTATCCTTTGGCTTCAATGCCTGTGGCTTGTTCGAGGATACGTTTCGATTCGCTCACGTCGCTCTCCTTAGGTTGCCAATGGTCTACGCCGTGACAGGCCAACTCATGTCCTTCGTTCATGATGCGTCGAATGGTTTCCGGAGCCTGTTCCACGAAGTTTCCCGTGCAGAAGAAGGTGGCTTGCACCGCATTCTCCTTCAGCACATCGAGTATTCTTTCGGTGCCGACTACCGACACGTCCATACCCTGTCGGAGCGTGAAGTCGACTCCATGCTCACGGGGCACGTCAAACTCCTCGGTGTCAAAACTAAGTAGAATCATATTCCTATGTTGTTAGACGTTGCAAAAGTACTATTTTTTTTCCAAATGTCATATCTTTTTGGGGGTAAAAGGAAAAAGGATGCCATGGCCCTCCATTCATAGCGATATTTTTAAAAGTAACATTTTCTTTGTTTTTTCACCTTGTTGCGGAAAATGAGCAAAAAGAAAAGGTGCTTTCACTGCTATTTTCGTATTTTTGTAGCAAATAAACAAATAGTTAAACCTATAACCTTTCCTAAATGATGAAAAGATTTGCAGTTTTTTGTCTTTGTTCGCTGTTTGCCATCACGGCACCACATGCTGCGGTGAAAGGCAGCCCCGTTGTCTTTGATGCCTACGAGTGGAACTTTGGTGCTGTCAATATGGCTGAAGGCGCCATTTGCCATACGTTTACGCTGACCAACACATCCGCCTCGGAGGTGCGCATCGCACGAGCCATTCCCAGTTGCAACTGCATCACGGCGCATTATGATGGTAATGCCATAGCACCGGGTGCTTCCGTTCCTGTGTTGGTGTCCTTTTCGCCTGTAGGCAACAAGGGGAAGACACATCGCAGCGTCGAATTGGTTGACAACAACGGTCGCACACTGGGGGCCTTGTCAGTCCAGGCGATGGTCGACAGCGCTACCGTCACCAAATATCCATTCCAAGACCCATCACTGTCATACGAGGAACGTGTGGAGAATTTGATCTCTCTGCTCACGCCCGAGGAGAAAGTGGGACTGATGATGAACAAATCGGTGTCCATCGACCGTCTCGGCATACCCTCTTACAACTGGTGGAGCGAGGCTTGTCATGGTGTGCGACAGGGTGGTTATACCGTCTACCCACAACCCATCGGCATGGCTGCTGCGTTCAATCCGCAACAGATGTACGACGTTTTTTCCACTGTCTCCGATGAGGCGCGTGCCAACTGGAACCGTTCCGACCACAATGTGTTCAATGTACCTATGGGTGTGACTTATTACCCAGGCAATCCCGAACTGACGTTCTGGTGCCCGAATGTGAATATCTTCCGTGACCCACGATGGGGCAGGGGACAGGAGACCTGTGGCGAAGACCCTTACCTGAATGCGGTATTGGGCGTGCAGACGGTGTTGGGCATGCAGCAGCCACAGACTTCAACATCTCCATCCAATCCTCAAACCATATACAAGACCCATGCTTGCGCCAAACATTATGCCGTCCATAGTGGTCCCGAACCCTTGCGTCATAGTTATAATGCCTCGGTGTCGATGCGTGACTTGTGGGAGACTTACCTCCCCGCTTTCAAGGCATTGGTGAAGAAAGGCAATGTGCGCGAGGTGATGTGTGCCTATAACCGCTACGAGGGCGTTCCCTGTTGCACCAGCGACCGACTGCTTGTGGATATCCTTCGCCGTAAATGGGGCTATGAGGCTATTGTGCTGACTGACTGCGACGCGATCAATAATTTCTACAACAAAGGACAGCATGAGACTCACCCAGACCCGCTTTCGGCATCAGTGGACGCCGTGCTCAATGGCACCGACCTCGAATGTGGCAAGGTGTTCATGGTGCTCACCGAAGCGTTGAAGAAAGGACTGATTCAGGAGTCGGTCTTGGATGGTCATCTTAGGAAAACCTTGATGGGACGTTTCGAACTGGGCATGTTCGACCCTGCCGAGATGTCGCCCTGGGTTAACCTGGGACCGGAGGTTATAAGCAGTGAGAAAAACGATGCGTTGGCCATCCAGGCGGCTCGTGAATCAATGGTATTGTTGGAGAACGATGGTATACTGCCGCTATCAAAGAGTGTTAGGACCATCGCTGTTGTAGGTCCCAATGCCGACGATGCGGCGTTGCTGAATGGCAATTATGGCGGAACGCCTACGGCAGAACACACCCGCACCCTTTTGCAGGGTATCAAGGCGGCTGTTCCCGGAGCGAATGTGATTTACCAAAAGGCATGTGAACTGAACGATGACTATACTACCGTTCACCATTTGCAGGATTTCAACGACGGCAAAGGTGTATTTGTGGAGTTCTTCAACAACCGCGAGTTGAAAGGCGCACCCGACAATACCGGTTATTACAACGAACTGCGTTTCTCCACTTTTGGAGCATGGGGCTTTGCCGAGGGCATCAGCACCGACTCTGTCTCTGTGCGCGTGTCTGGTCGGTATAAAGCTGACTTTACTGGCGAGATGAAATACACCTTCAGTAGTGACAATGGCTACGTGCTGAAAGTGAATGGCGAGGTGGTGGAAGAGGCCCAGCCAGGAGGTGGCCGTAGAGGTTTCGGCTTCCGTCGCCAGCCCGAATACAAGTCGTTCGAGGTGAAGGAAGGACAGACTTACGACGTGGTGATTGAGTACAAACGTGGCAACGGCAACTTCGCCATGTTCCAAGGTGATATCTGCGAGCGTCGTTTGGTTGATTTCTCCGACCTCCAGAATGAGGTGCGTTCTGCCGATGCCATCATTGTCATCGGCGGTATATCGGCGCAGATGGAAGGTGAAGGTGGTGACAAAGAGACCATCGAGTTGCCTACCGTGCAACAGCGCTTGATCAAGGCCATGCACGATACAGGACGGCCCGTGATCGTTGTCAACTGCTCGGGTTCGGCCATTGCCTTCGGAAGTGTCGAAGGTCAGTACAATGCGCTCCTTCAGGCATGGTATGCTGGACAGGGTGGCGCACGGGCCTTGGCAGATGTGCTCTTCGGTGATTTTAACCCAGGTGGAAAATTACCTGTCACATTCTATCGTTCCAATGCCGACCTGCCAGATTTCCTCGACTATAGCATGGATAATCGTACCTATCGCTATTTCCGTGGCACACCACAATTTGCCTTTGGCTATGGATTGTCGTACACCACGTTCGCTTGTGGCAAGGGCAAACTATCGAAGAAATCGATGAAACAAGATGGCAAGGTGACGGTCACCGTGCCAGTCACCAATACGGGCAACCGTTATGGGTCGGAGACGGTGCAGGTGTATGTCAAGGCGCTCGACTATCCTGATGCCCCTATCAAATCGCTTCGTGGTTTCCAAAAGGTATGGTTGGAGCCGGGACAGACCACCAAGGCTGTCATCACCCTTGATGGCGAGGCTTTTGAGTATTACGATGCCTCGATTGACGAACTGTCAACTCGCAAAGGACGCTACCAAATTCTTTATGGCACCTCGTCACGTGAAAGCGACCTAAAGACCCTCGACTTTGTTGTGAAATAATGCCTCCCCCTAGCCCCCCCCTCCCAGGGGGGTGTTTTTCCTCCTTTTCCAAAGGAAGGGGTGGCTTGTATAGTATCGTCACAACCAAATTTTCATCTTTTCATCTTTTAATTCTTTTATTATTCAATTATTCTTGCTATTTTTGCGGTGTCGTATCAACCACTAATGAAATGGCCACAAAAGTTCAATACTACCTCCAAACGGTGGGGATATGCTCGTTAATGCATTTCCTTGTCGATGGGTTGTGCGTTTGCTGCCTCTATCTACTGACGGCGACAACAGACATGACCTATATCGTGGGGGTGTTCATGACCTATAATATACTGGCTTTTCTCACTCAACCGCTTACGGGATGGTATGTCGACAAGGCCAAGCGCAAGCATTGGGTGCTGCTGGCCAGCATCCTCCTGTTGACTATGGCCGTGACGGTCGCTTCGCTGACAATATCCTTTCCTTCTTTCCGTTCGTCTGTCGTGGGCCTTTATGTCATAGCCACGCTTTTAGGCATGGGCAACTCGCTCTTTCATGTGTGGGGTGGCAAACAGACGGTGCTCAAGACCGATAACGACATACGTGCCGTGGGTACTTTCGTATCGACAGGGGCTTTTGGCCTCTCCGTAGGCATCGTATTCTATTCTTGGTCCTTGCTTTATGCCTTTCTGCTGGTCATCTGTCTGCTGGCGGTGACTTATGTGCGTATCGACAACATGGCGGTGGCGGCCGTTGATGCCGAGACAAAGAATCCATCGTATGCGCAGGTGGCCGTGTGGATAGCCATGGCGGCCTTGGTGGCTTTCGTATTGTTCCGTTCCTATTTAGGGCAGTCGTTCTCTGTGGGTTCCGATCATGGCGCTTTGATGGTTTTGGCGTTGGGTGCCATCTCGATGTTGGGTAAGATGTTGGGTGGCTGGCTCTCAAAATGCTGTGGCATCATAGGTGCCATGGTGCTGATATTGGTGTCTGTTCTGCTCTGTATGGTGCTGCGTAGCTCCCACATGGCCTTTCCCTTGGTGGGGCTGTTCATGATTAACTGCACGATGCCCATCACGCTCTATCTGGCCAATGTAGTGATGAAAGGCAGGGAAGGCCTTGCTTTCGGTCTGTTGGCGGCGGCGTTGATGCCAGGCTATCTGCTGGCGTTCGTATAGGAGAGGAATGGTATGGATGTAGCTTTGACGTTGTCGATAGCCCTTGTGGCAACTATCCTCATCGAATATGGGGTGTTGCTCTTGTTGGGTGAGCAACGGCGGCGCGTGCTCCTTTCGTCAGTGGTTGTCAATATTCTGACCAATGTTCCACTGAACCTCTATCTACTCTTCGTGGGCAACAGCTGGACAGCAATAGCTGTAGGTGAGGTGTTGGTGGTCGTGGTTGAGGCATTGTGGTACTATTGGTTCGTGCGTGAGTGGCAGCGTGCTTGGGTGTACAGTTTGCTGTGCAATGCCATTAGTTTCTTGTTGGGAGTGCTCTTTCAGTTGATATTCTGATACCCACCCTTGCCCTCCCGAGGGAGGGAGCAGAAAGGAGCAAAATAATAAAATAAGAAAGCCTAGGATGACCTAGAAAAACCAAGTATAAAATAAGAGCCCTATAATAAACCTAATATTAACCTCAAAAATTTAAAAAATAATGATTTTCAGATTATTAGACATTCCTCCCATACCACGGGAAGATGAATTTCTGAGATACCAACGATGGCTTCGCAGACATTCTCAGGATGTGGTGGATACCGTGAGTAATAGTGGGGCGACCGATAGCGTAGGCTCAGGTTCCCAAGTGACAGACACCCTCAATGCCGGTCAGGCCTATATAGGGAACGTTGGCTCGGGTGGTGATGATGCGTCGACCATGCTTTGGGCTATCTTTGCTGTGTTGTTCGCCCTCTCCCTATGTCTGTGGTTCGTATGGTCTTACCGTAAGCGTTCTCTTGCGCCAGGCGTATGAGAAGGTAATAGCTGAAAGAGAAAAGTAAATAATTACCCCGCCAAGGTTTTTATCCTTGGCGGGGTAATTCTATTTTTTCCTCCTTGGAAGGATTAGGGGTATTACTTCACTACCTTCTTGCCGTTGATGATGTAGACACCCTTTTGGGGTTGTCCCTTCACTTGGCGACCATCAATCGTATACACTTTCTGCTGTTTCTCTGTGGAAACGGTTACGTCAGTGATACCTGTTGTTGCCGGTGTGACGGTCAATGTGCCAGCGATGAAGGTGAATTTATATCCAGCTGCTTTGGCGCTTTCCACGATGATGGGATATTCACCTTCGGGTGAGTCCTCGTCGGCGGTAGTGGTGATGACGGGTTCTTCTACCCAAACGGGTTCTGTCTCGTCCAACACTAATCCTTCGTAACTCTCAATCTCAAACTCGGGATTGGGCTGTCCCGCCTCACGAGTGTAATTACCCACGGTGGCCGTGGCGTCGACGCGTTGCACAACAAGGTAACCATCGAAGAAATCAACATCTTCGCTTGATATGGTACCCGGTGTGATAGTGATGGGATAACGTCCGGCCGGTGAGGATGGTGTGGCCTCACAGGTCATCTCTGGCTTTCCGTGGACTGGGTCACCATTGACGATATACAAGAACTCGGGGTTCTCTTCGCCATAATAACGTATGGTGTTGCGTACTTTAACGCTAGTGCCAAATTCGGTAATGTTCTGTGTGCCAAACTCGCTCCATTGAGCCGCTTGCGCATATTTGGTCTTCAAACCACTACGTACGTAAAGATGGGCAGCCCCGAAAGGTACTCCTTGGAACACTTTTGTACCATTTAAAGTAGGTATCTGCTTGCTGGGCACTCGTAGACTGGCAAGGCTCGTGCAGCCACTGAATGCTTCTTGGCCGATGCTTTCGATGGATTTGGGTAGCATCACGCGACGGAGCGAGGCGCAGTCCTTAAAGATGGCTTCAGATAGACCATTGTCGGGCAGCGTGGCATCGGTCAGGTCTAGGGTGCGCAGGCTGCCTTCTGTCTCCTGTCCTTCGCTGTCGCGACCGGCCAGATAGCGCAGGTAAAGCATATCATTGTCGTCGAGCGGACCATTAACGGCCAATTTGCCTATTGGGCCTTCGCCCTCAAGGGCTTCCACCTCTTGTTGCAGCGTGCCCATGGAGGCTACTGTCACTTCCTCGCTGCGCAACTGAAGGGCATTGTCGCTCGTAATGCCGATAATCATGTCTTGTTGATATTTGAACTGATAATACGACGGGTTGAGTAGGGCGATGTCGTATTCACCGTCGTCGTCGCCGCTCCAGCCCCAGTTCACAACCACTTTGCCCTCAGGAGTATAGCCATGGATGACGAAGGCGTGACCACCGGCCCATGAGTCACCACCAGCATAGTACACGGGACCATGTTCGCTGAGTTCACGATACACGATGTCCATCCAATCACTTTCGCTGTAGTTGTCACGTTCCAGACATTCGGCATCTTCAATGCCAAAATAATCGCGTAGTCCCTGTGCGGCATCCTGTGAATAGGCACCACTACCCTCGCTAGGACCACCATATTGCATATCGGCGGCGACACCACAGTCGCGCATGAGCAAAGCCACGGCATTGGCCTCCTCCGGGGTGTATTGCCCTTCCACATAGGTGTCGCGCATATTCTCCCAGTCGTAGTAGTCATCTTCGAAGTTGGCTGTCACGGCTTGTCCAGAATAGGAGTTGTAGGGATAGTAGATAGTACGCTGCCCCTGACCGTGGGGTGGGGTCTTGTGGTAGTTCAGCACCTGGGCCATGGCTGTTGCCACACAACCTGTCAGGCACTTGGTCGAACCACTGAAAGTGGGACACATATTATTATAAGGAGTTTCCTGATCCCAGAATGTGGTCACCATCGGCTCTACTTCAGTGGGGTATTTGTTGGGATCGGGTTTGGTTGTCTTCAAGGGGATGTTGTGGGCTACGGCATACTGTACCACTTCATCCATGGCGTTTAGCCACCACTGGAAATTGAGGTTCCTGCCTTCACTGTAGTTCGACAGTGATACGCCCAGCACTTCGGGTACCAGGTCATCGGCGGAGATAACGGCGAAGCCCCCTTTATCATAACCAATGATTTCATAACTAGCGGTTGATTTAAGGACTTTCAAGGCGTCGGTACGGGGAGCCATGAGTTTGCCCGCCCGATGTTGATTGATGGCTGTGGCCGCTGCTTGTTGCATACGGGCTTTTGTACGCGGGGCTGCCGTTGCCGTAAGGGCAAGGAGGGAGAGCACCGCGATGAGGTGAATTGTTTTCTTTGCCATATTGTGCATGTTGTTATTAGGAAAGAATAGGCTTTTTTCCTTCCTCATTTTGTATTATTATTGATTTTCGTTGCAAAATTACTACATGGATGGCGAAGTGCAAAACGAAATTACGATTTTTTTTAATTTTCCCCTAAAAAGATTCAATTATCAAAAAAAACGGCAAAAATTTTGCAAATTCGTATAAATCTTGTAAATTTGCTGAATATTTGCAACAATAACCCATAACTGATAATATATAATGTGTCGCATAATGGTTGATTTTTAGTTAGTTAGACGTTTTTATTGGTTTTTTACCATAACATCTTTCTCTCTATTAATGTATTAGACCAATTATATTCCCACATTCATTAAACCCTATAGAGTTTTGTCTTTTTTTTATTTCTAACATAAATTATTTTATATGAGAAAAACATTTACGAACCTTTTGGTATTGGCGGCCTTAGTGCTCGCTGTACCGGTTCAGGCGCAGACGCTTCAGAAAAAAGCGGCTAAAAAACAGAGGATTGAAGTTCCTCAACGCCTGACCATCACTTCGGCTGAAGCCGCGAAATTGGCTCAGCAGAAGGCTGAAGACAGACTGGAAGGTATCGCCTTCCGTGCTCCGTCGCAGTTGCAACAGACTCCGGCCCCTGTGGCAGCACAGACTGAGGCCCGTAAGGAGAATGCTCCTACTGGCAAGGCTGTATCGCTCAAGGGACAGAGTATGCGTAATGTGAATGTCACTTCTACAGGTAGGACACCGCGCAAGGCTGGTGCCGCTGAGGGTGAGGTGGTTGATGAACATGGTATCATTACCACTCCCGCTGCTGGAGAGTCGAAGACCTATACCCGTTCAGGTCAAGGTTTTTATATTTCCGGTCAAAGTGTTTACATTGGCGCACAGTCTGGCTCCGTGGAGATGGTGGAGTGCAGTGATGGCACTGTTTACATCAAGGACATTGTTTCATACATCGCGGCTGATGCTTGGGTGAAAGGTACCAAGGAAGGGAATACGATCACCATTCCCACCAACCAGCCCATTTATTATGATGGTACATCGTACTTTACTACGTGGAGCATTCGTTGGGGTGTGATTGATACAGAAGGAAATGTATCATATGATGATTCCCACGCCGATGCATTCACCTTCACCATCGATGGCAATACGATTTCCTTGGAGGGAACGTCCAATTACACGGAAGGTGTTCAGTCCTATTTCCTGGGCGTGTTCTGGGATGACGATAATTCATGGACTGGTTATGGCGATAACGAGACCGTCTGGACTGCTATCTCTGTAGTCACCGAGGCTGAGGTGCCCTATAGCAATGGCTTCGATGATGCTGGCGAGCAGGCTGCATTCTCAATCATCGATGCAAATGCTGATGGCAAGACTTGGGGTTTCACTTCTGAAGGCTACGCTGCCAATCCTTATAATAGTAGTATGCCTGCTGACGACTGGCTCATCTCTCCTGCCATCAAACTCGAGAGTGGTAAAACCTATCGCGTTGCAATTGACGCTCGTTGCCAGTCAACCAGCTACCCCGAACGTTTGGAAATGAAGATGGGTGCCAGCGCTACGGTTGAGGGCATGACCACCGGAGTTATCGCTTCGACAGATATCACGTCGAAAGATTTCCAGACATTGGAAAATATTGCTGTGTCAGTTAGCGAGACGGGTTACTACTATTTCGGTATACACGCCATCTCCGATGCTGATCAATACAACTTGATTGTGGATAATTTCACTATTGTGGAATCCAATCCGGATATTCCTGCTGCAGTTACCGACTTGGTGGTTACTCCCGCTGGTGATAAGGCTGAAGCAACTATCACCTTTACCGCTCCTTCCACAACAGCCGGTGGCGATGCCATTACAGGCAACCTCTCCATCGACATCCTGCGCGATGGCACTGTCATCAAGACTTTGACGGATGTGGCTCCTGGTTCTGAGCAGACATTTGTTGACAACAGCGAACTGGGTCTGACCCTTGGTAGCCACACCTATCAGGTGGTTGCTACTAGCGAAGCTGGTGTTGGTGCTTCCAGCGAAGAAGTGACCGTACAAATTACAGGTATTATCGAGGTTCCCTATACTGCAGACCTCACCAAGGAAGGCTGTCTCGATGTCTTCAGCGTAATCGACGCTAACGGCGACAACAGCACTTGGTCATTCAGTAACGGAACCCGTTATGCATATAACGCCAGCAACGCCGCCGATGATTATTTGGTCACATCGCCTATCCATCTCTATGCTGGTAAGAACTACGCATTGATTGTCAATGCCAATGCTAATTCAACCAGTTATCCCGAGCGCTTCGAGGTGAAACTGGGTACTGAGGCTACTGCCGCTGGACTGAGCACCACAATTCTCAATCCTACCGACGTAACTTCCACCACAGCCGAAGATTTCGAAAGCTCATTCTCTGTTCCTGAGGAAGGCATCTATTATATTGCCATCCATGCCATCTCTGATGCGAACATGTGGAACTTGTATGTGAACAGTCTGACGATTGAAGCCGGTGCTGAACCTACAGCTCCAGCCATCGCCGTGTTCGAGGTTACTCCCGATGCTACAGGTGCGTTGACGGCAGATGTAACGATAACAGCTCCCACAAAGGCTGTCGATGGCTCTGCTTTGACCGACAACCTGACACAGATTGAGGTTTACCGCAACGGCGAGGTGGTTTACACCGCTACCGACGTGGCTCCGGGTGCTACTGTGAATTTCGTTGACAATGTTCCTGCCGCTGGTAACTATACCTATCAGACCATTCCTTACAACGCTTCTGGCGCTGGCGAGAAGAGTGAAAAGGTGACGGTGTTCGTAGGACAGGATATTCCTGTTGCTCCTGAGAATTTCGCCGCTGCCGACAACGTGACCAAGGTGGCCCTTACCTGGGACAAAGTGGGCAACGTAGGTGTCAATGGTGGTTATGTGAACCCCGCCGAAGTTGACTACAAAGTGTGGAGTACCAAGATTGAGGAAGGTTTCTTCGGTCCGCAACTTGTGCTCGATGAGGTGATTGGAACCGTACGCGATGGCAACAACTTCGATGTAGACTACAACACCGACGAAGGTGATCAGGATTATGTGTACTGGGGCTTGCAGACTGCCAATGCCACAGGTGAAAGCGAAGATATCTTGGCTGCTGCTTTGTTGGCAGGTGCTCCTTATGAGTTGCCAGTAGAGGAAGGTTTTGCAGGCGAATCTATGCATTACTTCTGGACAGCCACAGGCAATTTTGAATACGATTGGTCTGAAGACGCTACAGACGATGATGGCGTGGCCCTCATGATGTTTGTTGAGGAAGCAGGCTTGGCAAGCTTCGATTCTGGAAAACTGAATCTCATGTCGGCTGGTAACCCCACACTGCTCTTTGACGTGAAGGGTACTGGCATCACCTCGTTGAATGTTTTGGGTTCTGTTGACGGTGCTGAAATGACTGTTTTGCAGACTGTGCCTGTCACTAGTGAATATGCCACTGTCAAGGTGCCGCTCACATCACTCAGGGATGGACGTTATGCTCAGTTTGCTATTAGCGCTAACTTCGTGAACGAGACCGTTGTTGATCTTGACCCGAGTACCTATAAGTATATTTTCAATTATGGAGATCTCTTGTATATCGACAATATCCGCGTTGCTGACCTCTATGAGTACAACCTCTCTGCTGCTGTCAGCGCTCCGAAGACAGTGACCGCTGGTAAGACGGCTGCTATCAAGGCCACTGTGAAGAACGAAGGTGAATTTACCGCAATGGGTTATACTGTAACCATCACTGCTGGTGAAAAAGAACTGTTCAACCAGACTGTTAATGATGCTCTTGAGTCGTTCAAGTCGACTGAATTCACAACCGAGTTGCCTACCACCATCTTCGATGAGGCCGCTGACGTGACCATCAAGGTTGAGGTAGACTATGAGAACGACCTGGTTCCCGATGATAACGTGGCTGAGACTGTCATCAGCATTGTTGAAGCTGCTAATTCAGGACTGACCGATGTCGCTGCCGTGGATAATGGAACAGGTGGTATCGATGTTAGTTGGACAGCTCCTGCTGGTGGTGCTACCACGGAAGTGACCGAAGACTTCGAAGAAGGTATGGGTGGCTGGACTGCCATCGATGCTGACGGCGATGGTTACAACTGGACACATAAGATCAATGGCGAGACACAGAGACTCTCTACTCACAGTGGTGACGGATGTGTCTTCTCAGAGAGCTATCACAACAATGAAAGTGGTCAGGGCGGCTCTGTTTTGACTCCCGACAACTGGCTCGTTTCTCCGCAAGCAGTTCTCGATGGAACCTTCAAGTTCTGGGCATGCGGTCAGGATGCTAGTTATGTGGCTGAACACTTCGCAGTATTCGTGTCGACAGAAGGTGCTGACGATCCTTCGAAGTTCACTCAGGTGTCTGAAGAATTTGTCGCAGAACCCGCAGAGGAGAGCACCATCGTTAAAGAGTACTCTATTGACTTGAGCAGCTATGCTGGTGCTAATGGTTACATCGCCATCCGTCACTTCAACGTGACCGACATGTTCGAACTCGTTGTTGACGACATCACCTATATGGTTGGCGGCGGATCCGTTGACTCCTACAACATCTATCTCGATGGCGAACTCATCGGCACTGTCGATGGCGACGTTACGAACTACACCATTGATTCCGACGCAGTGGAAGCTGGCGATCACACCGTGTCTGTGACTGCTGTCACTGGCGGTACTGAATCGAAGCCGGAAACTACCACTGTCACCGTGGCTACTTCTATCGATCAGATTACTGTTAACGGCCAGCCCGTTGACATCTACTCCATCGATGGTAAGTTGGTACGCAGTCAGGCCAAGACTCTGGATGGTCTGAAGGGTATCTACGTGGTCAATGGCAAGAAAGTGTTGGTGAAGTAATCATCACTTAGTCCTATAATAAACGGGGGATGCATTTCGATTGCATCCCCCGTTTTTCGATTAGGAAGGTATTTCCTAAATTCAAAACAAACCCCGCCAAAGAGAAAATCTTTGGCGGGGCTTTTCTATCTCCCCTTCCTTGGGATGGGGTAGGGGCTCTAAGGTGTTCTTACTTCACCACCTTCCTGCCGTTCACAATATAAATACCTTTCTGTGTCGGCTTGCCATTCAGTTTCCTGCCGTCAAGCGTAAACCAAATGTCAGCGGATTTTTCACTGTTCACGATTACCTCTTCACTGATTCCTGTTGTCTCTTTATCCTCAAACTCCAGGGTGATACCATTGGCCAGGTTCTGCACAGCATTGGTGGGCAGCGTCAGGTAAGCCTTGCCGGCACTGATGGTTCCCTCCTTCGAGAGTGTATAGAAACCGATGCCATGTGAGCCATTGGCCAAAATGAAATTGGTGTTGTTGCCGGTAGTAGGAGCCACAGAGGTGTCAACAGTAACACCCACAAGTAGATTACGGTAGAACATCATCGTCTCTTGCACGGGAACGGTGTATTCACCCGCTGTACCCTTGATGTAGAGACCTTCTCCCGCTGGCGCCTCGTCTACCTGTGTAAGAACCAACTTTCCCGTAGATGGGTTGAAACCACTGGCGATATATGCCTTGAAGCCCGTGAGACCAGCGAAGTTCAAATCGTAGTTGCAGGCGAAGGTGCTTACACCTGCATTGCCGATAGTCAACGTCACGGCATCTATTTCCTGTTCCTTGTAGAGGGCAGGATCTTTCAGTGTGCCAGTGTAGCAACGGAATTTATTGTAGCTGCTGCCATCATTGAACTGCAGGTAATAATTGCTGTGCTCCACATTGTTGATGATGGCGGCTCCGTTCGAGAAGGTAATGGTCCACTCTGTCCCTGCTGCCGTGGCAGAAGTCTGTGTGGTGATGGTGTTCTTGTTGGAAGTGAGAGCAAGATAGAGGCTACCGTCTTTGATGAGCCAGTTGCCATTGCTCGATTGCTGGAGAACGAGCACATGGGCATCGGTGTTGGCCTCATCACTCATGTCGATAGTGCCGTCGTTGCCGATGGTCACGCTGGTGGCCAGTCCCCAGTTGTTGTTAAAACCGGCATAGACCATAGGAGTGGCTTCATATACCAATAGATAGTTTTTGCCGGCCTCCAAATCATCGGTGCTGCTGATTTTTGCGTATATATTTTCGCCTGTGATGGGTGTTGTCTGTCCACTGGTCACAATAAGCAGGTAGGCGGCATCCTCGGCCTCCATATAGGTATCGTCACCATCGAATGAGGCGATGATGTTGGCGGCTCCCTCACCCACCAGCGTCACTTCTCCTGTCGTGGGGTTGACGGTGGCCACATCTGTGTTGTCGCTGCTGTAGGTGACGGTGATGTTGGCATCGCTCGGTGTGATGGTCAGCGTGGGTTCGGTGAAGTCAGCGCCAAGTGTAGCGGTGGTCTCAGTGCTACTGAATGCCAATTCAACAGGTATCAGTTCCTGTCCCACAGGTGCCACCAAAAGGAAGTTGTCCGCTCGGCAGTTGTCGGTCGTCGTGGTGGCAAACTTCAGCGTCATCGTGCTGACACCAGCAGCCACGGTGATGGGGAAGGTATATTCCTTGCCGGTAGTGTCATAGGTGAAAGAGCCAATGGTAACACCCTCAGTGGTCGATGTCAGGCTGATGTTTTTCTTGTTGGTCTTGAATGTCAGAGTAAGGTTTCCACTGGCACCGCCGAGGTTGACTACGGCCTGGAAATAGGATTGGCGACGGGTTCCTGGAATAAGGAGTTCGGGAGCCTCGCCACCGGCATTGGTGTCACCATACAGTTTAGTATATTCACCATTATCGCCTGAAGAATACGTTGCGGCGACATTTGTCACTTCGGCCACATTGGTGCCGTCAGCGTAACCCGTAAAGTCTTCCGACCAGATGGTGCCTTCTGCAATCTCGCTGCCGCCATCCTTGATGGTGATGACTACGGAGGCGATGCGGCTACAATCGTCGCCGAGGATGGCAATGGCTTTGACGATGGTGCTTTCGCTCACAGTAAATGGCGCGTTATACACGGTGCTTTCGGCTGTTGGCACCGTACCGTCAGTGGTATAGTAAATGGTGGCTCCTTCAGTTCTGCAGGTGATGGTGACGGTCTGCTCGCCAATATACGTGCCTGAAGTGGGCAGGATGACAGGTGTGGCCACTGTCTCCGTGGCGGAACCGCTGTAGTTGTCGCTGTAAAATGCCACATCAGTCTTGTCGCCCCACACCAACTGCTCCAGACCGGGGAAGTCGACGTAGGGGTTGCGGTTGCCCTGTACCTGGTAGACGGCATTGTTGCGGTCAATCTCTTTTTGACTCACAGGATCTTCCTGAGCCCAGCGCAGCAACATTTGAAGTGCCCAGTCCTGGAAAGCGGGGTAGGTTCCACTTTGGAACATGCCACCGCTCCATGAACTCGACTTAATCTTGTTCTCGTAGCAAGTTACCATGTAGAAATAGATACGTGCGAAATCGCCCTTATATTCGTCGTTGGGCTCAAAAACGGTGCCGCTGTAGCCGATGCCGCTGTCACAGGGACCCAGTTTGCTAAAATGGTTGTTCGACCATTTGGTGGGGTTACTTGTCTCTCCAAAGGGGTAATTGCTCCGCATGGAGTTCACCCAACTGTCCACAGGCACTATATGCATGATGTCGGAATACATGGGAGAATCACTGTTGAACCAACTTTTGGGAAGGGAGTGCTCCTTGTTATAGCCGGCACCCTCGGTGCCCGAACCGGCATCGTCGACGGTATAGTTGGTTTTGTCCGAATACATGTCCCAGATCTTGCCGTCGCTTCGCAGATCGGTCTGGTCGTAGTAGTCGTTTAAGCTACCATAACTGAGGGTGGTGTGGTTTTTGATGATGTTTCCCAAAGCAGTCTTCAACTCGCGCTCTGTCTTGCCGTTGGCGCTCCCATAATAGGCGTCGCGGTTGTACGCCTTCTGCTGCGCCCAAACGTTTGTGAATGCCACAATGAGCATCACAAAAAGGATATTCATTCTGTTTTTCATATCGTAAATAGTGTTATATTCTGCCACAAAAGTACGTGTTTTTTCTGAAAGGAGCCACATCTTAAATAAAAATATGAACTTCTTTCCTAAAGGAACCAATCATGGGCGAAAATGGATTAGTTGCCCTCATTTTCAGTATTCAACGCTTTTACTATTCGGTCTATTTTCTGTACGCGGTCGAAGGAAAACGTCTTGCCATGTTGATCGATGAAACGGAAAAGCGCGAGAGCCCTCCGTAGTAATTCGCTGCGTGTGGGCTCTGACTTCATGTCGGCTTCCACGTAATACAGTTCAGCGAGCATCTCCATTCGGTGGATGCGTTGTTCCACGGGGAACTGCTCGAACGACTGCATCGTCTCGTCCATCGTCGTGATATGATACAGTTCGTAGTTACCAAGGTATTGGCGGTATAGGTCTCTGAGGGCTTCCTGTTTGTCCTCACCCTCTTTTTTCTGGAGGAACCGTTGTAGGGCTGCCATGAATTCGCGGATAAGCCGCATGATATAGTCTTGTTGTAACATTGCTGAAAGGTAAAAAAGTAAAAAGGTAAAAAGCGGATGATTTCCAGATTATTTTATAGTTACAATGAAAGGTTTATGGGCTATTCTCTCACCTCTCACCTCTCACCCCTCACTCCTTGCTCCTTGCCCCTTGCCCCCTGCCCCTTAACATACTCATACAACCTTCGGTAGAATGGGTGGCGGGTCATCGTGGCGGCATCGCCCAGGATGATGAGTTTCATACGGGCGCGCGTGATGGCCACATTCATACGTCGCAGATCGCGGAGGAACCCTATCTGTCCCTCGTCGTTGGCTCTCACGAGTGAGATGAGGATGATGTCGCGCTCTTGCCCTTGAAAACCGTCAACGGTGTTTACGGCGATGAGGTGTCGGAAGGGCTTGAAAAACTCTTTCTTTCGTATTTGCCTGCGTAGGTACTGCACTTGGGCGCGATAAGGTGAGATAATGCCCACATCGATGCGTTCGTCGAGAATGCGTTGTTTGCCGATGCGGGAATAGTACTGTTCCAACGTGTCGAGGGTTAGTTCGGCCTCCTCTTTGTTGATGCGTCCAAATGTCTCTCCAACGAAGGTTTCATGGAAGTCGCGCCCAGAGGTGTCTATCCATGTGATGGGCTCGTCGTAGTCGAGTATACTGCGGTGACTCACATGCGGGGCAGTGGATACCTTGCCATCATAAAACTCCTGCGACGAAAAACGCATAATCTCTTCGCGCATGCGGTATTGTACTTGTAGCAGTGTCACTACCTCGGGCTTGTTTTCCACGATGCGCTCCATGAGCGTCTTTCCCAATCCACCTTTTAGGGCGGCAATGCTCTTCACCGTAGGAGGGAGTTGACAATGGTCGCCGGCAAAAACCACACGCGACACACGGCGGATGGGTATCCAGCAAGCGGCCTCCAAGGCCTGTGCGGCCTCGTCGATGAACAGCGTACCGAAGCGTTGACCGTCGAGCAGACGGTTGGCGGCTCCCACGAGGGTGCTGGCTATGACGCGCGCGCTGTCCATTAGTTCATGGTGGATGCGTAATTCTATTTCCGTAGCCCTCGCTTTCAGCCGGTCGAGACGTTGGTGGTAACTCTCGCCACTCTTGCGACGCTGACTGCGCATCTCGCGTATCGTCTTGCGGATGCTCCATAACTGTGGGTAGTCGGCATGGGCCTCAAAACGACGTTCATAGGTAAAGCTGAGCATTTTGTCATTGACGCGGGTCGGATTGCCGATGCGCAACACGTTGATGCCTCGGTCCACCAGTTGTTCCGATATCCAGTCAACGGCCATGTTGCTTTGTGCGCATACCAACACCTGACTCTCGCGGCGTAGCGTCTCGTCGATGGCCTCGACGAGCGTCGTCGTCTTTCCTGTGCCCGGTGGACCATGTACCACCAATACATCCTTAGCACGTAACACCTCATTCACAGCACGTTCCTGGGTGGCATTGAGCCAAGGAAAACGAAGGGCGTCGAAATGAAGATGCTGTGCCGGCTGGTGTGAGTAAAACAGGTCGCGCAAGTAGGCCAAACGATTACCATTGGCCTGTTTCACACGGTCCAAGGCCTCGAACATCACTCGATAGGAGGTCTCGTCGAAGAATAGTTGTATGCCTACATGGTCACGTCCCTGCCAGTCGACCACATTGGCCTCGTCGGGCAGCGTGATGACCATACGGTCGCCGTCGGCGAAACTCACCACGCCGGGATGCCGCGCATAACGTATCTCCGTCTTTCCTTGGTGCTCTTCCAAACGAAACAGGCATACAGGCCGTCCATACTCGAAATTGTGGGTAATCTCCTCGTCGTCGGTGCGAAACAGTTCGAGGGCCAGTTGGTTGAGTGAATTGTAATAGCTCCTGCCCACGCGGATGGGATACCAGGCGTCGCCACGTTTCACCTGACGTTGCAAGCCCATCGTCTCCGACTGGCGACGATAGGCTTCTTTCTCGCAGTTGTACTCTATCTCGAGCAACAACCGTTGGCGTTGCAGTTCCAATATGGCGTTCTGGGGCATGGGAGCTTTTTCCTTGGGAAGAAAAAATCAGGCTTGACCTATTTGGCCAAGCCCGATAAGCAAGATGTGAGAAAATAATTACTTGTTGTTCTTCAGTTTCCAGCTGCCGTCCTTGGCTTTCACACACTGTACATCCTGTACGGCGGTGCTGTCGTTGCCATAGGTGACGTTCATCTTCACGGTAGCTGTAGTGTCGGTCACGTTCTCTTCGCTAGCTGCTTTGAACTCCTTGATGCCGCCGGCTTTCTCCACCGACTCTTTCATCTTGTTCTCCATCATGTTCACATACATCTCTTTCTGGGTCTTCACCTCTTCAGGTTTCATGGTCTCGGGGAAGTTCATCAGGTCAACATAGCCTTTGTAGTCCTTTGCCTGGATGCACTTCATGGACTGTTCTGCCAGTTCGGTCGGTGTAGCGGCACCTTTAGCACCACCACTGCAACTCATGAAAGCAATAGCTGCTACAGCAGCGAAAAAGCCTAAAAATTTTTTCATTGTAGTAAGTGTTTATAAAGTTAAAAAAATATGGTCGTCTCTAAGTATGACGAGTTTCTCAAATCGGAGGGCAGCCAACAGATGGTGTTCACTGCGGGCAAGTGGAACTCGTGGGTGGGTTCTCCCGTAAGCCGTATCCCTGCCGCTTCGTATGCCCTGACCACCAACTCGGTGCAGTAGAGTTTCGTGGTGTCTGCACTGTCGTAATCGTGGTCGAAGAGCGTATGTCTGCGATAGGCTCGTAACGCATAGTCGGCTGCTTGTCGTGCCACCAATGAGTCTTTGGGCCGGCATATCTCGCCAGCATTGGCAAACTGGTTGGAGAAAAACCACTCGGGACGGTCCATCTTCACACGGTCTTCATCACCCTCGAAATCGGGCTCGCCAGGAACGGAATGGATAATCATCTTTACCCCTGCGGAGTCGACAACGATGCCACAGTGGGAATAATGACCATGGCGGTCAGCCAACAACACGGCATGGCTTGTGAAACCGCCACCACGACGAAAAACTACGTCGCCTGTCTGCAGAGTGGTGCCCGCTGGCATAATACATCGTTCGCCGTCAATACCCCCACAACCTATGACGATAGGCAATAATGCCAAGAGGAAGAGGAGAATATTGATACTTTTTTTGGTGGTCATTTATGCTTTCTTCTATAACGCTCGTTTCTTAACTGCAAATATAATGGTGTTTTTTGGGTTTGTAGGTGGTTGCATCTATTTATTTAATTTAATTTAACAGTTGAAAACCTGCCGTCCAACCATTTGGCGAGACTCCTTTTTATTTTTGCCATTTGTGCAATGCCATTTCGTGTTTTTTTTGTAATTTCGCAGCCGAAAAAGGAATGGTCAATTCACAACTGGCAATTCACAATTCATCATTTATAATTCACAATTGATAATTCAATTTTTATTTTGTCAACTAAATATCAATTATCATGGCAAAGAAAGCACTCTTGATGATACTCGACGGATGGGGTATCGGCAAACATGGTGAGGGCGACGTGATTTTCAACACCCCCACTCCTTATCTGGATTACCTGAACGCGGTGAGCGCTCATGCACAGTTGCAGGCCTCGGGCGAAGACGTGGGTCTGCCTGATGGACAAATGGGCAACTCGGAGGTGGGACACCTCAACATTGGTGCCGGACGTGTGGTATATCAGGACTTGGTGAAGATTAACCGTGCATGCCGCGATGGCTCGATACTGAAAAACAAAGAGATAGTCAACGCCTACACCTATGCCAAGGAGAACGGCAAACGCCTGCATCTCATGGGACTGACGTCTGACGGTGGTGTGCACTCTTCGCTTGACCATCTGTTCCGACTGGTGGAGATTGGCAAGGAATATGGACTGACGCAGACTTTCGTGCACTGTTTCATGGATGGTCGCGACACTGATCCAAAGAGCGGTGTGGGATTCATCAGCCAGTTGGAGAAGGTGTGCCAAGCCAACGATGCCCATATTGCCAGCATCGTGGGACGTTTCTATGCCATGGACCGCGACAAACGGTGGGAGAGGGTGAAAGAGGCTTATGACCTGCTCGTTGAGGGCAAGGGAAAGCAGAGTGACAACATGGTGCGTGCCATGGAAGAGAGCTATGCCGAGGGCGTGACCGACGAGTTCATCAAGCCCATCAACAATAGCACCGTCGATGGAACCATCCAGGAAGGCGATGTGGTCATCTTCATCAATTTCCGCAATGACCGTGCTAAGGAACTTACCCATGTGCTTACGCAACAGGATATGCCGGAGGCGGGCATGCACACCATCGCCAACCTGCAATATTACTGCATGACTCCCTATGACGCCAATTTCAAGGGCGTACATATCCTCTTTCCCAAAGAGAATGTGGAAGACACACTGGGCGAATATCTCAGCAAACTGGGCAAGAAACAGTTGCATACCGCAGAAACGGAGAAATATGCTCACGTGACGTTCTTCTTTAACGGTGGACGCGAGGCTCCCTTCGAGGGAGAGGATCGTATCCTCGTTCCTTCGCCCAAGGTGGCTACCTACGACCTCAAACCGGAGATGAGCGCCTATGAGGTGAAGGACAAATTGGTGGAAGCCATCAAGACGGAGAAATACGACTTCATCGTCGTCAACTTCGCCAATGGCGACATGGTGGGGCATACGGGTGTATACCATGCCATCGCCAAGGCGGTGTGGGCTGTCGACCACTGTGTGCACGACGTGATAGAGGCGGCCAAGGCTGCAGACTATGAGGCCATCATCATAGCTGACCATGGAAATGCCGACAATGCCATCAATGAAGACGGCACCCCCAACACGGCACACTCGCTCAACCCCGTACCATTCATCTACGTCACCGACAACAACAGCGCCAAGGTGAAAGACGGCCGTTTGGCCGATGTGGCTCCTTCCATCCTGCATATCATGGGACTGGAACAACCAGCTGACATGACGGGTGAAAACCTTATCAGCGACAATTAGTAATTTAGTAGTAAGTAGTTAAAGTGTCTGAACTCCTGTAACTTCTGAACTCCAGAACTCCCAAGCTATTGTTCAGACTCCTATACTCCAAATAAACAACCATGGATGTGCGGATAGATTCCTCGTGGAAGGCACGGCTACAAGGCGAATTTGACAAGCCTTATTTCGTGTCGCTCACCCAGGCGGTGCGCGAGGAATACCGTACACATGAGTGTTTCCCTCCTGGTCGACTGATATTCAATGCTTTCGACCGTTGTCCTTTCGACAAGGTGAAAGTGGTGATTATCGGTCAAGACCCTTACCATGAGCCGGGACAGGCACATGGACTCAGTTTCTCTGTATGCGACGGGGTGCCTTTTCCTCCGTCGCTGCAGAATATTTTCAAGGAGATACACGACGACGTGGGCTCACCTATACCCGCTACGGGCAACCTCACACGTTGGGCTGACCAAGGTGTACTCTTGTTGAATGCCACACTCACCGTGCGGGCTCATGCGGCCAATAGCCATGCGCAATTGGGCTGGCGCTCGTTTACCGATGCGGCCATCAAGGCGTTGGCCAGTGAACGACAGCATATCGTTTATATGCTCTGGGGCGGCTATGCGAGAGGAAAAGGCTATATGATTGACAAGACGAAGAATTTGGTGCTCGAGTCGGTACACCCGTCACCTCTGTCGGCCAATAGGGGAGGGTGGTTCGGCAACCACCATTTTTCACAGGCCAACCGTTATTTGGTGGAACAGGGCATGTCGCCCATTGAATGGTGAGAGATGGACAAACAACGTATTCTTCCGATTCTGCAGGTGGATGATGTGCTCTTGTCATCAGACATCCTGACTGAATATTTCTGCTGCGACCTCGACAGATGCCATGGCGTATGTTGTGTGGAGGGCGACGCAGGGGCGCCAGTGTCACTTGACGAGGTGGGCGAACTTGAGAATGCGCTTGATGTGGTGTGGCCTGACTTATCGGCGGCGGCACAGGCGGTTATCGACAAACAAGGTGTGGTATATACCGACCGCGATGGCGACCTTGTGACCAGTATTGTGGGGGGTAAAGACTGTGTGTTCACTTGTTATGAACAGGGCTGTTGCCTCTGTGCCTTGGAGAAGGTGTACCGTGCAGGCAAGACAGGGTGGTGCAAACCCATCAGTTGTTCGCTCTATCCCATCCGTGAGAGACGGTTTTCCAATGGGATGGTGGGCTTGAACTATCACTGTTGGGCCATCTGCCGAGACGCCGTGGCGCTCGGTAAAAAGAATAATGTTCGCGTGTACCAATTTCTCAAGGAACCCCTTACCCGTCGCTTTGGTGCTGCATGGTATGAAAAATTGCAGCAGTTGGCGAAAGCGATGAATGTTGAATGACAAATTGTTTCATTCTACATTCTAAGCCTCTCACCCTTCTTTCCTGTATTTCATCGGCGACATGCCCACATGTTCCTTGAAGTATTTTCCCATGAACGATTGGTTGGGGAAATGCAGCCTGTCGGCTATCTCCTTAATGCTAAGTGTGGAATTTTTCAACAACACTCGCATCTCCATGGTCACGAAACGGTCTATCCAATCGTTGGGCGGACGCTTGCTTACTTGTTTCACCGACTCACTCAGGTATTTGGGTGTGATGTTCATCTGGTTGGCATACCAATTCACTCGACGTTCAAATTTGAAATGTGTCTGCAGCAGCAAGATGAAATCGTTGAAAATCTTTTCCGCACGGGTCTGCTTTTTCGAGGTGTCCAACTGCAACTGATAAATCTCGTTGCCGATGTCGTAGAGCATGGCCTTGAGGAGCACACCGACCAACTCGCGGCGGAAGCGGTGGCAGGTGTCTTTCACCTTCTGTTGTATGAGGTAGAAATATTCGAGGAAGGTCTGTGCTGTCTGGTCTTTGATGTGAAACATGGGATGCGACTGGGCAAACAGAAAGAGTGTTGACACCTCGTGTATCTCTTTGATGATCTCTTGGAAAAAACTGTTGGAGCACATGATGGCTATGCCGCGACAATCATCGCTGAGATAGTAGTTGTTGGTGACATGGCCGGCATTGATAATGATGACATCGTTCTTCTTGGCTTGATACTCTATGGTATCAACCATGTAGCGGGCGTTACCCTCCAAACAAAGGGCAACGAACAGGCAGTTGATGCGTCGTGGTTCCTTTGGCAACGGTACGTCTTCAAAGCGCTCGAAGAGCAATAGGTCGTCGTCGACGAAATTGACACCATCGAGTTCTTGCTTGGCCAAAGCCACTGTGGCGCTTGTCAGTTTGTTGTCGTTCATCGTTCAGGGTATATGGTGAATGTTTTTTTTGTGTTTTGTTTGTTGAAATGGATGGTCTTGCTGGCGTCGTTGCCCATGACTTTGACTTTACCGCGTTGGCTGTTGCGGATGGTGACTTCGGTCACATAGCCCTTTTCCCATGTCATGTCCACCTCATAACCACCACGGGCACGCAACCCTTTCACGCTGCCTGATGACCATGACGGGGGCAGGGCGGGCAACAGTTCTATCATCCCTGGTCTACTCTGGATA
Organism: uncultured Prevotellaceae bacterium; assembly: GCA_900313615.1. GTDB lineage: Bacteria > Bacteroidota > Bacteroidia > Bacteroidales > Bacteroidaceae > Prevotella. The sequence goes on from OMRP01000006.1 coordinate 81,939, forward strand.
AGCATCTCGCACACACCGGCAGTGCCACCGAAGTTGCCGTCAATCTGGAAGGGGGGATGGGCATCAAACAGGTTGGGATAGGTACCACCGGAACGGCGTTTGTCAGACCCCTCGTAACCATCGGGCGATACGTAGGTGAGCAGTTTTCTAAAGATGCGGTAGGCGTGTTCGCCATCATGTAGTCGCGCCCAAAGGTTGATGCGCCAACCTGTGCTCCACCCCGTGCTCTCGTCGCCTTTGATTTCCAATGTGCGACGACAAGCGGCAGCCAACTTGTTGTCTTGCTTGGTGATGTGACTGCCGGGATAGAGACCGATGAGGTGTGACTGGTGGCGGTGGTGCTCGTCAAAGTCGCGCCAATCGTGATACCACTCTTGTAGGTTGCCACGCTGGCCAATGGTGTAAGGATGTAGCCGTGGCAGGACTTGCGACAGTTCTTTGCGCAGGGGGGCATCGGTCTTTAGAATCTCGGCGGCTGCCAGGGTGTTGGTCAGCAACTCGCGGATGATGGCCATATCAGCTGTGCCACCATAGCAGGTCATGCCATGGTAGCCTTCTGTTGTGACATATTCGTTTTCGGGCGACGTGCTTGGTGCGGTAATTAGTTCATTGGGGTTCTTGGGGTTGGGAATGAGCCATGCCAGACAGAACTCGGCGGCTCCTTTCATCAGCGGATAGGCGGTTTGTCGGAGGTAGTCCTTGTTGGCGCTGAACAGGTAATGTTCCCAAAGGGTATTGACAAGCCATGCACCGCCCATGTTCCAGTTGGCCCATTCGGGCTTCTCGTTCTTTTCACCCACGGGGTTGGTCATCGCCCAGATGTCGGAGTTGTGCGACGAGCACCATCCCCGGTCGATGCCATAGTAGTTTTTGGCGGTATGCTGACCGTTTTCCGCCAGTGCTGCTACGAAAGCGTTCAGTGGCATGGTCATCTCACCGAGGTTGGCCACTTCGGCGAGCCAATAGTTCTCTTCAAGGTTGATGTTCACGGTATAGTTGCCGCGCCAGGGTGACCAGAGATGTGGCGTCCACAGTCCCTGAAGGTTAGCGGGAACTCCTTCGGTGCGTGAGGAAGAGATGAGCAGGTATCTGCCGAACTGCATATAGAGCGTTTCCAAGTATGGGTTGTCTTCGGTTCCGTCGGTATAGGCTTTCAGTTGTTCAGCCGTGGTACGTGTAGTGTCTTCGTGGGCTCCTTCAAGGGTCAGGCTCATACGGGAGTAGAACTGCCGGTAGTCGTCTATATGACGTTGGCGTAGCTCATCCCATGTGTAGTTGACAAGGTGCCAGGCTTCGTCGATAGCACGTTCCAAATAGGGCGCTCCTTCTGTCACTGGATGTTGGCGTGGTCCGTTGAACGAGGTCTCGTTCACGAAATAAAGGGTTATGTCTGTGGCTCCTGCCACGTGGATGATGGAGTCGGTGGCATTTATTTGGCCGTCGCTGCTCTTGGCGGTGAGGATGCCGCAGAAATGGATGCTCTCGTTGGGGTCGCCCATGGCATGTCCCATGATGGTGAGCTGTGAGCCGCGCCCTCGTGTGTTATGTGGCACCAACGAGGTGAGGGTAATGTCGCAGTTAAGGGCTTGCTTTTGGTCGCTTTTCAGGCGTATGGCGATGCAGCGGTCGGGGTATGAGGCGAAATATTCGCGGTGGATGGTGTTGCTGCCCTGTGTATAATGGTCGTGGCATAATGCGCTGTCGAGGTCGAGCGTGCGACGGTAGCCACTCACCGCACCGTTGTTTTTGTCGGTGATGAGCAACGTGGCGAGTGGTTGGTAAAACTGCGAATTATGTCCTTGCACATGTAACTGTAACGAGTCGGCTTTGGCGTAGTCCTCGGCGAATAGGGCTTCACGAATGGGCGCTATCCAACGCGATGCTCCTTTGTCTTCCTCTTGGTTCACGGGTTTTCCGGTCCACAGTGTGATGTCGTTGAGTTGGATGGTATTCACGTTGGTGCCTCCATATACCAACGCACCCAGTTTGCCATTGCCCAGAGGCATTGACTCTTCGAAATAGGTGGCTGGCGCTTTGTCCCAGATGCGCATGGGGGCTTGCTGGGCGGCGGATGTAATAGCCATGAGCAACGTTATAGTAACTGTTATTAGTCTGGCTGCAGCATGATCATTGGTCCCCATCTTATAGGTGGGGTTAATGGAGGTCATGGATGGACTTTGTGGAAACGGGTGAACCATGGTGGAATGATTTGTAATAGTAATGGCAATGCAAAAATAGCAAAAAAAATAAAGGTAAAAAAGCAAAAGGGTAAAAAACAACATGGTTGCCTCGCGGCAACCACGTGTGAAGATAACAAAACTTTACGCTTAATACATTTGCTTAGTGTCTTTAACTAAGAAGAATCTAATATATGATAAAAGTTTCAGCAAGTATTACAACACCTTTACTTGGTTGTTGTTTTCTGCTGCAAAGGTATGCCAATTCTAGCCATAACGATTGACAAAAATGGACAAAAAATTGTATTTTTCGGACAAAGAGAGTTTCCACTTTTAGTTTTTACCTTCCAAGGCATATCTCTTGCCCCTTGCTCCTTGCTCCTTGCCCCTTGGGAGGGGGTTAGGGGGAGGCCTTCTTCCTGTATTGCGTCGGGGTAAGTCCGAAATATTGTTTGAAGGCTCGGGCAAAATGGGCGTTGTCTTCAAATCCGCAGCGCAGGGCGATGTCGCCAATGTTCAGTTCGGGTGAATGGTCGAGCAGGTGTTTTGCGTGGTTCAGGCGCAGGTGCATGATATAGGAGGCTGTCGTCTCGCCGGTGATGGCAAATAGTTTGCGGCGAAGTTGTTTGCTGCTCATGCACATGGCTGAGGCTATCGTTTCCACATCGACACTCCCTTCCTCCAGTCCTTTCATCACCGTGTCGTTCAGTTTGTCGAGGAGCTGCTGGTCGATGGCGTTCAGCTGTTCCTTGGGCTCCTCCTCATGTTCCTGGATGGCTTGGCTGAACCGTTCGCGCAACTGGCGGCGTGAGAGCAACAACTGTTCCACGCGCACCAACAGCTCGTTGGCGATGAACGGCTTGACAAGATAAGCATCGGCACCGGCCTTCAGACCAAGGATACGGTCGTTGTCTTCGTTTCTTGCCGTCACCACAATTACGGGGATATGGCTCAGCAGCGGGTCGTTCTTCACTTGCTGACATAGTTGCAGTCCGTCGATGCCAGGCATCATCAGGTCGGTGACAATGATGTCGGGAATGATGTTGCGGGCCTTTTCCAGTCCTTCATTGCCATTGCTGGCCATAAATAGGGCGTAGTCGCTGTGGAGCAATGAACGGAGGTAACCCATCACATCATCGTTGTCCTCGATGATGAGCACCCGTTCGCGCTGGTCTGTCGACAGGGCGTCTTCCTGGTCCTTCTCGTCTTCCTTGAATGGGGTATAAGCTTTTTCCATCTTCTCCTCGCCAGAGAATGATGGCCATTGCTGGGTGCCGTGTTTTAGGGGCAGCTTGATGTGGAACGTGGTGCCTTCACCTTCCTTGCTGGTTACCCAGATGGTGCCTTCCACCACGGTGACAATCTGTTTCACCAAGGCCAGCCCCACACCGGTGCCGATACTTGAACTTTCTTTTTCCGACGTGTAGAACTCTTCGAACACGTGCGGTATGTCTTTCTCTGCGATGCCCACACCAGTGTCCTTTACGTCAATCATCGCGAAACCGTTGTTTTCGCTGAGGCTAAGGGTGATGGTACCTCCGGGGGGCGTGAATTTGACGGCGTTGGAAAGAAGGTTATACAACATCGTGTGGTACAGGTCGGGCACGAAATCGGCCATCAGCGGGTTTTCCTTATGGCTGTATTCAAGGTTTAGTTGGTTTTGATGTGCCAGTTCGTAGAATGTCTCCACAATCATGGCGGTATAGGGCACTAGGTCACCATGTTGCCATTCGGGTTTCACATGGTTGGAACGCAGTCGCGAGATGTTGAGCAGCTGGTTGGTGAGTTTCTGCATATGGTAACCATTGCGGAGGATAATTCTTCCAGCCTTGCGGATATCGTTCTCGTCGGTGGTCCGTCCTTCGGCGATATTGTCACTCATACCCATGATTACGGTGAGAGGCGTTCGGAACTCATGGGTAATCTTCGTGAAGAAATCTTGGCGCATCTCTTCCACCTTTTTCATCATCATGTTGGCCTTGGTACGCATTCGCAGGGCATAAAAGAGGATGGCCAGGAGCACGACAAGTGCCAATATGGCAACGATGGCGGCGATGTTCAGGCGGCGCTGCATCTCGTTCTGCTGGCTCAGGTCGTTGTTCTTCTCCTTCAGTTCGTCGGCGTGGTAACGTGAGTGGAATTGGCTAAGCAGCTGGGCCGTCTCAGAATGGTAGATGGAGTCGCTCAGTATACTGTAGGTCTCCAACTGTTGAAGGGCTCGTTGCGGGTCGCTCTCGCGCAGGGATTCGTACAGTCCGTAACGGGCGGTGCGTTCCAAGTAACGGTTGCCTAAGGACTGTACTTTCGCCAATGCCTGTTCGAAATGGTAGGCGGCCTGGTCTTTCTTTCCTTGCAGCAGGAGGAGTCGCCCCATCTGGTTGTGGCAGATGACCGTGGAATTGGTATTCTTTGCCGCCTCAAGGACGGGAAGGGCCTCGTCCATTGCTTTCCGCGCCTCATCATAGCGATGCAGCTCGATGAAGGTGTTGGCCATCATCGTCTGGCGTATGGCGGCTTTGTCGGCACGTCCCTCGGAGTGGTCTATTTCATAGGCTTCCTGCGCCAGCTCGAGGGCTTTCTCCGGCTGATGCAGCTGCAGGTAAATCTCCGAGGCAACGCCCAGACGGATGGCCAAGCGGTCTTTCCGTCCCAATTCGCGTTCCAGGGCGATGGCTTTGTTGGCGAAGTCGAGGGCTTCGGCGGGCTGTTTGGCCGATAGGTAGAGCGTAGCCAGGTTGTTCAATGATGAACTGATGTCTTCCTTGTTGCCCGAAGAAAGGTCGAGCTTGTAGCACATCTCTTGGTATTTGATGGCTTCGTAGGGGTTGCCCATCCGTTGGTAGATGGCGCTCAAATTGAACAGAAACGTCGCGTAACTCTCGTTGTCTATGCTGGAAACATAGTTTTTCAGAGCCTGCTTGCCACAATCTGCCGCCTTGCCATATTGGTTGATGTCGGAATAATATGCAGCCATGCCGCTGTAGACGTGAAAGGGCATGGAGCTGATGTTGGAAGTGCTGAAATGAAGGAGTGTGTCGATATGCTCTTCTTGGTGCAACAGTTTGATTAGTTCGTTGGCTGTTGCTATTTGGCTGGAGCCATTCTGTTGCCTATATTTTTGGAAGATACTATCGACAACTGCCTCGTTGGTCTGGGCCATGGTGGCCAGGTCAACGAGACAGGTGATAAGAATGAGGACTATTTTCCGCAAATTGGTCATTCCTCAATAAGGATATGAAGTATTTTGGCGTGTTTTATTACGCGTCGATATTGGCGTAGGTAGCGTTTTTCTCAATGAATTCGCGGCGTGGCTCCACGTCGTCGCCCATGAGCATCGAGAATATCTCGTCGGCCTCGGCTGCGTTCTCGATGGTCACCTGTTTCAGCAGGCGGGTCTTCGGGTCCATGGTCGTCTCCCATAACTGCTCGGGATTCATCTCACCCAAACCTTTGTAGCGCTGGATGGTGATACCGCTCTTGGTGTCTTCGGAACCATTGCCGTATTTGTCGAGGAAGGCCTGTCGCTGCCGCTCATCGTAACAATACTCCTTCACCTTGTTCTTGTAGGTGCAGAGATAGAGTGGTGGAGTGGCGATATACAGGTGTCCCTCCTGAATCACCTTGGGCATGAAACGGTAGAAGAGAGTCATGATGAGTGTGTCGATGTGAGAACCATCGACGTCGGCGTCGGTCATAATGATGATCTTGTCGTAACGCAATTTCTCGATGTTGGCCTCTTTGTCGCCCTCGCCTTCAACGCCGAAGCGTACGCCAATGCTCTGGATGATGTTCATCACCGACTCGGCTTCGAACACACGGTGCCACTGTACCTTCTCCACGTTCAGAATCTTACCACGCAAAGGAAGGATGGCCTGGGTGTAGCGGTCGCGTCCTTGCTTGGCGGAGCCACCGGCGGAGTCACCCTCGACGAGGAAAATCTCACATTCTTTCGGGTCTTTGTTCGAACAGTCGGCCAACTTACCGGGCAGTCCACCGCCCGACATCACGTTTTTCCTTTGCACACTCTCGCGCGCCTTGCGGGCGGCGATACGGGCTGTGGCGGCAAGTACCACCTTGTCGCATATCTGGTGCGCCTCTTTCGGGTGCTCCTCCAGATAGTTGGCCAGCGCCTCGCCCACGGCCTGTTGTACAGCACCACTTACCTCGCTGTTGCCCAACTTGGTTTTCGTCTGGCCTTCAAACTGAGGCTCTGCCACCTTGATGGAGATGACGGCGGTGAGTCCCTCGCGGAAGTCTTCGCTGGCAATCTCTATCTTTGCCTTCTCTATCTGCTTGGCAATGGCAGCGTCGTTGTCGGCATATTTCTTCAGCGTGCGCGTGAGGGCTATGCGGAAGCCCATCAGGTGTGTGCCACCTTCTATGGTGTTGATGTTGTTGACATAGGAATGGATGTTTTCCGAATAGTCGGTGTTGTACATCACAGCCACCTCAATGGGGATGCCCTGCTTCTCGGTCTTCAAGTAGATGACATCATCGAACAGGTGTGTGCGGTGGCGGTCGATGTAACGCACAAACTCCTTCAAGCCTTCCTTGGCATGGTATACGGCTTCCTTGGTCTTTCCTTCTTCGTCGGGACGCAAATCACGCAGCGTGATGGTGATGCCCGCGTTCAGGTAGGCCAATTCGCGCATACGACGGGCGATGATGTCCCATTGATAGGTCGTTGTGGTGAAGATGGTGGGGTCGGGCCAAAACTGTTGGCGTGTACCCCGTTGGTCGGTCTCGCCCACTACCTTGACGGGATAAAGGGGCTTGCCCTGCTCATATTCCTGTTGATAGATCTTGCCGTCGCGATAAACCTGAGAGAGCATGTGTGCTGATAGGGCGTTCACGCAACTCACGCCCACACCATGCAAGCCACCGCTCACCTTATAGGAGCCTTTGTCGAACTTGCCACCGGCATGGAGCACGGTCATTACCACCTCCAAGGCCGACTTATGCAGTTTCTTGTGCTCATCCACGGGGATGCCGCGTCCGTTGTCGAGCACGGTGATGGAGTTGTCCTCGTTGATAGTCACTTCGATGTGGGTACAGAAACCCGCCATCGCCTCGTCGATGGAGTTGTCCACGGTCTCGTTCACCAGATGGTGCAGACCTTTCTCACTGATGTCACCGATGTACATGGCCGGGCGTTTGCGCACGGCCTCCAAGCCTTCCAACACTTGAATGTTGCTGGCTGAATAGTTCGTTCCGTTGTTTTGTATTTCTGCCATTTTGGTTTTTCGTTCTTTGCATTGCAGGATAGGTGTAAACCTTTTTCCCAAGGGAAAAATATCCCGAAAACACAGGTGCAAAGTTACGAAAAAACGAGCGAAGAACAAAATGAATTCATTCATTTTTTATTCCGAGTTGGAGTAACTTATTTAAAGAATCATAAAAAGAGGGAAAAGCGAATGAAAACCTTGCTTTTCTTTCGCTTTTCCGAGTAAAAGTATCTTCAATAAAGTAAATAAATCGAAAAATTGGTGGGCTATGGGGGCGGGGGTGGTTTTTCAGTCCAGCAACACAAAAGCGGCCCAGAACTCAGGATGGTCGAAGCGGCCATTGTCGATGGAGCGAAGATAGCGCTGTGCCCCTCGGAAAGCCTCGCGCTTAGACTGTCCTTCAAGCAGGTGGTTGTAAAATGTGGTCATAAGAATTTGTGTGGCTTCATCAGCCACTTCCCACAGGCTCATCACGATGGTCTGCACGCCGGCTTTCTTGAAGCCGCGCTGTAGGCCGAAGACGCCTTCTCCCTGACGGATGTCGCCCCGTCCCGTCTTGCAGGCGGAGAGCACAACAAGGTCTATTCCGCGCAGGTCGAGTCGAGATATTTCTTGGGCCGTGAGAATGCCGTCATCGGCATCCATGGGCATGTCCTGTCCTTGTAGAGCCTTGTTGGCGCCGGCAAAGAGCAGTCCGCTTCGTGCCAATGCTTTGTCTTCACCGCTGCTCCGCTGTCGCTCGTCGTGTGCGAGGAACCATAGTTGTTGCTGCTGAGCCGCCTGTTGGGGAGTAAAGTAGAAACCGTGTGTAGCCATGTGGAGGATGTGGGGCACATGGCCGCTCATCGCCTTGACGGATGTTTCTGTGGCGTCGCTGCCGGTATGCAGTATTGAAGAGAGATGTCTTCCGTCGAACGACCGCTTGATTTCTTCCACTTCTGTCAGCGTGGCGGGCAGGTATTTCGAGGTGAGGCCGCGCACAGCCATGCTGTCTATCAAACTACGGTGGAGGTCAATGGATACCTCGAGAGCCTCCTCGGAAGTCTCCCCCATCCCCTCCGAAGGAGGGGTGCCGCTGCTGACAGGAGATGCGTTGTAATCCACGCCACCATACAATACAGCCCCTTTTTCCCTCCCTTGTAAGGAGCCAGAGAAAGTCTTTTGCTCCCTCCCCTTGGGAGGGTTGGGGTGGGTGTCGTGGTCGCCCATTATCTCCCTCGTTGATGAGAGCCTATACATCTCATATTCCTCCATGCCCTCCGCATATTCGATGCCGATGTTGTGCAGCGCCCCGGCTGGCGAGAAATAGATTTTCCGGATGCCTTTCAGCTCCTGTTGCAAAGGTTGCCACACCAGTTGGGTGAGTTCGGGACAGTGGTAATACACGGGGTCGCTCACCCTTTGCAGTTGTCGTTGCTCGAACAATGGGATGAATTTCGGTTCCTTGTCGTCGCGACGCAGGGTGAGTGCCGCTATCATGGTGCTGTCGGTGCCGTAGACTTGGAACGCGAGAAATTCCACGGCTATCTCATCGTTCTTCAGCATTTGTTGCACATCTTTCCACGTGGTGCGTAGTTTGCCCGTGAAGTCGCCATAGGCTTTCGACCGTTTCGTTAACTCTCGTTCCTGACGTGCGGTAACGCGAGCCAACGAGTCGGCGTTCATGGGGCGGTTGGCGATGGGCATAGCATAGAGTTGTTGCAGTTGCATGCGGTTGGCTTGCAACTCTTCGAACATACGCAGTGCCTCTTGGTCGCCGCTCTCGCGTATCAGTCGATTCATTTCTATCTCGGTGCTTAGGAGCAGCCCCTTGGCAAAGAGACACGACTTGTCGTAGAGGTCAGGACTGGTGGTGGCGTGTGAGCGCAACACATAGGTGGGGAAGACATTGGTGAAGTCGTTGGACATTTGGTTCCAGAACGTGGCACGTTGTTTGGCGGTCAGTCCGGTGAATTGTTGAAGCACGTTGTCATAACTGATGCTGATGCTCTGCCTGAAGAAGTCCAGGCTCTCGTCGTAATGGCCCAGTATGGCATGATAGCCTGCTAGGTTGCTCAGGGCAGTGGCGTAGTTGGGATGGTGCTCTCCCAAACTTGTGCGACTGGTCATCATGGCTCGTGTTCCAGTCTCCTTGGCTCGTTCGTATTCGCCATGACGGAAGAGGAGCGAGGCGAGGTTGTTTAGCGAGAGGGCATAGTCGGGGTGTGTGGCACCGAGCACTGCCTTGCGTATCTCAGCGGCCTTCACACAGTGTTCCACAGCTTTGTCGGTATTGCCGAGAGCCGAATAATAGTTAGACAGGTTGCTCAGGCATGCAGCATAGTCAGTATTCATGCCATTGGCATCCCGCTGCCAGATGGCGAGGGCTTGTTCACCATATTCCGCGGCTTTGGCATTGTCGCCAAGGGCGGAGTAATAATGTGATAGGTTGTTCAACGACTGGGCACATAACGGGTGGTTCTGTCCCAAAGCCGTCTGTCGAATAGTCAGGGCGCGTGTGCCCAGGTCGATGGCGCGTCGTTGATTACCCAACTGCGAGGAGTTGTTGGCTAGGTCGCTTAGTACGGTGGCGTAGTCGGGATGGGCGGTGCCCACAGTGTTGCGTAGGATTTTCATCGACTGCATGCACAGATCCACGGCCTTGCTGTAGTCACCGAGTGATGAATAATAGTTGGCTAGGTGGTCGAGGGTCATGGCATAACTGGCATCGTCGGCCTGTCCTGTCGAGAGCAACTGCTCTTGGGCCATCATCCCATATTCCAATGCTTTCGTGGCGTCGCCGAGTTGCGAGCAATAGACGGCCAGGTTGTTCAGCGATGTGACATACGCCTCGCCGTTATCTCCTTGTGTGGTCTTGAACACCTGCATGGCTGTGGTCTCCATCCTCACCGCCTCGCTGTAGTTGCCTTTTTCCGACAGATACCGTGCCAGGTTGCTCAGCGATTGTGCATATTTGGGGTGTTGCTCTCCCACAGCCGCTTTATAAGCATCCGTGGCGGCACGGCCACAGTCCAGCGCTTTGGTGATGTCGCCGAGGTGAGAATAATACACTGATAGGTTCTGCATCGAGGTGGCAAACTCCTCGTCGGCCTTACCATATAGGGACAGTGTGACGGCAGCCTCTTTCTCGCCCCATTCCACGGCCTTGAGATAGTTGCCAGTGTTGTAATAGCAGCGGGCCAACTTGAAGAGGACAAGGGCGTAAGTGTCGTCGTTCTCAGAATAGTTTTTCGCGTAGCCTTCACGGTATTGTTCATAGTAGGTGATGGCCTCACTATATTGCTTGTTGTCTTCAGCCTCTTGTGCCCGCTGGCTCCATTCGTTCATCTGGGCCACAGTCTGGGCTGTCGCCACCATCATGGAGGCAACCGTAAATAAGATGAGGAGAACGTACCGTCTTTTCATGGCGCGAAGGGTTGGTTTTGCAAATATATCATTTTTATTGACATTCACCAAGCATTTTGCCATTTTTCATTCACCTAATGCCCTTACATCCCCTCCCTTTGGGAGGGTTGGGGTGGGTCTTCTCCCCTTTGGGGGGGGGACGGGGTGGGTAACAAAAATGCCGCAACTGCACGAAGCAATTGCGGCACTAATATCGTGTCGTATACCTATTAAGCCATCTTGTTAATCTGGCGCGTCAGACTCGACTTCAGGTTAGCGGCCTTGTTCTTGTGGATAATGTTGGTCTTTGCCAACTTGTCCAACATCTTCTGGACGCTGGGATAAAGCTTCAAAGCTTCTTCCTTATCGGTAATAGCGCGCAGTTTACGCACGGCGTTACGCATGGTCTTGGCGTAATACCTATTGTGCAGGTTCTTTTTCTTGTCCTGACGGATTCTCTTGAGTGCTGATTTATGGTTTGCCATCTCTGTTGTTAGTTGTTTTTGTTCTTAATTTTGTAGTCCCTAGCAGAGTCGAACTGCTCTTTAGAGAATGAAAATCTCTCGTCCTAACCGATAGACGAAGGGACCATCGACTTAATTTTGCGGGTGCAAAGTTACACCATTTTTCATTTCCCACCAAATTTTTTCAAGAATTTTTCTTCAGAAAACATTTTTTTTCGTGTTACAATGGGTCTTACTGTTCGTTTTTCGCTATTTTTGCAACAGATGTTGCGCAAAACGAAAGCCATCGTGCTCAGAACCATCAAGTATGGTGAACAAAAAATCATCGTTGATATGTTCACCGAAACCGACGGGCGACTGTCGGTGGTGGCGCGTCTGCCCAAATCGCAAAAGGGGAAGTTCCGCAAGCCGCTTTTCCAACCGCTCACCATACTCGACATCGAATACGACCAACGAGCCAACACATCGCTTTACCAACTGCGTGACGCCTCGTTATGGATACCCTATACCCTTCTGCGTATGGATCCCGTAAAAAATGCCCTCGCACTCTTTCTCGCGGAGTTTCTCTACCATGCCACACGGGGCGAACAGCAAAATGTGGCGCTCTTCCATTATGTGGCACAGAGTATGGAGTGGCTTGACGCGGCGCAGGGCAGTCTTGCCAATTTCCATTTGGTGATGATGATGCGGTTGACGCGCTTTGTGGGCTTCTTTCCCAACACCGAGGACTACCGACCGGGCTGTTTCTTCGACCTGCAAAATGGTTGTTATAGCGTGGAGATGCCTGGTCATCGCGATGTCATACCTCCCGACGAGGCGGCGCATATCGGCACGCTCATGCGCCTGAACTATGAAACGATGCACCTCTTCCGCATGACCCGTGCAGAGCGCAACCGCTGTATCGATGTCATCATCCAATATTACCGTCTCCACGTACCGGGTTTCCCCGAACTCAACAGCACCTCTGTGATGCGGGAAATGTTTGAAAGGTAAAAAGGTAAAGAAGTAAAGAAGTAAAAAGGTAAAAGGGTAAAAGAGTAAAAAGGTAAATAACGTGAGTTCGACGAATTCAGAATAACGAAAGCTGTGTGTCTAATGTTCTTTGAACATTGATGCACGTCTTTTTTGGGAAACAACAATATGCGGCCAACGCTCCGAGCATGTTAACGACGAAGTTCTCAAAGCATCTGTGCCTGGAGTGCTCCACCTGCGCGATGTTCTTCAGCTCGTCATTGACGGTCTCGATGATGGCCCTCTTCCTGAGCAGCAGTTTGTCAGAGACGCTCCCACTCATATCACATCCAAATAATGAAGAGCCATCTATATAATTTGAATTATTAATAGAAGACCAATCATGGAAGAAATTTTGTGCAGCCACATCAAAACCTGTTCCCCAATAGCTTTTGCCGGATTGACTACTTCCTATTAGACGTCCAATAAGTCCGCTTGCCCAATACCCATTTACGAACAATATCTTCTTTCCATCTGGATCTACCGCATTCACTGGATCTCCTCCACAGTACGCATACGGACTCACGCTGTAGTACTTCTCGCAGAGCGGATCCATCCTGTCCCAACGTGCGGTGACGGGGTTGTACTGCCTCGCGCCGTAGTCGTAGGTGTTCAGACCGTGCATCTTGTCCAGCTCCTTTCCGTTGTACCTTCGCGACTGTTTGTCGCTGTCCGTCCTGCCGTCACAGAACTGCGTGCCGGAGGGATAGTAGTTCATCTTCTGCGCGACGGTTCCCTTGTCGGTGCCGTTGGCAATGATGACCTGACGTACGCTGCCGAGATGGTCACGGTCGTAGTAGTAGAAGACGAACCTGTCCTTGGCGGGGTTGGAGGGAACCTCTAATGCCTGGCAGTAGCCCTCGTCGAACTGGTACTTGTCAATGCGTCCGTTCTTCATCGTGAGCGTGCCGCCGAGCAGGTAGTCCGTGGAATCCGCGGCCAGGATCTCCGACGGTGCCAGTTCCCTCGTGCTGCCTATGGGGACGGTGATGTTCGACACCGCCGTCAGGTAGGTATGTATCTTATTCACAATCATTTCTTTCTGTAGATATAACTCTTGCTGGAGACGACGTTCCCGTCATGGTCGATATTTCAACTATCATGCTCCCCTAATACAAATCTAAAAAACAAAGATATCAGTATTCATATATAAATAAGAAAGGTTTTTTCTTATTTTTTTACGGATTTTTCTCTCATGTCTCATAGATTTAGTTGAGGAACTCCATTCAAATACGACCTCATTGTTCTTGTCAAAAATAGCAAAATAAGAACAGAATGGACCATAAACACGGTCATCCCATCTTTTATTATCACTCATATCTAAATCTAATATAGAATAAATACGGTTTAGTTTTTCTATTATTTTGTTGAAATGATATGATTTATATCTTGTTAAGTCGCTACTTCGGTAATATATTACTGTCTCATGTCGTTTTTCTACAACAATTGCCCAATAAAATCCAAACATATATGCATAGTAAGAACATCCTTGAAGACTATCGGACAAATTCTCCTCGTCAATAATATTCATTAAACTTATATGACAACTCTGATATTCTCTTAACAACAGAGAGTCAATTTCTTCAGCCTTTAAACTTAAAAGGCTAACTTGGAATAATAAAATCAATACCACATATATTCTTTTCATAGTCATCTAAAGTCTGGTAACATAGAAGGGTCTTTAATCACAGTGCCAGGACCATGATTGCTTCCATCATTAATGTAATTTATACCCATTACTCGTAGTATTAAATTTTCAGTTCGAACAGCATCGACATGTTGCCTTTCCTTTCCTCTCCCAGAAGCAAGAGAGCGACCATGTCCTATAATTTCATGACCTGTGGTGACGGCTATTCCGTTTGGGTGTAGACGTGTTTCATTAACAATAACAGAATGAGTCCCTTTTTCTGTTTGTACAGTTAACCCGCCACCCCCAAAAGCGGATATTATTTTTGTCGGAATTCCACCATTTTTTTTAACAATTGTGCTAACAGGTAGTCCTGCTTTTGCCAATTCTGAGGAGAAAGCCTCTTTTCCCACATTTGAAATTACTTTATTATTATCAGCATACTCAATCATATGTATGTCAGACGAATTGATAGTATTAACAACCATATCTACCAGTGCTTTCTGGTCTTCTGATAAATTAATTCCATCAAAGGCAATATTTAATGCCTCTTTACTGATATGCGCCAATGTCTCTTTGTCGTGATTCTTTCCTGACTGTTGGATTAATTCCCTAAAATTATCAAAAACATCACCTACAAACATTTCACGGATATTCTTCACAGCCATTGAAGCATCTTTTTGAGTAACCCCTTGTATTACGCATCCGTCAGGATCAACGGCATTCATCGGATTCCCCCCACAGTACGCATACGGACTGATACCGTAGTATTTCTCGCACAGCGGGTCCATCTTGTCCCAGCGTGCGGTGACGGGGTTGTACTGCCTCGCGCCGTAGTCGTAGGTGTTCAGACCGTGCATCTTGTCGTACTCCTTGCCGTTGTACCTTTGCGGCTGCACGTCGCTGTCCGTGACGTTGTTGCAGAACTGCAGGCCGGAGGGATAGTAGTTCATCTTCTGCACAATGGTT
>OMRP01000026.1 GCA_900313615.1 uncultured Prevotellaceae bacterium
CAAGGAACTGGACAAGATGCACGGCCTGAACACCTACGACTACGGCGCGAGGCAGTACAACCCCGTCACCGCACGCTGGGACAGGGTGGATCCGCTGTGCGAGAAGTACTACAGCGTGAGTCCGTATGCGTACTGCGGTGGGAATCCGATGAAGTATGTTGATCCCATTGGAAAGTATCCAGTTATTCATATAACTAATCAACAAACTGGTTTTTATGCGGCACAAAGAGTATTAGGATATAATTATTCCGATAATACTCAATATACCTTCGTTCCATTATATAGAGTAGTTGTCACAGATACAGAACAAGATGATTTCAGAATGGAGTTTTCCGTAACAAGGGATGCTTTTGCAACTACAGGTGTTGATGATGCTGGAAATATAGTTATGGAAAACCTAGCATTTGAACCTAAGGATGATAATAATCTATATCAGGCAGAAGTATTGAATTATCCACATGGAGAAGATGACGTTGCCCTTAAATTATATGAAAAGGGTTCCCAAAGTCTTCATGCTGAAAGCAATATGACATCTTATAATATGGGTTATCGTAGTAATCCATCAGTAGCAAATGGTATCATGTTACATGTTGGTGGCCGACACCGACAAGGGTGTTGAGATACGTCAGCAGATCAGCGACCTTCAAGACCTGCTATATGCTTATCGCCACGGATTTATCAAGGAGCGGGAACGGAAGTTCAATCTACCTATGAAGTAAATTACTAGCGGTCTATCAGTTTATTTGAAAGGATTATTTAGGAAAAATGCGACAGAAAACGGTTACATAGTGGTTCTTTGCCGCAAAAACGAGCGATTGTCGCAACAGACGGTGCCTTTTTTTTATTATTATTTGTTCCATTGCTCAAGTGGTCATATCTTTGCATCGGTTTTTAACCACGAATAGAAAGATAACATATTTTTAATTAAAAAGAAGAAAAATGAAAAAGATTTTGATGATGGCTATCGTAGCCATGATGGTAACAACCAAAGCGAGTGCACAGTATGAACCGGGGACATGGAGCATTCAACCGAAGATCGGTATCGGATTCTCGCAGATATCGAATATGGAGAATATCGACATGGGAACTGCCAAATTGGACAACCAAGTTACTTACGCCGCATCGTCGGGTGTAGAATTCGAGTATCAGGTCTCAAAGATGATAGGTGTTGCAGCCGGTCTTTCTTATGGTGTACAAGGTACAGGTTGGAAAGATTTCCAACAGGGCGTAGAGAAAATGAAGAATCCCCGTGTTGAGTTGGAATATATCCAAGTACCTATTTTAGCCAACGTATATGTGACCAAAGGTTTGGCACTGAAAGCCGGTGTTCAGTTCGGTTTCCTGGTTGACTCAAACGTCAAGATGACTTATGATAGTAAGATCATGGAAAGGGACGCCACCATGGATGCATCGATAGAGATGAAAAATGACTTCAACAAGTTTGATTTGAGCATTCCCGTTGGTGTTTCCTACGAGTTCAACAGTCACTGGGTTCTTGACGCCCGTTACCACATTGGTCTGACAAAATTGAACAAAGAGACTTTGTCTAATGGCAAAGACTGGAAGAACGGCATGTTCCTGATGAGTGTCGGCTATAAGTTCGACCTCTAAGCCATCACCTGACGGTGATGTGGAAGCAACCCTGCTTCACTTCATATTTCACATAACAACGTTGCTGTTGTCGCATATCGCGCAACACTTCGGACAGCACCCATTTGAGCGTGTCGTTCTGTACGGCCCTTCGAATGGGTGCTTGTGGTGGTTGTACGGTGACATAACGATTGTAGCAGATGTCGAAGGTGGTGCCGTAGAGGTGGCAGCTGTTTTCGGTCGCGTTTTTATTATGGCCACGTAGTTTTTCCACATCATCGGTGGTGCGTGTGACGCTGGTGACAATCATCTGGTGAAGCGGCACATGCTTGACATACAGACTGTCGTAGAAACTGCGTCCTATGTCTTGCAGGAGAACAGCCGCCCTGGGCACTAAATAAGGAATGCTTCGTTTGAGGTTGTCGAGATGGAAATAGGGATTTGCTCCGACATACACCATTTCGCTTTTTCTTTGTTCCAACTCGTCCCTATTGGCAAGAGGAGAAATGCCATACTGCAAGGCTGCTGTCAATTGCACATCGTTGGAATCGGGAAAGGCTTCCTTGTAATTATAAACACCCATGATGGGATGTTTCTTATCGGTATAGACAGGTAAGTTCGCCGCTGTCGGCGTGAGTGCGTGAAGGGTATCGTGAAGACCTTCCTTTGTCGTGTTTTGTGATACGGCTTTTGTCGTGTCACTCGATACGGTAGCAATGCTATCCTCAGGTGTTGCATCTTCTTCCACAAGCGTTTTCGGTCCCGCTATGGAGGGGAAGATACATCTCACGAGAGCCAGAGTGACGACAACGACCACGAAGCCCTTTAAGAACTGGTTTTTGGATATGATTTTAGACAAATCGGACATTCTGGGCACAAAGGTATTAAAATAACTTGAGTTGAGAAAGAAATCAGTTAGAAAAGAATTATTGGGGACTGATTATGTTGGGAAAGAAATGTGAATAATAAAGAATGTTATTTTAGATAAATTATGCTGCACCTCGGAAATAAAAATGAAAAAACACTTTTTTCATTTTGTATTTCACTCGGTTTGCTGTAATTTTGGATAAATTACGCGGCGGCTCGGAAAAACTCAAATAAATTTGGTTTTTCGCTCTCCTTGCAGTAATTTTGCAGAATAATTATAAATTGAGGATTTTTGGTAGAGAAACACATAGTGATAGAAGATGTTGACCCCATCATGTTGTATGGGGCCAATAATGTTCATTTGCAGATGATTAAGTCGCTTTTCCCAAAATTACGTATCATGGCGAGGGGCAATGTGATGCGTGTTTTGGGCGAGGAAGAAGAACTGGAGCGTTTTGAGAATCACATGAAAAATCTCCGTCATCACCTGCTGACATATAATGTGCTCACATCGGAAGACATACTACATATCATCAAGGGAGAACGCACTTCTTCTGAGTCGTCGAAAGGTGTATTGGTGTACAGCATGTCGGGACGTCCCATCAAGAGCCGCAGCGAAAACCAACAGGCGCTCATCGATGCCTACGACACCCACGACATGGTGTTTGCCGTGGGACCTGCCGGCACTGGCAAGACTTACCTTAGCATCGCACTTGCTGTCCGTGCCCTGAAGGAAAAGACGGCAAAGAAAATCATCCTTTGTCGTCCCGCTGTGGAAGCCGGAGAGAAATTAGGTTTTCTGCCCGGTGACATGAAAGAGAAGATAGACCCCTACCTGCAACCCCTCTACGATGCTTTGGAAGACATGCTGCCTGTGGTAAAATTGCAGGACATGATGGAAAAACACATCATCCAAATAGCACCTCTGGCTTTTATGCGCGGTAGGACATTGAGCGACGCCGTGGTCATTTTGGATGAGGCTCAGAACACCACTCCCGCACAATTGAGAATGTTCCTTACCCGTATGGGTTGGAATACGAAGATGCTCATAACGGGTGACTTGACTCAAGTGGACCTGCCTAAAGGCCAGAAGAGCGGTTTGCGTGAAGCATTGGACACGCTCAGTGGGATTGAGGAAATAGCCGTGGTGGAGATGTCGAAGAAAGACATCGTTCGTCATAAACTGGTGACGAAGATTGTGCAGGCGTATGAGAAGGTAGATAATACCCACCCCGACCCTCCCAAAGGGAGGGAGTGATAAATACCTACCCCGGCCCTCCCAAAGGGAGGGAGTGATTTCACAGTACATTAAGTAACATAAAGATATTTGAAATGAAAGCATTAACAACAACTGATTTCCATTTTCCCGGACAGAAGAGTGTGTATCACGGGAAGGTAAGAGATGTGTATGACATTGACGGCGACCTGCTTGTGATGGTTGCCACTGACCGCATCAGCGCCTTTGACGTGATATTGCCCAAGGGCATACCTTATAAAGGACAGATATTGAATCAGATTGCCGCAAAGATGCTTGACAGCACGAGCGACATCTGTCCGAACTGGAAATTGGCCACCCCCGACCCAATGGTTACTGTGGGTCTGCGCTGCGAAGGATTCCGCGTAGAGATGATCATCCGTGGTATCCTCACTGGCAGTGCCTGGCGTGCTTATGAAGAAGGTTGTCGCGAGTTGTGCGGCGTCCGTCTGCCCGATGGTATGCGTGAGAATGAGCGATTCCCCGAACCCATCATCACCCCGACGACGAAAGCAGACGAGGGGCACGACATGAACATTTCTCGCGAGGAGATTATCGCCACTGGTCTGGTGAGCGCCGAA
The DNA here is from genome assembly GCA_900313615.1 of uncultured Prevotellaceae bacterium. Lineage (GTDB taxonomy): Bacteria > Bacteroidota > Bacteroidia > Bacteroidales > Bacteroidaceae > Prevotella. Next base: position 4,294 of record OMRP01000026.1, read on the forward strand.
GACTATGCCGTGATGGAAGACTACACCCGCAAGCTGTTCGCCCGTGGCCAGGAAATTGCGGCCCGTCGCGGTCTGATTCTTGTGGACACCAAGTATGAGTTTGGCAAGCGCGATGGCAAGGTATACCTTATCGACGAGATACACACCCCCGACAGCAGCCGTTATTTCTACGCCGACGGCTATGAAGAGCGTTTTGCCAAGGGCGAGCCCCAGCGTCAGTTGTCGAAAGAGTTCGTGCGCCAATGGCTGATAGAGCATGACTTCATGAACGAACCCGGTCAGACGATGCCAGAGATTACCGACGCCTACGCCGAGAGTGTGAGCGACCGCTATATCGAATTGTACGAGCATATCACAGGCGAGCAGTTTGAGAAAGGCGCCGATGCCGTTGACCTGTCGTCGCGCATCGAGAAGAACGTAAGCGATTACCTTTCCCAACGTTAAGACAATGTACGAACAGGAGCGTATCAAGCCCTACCACGAAGATGGTGACAAGCGAGCGCAGGTGGAGGAGATGTTTGACAACATTGCCCCCACCTATGACAAGCTGAACCACCGGTTGTCGTGGAATATCGACAAACGATGGCGCAGACGTGCCGTTGCCGCCTTGTCAGATTACGCCCCTGAGACCATACTCGACGTTGCCACAGGCACGGGCGATTTCGCCATTCAATTGGCCACAACGCTCCATCCCAAGGAAGTGGTTGGTGCTGACATCAGTGAAGGAATGATGGAAGTAGGTCGCAACAAGGTACATTCAGCCGGATTGGACGACATCATCCGATTTGCCAAGGAAGACTGTTTCAAGATGACCTTTCCCGACAGTCGCTTCGATGCCGTCACCGCCGCCTTTGGCATCAGGAACTTTTCTGACCTCGACGGAGGGTTGCGTGAGATGTGCCGTGTGTTGAAGCCCGGCGGTCACCTGAGCGTCATCGAGTTAACCACTCCTCGCCATTTTCCCATGCGTCAGTTGTTCTGGCTCTATTCACACACCATCCTCCCCATCTATGGGAAATTGGTATCCAAGGACAGTAGCGCCTACCGTTACTTAACCGCCACGATAGAAGCCTTTCCACAAGGCGAAGAAATGGTGAACATCTTAAAACGCGCCGGGTTCAGCGAAGCCCGTTTCCACAGGATGACATTCGGCATTTGCACACTCTATTTCGCAACTAAATAACCCCTTGATTATGGACAAATACGGACTTATCGGTTTCCCCTTGGGTCATTCCTTCTCCATCAGTTATTTCAACGAGAAGTTCAAGAATGAAGGTATTGACGCCGTGTATGAGAATTTTGAGATTCCCACGATAGAGAATGTTCTGGAAGTGGTGGAGACCAACCCCAACCTGCGCGGTTTGAACGTGACGATACCTTATAAACAGAAGGTGATGAGTTATCTGGACTATATCTCTCCCGAGGCTCGTGCCATAGGAGCGGTGAACGTCATCCGCATCGAGCGCAAAGGTTCGAAGACCATTATGAAAGGCTACAACAGCGACGTCATAGGTTTCACACAAAGCATTGAACCGCTGTTGGAGAGCCACCACAAGAAAGCCCTCGTACTGGGTACCGGTGGTTCATCTAAAGCCATTGCTTTCGGTCTACATTCCTTGGGCGTGGAAACCGTATTTGTCAGTCGTTATGAGCGGCCTGGCACCATCCAGTACGACAAGTTAACCGCAGAGGATGTGAAAGAATATAACGTGATTGTGAACTGCACCCCCTGCGGGATGTATCCTCATGCCGACCAATGCCCACTGCTGCCCTATGAAGCCATGGACAGCCACAATCTGCTTTACGACTTAATTTACAACCCCGACGAGACCCTTTTCATGCGTAAGGGTGCCGCTCAAGGAGCCACCGTGAAGAATGGTTTGGAGATGCTGCTGTTGCAAGCGTTCGCCAGTTGGGAGTTTTGGGAGTAGTGAACTATTAGGAGTGAAGGAGTGAAGGAGTGAAGGAGTGAAGGAGTGAAGGAGTGAAGACAATACCATGGGAGCGGTGAAAGTTGAAAATTAAAAATTGAAAATTGACATGGATAATAAAAGCAATCGTTATATGATGCGCGGGGTGAGCGCCCAAAAAGAAGATGTTCATTCTGCCATCAAGCATATAGACAAAGGACTATTTCCACAGGCTTTCTGTAAGATAATCCCCGATATTATCGGTGGTGACCCAGAATATTGCAACATCATGCATGCCGACGGTGCCGGCACCAAGTCGTCGTTGGCCTATATGTATTGGAAAACGACAGGAGACCTGAGTGTATGGCGCGGCATTGCCCAAGACGCCATCGTGATGAACACCGACGACCTGCTGTGCGTGGGAGCCGTGGATAACATCCTGTTGTCGAGCACCATCGGCAGGAACAAGATGCTGATTCCCGGTGAAGTGATATCCACCATCATCCAGGGCACCGACGACCTGTTGCGCGAGATGCGCGAGATGGGTGTCGGCATCTACCCCACTGGCGGCGAGACCGCCGATGTGGGCGACCTAGTGAGGACCATCATCGTAGACAGCACCGTGACTTGCCGCATGCGTAGGAGCGACGTGATTGACAATGCCAATATCCGACCCGGCGACGTGATTGTAGGTCTTTCTTCATCAGGTCAAGCCACCTATGAAGACCGATACAATGGCGGCATGGGCAGCAATGGTTTGACCAGCGCCCGCCACGACGTTTTTGCCAAATACCTGGCCACGCTCTATCCCGAAAGTTTCGACCCCGCCGTTCCTGACGACCTTGTGTATAGCGGTAAATACCAGTTGACCGACCCCATAGACGGCACCCCCATTGATGCCGGTCAGTTGGTGCTCTCCCCTACCCGCACCTATGCCCCTGTCATTCGTCGTATCTTGGACGAGATGCGTCCTGACATACATGGCATGGTACACTGCACCGGTGGAGCACAGACAAAAGTTCTGCATTTCGTAGGCGACGACTGCCATGTGGTGAAGGACAACCTATTCGATGTTCCGCCACTGTTCCGCATCATCCACGAATGCAGCGGCACCGACTGGCGCGAGATGTACCAAGTGTTCAACATGGGCCACAGGATGGAAATCTACGTTCGCCCAGAAATGGCCCAACGCATCATTGACATCAGCCGCAGTTTCAATATAGATGCCCAGGTGGTTGGTCATATCGAAGAAGGTCGTCGTAGCCTGACCATCGAGAGTGAATTTGGAAGGTTTGAGTATTGAAAGGAGTGGAAGGGGAGTTAAAGGGAAGATAAAGGGAAGATAAAGGGACAAATGTTTTTAAATTGTATAAATGGAAGAAAACAGCATATTACAGAAATTGGATGGCTTGGAGTCGCGTTATGAAGAGATTTCCACCCTCATTACCGACCCTTCCGTCATTGCCGACCAGGAGCGTTACGTGAAACTTACCCGTGAATATAAAGAATTGGGTGACATCATGGATGCCCGAAAACGGTATATCGCTTGTCTGACTGGCATACGTGAGGCCAAGGATATCATCGCCAATGAGAGTGATCCCGAGATGCGCGAGATGGCCCGAGAAGAGTTGCAGGCGAATGAGGCCTTGCAACCCCAGTTGGAAGAAGAGATCAAGCTCGCCCTGGTGCCCAAGGACCCAGAGGATGCCAAGAACGTGCAGATGGAGATACGTGCCGGCACGGGTGGTGACGAAGCCTGTTTGTTTGCCGGCGACCTCTTCTCGATGTACAAGAAATTCTGTGACTCCAAAGGTTGGAACCTTTCTGTAACCAGTGTCAGCGAAGGTGCCGTGGGTGGCTACAAAGAGATAGACTTCGCTGTCAGTGGTGACGGGGTATATGGCATTTTGAAATACGAGTCGGGCGTACACCGTGTGCAACGTGTTCCCGCCACCGAGACCCAGGGACGCATGCACACCAGTGCCGCCACGGTGGCCGTACTCCCCGAAGCCGACAAGTTTGAGGTGACCATCAACGAAGGTGACATCAAATGGGACACCTTCCGCAGTAGTGGTGCCGGCGGTCAGAACGTGAACAAGGTGGAGTCGGGTGTCCGTCTGCGCTACCCCTGGAAGAACCCCAACACCGGTGAGGTAGAAGAGATTCTCATCGAGTGTACCGAGACACGTGACCAACCCAAGAACAAGGAACGCGCGTTGTCTCGTCTACGCACATTCATCTACGACCGAGAGCACCAGAAATACATGGACGACATTGCCAGCCGTAGAAAGTCGTTGGTGTCGACGGGTGACCGTTCTGCCAAGATTCGCACCTATAACTTCCCCCAGGGGCGTGTGACCGACCATCGTATCGGCTATACCACCCACGACTTACAGGGTTTTCTTGGTGGCAATATCCAAGACATGATTGATGCCCTGACCGTGGCGGAAAATGCCGAAAGGATGAAAGAGGCGGAAATGTAGGACATTGAAAATTGAAGATTGAAAATTGACATTATATAGCCATGACAAGAGACGAACTGATACATGAGATATTTGAGCGCAAAAGTTTTCTTTGCGTAGGCCTGGATCCCGACATGGATAAGTTGCCCAAGCATTTACTTACGGAGGCCAACCCCATCTACGCTTTCAACCGCGCCATCATCGACGCCACGGCACCCTATTGTGTGGCGTATAAGCCTAATTTAGCTTTTTACGAGCAGTTGGGTGGCAGTGGAATGGAAGCGTTTGAGTTGACTGTCAATTATCTGCGCGAGCACTATCCCCATCATTTCATCATCGCAGATGCCAAACGCGGAGACATTGGCAACACATCAAAAATGTATGCCCGCAGTTTCTTCGGCCATTACGGCGTTGATGCCGTCACCGTGGCCCCTTACATGGGCATTGACAGCGTGTCACCTTTCCTGACTTACGACGGCAAATGGGTGGTGTTGTTGGCCTTGACCAGCAACAAAGGGTCGTTGGATTTCCAACTCACCGAGAGCAATGAAGGAGAACGGCTTTTTGAAAAGGTGTTGCGCGTATCGTCGGAATGGGGTTCTGTCGACAACATGATGTACGTGGTGGGAGCCACCCGTGGCGAGCTGATTGCCGATGTGCGCAAGTTAGTGCCCAACCATTTCCTGCTCGTTCCCGGCATAGGAGCACAGGGCGGCAGTCTACAAGAGGTTTGCCGTTACGGCATGACGGCAACATGTGGACTTCTTGTCAACAGTTCACGAGGTATTCTCTATGCCAGTCAGGGAGAAGACTTTGCCGAGGCAGCGGGCGAGGCAGCCAAGGCCTTGCAAAAAGAAATGGCTTTACTATTGATGAGTTACAAGTGACTAGTGATGAGTGACGAGTGACGAGTTACGAGTGATGAGTGATAAATGATGAGTGTGCATAAGATTATCAATGATCCTGTGTTCGGATTCATCAAGATTCCGAGGGGTCCGTTGCTTGACATTGTGAAACATCCGCTGTTTCAGCGGTTGTCTCGCATCAAGCAATTGGGCTTGGCCAGCGTAGTTTATCCTGGAGCACAGCATACCCGTTTCCAGCACTCGTTAGGCGCTTATTACCTCATGTCGGAGGCCATTCTTTCATTGTCGCAGAAAGGCATTTTTATCTTTGACAGCGAAGCGGAGGCTGTGGAAGCCGCCATCTTGATGCACGACATTGGACATGGCCCGTTTTCGCATGTCTTGGAGAATACCCTTATCAGCGGCATCTCGCACGAAGAGATATCGCTGATGATGATGGAGCAGATCAACACCGACTTGAAGGGCGCCCTCACATTGGCCATCCAGATTTTCAAGGGCGACTATCCCAAGCGATTTCTCCACCAGTTGTTGAGTAGTCAGTTGGATATGGACCGGCTGGACTATTTGCGTCGCGACAGTTTTTTCACGGGTGTGACAGAAGGCAATATAGGCAGTGCCCGTATCATCAAGATGCTGAATGTGAAGGATGACGAATTGGTGGTTGATTCGAAGGGTATCTATTCCATAGAAAACTACCTCACTTCGCGTCGCCTGATGTATTGGCAAGTGTATCTGCACAAGACCACCGTTGCGATGGAGAAAGTTTTGGTGAACACCCTTTTGCGCGCCAAAGCCCTCTGCCAGGCTGGCGAACCATTGTTTGCCCCACCCTCATTGCATTATTTCCTCACCCACGATGTAGACCAGGACTTTTTCCTGAGCCACGCTGAGGCCCTAGAGCATTACGAACGCTTGGACGACAACGACATCTGGTGTGCGGTAAAAGAATGGGCACGTCATGCCGACCCTGTATTGAGCATGTTGGCGCGAGACATTGTGGAACGCCATCCATTTCATGTGGAAATCAGTGACCATCCATACGAAGCTGATTACGTGGAAGATATCCTCGGGCGTATGGAAGCAGCCACAGGTATTCATGGCGACGATTTGAAGTACCTATACAGTATGAACACTATCCAAAAAGACATGTACGATGTGAACGACGACCATATCAGCATTCTATATAAAGATGGCAACACAAAAGATATCGCCGAAGCCTCGGAAATACTCAATGTTTCACTTCTTTCCAAAAAAATACGCAAATATTATCTTTGTTTTCAAAGATTTTGAAGAAAATTCCGTATATTTGCAAAATTATTGAAAACATTTTTTACGAATGGAGTTTTCTGCCAAACAAATAGCCGATATGGTACAGGGTCGCGTAGAAGGCAATCCCGACACCTTAATACACACTTTTTCCAAGATAGAACAAGGCGAGGAGGGCTCAATATCCTTTATCTCGAACCCCAAGTACGCCCATTATATTTATGAAACCAAGGCAAGTATCGTTCTTGTGAACGAAGACTTTAAGTTGGAACGTCCCGTAGCGCCCACGCTCATTCGTGTGAAGAATGCCTACGAGACCGTAGCCCAACTGTTGCAGTTGTATGAGTCGATGAAGCCCAAGAAGAACGGTATCGACCCATTGGCTTTTGTATCGCCGAAAGCCACCATTGGGGAAAACTGCTATATCGGTCCTTTTGCCTATATCGGCGACGGTGTAAACATCGGCAAAGGAACGCAGATATATCCCAATGCCTATATCGGCGATGGCGTGACCCTTGGCGACGAATGCATCATCTATCCCCATGCCGTGGTGTATCACGGATGCAAGTTGGGCAACCGCGTTATTATGCACAGCGGTAGTGTTGTGGGAGCCGACGGTTTCGGTTTCGCCCCAGGTGCCAATGGATATGACAAGATACCACAGATAGGCATTGTTACCATCGAGGATGACGTGGAGATTGGCGCCAACACCTGTATTGACCGTTCAACGATGGGCAGTACCGTGGTGCACCGTGGTGTGAAACTTGATAATCTGGTTCAGTTGGCACACAATACCGAGGTGGGTGAGCATACCGTGATGTCGTCTCAGGTAGGCGTTGCTGGCAGCACGAAAATCGGTTCATGGTGCATGTTTGGCGGTCAGGTAGGAATTTCCGGTCATATTACCATTGGCGACAAGGTATGGTTTGGAGCCCAATCGGGCGTTCCAGGCAGTGTGAAGAGCGACCAAAAACTGATAGGAACCCCTCCGATGGAGCAGGTGCCCTATTTCAAGTCGCAAGCCATATTCCGTCGTCTGCCCGACATGTACAAGCGTCTGTGCGCCTTGGAGAAAGAAATTGAAACGTTGAAGAAAGAACAATCATAAGCGATATGTACAAGCAAAAGACACTGAAAGGCAGTTTTTCCCTTTTCGGAAAAGGTCTGCACACCGGTTTGAGTCTAACAGTGACGTTCAACCCAGCCCCCGAGAACCACGGTTACAAAATACAGCGCATCGACTTGGAAGGTCAGCCCACCATTGATGCCGTGGCAGAAAAGGTAGTAGACACCCAGCGCGGCACCGTTCTTCAGAGTGGCGACGTGAGGGTCTCGACTGTGGAACATGGCTTGGCCGCTTTGTACGCCTTGGGCATCGACAACTGTCTGATTCAGGTCAATGGTCCAGAGTTTCCCATCTTGGACGGCAGTAGTGCCTTATATGTTGAGAAGATCAACCAAGTGGGCGTGGAAGAGCAGAATGCCCCGAAAGACTATTACATCATCCGTCACAAGATTGAGGTGAAGGATGAAGAGAGCGGTTCCTGCATCACCATCTTGCCTGATGAAGAATTCAGCATCACTGCGATGTGCTCCTTCGAGTCGAAATTCATCAACAGTCAGTTTGCCACGTTGGACGACATATCCACCTTTGGCAAAGAGATAGCACCCGCCCGAACCTTCGTTTTTGTGCGTGATATCGAGCCATTGTTGAAAGCCAACCTCATCAAGGGCGGCGACATGGAAAATGCCATTGTCATCTACGAGCGTCAGATTACACAGGAGCAGTTAGACCAGTTGGCCGACCTGCTTCATGTGCCTCATATGGATGCCACCAACCTTGGTTATATCCAGCCCAAGCCCTTGGTCTGGGAGAACGAGTGCACACGTCATAAGTTGCTCGACATCATCGGCGACATGGCTCTCATCGGCAAGCCCCTGAAAGGCCGCATCATTGCCACCCGCCCCGGTCATACTATCAACAACAAGTTTGCCCGTTTGCTGCGTCGTGAGATACGCAAGCACGAGATACAGGCACCCATCTACGACCCCAATGACGCTCCAATCATGGACAACATCCGCATCCGCGAGTTGTTGCCCCACCGCTACCCCATGCAGTTGGTGGACAAAGTGATTGCCTTGGGCCCGACGAGCATCGTCGGTGTGAAGAACGTGACCAGTAATGAGCCTTTCTTCACCGGTCACTTCCCCCAGGAGCCCGTTATGCCTGGTGTGCTACAGATAGAAGCCATGGCTCAGTGCGGTGGTCTGTTGGTGTTGAACACCGTGGAAGAACCCGAACGTTGGTCTACCTATTTCCTAAAGATTGACGAAGTGAAATTCCGCCAGAAGGTAGTACCAGGTGATACGTTGTTGTTCCGTGTGGAGTTGTTGCATCCTTTGCGTCACGGCATCAGTACCATGCGCGGCTATATGTTTGTAGGTGACCAAGTAGTGTCTGAGGCGACATTCACCGCTCAGATAGTGAAGAACAAATAAAGAGGTGAGGGGTGAGAGGTGAGAGGTAAGAGATGAGGGGTGAGAGGAATGTAATGGAGAAGCCGCTACCATTGCGGCTTTGGAGACAGGGACAGAGGTTTGAATTTTAAATCGACTATTATGAATACAATCAGTCCGATGGCGTTTGTCCATCCCGAGGCCCAATTGGGTGACAACAATGTGATTGGCCCGTTTTGCTATATTGACCGCAACACGGTATTGGGTGACAACAATACTTTGCTGAACAGCGTCACCATCCATTACGGAGCACGTATTGGCAACGGCAATGAATTTTTCCCTGGTGCCAGTATCTCTACAAAGCCCCAAGATTTGAAGTTCCGTGGTGAGGACTCCCTTTGCGAGATAGGTGACAACAATAGCATCCGCGAAAATGTGACCATCTCTCGTGGTACCGCATCCAAAGGAACCACCATTGTTGGAAGCAACAACCTGTTGATGGAGAATATGCATGTGGCTCACGACTGCGTGCTGGGCAACCACCTGATTATCGGCAACAGCACGAAATTTGGCGGTGAAGTAGTAGTGGACGATTTTGCCATCATCAGTGCCACTTGTCTAATTCACCAGTTCTGTCATGTCGGGGGTTATGTGATGTTCCAAGGTGGCAGTCGGTCAAGCCAGGACATTCCTCCTTATATCATGGCGGGCAAGGAGCCCATCCGCTATGCCGGCATCAACATTATCGGGCTGCGTCGGCGTGGCTATACCAACGAGCAGATCGACCAGATACACGAGACTTACCGCATCCTCTATTCTAAAGGCGTGTTGGCTGAAGGTATAGCTGAAGTGCGCCGTGTGATGCCATCCACACCGGAGATAAACTATATTCTTGACTTCGTGGAGAAATCGAAGCGCGGCATTATTCGGTAACACCCCACCCCGGCCTTCCCTATGGGACGAGCGAGAGGGGACGAGAGTGATGGAGGTGAAAAGAGAAAGAGATGGGTGTGTAGATAAAGAGATGATGTGAGATGAGGTAAAAAACGATGATGCGGCTATATGTTATATTAGGTCCCACTGGTGTTGGCAAGACGGAAACCACGCTTCTTCTAGCCGAACATTTGGGAGTGCCAGTTATCAATGCCGATTCGCGCCAGTTGTTTGCAGAAATACCCATTGGCACCGCCGCCCCTACCGCCGAGCAGCAGCGACGAGTGAAACATTATTTTGTAGGCACCTTACATCTTACGGACTACTATAGTGCTTCGATGTATGAAAGCGATGTCCTCCGTCTATTGTCGGAGGACAGTTCTTTTGCCCAATCTTCCTTTGCTTTGTTGAGTGGCGGTAGTATGATGTATATCGATGTCGTGTGTGATGGCATAGATGACATCCCCACGGTAGATGCAGAAACACGGTCGTTGATGAAAGAGCGGCTGTCGACGGAAGGGCTGGAGCGTTTGTGCGAGGAGTTGCGTATGTTGGACCCCGACTATTACGCCATCGTCGACAAGAAGAATCCCCGTCGTGTCGTTCATGCGTTGGAAATCTGTTATATGACAGGCAAGCCCTATACCTCTTTTCGTCGCAAGGAGCGTAAGGCCCGTCCTTTTGAAGTGGTTAAAATAGGTCTAACCCGTCCCCGTGAAGAGCTATACGACCGCATCAACCGCCGAGTGGAGATGATGATGGAATCCGGTTTGCTGGATGAGGTGAAGCGTGTGTTGCCCTATCGTAACGAGAATGCCTTGAACACCGTTGGCTACAAAGAGTTGTTTGACTATTTCGACGGTTTATGTACTTTGGAGAATGCCGTTGAGCGCATCCAAAACAACACACGGAAATACTGCCGTAAGCAACTTACTTGGTTTAAGAAAGATCCATCGACAAAATGGTTTCATCCTGACGACATTGATGGTATTTTGGAATATATCGGTGAAAAGCCCAAATAAATTTGGCTTTTCCCACGTTTTTCTGTATTTTTGCCATCAAGAAGAGTTATTAGGCTATGAAATGGCTTTGGCGCAAGATATGTAATTTCTTCACCTGGTATCCCCGTCTATACAAGGGCCGGCGATGGTACACGAAAGTGATGATTGCTTTCGTGTCGATGGTGGTGGGGTTGGTTGTGTATCTTGGCATGGTGGACATGAATTTTTTATGGCTTTTCGGTGACTCTCCCGGTTTTTACAGCATCATGCATCCCCCTCAGAGCGAAGCATCAGAAATATACAGTGCCGATGGCAAACTGATAGGAAAATTTTACAACGAGAACCGCAGTCCCGTGAAATACGAGGATATCAGTCCCGTGTTCTGGAAAGCCCTCATCGACACTGAGGATGAACGCTATTTCTCTCACCATGGCATCGACTATTTGGGCTTGGCCGGCGCGGTGAAGGACGCCATTGTGCATGAGGCACGCGGCGCCTCAACCATCACCCAGCAGTTGGCCAAGAACCTGTTCCATGTGCGCACCCAGTATTCCACGGGATTATTGGGCAAAGTTCCCGGTTTGCGCATCATCGTGATGAAGAGCAAAGAATGGATTCTAGCCACGAAATTGGAGTTGGTATACAATAAACAAGAGATTCTGACGATGTATGCCAATACGGTAGAGTTTGGTCCCAATGTCTACGGCATCAAGACCGCCGCGAAGGTTTATTTCAAGACCACCCCCGCCGAACTCACCACCGAGCAGGCCGCCCTCTTGGTAGGCATGTTGAAAGCCACCACCTATTACAATCCCGTGACCAACCCTGACCGCAGTCTGGAACGTCGCAATGTGGTGCTTCACAATATGTACCAACATGGCGACTTGGAGCGAACCGCCTATGACTCCCTGCGTCTGGAGCCCATGAAGTTGACTTACACCCCCGAAGCCGCCACCGAAGGCTATGCCCCCTATTTCAAGGCCGCCGTGGCCCATCACCTGTCAGACTGGTGCAAGGACTACGGTTACGACCTATACAATAGTGGTCTTAAGATTTACACCACCCTGGACAGCAAGATGCAACGCTATGCCGAACAGTCGGTGAAAGAGCATATGCGAACGTTGCAGCAGAGCTTTAATGCCCATTGGGGCCAGGAAGTGCCATGGCGAGACGAGAAAGGCAAAGTCATCCCCCATTTCATTGAAGACATCGCCAAGAAACTGCCCCTTTATAAGGAGTTGGAAGAACGTTTTCCCCGTCATCCCGACTCCATCATGTATTACCTGAACAAACCCCACACCGTCACGTTGTGGAGTTACGATCGTGGCCGTTACGAAGCCCGCATGAGTACCCTCGACTCCATCCGCCACATGGTGAAATACCTGCATAGCGGTTTCATCGCCATGGAGCCGCAGACCGGCGAAGTGAAAGCCTGGGTTGGCGACATCGACTATAATACTTGGAATTACGACAAAGTGACAGCCAAACGACAGTCGGGCAGCACATTTAAGTTGTTCGTCTACACCGAAGCCATGAACCAAGGACTCACCCCATGTGATAAGCGACGCGACGAGCCTGTGGTCGTGCCCGTAGTGTATGGTTCACGCGATGTGGTGGAATGGAAGCCCGAAAATTCCGGGGGGCATTTTTCTTATGACTCCATCCCCTTAAAAGACGCTTTCGCCCGAAGTCTGAACAGCATAGCCGTCAGATTAAGCCAAGAGATGGGCATTCGCAACATTATCCGCACAGCCAAAGACATGGGTGTCACCAGTGAACTGAGCACCCACCCCTCCATGGCTTTGGGTTCCAGCGATGTCACCCTCTACGAGATGGCCACTGCCTACAGCACCATAGCCAACGACGGCAAATGCCATAAACCGGTACTGGTGACTCGTATCCTAGACCGAGACGGCAAGGAGATATATGTAGGCAATGACGAACAACCCCGCGCCCTACCCTACAAGACCGCATATCTGATGCAACAGATGTTGATGGGCGGCGTGAAAAATCCACGCGGCACGTCACGCAGCATGACCACCTACATCTCCGACCAGATGACCGACATCGGCGGTAAGACAGGAACGACGAACAACCATAGCGACGCTTGGTTCATGGGTGTCACGCCCAAACTGGTAGTCGGAGCTTGGGTAGGTGGCGAATACCGAAGTATTCATTTCCGAACAGGAGCGTTGGGTACAGGTGGTCGTGCCGCCCTTCCCATCTGTGGGCGTTTTCTCCGTCTGGTGTTAGGAGACAGAGCCTACAAGAAATACCAAGGCCGCTTTATGATTCCCAAAGGAGAGGAAGTGCAGACCGAATGGTATGACTGCTCCATCACATATACTCACCCCGCAGAGTCAGATACCCTCTATTACCATGAAGGCGACCCTGACTATGACGAGCCCTTGTATGATGCCTATGGCAATCCTGTGCAAGGTATCATGCCTTATGACGAATACGACGAGCGTGACATTTACCGACAGTATGGCATCCCATCGGATGAACCACCCATAGAAAAAGAAGAACGCGACACGCGCCGCAATGACAAGCGACCTCCCACCGAAGGTGTGGAACCGCAGGAGATACAGTACAAAGACCTTTGAACATACACATTTCCCCTCCAAGGAGGTGAACAGAGATGGGATAGTGAGAGTGATAGGTAATGAGAGAAACCGAAGACCATATTGACATAGAGAACAAAGAGTTTCAGGCTGCGCTTCATTTGGTGGAACACAGCAACCGTTCATTGTTTCTCACAGGTAAGGCTGGCACGGGTAAATCGACTTTTCTGAGGTATATATGCAGTCAGACAAAGAAGAAATATGTGGTGTTGGCACCTACGGGCATTGCCGCCATCAATGCAGGCGGAAGCACGCTTCACAGTTTTTTCAAACTCCCCTTTCACCCTTTGTTGCCCGACGATGTGAAATACTCACCCCGTCATATTAAGGAAACGCTGAAATACAACGGTGAGAAACGCAAGATACTGCGTGAGTTAGAATTGGTGATTATTGATGAGGTGAGTATGTTACGTGCCGATATCATTGATTTCATCGACAAAGTGTTGCGCATCTATTCCCGCAACATGAAAGTTCCTTTTGGTGGCAAACAGTTGTTACTTGTTGGTGACGTATTCCAGTTGGAGCCCGTGGTACGTGAGGAAGACCGCCAATTATTGTTGCCCTACTACAAGAGCATGTATTTCTTCGGTGCTCACGTCTTTGAGGAATTGCCTCTGGTGAGCATTGAGTTGAAAACTGTCTACCGCCAGAACGACGCCCACTTCATCCGTCTGTTGGACCATATTCGCACCAATCAAGTGAGTGACAGTGACCTCCGCATGCTGAACAGTCGTGTCGGCGCCGAATTGAAGCATAGTGACACCCACCTATCTATAACCCTTTCGGCACGTCGCGATACCGTAGACTTTATCAACGAGCAACGTTTGGCATCACTCCCCGGAGAAGCCATCAGTTATCACGGTGTCATCACTGGCGAGTTTCCCACATCCAGTCTTCCGACCACAGAAATTCTCGACTTAAAACCCGGGGCGCAGATTATTTTTGTCAAGAACGACAAGGACCGCCGATGGGTGAACGGCACCCTGGGTATGATAGATTCAATGTCAACAACTGATGACGGTCTGCCTTTCCTCACCATCATCACTGAAGATGGCGAGAGTTATGATGTCGTGGAAGAACGTTGGAGCAATATGCGTTACACGTTCAATGAGAAAGAGAAGAAGATAGAGGAAGAAGAGATAGGCACCTTTACACAGTTCCCCATCCGTTTGGCATGGGCTATCACCGTGCATAAAAGCCAAGGACTGACGTTCCGACAGGTGAAGATAGACTTTAGCGGTGGCGTTTTTGCCGGTGGTCAAGCCTACGTCGCTTTGTCACGCTGCCAGTCATTGGAAGGCATCAGCCTTCTTGAGCCTCTCCGACGAGGTGACATCTTCGTGAAAAACGATGTCATCCGTTTTTCTGCCCAGTTCAATGACGGAAGACTCTATCGTAGTGCCCTTTCCTACAGTCAGGCCGACAGCGAGTACGTTGAAGCTTTGAGAAGTTTCGATGAAGGTGACATAGACCTATTCCTACAACATTTCTTCAAAGCCATCCATCTGCGTTATGACATAGAGAAACCTGTGATACAGCGATACCTACGTCGAAAACTCGACGTTGTGAACCAACTGCGTCGCGAAAATGAAAATCTTCGTGAAGAAATGCGCAAACGGGAGCGTTTCTTAAAGAAACTGTCAGCCGAATATACGCTGATGGGTAAAGATTGCGAGCGCGAGCACATGACCGATGCCGCCATTGCCAACTACCGAAAGGCCTTGGAGTTGTACCCAGAAGCACGGGAGCCAAAGAGCAGGCTGAAGAAACTAGGAGCCACATTCCCTTCCAAGGATGGAAGCAACTGAAGAGGCAGAAAGTGAGGAATAACAAAAGGCAATCGTCTTTAGACGGTTGCCTTTAATGTATGTCGGGGCGACAGGATTCGAACCTGCGACCGCCTGGTCCCAAACCAGGAGCGCTACCGGACTGCGCTACACCCCGTTTTGCAAAATTCGGATGCAAAAGTAATTACTTTTCGTGGATTTTGCAAAAAAAGTTCCAATTATTTTCTAAAGAAAACGTCAGGATTCCTTTATTTCAACAATCCGAGTTCGGTGAAGACCTTTTTGAGCGCCCTTACGCCTCTCTCCACCTGCTCCTCGGTATGTGTTGCCATGAGTGCAAAGCGCACAAGCGTGTCCTGAGGCGCACATGCTGGAGGTATCACCGGATTGATGAACACACCATTGTCGAAAGCCATCTTGGTCACCACGAATGTTTTCTCCACATCCCTTACATAAAGGGGGATGATGGGGCTCTCGGTGTCACCAATTTCGAACCCTTCCTCACGGAATCGACGAAGCGCATAGTTGGTCACCTTCCAGAGTTTTTCCATTCTTTCCGGCTCACTACGCATGATATGCAAAGCTTCGCGTGCAGCAGCCGTTGCCGCCGGAGTGTTTGACGCACTAAAGATATATGTGCGGCAAGTATGGCGCAAGTAGTTGATGGTATCGAAGTCAGCAGCGATGAATCCACCGATGCTAGCAAGACTCTTGCTAAAGGTGCCCATGATGAGGTCGACATCGTCGGTCACGCCGAAATGGTCGCAAACGCCACGTCCCTCTTTTCCGAAGACACCCAATCCGTGGGCCTCGTCGACCATGATGGAAGCATTGTATTTTTTCTTCAACTCAACGATTTCAGGCAGTTTGGCCAAATCGCCTTCCATAGAGAACACACCATCTACAACAATCAGTTTGACCGCGTTGGGTTCGCATTTCTGGAGTTGTTTCTCCAGGTCCTCCATGTCGTTGTGCTTAAACTTCAGTTGTTTGGCGAACGACAATCGACGTCCGTCGACAATACTGGCATGATCGCGTTCATCACAGATAATATAATCTTCTCTTCCGCAGATGACAGCGAGAACGCCCGAATTGACAAAGAAACCCGTTGAGAAGCACAAAGCCTCTTCTTTATGTTCAAATTCAGCCAGTTCTTTCTCCAGTTGTACATGAAGGTCGAGCGTTCCGTTGAGGAATCGGCTTCCTGCGCATCCCGACCCATACTTATCGAGTGCCGCTTTGGCAGCGTCGATGATTCGTTGGTCACCTGTGAGACCGGTATAAGCATTTGAACCGAACATCAGGACGTGCTGTCCGCCCATATCCACTTCTGTTCCCTGCTTACCGTAGATTTCCCTGAAATACGGATAAACACCCATTTCCTTGTAGTGCTGCGGCACCCGGTACTCTTTCAGTTTTTCTTGTAAAAGACCCATTTTCTAATCGAAATAAGAGTAAAATATTGTTTTTAGACTGCAAAGATACAAAAAATGTCGTTATTAGCGTACATTTTTTCCATTTTTCTTGAAATAAGTGAAAAAACACATCTTATAATTATTACGGAATGGACTAATTTGCGTACTTTTGCAGCGAAAATAGCCTATAAGCCATAACCATCATGTTGAAGAAGCGCATTCTTTTTATTCTCAATCCCATATCAGGCACGGTGAAGAAAGCCGGTATTCCCCAATTGGTGGAAAACTATTTGGACCATTCCCTTTTCGACCCCGTATTCCGTTACACCGAGTACGCCGGCCATGCCACTGAGATAGCCCAAGAAGCCTGTGAAGACGGTTATGACATTGTGGTGGCTGTTGGTGGTGATGGTACGATTAACGAGGTGGGCCGTGCATTGATCCACACGTCCACCGCCATGGGAATCCTCCCTTGTGGCAGTGGCAACGGTTTGGCACGCCACTTGAAGATACCTATGAATATGAAGAAGGCCCTGTCGATCATCAACCAATGCGACATCCGCGAGTTGGACTACGGTACCATTAACGACAATCCTTTTTTCTGCACCTGCGGCATGGGGTTCGATGCCTTTATCAGCCAGAAGTTTGCTGAGGGCGGCAAACGCGGCAAACTGAAATATATGCAGTTGGTGCTGAGTCAGGGTCTGCGCTACAAAGGAGAGCCATACGACATTACTATTGGCAACGAAGAGTTGCACCATTTTGCCTATCTTGTGTCATGTGCCAATGCATCACAATATGGCAACAATGCTTATATTGCTCCGCAAGCATCGATGAGCGACGGTCTGCTGGATATCATTGTCATGGACCCCTTTGGCTTTTTGGATGCTCCCGAGATGAGTTTTGACATGATGAACAAGACGCTGGACCGTAGCAGCAAGGTACAGACTTTCCGTACCGACCATATTCATGTTCATCGCCAGGAAGAAGGACCCGTTCATTACGATGGAGACCCTGTGATGATGGGAAAAGACATTGATGTAAAGATTGTAAAGCGCGGTATTCGCATCGTGGTTAACCCGGACGCAAAGACATTGAAACCAAATAAGTTGCAGAATGTCATCTGTGACCTATTCAATGATTTCAGCGATTTAAGGGGAAAGATGAAAAGAACGAAAGACTAATTCATCCAAGAGAATCTATATATCCATCTATCTTATCCCGAATACTCGAATATATTGAATAAATTAGACGTTTTATTGATTTATTCGAGAATTGGCTATTTATCGGATATAAAAGTTTTTCGTCAATAATTCATACCATTCTGTACGTTGACCATCAGGTGTAAGAAGCGTCTGTTGTTCCGTGGACGGAGACCGCGCCAAGTCCTTCGTGAAAGCCGCCAATATGCGTTTACAAGGTTTACCTTCTTTTGTTAAAATTTTACATGAACGACATTCTTTAAATCCCTTAATATAAAGATTTTCTATTAGTCTTTCATACCCATCAATCGGAAGAATAACAGAGAACGTGCCGTCCGATGACAGCAAGTTGTCAACACTCTCAGCCAAGTCAGTCCATGACAGTTGGTCGTTGTGCCTTGCCAACGATGATTTAGTATCAGCATTCTTTAAAGAATTTTCAAAAAAAGGAGGATTGCAAACAATGCTGTCAAAAGGATTTAAATCTGTCCTATGTGACGCGAAATGCTGAATGGAATCATGACATGTTTCGACCTGTGATTTGAAAGGAGAATTAGCCACATTGGCTGAAGCCTGGCAGTAAGCATCTTTGTCAACTTCCACTGCCACGACTTTCGCTGTAGGGAATCGCTGCGCCATCATCAGCGCCACCAATCCTGTTCCTGTACCTATGTCAAGGATGCGCTGTCCCCCATCTGCCCAAGCGCCCAAAAGAACCCCATCGGTACCCACTTTCATGGCGCACTGGTCTTGTTGTATGGTGAATTGTTTAAATTGAAAGGATTCCATTCCGTCTGCAAAAATAGCAAAAAAAGGTCAAAGGCATTGGGGTAAAGGCAAAAAAACATTTTAAAGATGTGTAATTATAATGTAAAATTAGTACCTTTGCATCCCAAAAAGGAAGTATGGCATTCTCAGTGAAAAGAAATGTCATGCAGAAATCAAAAAGAAATGATGGAAAAAAATCAGAATAATCCCTTTCAAATGATTGCTGACTATGAGGGTGATGTGGAATCGCTGTTCGACATACAGGTAGACAAAGACATCCCCATATTGGCAACCCGCAACATGGTGTTGTTTCCTGGGGTCATCTCACCTATATTGGTAGGCCGTCCGTCGAGTGTCAACCTTGTGCGCAAGGTATATGAAAAAGAAGGCAGCATCATCGGCGTCTTTTGCCAAAAGGACCCCTCCATTGATTCCCCAACAGCAAAAGACCTTTATGACTACGGAGTATATGCCCGCGTCATCCGCGTGTTGGAACTGCCTGGACAAAACGGCAATATGACTGCCATTGTCCAAGGCCTCGGCCGTTGCAAATTATCGGGCATCACCAAAACCCGTCCTTTCCTTGTCGGCCAGACAGAACCCATACCCGAATTGTTCCCTGCCAAACGAGACCGCGAGTTTTCCGCTGCCGTGGAGGATGTACGCTCCACTTCGATAGAATACATCAAGAAGAACGAAGATATCCCAGACGAGTCGCAATTTGCGCTGACAAACATTACAAACAATGTAATAGCCGTGAATTTCATCTGTTCGAACATGCCTTTCGACCTGTCGGACAAGATGTCGCTATTACGTTGCGAATCCGTTAAGGAACGCGTGTTCACGCTGTTGAAAATTTTCAGCAAGGAGTTGCAACTGTTGGAATTGAAGCATAATATCCGCACCAAGACCCGCGAGGACATCGACGAGCAGCAACGCGAGTATTTTCTTCAGCAACAGATCAAGAACATCAAGGAAGAACTTGGCAATGGCGAAGGCAGTCCCGAACGTCTGGAGCTGATTCACCAAGCCGAGACCAAGCATTGGCCCGAAGATGTGGAGAAGGTGTTTTACAAGGAATTGGACAAGTTGGACACGCTGAATCCACAAAGCCCCGATTACAGCATCCAAGTGAACTATCTTCAGACGATGGTTGGCCTGCCTTGGTGCGAATACACCACAGATGACTTGAACCTCAAACGTGCCGAGCGTGTGTTGAACCACGACCACTATGGCATGGAGAAGGTGAAAGAGCGCATCCTTGAACATATGGCCGTACTGTCGCTACGCGGCGATTTAAAGAGTCCTATCATCTGCCTCTACGGCCCTCCAGGTGTTGGTAAGACATCATTGGGCAAGAGTATAGCCGAAGCCATGAAGCGCAAATATGTGCGCGTGTCGTTGGGTGGTCTTCACGATGAAGCTGAAATTAGAGGCCATCGTCGCACCTATATCGGAGCTATGCCTGGTCGTATCATCAAGAGCATCCAAAAGGCAGGTTCTAGTAACCCCGTCTTTATTCTCGATGAGATTGACAAAGTGACTCAGAACACCGTAAATGGCGATCCTGCGTCAGCACTTCTCGAGGTTTTAGATCCTGAACAGAACACCGCTTTCCACGACAACTACCTCGATGTGGACTACGACCTT
>OMRP01000001.1 GCA_900313615.1 uncultured Prevotellaceae bacterium
TGCTGTGAACACGCCGCACATGAACGCGACGTAGTAGTTGGCAATAAAAATATACGCGAGCGCTGCCGCCAGCCCCGCCATTCGGCCGCGGTCAACAAGTTCTTCGGTGAAGATCTTGGTAATGCAATAATGTCTGGCTCGCACGCCATTATGGCGGACAACCACCGGAGTAGTGGCGGTCTTCTGGCAGATAAAGAGGGATACATGGCGATGTTGATTCATCAAGATGTTGTTAATGCGGAAGAGGCTGAGAGCGATCGTCTCGCGCGTAGTCCTTTTGATATTACGTCACAGAATACCTTTGCGGGGCAGCTGGCCGCTACGCTAACGCCAGTACTTAGGCAATCTGACTCGTTATTGGATACGGTTGGTAAATTTGGCAGTACGATTCGGAACTCTGCCAAGGTGTTCATGCCGACGGTGAGCGCCTATGATGCGGCACAGAAGGCAGATTATGCTAAGGACTGGACGGAGAATAACTGCGAAAACCTCGCTTCGATAGGTGTGGTTGGTGATGTTGTCGACAGCCACACGTAGCTGTGTGCGTGTGCGTTGCAGACTGAACAGTCCCTGTACTCGGGTGTGGGTGATCATGTTCAGGTCATCGTCGTCCCACCAAAAGTGGCGACTGTGGTAATGACGGTAATAGAAGGTGGGCTTCACATGGTGGAAGAATCCGCTGGCTGCCAGTTGAACGGTGTCGCCCAATAGGGGGAAGTTCACGTCAACCCTTCCATCGATACTGATATTTCCGGCATCCTCACCAACGATGCCAAATTCGCCCGTAACATTATAATGTAATGTCTCACCCTCTTTCTTGCTTATTTGGCCACCTACGGCCACGCCCTGTTCGTTCCATGTCGTTTCGTTGCCGTCGCTATCGGGCATAGTGAAGTGACGCAGACTGTGACTGATGAAAGCCTTGATGCCCATTTTCGCCCATTTGTTGAATCCTTCGAGCATGGCGATGGCGAAGGTGTTCTTCAACTCGTAGTGGCGTGTGAGGTCCTTTATGGAGTCGCCTGTGAAGGTTGTAGGAACATAGTAGTCTTGGGCGTAATAGTTATCGGGTGTGGCGTAAGCCTGGTAGATGCGTTTGTAGTTGTCGAATTGTGCCGTGTGTATGAAACTCGTAACCGGTACGTATTCTCGTTTTGTCCATACGGTGTCGGTGGGAGCTGCAGCCGTGGCGTCGGGGCGTGTCAGCGCACGCTGTTCCTGCAACTGTTGCTCATATTCCTCCTCATCGAACTCCATGCCTTCTTTACGGGCCTTTTTGCGTGCTTCTTCCTTTGCTTTGGCGGCGTCGTTTTCAGCCTGTGCAGCCATGGCAAATCGTTTGGCCTCAATCTCCTCCTGTGTCATGGGTACCTCGCGGTGGAAACCGATGCTGTAACGGTGTGAGAGGAATATATGCTGGTTGTCATTACGGTTCCAGTTGCTGGTCAGCATGGTGGGAATTTCGTTTTCGCTGTAACTGGTGCCGAAATTTTCCGGGTGAGTGATGTAGTAGTCGTTGGTGATACCTCCGTTTTCAGCCTGTTTCTGATGGTTGAGACTCATGAGGAGGTGTGCCTGGTAGCGGTCGCCAACATAGGAGCCAAACATGGTGTAGTCGAAGAGGGCACTACTGTTGTCGGAGTAGTATCCGCGTCCGTAGAGATAGTCGAATTTGAATCCCATGCCCAACTCTTTGCCTGCGTTCACGGCGAAGATTGCTTTTAAGTGGTCCTCTCCGTTGGTGCGGTTGCCACAGGTGTTAAAAGTGAGGTTAGTGATGGGTGTGTAGGTGTTTGTGAAATGGAATGTTCCTACTGGTTGAATGAAATAGTCGTAGGGTTGTGTGAACACGAAATGTCCTTGTTCGTGGCGGTCAATAAAAATGCGGTTCTGACGTGCCGCACCCAAGTTGCCGGTGGTGTTGTATTCACCTCTCATTCCAGTGGTGAAGATACTGTTCATGAACAGGTATTGCACGGTGTCGGGCTCCGCAGGTGTGCGGTCTCCGAAACGCTCGTCGATGGTCCACACCTTCAGCCCGCGGTGTGTCTCCTTGTGTTGGCTCTGTATGCTGTCGCTGCGTCGTTGGTCAGCAGTGGTGATGGTGCCGTCCTCGTTGATTTGGTTGTACTCTTGAGCATTCACGCTGCAGCAGCACACCACTGTTAGTAAGATACCAATGACTTTTCTCATTGTGAAAAATATATTGGAAGTTAATTGGCTGCTCTTTCCTTTTAAAAACTTCCTCTTTTATAATGAATTAATGGATAAAACGAAGCGCACACTCGACGATTTTCAGTGCCATGGCAGCCAGAACCACGACGGTGCCTGTTGTCTTGTCACTGCTGGTGCAATAGATGACCACTCCTACCACTGCCACTACCATGAACAGCAAGTTGAGCACATTGCGAATGGCGTAGAAACGGTCGGGGCCTCCCCGGCGGTGTTTTCTACGGAATCCCTCTTCAAACTGCTGTTCCACCTCCTTATCGGTGGTGGCGATGCCTTCTCTCTCTTTCTCGCTCATGGCTTCACTCTCGTCACTTTTCATACCTCACTTGTAACTCATCACTCGTAACTCGTAACTATTTCACCGCCTTCACATGCAATTCAAAATCTTTCATCATCGCTTCCATGTGGTCGACGGTCACTCGGCGGAATTTGCCTGAGTGAGGAAGCAGACGGGTGTGTTTCTTGTTCACGGCATTCTCGTCGGTTATCCATTCTTCTGCGTGATAGAGAAGGTCTTCGCCCCTCTGTTGGGGGTAGAAATAATGGATGCGGTAGGCTTTTACCCTCACCGAGCCATCGGCGCAGAACACGGCCAACGTGTAGGCCATCTTGGAGCGGTCAAGGGAGATGATGGTGCTGGAGAAAGTCAGCCACTCTTCCATGCGGCATGCGATGCTGTGCTCGGCCTTGTTCACCAAAGCCACCATGCTATTGTCGGTATGGCCCTCCGCTTTTGTCAGTTCGTTAAGGTATGCCAACATCGCCTCGTAGTTGGTGTCAGCACTGGCATCGTTGGTGAATGTCTTTTCCCACACCACCTGACCGTCAACCATGGGCACCACATCGCCCAGATAGTAGGCGTACTTATACTCCTTCGCGTCTTGTCGGGCTGGTGCAGTGGTCTGCTGTGACTGCTCCTGTGACTGCTGACTGTCTGTGGGTTTTTCCCATTGTGCCATTGCTGCCATCGGTAGACAACACGCCAAAAACAATAATATACGTTTCATAAGCATTGTTTTTCCATTAATAAAATGTGCGATCCATATAGACGCAGTGTTTAATACGATGCAAAAGTACATAATTCTTCACAATAATCACGTTCCTAAAGATTGTTTAACAAAAATTGTTGCGCACGAGTGGGGTGGGGTAAAAAAATGCCTCTTTTTTAGCACAGAATCAATAAAAAATTAGTACTTTTGCAGCGCAAAACCAGTGGGATGGCGAAACTGCGAGTGTTGCCACCTTGTCAACAAGGGCTAACGACCACGGCAACAACTCCAAAGCGGCAACGGTTTCATTTGGCAGATGCATCATATTTCTTCGTCGTTCTCTCGTTTTTTTGTTTAAATAGCGAGGGCATGGATAAATATGCACCTATGCCAATTTCTTGCTGCCTTTGACTTCTCTTTGTTTTAGCCATTTCCCACTTCTAACTTTTTATTTATCGTTTAGTTATCTTTTAATCTTTAAATTATTAAATCTTCCATGAACATCATCATCACTGGTGGAGCTGGATTCATTGGTTCCCATGTAGTAAGATTGTTTGTCAACAAATATCCTGACTATCATGTCGTTTGTGTCGATAAATTGACCTATGCCGGCAACCTCGAGAACCTGGCTGATGTAGAGGACAAACCCAACTATACGTTTGTCAAGGCCGACATTTGCGACCTCGACACCATGTTGGCACTCATGAAAGAGCATCAAATCGACGGCATTATCCACCTAGCCGCCGAGAGTCATGTCGACCGTTCCATACGTGACCCTTTCACCTTCGCCAAGACCAACGTGCTGGGCACCCTCTCGTTATTGCAGGCCGCCAAGGTCTATTGGGAGTCGTTGCCCGAGCGTTATGAAGGCAAACGGTTCTACCATATCTCCACCGATGAAGTATACGGCGCTTTGGAATTTGACGGTACACTCTTTACCGAGCAGACGAAATACCAGCCGCACAGTCCCTATTCAGCATCGAAGGCTTCAAGCGATCACTTCGTACGTGCCTACCACGACACTTATGGCATGCCGACCATTGTGACCAACTGTTCAAACAACTACGGTCCCTACCAATTCCCTGAAAAGCTTATTCCACTTTTCATTAACAACATACGCCATCGCAAGCCGCTGCCTGTGTATGGCAAGGGCGAGAATGTGCGCGACTGGCTCTATGTGGAAGACCACGCGCGTGCCATCGACACCATCTATCACCACGGCATCATCGCCGAAACCTATAATATCGGTGGTTTCAACGAATGGCGCAACATCGACATCATCCATGTGCTCATACGCACTGTTGACCGTCTATTGGGCCGTCCCGAGGGTGCAGACGACGACCTCATCACCTTCGTCACCGACCGTCAGGGTCATGACCTGCGTTATGCCATCGATTCCAGTAAACTCAAACGTGAACTGGGATGGGAACCGTCGTTGCAGTTTGAGGAGGGCATAGAGAAAACAGTGAAGTGGTACCTCGACCACCAGGAATGGATGGACCGTGTTACTTCTGGTGACTACCAGAAGTACTACGACGAGATGTATAGTAAGAGGTGAAAACCATCGCCATTATACTTGCTGGAGGCCGCGGTACCCGTTTTGGTGGTGACACGCCCAAACAGTTTCTCAAGGTGGGAGACAAACGTATCATCGAGTATACTATCGATGCCTTTGAGTGCCATCCTCTCATCGACGAGATAGCCATTGTCTGTCATCCCGACCACCTTGCCGAGATGGAAAATATCATGGCCTCTAACCAATACAGCAAGGTCAAAAAGGTACTTCCCGGTGGCAAGGAACGTTACTATTCCAGCCTTGCGGCCCTTGCAGTGTATGACAACGATGAAGATTGCCTGCTTTTCCACGATGCGGTGCGTCCGTTCGTGAGTGAGCGCATCATTACTGACTGCGTCAAGGCATTGGAAAGCTTCGACGCTGTGACCGTGGCTGTTCCCACAACCGACACCATCTACCGTGTCGATGACAACCAGATGATTGTCAACATCCCCCCACGCTCACACCTTCGCAATGCACAGACCCCGCAGGGTTTCCGTGCCGGCACTATACGCCGCGCCTATGATGTGGCACTGGCCGACCCCGCTTTCGTCACCACCGATGATTGCGGCGTGGTGCAACGTTACCTGCCTGAAATACCCATCTATGTTGTTGAAGGAGACTCTCGAAATATCAAGGTGACTTATCCAGAAGACCTTAACGCCATCAAAGAGAAAGTTGTAGACAATCATCCTCTAAATTAGTTGTTTGTAGAGATAGATTTGCGGAATTTGAAATATATTAATACCAAGTTCTTTAATATCACAAAAATTATGAAGATTTCAATAGTAGGCTGTGGCAATTCCGGTTTGATACATGCAGCCAAACTTTATGAAAAAGGTCATGAGGTAGCCTTGTTGAAGACCTCAAATACCAACGGAAGATATTTCGACATTATTAAAGAAGAGAAATGCTTCCGTGCCAAAGACGATACCATACAGGGTAATGGGCGTGAATTTGTTGTGAAACCTGTTCTTATCACTAGGGATGTAAAGGCGGCTATTCGTTTTGCAGATGTTATCATGGTGACGACAACCACGTCGCAACATGAATTTGTCGCTCAATTAATCGCACCATTTGTAAAAGACGGCCAAACCATCATTCTCGTTCCCGGTTATATGGGCAGTCTGATTTTCAAGAAATACATCAACAAGGATATCACTTATAGCGAGTGGGAAACAACGGCCTATAATGGCCGAATAGTTAATTCGGAATATGTGAGGATCTCTTTCTATAATCCGAGAAATGCCATTTCTGTCTTGCCGGTGTCTCGTACTCAAGAGGTTGTTGACATGCTTTCAGCCTGCTTCGACAACACTAAGTACACCCGTAGGCATATTCTAGAGTCTGCTTTCCACAATCCCAACATGATAGTACATCCTATAGGTATCCTATTCTCCGCTTCGAGAATAGAATATAGCAATGGCGAGTTTTGGATGTATCGTGAGGCTTTCACTCCATCCGTCGTGAATGTAATCAAGGCATTCGACGTAGAGAAGAACAAAGTCTTACAAGCTTTCGATTGCGAGCCGTTGGACTATTTCGAGGCTGCCAAATGGCGCAATGAGGAAGATTTGAGTATAGATGCCATGACGGTGTTCCGTTCCTTTGCAGACTCATCTAACAAAGGTCCTTCATTTATCAACCATCGTTATTTAAACGAAGATGTTCCTATGGGGTTGGGGCTATATATATCAGTTGCCAAGTTGGTAGGTGTTGACACTTCTATTCAAGAAGGAATTGTTGCTTTGTCTTCCGCCTTGTTGAACAAAGACCTGCGTTATGGGGCAAGGACGATACAGTATTTGTTGGGCAAGGACAATGTGACTGTAGAAGATATCAAGCAAGCGATAAAAGGATAATACCTAAACCGCAAGAATGCCTCGAAAAAAGAATCTCAAAAAGAAAGCCGCTTCGGGAATGATCTGGACAACCATCCAGAAATTCTCGAAGATGGGCATTCAGTTCATCTCGGGCATCGTGCTCGCTCGTCTGCTTACGCCGTACGATTATGGTTGCATCGGGATGCTAACTGTGTTTATCACTTTTGCGGATTCATTTATTGACGGAGGTTTTGGCGCCGCATTAATTCAAAAGAAGAAACCTACTCAGGCGGATTATTCTACAGTTTTTCATTGGAATCTTTTTTTAGCTGTTATTTTTTATATAGCTTTGTTCTTGTCGGCTCCTGCCATCGCAAGGTTCTACAAAATACCTGTGTTGTGTGATGTGTTACGTGTACAAGGAATCATTCTTTTCATTTATGCCCTTAATCTTGTGCAACGTAACCAGCTTAGGAAACAACTAAAATTCAAGGTGATAGCGGTAACAAGGATTGCCACTTCCATTATTGCGCTTATTGTCACTATCATCATGGCATATTTGGGATTTGGTGTGTGGGCCTTGGTTACTCAATACCTCATTGGCGCAGCCATTCCAATGGTAGCGTTTTGGTTTTATACTAAGTGGAGGCCATCTTGGACGTTCTCTTGGAAATCGTTCAAGGAACTATTCAGCTTTGGAATATATATGTTCTTTACCCATCTGTTGAATAGTCTTAGTGGTCAAGTTCAAAACCTTTTAATTGGAAGATTCTATAGAGCAGACACATTAGGTTACTATTCGAAAGCGCAAAGTACCGAAAAATTGGCATCGCATACCATTTCCGGTGTAATGATCTCGGTTACATATCCACTATATGTTGAAGTGCAAGATGATATGCCTGCGATGCGTAATATGATTAAGCGTATCACAACAACCATCGCTTATATCACCTTCCCTTTGCTTGCCATCCTTTTATTGGTGGCGCGCCCCCTCTTCATCATCCTCTATTCAGACCGGTGGGTGGAGAGTATACCCTATTTCCAAGTTTTATGTATTTCAGGATTGGGCGCATGCCTTACTGCCGTTAACACCCAACCTATTGCTGCCATAGGGAAAAGCAAGACTATGTTTATTTGGACAGTAGTAAAGCGTGTGTTAGGTGTGACCGCCGTACTGGTGGGATTGTTGGTTTTTGGGATGTATGGCTTGTTGGGTGGGGTTATTTTTAATTGTTGGTTTTCTTACTTTATTAATATTTGGTTGGTATCTAAGCATATAGGATACAAATGGACTCAGCAACTTATGGATCTTCTTCCCATAAGTGTAGCTGTCGTCGTGGCGGGTATCATTAGCTATTTATGTGGAACAATCTTACATTTGAACTTGTATGCTGACGGCGCAGTAAAACTAATCATTTTTGTAGTGCTCTATATTTGTTGGTCGCATTTCTTTAAACCAGAGTCTTATCTCTATACAAAGAGTATTGTCACCCCCATTTTAGCAAAATATAAGAAGAAATTTACTTCATAGTGTTTTTTCATTATTTCAGAAAGGATGTCCATGATAACAATAACCTGTCATAATGATAATATCCCAGAGCGTACATACGCAATTGATATTCTTTTTCAAACATTGCTGGAAATAAGCAAAAACGATTACAAAATTGTTTTTGATGCCACAGCAGAATCATATATGATCCAAATTGATGACAGGCAAATTATCATCGAGGACCATTTCTTCAAAAACCATCCCGAGCCCTTATCTTATCTTGACAAGACCAACATTCCAACAGAATTGATTTTTCTCCATGCATTAAACAACACAATACCCATCATTTACGGCAAAGACAGGTTTGAAAAAGAAGGAAATACAATAACGATTGGGTTGGACGTTTTTGCATCTACTTTTTTTATGGTATCTAGATGGGAAGAATCTTTGTTGGGAAGAGAAGAAAAAGGAGATTGTGATGAAACAAATCTTTTTTCCGTTAAGAACGACATATATTCGCGTCCTATTGTGCATGAGTATGAGGAATTGCTTCGTTTTATACTTTCTGATTGTGGAGTCTTATTCAAGAAAAGGGAATACAAGGTTGTCATGTCACATGATGTGGATGGGTTCTTGACACCTTCTTATGGAGATATCGCAAAGAGTATTGTGCGTCATCTTAGGCATGGGCCTCCTAAGAATAAAGTTCTTAATTTGACATGGACAGAAAAGATTAAATACAAGAAGGCGTTTAATGCGTTCAGTCAGTTCCTTTTTTACACGGAATTATGTAAGAAGTTTGACATATATGAATGGTTTTACTTCAAAGTGTGTAATAAGGGAGAAAAAGAGTGTACTTACAATTATGATGCGGACCAAACGATAGAAATAGTAAAACGCCTTAAAGAAATGAACAATCCGAAATTGGTTTTGGGTTTTCACCCGTCCCAAAACACCTTTGGAAATGAAAGGCGATGGGAGAAAGAACGCAATAGAATTACTACACTATTAGAGATTACCCCAGAAATAGGACGTAACCATCATTTGCTTTACAACTATGAAATGCTTAGGATGTGGGAAAAGATGGCTGAAAACACTTTAGGTGGGGTCTTGGAAATCAGTAATTGCGTGTTCCACAACAAATTGGGATATAGAAGTGGCGTGGCTGTTCCTTATTTTCTTTTTGATATATATAGAAGAAAGCCTATGAATTTACGCGAACATCCATGCCAAATTATGGATACTGTTATTCGGTACCATCGGAAGGAGAAAACAGAAGAAGAAATTTGGGAGGAGATAAGGCCTGTGGTCGAGTCGGCAAAGAGATATAATTGTGAATTAATACTCACGTGGCATATATACATCCGGAACAAAAAACTAATTCATGACTACTATAAATGGTGTGAAAACGTCGTCCAATATGCAAAATTACAGTAAAATAACCATATTCTTTGCTGGCGATTTTTGCTCAAAGCCATCTACCGCGCCTATCAAGGTGTCGGAAGAATTGAAAGGTTTAATTCAATCTTGCGACTTCAAGGTGGTCAATTTTGAAGTTCCCCTGAAACCAGAAAATGTTCATTTACCCCACCAAAAGCAGGAACGTTTTTTTCAACATGATGACGCTCCGGCTTTTTTGAAGGACTTAGGTTTTAATTTGTTCCAACTTGCCAACAACCATGCCTTTGATTGGGGAGATGAAGGGTTCAAGAAAACCAAGGCAGTATTAGGTGATGCCGCATTTGGTGCTGGTACATACGAGGAATCTTACAAGATAAAGGTAGTTGAGAAAAATGGCGTTAAAATAGGCTTTCTAGCCTTGTCGTTTGCTGCTTATAAAGGCGTGTTTGATGATGTGTTGAACCGCGAGGGTTTGGGCTGTGCTTATATTAACGATTTGAAAGTGAATCATATTATCATCGAGGCCAAGAAGAGTGTTGATTTTCTTTTCGTTTTGCCTCATGATGGTATAGAATACATTGATATACCCATGCCTGAGACCATGGCACGTTATCGTGATTTCATTGATTATGGCGCTGACGGCGTGGTGGGTACGCATCCACATTGTCCTCAAGGATGGGAAGTATATAAAGGAAAACCTATCTTCTACAGCCTTGGCAACTTCTTGTTTAATAGCAAAGTAGGCTATGATTATCGTGCTTGGAATCGCCCACATTGGTATGAAGGGTGGTGCGTGTTAATGACTCTTTTAGACGGAAAAATGAGCTGGGAAGTGGTTAACACCAGGAATGTTGATAATCTAGGAATAGAGATAGATACTTCAGAAAAGCGAGCAGAACATAATGAATTGATAGTGTCATATATAATGGATAAAGAAAAATATTTGGAATGCTTGCAAACAGTTTGTAAAGATTTGGGAAATAAAGAAATGTATATTATAGACCGAACTTTTCATTCTAAATCCTTTAAACAAAGCACAAAAACATTGTGGAATAGTTGGTGGAATGTTCTTCGTAAGAGACCCCAAAACGACTATCCTCTTAAAAGGTTGCTTACCCATGACGCAAGACGGAGCTTGTTGATGTGGACAATGAAGTTAAAGAGCAAATATTAATAGTTAATTAAATAATAACAAAAAATGTCGAAACTTTTAGATTCGCTTGTTTACAAGGCGATAGAAGTGCTTACTCGTTCCAGGGAGAAAGCCATTATTAGGAACAAGATTGATCAGATTAAATCGAGTTATTCAAAATTAAAAGTTAAAAAGACTCTTTCAAAAGAACAGAAAGAAGAGATTCAAGATTTCTACAAAAAAACACTAGGATATAAGGTTCCTTTGGAGTGGCATGAGTATTTTAATTCTAGAACGGGAATCTATTCTAAACTCTATATTCCTACAAGCGAATATAAGCTTCATATTATTGGCAGGTTGAACACATATCCACTTCATCTTGCATACAACGACAAAAACATGACCGATGTTACGTTGCCCAATACTCATCAACCGCATATTTATTTAAAGAACATGGGAGGCTATTATTATGCCAGCGGCAATCCCATTTCCCGAGAAGAAGCATTGGAATTGTGTAAAAATCTTGGTGATGTTATCATAAAACCTTCCTTAACGGGAAGAGGAAAAAAAGTGAAGAAAATCCATATTGAAAACGGTATTACGGATTATGACGGAAAAACATTGTCAGATGTGTTTGATATATATCGCGCGGATTTTCTCGTCCAAAGGGTTATCAAACAACATAAGGATATGGCCGCTCTTAATCCTAGTTCCATCAATACGATAAGAATTGTTACTTATAGACATGACATGGATGTCGATTCTGTATATACGGTGGTTAGAATAGGTCGCAAAGGAATGAACGTTGACAATGAAAGCGCCGGGGGTATTAGTGCTATTATCAGGCCTGATGGGACTATTGGGAAATATGCATATGGCGCCCCAGGTGTGGATAAAGTTGAATATACAGACTCTGGTGTCCTCTTGGAAGGATATGCAGTGCCTTCATACGACAAAGCAATTGAACTCGTTAAGGAAAGCCACATGCATTTACCATATTTTAATTTGATAGGATGGGATATCGCAATTGAAGAAGATGGAACTCCTATTATGATAGAATTAAACTTGAATCCAGATCTAAGTCAGTCAGCCAATGGGCCAGCTTTTGGAGAATTTACGGAAATGATTTTGAAAGATGCTATGAGTCGTCGGAATTCATGGACACCTTCTACCATGGCGATTATGAATATGCGTAATTATCGATTAAAATAGAATTTGCCAATATGTATTCGTCAATACAAATTGTCGAAAAGCCAGATTGGGTGTCATGGGATGAGATTAAACAGTGTTTAGAAGATGCGCATTCTATTAACCGTGACAAGGGAATCAACATGTCACATTATCATTGGCCCAAGGAGAAAATCATAGATTTTTTGGGAAAAAAGGGGGTGATGCTAGTCGCATTGGATGAAAGAAAGGTAATAGGGACCGCTGCAATAGCTGACAAGGCTGGGAACGCTTGGTATGCTAAAGGCAATTATGCTTATATGTGTTTTGCTGGTGTCCTACCTCAATATCAAGGTCAAGGCATTTATCGTAATTTGCTAAGGAAGCGTGAAGAAATCGCGAAGAATTTGGGGTATAAGGTTTTTATGATGGATACAAATGCAAAGAACAAGGTTATTCAAAAAAATGCCATCAAAAATGGTTATCGCATCGTGCGTTATTTCCTGACTAGAGACAAAGACCATTTCAGTGTTATTTTGGTTAAATGGACAGAAGGCTTCCCTTTTTCCAAATACTATAGTTGGATGAAGTATCGAAAAAGCAAAATTAGAGCAGTTGTTTCTAAGATGGTTTCTCGTTAGTTCTTCTTTGAAATAAATGATTAAGGACCATGCCTTTTTTCACTGGCATTCTTTTTCTGTAAAATAATCTGATAAAACAGATATTAGAACCTAAAATGAATAATATTCTCATTGTAGGCGATTTCTTTCCAGTTCAGTCGAATCTTTCTTTCTTTGCCGATGGCAATGTTGGAGAATTGTTCGACAACGAAATCATACAACTATTCACTAACACTGATTATAGGGCTTGTAATTTGGAAGGGGCATTGACGGACAGTTCCATTCGAATGGAGAAGACGGGTCCTGTTATTGTGGCGCCAACCAAGGTTGTCAATGCCTATAAGGCCTTGGGAATTGACTATTGCCTCTTAGCCAACAATCATATTACAGATGCAAGAGATCAAGGGGTTGTTGACACCATGACAACCTTGGAAAATGCAGGGATTCAATATGTCGGAGCGGGCAAGGATGAAAGTGCCATTCCACATCATTTTTTTATTTCCGTTGGCGGGAAGAAAATATGTATATACAATGTGTGCGAAACAATGTACAATAAACCATCGTCCATTCATGCTGGTGCTTGGTTGTACGATGAGTATGTAGTTTGTAAGGAGTTGGAGTCACTTAAAAAACAGTGCGATTTCATTGTTGTGGTATATCATGGTGGTATAGAGAAATTCCGTTACCCATCCCCCGAAACAAAAAAACGTTTTCATCGGATGGCTGACAGTGGGGCTGATGTCATTCTTTCACAGCACACTCATTGTATAGGGTGCGAGGAATACTATAATGGTTCTTATTTGCTTTATGGACAAGGTGATTTCCTTTTTAATAATTTCCGTCCCAAACTTACTGATACGGGAATCATTGTGGAATTATCTTTCAAAGAGGGACAAATGCAAATTAAGAAGCATTTTGTAAAATGCACAGACAATTATTGTTTGCAATATGTTAAGAATTACGATTTTTCCGAATTTGAAGAACGCTCAAGTCATGTAAATGATGACGCGTTTCTCGATGCTCAATTTCAACAATTCTGTATGAAGGAGCTGCGACTGTATTTGACTGCTTTTAAAAGTCCTGGTTTGGTCCTTCGTGCCTTACGGAAGGTGTTCCCCAAACGTTTTAACAAATGGCTTCGTTCTAAGGCATACCGTCGTAAGGATTTGATGTTTGCTCTTCATACACTTCGTTCCGAGCAAAATAGGGAAACTGCAATTGTCGGGATGGAAAAATTATTGGAAATAGACACATGAAAAACAAATAAGATATGAAAAAAATCAATATTATATGGATCTTTACCTTTGCCATTTTCTTTGTCATCACCTCGTGCTCGGCAGAGGATGACAATGAAGTAAAACCAAATAGAAAAGAGGCACAACAGCATTCCTTCACCAAGGAAGTCCATGTCCTTATTATGGGGGATTCTTTCAGCCGCGACGCTTTTGGATATGTTCCTGGCGTCATGGCGGACGTTCGGCCAGAGATATACTTGGATATGGAGTTGTTGTATTTGGGTGGCAAAGGCTTGAAATATCATTGGGATTACATAAGCAATGATAAAAATAATTTCATTCTCGATGAATATTCACCGAATAATGATAAATGGTATTCTTATGCCAATATTTTTGGAGGTGATATTATATCTTCTCAAAACTGGGACTTGGTCATCTTACAAGAAGGAAGTAGTACCGCTCGAAACAGCGAGTTGACTTTGGAACATGTCCAGACAATAGGTTCCTATCTCAGGGAAAGGCAACCGTCTGTTAAGTTGGCTTTCATGTTGAGTCCTGCTAAACCGGAAGGTTCGCCCGCATTGGGCAATTACACTAGCGATGATGTGTGGAATCTGTATGTGAAAACATCGCAATTGCTCTTGGCCAACAATGCAGTTGACTATATCATTCCATGTGGAACGGCGATACAAAATGCGCGGCAGACTTCGGTGGACAATTATGGTGATTTCGGACACTTGAGTTATGATGGCAACCATTTGCAGGAGGGGCTTCCTTGTCTGATAGAGGCGTATGTGGGGACTCAATTTTTGTTGGATTTCATTGAAGAAGATGCTTCCATTGAAAGCAGTACTTTGAGAGTAACGAAACAATGGGTGAACAGTCTTGCTGTTCCAGGCATGCATGGTTCGGTGATTGAAGGTAACGACGAAGAATACGCTATCTGTAAGCGAAGCGCCATGTCGGCTTTGGAAAAACCGTATGAAATCTCAAATCCTTTATATTAAAAAAGGGGAAACCTTTTTCAAAAAAATAAATAGTATTCAATTCTCTTGTTTGACATGAATATGCCTCCAAAAGTCATTGTCATTGGTATTGGTTTCACATCCCGTCTGGGAATGATACGTGCCGTGGCAGAAACAGGTGCGGAGATAGATGTCATCGTGGTTGGTCACGGACGGTTTAAACCTGTTGACTGCTATAGTAAATACATTCACCGCTACTATTATGTCAAGGGAAACGATAAGGATAGAGTCTTGCAGATCCTACAAGAGCAATGTGCTGAACCTAATCGAAAAGGTATCCTTATCCCCATCAACGATTTCGCTGCTACCGTCGTTGACCAAAATGTCGATACGCTGAAAGAGCATTTCCTTTTTCCCCATATCCATGGTAGGCAAGGTGCCGTCACGGAGTGGATGAACAAGGAAAAGCAAAAGGAAGTAGCCAAGAAGGTGGGGTTGAGTGTGGCCAATTCAGTGAATGTGGAGTTGAAGGATGGCCATTACCGACTGCCCGAGGGAATCAATTATCCCTGTTTCACCAAAACGCGGGCTTACACAAAGGGGTATAAATTCACCCTCAATCGATGTGACGATGAGGCCGCTCTGCGCAAGGTGTTGGATCGTTTGGCCGGATGGCATCGCCCTCTTACCATCATGTTAGAGGATTACAAAGAGATAGAGACAGAGTATGCCGTGGTGGGATTCTCCGACGGTAAAGAGGTCGTCATTCCTGGTATCTTGGAAATATTGGTCATGGCTAAGGGCGATGACAGGGGCGTGGCTTGTCAAGGAAAGGTGATGCCTATATCGGGCTTTGAGGTATTAGTGGAGAAATTCAAGCAAATGATTCTAACCGTCGGTTTCGTCGGTCTGTTTGATATTGATTTCTACTTAAGTAAGGGGGAATATTATTTTGCGGAAATCAACATGCGCATGGGAGGTTCGGGAACAGCAGTGCTGAAAATGGGCGTGAATCTGCCTGCCATGTTTGTCAAATCTCAGCTTGGAGAGTCGATTGATGACATGAGAAAGGAAGTTGGGGGCACAGCTACTTATGCAAATGAACGCATTTGTTCTGACAACTGGGGAGCGGGCTTCATTACTAAGCGGGAGATGCGGGAATTGTTCTCTTCATCTGACATCAGTTTTGTAAGAGATGAACAGGACAAGAAACCTGAGAAAATGTTCAAATGGGAACTAAGGAAAATATTCATAAAAAAAACCATAAAGAAATGCTTGAAGAAGAAATAATTGCCAATGGCGGTGCAAAACCATTAGCCATTGTCATGGGACGGCTATATACGACCCGCTTGACATTGGTCCGTGCAGCAGGTATGGTAGGTTGCGATGTGGTGCTGATACAGACTCAGGAAAAGGGTTATTACCTGAAGACTGATAGTAGCAGTAAATATGTGACAGCATGCCACCATTGCCCGGAACCCGACGACAAGGCGTTGGTGGAGTTGATATTAAGCTATGCCGATAAAGGTCGCAAAGTGGTGTTGTTGCCTGCCGACGATTGGGTGGCGTCTGTTTTGGATATCCATTACGACTTATTGTCCAAATGTTGCCTCTTACCCAATGTTTGTCAGAAACAGGGGGGAATCTTACGACTCATGGATAAGGATTTTCAGAAGGCAATTGCTAGGAAAATAGGTGCTAGGGTTGCATACGGTTGGTTATGTCAAGAAGAAGACGGCGAATATATGATTCCTGATGGCATAACATATCCATGTTTTACTAAGCCTCAGGAAAGTTATCCTAGACCGTTGAAATATCTACAAAAAAGATGTGATAATGAGAAGGAACTGAGGGCAGTTTTACAGAGGATACCCCAAGGTTCACACAAAACTTTGTTAGTGGAAGAATACGTGGAAATAGAGAAGGAATATGGTGTACAGGGCGCTACTTTTGAAGGACGTGCAGTAGCTCCTGCTGTAGTGGCGAAGGATAGTAGTCGGCAGGGTATTACGGCAACGGGCAAGATCCTTCCAATCAAGAATATGCCTGAATTGAAAAAGCAGGTGGATGCTTTCTTGAAGGAAACCGGAATGACGGGAATATTTGATATAGAGTTTTTTGAAAGCAAGGGAAGGTTGTATTTTAATGAGTTTAATGTACGTTTGGGAGCTAATGGCTTCGCTCTCACTTATGGGGTGTCTAATGTTCCAGGACTATATGTCAAATATATGCTCGGTGAAAGCGATGGAATGTATGTAGGTCCAACAGAGTTTGAAATTAAGTCGTTTGCGAGTGAAAAAGTTCTGCGTGATTTTATATACGATAGAATAATGTCTGTAAAGGAATTCAAGAATGTAGTCAAAAACTCCGATATCTTGTGTTTGAAGAATGAAGAGGACAACAAACCGTTCAAAGAATTTTCCAAAGTCAACCTAATCCTTCCTTTGTGGAGATGGCTTAAAAAGTTGAAAAAGAAAATGGAGAGGTGATACAACTTAAACAATAGTGGCATTTTATTGATAGAAAGGATGCGTTTGTTTCCCCTACTTTTGTGTTTCTTGTTGTCCTGCTCGTTTAGTGGACAGGGATTGGAAGAGGAGGAGTTGGATATCGTTCTGCCGACCAAGGAGAGGGTTAACAAGGAGAGTATGATTATCGCCCATCAGGGTGCTTGGAGAGAGGCAGGCCTACTCGAGAATTCCCTAGCCGCTTTCCAGAAAGCACTCGACTTGGATATCTATGGGTCAGAATGTGATGTTCAGCAAACGAAGGATGGCCGGTTCGTCATTTGTCATGATGATACATACTGTGGTTTCGTGATTTCAGAGACCGATTATGCCATACTTAGTGAATGTCCCTTGAAAAATGGTGAACTGCTACCATTACTAGGTGATTTCCTCAATTTGTTGAATAAGGACGAAGGACGGGTGAGATTGATACTCGACTTGAAGTCATGCGATGTCGCTAAACTGCTGAACATGATATACGCTTATGGCGTACTCGACAGAGTGGATTTCCTTACGGGCAATTCCAAGATTTTTTCAAGATTAGTAAAATATGGTCTCGGTTACAAGACTTTTTTCCTAGGTGGAGGAATGACTCCGCAGAGTGCAATGAAAAAAGGTCTTGGTGGCATCGACTATTCAGATCAGGTTCTATCCACACATCCAGAATGGATTACCGAGGCTCAGGCTTTGGGCTTGAAGGTATGGGTGTGGACTGTGAATGATGCGGTAACTATCCGGAAATATCTCGAACAAGGTGTTTTCGTGACAACAGACAGGCCTGAAATGGCATTGAACATTGAGTATTGATATCCACGCTGTTACGTCAAGGGTGTACGTGCTAATGGATACAAAATTAAAATGACATACATTCAATAATATAATAATGAAAAAAGTAATCACTTATGGTACCTATGACCTTTTACATCAAGGACATATCAACCTGTTGAAGCGGGCAAAGGCGTTGGGCGATTACCTCATTGTAGGTGTGACAAACGATAACTTTGACCGCTTGCGCGGCAAACTCAATGTGAAGAACAACGTGTTGGAACGTGTGGAGGCCGTACGTGCCACGGGTATCGCCGACAAGATAATCATAGAGGATTATTTCGGACAAAAGATAGACGACATACAAAAATATGATGTCGACATTTTTACCGTAGGCAGTGATTGGGTGGGGCATTTTGACTACTTGAATGAATATTGTCAGGTGGTGTATCTGCCGCGTACCGAGGGTATATCTTCAACGATGCTGCGTGAGGAGCAGGACGATGAAGTGAAGATAGGTGTCGTAGGCGCGGGGCGAATCGCCAAGCGTTTCCCCAAGGAGGCGACAGTGGTGAGTTCCGTGACCATCAACGCCGTATATGACATCGATGCTGCCGCTGCTGAGGCACTTTGCCGATTGATTGCACCTCAGAAAGAGGAGAAACCTTCAAGGCTTTTATCAGCATCCTTTGAAGATTTGGTGGAACGTGTGGACGCTGTATATATAGCTACGCCGCACCTGTGTCATTATCAGCAGGCTAAATATGCGTTGGAGCATGGCCGTCATGTCCTTTGCGAGACACCAATGGTATTACGTGAAGACCAAGCGCGTGAATTGTTTGCTCTGGCTGAAGAGAAGGAACTGGTACTTATGGAGGCCAATAAGACTGCATTCTGTCCTGCCTTTAACCATCTTGTAACACTTATTAAGAGTGGATGGATTGGAGAGGTGGTCGACATTGAGGCTTCGGAATCGAAGGTATGGGGTGACCCCACTTTGCGCGAACTCGACCCCAACCAAGCTGGTGGCTCGTTTTACGAGATGGGTTCGTATCCCTTGCTGCCCATCTTCCGATTGATGGGCACCGATTTAGAAAATATGAATTTATATTCTCGAATGGAGAATGGAGTTGACATATATACCAAAGGTGTTTTGCGCTACAAAAAAGCTGTGTGTTCGTTTAAGTTGGGCTTGGGCGTGAAAACAGAGGGTAATTTGGTCATTTCTGGCACGAAGGGTTATGCCTATGTGCCCGCTCCTTGGTGGAAGACGGACTATTTTGAACTGCGCTATGAAGACCAGAACAAGAACCGTAAATTCTTCTATTCTTGGGATGGGGAGGGCTTACGCTACGAGGTGCAGGAGTTTGTTTCCTGCATTTACAACCACCGCCTCACCTCAGCGCGGCTGCGGCCCCAAGAGAGTATCGCCATGGCACGTCTCATGGATCAGTTCACAAAGCGTATTAACTTCATGGAAATTTGAGGCGTATCCGAGTGTTTGCGTCGAGTGTTGAAATCGTTATAATTAAGAAGATATGAAGAATGCAATTGTAACAGGAGGAACTTCAGGCATCGGTTTAGGTGTAGTAAAAATGCTACTCGCCAAGGGATATCGCGTAATGTCAACTTATGTAGGACCTGACTTCACTGAAAAGATCGAAGGTTTCACACCCGTCAAGGTTGACCAGACCTCGCGTAAAGAGGTGTATGGTTTTATTGAGAAGGTGAAGAAAGAGTTCAAAACCGTGGATTGTATAGTGTGTAATGCTGGCCTTACCATTCGCAAGTCGTTTACGGAAACCACCGACGACGATTGGGACAAGATGATGGAAGTGGCTGTAAATTCACACTATATAATAATACGTGAACTGTTTAGTTTGATACCATCAGGTTCACGTATTATGTTCACTGGCTCACAGATGGGGCTACATCCACATGCTATGGTGCTTGCCTATGGCGTTACAAAATCAGCTGTCCATGCATTGGTGAAGAATTTGGTGAAAGAGTTTGAGGGTACTGGCACCACCGTCAATGCCGTTGTTCCTGGTTTCGTGATGACTCCTTGGCAAAAGGAGAAACCTGAGGAAATCAAGCAGAATATCTATAAGAAGACAGCCATCCATCGTTTTGCCGAAGTGGATGAAATTGTCGACGCTTTTCGCTTCTGCATCGATAATCCATTCGTCAATGGCAGTCTGATAGAGGTGAATGGGGGGTATTGTTATAAATAAAAAGGAGTATAAACTTTAAGATTTCATACTTGAACAATGTTGCATACATATTGCAGAAATTAGGAGAGAGAGTACAGGCTTTTGTCGCATACTGGCTGACAAAGACCTATATTTTTTGTTGTCCGTTGAGAGAACGGAAATTCTTCTGCATCAGTATGTCGGGCAACAGTTATGGCGACAGCGTGAAATGCCTGACGGACTACTTGTCGACTCATCATCCTGAGGCTGAGATTGTGTGGGCATTCTCTTCTGGCTTTTTCAAAAAGTCTAATTGTCCTCATAAGGGTGTAAAACTTTATTCTTTCAGTTATTATTACCATATTCTCACATCAAAATATATCCTAAGCAATGCACGGCTCAACCAACGAATGCTGCACAAAAGGAAGGGTCAGGTATATATCCAGACGTGGCATGGCACAGCATTGAAACGCTTGGGCACGGATATTGACAAGAAAAGGAGTGCATGGAAAGAACTGGTTCTTCCTTCCGTCTTTAAGCATGATGTACGTCATACCGACATTATGATTTCTGGTTCTACATTCATGAGTAGCGTTTTTAGGGACAAATTTCTGTTCAAAGGAGACCTGTGGGAAACGGGAATGCCGCGCAATGACATCTTTTTTCACGACCATTCGGAGGTGGTGGAGAAGGTGCGGCGTGAATATGGGATTGCAGACGATATGCAGATTGTTCTATACGCACCAACATTCCGTAATGATCGTCAGTTTACATATTACGATTTCGACTACAAGAACTTTTGTCAGTTATGGCAGCAACGCACGGGAAAATCATGTGTGTTCATGGTGCGCCTGCATCCCATTCTCCTCTATAAATCGTCAGCGTTAGAACAACTCTTTGGTAGCGATACCATCAATGCGTCGGCATGGCCCGATATGCAGGAACTACTTTGTGCTGCTGACGTGCTAGTGACAGACTATTCGTCATCGATGTTCGACTTTATGCTCTCAGGCAAGCCTGTTGTGATGTATACACCCGATGCAGACTCCTATAGCAATGGCTTCTATTTTCATCTCGATGGATTGCCTTTCATTAGGATGAACGACAACAGCGAGATGGAAAAAGCGTTGCAACAATTTAACACAAATAAGTACAAAAGGAAAATAGAAGCATTCCTCGACAAAATAGGCAACAAGGAAAAAGGGGATGCTACACATTGCATCATAGAAAAAATATTCTCACAGAAGTATGCATATTAATAAATATACAATACTTATCGCTCTAATTCCATTCTTGGTCGACAGTCACTTGGTGCCTTCTTGGGCATCATATCTCATTGTAATTGCACTAGCTCTGATGTCTATACGCAATTATGAGCCGTTTCAACACAATGGATTGGTTTGCGGATACATATTGATTGTTGTCACCAGCGTTTTCAGACTCCAACAATATAGTGTGGACATGGTAAAAGACGTGGGTCTGATGGCCATAGGAATATTGCCATTTTTGGCGAAAAACAACCTTAAAGTGGAAGCTCGAGGGTTGAATTTGTTGCTCATGGCAGGGTTTATGTTCCTTGTGGGTACTAGATTCATGTCGTTCAGTTTGTCAATAAAGACGTTTATTGGTTCGCACTTTGGTATTGAGATGGGGGCATATACTTACACCCTCGGTTTGTTTGCCGTCTATTGGATGGTGCGTGATTATAAGCGATGGGCCATCCTTAATCTGGTGTTGATGTTTTTGGGTGGTAAACGAATTGCTATGGCAGCCGGTGTGGTATGTATGCTGATTGCTTTCTATTATCGTTATAAGGATGGTGAAGTGAAAAAATTGTGGAAATGGTTTATTGCCGCTTGTTGCGTGCTCTACCTCTACATTTCCTGGCGTTTTGCCAAAGGTGCCTACAACGACATCATTCTAGAATATACAGAAAAGAGTGCTGATGCTTTCGCCTTGGGTCGTCAGCAACTATTCCGAGCGGTCTTTGAGATAACACCTGATCCGAATTTATGGGGTGTAGGCCCCGGTAATACTTGTGAATATCTTCAAGATACAGTTGGCTTGAAACGTATGCACAATGATATCTTAAAGGTGTATTCTGAGAATGGCTTTTTCATTTCTCTCGGATTCCTTTGGTTTATGCTACGCCGACTTAACTACAAACAGTTGCCATTGCTCATTTTCATCCTATTTGTGTTCTGTACCACCAACACGTTCATCTATGTGTATATGATATTCATGTATGTGCTGTTCCTTGAGGCCGACCAATATATCTATATCGGTGAGATGAGTGGCGAGACGAATATGTATATCCGTATGTTGCAGGACAAGGAGAAGGTTAAGCTACGCAGACAAAAGTAAGTCGGTTAATGATTCATTTCTTTTTTCATCCCTTGGGCTCTATC
The DNA here is from genome assembly GCA_900313615.1 of uncultured Prevotellaceae bacterium. Classification (GTDB taxonomy): domain Bacteria; phylum Bacteroidota; class Bacteroidia; order Bacteroidales; family Bacteroidaceae; genus Prevotella. The sequence goes on from OMRP01000001.1 coordinate 22,481, forward strand.
ACTACAGACAATAGAAAACTCTGGCTTGACGCATTGCGAGGCATAGCCATGTTGTTGGTTGTATATGGGCATTGCGTGAAGGGATGGACGGAATATTATATCTTTTCCAGTCCCATTAAGATGCCGTTGTTTTTCCTCATCTCAGGTTATCTGTTTAAGCCGCGGGGAGGAGATCAAAGAGCATTTTTCAAGGGGGTATTCTTTCGCTTGGTGATACCCTGGGTGGTGTTGGGCATTATTCATCATACCAATCCTGCGACCCGATTTCTCAACCTACTGTCAGGTAAAGCATTGTGGTTTATGCCATGTTTTATCATAGCAGAAATAGTGTGGTTCTATGTTCATAAATTGGCTAAACGTGATGGGTTGATTGTCGTGTCAGGTTTGGTGTTGAGTGGAGTGGGGCTGTTGTTGGCTCATCATCATCTGCTGCGATATGCGATGGTGAATACGGCACTTGTCGTTCAGGCCTTTTTCGTGTTGGGCTTTCTGATGCGTAAGTACGAGGAAGTGTTGGACAGAAGTTGGAAAGTATGGACAGCGGCTGCTGTCGTTGTGTATGTGGCATTGGGTGTATATGTGGTGACATGTGGCACTGGCCGTCCTCTCGATGTCCACTTGAATAGATATCCAAACTTGGTGTTAAGCATGCTGACTATCGTTGTCGGTTGCTTGGCAATCTTCACACTTTTTCGAAAATTGAATGTCGCACCGCGTTGGTTGGTTTATATTGGACAGAACACGCTGCCAATATATATCCTGCATGGCATAGTGCTGTTCCTCTTTAATAAGTATGGAACCCGCATTGGCTTGGATGCCTCATGGCCGTTGGCGCTGTTGGCATTATTGAAAACGACAGTCGCATGTCTAATGTGTTGTGCTTTCGCCGCCTTGGCCAATCGTTATCTGCCCGAATTGGTGGGGAAGAAAAGAGCTCATAATAAAAATAATTAGCAATTCTACACCACATCCTTTCATCGTCCATCATTCTCAACTCATCACTAGAATGCTTCAACTCAAAAATCTTGATATTGTAGGCTCAAAAGCGGAACTCGAGCGTATCCCTGAGGGCAAAATCCTTATCAACACCATCAATGCTCACTCATACAATACGGCGCAGAAAGATGAACTTTTTGCCGAGGCGCTCTCCAAAGGCGATTACCTCATTCCCGACGGAGCGAGTATCGTGAAGGCGTGTGGATGGGTGAAAGCGAAGTCGCGGCCAACAGAGCGCATAGCCGGCTGGGACCTCTTCGTCTTCGAGATGGAACGGTGGAACGAACGGGGCGGGCGCGTGATGTTCATGGGCAGCTCGGAGAAGGTGCTTGCGCTTATCAAGGAGAGGGCTTCGGAAAAATACCCGAACCTCGAGGTGGTGACCTATTCGCCGCCCTACAAACCGGAGTTCTCCGAAGAGGATAGTTCAAAAATCATCAATGCCATCAATGATGCCGCCCCCGACCTGTTATGGATAGGCATGACGGCGCCAAAGCAGGAGAAATGGACTTATAGACATTGGAAACTATTGGATATCCATTGCCATGTGGGTACCATAGGCGCAGTGTTCGACTTTTTCGCAGGCACGGCACAACGGGCACCGCTGTGGTGGCAACGTCATTCCTTGGAATGGCTTTATCGCTTATTGAAAGAGCCGAAACGTATGTGGCGCCGTTACGTCATAGGCAACCCTCTCTTCTTGTGGAATGTATGGAAGGAGAAGAGACGTCGGAATGATTCGGCATAACCCATATCGTTGAAGTCGAAGCATCTCACCCTATACGCGAATCGCCCGGATAACCATGGTTGTCCGGGCGATTCGCATATATATGCTTTTGGGCGTTTCATGTGCATGCCGTTGCACTTCGCACACGGATTTGGCTCATTGATGTGTCATTTTTACATTTAGAAAGGTTGTTGAAACATATGGTAAAGTATGGGTGTCATTTTTTTATGTATCTTTGTAGCAAAATCGTAGAAATCAACAATCTTAACATCAAATCAACCCTACAACAATGAGACATTTTCGTAAAACATTCCTTGCATTGGCGCTTCTGGCTTGTGCTTCTACAACATGGGCACAGGGACTGAAGGACGCCTATAAGGATTATTTCAAGATTGGCGTGGCCGTCAATCAGCGAAACGTGACCAATGCTGACCAGTCGGCGCTCATTTTGCGTGAGTTCAACAGCATCACCTGTGAGAACGACATGAAACCTGAACCCACGGAACCGCGTGAGGGACAATTCTTCTGGGACAATGCTGACCGCATCGCCAACTTCTGCCGCGCCAATGGCATCAAACTGCGCGGACACTGCCTGATGTGGCATTCGCAGATAGGACAGTGGATGTACAACGACAACCCCTCCAAGGAGGTGTTCTACCAGCGCATGAAAAACCATATCCAGGCTGTGGTGAGCCGCTATAAGGATGTGGTGTACTGCTGGGACGTGGTGAACGAGGCCATGACTGATGACCCCAATGCCGAGGATCCCTATCGCATCGCCAAAGCTTTCCAGTTTGCCCATGAGGCCGACCCCAACGCGCTCCTGTTCTACAACGACTACAATGAGTGCGACCCCGTGAAGAGCAAGCGCATCTTCAACATGGTGAAGAAGATGAAGGACGCCGGTGTGCCTATCGATGGTATCGGTATGCAGGGACACTACAACATCTACGGTCCTACAGAGCAGGATGTTGACAATGCCCTGAAACTGTACAAGCAGATTGTGAAGCATATCCACGTGACGGAATTGGATATCCGTGTCAATGCCGAGATGGGTGGACAGTTGCGCTTCTCCCGCGAGGGCGTGAACATCAGCGACAGTGTGAAACAACACCTCGCCGACCAGTATGCCCGCGTATTCAACGTGTTCCGCAAGCACAAGGATGTGATTGACTGTGTTACCTTCTGGAACCTCAGCGACCGCGACTCTTGGCTCGGTGCGGCTAACTACCCGCTGCCCTTCGACTCAGAATACAAGCCTAAACTGGCTTACGAGGTGATACGCGACATGAAACCGGCGAAATGGGGCATGCCTGAGAAACCGAAACCCAATCCCGCACAACAGCAGCAACGTCGTCGTGGTGGCTTCGGTGGGCCGCAGCGTCCCCCGTTCAACCCCGACCTCGCCTTCCCCGAGCAGGAGGGCGTGAAGGAGGATTTCGCTCCTTCCACGATGAACCAGCCGGGACAGCAATACCCGCAAGTGAACTCTCAGGGTTATGTACGCTTCCGCGTGGAGGCTCCCGAAGCACAGGCTGTCAGCGTCAGCCTCGGTCTGGGTGGCCGTGGTGGCACGCAGTTGCACAAGACATACGATGGTTCATGGGTGGGCACCACTGAAGGCCCGATGGATGAGGGCTTCCACTATTATCACCTGACCATCGACGGTGGCACGTTCAACGATCCGGGTGCCTGCAACTACTATGGTTCGACTCGTTGGGAGAGCGGCATCGAGATTCCCGCTCACGATCGTGACTTCTATGCAATGAAGAACGTTCCTCACGGCAATGTGCAGCAGGTGCTGTTCTGGTCACCGAGCACGAACACCAACCGCCGTGCTTTCGTCTACACACCGCCTACCTACGGCAAGAACCCCAAAGAGCGCTATCCGGTGCTGTATCTCCAGCATGGATGGGGTGAGGACGAGACGGCTTGGAGCAACCAAGGACATGCCAACCTCATCATGGACAACCTCATCGCTGACGGTAAAATCAAACCTTTCATCATCGTGATGACCTACGGTATGACCAATGATATCCGTTTCGGCGGTCTCCAGGAGTTCACGGCTGAGGACTTTGAGAAAGTGCTCGTTGACGAACTGGTGCCCTATATCGACTCACATTTCCAGACCAAGACCGACAAATGGAACCGTGCAATGGCTGGCCTGTCGATGGGTGGCTTCGAGACGAAACTCATCACGCTTCGTCGTCCCGAGGTATTCGGAAGCTATGGCCTGCTCAGCGGTGGCCAGTATGAGCCTGCCGACATCAAGGACAAGAAACAGGTGAAACTCATTTTCGAGTGCTGCGGCAGCAAAGAGCAGCCCGATGGCATCCGCTCATCTGTTGACCACCTGAAGGCTGCGGGCTTCAATGCCCACGGATATATCTCCGAAGGCACCGCCCATGAGTTCCTCACATGGCGTCGTGGTCTCTACCAGATGGCACAGTTGCTGTTCAAGTAATTGTTTCTTAAGGTATTATACGAACAATCCCCCGTCAATGGCGGGGGATTGTTCTGTTTTTATGTTGCTTATTCCAGTGTGAATTCTTCAGACCATTCATTGGTCAACTCCAACTTGTCACCTTTCCATACATATTCTTGGTAGTTGATAGTATATGATTGGCGGTTGTCTGGGTTTTCCTGAACGAGACGGCTGGTGATGCTACGGCTCTCGCGGTCAAGGGCGGGAGCGATGAAAAGAGGATCGGGCAATTCCTTGAACTCGTGGGTATCCACATCCCACACATAATACATATACATGGGGTTGTGACCCGTGGCGTCGAAAAAGCCGACGGTTACTTGCATGTCGGGAATACCATCGAAATTGATGTCTTCCTCTTCAATCTCACCACCAGCAAAGATACTGGCATCTGTGGGCCATGGCAGTTCGCAGATGATATAGTGCTCTTGTCCGTCGGGGGTAACATAGCCGATGTAAATATTCTCGATGTTACCTTCATCGTTCGATGGGGCTGCGGGTGCCATCCAAGTCAGTTGGTTGCGGATGGGGTCGTTCTTGTCTCCCTTTGCGCCATAAACCGGCATCATCATCCAGGCCAATAAAACTAGAAGAAAACAGTTCTTTTTCATGTTTATGAGTTTTTTAGTTCGTAAGTTTTTGAATTCGTTGCAAATATAAAGTTTTATTTGATATTCGGCAATATTTAAACCTCGTATTATGATGAAATACCAGGGATAAATGACAAGAAATGCACTTTTTCGAAAAATGACATAGAGGATGCTTCCTAGTAGGTTTCATGCTCCTTGCTTCCTGCCTCTTGCCTCTTGCTCCTTGCTCCCTGCCCCTTCCCCCTAATTCCTAATGCCAATCTCTTTCACTTGGCGCTCAAAATCGTCGCGGTCCACCACGGCATTAGTCTTCAGACGGGCACGGTAGTTATAGATGGTGTTCACACTGTAGTTCAGGAATTCGGCAATCTTTGAACTGTCATCGATGCCCAAACGTATGAGGGCGAGGATGCGCAGGTCGGTGTTCATGCGGCCATCCTTTTCCAACGCCATGTGCTCTTCGGGTTTGAGCAACAGGTTCACCTCTTCGACGAAGGTGGGGAAGAGGTGGAGGAAGGCGGCGTCAAAACTGCCGAACAATTCTTCCAACTGCTGCGTCTTCGACTCCTGGCCACGGGTGACATTGTACAACTCTTCGTATTCGTGGTTCTTCACCATCTTGTTCACGCGCTTGCGGAACTTGTCCGTCTTGTCAATATAGATGGAGCAGAGGCGCATGAACCGTCCGACATATTCCTCTTTTACGCGGTTCGACTCGGCCAACTGGGCGTTCAGCGCATGCAACTGGCCATTCACATCGGAGAGGGCGTCATTCTTTTCAGAAAGTTGGTCGTTTGCCTCGGCCAACATAGCGTTGGTTTGTTTCTGCCGTCGTTGGGCAATGGCAAGTCGCTTGCGCTGGCGGTTTACATAGAAGAGCGAGGCCAACAACAGCAGCGCGAGGATACCAATACCAATGGCCGTCAGCCGCAACCGTCTACTGCTGTGCTCACTCTGAGCCTTGTAGTTGTTGGCGATGGCCGACAGCAGCGGGGCTATCTGCCAACTGCGTTGCCGTGAACCATAACGAGTGGCACATTCGCTGGTGAAACTGATATAACGGTAACTGCGGTCCACGTCACCTTGTAACATCAACTGGTTGGCCATTTCCCATAGCGACCCCTGATCCATCACGCCGTTGCGTACGTCTGACAGTGCCGACTCTGCCAACCAATACATCATCTCGATGCTGTCGCCCTGCGCCTTGTATTCAAGGTATCGGTAGAGCGCCACGAGAGCGTAGCGGTGACTGCCTGTTTTCACATGGCTCAACCACTCATTGTTGGTGCTCATGGATTGTTCTAAGCGTTCTGCATTCAAATCAATCATCTCGCGACGGAGAAAAGCGGCATCAGAGGTGTCGGGTAGGATACTGAGCATCAGGTCCTCATATTTCTTGGCTTCGTTCAGGTATTTCTCCTTCATGTCGTCCAGATGGGTGTAGTAAGCCAACTCATTGTATACATGGTTGCGTGCCTCGTAATAGATGCCCAGTCCAGCACTGTCCAGCAAAGCCGGCTCCACCTGGCTGATCATTTCCAAGGCCTCATCGTACATGCCGGTATTGGAACAGCGAAGGGCCAACAACGAGCGGCACTCGTTGACACGTGCGGGTTGTTGGAGCTTTTCTGCCAACTCGATACAGTTTCTCAGATAATAGATGGCGGAGTCGTTGATGAATGGGCGGTATTTGTCATATAGACGATAGTTGAGGTCATAGCGCAGGGCGTCGTCCTTGGCCTGTCGCAGCTCTTCGGTAAGGAGGGCCACCTCGCGGTCATGTACGGCGACATATTCGGGAAACCGCTCTATCTCTTTGTCGAGAACGCGATACAGCGAGTCGAGGTTGCGCTGTGCCTGTGCTCCGGTAGCGATAAACAAAAACAATAGATATAGGTATTTTCTCATGGTGTCGTATCTTCTTTTTTTATTTCTTTTGGCAAAAATAGTCAATAAAAACGAAACGACAAAAAAGAATGGCATAATTCACCAACCACGGACTGACAATTCCAAAAAACAAAAATTCTCCGCAAAATACCTTTTGCGGAGAATTTTGGGTTAAATGATGTTTGACTATTTCTGTCATCCCGAATAATAGAATGAAAGAACAGAAGAGTTCTTTTATTTGATTATCAGTACCATCGCCATTCTCTCATTCTAAACATTCGGGATAAAAAGAACAAATTAACCAAACCTAAAGGGTCATGAAAAAATTATTGTAAAGAGAATTTCACTTTCGTGGTCAGACGGTCTGAGGCGGTGCCGATGAGTGCCTCGAAAGCACCGGGCTCTGCCACCCAAGCATGACGGCTGTCGTCATAATAACTTAATGCCGACTTGTCGAGGGTGAGACTGACATTGCGACTCTCGCCCGGTTGTAGGTACACCTTTTGGAAGGCTTTTAGCTCTTTCTCCGGTCGGGGGAGAGACGACTTCACATCGTGCACATACAACTGCACAACTTCGGCACCGGCCAATGTTCCCGTGTTCTTCACGCTCACGTTGAAGGTGATGGTTTCGTCGGCAGTCATTGTCGTCTTGTCGGCTGTGGCCTTGCCCACCTCAAAAGTGGTGTAACTCAGTCCATGACCGAAAGCGAACAACGGGCGTACCTTGTAATGGTCGGCACCACGATAGCCTACGTAGATGCTCTCGGCGTATGTCTCGTCGATGATGTCGTGGGCGGCGCGCCATGTGCCGGGGTAGGTGCCCAGACGGTGTGCTGGCACCTCCTGCAGGGTGTTCCACCATGTGAAGGGTAGTTTGCCCGATGGATTGGCTTTGCCGGTGAGCACGTCTGCCAGTGCGTTGCCGCTCTCGCTGCCGATGAACCATCCTTGCACGATGGCTCCCACCTTGTCTTTCCAAGGCATGGCAACGGCATTGCCAGAGATGTTCACGAACACGATGTTCTTGTTCACACGCGCCAAAGCCTCTACTAGTTCGTTCTGTTGGTAAGGCAGACTGTAGTCTTCGCGGTCAAAGCCCTCACAGTCTTGGTGGTTGCTCTTGTTCAGTCCACCGAAGACAATCACATAGTCGGCATCCTTGGCTTTCTCCACGGCCTCGTTGCGGAGGATTTCCGGCGAGCGGCTTTCGGCGATACTGCGCCCCACAGTCACATTATTGTAACTCTGCACGGTGTCGCCCACATAGCCACGGGCGAAATCACATTGAACATTGAGCAATGAACATTGGGCATTGATGGCATCAAGGGGGAGTATCTCGTGCTGTACCTTCAACGAAGAGCTACCACCTCCCACGGTCATCATCTTGATGGCATTCTCACCCACCACGAGGATGCGCCGCTTACCTTCCAAACGAAGAGGCAGCAAGTTGTTCTTGTTCTGCAACAGCACAATGCCTTCATCGGCTATCTGACGGGCGGCGGCATAATGCTCGTCGCTGCAAAGGAAGCCATAACTGTGGTTCTTGCTCATCGTGGTGCGGAAGAATAGACGCAGCACACGGCGCACCTTGTCGTTCAACTCTTTCTCGGTATATTTGCCTTCGAGGATAAGTCGTTTGTAGGCCAAAGCCAGATGGTAGTTGTCGTAGGCGTTGGTGGCTCCCATCGTCAGTCCATCAGTCCATGTGCCAAACTCCATGTCCAGTCCATTGCGTATGGCCTCGTCAGTATCGTGGCAACCGCCCCAGTCACTCACCACCACTCCGTCGTAGTTCCAGTCACGTTTCAGTATCTGGTTGAGCAGAATGTCGTTGTGGCAGTTGTGCTGTCCTTGATAGAGGTTATAGGACCCCATGATGCCCCATGCGCCACCTTCCACGACGGCGGCCTTGAAAGCGGGGAGGTATATCTCATGCAGGGCACGGTCGTCTACGATGACATTCACCTGATGACGGTAGGTCTCGTCGTTGTTCAGGGCATAGTGCTTCACACAGGCAGCCACACCCTTCGACTGAAGTCCCTGGATGTATGGCACCACCATGCGACCTGCCAGATAGGGGTCCTCACCCATGTATTCGAAGTTGCGCCCGTTGAGTGGCGTGCGGTTGATGTTCACGCCAGGTCCGAGAATCATATCTTTATCCCGGTAGAGGGCTTCCTCGCCCAGGCTCTCGCCATATAAACGTGCCATCTGGGGGTTCCATGTGGCAGCCAGACAGGTGAGTGCCGGGAAGGCTACACACGAGTCATTGGTATGTCCTGCCTGCACCCACTCATCCCACAACACGTCGGGACGAACGCCATGGGGACCGTCATCGGTCCAGAAGTCAGGGAAACCCAACCGTTTCACACCGGCCGACGAGAACTTGCTCTGTGCATGTATTACCGCAATCTTTTCGTCAAGCGTCATGCGCGACAGGGCATCGTCGATACGTTCCTCTATGGGACGGCTCTCGTCGAGGTAAACGGATAAGGTTTGGGCATTGGCGGTCATTGTTGCAAACGCCGCCAATGCTATAATTATACTTTTTCTCATAGTTACTTGTTGGTCTTTACGATGGGGCTAAAACAACGGGGTAATCTCTTGCTCCTTGCTCCTTGCTCCTTGCCCCTTGCTCCTTGCCTCTTATTTCTGGAACACTCTCACGTAGTCAATCTCCATGGTGGCGGGCAGCGCATTTTCGTCGATGCCGTAGGTACCGCCCCATGAGCCGCCCCAAGCGAGGTTCAGGATGACGTAGAACGGGTCGTCATAGGGCCAGTCGTCACGTCCCAGACCACGGTTGTCGTAACTCAGCTGTACCTGTCCGTCTACGTATGTGGTGATGTTTTCTCCAGTCCATAGGATGGCGTAGGTGTGGAAGTCGTCCTCGGCACCGGCCAGATACATCTCATGCGTCACCTGTGTGCCATTGGAGTGTACGTGGGCATTGGCGTGGAGACTCGACGACACGTAGTTGGCGTGTCCACCCACCTCTTCCATGATGTCAATCTCACCGTCGGCGGGCCATGACTTGAAGTTCACGGGCATCATCCAGAAGGCGGGCCAGGTGCCCTTGCCCTTCGGCAGTTTGATGCGTGCCTCTATATAGCCGTATTTCCAACCTTGTCCTTTCTTGGCATAGACACGGCCAGAGTAAATTTTTCCGTCTTCCTTCAAGCAGTGGATGAGCAGATGGCCGTTCTTCACCTCGGTGACGGGAGAACCGTTTGGCGTAAGGTGGTTCACGTAGTTCTGCAATTCTTGGTTCACCCAGCCTGAGCCCTGCACCTCGTGCGTCCAGTCGTTGGGATTCAGTTCTGATCCGTTGTTGAACTCGTCTTGCCATACCAGGTTGTAGCCGTCGGGGGCATCATAGGCAGCCGTCTCAGCGGCACTTTGGTTGACACTAATCTCTTTGCGGGTGGTACCCGACATGACGGTCACCTTGCTACTACGGCTATGGGTCTGTGGATTGGCCTCGATGGTCAGCGTGATGGTGCCTTGCGATGAAGTGGTGTTCATCGTGGTCAGTTGCAGCCAACTGTCATTGGCATAGGCACCCCATTCGTTGCGTGTGGTGTTCACGTCGATGGTGTAGGAAGCGCCTTCTGCGGGCACGTTGATGCTCTCCACCGATGTGGTGATGGTGGCGTTGGGAGCCGCCTTCGAATAGTTGTCGTCGTCACCGCAGCCCATGAGGGCTACGGCGCAGACGGCTATTATACTATTTAACATGAACTTTCTCATTTTTTTTCGTTTGGTTGTTCAATTATTCACTTTTCACTCTTCACTCTTCCATTATCACATCTCCTTGAAGATAATCTTGCTAATCTTCACGTGAGTGCCAGCGGGTGAGCCGCCGAAGTCGAAGAACATACGGATGGCGGAGGCATCAGTGCCCTCTTTGAGGGTAAGCCCCGTGCGCTTGAAGATGAACTGCTCACCACCGGGCACGTCGATACGCTCCTCAAACAGGAAGTTGGTGTCGCCGGCGTCGGTCAGCTTGAATGTCACCTGCGGCATGTCGTTGTCGGCTTCCATCACCAGCTGGAAGGCATATTGCTTGCTGGCCGAGGCAGTCAGGTAGGTGTCGATGTGGAACTGGCCTTGCCATTGGAGAACACCCAAGTTCTCGGGCAGGTCAATCTCATAGACGTTGCCGCTGTGCGTGGCCTCGTTGTAGGGAATACTCGTCCAACTGTCGCCCGTGGCGAAGTAGTAGCCGAACTTTTCGAATTTCGAGCCATCGTCAACGGCCTTCCACAGGTTGTCGGCATCGTCGTAATTCATTTCTGTGGCTTCCTCGAAGTAAATCTTACTGATCTTCACATGGGTGCCGGCCGGTGAGCCGCCGAAGTCGAAGAACATACGGACGGCGGAGGCATCTGTGCCCTCTTTCAAGGTCACACCTTTTTTCTTGAAGACGAAGGTACCTGCAGGCACATCATGGCGCTCCTCGAAGAAGAAGTTTGCATCGCCGCTATCGGTCAGTTTGAAGGTCACCTGTGGCATGTCGTTGTCGGCTTCCATCACCAAGTAGAAATTGTATTTCTTGCTGGCTGATGCGGTCAGGTAGGTGTCGATGTGGAACTGTGCTTGCCACTGGTTGGTACCGATGTTCTCGGGCAGGTCAATCTCATAGGTGTCGCCGCTATGGGTGGCCTCGTTGTAGGGGATTGATTGCCAATCGCCGCCTGTGGCAAAGTAGTAGCCGAACTTTTCGAATTTCGAGCCATCGTCAACGGCCTTCCACATATTGGCGGGAGAGTTGTAGTCCCAATCAACGGTACCTGAGGGTGTGTCGCCGCCTTCGCCGCCTTCACCGGGCAATATGGTGCCGTCGTCATTGGCATGGTCTTTGAGCACGATGTTGCGGATGTTCACGTGGGCATCGTTGGGTGAGTGGCCGAAGTCGAACACGATCTTCAACGGACTGATGTCCTTGCCGGGCACGTCGCTCTTCCAGAACACGTATTCCTCGCCTGCCTTCAGGTCGATATGCTCCTCGATGATGGTAACGGCATCGGTCTCGTCGGTCACCTTCACAATCACGCCATTGATGTCCTTGTCGGCCAAGAGGATGGTCGAGAAGTCATAGTGGATGTTGGAGGAGAGCGTCAGGTTGGTGTGGAAATGCACCTGTGCCTGCCAGTCAGAGTAGCACTCACTGGGGATACTCACGTTATAGTCGTTGTTGCCTTTCTCGAAACCGGCCTCCAAAATGGGAGTCTGTTCATTTTGCCATCCCGGATCGGGGTTGTAGTAGAACGTCATGGTGGGATCAATGCCCTTCCAGAGGTTGAAGTCGCTGTTGGCATCGAAGCCCTCAAAGGCTTTCTCCGCCTCTTTGCTGGTGAAGATATAACGCCAGGAGATACCGTCGCCCTCATAGATAAGCACCATCTTCGAGGCGGTGAGTGTCTCGATGCGGAACCGTGGATGCTGGTACTGTGCGTCACTGCTGATGTAGGGGAACAGACTGTTGTCGGCCAGCACGAGGTAGTCCACCTCCTGCTCTTCACCTTCGGAGTCAACCCATGTGCCGCGCTCGAAATACCAACTGCTGGTTTGCGGCTCCGTGGCCATGTCGAAATCAGGTTCGGCGTGAGTGCCCCAGATGGTAGTACCCCAGTTTACGTAGGTCATACCGTCACCACCGGGGTTATAGGTATAGGCGCCACCTTTGTTGCTCTCTACGGAGAATGTGATACGGTCGTCATACACGCCAAAGTCTTTCTTGTCGTCGGGTGCTGCACTCCACCATCCCGTACCGTCGCCACCGTTGGGACCGCAGGCCATGTGGGCCACTTCTTTGTTGTCGATGCGCCACTCTTTGTCCTTGATGCGGTTGAACAGGTTGTTCCAGTTGATTTTCGTCTCGTTGAACGTGAAGTATTTGGTGATGCTGCCCTGGCTGATGCCATTGCGGTTGGCCAGTTTCAGTTCCACTGGATAGGTGCCCCTTTCCACGTTCGACCAACCCACCTCGTTGAGCGTCGAGTAGGTAGCGCCGTTGATGATCCATATAGGGTACACCCCTTTCATCTCAGGCACGCTGAGTAATACTTGGTTCACCTCTTGGTCGACGGTCATCGTGAAGTCGACACCCTCCATGGTGGGTATGCCGTTCTCATCGGCTCCCTCGAACGAGTCGGGCGAGCATGCCGTGAAGAAGGGCACCAGGGCGAACAGACCGAGCGGCATCACCGCTTTGGCCAGTTTCCTTACCTTTTGATATATGTTTGTTTTCATTTTCTTTAGTTATTTGGTCGTTTGGTTGTTTGGGATTTCAGGAGTTCAGGCTTTAGCATGTGGGGTAACCTCTTCTTGCTCTATGCCCCTTGCTCCTTGCCCCTTTTTTAATACTCATTCTGCACGAGGCTGGGGTCAGCATCGAGTTCCGACTGAGCCAGAGGAATATGTTTCTTGCTGGGAGTCCACGAATTGGTGCGGTAGCCCTCTTTGTAGGGAGTGAGCACGGTGGCTGCGCGTCCTGTGCGCACGAGGTCGAAGTAACGTTTTCCTTCGCCCACGAACTCCAGGTGGCGCTCGTTGATGATGTCATCTTCGGTGATGCTGCCCAGGGCATCCAGACCGGCACGTTGGCGCACTAGGTTCAGGTAACCTGTGGCTTCGCCATTGCTGCCTCCTGTGGCCAGAATCAACTCAGCGGCGTTGAGCAGTGTCTCGGCATAACGGTAGATACGTTTGTTATTGTTGTAGTTGAGGTTCTTCGAACCCGGACAGTCCTTGTTGTTGTCGGAGAACGGACGGTACTTGGCCAACCACAGGTGGGTGTCTTGGTAGCGGTTGTTGTATTCCACTCCACGGGTGTCCCATACCGTGGCGTCACGGCGCAGGTCATTCTCGGCGAACATCTCCAGGGTCTGCAAACGCATGGGCAAGAAGCCCCAGCCGTCTTCACCCGTGTTCCAACCATCGCCACCCGGCCATTTGTTGGGTGAGATGAGGGTGGGCAGCACGCTGCCACCGGCGTTGAGGGCAGCATCGCCCCAGTCGCGCTGTGCCTGGTCGTCGTTGTAGTTGATTTCAAAGATGCTCTCCTCGCACCACTCGCCGCTCTCTTTCCAGATGGCTGCGTAGTCGGGATTCAACTGGTAGTCAGGCGAGGCGATGAGTTCCTTCATGTAAGTCAGAGCCTGCGGATAGCGTGCCGTATCGTTCTGATACATCACCATCTCGGCGTAGAGCATGTAGGCCATGGCCTGTGACACGCGACCAGCATCGGCGGCCGGCCAGCGCATAGGCAGCACCTTGGAGGCGATGATTTCTTCAAGTTCCACAATGAGGCGGGCGTAGATCTCGTCGGCTTTCAACTGCGGTGCCGTGTAGGGCATGGTGAGGTTCTCCAGGTAGAAGGGCACATTGCCGTAGTAATGCCACAGGATATTGTAGTAATATACGCGCAGGAGACGAGCCTGTGCATCTATCGACCTGCGTACCGATTCGGTGCCGTTGCCCCATGAGCAATATTTAATGGCGTCGTTGCAACGCTTGATGCCACTGTAGAAGTCGGTCCACAGGGTGGCCAGGGTGTTGTTGCCATTGCCCTCGAAGTTGAACAACTTATGCCAATGCAGGTTGTCCTGGGCATGTTCACCGCCCGGGTAGAAATCGTCACCCAGAATCTCGGCATCGACGGTCAGGTCGTTGTAGGCTTTGTTGTCCCAGTCGGGCCAGTGGAGCGGGGCATAGGCAGATATCAACGCCTCGTTCAGCCGCTGGTCGGTGGTGTAGTATTCCTCCAAAGGTTCACCATCAGGTTTCTTCACCTCGAGGAAGTCGTCGCTGCAGGATGCCAGGGTAAAGGCGGCGGCAGCGCAAAGTGCTATGATGGATATATGCTTATTCATAATACTTATTAGTTTATGAGTTTATGAGTTCTTTAGTTTATGAGTTATAACCTCTTTAGTTGATGAGTCTCGGCAATTATGGAAACAAATCAGGGATTTCTCTTGCCCCTTGCTCCTTGCTCCTTTCCTAAAGCGAGATGTTAAATCCGATGGTCCATGTGCGTGCTTGCGGATAGACACCGTAATCGACGCCCATCGAGTAACTGCTGGTACCGATTTCCGGGTCGAAACCCCAATATTTGGTCCAGGTGAACAGGTTCTCGGCGCGTCCGTAGATACGCAGGCGCTCGATGCGTATCTTGCGTGTGAGGCTCTGTGGTAGGGTATAACCCAAGGTGAGGTTCTTCAGACGGAGGTAGGAACCGTCTTGGATATACATGTCGCTGACAACCCAGTTCTTGCTGTCGCCGAGGGTGGGCACGGTGTTGGAGGTGCCTTCGCCCGTCCAACGTTGCAGTATCCACGTGGGGTAGTTACCCGATGCGATGTCTTGGCGATAGGTGGCGTCGAACACGTCCATGCCGCTCACTCCCTGGAAGAACACACCCAGGTCGAAGCCTTTCCATTCGGCGTTGAAGGTCAGACCGAAGGTCCATGTCGGTGTTCCGTTACCGATGTTGGTACGGTCTTCGTCAGTGATTTGACCATCACCGTTGACATCCACGAAACGCATGTCACCGGGTTTGGCGTTGGGCATGATCAGTCCGCCTGAAGTGTTGGTATAAGCGTTCACCTCGGCCATGTTCTGGAAGATGCCGTCGGTCTTATAGCCGTAGAAGAAGGGGAAGGGCTGACCGTTCTCGGCGCGTGTGCTACCATCATTGAACTGGCTGATGCCGTAGTTCAGGAAACCGGTGTCGTTACCGAGGTTTTTCAGTTCATTGTGCAGGTAGGAGGCGTTGCCTTTGATGGCGAAGGTGGCGTCGCTGATGTGCCACTTGTAACCCAATTCAAACTCCACACCGCTGTTCTCCATGTCGCCCACGTTGGCCAGAGGACGTCGTTCGCCCACATAGCTGGGGATAGGCATCTCGATAATCATGCCATTGGTCTTCTTGATGAAGTAGTCAACGGAGAAGGTGAGGGCGTTGTTCATGAAACCGAGGTCGAGACCGAGGTCGGTCTGCTCGCTCTCTTCCCATTTCAGGTCTTCGTTGGCCAGGCGGTTGGCCTTGCTACCGATGTTCATCACATTGGCCATGCCAAAGTAGTAGTTGCTGCTGCTACCTGTTGATGAGAGGGTGGTGTAGGCGAAGTCGTCGATGGACTCGTTACCGTTCTTACCCCAGCTGGCGCGCAGTTTCATGTTCGACAGCCATGAGCGTGTCTGCTCCATGAACTGTTCGTTCATGACGTTCCATCCCACGGAGAACGAGGGGAAGGTACCGTATTTGTTGTTTGAGCCGAAGCGGCTGGAACCGTCGCGGCGGATGGTGCCCTGGAACATGTAGCGTTCGTCGTAGTTGTAACTCAGACGGGCGAAGAGCGAGGTGAGGCGATGCTCCACATACGGGCCACCACCATTGCCGGTGAGGTTCTTCACGCCCGTTATCTTTCCGTCAGCGTCGACGGTCGTCTCATAGTCTACATTGGTGGCGTAGTTCAGGTAAGGCTTGTTGGTGTTGATGAGGTTCCAACGGTATGCGCTCAGGTCATCACCAGTGGTTTTCAAGGCCGACTGTCCGAGCACTACACCGATGGTGTGTTTGCCGAAGGTCTTGTCGTAAGTGATGGTGTTTTCCACCTGCCATGTGCTGTTGTTGCCTTTATATACTGAAGCCTGTGTATGGTCTGCATTGTTGTTGCCGGAGAGGTAGTACTTCTGCAGTGTGGCGCCTTGGTTGCCCCAGAACGACAGTTCGGCGCTCCATGTGAAGTGATATTTGATGTT
Organism: uncultured Prevotellaceae bacterium; assembly: GCA_900313615.1. Lineage (GTDB taxonomy): Bacteria > Bacteroidota > Bacteroidia > Bacteroidales > Bacteroidaceae > Prevotella. The sequence continues at coordinate 38,933 of OMRP01000001.1, forward strand.
GTCCCACAGTTGCAAATCGAGATTGAACTTGGGCATGAACTTATGCGACCATCCTTTGGTGGGGTTACCTTGCAGGATGGCTATGGGGTTGTTCTGCTCCTGGTACGAACCGATATATCCGGGAATGGTATAAGGATTGCCGTTGGCATCGGTGTAAAGGTCATACTGTGGATACTGGCTAATCATGCTGTTGGCGATGTCGCCTCTCAGGGTGAGGGGAAGGATGGGAGCCAGGTAAAGGGCCGAGCCCAGCACGCTACCCCATGTGGAGTTGGCGTCGATGCCTGTGCTATGCACGCGCATATAAGAAAGGTTGGCACCGAGGTCGAGTTTATTGAGGAAAGTGCGGTCCTTCGAGTCGTCGAACAGATTGAACTGGTTGTTCGAGCGCATGGTCAGACGGTCGTAGTTGGAATGGCCGTAGTTGCCGCCCACGATACCCTCTTGGGTGAAATAACCCAGTGAGAGGTAGTAGTTCACCTTCTCGGTGGCGCCGCTAATTGACAGGTCGTGCTGCACGATGGGTGCATTGTCGTTGAATACGAGTTCCTGCCAATCGGTACCGAAGCCGACAACGGGGTCACCATTGGCGTCGAACAGATTGTACGGGTCGGCGTAGATGGGAGCCTGTCCGCTCTGTACGCGACGCTCGTTCTGCAGAATGGCATAGTCGGTGGCGCCCGTCACGTCGCGTTTACGCCATGGGTTCTGCCATCCATAAGAGAAGTTGTAATTGATCTGTGCCTTACCCATCTTACCTTTCTTCGTGGTAACGAGGATGACACCATTGGCAGCACGTGCTCCGTAGATGGCACCCGAGGCGGCATCTTTGAGCACTTCAATAGACTCAATGTCATTGGGGTTCACCGATTCCATACCGTCTTGGTTGGTGGGCATGCCGTCGATGATGTAGAGCGGGTTGGAGTCGTTGATGGTGCCGATACCACGGATGCGGATCAGTGACTTCGCACCGGGTTGTCCCGAGGCGGAGGTGACGTTCACACCGGCAGCCAGACCTTTCAGCGCGTCTTCCGCGCGTAGGCGGCTCTTGCCGTCGAGGTCGTCGCTGCTCACCTTGGCGATGGCGGCAGTCACCACACTCTTCTTTTGTACACCGTAGCCGATGACCACCACGTCGTCGAGCAACTGCGAGTCTTCCTGCAGTGTCACCTGCATGTTGTCACTCGCTGCTACCTCAATGGTCTGGTAGCCGATGTAGGAGATGACCAACGTGCTCCCCGGATTTACCGACACGGTGAAATGTCCGTCGATGTCGGTGATGGCTCCGTTGGAGGTGCCTTTCTCAATCACGGAAGCGCCGATGACCGGCTCTCCGCTGCCGTCGTACACCGTACCCGAGAAATTACGCTTCTGGGCGTAGGTGCTTACTGACATTATAAGAAATGTCAATAATGCAAATAGGAAACTTCCTTTTTTCATAAAATTACGTTTTGTTGTTATTAGGTTATTGATTGATGTGCGAAAAACGGGCACTACATGCGCTTGTTGATTTCCGTTTGCAAAAATATAACTTTTATATACGCAAATCAAGCAAATATAACCAAAAAGTGGATGGTTGTAAAAAAGACAATTATTTTAATTTATTGACAATCAAATAAATACTTCGTTAGCATATTTTTAAAGAAGTGGATGCGTTGTAAACGTTTTCATGATTATTCAAGGTGCTTTTTGGGGCGTTTTGTCTGTGTTTGTTAACACTTTTTAATAATATGCTCGGAGTAGCTGTTAAAATTAATCGTATATTTGCAACCTATTGTTTAACGAATTACACACTATTATGAGTAAAAGAACAAAAACATTATTGGCGGCATCGTTGGTGTGTCTGTTGGCCTTCACATCATGCGATAAGGAAAAAGCGATTACCGTAGAACAACTGCCAGCCGCTGCCCAGTCGTATCTTCAGACAACATATCCTGGTGTAAAAGTCCTTTTCGTTAAGGAGGAGTCTGAACTGTTCAGCACCGAATATAAAGTGCAGTTGGAAAACAGGATGGAGGTAAAATTCGACAGTGACGGTGTGCCCATTGATGTCGATATGGACTAACAGACTGAGGTTAGCTATTTCTTTTTAGCACTGCGTTTCTCTTTTTGTTCGCATTTTTCTTTTAGCGGACATCCAGCGCAAGTAACCTCACATCTGTTCTTCGGTTTCCATGAGCGATAAAGACGATAGCCGGCATAGCCCAATGAGGCTATGACGGCTATCGTTACTAATAGGTATTGCACAGTCATGACTGTGTTCTTTTTTGGGGCTAAACGGTTTGTCAGTTAATCAACCGTATGGCCACCCATCCTACCCATTGGCCGTTGGGAGTGTACGATACACGAGCCCATCCGTTGCCTTGGTTGCTGTAGTACACCACATCGCCGGCGTGTAGGCGGCGCAACAAAGTGTAATTGGTGCCGGGGCCGCTGCGCAGTCCCACCCATCCGTCATTGGTACGTTTGATGACACCATAGCGGCGACCGCTCTGTGTGTATCCGCTGTATGACCTACTGGTGGTGCTACTGCTGCGTTGGATGAGGCGAGTGGCCACATAGCCCACCCAACTGCCGTTGGGGGAATATTTCACCCTCGACCAGCCGTTGCCGACACTGCTGTAATAGACGACATCGCCCGCATGGAGGGTGCGAATGAGCGAATAGTTAGTACCTGGACCGGTGCGTAGTCCCACCCATCCGTCGTTGGTGCGCTTGATGACACCTCGTGTCTGCGCACTCGCTGACAACGTGAAAAGCATCATCACCGTCAGCAGAATAGTGAATAGTTTTTTGTTCATGGTTCTCTTTATTTAGTTAATAATGGTTCCGCTTTTCTTTGTCCATCCTGACCAAATGCTCGGGAGTATCGCCATTTGTCGTGTGATACAGGCAAGCCTCCCCTCCCTTGGGGAGGGGCAGGGGGTGGGTATCACTTATCAAAATGCTGGTAGTCCTTGCTGCTGCGCCAGGCACCGCCCCAGCGGAAGCCGTGGGCGATGAACAGACGGTAGCAGAGGTCACCCTGTTCTATCTTGTAGGGGAATTTCTTCGTACGGTCGGCATAGGGCGCTCCCGTGGCGGGATCTACCTTACGCTTGCCGTTGCTGGTGTGTACCCAGGGGTTGTACAGCGTGTTGATGTCAACGGCCAGGCCGCGTGCATGCTTGGAGAGGTTCTGCGTGCCCATCACTTTGCGGTAACAGAAACATGAACTGTTGTTATCGCGCATCGACAGGTCGTCATTGGCATTGTACTCGTCGATGAGCACCATACGCTCGATGGGATAGCGATTGTCATACAACGTACGGAAGATCTCCTTCAGATCCTGTGCGATGGCTTTGTTGCAAACCATCTCACCGAGCTTGATGTTACCGTCTTTATCGACATGCAGTGTCTTCAGATGGCGGAGGTCACTCCTTGGCACCGTACATCCCTTGGGGTATGACTTACCCTGCATACGGGCGAACAGCGCGTCGCTGATGGGTTCCACCTGGAAACAGTTGTCGATGCCGAAGGCACGCACGGCCTCTGCCGTCACCACCGTACCGGCTTTCCACTGGCGCAGTGGAGCGGTACTGTCGTCGGTGGCTTGCGTCATTCCATCGGTATCCTTTGTCGTTGTCTTCGCGGCAACCGTCAGGTTGCCAGTACTGTCGCTGGCCGACTCATCGGCAGCGGCTATGCTGCAATACAGTAGGGGAAGTCCCACCAGCAGCAGTCCTATTGCTAAAAGATATATTTTTTTCATTGCGCCACAAATATAGTTATTTATTTTCAAACATCACCCTTATCATGGAAGTTTTTCTTTAATGGGGAGTTAAATTGGAAGTTAATTCGCTACGCTCATGGAAGTTAAAGTGGAAGTTGAAATGGACATTACTCCGCCCCTGATTTTTCACTTTTCACTATTCACTTTTCACTTCTATTGTCTTCACTCCTCCACTACTTTCACTCCTTCACTCCATAGATTATTCACCTTTTTACCTTTCAATCATTTTTCCAACATGATGAAAGCCGCCCAGTAGCGTGGGTCGGGAAATTCCTTGCGGATGGTGCGTTGTGCCTCGAGGAAAGCTTGTCGTTTGTCACCTGTCTTCAACCAATGCTCGTAGAACAGTATCATCATCCGCTGTGTGGCCTCGTCGTCCACTTTCCACAGACTCATGACGATACTCCCCACGCCCGCCTTCTTGAAGCCACGTTGCAGACCGAACACACCGTCGGTCTTCAGCGCGCCCAGTCCGGTCTCGCAGGCGGAGAGCACCAACAGATCGCACGCCGACAGGTCGTAGTTCGCCAGTTCGGCGGCGGTGACGATGCCGTCGTCACCCACTTTGGCGAATATCAGTCCACTCATCTTCAGCGACAGCTCTTCGTTGGTCTCTTGGCCTGTCAGTCCCAATGAATTTTTCAGGATGACGGGGATACGCATGGGATCGTCAATGAAAAAACCGTGTGTGGCGATGTGGAGCACGGCGGGAGCATGGCCAGAGAGTGCTAGCAGGTTGGCCTCGCTCCCTTCTATGGCCTCGTGCATCTCCACGGTGTACCGTCCTTTGAGTTGTGCCGCTATGTCGGCTATCTCCTTCTCCGTATAGGGCAGGGGCGAGATGCCTGTTTTGGCACCGCGAGTGTATGTCGTCACCCCACTGCCAGCATATCCGCTGTAGTCGATGCCTCCGAAGAGGGTGGCGTTGTGGTTGTCGTGCTGTTCTCGTGATAGTGCCAGCCACCGTGTCGATGACAGCCGATGCAACTGGTAGCGCTCACTCATGGGCTGTCCCTGTTCGTCGCACATCCATTCGATGCCCACTTGGTGCAACATCCCGCTGGGAGCGAAATAGATGGTCTTCACGTTGCTGCCCAGAGCCTCGATGAGTGGTTGCCATACCATCTTTGTCAGTTTCGCGTCTACATAGATATCGGTGTCGGTGGTCTTGGGCATTTGCCGTTGTTCAAAGAGCGGCACCATCTTGGCTTCCTTCCATTCGGGGCGCAGCACCAACGCCGCATACATCACGCTGTCTTTTCCCACGCGGTAATCAAGGAACTCCACCGCCGCCTCATCGTTTTTCAACCGCTTGTGTATGTCGCCAGCCCTCACATTGAGAAAATTGAGGTATGTGTCCATCTCCGCCGCTGCCTGTCCCATCTCTCGTTCCTTGCGTGATGCCTCGAGCGTGGCCGCCACGGCCTCGGCGGTCGGCGTGTTGCCGTCCATGGCTTTCATCTTCATGGCATGTATCTCGTCGTATGTCTTGCGCAGTGTCGGCGAGGCGTCGATGGTGCGTTGCAGGGCGCTCTCCGCTGACAGCAGCAGACCCTTCGAGAGCAACTGCTCGTCGTAGAGGGTGGTGGTAAAGGGCGTGTTCCAAAGACCTAACTTATGGGCGTATGCGGGCATCACGGCGATGGTTGTCTGGTTCACGCTCCAGTAGGCGGCACGTTCCTCACTGGTCATGAACACGAAGTTGCGCATCACGTTGTCGCGGATGATGTCGAAGCAGTGGGCGATGTCGCTAGCCGCCGCCTCGCCATGACCAGCAAAACCGTTCATGTTGGCTCGCATGCTGTAAGCGTCGATGGTGGTGCTGTGTGTCGGTCCATAATAGCGTTCCGCAGTCTCCACGGCATAGTTGCTACTGCGCACGGCCTCATCCATCTTGCCCTGCTGTTGTTGTGTGCTGCTTAGGAATGTCCATACCTTGCTCAAGTCACTCTCGCCGGCTGTCCCTGCCTCTTCGAGCAGTGCAAGGGCCTGTTTGAAATAACGCTCCGCCTCTGCCGGTTTCTTCAGCTTGAGTGCAGCCCCTCCCGCCATGGTATAGAAGTCCGCTTTCCTGTCGGGAGCGAGCCCTTCCATCTCGTTGGCGCGGACTATCAGGTCTTGTGCAATGGCGAGCCCTTCTTCGGGCTGTCCTTTCTTGTATGTCGCCTCCATGCCCCTCAAATAGTCAGGCATCAGCTGCATCCATGTGCCGGAAGGCATGCCAACCTCTTTCGACTGTTGCAATCCCTCCACCTGACGGGCCATCCAGAACTCCGCTTTCTCGTCGTCTTTAATCTCGTAAGTGTATATGGTGTTCATCTTCAACGCCACGGCAGCACACCGCTTTCCGTCACCTTCTTGTGAGAACAGGCGGTATGCCTCTTCCATGTGGGTCAGTCCCTGCTGATAGTCGTCATGCTCCACCTGCATCTCGCCAAGGGTCTGATGCAGCTCGGCCTTGGGACGCAGCCATGTGCTGTCGTCGCCGCAGAGACCCAATGCCCCTTGCAGCAGTGCGACGGCCTGGTTGTAGTCGCCTTTCTTGGAGAGGATGTCTGCCTGACGTGAATATTCCTTGATGGCGCGGTCACGCCTGCCACCGTTGAGGTAATGCTCCTGTGCCTCTTGGCTCAACGCGATGATACGGTCGAAGTCGTTCGTACGAATCTCCGTGTCCTGTGCCCATGCCGAGTAGGTGCCCCCCAGGCTTGTCTGTGCCAATGTCCACTCCTTGCTGTCTTTGTCGGCGGTGGCGATGGCCTGCTCATCCCATATCCGATATAGATAAGTGAAAGCTCATTGCGCAGCCTCTCGTTGGCGATACCGAGTGTTTGTGCCCGTTCAATGGTGGCTTTCAGGTATTTCTCTTCTTCCTGACGACCGGCAGTATTGCCTATTCCTATGCTTTGCATGAGGTGTTGCATTTGCCAGTGCAGCTGCACAAAGTCATTCCCGGGACAAAGCTCTGCTGCCTCGTTGATATGCGTGAAGGCCACCGTGCTGTCACCCTTGTTCCATTCGTCACTCGACTGCAGGGCGAGCAACTGTGCCAAGATACAGGCACACTCCTGCTCGTTGGCGGTGCCTTTCACCATGGCCAGCGCCTCACGTCCATACGTCACCGCCGTAGACCAGTTCTTCTGGTTGGCGGCATCTACGGCTTGGCTCAACTTCTGTTCCACAGCATCCTCTTGTGCTATGGCAAAAGTGGCAAAGAGACCAAAGAATAATAAAAACAGTATCTTTTTCATGGGGAGTATTGTTTGGTGTAGAGTGTTTAGTGTCCATCCCCCTTTCTTCTGCGATTCCCCCTCCTTGGGAGGGGGTTAGGGGGAGGTTTCCACATTCAAATACGGTTTGATGTCATCCCAGTCAATGGAGAACCAGGGGTCGCCATCATCGAAGCGACAGATATCGTACACGTTATATTGGAATCGCAGTCCGTCGGCCATGAGGTAGGGCGGGTAGTCCGGCATGGGCAATAGGTCGGGTGCGATGGTCATTTTTTCTTTCAGAGCATTGGTGTCTGTCACCTCGAAGAATCGCATCAGTCCGACAATCATCAACGCATGTAGGTGGTCGTCGGTATTTTTGATAATCTCCTTGCCGTAGCGATGCCCGTCACGTTTGCGGAACGTGGCGCCACGGGTACCAAAAGTGCCACGGCCGCCCCCCGTGAAGTAGGAGAAACCACTCACCTCATAGGTCACCAGTTTGTCGTTCTCCCATGCCTTCATGATTTTGATGCCTTCCTCCGGAGCCTCGTTGGGACCGCTTACCTGAATCTTCATGTCGTCGAGCGATTTTTCAAACGATGCCAGTTTACGCTCGCACCACAGTGTCGCCAAGGTGTCGGGATTGTCGGGCAGACTGCTATAGCCCCCATCGAACAACGCCGTGATGATGTATTCGCGCACTGCTTTCTGCAGCGCCGGCGAACCCTCCATAGGCCAGTCGAAATCCACCTGACAATGGCCGGCGGCGTTCTCCAGTTCATGGTGAATGGATACTGTGCGCAGTGTGTCGGCAGACTGTTCAATGGTGACTGCTGGCATATCGGGCGACTTGCGCTCGGAGCAGGCCGTCGTCAGCATCAACAGAACCAAGAAACAGAATGTTATTCTCATATCTGCAAAAATACATCATTCTTACAAAAATAGCAAATGTTTATGGCGAAACTTTTTTTCTCGGGTGCATGAAAAAATATCCAAAAAATTTGCATTTTACATTTTTTGCGGTTATATTTGCAAACGAATAAGAACTATTTCACGACAAATCAGGTATTCAAGAGCCATTGCTATTACGAAATGGAAAACAACAAGCCAATAACAACCGCAAAATTCCTTTTCATCAAGGACAAAGATCATTTGTCGAAATGACCTTGTCCCCGACAGTTACGCCGTGAGGCGCACATTTTTTATTATACTAAAAACACATCCGACCTTTTATCAACGTTAACCTAATTTTTTTGACTATGAAATTGCCATTCGCCGAATCTTGGAAAATCAAGATGGTGGAACCAATCCGCAAAAGTACGCGCGAGGAGCGCGAGCAATGGCTCAAAGAAGCCCATTACAATGTATTTCAACTGAAGAGCGAGCAGGTGTATATCGACCTGCTCACCGACTCTGGCACCGGTGCCATGTCCGACCGTCAATGGGCGGCCATGATGCTCGGTGATGAGTCTTATGCCGGCGCCACGTCGTTCTACCGTTTCGAACACATGGTGCAGACCATTTTTGGCATGCCCTACGTCATCCCCACCCATCAGGGACGGGCAGCTGAGAATGTGCTCTTCTCGCTCCTTGTCAAGGAGGGACATGTGGTGCCGGGCAATGCCCATTTCGACACTACCAAGGGACATATCGAGGCCCGCAAGGCCAAAGCCATCGATGTCACCTGCGACGAGGCGCACAACACCCAACTCGAGGTGCCTTTCAAGGGCAATGTGTCGCTGGAGAAACTGGAACAGGTGCTCGATGAGAACAAAGGCAAAGTGCCGTTCATGGTGCTCACCGTCACCAACAACACCGTGGGTGGACAACCTGTGAGCATGGCCAACATCAAGGCCACCTGCCGACTGTGTCACCGCTATGGCGTGCCCGTGGTGATGGACTCCGCCCGCTTTGCCGAAAACGCCTATTTCATCAAGACACGCGAGGAAGGCTATGCCGACAAGACCATCAAGGAGATTGCCCTGGAGATGTTCGCCGAGGCCGATGCCGCCACCATGTCGGCGAAGAAAGATGCGGTAGTAAACATGGGTGGTTTTATCGCCACGCGCCACAAAGAATGGTACGATGGTGCCAAGGGCTTCTGCATCCCCTTCGAGGGCTATGTCACCTACGGCGGACTGAATGGTCGCGACCTCAATGCCATCGCACAGGGATTGGACGAGAACACCGAGTTTGATATGCTCGACACACGTATCCAGCAGGTGCGTCACTTGGCGGCCCGTCTGGATGAATATGGCATACCTTACCAACGTCCCGCCGGTGGTCATGCCATTTTTGTCGATGCCGATAAGGTGCTCACCCATGTGCCCAAAGAGGAGTTTCCGGCACAGACACTCACCTGTGAACTATACCTCGAGGCCGGTGTGCGTGCCTGTGAGATAGGATATATGTTGGCTGACCGCGACCCCGTGACGCGTGAGAACCGTTTCGGCGGTCTCGACCTGTTGCGCCTGGCCATACCGCGCCGTGTGTATACGAACAACCACATGGACGTCATAGCCGCTGCCCTCAAGAATGTGTACGACCGCCGTGAACAGGTGACACGTGGCGTGGCCATCGAATGGGAGGCTCCGCTCATGCGTCACTTCACCGTGCAACTGAAAAGGCTGTAAAATAGGGAGTAAAAGAGGAAGTAAAAGAGGAAGTAAAAGAGGAAGTAAAAGAGGGAGTAAAAGAGGAAGTAAAAGAGGGAGTAAAAGAGGAAGTAAAAGAGGAAGTAAAAAAGGAAGTAAAAGAGGAAGTAAAAAAGGAAGTAAAAAAGGAAGTAAAAAAGGGAGTTAAGCACTTCGTGCTGGACAAATGTCTACAGCGGAGTAATGTCCATTTTAACTTCCACTTTAACTTCCATGAGCGGAGCGAATTAACTTCCATTTTAACTCCCCATTAAAGATAATCTTCTATGAGCGTAGCGAATTAACTCCCATTTTAACTCCCCATTAATATAAGGAGACGAGAGGTTACAAATTAGGGCGGGCAATTTTGCCCGCCCTAATGCTATCTTATCTACCGCAACTTAGCGTATGGTCTTGGTGGCTGTCTGTGAGCCGTCGCTGTAACGGGTCACCACGATGTTCATGCCTGGGAACGGCTTGTCGCTCGCCATGCCAGCCATGTTGTAATAGGTGTGCGATGCCACCTGCCTCGTCGTTTCAGTGGTGTCGATGCCTGTCGCAGTGGTATACTTGAACACAGGTGCTATCGTCATCGACAAGGGGTCATCGTTATTCTTGTACCACGTACCCGTCTCAAGGTAGTTGTAGTTTGCGTCCTCATCATAGACAAACTGATAGGCGGTACATTTCTCGCCCACTTTACGGCGACACAGCAGGATGGCAATGTCGTCGCCATTGTCGTTGGGGAAGGGACCCACTACGACAAAGAATTCCGTGCCGGCCTTCACCTCGACAGGTGTGTCGAAGGCAAACTCGGTGGCATTGATGACGCTTGGGTCATAAGCCAAGTCGCCCGCTTTGACACTTGTGCTGCCCAATATCTCGCCAGGCATGCCATCGTCGCCGACAGCGGCTATTTTAACGTCGATGTCAGCGTTGGTCGATGACGCTGTAACCTTACCGAAATAGATGTTCACCTTGCTGATGGTGGCATCGACGAGTGGCGCGTCGAAATGCTCGGCAAACTCGCCCATTCCAAGCCAGTTGGTGCCGGCATAGTTGCCATACCAACCCATTTCCATCATGGTCAGGTTGGTGGTCTCTTCGGGTGCGATATTCCAGATCTCTTGTTCACCACCAGCCTGAATGGCGTTGTCAACCGTCTCGAAGACATTACTGCCCAAGTCGTTGGCCACCTCTAGTCTGATGCCGTAAGAGCCTTCGGTAGTGTAGGTGACGGTGGGGTTCTGCTCATGGCTCGTGTTCGGCTCGGCACCCTGGATGGTCCACGACCACTGCGAGGGATTGCCTGTGGAGGCGTCTTTGAACGTCAACGGCACATTCGTCGGCACAAACATCATCACCCATGGAGAGAGGTAGGCACCGTCGGGCAAATCGATGGCGGCGGTAGGCGCCTCACCGCTCACGTTGATAAAGGCGCTGCGTGTGGTGGTTACTTGGTTGCTGCCGTCGCCCACGGTCAGTGTCACGGCATAACAGCCGGCCTTGTTGTAGGTCACCACAGGATTCTGGTCGGTGCTGGTGGCTGGCGTACCACCCTCAAATGTCCAGTTCCACGAAGTCACATTGCCGGTGCTCATGTCGAGGAAATGCACGCTCTCGCCTTCCTTGATGTGGATGGTCGCATCGTCGCCAGAAGCGGCTTGTTTGATTTTGAAACCGTCGATGGCCTCGTCTTCGCCATAATCGCCTTCGTATACGAATGAGAACTTCACCTGCTTGCCGGCATAGGCGGCGAGGTCGACCGTGAATCTCTCCCAGCTGGGACCATCATATCCTTTCTCTTGCGCCCACAAAAACTGGTCGATGAGCAGTTTGGAACTGCCGTCGACAATCGCATATAGTTTCCATGCTCCATAGACCAGGTAGATACCACTCGAATAGCAATAGAACTCGAGTTGGCTGCCCTCACGGATGTCGATGGCTGGCGATGTGGCCACCTCGTTCTGCCCATTGCTATAGGTCAATACCATCGACGACTGGCTGTTGCTGTCGATGGTGGAGAACGCCATGTAGGCATTACCCAGATGCCAGGTCGACGAACTGGTGCTGGCGTAGGTCCATGTGTTGAACTCCGCCTCGCTGTCCCAGCCCTGCTCATAATAGGGCACCATGGCTTCGCTGGCGCTAAACGCGGCGGTCAAGTCCTGGGCACCCGTGCTCAGGCTTATCAGTGTCGCACATAGAAGTAATAGCGTATTCTTTTTCATAAGCATAACTATTTAATTGATAGAGAAATAAAGAATGAGTGAAATAGGGTTGTTTGATAATGAGTCGTAATCAAGTACAAAGATATGAAAAGAAATTGAGATTTGTTCTTTTTTGTCTTTTAGATTTCGATTTTTTATGTGAATGGGTATGAAATCGTTTTTTTTATTTATATTTGCAGCGTTATTGTTATAAAATGAAGAAAACTCTATCGCTCGTCTTTTGTCTGCTTGTTGCCATATTGGCAACAGCCCAAACACACCAGGCTGAACTCTCGGCGTGGGTGGAGGAGATCTGTCAGCAAGAAAACAGTCAGCAGGGCGGACAAAGGGCGGCCGTGCGAGGAGTGATGCATAGTGGCGACCGTGCGATACCCGAGTTGTGCGCTTTCGTGCGCATCGAGGGCGATGGCGGCGCGGTGTTGGCGGCACAAGGGGCGCGGATGCTCGACCGACAGGGAGATATCTATATTGCCAGCATCCCGATCGACCGTCTGTCGACGCTGGCCACACAGCCACAGGTGCTGCGCATCGAGGCCAATAGAAGTCACCAACTGCTCATGGACACCACGGCACTCGTCGTCAACGCGCTACCCGTATATGCTGGCGAGGGACTGCCACAGGCTTATACCGGACAAGGTGTCGTCGTGGGTGTTCAGGATGTGGGCTTCGACCTCTGTCATCCCAATTTCTTCTCCGCCGACGGCACGCGTTACCGCATCGGTGCTTTTTGGGACATGCTCAGCGTCGACACCATCGGCAGTACGCTCTATGTCGGTGCCGACTATGTGGGCGAGGAAGCCTTACGTGCCTTGGGACGTTCGCGCGACGCCGACATCATGACCCACGGCACACATACCCTTGGCACGGCGGCTGGCAGCGGTGCCGACACGCCCTACCGAGGCATGGCATGGGAGAGCGATATCTGTATCGTGGCCAATGCCGTCGATAAAGACGCGCCACTCATCAGCAAGGCCGACTACTACAAATATACCTACGCCACCGACGCGCTGGGCTTCAAATATATGTTCGATTATGCCGATGCACAGGGAAAACCCTGTGTGGTGTCGTTCAGCGAGGGCAGCGGTCAGGACTTCCGTGGCGACGATGTGCTTTACTATTCCTATCTCGAGGCGCTGGCGGGTCCTGGACATATCCTCGTGGCGTCGGCAGGGAACACCGGCCATTACGACAATTACTTCGTAAAGACCGCTGACCAACAGAGTGCTGGAGCAAGGGTGTTGGGCGACGGGTCGTCCCTGACATTCACGACGAAGAGTGCCCAACCCTATTCCTTGCGTGTGACGGTATACAATGATGGTGCCGACCCCCAGATAAAAACCTTCTCCTTGGAGGATGTCATGAGTGCCGAGAAACAACAGTTGGAAGACTCTATCATCACCACGTTCTTGCCATATCGTATCATGGTGAAAGGTTATCCCTCGTGTTACAACAGCGAGGAGATGGTGCTTGAAGGGCGCATCTCCACGCACGAGCGGATGCCCGACCCCGCCAATCCTGGCGACTCCATCGACGTGAAGATTGGCACGCAACAGCATATCACTATCGAGGTGGTGGGACAGGGTGCCGAGGTGGCTTATATCCGTGGCAGCGGTTATCTGGCTGGCGACTACGGCTTTGGTGGGTTCCAGAAAGGCCTCTATGGTATTCATTCGCCAGGCAGCGCTCCGTGTGTCATCTGCGTGGGTGCCACTACGCACCGCACATCGTTTACCGACTGGGAGGGAAATGTGCAGACCTATCCCGAGTCTACCATAGGCGAGGGTAGGGGAGCGAGAGCCAACTATTCGTCGATAGGTCCCACGTTCGACGAGCGTATCAAACCCGATGTCTTGGCTCCCGGCACTTTCGTGCTCTCTTCTTTCAGCAGTTATTATTTTGAAAAAGAAGATCCCGCCGATGTCACTCTTTACACCGAACGCGACGGTCGGCAATACCCATGGGGTTCCAGTACCGGCACGTCGATGTCGACACCAGTAGTGGCAGGTGCCGTCGCCCTGTGGTTGCAAGCCAACCCTAGGCTGACACCCGACGATGTGAAGGGCGTAATCGAACGCACGTCACGTCATGTTGATCCCTCTGCCACCTATCCCAACATCACTGACGGCTATGGTGAGATAGATGTGTATCGTGGTCTTCTTGACGTGCTCTCGTTCACGGGCATTCAGGAGATAGACACCTATCAACCGCGTCATGCCCGTTTCGCCATGACCGATGGTCAACTGACCATCGCTTTCGACCGTCCGCTCAGCCATGAGGCCCGGGTGTCGGTCTTCTCTACCTCGGGTGTGAAGATGCTGACGACTGCTGTCAACGCAGGTGCCGAACGCACACAGGTCAGCCTATCCTCCCTTCCCCGTGGAGTCTATGCCATACAAATAACCTCTGACGACAGCGCCGCCAGAGGTTCCACACTTGTGAGATATTAAAGGAGTTAATAGTTCTTACTACTCACCTCTCACCTCTCACCACTCACCTCTCACCACTCACCACTTACCCCTCAGAAAAACTACCTTCCTGTGATGGCATCGATGAGTCCTTCTATGCCGGCTTTCACCTCGTTGCCGATGCTGAACACGGTACGTACGGCACTCAGTCCGGCACCTTTCACCAGGTAGCCTACGCATTCGCCTTCCAAGCGGCGCACCTCTACGCGTTCGCTGCCACTCAGTTTGCACTTCTCCAGTTTGCCCACTACTTGCTTGAACTCGCCCAGCGCATTGTTCCAGTCGCTCAGCGTGTAGTCCACGCTCTCGTATTTCAGCTCGTTGTTCAGGTTGCTCAACTGCCTCATGGCCGATTGCTTGGCCGAACAGCTGCCCAACAGCATCAGGCAGCACATTAGGGCGAATGCGCCCAGTATTTGTTTCATCTTGTTCTTCATAACGTGTTTATTGTTCAGTGTTATTCTTTTGCAAAATGCCGTTTATCTTTTGCAAAGATAATACAAACCGAGAGGTGAAAACAAATTTGATTGCTAAAAAATACGTATATTTGCAAAAAAGTTTAAGAATAAAGGATTTTGACATGATGAACAAAACAAAAATTGCACTGCTGTTTATACTTGCTGTGGTGATAATTGTCACTTGTATCAATCCCATTTTTCCACATGAGCAATATCTGCAACATATAGGAACGATACTCCTCCTGATACCACTTGTCATGGACTTGCGGAAGAATCAGATGCCAAAAGCCGCTTTTATTGGTCTCGTTCTTTTTACTTTGCTGCATGTCATAGGGGCACGATACATTTATTCCTTTGTTCCTTATAAAGATTGGGCAGCAGCCATAGGACTGGGTGATATCTCTCTTTTCCAGAGTTCCCGTAATCATTATGACAGGTTCGTACATTTTGCATTTGGAGTATTACTCTTCCCTTATTTCTTTTATGTATGCAAAAGATATTTCCATCAAAAGCCGGTCGTCGCTATATTCATGGCATGGCTAATCATTCAGACAGGTAGTCTGATATACGAGTTGTTTGAATGGGCTCTTACTATTTTCATGTCTCCTGAGGATGCTGATTCGTATAATGGTCAACAGGGTGACATGTGGGATGCTCAGAAAGACATGGCCCTGGCTATGTTAGGTTCGACGCTTTCATCTGTTTTCGTCTTGTGCCAATATTTATTCTCAAAAACGAAAAACCAAAAAGAATGAAAAAGACACATAAATCCATTCGACACATTGCTGCGATTTTTTGATTTGTCAAAGAAGTGAATTGCTTAAGTATTCACCCAACAAACTTCAATGAAAAATGCCCTCACTCTCACTGGGAGAGCAAGGGCAAAGATGCTATATGGTAGCGTCCTATTTTATGATAGCAGGGGCAGGAGAGTCTGAGCGGTGTAATATAAACACGTTTTCTCATAGATTAGTATGTTCTTCTTATCCAACGTTTGTTCTCGCCAATGCCCCATTGAACATGCCAAGTACGCCCTAATCGTTTGTCAAGCAAGATAAATTGATACATGTTGCTTGTAGGATAAAGTTCAAAAGTACCAGCATTGCTACTTAAAAGGGATAGGTCTTCGCTATTGATAATCCCTACGGTACCGTCTTTATCTTCTTCAAGCGTGCACTGTAGTTGTTCAATATACCCTGTAGCGGTATCAAGTTTCAAAAATGTATAGATGTTTTCAGTTTTATAGAGTTTGAATCTTTCTACAGGGGCAGATTTGTATTCAATCATCTCCAATTTATCTGCTATTACACGTATCAGTGAATCTCTTTCCTCTTCTTTCATCTTAGATTGTGAATACGCAAAATTGATGCACAAAACCCCTACTAAAATCAAAAGACTTCTTTTCATGTTGACTGGCTTTTAATAATACAAAACAGAAAAAAATGTTTTATTCTTGAACGAAAGTAACGGAAAACTCACGGCAACGGCGGTTAGTCTGCCTGACAGAACCAAGAGAGAATCTGCCATACTTTTCGAAAATGTCAAGACCACGGGAAAGAACAATTTTCCATCCGTTGTCAAGACAGATGTTGCGATCATGGTCCGCATCGAAGAAATAGTTAAAATCAATGCCTACCGCCTGCAACTCATCCTTGATGTCATCAAAGGTGTCAATCATTTCAGGTATTTTCTCATCTGTATTCTGAGTATGTAATTCGATATATAACTCTTCGTTTTTCTCGCAACAATCACGGCATGTCTGTATGAACTCCACCAAGTTGTCTACCTGGAATGGAACGCGGATGTATGGGTCGGTGATGACGATATGCGAGGCCGTGGCGAGATAGTCGCCGAACAGTTTTTTATAAGACACATTAGACTGGTTGGCGCGTATTTCAACATATTTTGATGCCAACTGTCTCGAGTCCGTCTTGTCTGCAGGTTGTGTTCCATCTTTCTGCTCTTCCGCCGATGCGTCATTTCCATCTGATTCTGGCTGTTCCTTTTTAGGAAGCGGAGCACCCTCTTCTTCCTGTTCTTCTTGTGCCTGACGTTCATGAAGAGGAAGAAAATCATTCTCTATCTGCTCCAAAGTAAGCACGGTGCGCTTTGCTCCTGTCTTTACGTTTAGGTATTCGAATCTTGCTGGTTCGGCTCTGAATGTCTCATCGATGACATAGAGCTGATCCTTGACGCGCTTACGTGATTCGGCAGCGAAGTCAATCAACTCGTAAGCCTCCTCGTCTGTGAAATTCTGGTCAGGATAGAGAAGCTTAATCATGCCGGAGAATGTCTTGCGGATGGCGAGATGGTCGCGCTCGGAGAGCGAGCCATCGAATTGTGCATAATTCTTCAGTAATGATGTGAGGTCGGTGTTGCGCATGGCATGGAGGACAGCAGCTATGTAGTCCGTAATAAGGCCATAGCCTTTCGAGAACGAATCTTTCTTCAGCATCTTTATCTCCCACCCAGGGTTGTAAAGATGAATGCGGTCGAGGAAAGCACCTTTGATGAATGATGTTGGAATGCTTTCAAACAGATGGCTGTTCTTAAGCATATAAGGAACGGTATGCTTCGTGTTGCCCACGAACGACATGGATGCGCTTGCCTCATGTGTAGCCTTACCACGGTTGAAGGATTTGTTGGCAAGGTAGTTCTGCATCGTGTCAATGAGTACGGCATCGGTGGCGCGTCCTTTCTGCTGCTCAAACTCATCCCATGCAACTACATCCCAATAGCCCACCAGACCGAGAATTTCCTTATTACCCGACATCTTTACGAACAGGCGGGCGGAAGTGACATCACCGCCACTGACAAGAACACCATAGGGAGACAGTTCTTGGAATACATGCGACTTACCCGTTCCTTTCGGACCCAGTTCCATGAAGTTGAAATTGTTCTCCACATGCGGAAGCAGACGAGAGAGCACGATGAACTTCTCCCTGCGGTTCAGGTTGTCAGGATTGAGTCCTACCGTATGAACGAGGAAGTCAATCCATTCATCCGTCGTGAACTTTTTGCGCTGCTCGATGTAATACTGCAAATCGATGTTAGCGATTTGAACAGGTTTCAGCGTCTGTATTTCCCAACGCACCTTGACATCCTCTCCAGGGATGTGTCCGATGGTGACGATACACCACACACCGTTTCCGGAAAGCAGCTTTGGGTTGGCTTTCACATATTCGGCACCAATGGGAATGTTTGTCAGTCCGAGGTTGGAGAACTGTGCTTGGTATTCATCGAAGCGTTCATTCACAGTCACAGACACTTTGTCAATGATTCGATGTCTGCCCTGTTCCTTGATTTTTCCTTTTACTATCTCAGATTCAGCTCGATGAACATAATTATTGCGGATGACTTCCTTCACCTTTTCCAGTCCGTTCTCAATGTCTTCCTCGTCATCACTTGCGCAGTATTGTCCCAGCAAGTATTCGAGGACATACGTTGGAACGGGCAGACCGCCTTTTACGAGAAAAGCGAGGTCTTTTCTCACCACCTTACCTAAAAAGGCATCCAATATTTTTTCCTGTAATGTCATAATATAAACAGCTTTTGATTATTATCCAAACCACAACCATGATTCCAAATGAATAACTATAGCAATTTCATGGTATTTCCAGATACTTTCATTGCGATTTTTCAGAGAAGGCGCAAATGTCCAGCGGTCTTTCTCCCTTTGTCTTTCCTCATCAATAGATGCAATGGCATCTTGATATAGAATGTCGCTTTCCTTAATGAAAATCATTGAGAAAGCCCACCCTTCGTATTTGTCATTGGTAGTATTGGAATTCCTAAATGACTGTAACAGAGGAAGAAACAGTTTTTCCGTTTCAGACCAATTAGTTAAAGGATTCCTTACTATTGGCAATAATTCTCTTTCGTTGGTGATTTTTATCATTGTCACTTTGTTAGAAATCTTGTTCAATAAAAGTGTTGTTCTTTACCGTTTCCTTGATGAGCGGATTGAGCGGAGCATCCACATCCCAGACGCGTAGTTGCAGGAGTGAGGAGGAAGTGTTTTTCTTCAAGTTCAGCGTGACGTTGAACATGCGGTTGGCGGGATTTTCCGCATCGGGACTGTTCAATGTCACAGCCACTTCTTCCGTGATGGGATTGTTGCCGTCGAAGACACAGCAAATCACTTTGCGTTCCATGAGTGTCATTGAAACTGCCTCCGACTGAATCAGCGTGAACTTCACACGGGAGTTCACCATATTCAGCTTGTTTGAGAGCAGCACCACATTCACCTTGTCCGTTTTGTCCTGCCGCTTTAAGACGGAATGGATAACGGGTACAATCAGTTCCTGAAGTGTGGCACCACCATGAGCGAAGTTATAACCACCCGGAGCCGCCAGTCGGTTGGTACCCTCAGGCACAGCGACATACACCGGCGAAGAAGTAATGATTCCCGACACTTTTTCTATTGGGAATTTCATCACCCCTTCGATAGGAGCATCAGAGGATGTCAGGTAGTACCTGGTTTTCTTCTCCAATGTCTCCTCCTTGATGGAATGCTTGTCTTTATCTGTAAACACCATGTCGTTGTATAGGAAACCATGGTCAGCAGTCAGTAACACATTGTTCACATTCCATGTGGCATGAATACGTCGAATGAGAGCCGTCAGTTGTTCAATGGCACGGCGGCAGGCACTGATGACATCAAACGGGTTCTGGTTGTGTGATGCCTCGTCGATGGTGTCATGATAGATATACACCAATGAATTTTTGAAGATCTCTCTTTTCGAAAGTACATCTCCATCCATCACGTCTTTGTATGCAATACAGACAGCATCCTGTCGGTATTTTTTCAGCTGTGCCGTTCGCAGGTCGAGGGTGTTCAGCACCACTCCGTCCGTTGCCATCTCTGCCCCTTGAAGGGTGAGTGTGTGATGAGGGAGTATCGACTGTTTGCAGAACTTTGTTTCTGTAGGCAGCATCGCCAAGCAAGGTGTCAGGCTTGCCATGTGCTTTTCCTTGGAAAGTTCTTGCATCAGTTCCTTCGCCACCTCGAAGCGCAGCGCATCACTGATAATCACCACCTGTTTGACAGACGGATCGATGTTGTCTTTATAAAAGTCCTGCTGGCGTTTCAATGTGAGTTCATTGAATGCATCACCTTTCTCCTTGACACATGTGAGCCATTCAAGGTTGAATATATTGGTGACCGTGGCATAGTCCTGATCCAGCTGCCGTTTCACCTCATTCAGCGTCTGCTCAATGGGGTTGGTGTTGTTCATCACCGTATGGTAAGCCTCTAGCGCCTGTCTGTAGAAGTAATCCACAAGGTAGAACTCATTGAGGTATTTTTGCACATACTGTTCGGGGGTATTCAACTTCAGCGTTCCCAGCCCCCTTATCTTGTCATAGTACAGGGCGAGATTTTGTGCGAATGAAAGCACCTCTTGTATGGCCGACGATTCAGGTAGTTTCAGTGAGAGGTCGCGCATTTTTTCGCTCACCTCCATCGGGTCTGCTTGCAGCCGCTCCTTCACTGCCGTGGCTATGATTGGCCAGCAAAGATCCTCCGTCACATAGAAATAATTGGCATCAATGCCATAGATGCGAATGATTTCTTGTTCCTTGATTTCCTCGCCTAGTTTAGCGATGGCCTGATTGAACGGAGCAGACAAAGTGCGATCATGCGCAGCCCGGTCGATGATGCGGTTCATCTGTTCCAACTTCAATCTGTCAGTCACCTTATACTTTCTGTATAAGTCAGATGGCGACTGTTCCAACAACTGCGTGAAGGAGTTATATTTCAAGGACTCCGCAATCTCACGCACCTTCACCTCTGTATTGGGGTTGTATCCATAACCGAAGATGGAAGACAGTTTGTCTTGCAGTGCTTTGTTGACATCGATGTTTTTGTTGATGCGTGTGAAGAAGTCATTTCTTTTCTTCGCCTCCGACTCCAATCCCAGCACGATGAGCCTTACGATGATGTCTTCCCAATCCAGCACCTTTTTTTGGCCCAGGTAATCGGAAACCATGGCACGGAAGAATACATCCTCACTGAAAGCCTGTGGCGTGAGGTAATTCTGCATAAGCGTCCTGATACGGTTCGTCTGCAGTTCACCGATATGCTTCTTGATAAATGGCGAGAACTTTTCAGGCAAATTGTATTGTTGGATGAACGATGCATAGTCATCCTCCTTGTATTCCATGTTTGCCATCAGTAAGTCCAGCAGGGGGAACTCGAGCCGCTTCTGCTCATTTACTGGTTTGTATTCCTCTTTGAAAAGCAAAACGACCTTCTCATCCTTCCACTGGTTTTCAATGGCGTATTTTGTTCCGAACCATGTGCCGTCAAAAACTACATAGTGGAAGCCGTCCTGCCACGAAGCATCTTGCAGCTCCGATTCGATCATCGACATTCTGTCGAAGATGAACAGGACCCGCAGTTTCGGGTTTCTTTCAAAGTAGTTATATATTCTGTCTTGTACCATATATTCAACCATTAATCTGTTTCAATAATACCCAATGCCCTGCTTTTGCACTGCCTTCGCGAATAATAACACCCTTCTTTTGCATGTCTGCAAGGTCACGCATAATGGTTCTTTTTACCACCGACAATACCACCGACATTTCGGTTGCAGACACAAAAGAATTATTCTTGATCAACTTGCAGATTTTTATCTGTCTCTCTGAAAGTTGAATTACCGACATATTATCGACATCCTCACCGATATTATCGGTGACATTATCGGTGACATTATCGGTGACATTATCGGTGACATTATCGGTGACATCGGTAACATTCTGTGCTGTTGGTTCCCTTACAACGACGCTGAAAGCCGTCACCAAATCAACATTGAACGTTGCCTCTGGACTGTCATTCTCCTTCAACAAATGCTGTACTTCGCGCACCCCGTGATTAAACATGTTGACATAGTTCAGCGTTTTCATCATTTCTGCCACGACCCCGTTGCGATAGTCGTTGACATGTGGGAAATTTTCTGGTCTAGCTTGCCCATACAGACCACCTGGATTCATTACCTCGATGTGATGGTCATAATGATAGAGACGTGTCGGCATGTTCGACTGATAGTCGCGATGCATCACGGCGTTCATCATCAGTTCTCGAAGGGCTTTGTATGGGTAGTTCTGCACATTTTTCTCTCTGAGAATGCTTACAGGCACGGGGCGATTGGTTACTATACCGTCACGAATGAAGTTTTCCAGTTCTGGCAACACTTTATACAGACATCCTTCAAACCGCCGTTCATTCAAGATATTACCACCATTATCGACACCTTTGAAACGCACATACTGTATATAGTCGCCCATCATGAAATGGCGAGGGTTGCGTCCGAACATGATGAGGGCAGCGTAGGTGGGACAATCAAATTTCAAATTAAACAGGTGCAGGGCTGCCAGTTGCTCCTTAAGCGTACGGTGGTCACTGGCCAGCACTTCTTCGGCAATGGCTTTAGGGAGATACTCTTTGACAATGGTATCTGTATCTATGTCCTCCAGCGTTGCCTCCCTACAAGGCCGAGTGTCAAATGTAGGCAAGCTGGCCGCGCATCGCTCTGAGAGAATGCGCTCTTCCTCTGCACTGGCAATATCACGACGGGGACCAATACGTACGAATGTTCTACCACGATATCGTACGGGAGTATCGAACGAAGGCGTCACCTCAACGACTATCACATCACCGTTTCCGGTATCGACTATTTCTGTAGTCATCACAGGCAATGGCAAGATATTACCATCGGAGCGTATGCCGCTGATTTTTTTCATCAAGGCATCATCTGCCTTTAGTCCGCTAACCTTTCCGTCATCCGTCACTCCAATCAGCAAATAGCCCTTCTTACGCTTACCAGGAAGGTCGTTGGCAAAAGCACATATTGCCTCCTGAAACTTATCCATATTGCCTGTAGAGACAGTCTTCTCCAAGCGGTAACTTTCAGCCGTATTGATAAGATTGTATAGTTCTTCTTTTGTCATAATAAATACCGATGTGTTCGAATGATTTCAGATTCATGATACCTTTGCGACTGTACTATATTACTTTAATTTAGCTAGCACATCGCCGAACTTTGCGTAGTTGACCACCACACCATCGTCGAGATCGAAGGCGATGCGCTTGTCTGCGATGAGCTGCAGGCGGTCATTGTATTCTTCGCATTCGGCGAGATCCTTGCGAAGGTTCTTTAGTTTGTTGCGCTCAGCCGTGTTGAGGGTGATGGCGTTGGCTTCGAGTCCGGCGATCGTCTGACGGAGCCAATCCATGTGTTTCATAAGGTAGTTAGAACGTACCTTGTCGGCGGTGTTCGCATCCATGCGGTGCATGTATGCCAAGCATTGAAACGCACCTTTCTTACTGCTGAACAGCCAGTAGATGGGGCGGCTTTGATACATCTTCTTGTGATCCTTCCAGAAGTCCTTTTGCAGGTACTTTTCCAGTGAAGTGCCCAGACATTCCTCAACGAAGTTGATGTTCTGATTGACCGTTTCTGCACCGAAAGCGATGCGGATAAACTCCTGAATGCGCTTCACTAGGTTATCATCAAAAGCACTGTCAGCCGAGAGGATTGGAATGATGCCATCATCATCAATTCTCAG
This sequence comes from uncultured Prevotellaceae bacterium, assembly GCA_900313615.1. Lineage (GTDB taxonomy): Bacteria > Bacteroidota > Bacteroidia > Bacteroidales > Bacteroidaceae > Prevotella. The sequence continues at coordinate 62,275 of OMRP01000001.1, forward strand.
TAGGCTGTCGCCATACTTGTAAGTGCAAACCTCTTCGTCGGTAGGATTCGGGTGAGCGATATGCAGCCCTGGCTTGTCAAGGCGATAACGCCCCATCCAGCATCCGACGGCATAGGAAATGAGCTGTTTCATCACGACATCGGGATGCCATTTCAGTTCATTGTCCTCAAAGGAGATTTCGCCTTGCTGAAGGATGGTGATTTCATTGAGCGGTACTTCAGGCGTAAGTTCGTCCTGTAGTCCGTAAATCTCAATGAACTGGCGGTTCAGTTCCTCCTCGTTGTGATGTAATTGATTAAACTTGCGCTTCCATTCGCTGACATAACAGCGATAACAATGCTCAATCAGTTTTTCGTTTGTACCAATACTGGGGTCATTTCTTAGTTCTAGAATCTCTTCCTCTGGTAACATATCCATGTCTGCGACATTTCCCATGCAGTTATGCCGCATTCGAATTAATTCGTTGCCTTTGAAGTCCCATGATGTTTCGTGTGCGTTCCAATCTGATTTAGATATTTCAATTGATTTCTTCACCATTTTATCAATTACTGAAGACAAAGATATAATGGTAGGAAGTGAGCTAACTGTTCCTGCTCCGTAATTAAGAGTTGGGTTTAATATTCTTAGAAGACTATCTACACATTTTGAGTTCATAAATGCTAAAAGATAGAAGATTTTTTCTTCATCAGGAAACATTGATGAACCAGCACTATCAAAAATAGCTCCGTAGTCAGAAAATCTTGCAGTTGTTGCTGTAGATGTTAATGCGTTCCAAGTGATTGCATTTTTAAAATATAAATGTTTACTTCTTAAATTTCCTTTTGAATGCTCCAGTTCATATCCATTATTTTCCCATAGAACAAACACATCATTATTACCATACCACTTCCTTGAATGACCACCTTTGTTATAAGGAGCCCATTTGTATTTATGCTTTGAAAACTCTTCAGAACTTTGTTGCCAAATACCCAATTTATTCCTGTTTACTTCATGCCATAAACGTAAGAAATAAGTATTGTCAGCTGTATCAGCACCTTTTTTTACTGGACATATATCTCCCAATAAATTATTGGAAAATGCATCTAAAACAGAATTGCTTACCCAATATCCAATAGGACATCCTGGAATTTTTTCAAAGTTATTTTGTGATGTTATTGCATATCTACCATTATCTTTTTTAGGAAAAACATATGGAACATTTATTTCTCTATTAATATCATCAATGATTAAGTATGAATATTCCCCTTTTCTATTCAAGGATTTATACTTTTCAATTATTGTCATAGCTGTTCCAAAAGCTATGCCAATAATATGCCATCCAAAATGAGCTAAAGAAGATATAAAATAATTAGATATAATATTATTCCTTAATTTTTCAAATGAAGTAAGGAACATCCATGATTCCATGGTAATAAAACCAGAACGACCTTTTTGTACAATGCGATTTATCATCATTTGCATAAAAGCTGCAAATAAATCTTGCTTGGCTATTGAATAGTTCTTATCTAAATAAGAAGTTAGAGTGTTATTCATCGAACCTCTTCCCATATATGGAGGATTAGCAATTAATGCATGATACTTCTCTGTCAGTGCAAGAACGAGCTTCATTGCAGGCAGAATCTCCGCGAAATACTCCTGTTGGTCAGCATGATCATCGTAGTATTCCACTGTCTGCTTAATGAGTGCCCTTGTGCTGTCAGGGATGTCAAATATCATGATAGAGCCGAGAGAGTCTGCATCGCGCATGAGCTTGAAGGCATCAAGCAGTGAAGTGATGTCCTGTTTTGACTCTCCACCCTTGAAGAAGTGATGCAACGTAGTAGTCAGTGCTTCTTCATCTGTTTGCGGCTCCGGCATGTTCAGAATATTAGGCATGACATGAGCATCTGCAAACGAGCGGTCACGCTGGCAAGCCTTCAGCAGGAGCGCAAAAGTAGCCAACTGCTTTGCCCGGGTATCGAGGTCGATGCCCGTCAGGTTATACTTGAAGATAGCCTCAATAGCTTCGCTTCGACTGTAGCCATCCTCTAAGTAGAGATCGAAGAGTAAGTCGAAGCATTCATTCAGGATATGACCAGAGCCACAGGCGAGGTCACCCACGCGAAGTTCCATCAGGTCCTTGTATTTCAACTTCGTTTCCTCGGGAGTAGGCTCCGACGGCTCCACGAGGTACTTCCATTTGTCTTTGAGGTCTGTAGCCCATGGGTTGTTATCGAGATAGATGCGCCCCACGGTGTTCTGCACCATATATTTCACAATCCAGTTAGGTGTGAAAATCTGCGTGGCGGCAGGTATCTCGTCCGCCTCGAACTTCCCTTTCTTGGCAAACACCTCGTCCTTGCGCTCCGAGATATAGAACTGATAGAGCCATCCAATCAGTTCGGGGGAAGCGTAGTCCTCGTCGGTGATGAACTCCGTATGATTCAACGTATCGATGAAGCCATTCTCAGTTAGGATGTCATTCGGCAGGAGCAGTTCCGTATAATCCGCAATGCCCCCAAAGCATTTGTAGATAATCGGATTGTTATGACAGTATGCCGTTATCAGGAGTGAGAACTGCGGAGTGACAGCAGAGACATCGCCGAGCAAGGTGCGCAGCTGCTCTTCATCGGCAGCAGACATCTGCGGGTGGTGTCCCATACGGGCAGCATCCACGATGTGCGGTGTACGCGCCACGTCCACGAAATCAAGGACAGGCTCTGCCAGTCCGTTCTTCTGCAAGATGCGGATGGCTATGAAGCGGTTGAACCATGTGTAAGCCGCTTCCTCGTAAACCTCCTTGATGCCCTTCTCCTGGATGCGCTTATATAGCGACATCCATTGGTGGTAGAACGCTTCTGTGTGCTGTTGTCCCCGGAAGATAGAACCACCCTGAATGAGGATGGGCATTTCTGACTCGTCGATATGTCCGTCCGTATCGAAACCTAGTGACAGCATCTTTGCAGCCACGCCACGCTTCAAGATGTTGCGGGCTTCTGTTGCGAATTTCTTCAGTCTATTGGTATCCACAGTATATTCTCCTATGCGTTTACTTGATAATCATCACGGAGTTTCCTTCGTTGATGTCCTTCATAATTTGTTTTTTCAGGTTCTGCAGGTAAGTGTCCACCTCGCCTTCAGAAGTGAGGGGTTTGGTGGTGCGCGTGTCAAGATGCTTGTTGACCACCAATGGATCTTTGGCTTTCTCCTCAGCCCCATGTTTTCCCTCAGGTTCGATGTATGGCTTGCGCTTGTTCACCTCTTCCCAGATTTTTGCCGCCACCTCAGCGAAGAACGCATCGGTATTCATGTTGTTGCGAAGTACGAGAATATTCTCCGACATCGTCTTAGCCATGATGGTATTCTCCCGTTTCGGAATGACAGTAAGTGGCACGGCCTGTTGACGGCAACTCTCCTCCAATTGGTTGAAAGTCTTTTCATATTCTTCTCGTATCCGCTGGCGCAGTTCGTTTTTCTTCGATTCCAACGAGAAAGCCAGTTCCTTGCGCAGTCGGATATAATCTTTCATGTTCTGTTTTGGCCATTCATCCGTCTTGATAGCCTGAATTTGCTCCACCTTCTCCTGTTCCTCGATAAACTGGAAGTTATCGCGGTTGTCATCCACGAACTTACAGATGTCAAGGTACTTCGGCATCTGGTCATGGTAGAACTCGAATACCTCCTTGCACTTGTCCATCAATGAACGAGCGTCCTGGCGCGATGCGATGACGAGGTTGAAGAACTTCAGCGGGTCGCGTTCTTCCATCCATGTCTCAAAGGTGTCGATGGCTTCGCTGACAGGAGCGGAGAAGGGATAAACTCTCAACTCCTTGTACTGTCGAGAATAGGAATCTCGCCTCTTCGGCAAGCCTCGTTCGCTGTCTTTGTCCTGGCATTGACGGAAGATAGCCGTGCTATCCATGGATGGGAACACATCCATAGTGCCAAAGATATCTTTCCATGCCTCCGCAAATGCCTTAATGACATCATCAGGAATGGCAGTAGCAGCATGGACGGTAAACTTGCTCAGCTCCGACATGATGCGGTTGGCCACCGTTTGCAGTTCCACATTCGGATTATTGGAATAGGAGTAGTCGCGTTTGTGGCGACGCACCAGCTCGTTGACCACGTGCACCGTACAAGCATCGTTCCATCCATAGGGTGCTTTGCTGAACTTGGCAATGATGTCAGTGAGTGCCACCTCCTTGAAACTATTGCAGAGATAGATCTCCATCTCATGCTCCGGCGGTGTGAGCATTGCGTTCGGTCCTTCGTAGTCGCCCGGCTGGATGGGACGGAGGATAGCTTGGCGCAGAGCATCAGCAGTCTTTGGAAATATCGTAACATCCACCATGCTTGCACGGGTATAGATATTCGAGAAGTGCTTGTTGAGCGCTTTATGATAGCGGTCGCCAGCCTTCATGCCCGTCAAATCGGCATCGTCGATGACGAGGTTTCCCGATATGATGGGACAAGTATTGAGAATCTGCTGGAACTGTGGTACGATACGGGAAGTATACAGTTCCTCGGCACGTTTTCTGAATTTCTCTCGGACATTCAGGTTTTCCTGCGACTCCACGGGCGTCTTCAGGTACTGCGTGACATGGCAGTACCACCAGAAATCGTTTCTCAGCTTGTTGTTTTCAAGGAATAACGGTCCCATGTAATAAATCATCTTCGTGGGCGAGGTGCATTGGATGGCAAAAGAATGAGCATCCGTTCTGTTGTCGATGTCGAAGTCCACCGTCACGTCGCCATTGTTTCCGTTATACACACGCTGCTTGATGGTGGCGTTGACAGAGAAAGTTCTCGTCAAGTAAGTTTCTTTGTTCTTCGGACTGCCCAGATACTTGAAGAAAATTTCCTTCAATTGGTCAGCCAGCACTGCGTTGTCCACATCCTGTGCCTGAATGAGGGAAGCCACCTTCATTTCCTCTTCCGAATAGAAGAGGTAGGTGCTAGGCTGTCCATCCTTCGACTGCACCTCCTGTATGATGTTTTTCTCGCAGAGGTAAGACAATACGGAATCCACCTTGTCTTGCAAGGTTAGTTTTGGTGTGTCGAGCGAATTGAGCATCAGCACAGTGATGTTCTGCAACGAAGCCGGGAACTGCAATTTGTCGGTGGGCTTCAGGTTGCAAATCATGAACAGCACGTTGACCACACGTTTGCCAAATTCCGGGTCTTTATATTCCTTGATGACACGCTCCGCGTTCTCGATGGCTTTCTGTCCACGTGCCTGCAAACCCTCCTCAAACATGGAGTTGTAGAGACTGTCGAACGACACGAAGTGTCCCATGTCTTGGTCTTTCTCTGCAATGGCCGTTGAATGAACCACTTTCAAGATGCTACGTTCGTTGCCCTTCACCTCTTTTGCCACATATTGTAGGTCTCGGAAGGCGTCAAACACCTTTTTGATGAGGTTGAACTGGTAGGGCACGAAAGGATAGCAGTTGACAAATTCCTTATCCGACTCATAGCGTGAGAAGCCTGTGGGCAGTTTATACAGCGCCTCGATGTCACCGTGGCGCAGTTTGAAGAAGTTCTTCAGGCCGTCTTTCACCTCATCCTTCTTGTCGAGAATACGCTTCTGCGTAATATATTCCGTGGACGAGCCTTTCAGTGACACTTTCACTTCGAAACGCCCCCGAATCTTTCCCTCGCTGTCTCGTCCTTCGTGGATGTCGCAGTCGTCCATGACCTCCTCCAGCTCCTGTTGTGCGGTACATGCGAACCAAATCTTTTTGTCGGTCACCTCAGGTACCTTCGTCACGATTTCCTGAAGGTTGAGGTAGCGGTCGCGCTCTTTGTTGATGAACTGCGACACCTCATCCGCGAACATGATCAGGCGGTAGTTCTCGCCTTTGTCAGCGATGAACGATGCCAACTCTTGTGAGAATTTCTCGATGCTCACCGTGGTGTCTCGCTTGATGATACGCTCACGGATGGACTCGATGGAGAGTGTAGGAACGAGTTGCTTGGCTATTTCCAGCACGATATCCGTCTCGTTGTCCACGATGTCGGCAGCGTCATTGGCATTGTTCCAGTCCACCCCCGTCTCTTCCAAAACCATCTGCTTAAACTCCTCCAACTTTCCCCTTTGTGCCAATGGCTTTTCCAGATGCTGCGCCAATGAGAGGTTGAAGTTGTTGAAGCCACGCATACGGTTCAATTCATTCCAGAACACATGGATGAACGCCGACTTGCGGTCGGTGGCGTTGTCATACGATGTCTCCAAGTTGAACATACAGGTGTCTATCTCGGCTTTCTTCACCCATTCAATGATTTCGTTGATGGCGTTTTTGTCGATACCGGCATCCAGTTTATGTGTGGCATCCATGGGGTCGATGGCAGCCACTGCCTCTTTCAGCCGTGCGAGCGCCTTGTCCCTCGTGTCAGGCGTGATGCAGTAGTCGAGGTATTTCAGGAAGTGCGACTTACCCGTTCCGTAGTAACCATCAATCCATATTCCCGTATGGCTGTACGGCTTGTTGTTCTTCAGCGCAAACAAGATACGGTATAGTCCGTTGATGATTTCGTCGGTGAAGACGTACTCTTCTATTTCGATGTTTTTCGTTTCTACATCTAACTTGGTGACAGAGACGGCTGGGTTTACCGGACGTTCGATGTCTTTCTTGTATAAATCTTTCAGTTTCATATACTACTCATTGATTAGCAGGGTGGCACGATAGGTATGATGGTCAGGCAGGAGTCCGAACAAACGGAACGAGTTGTTCTCCCGATGACCAGGATAGAAAACGATAATCTTGTATTTATAGGTTACATTGTACTGCTCGTAAAGCGTCAATAGTTCATTGGTACGTATATAGGGATACATGGAGCCGATGCCATGAACGAAGACATACGGCCGGCGGTAGTCATCCTCAATGTTCACATGTGCCATGATATGCTCATGGAGGTAGTGGATGAAACCTTCGGAATGGGCGTTGCGGACCAGCGTCGACATGGTGGCGTCAGGGTTTGTCTTCTCCTTCTCCAGCTGATATTCCAACATTGGACGGCGCATCAGCTGTTTCGTCTTGAGGTAGTTGCAGAACTCCTCGAAGAGGTTCAAGCAGAGCACATCGACATAGTTCGTGGGGCGTATGAGGTGTTCCTTGAACTCCTTGATTTGCTCACGGATGTCGTATTCATTCTCAGCAGGATACTGATAGATGAAGAAATTGTAGAAGATATCCCCGTTCTTCGGGTCTTGGAATCCCGGGTCGTTCAGTTTATGGTCTAACTCCTGTATCGTCATACTGCCTTTTTTATTTCATTGATTTCAAAGGGTTGCAACAAGCAAGCATCGAGGAACCATTGTTCCCCAATGCGGATATAATAGGCCATGGTTTCATCCGTGTCCTTGACAGGATGGAGCACATTCTCCTCATCGAGCATGCCTACTTTCCTCAGGATGGAAAGGTAAGTGGATGCTATCTTTTTGCGCGTGTTGTCCGTCCAAGAATCCACGAATTCATCCCTAGCTCCAATCTCATTGAATTCCATAAGCAGGTCGTCAATGGAGACAGAATGGCTGATGGACTGCCATTTGTTTCGAGTTACATTAATTTGAAAGTCGAAACAAATCTTGTATGTTTTCAAAATAACGAAGAAGAGGGCTATCTTTTGAGCGGTTTGCTCCATCGAAAGATAATCCTCCCAGAATGTTTTTTGCACAGCATTGTATCTTCGTTTGATTTCGAAGATGGCTCTTTCCCTCGAGGTCTGGCGATTGATTTTCAGCAGATTGTTCTCCAGTTTTTCTTTTTTGAGCAAAGCATCACTGTCTTCGCTCATTAATAGAGGCAAAAGTATGTTCGTTTCTTCATAAAGGTAGCCACCCCCTGTTATGGCCGCACTGTATGGACTATTATGTTTCATTCGTATCATTTTTGTGGCAATCCCCCGTCAGTGTACCGACTGGCGACCTTACCTTTCTCCACTAGGGGATTACACATTTTGTCTGATAATAAACATTTAGGTCTTTAGTCGTAATAGTTATGTGCAAAGATAACTTTTTTTTGCGACAAACAAACAAGTTTCCGGTTATTTTTGCAAGGCATAGGATGCTGTGGAATATTTTTCAACAACATATCCCATCCATACCAGAAAGAGATGGGTGGATGTTGAGACAAATCCGAAGCCACATCCTAATCATAAGTAGGTATTGCGCGATTTCATTATTTTTGGGTATTGTGGCGTATGGAAAAGGTGCGTACTTTTGCACCGTGAGAATTAACGCAACCAATTCAATAAAATAAGAGAAATGAAACAGACAATCGTAGCTTATGGTTCCTCTACAGGAACATGTGAGAATATCGCCGGAATCATCGCCGGCAAGCTGGGCGTCGAAGCTATTAACGTGGCTGACCTTACCGCTGACGACATCAAAGCGGCAGACAACCTCATCCTCGGAACCTCGACATGGGGCGTGGGCGAATTGCAGGACGACTGGTACGACGGCGTGTCGTTGCTCAAAGGACTGGACCTCAGCGGAAAGACCGTGGCCCTCTTCGGCTGTGGCGACTGCGAATCGTATTCTGACACGTTCTGCGGTGCCATGGGAGAAATCTACCATGCCGTGGTGGCTGCCGGAGCCACGGTAGTGGGACAGGTATCTACCGACGGCTATTCTTTCGATGATTCCGAGGCGGTGGTCGACGGGCAGTTCGTGGGACTGGCGCTTGACGATGTGAACGAGGATGACAAGACCGAAGCGCGCATCGACGCTTGGATAGAACAGATACAACCATCACTGTAACATAAAAAAGTAATTAGCATGGAACGTAAGGATGTGATGCCCGTCGATTTGAAAGTGCTCATGAACCATATCTATGAGTACAAAAAAGGTGTGCGGCGTATGGTGCTCTTCACTTTCAACAAGAAATATGAGGAGTTTGCCACCAACCGTCTCAGACGGCAGAATATCCATTACCTCCTACAACCTGTGGATGGCGAGCGCCTGAATCTTTTCTTCGGGCGACCCGAGTGTCTCGAAGCCATTCGACTGATAGTGAATCGTCCACTCAACCAACTGACACCCGAAGAGGATTTTATCCTCGGTGCCATGCTCGGGTATGACATCTGTGCGCAATGTGAGCGCTTCTGTGAACGGAAATGCCGTTCGTGCGCACAGGCTGTGTGATTTGAACTTGTTCGCTAAATAAAATTCATAATGTTTTTGTATTTTCATGAGGGGCTATCCGGGAGGATGGCCCCTCATGCTACAAATATGGTGTTAATTGAAACTTATACATACAGACCATTGGGGAGAAAGTATTATCTTTGCAGAAAATTACACTATACCTATAAAATACTGAACCATGTCTGTAAAAAAAGCATTATTCTTTCTTTTCTCGACACTCTTGCCATCGTTGGCCACCCATGCACAGGACCTGCGCCTCAATGACCTCGAATATTTTGAGCGCCAAGGGGTGAACGTCCTCGTTTTCAGCAACAGTTTCAATGGTGGTTTCAACGACGAGAAAAACTCCGGCATCGAAGTGATACATCACGGCGTGCGCACGATACAAGGTGGTGCGGTGCGCCTGAACAACACCCCGGAACAGTGGGACCTCGTGCCCAAAATGACCAGCAGGAAAGTGGACCGCGAAAAAGGTGCCATCGAGGTGGGACTGCGTTATGACGACTACGACTTCGACAGTCGTATCGTGGTGACTGCCAAGGGGCCGGCCGTGGAGATAGCGGTATATCTTGACAAGCCCGTGCCCAGCGCCTTGGCGGGTAAGGCGGGACTGAATATCGAGTTCCTGCCTTCGCAATATTGGTTGAAGACGTTTATCATGGACGGACGACTCAACCGTTTCCCGCGTTATGCCGTGAGCGAGACCACGACGGTGCCCAACAGTGAGAAACCGCGTCAGTTCAAAGGCTTCAAGACGTACGACGATCGTGGTACGGACCGTTTCGTGGACCCATTGCCGATGGAGCGTGGACATGTGGCACTCTTGGCAACAGATGACCCGCAACGCATGGTGAAGGTGTCGTCCGACGACAGTGAGCTGTGCCTCTACGACGGCCGTATGCTGGCACAGAACGGATGGTTCGTGTTGCGCAGCGTGCTGCCGGCAGGCAAGACGGGAAAAGTGGTCACGTGGACCGTCGAGCCTCATGCCGTACCGGGATGGATTCGAGAGCCGAACATCGGATTCTCGCAGGTGGGTTATATGCCCGACCAGCCCAAGGTGGCGGTCATCGAACTGGACAAGAACGATACGGCCAAACCCAACGCCTCGCTCTACCGCATCAACGAAGATGGCACCACCGAGGTGGCATATAGTGGAGAAGTGGTTTCATGGGGACCGTTCTTTAAATATAACTATGTGAAGTTCGACTTCTCGTCGGTGACACGCCCGGGTGTTTATTATATCCAATATGGTGACACCAAAACCAATGATTTCCTCATCGACGAGCATGTGTACGACAAGATTACCGACGCCACGACCGACGTGTGGATTCCCATACACATGAACCACATGTATGTGACCGAGGGCTACCGCACATGGCATGGTGAGCCGTTCAAGGAGGGTTACCTGCAGGCACCTCCCAGCGACCATTTCGACCTGCATAAACAAGGACCAACCACCGACACGAAATACCAACCCTATGAACTGATTCCCGGACTGAACATCGGCGGTTTCTTCGATGCCGGCGACTTCGACATCGAGACGGGCTCGAACATCAACGTGGTGGCTAACCTCGTCAAGGTGTGGGAGCTGTTCCGTCCACAGCGTGATGAGACATTTGTCAGTCAGCAACAGCGCTATGTCGACTTGCACCGTCCCGATGGTGTGCCCGATGTCCTGCAATATATCGAGCACGGGGCACTGAACCTCGTGGCACAGGCAGAGCAGATAGGACACATGGCTTCCACGCTCTCCAACTCGGTGCTCGACAACTACCACCACCTGGGCGATGCCGCCTCCATCACCGACGGACTGCATTATGACCGCAGCCTGCGTCCTTATGAGGTGTCGGCGGATGGCAAGCGCAGCGGCACACCCGACGACTTATGGGCTTTCACCACGCGCGACCCGTCGCTCGACTTCCGTGCCGCCACAATGTTCGCCGCCGTGAGTAGGGCATTGCGCGGATACAACGACGGTCTGGCTGACAGGGCGCTCACCCAGTCGACGCGTCTCATGCAGGAGGCTACCGACCTGATGGCACAAAGGGCACAGAACGACTCCACACGACAGGGACGGAGAAGGGGAGGCCGCATGGGCGACATGGCGACGAACCTCCAACTCTTTGGCGCTACAGGTGACAAGAAATATGCCGATCATTTCAACCAACAGATATGGCAGGCTCTCGACAGAAACGTATCGTCATCCATCGCGGTGGCGCTCGATGCCATACCGTATATGGACGAGGCGTATAAAACGAGGCTGAAACCTTACGTGGAGAAGTTCAAGGCTTACATGGAGAGTTTCGACAAGGAGAATCCTTATGGCGTGCCCATCACCCTCGGCAACTGGGCGGGCGGAAACATGGTGCTCAATTTCGGAACGACGGTATGCTTTGCGCACATGTATTTCCCCGACATCATCGGAAAGAATGAGATTTACCGTGTGGCCAACTGGCTCTTCGGATGCCATCCCTATCATAACTATTCCTTCGTGGCGGCTGTGGGAGCGGCACGGCCCAAGGCGGTGTTCTACGGAAACAATAGGGCCGACTTCTCGTTCATCCCGGGCAATGTGGCGCCAGGACTGCTCTTCCGCCATCCCGACCACTTCGAGAATTTCGACGACTGGCCCTTCCTCTGGGGACAGAACGAAGGTACCATCGCAGGAAATACCCAATACGTCATCTTCAGTTCCGCATTCAGAAATTTGGTGAAGAAGTAGGAGTAGGAGTAGAAGTAGGAGTAGGAGTAGAAGGAGTGAAGGAGTGAGAGGAGTGAAGGAGTGGAGACGAATGTCTGAGGAGTTTAGGAGTTTAGAAGTATAGGAGTTTGGACATTACTCCGCCGGATGCTATTGTCCCTTTAATTCCCTTCAACTTCCCTTCAACTCCCTTTCATTTCCCCTCCCTTGGGGAGGGGTGGGGGGTAGGTATTCATTTGTCCCTTCAATTCCCTTCAACCTCCCTTTCATTTCCCCTCCCTTGGGGAGGGGCCAGGGGTGGGTATTAATCCTTTAACTAATTTTAGCATAAGAAATAGTCGGGTTTCCCGATTATTTCTTATTTTTGCATGAAAATCGTATAATTATCAAATCTAACCTATGGAAACAACGAAAAACACGACTCTTTCCGAGCAATTGATGTCGCTCGAAGAACATTATGGTGCCCATAATTATCATCCGCTGCCTGTGGTGCTTCACAGGGGTGAAGGCGTGTATGTATGGGATGTGGAAGGAAAGAAATATTTTGATTTCCTCTCTTCCTATTCTGCCGTGAACCAAGGACATTGCCATCCCCGCATCGTCAAGGCGCTGAAAGACCAGGCCGATGTGCTTTGCCTCACCTCGAGGGCGTTCTACAGCGATGCGCTGTGCGAGTATGAGAAGTTCATGCACGAATTTTTCGGTTACGACAGAGTGCTGCCCATGAACACGGGTGCCGAGGGCGTGGAGACGGCCTTGAAACTTGCCCGTCGCTGGGGAGCGGTGAAGAAAGGCATTCCCAACGACAACATCAAGGTCATCTGCTGTGAGGGCAATTTCCACGGTCGCACGGTGACGGTCATCACCATGAGCAACGACCCCAGCTCATACGATAAATACGGTCCGCTGACTCCTGGTTTCATCCGCATCCCATACAATGATGTGGAAGCGCTGCGCAAAGCCCTCGACGAATATGGTGACGAGGTGTGCGCGTTCATCGCTGAACCGATTCAGGGTGAGGCGGGTGTCTTTGTGCCCGACGATGGTTATCTGAAGAAATGCTATGACCTCTGCCATGAACATCATGTGTTGCTCATCGCCGACGAGGTGCAGACGGGTATCGCCCGCACAGGAAAAATGCTCTGCTCCGAACACGACGGCATACGTCCCGACATCGTTGTCCTGGGCAAGGCCCTTGGCGGTGGTGTGCTTCCCGTGAGCGCCTGTCTGGCCGACGATGACATCATGCTGAACATCAAACCCGGTGAGCACGGCTCCACGTTTGGCGGCTTCCCGTTGGCTGCCCGCGTAGCTGTCGAGGCCCTCAAGGTGGTGCGCGACGAACACCTGGTGGAGAACGCGGAAAAGATGGGACGCATCTTCCGCGAGGAGGTGAAGAAAATCAATTCTCCTTTCATCGTACAGGTGCGTGGTCGTGGTCTGCTCAATGCCATCGTCACCAAACCCATCGGTGGCAAAACGGCGTGGGACATCTGTCTCGACATGAAGGAAAAAGGACTGTTGGCCAAACCGACACACGACGACATCATCCGTTTCGCACCGCCTCTCTGTATCAACGAGGAGCAACTGCGTGAATCTATCGGCATCATTAAGGAAACGTTTGAAGGGTAAAAAAGTAAAAAGGTAAAAGAGTAAAAGTCATAAGGGGAAGTTATAAAAGGAAGTAAAAGGGGAAGTAAAAAAGGAAGTTAAGCACTTCGTGCTGGACAATAGAAGTGAAAAGTTAATAGTGAAAAGTGAAGAATCAGAGTGAAAAGTGAAGAATGAAAAATCAGAGGCGGAGTAATGTCCTTTTTAACTTCCACTTTAACTTCCATGAGCGCAGCGAATTAACTTCCACTTTAACTCCCTATTAAAGAAAACTCCCATGAGCGCAGCGAATTAACTTCCCTTTTAACTCCTTTAACCAATAATATGATGCAAACAACAAATCGTGTTTTGATGGTTCGTCCCGTGCGTTTCGCGTTCAACGAGGAGACGGCGGGGAATAACGCTTTCCAACAGAAGAGCGAGAGTGCTGAGGCGGCCTTGGCGGTACAGCGGCAGGCGGTGGCGGAGTTTGATGCCTATGTGCAACTGCTGCGCGACAACGGCATCACCGTCGATGTGTTACAAGACACACCGGAGCCTTTCACACCTGACTCCATATTCCCGAACAACTGTTTTTCCACGCATGTCGATGAGGACGGACGACGCACGCTCGTACTCTATCCGATGTTCGCCCATAACAGACGACTGGAACGCGACAAACTGCGTGTCTTGCTCGACAAGATGCCTTTCGACCGTGTGGTTGACCTGACACCGTGGGAACAGAAAGGAAAATACCTTGAAGGTACGGGCTCGCTTATCCTCGACCGTGAGCACCACATGGCTTATGCCTGTCGTTCGCCAAGGACTCATGACGAGGTGATGGCGGCATGGGCCCGTGAGTTGGGGTATGACTATTTCCTTTTCAACAGTGAAGATGAGCAGGGCATGGCTGTCTATCATACCAATGTGGTGATGCATGTGGGCACCCGTTTCGCCGTGGTGTGCATGGAGAGCATCAAAGACCTTGAACAGCGTGCCACCTTGTGCCGACTGTTGGAAGACAATGGCAAGGAGGTGGTGGACATCTCCTTCGGACAGATGCACCAGTTTGCCGGCAATATGCTCGAACTGCGTAACGACAGGGGCGAGAAACTGCTGGTGATGAGTGCCACTGCCCGTCGCTCGCTGACACCCGAACAGGTGCAGACTCTCGAGCAGGATGTGCGCATCGTCGCGCCCGACATATCTGCCATAGAAACCGCTGGAGGCGGCAGCGCCCGCTGCATGATAGCAGAGATGTAATCCCCACCCCTGGAGCCCCCCTCTAACTCCCCCGAGGGGGAGTAAAATAACCTTGTGGGGTATCTACGCCCTCCCCTCGGGGAGGGATGGGGTAGGGGCTTATAATTGTAAACCTTAAACCTTAAACAATATGAACAATTCAGTTATCACATTCCCATTGCCGGCAAATGAACCGGTGAAGACATATCTGGCGGGTTCGCCGGAGCGTGTGGCACTCGAGAAAGAACTCGAACGCCAGAGTAATACCGTAGTGGACATCCCCATCATCATCGGTGGCAAGGAGATACGTACCGGTGACACGGGACAGGTCACCTGTCCGCACGACCATAAGCATGTGCTCGCCACCTACCACAAGGTGGGCAAGAAAGAGGTGGAGATGGCCATCGAGGCTGCCATGGAGGCATGGAAAGAGTGGAGCCGCACACCATGGACCACCCGCGCTGCCATCGTCATGAAGATGGCGGAACTGCTGGCGACGAAATACCGTCCCATCATGAATGCCGCGACGATGCTCGGACAGAGCAAGAACTTCTTCCAGGCGGAGATTGACTCGGCCTGCGAGACCATCGACTTCTTCCGTTATAATGTTCATTATGCCTCGAAAATATATGCCATGCAACCCAAGGATGGCGTGGCGCAACTGAACCATACCGAGTACCGTCCCCTCGAGGGCTTCGTGCTCGCCGTCACCCCGTTCAACTTCACATCCATCGCCTCGAACCTCTGCATGACACCGGCACTCATGGGTAATGTGGCACTGTGGAAACCGTCGACCACGGCGCTGCTGTCGAACTACTACCTCATGCAACTCTACAAGGAGGCTGGACTGCCCGACGGCGTGGTTAACTTCCTCCCGGGCAGCGGTGCCCTTATCGGCGAGGTGGCCACACAATCGAAACATTTCGCGGGTATCCATTTCACGGGTTCCACGGCGACATTCAAGAGTCTGTGGCAACAGGCCTGCGGCAACCTCGACCGTTATGTGTCCTATCCCCGACTGGTGGGTGAGACGGGCGGCAAAGACTTCATCTTCGTACATCCCTCGGCCGACAAGAAAGCGGTGGCCACGGCGGCGTTCTGTGGCGCCTTCGAGTTCCAGGGGCAGAAATGCTCGGCGGCTTCGCGTATGTATATCCCGAAGAGTCTGTGGCCCGACGTGCTCGACGATATCCGCCGCATGGCTGGAGAGATAAAAATGGGCGACGTGATGGATCCGATGAACTATGTCAATGCGGTCATCGACGAGGCGTCGTTCGACAAGTGCCAGTCGTATATCGACTATGCCAAGAAGGCGAAAGACGCGAAAATCGTCATCGGCGGCAAGTGCGACAAGTCGAAAGGCTGGTTCGTGGAGCCGACGGTCATCGAGACCACCAATCCCCGTTTCAAGTCGATGGAAGAGGAGATTTTTGGTCCCATCATCACCGTATATCCCTATGACGATGACAAGGTGGACGAGACGGTGCGCCTGTGCGACGAGACATCGCCTTACGGACTGACGGGTGCTGTGTTCGGACGCGACCGCATGGCGGTGGAGCGTATCACCGAACAGCTGTCTTATGCCGCCGGTAACTTCTATATCAACGACAAACCGACGGGTGCCGTGGTGGGTATGCAGCCCTTCGGCGGCGCACGTGCCAGTGGCACCAACGACAAGGCGGGTGGTGAGTTCAACCTCATCCGTTGGATTATCCCGCGTGTCATCAAGGAGACGCTGGTGTCGCCCACTGACTACCGCTATTCGTATATGAAATGAATGATGAGAGGTAAGGGGCAAGGAGCATGGGGCAAGAGATAACCCCGCAGGCTATTGTCTCCACTCCTTCACTCCTCCACTCCTCCACTTCTAAATGAATAAGTATGAAACCATGTGAAATAAATGTCACCTCCGAAACCGGACGACTGAGGGCTGTGCTGCTCCACCGTCCGGGGGTGGAGATAGAGCGTATGACGCCCATGAACTGTGGGCATGCGCTTTACAGCGACATCCTCGACCGTATGAACGTCGATATCGAGTACAACCGTTTCAGGGGCGTGCTCGAGCATTGGGCGCAGGTGTACTATGTCGAAGATATCCTGCAGGAACTGCTCAAGGATGAGAAGGTGAGGGAACACCTCGTTACGGAGAGTGTGTTCAACTACGGCCACCGTCCCATCAAACTGTCGGGCAACACCAACGACCGTCTAGCGGAGGAACTGATGGGCATGGACGACGCCAAATTGGCCAAGGTGCTCATACAAGGATATGAGAACCCGCAGTGGGAGGGCATCAGCGACAACCGCTATTTGCTCGAACCGCTCTATAACCTGCTCTTCACACGCGATGCTTCGGCCACCATCTACAACCGTGTGCTCATCAACGCCATGTCGTTTGAGGTGCGCGAACGTGAGTCGCTCATCTACGAGGCCATATTCCGCCATTTCTTCGGCGTGGAGACGCTGAACGCTGCGGAATACAGTGCCAAGGCGCGCACCGAGGGTGGTGATATCCACATCGCTTCGCCTGACCTGCTCGTGGTGGGCGAGGGGGTGCGCACCAACGCCAAGGGCATTGAATACTTGGTGCAGCAGTTCGCTCGCGAGAAGGAACGGTTCCATATCATCGTGCAGGAACTGCCGCGCGAACCGGAGTCGTTCATCCACCTCGACATGGTGTTCACCTTCCTCGGAAAACACCAGTGTATGGCTTTCGAACCGATGCTGCGCAAACAGGGACTGTTCGCGGGCAAGGACACCACGCTCATCTCCATCAACAACGGAAAGGTCAGTTACCGTCAGGTGAAAGATATCCTCGCTGGTCTGCGTCATCTGGAGTGGGACATCGAACCCATCTATGGCGGTGGCTACGACCCGTGGGTGCAGTTGCGCGAGCAGTGGCATAGCGGTGCCAACTTCTTCTCGCTCGGCGATGGGAAGGTGCTCGGCTACCGCCGCAACGCCTATACCATCGAGGCGCTCGACAAGGCGGGCTTCGCCGTGTTGCAGGCCAAAGACATTGTGGAAAACAAGGTGTCTATGGACGATTACGAAAAATTCGTGGCAGTGTTCCCGGCATCGGAATTGCCGCGCGCTGGTGGTGGCGCACGATGCATGACCATGCCTATCCTGAGAGACTGAACGCCTACAGCGTCATGGTTCTTCTTTCTTCCTTTTGATTCCCCATCCTAGGGCAGCCACGGCTATGCTGACGATGGGAGACATCAGGTTGAAGAAACAATAGGGTAGGTAGGTAAAGGTGGCCACACCCAATACCGTACTTTGGGTCAGACCGCAGGTGTTCCAAGGTATCAATACGGAAGTGACGGTGCCGCCATCCTCGCAACTGCGACTGAGTAGGCGCGGTTCGTAACCGAGTTTGGCGTACAACTCTTTGAACATCGAACTGGTGAGAATGATAGAGAGGAACTGGTCTGCCGACGTGACGTTGAGAAAGATAGCACTGCCGACCGTAGAGGCCACCAAGGAGACAGTTCCTTTTACCAGACGCTGGAAATACTGCATGATGTCGTGCAACTGACCTGAGGCTGTCAGTGCTCCGGCAAACACTTGTGCACTGATAATCAGCCAGATGGTGGGCATCATGCCGCCCATGCCGCGAGTAGCCACCAACTTATCGAGGTCGCTGATGCCGGTGGATATTGATGTCGTGTCATAAACAGAACGGATAACTCCCTCGTAAAACATCAGGAAACCGTTGTGACCGCTGCCCATGGCTATCTCCCTGAGCCTCTCAGGCTGGGCTATCAATGCCACGAGACCAGCAATGAGTGTCGCCAGGAAGAGTACGACGAGCGAGGGCCAACGTTTCATAATCATAAATCCCATGGCCAGTGGCACGAGTAGCAGCCAGGGGGAGATGTTGAATGTGGAAGACAGACCGTCCATGAACATCGTCACGTCTCCTTCGCCCGTCACATCCATCATCAAACCTTCTGTGAAGAAGATGATGAGGGCTATGGCGAAGGTGGGAATGGTGGTCTTCATCATATACCTGATATGCGTGAAGAGCGGAGTGCCAACCACACTCGATGCAAGAACAGTAGTGTCGGACAATGGTGACAGCTTATCGCCGAAATAGGCACCGCTGATGATGGCTCCGGCTATCCATCCGTCGGGGAAGTCCAAGGCCTTGCCAATGCCCAGCAAAGCGACGCCTACGGTGGCGATGGTGGTCCATGACGAGCCGATCATCACACTGACGAGTGCGCATATAATACAGGTGCTCACCAAGAACCATTGGGGACTCAGTAGCTGCAGCCCATAGTAGATCATCGTGGGCACGATGCCCGACACCATCCATGTGCCTCCGATGGCTCCTATCAGCAGAAGGATGATGATAGAGGGGGTGCAGTTGGCCACCTTCTTGGTAATCTCCTTTTCCAAATCACTCCATGTGAGACGCTTGGTCATCCAGCCGATGAGCACACATACTCCTGAGGCGATAAGTAGCGACACCTGACTGGCACCATCGAGCGTGGCATTGCCGAAAACGGAAATGCAGCATACCAATAGAGCGATGAGTACAAGAAAAGGAACAAATGCAAGCATGGTGGTTGTGATTTTCCGACAAAAGTAATCAATTTGTCCGAATTATAACATGTTTTTGCCAAAATTGTCATCATATTTTCCCTTCATGAAATAGATAGGGGCAGACCTTATGGTCAGTCACGGAGAAATGTGGTTACGAAAACGTTTACATTGATTAAATGGCAATAAGTTGAAGAATTTCGGCTTATTGTCATTCTTTTTTGTATTTTTGCATCAACTTTGGTAATCATCGAAATGCCGTCGTTGATGACGGTTTCAACAACAAGATCTATCTATTTTACTAATCATATCTAAAACGAATAACATGAATAAGCAATTACAAAGACTGTTTGTCTTTGCCTGTCTGCTTTTAGCTGGACTGGCATGGACAACCGATGTGAATGCTGCATTCACCGACATTAAGGCCAACATCCAAAATCCGGGACTGAGTGGCAATCCCACAACCTTCGGAGTGTTTGTTGACGGTGAAGGCGCCGTGACATTCTCGGAAAGTACTGAGGGCGCCAATATGGTGATTAATGCAGGCTCATACAATGGCTCCCAGCATGGTTGGGTCAATGTGGTAGCCACTGTAGCGGTGGATGGTCCTGTCAAAGTGACTGTGGGTGGTTGCCGCTACAACAGCAACAGCACCGTGACCATCAAGAATGCGGCAGGCGATGAGACCACATTTACTGCGGCAGCTGAATGTTGGGACAAGAATGCACCCGACGCAAACGTGTCATCGGGAAATTACATGGGAGGGGCAAGCACCCTGACCATCACTTGTGCATCCTACACTCCGTATATCGCCGTGGAGGCCATTGACGTCTCATCGGCAGAAGTCTCCTTTTCCAAAGGCGACGTGGAGTGCGAGGGTACGCTTCTGCCTACGGGTGGCACCTTCGCCAAAGGCGATGCCTTCACCATCCCAGCCAACAAGACGCTCTACAAAGAAGGCTATACGCTGACGGGTTGGAAAGACGGTAACGGTTCGATCTACACCGTGGGTGATCAGGTGACTCTAGAGGACGACCTCAACCTCACACCCGTGTTCTCCGCCAACACAAAGTCATTGGGTGACCGTACAGAGGAGGTGTCCCTCACATGGACGTTCCATCCTAAAAATGGATGTCCCACCTTCAATGCCGAAGGCAGCCACAACGGCACGGGCATTTACGTGACGCAGGCCACTGTGGCGGGCGAGGTCATCGACGTGAAACTCGATTATGATGCCACCAACGGTAAACTGAACAATGTGAACCGTACTGAGTGGACACAAATTAACACGGGTACTAAGTTGACCCTTCCCTCGTGCAAAGGGGCCGTGGTGAGTGCCGAGTTCTCTGGCACTACATCAGCCACCACCATCGATGGGCAGAGCGACTACACACCAGGCAAATCCATCTCCTATACCGTGGCCTCGACGGCAGAGACGGTGGATATGGTGGTGGATGCAGATGCCAAGTACATCGGCAGCCTGGGCGTGGTGCTCCCCGTGGTGGAGATCAGCAGCGGTGAGTCGTTTGACAATGTAGCGGGTTCCATCAACTGGCCTGTAGGCAATGAGGAAACACCGACTATTGCTGATGACATAGCAGGTGCCGTGGCAAGTGCAACGGTGAGCGTGGGCTCGGGATTGACAGCCACAGAGGCTTCGTATTTCGACAAGCAGATGATTCAATATCAGCCAACCACCAGCAATGCCGGTAATGTGGAAGAGGTGATGATTGAATATCGCGTAAAGATGGCTTCTGGCGTGAAATTCAAACCGACCTCTGTTTCTTTTGATGCCGTAAAGGTGGGTACCGACAATGCTTACACATCATGGAGCTATACGGTGGATAGCGAAGAAAGCGCCATTACCGATGTCGACAAGAGTACTATTTTGCGTAATAGTGGAACCAATGGCAATCCTGCACTCAATCATACAATTGATGTGTCGGCAGCCGGGGAGTGCGAAGTATTCTCCTTCCGTTATTATATCTCGAAAACAGCCAATAATAAACAACAGTGCCTGGGTGACATCGTTATCACCGGTACTGTCGACGGCGTGGTGCAGGAAGTGACCACTTACGCACTCGACGTGGTGGCTTCGCCCGCAGAGGGTGGCTCGGTGAGTCTCTATCCCGCTGATGGCGAATATGAGGAGGGTGCTGAGGTGAAAGCCACAGCAACGGAGAACTTCGGTTACAATTTCGTCAACTGGACCAATAGTGCTGGTGACGTGGTGTCGGAAGATGCACAGTTTATGTACACCATGCCGGCAAACGCTGAAACGTTGACCGCTAATTTTGAGGCAGTCAATACGTATGAGCTCGCCCTGACCGTTGACGGTACCAACGACTATATGGTGATTGTCAGTCCCGAACCCACCGTGGTGGATGGCAAGAACATGTACGAGGCGGGCACACAGGTGACACTCACCGCCAACCAGTATGAGAACCTCGTGGCCTTCGCCAGCTGGAGCAATGGCCAGACAGCGGCTGAGATTACCGTGACCATGAATGAAAACGTGGCGCTGACCGCCAACTACGACCAGGCCGACATCATTGCGGGATGGGACTTCTACAAAGCGGGAAACAGTGGGCGTCCGGCCGACTTCGCTTCGGAAGACAATATTACCGCCGCCTTCACGCTCACCAACGGCACATCGGCCACCAGTTGGCTTGACAAGAGCACGGAAAAGGGTGGATATGAGTCGTTAAAGGGTGCTGCTGTCAACTGGAAGACTCCTGTTGGCGATTATTACTGGCAGACGAAGATTAACGCCGAGCAGTTCAGGAACATCAACCTCCAGTTCCAGATGCTCTACAACTACAATTCGTATACCACCTATAATGTGGAGTATTCACTCGACGGTACGGAGTGGACGAAGTTTGGCGACATCACGATGGAAGGAGCCAAGAGCGTGGCCTCGTTCAGCGAGGCACTGCCGGAAGCATGTGACAACCAAGCATCACTCTATATCCGTTGGATTCCTGACTATGATTCAGACGTTGCCGGTACCACTGGCAATGGCAATGATGGCAATGCCATCGCCATGGTGTTCTTCACCGGCACGCAGCAGATGGCTGACGATGACGTGCCTCCCGTGCTCGTGTCGACAGTGCCCGCTAATGAAACAACAGGGACATCGGCTTCTGGTAAGATTGTGCTCACCTTCGACGAGAAGGTGCAGATGGCAGAGGGTGCGAAGGGCTTCCTCAATGGCGACATCGAACTGACCCCTGTGGTGACGGGCAAGACCATCACCTTCAGCTACAGTGGATTGAGCTACAGTACATCCTATGAGTTCACTTTGGAACCAGGTATGGTGAGCGACCTCTCGGGCAATACCTACGATGAGGTGATTTCCATCCTCTTCTCCATCATGGATCGTCCGGCTATCGCCAAGGGACTCTACGACTGGGTGGTGCCCACCGACGGTACACTTGAGGCTGCCATCGCTGCCGCCAACAGCCGCTCTGACAAGAGCACGCGCTACCGTATCTTCCTCATGGATGGCACCTATACGTTGCCGAAGAGTACTACGGCTACCATCCATAGTGACGACGGCAATGACTATCCATCGCCCATCACTTTCCTCAACGCTTCGAACGTGTCCATCATTGGTGAGAGCACCGACGGCGTGATTATCACCAACGACCTGGCCGAAGCACCCACTTATGCGGGACAGTATGGTAATACAAGTGTCTACGACGGCATTGGCAAGAGCGACGTGCTGCAGATTGGTGGTAGCGTGACGGGTACTTACTTCCAGAACGTGACCATCAAGAGTGGCATTGACGACGGACTGGGACGTAATATCGCCGTGCAGGACATGGGTTCGAAGACCATCTATAAGGATGTGTGCCTCTGGGGCTACCAAGATACGTGGACCTCGAACAACAACAATGGTCTCTATTACTTCGAGAATGGTATGGTGCGTGGACGTACCGACTTCCTCTGTGGCAAGGGTGATGCTTACTTCAACGAGGTGGACATCCAGGTGTGCATGAATACGGGCGGTTACATCGCCGTGCCGTCGACACCGGCTGCCAAGGGTTGGGTATTTGCCAACTGTACCATCAAGGGCGAGAGCAGCAGTCTGAACGGTGCTTACACCCTCGGTCGTCCGTGGGGTTCGGGCACGCCTATCGCTCTGTGGATTAACACGACCATGGAGGTCATCCCGTCGGCCATCGGCTGGAGTGAGATGAGCAACGGATGGCCCGCACGCTTTGCCGAGTACAACTCGATGACGAGCAGTGGCAGCACCGTTGACCTGTCGGGACGTAAGACCGTCTTTGGCGACGGTCATGCTAACAACCCCGTGCTCACCGAGGACGAGGCCAATGCAGCCCTCGACATGGCGGCGATGTTCGGCGAGTGGGAACCAATGCTTTATACCGAGCAGGCTCCCGTGCCCGAGAATGTACGGCTTGTTGGTACCACGCTATCATGGAATGACAGTGACTATGCGCTGCTTTGGGCTATCTGCAAGGATGGAAAAGTGGTGGACTTCACCGATGAGCCTACCTTTGAGGTGGATGATGCCACGGCCACATGGTCGGTGCGTGCCGCCAACGAGATGGGTGGATTGAGTGAGGCTACCGAGGCGGTGATTCCCGAGACGATCAGCGTGACCATCTCTGAGTCCACCTACGCCACGTTCTACTACGAGGAGAAAGGCTTTGACATTCCCGAAGGCGTGGAGGCATACACTGCCACGAGGACCAATGAAGGCATCGTGTTGCATGCTGTTGACGGAATCATTCCCGTGGGCGTTCCCGTGCTGCTGCATGGTGAGGCGGGCACCTATGACTTCGTTCGCAACGATGTGTCGCCCATGGGCGCTTTGGAAAATGACCTCATCGGTAGCGAAGAAGGTGGTACCTACAATGAAGAGGGTTACAAATACTATGTGCTCTCATGGAAGAACAATAACAAGAACATCGACGAGGTAGGTTTCTACTGGCTCTCTGGCTCGAAGGGCGCCTATGCCAAGGTGAAGGCTCACCAGGCTTATATGCGCGCGCCGAAGACGGAAGCCAACGCCGATGGTTACACTTTCATCTTCGACGACACCACGGGTATCACCAGCGTGGAGCAGGTGACCGACTCCGGCACAACGGTATATACGCTCTCTGGCATCCGCATGAGCGGCAAGAACCTGCCGAAGGGTATCTATATCATCGGTGGCAAGAAGGTAATGGTGAAGTAGGGAGGAGTTAATGAGGGACTCATAAAAGCAGGGATTCCAATGACGGAGTCCCTGCCTTTTTATTGTTTTCCCTTGTCGATGTCTTTCGTTATGGGATTATTTCGTACCTTTGCACCATGAAAACAAAAATGATATTAGCGACATTCATCGCGCTGTTCTTTTCGCTTTCGGCTTATACTGACAATCAAGGCCGTGAAGACCAGCCTCTCTCAGTGCCTCATCTGAAGAAATCGGTGATGGAAGCGAAGGATGTGCCTGCGCTCCTCGATGCGGAGGAAGTGCCGTTCACGACCATCGGCTGTGTCAACTGGTCCGCTTATCCGTATAAGCCCGAGGCGCAGTTCCGTATCGCCCATGCCGACAGCCTCATCTTCATACATTACCGAGTGAGCGAAGAATGTGTGGCGGCTTTGGCTACAGATGGGGGAGCTGTGTTCAAGGATGCCTGTTGCGAGTTTTTCATCATGCCGGCTGATGATGGCATCTATTATAATTTCGAGACCAACTGTATCGGCTCGTTACTTCTGGAGGAGGGAATAGGAAAAGGAGCACTCAGAAGTGCCGCACCCAAACAGGTGCTGTCGCTTGTCAGACGTTGGGCCTCACTGGGGACACAGACTTTCAGTCTGCGCCAGGAACCCACGACATGGGAACTGACGCTCATCATCCCCGTCGAGGCGTTTTTCCGCCATCAACTGACTTCGTTGTCAGGTCGCACCATGCGTGCCAATTTCTATAAGTGTGGCAATGGGCTCTGCCAACGCCATTATCTCTCGTGGCAACCGATACGCACGCCCAACCCTGATTTCCACCAATCCGCCTACTTCGGAACACTCATGTTCCAACCGTAACGGTCTATTTCTTGCTCAGGTTCTCAATGGCCTGGCGTATGGTAGGTGTGAGGGCGGGGATGCCGTGGTCTGTGGCATAGGCTTCTAGCTGGTTGAGCGACATCATGTATTTGTGCTCATCCTTCAGTTCCTTCTTCTTGTTTTTCCACTCCTGCTTGTCCACGTAGCTGCGTTCTGTGGCGTAGGTCTCGATAATGAACTTCATGCGGCCCTTGCTACCGTTCCACTCCCAATGGTGGGAGTACATCACAAAGTCGGTCATGCTGCTGTTGCCATCCTCGTCGATATTGAATGTCTCAGTGAACTGGTAGTCGTATTCCTTCTCCTCGCGGCGTTTCAACTGCTTCTCTTGCCCGAGAGCTTTATTGCGGTACATCTGCATCTTGGCGCCATCGAACGTTACCTGGCACTGTCCATTGGCGGTGATAATGTATCCCACTGTTCCTTCCGGATTGCTCACACGCTGCCGGCCCGGTCCGTCGTCGGTTAACGTAGTGAAGTATCTCTTGCTGCCTTCACCGTCAGGCTGCATCTTCTTGGCGGTACTCGCATGGATCTTTCCTGCGTGAAACTCCTCAACCCTTGCGCCCCATGTGATGCTGGCACCAAAATTGGCGCAGAAGTAGCCCATGGCACTGGAGTAACTGCCCGTCTCTACTTTCTTCTTTTGGATGTCGTAGGCGTTGGGCAGGATGCCCGCCTGGTAGTAACGCAGCGAGTCGTTGATGAAGGCATAGGCACGATAGTAGGTCTCGACATAAATGTAGGGCTTGGGCTTGACCACGATTTCCTGCAGCTCATAGTCCAGGGCCTCCATGGTGATCCGTCCGTTGTTAAGTGAGGCGATGCTGACCAGTTGCGGATGAAAAGCTACGTGGGTGACAGCCACCTTCGCCGCTCCCTTCACGTCGTTGATTACGCCATTCAGGTCGGTCGTTCCAATGAGGTTGCCGTCCTCGGTCAATACGCTTACCAACGGTATACCGTGCCCTTCAGCGTCTACCACTTCTATCTTCTGCGCCTGTGCGCCTAATACAGCCATCATAGCGACTGCGGCCATCCAAAGGATTCTTTTCATTTTCATAATGGAAAAACGGGTTGTTTCCGCAAAGATATGAAATAAATAGGAAAACGTATGAACTATTTCTTTTTTTGACATCTGAACATGTTTATTTTATTCAAAAGCATTTATAAGGACAGACGACTATAGTTACTAGGTATGGTTCTCAATCCAGCAGGATGAAGGCAGCCCAATATTCGGGTTTGTCATAAAAACCGTTTTCCACGGTGCGTAGGTGCTGCTGGGCGTTGTGGAAGGCATCGCGCTTCGACTGTCCTTGGAGCAGGTTGTCGTAGAAGGCGGTCATGAGAATTTGTGTGGCATCATCCGCCACTTCCCAGAGGCTCATGACGAGGGTCTGAGCCCCCGCTTTCTTGAAACCGCGTTGCAGTCCGAAGACACCCTCGCCTTGGGTGATGTCGCCTTTTCCTGTTTTGCAGGCGGAGAGCACCACGAGGTCAAGGCCGCGGAGGTCGAGTCGAGAGATTTCCTGTGCGGTGAGTATGCCGTCGTCGGCACCCATGGGCAGGTCCTTGTCTTTCAGCACGTTCACTCCCGCCATGAGCAGTCCGCTGCGCGTGAGGGCCTTGTCCTCCAGGTCGGCGGCGCTGCGGCGTTCATCCTCTCCGATGGTACGGAGCAGGCTTTGGCGCTTTGCCTGAGTGTCGGTGAAGTAGAATCCGTGCGTGGCGATATGCAGGATGTACGGCTTGGTGCCGCTGATCACTTTTACGGACGTCTCCGTGGCGTCGGCTCCCGTGTGGAGCGTTGAAGGCCGGTGATTGTTGTCGAACGACCGCTTGATGTCCTCCACCTCAACTTTTGTTCCAGGTAGTTTCTTGATTTTTGCCTTCGCCCCTCGTATGTCGAGACTGTCGATGAATGCTCGGTGGAGGGCTATGGATATACCTGAAGCCTCCCCCGTCCCCTCCGAAGGAGGGGTGCCGCTGCTGACCGATGCATCATAATCCACACCGCCATATAATACGGCTTCCATCTCCCTCCCTTGGGGAGGGTCGGGGTGGGTAATTATCTCCCTCGTCGTCGATAGTCTGTACATCTCATACCCATCCATTCCTGGTGCATATTCTATGCCGATGTTGTGGAGTACACCTGCGGGTGAGAAATAGATACGCTTGATACCTTTTAGTTCTTGTTGCAATGGCTGCCATACCAATGTGGTGAGTTCGGGGCAGTGGTAATATGTCGTGTCACTGACTGTTTTCAACTGTCTTTGCTCAAACAGCGGGATGAACTTCGGCTCTTTGTCGTCCTTGCGTAGGGTGAGGGCGGCCACCATGGTGCTGTCAGAGTCATAGACGTGGAAGGAAAGAAACTCAACAGCTATTTCATCGGGCTGGAGTGACTGTTGTACGTCTTGCCATGTGGTGCGCAGCTTGCGTGTGAAGTCACCGTATGCCTGTGACCGTTTTATCAGGTCTTTTTCCTGTCGGTCGACCACCAGTGCCAATGAATCCGTATTGATATAACGGTCGGCAATGGGTGTCTCATAGAGTTTTTGCAGCTGCAGGCGATTGCGTTGCAGTTCCTCGAACATACGCAGTGCTTCCCCGTCGCCGCTCTCCTGGATGATCCTGTTCATCTCTATCTCCGTGGAGAGCAGCAACCCCTTGGCAAAGAGGGCCGACTTGTCGTAGAGGTCAGGAACTGTAGTGGCATGGGATAGGGAGGTGATAAAAGGATAAACATCGTTAAAAATGTATGAATACTTGTCCCAAAACAAGGCTCGCTGGGATGCCGTTAGATTGGCGAATTGCTGTAGCATATTATCTTGAAAGATTGTGGTAATCTCGTGGAAATTTCGTTTACTATTGGCATAGTCTCCAAGATAATAGTAATAACCGGCTAGATTGGCGAGGGACTTGGCGTAATCGGGATGGTTCTCCCCAAGCGCGGATCTGGTAATTTCTACGGCCTGTCTGCCAAGTTCCAATGCCTTAGCGTAGTCGCTTAAATGGTAGTAATATAAGGCAAGATTGTCAAGAGATGTTGCATAGTCGGGGTGATTCTCGCTTAGTGCAGATTTGGAAATTTCCATAGCCATAGAACCCATTTCTACGGCCTTGGCGTAGTTACCAAGGTAGAAGTAATGATTTGCGAGGTTACCCAAAGACTTGGCGTAATGTGGATGGTTCTCCCCGAGAGTTTCCCTTCGTATTTCCATGGCCTGTGTTGCCATTATCACAGCATTGGCGTAGTCGCCGAGATGGGAGTAATAATTGGCGAGATTGTCAAGTGACGTTGCGTAATCGGGATGGTTCTCCTCGAGTGAATTCCTGAATATTTCCATGGCCTGTGTTCCTATTTCCAAAGCTTTGGCGTAGTCGCCAAGAGAGGAGTAATAACTTGCAAGGTTATTGAGAGACCTAGCATAATCGGGATGGCTCTCCCCGACTACTTCCCTTCGTATCTCCATGGCCTGTGTTCCTAGCTCCACAGCCTTGGCGTAGTCGCCGAGATGGGAGTAATATTTTGCAATGACTGCAAGCAATGTGGCGTATTCAAGATGCTTCTCCCCGAGCACTTCCCTATATATTTCCAAGGCCTGTGTTCCCATTTCCACTGCCTTGGCGTAGTTGCCGAGAGAGAAGTAAAAAAGGGCAAGGTTGCCCATAGATGTGGCGTAATCGATATGGTCCTCCCCGAGTGTGGTTTTGCAGATTTCCATGGCTTGTGTTCCTATTTCCACAGCCTTGGCATAGTCGCCGAGAGAGTAATAATAACTAGCGATATTGCTGAAGAATTCGGCGTAATCGGAGGGGAGCTCTACGAGCACCCCCCTGCTTATTTCTATGGCTTTTGCTGCTAATTCCGCCGCTTTGGCGTAGTCACTGAGATGGTAATAATTATTGGCGAGATTGTAAAGACACGTGGTATAAAACGAATCGTTATCTCCGAAGACAGACCTAAAATTATTTACTAATTGGGTGAGGTATTCCACAGCCAGAGTGTAGTCCCCCAAACCAGAGTAATAGTTGGCAAGTTTGTAAAGGGATATGGCATAATCGGGATGGTTTTCTCCGAAGTTTGCTTTGTAGAGTTCAATGGCCTGCGTACCAAGTTCCACCGCTTTGATGTAATCACCGAGATAGAAATGATAATTGGCAAGATTGTCAAGCGACGAGGCGTAATAGGAATCGTTCTCTCCATAGATAGCCTTGATAATTTCCATGGCCTGTGTTCCTATTTCCACAGCCTTGGAGTAATCGCCGAGAGAGAAATAATAACTGGCGAGTTCGCTTAGGGATTTGGCGTAATCGGGATGGTTCTCACCGAATGTAGCCTTGATAATTTCCATGGCCTGCGTTCCTAGTTCCACAGCCTTGGAGTAGTCACCGAGAGAGTTATAACATCCAGCGAGTTCGCTAATTATTGAACCATACGTTTCATCCTCTTGGCTATACCGTTTGCCATAATTCTCTTTGTAGAGTTCATAATATTTGATGGCTTCTTGGTAATTACCTTGTACGGCAGCAGCAAAGCCTTGGCTTTTCCATTCATTTAACAGTTCCTCCGTCTGTGCAAATATCGAAACGGAACCGACAAATGCGATAAGTATGAGAATTATTTTTTTCATGGTGACTTGAACGTTAGTAGTTGTTGTGGAAAATTGGTTGTTTCTGCAAAGGTATAAAAATATAGGAAACCGTATGAAAACATGAACACATTTTTTTAGATACAAGAACACATGAACAAATAATTATGTCCCTTTGTTCCTTTGTCAAAAATATATGTTCTTGTGTCTAAAATATGGTTCCTTTGTCTACAAAAAAAGTCCTCCGGGCGCAAATCACTGCGGCCGGAGGATATTAACAACAGTTTTGGTGAAAAAAATAGTCTTATTGCGTTAAAGGTTACGAATCATTCATCATGCGACGTGGGTCGCTTTAATTGTTTGCAAAGATACAAATAATATAATGAAGATTATCATTTTGGAAAACTTTTTTGCGGTTAATTTATGTTAAACGGCAAATAATCAATGAGTTATGTCTTTGATTTGGGAAACTTTATGTAGATTTCGCTATTTTGGAATGTTCTTTTTTGGCTATCGAAGGGCCTTTTCCCGTAGGATGGATTTCCGTTTTGGTAAACTTGGGTAGTCTACTGGTTTTCTTTTTTGGTCAGTTTTCCCCTCGGTTAGGTGTCGTTTTGGTTGTCATGCCAACATCTTTCTCTCGTTTGGCTTCATCAAAACGTGAAAAAAATTTGTATCTGTCATAATTATTTCATACTTTTGCATGGAATAACCAATAATTAATAACCGGAAGTTACGGAAAGGAAGTTGCAGAAAGGAAATTTTTAAACCGCCATACAGATTTCCCCCTTTAACTCTCCCGAATTAAAACTCGTATTTAAACCCAATAAATAGTACTGTTATGGGATATATAGAGGATAGTTTGATGCAAGGTGAGAAAATCATCTATGAAGCCAAACTGCATTATTTCATGTATTGGAAACCCGTGGTGCTTGCCATCCTGGCCATCGTTGTGCTGTTCCTGCCCATTGAGGATGCCATGAAGTGGAAACTTATCTGCAGCGGCATCTTACTGTTGTTGGCCATTATCTGGGCGTTTGTGGTGAATAATGGTAAACGGTACATCGTGACCAACAAACGTGTGATAGAGAAGACCGGCATCATTCGGCGCCAAAGTGTCGAACTGATGTTGCGCAAGTGCGAGAGCGTTCAGGTGAACCAGAGCATTGCCGGTCGCATTTTTGGCTATGGCGACGTGATAGTGACCACCGGCGAAGACTCCAGCGTATATGAGTATATCTGGCATCCCGTGAAGTTCTCCACGCAGATCAACCAGCAGATTGACTACATCAATATGAACACGCCTGTGGCGAAAGAGGTTCCCGCTGATGAGGAATTAAAAGACCTAACCCCCAAAAAATAACAACTTAAAATAGAGAAGACATGAAATTCAAACAGACCTTACTGATTACACTGGTCACAATTATCCTGGCCAGTTGTGGTACGACAAGCGTCGTGCCTATTACCGGGCGCAAACAACGTCTCTCTTATTCTGACGAGCAGATGCTGGGCCTCGCCCTCAATGAGTATAAACAGTATACTGTCGCCTCGAAACTGTCGACCAATGCCACCAACACCGCTATGGTGAAGAGGGTGGGACAGCGACTGGCCAATGCCGTGAACACCTACCTCACACAAAATGGCTTCGCTGACCGTGTGAGCAGCTTCCAATGGGAGTTTAACCTCTTGGCCGAGAACCAGCAAAATGCCTTCTGCATGCCCGGTGGAAAAATCGTGGTGTATGAGGGCTTGCTCCCCGTGACACAAGACGAGGCATCGTTGGCCATCGTGCTCGGCCATGAGATAGCCCATGCCGTGGCACGCCATTCTGCTGAACAGCTGAGTAAGCAGGAACGGGCACAGACAGGTACGCAGATACTCAGCGGCGTGCTCTCGGGAGTGGGACTGGGCGATACAGGCAGTCTCATCATGACGGGTGTCAACTTGGGAACGCAACTCACCCAGTTGCACGGCTCACGCTCCAACGAGAGCGAGGCCGACTACATGGGACTCATCTTTGCGGCGATGGCGGGCTATGACCCCAACACGGCATTGACGTTCTGGCAGCGCATGGCTTCGCAGTCATCCGGTGGCGGTGCATCGTTCTTGAGCACGCACCCCAGCGACGAGAAACGTATCGCCGACATCAAGAAACACCTGCCTGAAGCGATGAAGTATTATCGTGGACAAGGTCAGACGACTGGCACCACCACGACGACTCCAGCGACCCAGACGCAGGGAACGATTAGGATTAAATAAGGGTAAATAAAGGGGAGTAATAAGAAGTAAAAAAGGAAGTTAAGCACTTCGTGCAGGACAATAGCTTTGAAAGGTAAAATAGTAAAAAATGCAGTCGGAGTAATGTCCATTTTAACTCCCACTTTAACTTCCATGAGCGCAGCGAATTAACTTCCACTTTAACTCCCTAATTAAGTAAAAGCAAAACCATGATTGAATTCTTTTCTGATAAAATATGGTTGGTGTGGGTGCTGGTGAGCATTCTCTGCCTGATACTCGAGTTGGGTAGTGGCGACCTCTTCATCCTGTGCTTCGCCATAGGAGCGCTTGGCGGGTCGTTGGCTTCAGCCCTTGGCGGCGGCATCGTGGTGCAACTGCTGTCCTTCGCCGCGGTGACCCTTTTCAGTCTTTATGTGTTCCGTCCCATCGCCCTTCGTTTCCTGCATCGCAAGGACGAAGATAGGGTGAGCAATGCCGACGCCATCATCGGACGAGAGGGCACAGTGAGCCAGACCATCGAAGAAGGTGGCTATGGACGTGTGGCTCTCGATGGCGACGACTGGAAAGCGAAATCGGCGGATGGCTCTGCCATCGAGAAAGGCGCCTCCGTGCGTATCATCGACCGCGATAGTATCATCATCACAGTAGTTAAAAGTTAAAAGATAAAAGTTAATAGTTAAGAATTAAGAGTTGAAAGAGTAAGAGTTACCAAACTCAAAAACTCATAAACTCAAAAACTCATAAACTCACGAACTCACAAACTCACGAACTCATAAAAATATGAATACCATTTCCGTTACCACCATCGTATTGATAGCCATCATCATTTTGGTTATCATCTTGGCCAAGAAAACTTTGGTCATCATCCCACAGTCAGAGACGAGAATCATCGAACGTCTGGGTAAGTACCACGCCACGCTGAAACCCGGTGTGAACATCATCATTCCGTTCATCGACACGGCGAAGAACATCATCACCCTTACTCGTGGACGTTATGTCTACAGCAACAGCATCGACCTGCGTGAACAGGTGTACGACTTCGACAAGCAGAACGTGATTACGAAGGATAATATCCAGATGCAGATCAATGCGCTGCTCTATTTCCAGATTGTAGACCCCTTCAAGGCGGTGTACGAGATTAACAACCTGCCCAACGCTATCGAGAAACTCACGCAGACAACACTGCGTAACATCATCGGTGAGATGGAACTCGACCAGACGCTCACCTCACGCGACACGGTAAACACCAAACTGCGTGCCGTGCTCGACGATGCCACCAACAAATGGGGTATCAAGGTGAATCGTGTGGAACTGCAAGACATCACCCCGCCGCAGAGCGTGCTCGTGGCCATGGAGAAACAGATGCAGGCTGAGCGTAACAAACGTGCCGCCATCCTTACCAGTGAAGGTAACAAACAGTCGCAAATTCTCCAGTCGGAAGGTGAGAAGGCTGCCACCATCAACCGTGCCGAGGCTCTCAAACAGCAGCAGATACTGCAGGCTGAAGGTGAGGCACAGGCTCGTATCCGCAAGGCTGAGGCTGAGGCCATCGCCATAGAGAAGATTACTGAGGCGGTGGGCAAGAGCACCAATCCCGCCAATTACCTCCTCGCACAGAAATATATCCAGATGATGCAACAGGTGGCTGTGGGACCGCAGACCAAGACCGTCTACCTGCCCTACGAAGCCGCAAACCTGCTTGGTAGCATCGGCGGAATAAAAGACCTTTTCAAGTCGGAATAACATGAACATCTGTATCGTGGCGGGCGCCAGGCCCAACTTCGTGAAGGTGGCACCGATTATCCGGGCGGTGGAGAAGGCTCGTGCTACACGTCCTGACCTGTGTTATACGCTCGTATATGCAGGGAAGGAAGATGACCCCTCATTGGAGCCATCGCTCTTCGCCGACTTGCAGATAGCACCACCCTCGGTGTACCTCGGTGTCGACAGCGCCAGCCTAAACGAGATAACAGGACGTGTGATGGGTGAGTTTGAGCAATATCTGCTCAGCCATCCCACCGATGTGGTCATCGTTGTCGACGACCTCGCCTCAACCATGGCGGCGGCCATCGTCACGAAGAAACAGGGCATACGCTTGGCCCATCTCGTGGCGGGCACGCGCTCGTTCGACATCCGCATGCCCAAGGAAATCAACCGGCTGGTCATTGATGGTCTGTCGGACCTGCTCTTTACCGCTGGCGACGGCGCTTCGAACATCGCTACACGCGAGGGAGCCAGTCTGTCGAAGATATACAAGGTGGGCAATATCCTCATGGACTCATTGCGCTTCAACCACAGCCGTTGGACACGTCCTGCGTGTATGGAACAACTGGGGTTGCGTGACGGGCACTATGTGGTGTTCACCCTCAACCGCAAGGCGTTGCTCGCCGACACCGACAACCTCAAGGCCATGATGGCCACTATGGTGGAGCAGGCTGGCGACGTGCCCATCGTGGCACCGCTGCGCGGTCAGGCTGCTGAAGTGGTGGGTCGTATCAACGGCCAATTGGCGCAGCCAGGCATCATCATCACCGCTCCTCTCGGCTACCTCGACTTCGGCTATCTCACTGCCCATGCATTGGGCATCGTGACCGATTCTGGCAATGTGGCCGAGGAGGCTACATTCAACAGCGTGCCCTGTATCACCCTCAACAGTTATACCGAACATATCGAGACCGTGAAAGTGGGCTCGAATGTCCTGGTGGGCGAAGACCCGCAACTGTTGGCCGAGCACATGGGACGGATGGTGCATGGAGAATGGAAAGCGTGCGGCATCCCCGACCGTTGGGACGGTAGGGCGGCCGAACGCATCGTACAAATACTCATCGGTTGACAGCGCAGAGGCGCGGCCCATGGCTCACCGGCAAGATAATTACACGTTTCTCACCACCGCTCCCATACCGAAGGTCATAGGAAAGATGGCGGTGCCGACGATCATCAGCATGCTCGTCACCAGCCTCTACAATATAGCCGACACGTTTTTCGTGGGACAGATCGACACACAGTCGACGGCAGCGGTGGGAGTGGTGTTCGCGGTGATGTCAATGATTCATGCCGTGGGATTCTTCTTCGGACATGGAGCGGGCAATTTCATGGCGCGCCAATTGGGGGCGAAGAACAGACAGGCCGCACAGCACATGGCTTCTACAGGAATAGCCTACGCTGTCATCGCTGGTGTCATCATCACCATCGTCGGTGAATGGCTGCTCGAACCCCTATCGCTGATGTTAGGCAGTACGCCTACCGTCCTGCCTTATGCCGAGCGATATATGGGCATCATCCTGCTTGGTGCCCCCATCATGACGGCCTCGTTGGCCCTCAACAACCAGATGCGCTTCCAGGGCAATGCCCTCTATGCCATGGTGGGCGTGGTCAGTGGTGCCGTCATCAACGTAGCGCTCGACCCGGTGTTCATCTTCGTGTTCGACTGGGGCGTGGCGGGAGCCGCCATGGCGACAGTGGTCAGCCAGGCGTGCGGACTAATCCTGCTGGTGGTGATGAACCGTCGTAGCGACAGTATCCGTTTCCATTGGCGTATGATATCACTGCGCTGGCGTTATGTGCAGGAGATAGTTGCTGGTGGCACACCATCGTTCGTACGCCAGTCGGTGGGATGTATTGCCACCATCATGCTCAATGTGGCGGCAGGCACTTTTGGCGACGCGGCTATCGCGGCGATGTCCATAGTGACAAGGATTACCTTCGTGGTGTTCTCTGTCATCATTGGTTTGGGACAAGGTTTCCAGCCGCTCTGCGGCTTCTGCTATGGTGCAGGCAACCATGAGCGTGTGAAACGCGCCTTCTGGTTCACCGTGACAGTGGGAACGGTATTCCTCTGTCTGTGCACCGCAGCCGGATGGTTCTTTGCCGAGCCTATCATCGCAGTGTTCCGCGACGACCCCGATGTCATCCGCATCGGCACCGATGCCTTCTGGTGGCAAATCATAGCCTATCCTTTGGGCGCACTCACCATGTTTAGCAACATGTTGCTGCAGACCATTAGGAAACCTTGGCGAGCGAACATCCTGGCGGCGGCGCGGCGCGGATTGTTCTTCATTCCGCTCATCCTCGTGCTGCCACGGGCTTACGGACTGTTGGGCGTGGAGATATGTCAGCCGTTGTGCGACGTGCTGTCGTTCCTGCTCACACTGCCCATCTTGTTCTATACGCTGAGGCAACTGAAGGGCGACAAGACCGATTCCATTCCGGAATTGCAACATACAAATGATTATCAGTAACCTATCAAGATATGACTAAAAATTATATCCTCTTTAACTCTCGCGACGAGATGCTACGTCTCGATGTGCGCAATATCGTGTATTTCGAGGCCGACGGCAACTACACATCCATCGTGTTGGCCAATAAACTGAAATGTTCCGTGGGAATGAACCTGGGACAGATGCAGAAGACACTGGTGGATCAGTTAGGCGACAATGCCCGAATGTTCTTGCGCATCGGCAAGCGCCATATCATCAACATCGGTTTCATCCTGTTGGTGAACACGCTCAAACAGAAACTCGTGCTCAGCGACTCCAAACATTTCTACTTGCAGCTGGAGGTGTCGAAAGATGCCCTCAAGCGCCTGAAAGACATGATGGCTGGCACCGAGCAATAATTTCATACTTAAATATGCCGTTTTCGTGTAATAAGCGTCGTCACCCTTTGAACAAGCACTTTTCTTCACTATCTTTGCACCGACATGACAAAGCAGCTGTGTCTTTAACAAATTGACAATGGAACAGATGAGACAATTTCAAAACATGGATCTTTATGACGACCAGACGGTCGAGGTCCTCGGAATGGACGGGACGGACAACTTCAGTCCCGAAGCGGTGTTCGGCACTTCTGCCGTAGTGCAGATGGATGGTGAGGGCATGCTTGATGTGGAGGGTATAGCCGATGACGCCCCCTTTTGGGTGGACACGCTTGACATGCCTGAGGTAACCTCGGTGATGTCGACCGGTGACCTTCCCTTTCAGGTCGACGGCGATGCTGATCTTCCCCAGTTGGAAGTGATGGCGGAGCCGTTGGATGAACCCGTGGTGGAGGGACAGACGGAAGAGCTGGTCGCCGATACCTTTGCTGAAGGGATGGCGGCACCCGATGACCCCATTATGGCCGACCAACCCGACGACATGTCACCGTCGGTGGATGATGTGGCCGATGATACCACGCTCATGACGGACGCCTTCTAGGTCCCGCCGTCAATATTCACCCCGTCAATTTGTCAACTCGTTAACTTATTATAAACATGCTGCTTCAGTCAAACACTTTATTGTTGAATGGTAAATACCGAATCGTCAAGTCACTTGGTCAGGGCGGTTTCGGCATTACCTATCTGGCCGAGGAAATGGCCTCTCCCAACACTGCGGTCCGTAAGGTTGCCGTGAAGGAGTTTTTCATGAAAGATTATTGTGACCGTCAGAGCAACCTCACACAGGTGACGCTGGGCACACAAGGCAACCGCGACATGGTGGAACGTTATAAGCAGAAGTTCCTCAAGGAGGCGCGCACCATCGCCCGTTTCCAACATCCCAATATCGTGAAGGTGTACGACGTGTTCGAGGAGAACAATACGGCCTATTATGTCATGGAATATCTCGACGGCCAGTCGCTCACCGACTTGGTGCAAGCCAGAGGACCATTGCCCGAAGCAGAGGCACGCAATTATTTCAAACTTCTGTTGTCGGCTGTGGAGTGCATTCATGAATCGAAGGTCAATCACCTTGACATCAAACCGAGCAACGTGATGCTACGCAGCGATGGACAACCGGTGCTTATCGACTTCGGACTGGCCAAAAACTATGATGAGAAGACGGGTGGACAGACCAGCACTACGCCCATTGGCGTGAGCGAGGGTTTCTCGCCACCTGAACAATATAATGCCGGTGGCGTGAGCAAATTCTCTCCCGCAACCGATATCTATGCCCTGGGTGCCACATTCTATTATTTGCTCTCTGGAATGGTGCCCACACCCTCCATCAATATTCTAAATGAAGGTTTGGCTGAATTACCCTCTTATTTGTCACGCTCAACGAGAACGGCTGTTGCCGCCGCCATGCGTCTGCGCCGCGACGACCGCATTAAGATGCCACAACTGATAGCCATGGTGAGCGATGAAGGTAATGATGAGGAAGAAACACCCGTGCCCCCTGTCTACGAAGTGGTGGGCGAGGTGACGGCCGTGGAGCCGCCTGTCTATGCCCAGCCTGTGGTAGAGATGCAACCGGCGAAGCGCAACCGCACACCAGTGTATATCATTGCCGTTTTGTTGGCCGTGGCCCTGGTGGTGCTGGGCGTGTTGCTTTTCATGCGTTCTCAGGCCGGTGGAGGCGAGACGGAGAAGACGGATATAATGCAAGATTTCGACACTACCGAAGTGGCAGAGTCAGTAAGGTAACATCTTTTCTTTATCTAGTGGGCGGCATGCCCCGGCGAGGATCATAAAAGGAATCTTGTCGGGGCATGCGGTCCGTTTCCACCGACACCTCGATGCTTGTCGAGGGGTTGATGTTATAGCGCACGGCGGCCCCCAGACGGTCGCCGACAGTTTGCATACCATAGAGAGGGTAGGGGATGAAAGGACTCGACGATATGCTTTTCTGTCCGTAGACGTATGCTTCCCAGTGTTCGTTGAAACGGTAGCCAATCATGGCGGTGATGCCCGCATCGTAGAAACTGTCATGCGACCACGACATACGGTTGAGGTAACCTCCTACAGCCATCGACAGGTGTTTGTTCAGAGGCACGGCATACATCAGGGCCACATTCTGGCCGAAACCGGCTCCACTGCGAGCATGCTTACCAAACTGCGCCATCACACTCATGCCCAAGGTGGCATTCAGTCCCTCATGCAGGTCCCAACTCCACATACCGTCCCAAAGGTAGGGATAATGTCC
Organism: uncultured Prevotellaceae bacterium; assembly: GCA_900313615.1. Taxonomy (GTDB): domain Bacteria; phylum Bacteroidota; class Bacteroidia; order Bacteroidales; family Bacteroidaceae; genus Prevotella. Next base: position 101,296 of record OMRP01000001.1, read on the forward strand.
GATAGGCATCACATGGCCATGGGTGGTAAGTCGTGGCAGGTGCAGCGTGTCGTTGGCGGTGGTGAAATCACCAAAGAAAACATCTTCACCACTCAGCGGCTCGAACGAAGAACGCAGTCCCTCGGTGCCCATGATGCTTTCCGATGGTTCCACATACGGGGTGGATGCCGACGATGAGGTCGACGGCTCCATGATGGTGGGCTCTTCCTGGGCTTTACTGATGACAGCCATTCCCAACAGGGCGATAATGGTCACTATTGTTCTTATCATGCCCCAAAAATACTGCTTCATGGTTAAATGGCCAAAACACTTAACGAAGTTTAACCGACATTATATTATTCGTAACAATCGCCTCGGATAAAGATAGACTGCACGTAGTAAGAAAAAAATGAACGAGTTTCCTTTTTTCTTCACTCGGTTTTCACTATCTTTGCAGATATGAAACAGACAGAGATTCCTGAGATGCCGGGAATGCGCCGGCGAAAGATGACCATTGACATTTTCAAAGCCAATAAAGTGGCCTTTTGGGTGTTTCTTGGTGCATTTGTCCTATTCGGAGGTCTTTTCTTCCTCGTGTGGGGATGGGATTACATTGTCCAGCAATTTACCGCTCGTTACGGCGGTGACGCACCTTCGTGGCGTTTCCTCGTCGACTGGGTGATCATCATGGGCATCATGGTGGCGGGTATCGTGGTCCACGAACTCATCCATGGCATCACATGGGCCTGTTATGCCAAACGGGGCTTCCATGCCATCAGCTATGGCGTGATATGGAAGATGCTCACACCCTATACCCATTGCGACGAGCCGATGCATATCCGTCCTTATGTGGTGGCCTGTCTCATGCCGCTCATCATCCTGGGCATCATCCCGTCTGTCATTGCCATCATCATAGGGTGGATACCGCTTCTGGCCTTTGGCATCTTTTTCATCGCCGGTGCCATGGGGGATGTGCTCATCGTATGGATGCTGCGCAAGGAGAACCCGCAATACTTGGTGCTCGACCACCCCTCCGAAGCTGGCTATTTCATTTATGAACCTGAAGAACATACGGATAACCAAATAAACAATCAGTACTATGAAGAAAATTTATAAAGCGCATATCCTATATACAAAGGAACAAAGCCGTTTCGAGGTGTTGGAGAACGGCTATATTGCCGTGGAAGACGGAATAGTAAAAGGTACTTCCACCGACTTGTTCCAACTCAAAGATGATTGTTCGTCTGTCACGGGACAATGGCAGGATGTGTCGGTCACTGATTTCGGCGACTGCCTGCTGATTCCAGCCATGAATGATATGCATGTGCATGCGCCACAGGTGCATAACCAGGGCGTGGCCATGGACCTGGAGCTGTTGCCTTGGTTGCAACAATATACTTTTCCGGAGGAGGCGAAATATGCCGACATCCATTATGCTGAGCGTATGTATCGCCGTTTCCTGCATACACAATGGCTCTTCGGCACCATGCGCAGTTGCGTTTTTGGCACCGTACACACCGAAAGCACTCGTCTGTTGATGAAACTATATCAAGAGGCGGGCATGGGCGCTTTTGTCGGCAAGGTAGCCATGAACCGTAATTGTCCCGACAACCTCTCCGAAGGCGTGGAGGCAGCCATCGAGGGCAACGAAAGACTGATTGCAGAGTTCAACCAGCCTGACGCTTTGGTACGTCCTATCATCACGCCGCGTTTCGTGCCTTCCTGTACACCAAAGTTGATGGAAGCCTGTGGCGAACTGGCTAACAAATACCAACTGCCCGTACAGTCACACCTCTCGGAGAATACCTCGGAGATAGCGTGGGTGGCTGAGTTGGAACCCGATAGTGAGAGCTATGGTGATGCCTACAACCGCTATGGACTCTTTGGACAGACACCTACCATCATGGCTCACTGTGTTTGGACGAGGGGTAACGAACTGGAATTGATGAAGCGCAATGGTGTCATGGTGGCCCACTGTCCCACGTCAAACTTCAATATCGCGTCGGGCATGGCACCTATCCGCACTTTCCTCGAAGAGGGACTACGCATCGGATTGGGAAGCGATATCAGTGGCGGCCACGATTTGAACATGTTCCGTATGTTGGTGTATGCCATCCAGGTCAGCAAAATGCATTACAAGTATGATGACGATAAACCTTTCCTTACCCTGCCTGAGATTTTCTGGATTGCCACCAAGTCGGCTGGCAGTTTCTTTGGCAAGGTGGGCAGTTTCGAACCCGGCTACGAGTTCGACGCTTTGGTCATCAACGATGCGGTGTTGCATCCTTCCGAATATTCCCTTATCCACCGTTTGGAGCGATATATCTATTTGGGCGATGACCGTCAGATTGAACATCGTTTCTGCCGTGGCAAGGAAATTCCTGAACCCAAACTTTGTGATTAATTCTCATCACTCCTCACTCCTCACTCGTCACTCGTAAATCATCACTCCTCACTAAATAAATGTCATTTTTCAAGAAACTATTCGGTAGCGGTGAAAGCAAATCGCAAACAACGGAAGAACCCATTAAGGAAGAGGTGTCGTTCGACACACTCAAGTACGACGGCATACGTGCTATGCGAAACGGACAACTCGACTTCGCGGAGCAGTGTTTCCTTCAGGCCTTGGAACGCGAAGAGGACTTGGAGATACACGACCACCTGTCACAACTCTATCTCATGCGTGACCGACTCGACGATGCACTCACCGAGGTGCGTCTCATGGCGGAGGCCCAGCCTGACAATACGCGTGTGTTGCTGCGCATGGCCCATGTGGCATTCATGAAGGAAGATTATGCCACGTTGCGCGAGGCGTGCGACACTGTGCTGTCGATGGAGGAGAATAATGTGGAGGCTCTTCTCGTCATGGGCAGGGGCTCGTTGGCCACCGAACAGTGGGAAGATACCGTGGCATGGCTTACGAAAGCCATAGAAACGGAACCACGTTTCGTCGACAGTTACCTGTTCCGTGGCGAGGCGTACCGAAGACTGGGTCGTCTTGATGATGCGCGTGCCGACACCGAAACGTTGCTCGAGATGGTTCCTGACAGCGAGGATGGTCTTTTGCTCATGGCTCGTGTCGAACGTGACGGTGGTCATCTCGAAGAGGCTGAGAAGCGCTATGGTCAGGTCATCGATGTCAATCCCTTCCGTGTCGATGCTTATCGGGAACGTGGTGAGGTACGTATGGAACTGGGCGATACCGTCGGTGGTGTCGATGATGAGGAGATGGTCCGCTCGTTGCGTCCCGAAGAGACGGTAGGCGAGGACAATCCTCAAGAGGGCATCGAAAAGAAGGTGGAAGATGCCCTGAGACAGAGCAATGTCTTCGGGTTATAAGGCCCCAAATAGTAAATTGTTAATTAAAACGTTCATTTTTCTTGCAAAATGTTTGCGCAAACGGAAAAATTGTTATAAATTTGCAACCGAAAACAAGAAAATGTAAGTATGAACCCTAAAAACGTGGCTTATTCCTATTTTTACTTTTACTTTGCAAGCAATTGTGAAGTGGGTTGCCGCGTATAATAAATGACATTAAGAATCATCAATATAAAGGTCCCGCTTCACAGACGTAAGCGGGACCTTTTATCATTGAAGGAACAAGGGGTAAGGTGCAAGAGACATGCCAGTGTGGAAATGGCTTAACTTCTTCACTTCATAACTTCTTCATTTCAAAACAAAGAGCAAATGAAACGCATAGCTATACAAGGTGCCATCGGGTCGTTCCACGATATTGCGGCCCACGAATATTTCAAGGGACAACAGATTCAAATCATCTGCTGTGCTACCTTCGAACAGGTGTTCGAGAACATCAAGCGCGACCCTACGGTCATCGGCATGGTGGCCATTGAGAACACCATCGCAGGAAGCCTATTGCACAACTACGAACTGCTGAGGGCTTCGGGAACGACCATCGTGGGAGAACACAAACTGCATATTCGCCACTCCATCTGCTGTTTGCCCGATGACTCGTGGGAGACATTACAGGAGGTGCATTCCCATCCCGTGGCTTTCATGCAGTGCCGTGGTTTCCTGTCCAATCATCCGCAACTGAAAGCTGTGGAACATGAGGATACAGCGGGTGCGGCGGAGATGATACAACGCCTGGACTGTCGTGGATGGGCTGCCATCTGCCATGCCGAGGCGGCGAAATTGTATGGCATGAAGGTGCTTGAGGATTCCATCGAGGACAACAAACATAATTTCACGCGCTTTCTCGTCGTGTCTGACACGCGCAAGGCCGACTTCCTCCGTCCACTGGAGAAAGCCAACAAGGCCAGTCTCGTGTTCTCGCTGCCCCACGAAGAGGGGTCGCTGTCGAAAGTGCTCACCATCCTTTCGTTCTATAATATCAACCTCACGAAGATACAATCGCTGCCCATCATCGGGCACGAATGGGAATATATGTTCTATGTAGATGTGACCTTTGACAACCTCACACGCTACCGCCAGAGCATCGATGCCATTACACCATTGACCAAGGAACTTAACATCATCGGAGAATATGAAATCGGACAACAGACATATTGACATCAGACCGGCCGACAGACTCAGTCTGGTGAGTGAATACTATTTCTCACGTAAACTCAAGGAGGTGGCTGAACTCAACCGCCAAGGGCTCAACATCATCAGCCTGGCCATCGGCAGTCCCGACATGCCACCATCACAACAGACCATCCGCCGACTGTGCGAGGTGGCGCAGCATCCCGACACCCATGGATACCAACCTACCATGGGAACGCCCGAGTTGCGCGAGGCCATGGCTTTCTTTTACAAACGATGGTATGACGTCGACCTCGACCCAAAAACGGAAATCCTTCCGCTCATCGGCTCGAAAGAGGGCATACTGCATGTGACGCTGACCTTCGCCAATCCCGGCGACAAGGTGCTCGTGCCCAATCCGGGTTATCCCACCTACACCTCGCTCAGCAAACTACTCGGTACACAGGTGGTCAACTACGACCTGCTCGAGGATGACGGCTGGCAGCCCGACTTCGATCAGTTGGAGAACATGGACCTCGAGGGCGTGAAACTGATGTGGACCAACTATCCCAATATGCCTACGGGCGGTGCTGCCAGGATGGCAACCTACGAACGGCTGGTGCGTTTCGCCCACAACCATGGCATCGTGGTGGTGAACGACAATCCCTATTCTTTCATCCTCAACGAAAAACCATTGTCGTTGCTTCAGGTGGATGGTGCCAAAGACTGTTGCATCGAGTTTAACTCGATGTCGAAAAGCCATAACATGCCCGGATGGCGTGTGGGACTGTGTGCCACCAACAGCACGTTCATCTCGTGGATTCTCAAGGTGAAGAGCAACATCGATTCGGGTACGTTCCGGGGCATACAGTTGGCGGCGGCGGAGGCTTACCACAACGACAGCGAGTGGCATCGTATGGCCAACATCATGACCTATCGGCGTCGACGTGATATGGCTGAACAGATCATGACCGCACTGGGTTGTACTTTCGACCCGTCACAGGTGGGCATGTTCCTCTGGGGACGCATCCCCGACCATTACACCAATGCCGAGGAACTGACAGAAAGGGTGCTCCACGAGGCACGGGTATTCATCACCCCGGGATTCATCTTCGGCTCACGCGGAGAACGATATATCCGCATCTCACTCTGCGCCAAGGACGACAAAATTGCCGAAGCGCTGGAAAGAGTTAGAATGCTGAATGTTGAGTGTTGAATTTTGAATGGTCGCTTTGCGATGAAGAATGACGAGTTACGAGTGATGAGTGATGAGTGATGAGTGTTGAGTGCCTAGCAGGCTATTCTCTTGCTCCTTGCCCCTTGCTCCTTGCCCCTCCAAACTCACCCCTTACCCCCAAAAAATAATAAACTCAAACATATATGGAACTGGAACTCAAACCAATCAAACTGCCCAGCGACAACGAACGACCCTTCGTCATCGCCGGACCATGCTCAGCCGAATCGGAAGAGCAAGTGATGACCACGGCCAAACAACTGGCCTCTAAAGGATGCCATAACTTCAGGGCTGGCGTGTGGAAACCCCGTACCAAACCAGGTGGCTTCGAAGGCCATGGCGAGAAAGCACTGCCCTGGTTGCAGAGGGTACAGAAAGAGACGGGCATGCTCGTTGCCACCGAGGTGGCAACTCCCGAACATGTGGAACTGGCCATAAAATATGGAATTGACATCCTCTGGATTGGCGCTCGCACCTCGGCCAACCCCTTTGCCATGCAAGCCCTGGCCGATGCCTTGCGCGGTTGCGAAAAACCGGTGTTTGTGAAAAACCCGGTCAACCCTGACCTCGAACTATGGATAGGCGCTCTCGAACGACTGAACCAGGCGGGCGTAACCCATCTGGGGGCCATTCACCGCGGTTTCTCCAGTTACGACAAGAAGATTTATCGTAACCTGCCCATGTGGCAGATTCCCATCGAGTTGCGTCGTCGCATCCCCGATATGCCCATCATCTGCGACCCCAGTCATATTGGTGGCAAACGTGAACTGGTAGCTCCGCTCTGCCAGCAGGCGCTCGACCTGGGTGCCGACGGTCTGATCGTGGAGAGTCATTGCGACCCCGACAAGGCGTGGAGCGACGCAGCGCAGCAGGTGACACCCGACGTGCTCGACTATATCCTCTCGCTGCTCGTTATCCGCGATGAGACGGTGACCACGGAAGGCATACATGAACTGCGCAAGCAGATAGATGAACTCGACAACCAACTGATGAACCTCCTGGCCAAACGTATGAGGGTATGTCGCGAGATAGGCCAATACAAGAAAGAACATAACATGACGGTGCTCCAGCATCTCCGTTACAGCGAGATTCTCGACAAACGTGGGGCGCAGGGAGCGCTCTGCGGCATGGGTGCCGACTTCGTGAAGAAAATCTTCGAGAGCGTTCACGAGGAAAGTGTCCGCCAGCAAATGGAAATTATCAATCAGTAACAACGCCCCCTTCCCATCCCTCCTCACGTGGAGGGCGTAAATACCTCACAGACCATTTATTCTCCCCCTCGGGGGAATTGTGGGGGGCTTTATATATTTTATACAATGAAAATCCTAGTTTTAGGCGCAGGTAAGATGGGGAGTTTCTTCCTCGACCTGCTCAGTTTCGAACATGAGACCGCGGTCTATGAGAAAGACCCCAAACGGATGCGGTTCACGTATAACACCCAACGCTTCACCCAACTGGAAGAGATAGAGGCGTTTCAACCTGAATTGGTCATCAATGCGGTGACGGTGAAATATACCATCGCGGCTTTCAATGAAGTGTTGCCACATCTGCCACACGATTGCATCATCAGCGACATCGCTTCGGTGAAGACGGGTCTGAAAGAATACTATGAGCAGACGGGTCGTCGTTATGTGTCCTCTCACCCGATGTTCGGTCCCACCTTCGCCAACTTGCAACAACTGTCGGAGGAGAACGCCATCATCATCACCGAAGGCGACTACATGGGACGTATCTTCTTCAAGGACCTCTATTCGCGCCTCGGACTGAATATCTACGAATATGATTTTGAGGAGCATGACCGCACGGTGGCTTACTCGCTCAGCATCCCCTTCGTGTCGACCTTCGTCTTCGCTGCCGTGATGAAACACCAGGATGCGCCGGGCACCACATTCAAACGCCACATGCGTATTGCCAAGGGTGTGCTCAACGAAGATGATTTCCTCTTGCAGGAGGTGCTCTTCAACCCCTACACCAGTGGTCAGGTGGCGCAGATACGCACGGAACTGAAGGAGTTGCTGGAAATCATCGACAATAAAGATGCCGATGGCATGGCGGCCTATCTCAAGAAGATACGCGACAACGTCAGGCGCGACATCGAAATCAAGCGTTGAACGGAATGGAGCAAACCAACCGCGCATGGGCTCACCTCGTGGCTTTCTTCACTGTGGCCATCTGGGGTACCACCTTCGTGAGTACGAAGGTCCTCCTTTTGCATGGACTTACGCCGGCGTGGATTTTCACGCTGCGCTTCGCCATGGCCTATGTGCTGTTGGTGGCACTCACACCGCTCATACGTCGAAAACGTCCGCTCTCGGAAAACCGACCCTCGCTGTCGCGAAAGGAACGTTGCCGCGACGAGCTGTTGATGTTCGCCTTGGGCGTAACGGGAGGCTCACTCTATTTCTTGGCTGAAAACGAGGCGCTCAACCACACCACGGCCACGAACACGTCGCTCATCGTCTGTTCCTGTCCGCTTTTCGCCATGTTTCTCATCGCTGCGCTTTATCGCGATGAGAAGGTGGCAAAATGGCAGATACTGGGTTCGTGCATCGCCTTGTTGGGCATGGCCACGGTGGTGCTCAATGGGCATTTTGTGCTCCATCTTTCTCCTTTGGGCGACGCTTTGGCTTTTGTGGCCTGTCTGGCATGGGCTTTCTATTCGCTGCTGATGAAACAGGCATTGCGTCGTTACGACATCTTCGTCATCACACGAAAAGTGTTCTTCTACGGTCTCGTCACCATCATCCCTTTCCTGTTGGTGACTAGACAACCGCTCCATATCGAGGCTTTCGACAATCCTGTGGTGTGGGGCAACCTGCTCTATCTCGGCATAGTGGCGTCGCTGGTGTGTTTCCTCACATGGAATTGGGTGATGCGCCGGTTGGGTCCTGTGGTGGCCACCAACTGGGTCTATTTCAACCCCATCACCACCATCCTCTTCGCATGGTGGCTGCTCAATGAAAAAATCACGCCTTTCTTCCTCGTGGGAAGTGCCTTGATTCTCATCGGTATGTTCTTGGCTGACAAAACGAAAAAAACGGCAGCGTCATGACTTCTCTGGGTGTCTTCCTGACGGCTCTTTTCACTTTCGTGGAACTGAACTGCGAAAACCTCTTCGACTATCATCACGACGAGGGGAAGAACGATTACGAGTTTCTGCCTACGTCGGATCGTCGGTGGGACACCAACCGTTATTGGCGGAAGGTGAACGCCATAGCGCAGGAGATAGTGGCCTGTGGTGGTGAGAAAGACTGGACCTTGCCCGATATGGTGGCGCTGTGCGAGGTGGAGAACGATACGGTGCTTCGCGACCTAACACGCCGTTCACTGCTCCGCACAGCACGTTACGAATACATCATGACGGAATCGGGCGATGAACGCGGCATCGATGTGGCGCTTATCTATTCCCCCTTCTCGTTCCAACTGATTTGTTACGATACTTTTACTGTGGAACCGGTGGAGGGGAAGGCCCCCACGCGCGACATCCTTTATGCCGAGGGACTGACCATTGGTGGCGACACCCTACATGTGATGGTGGTGCATGCACCGAGTAGGGTGGGAGGGGCACGCAACAAGGAATACCGCCAGCGGGTGGCGGCAAGGGTGAACGCTACCGTCGACTCGCTACGCCTCTGTCATGTCGACCCGCACATCATCGTGGCGGGCGACTTCAATGACTATGCTACCGACCCGGCACCCACGTCATTATGTGAGCGTGGGCTGGTGCATATATCCAAAGATGCCCAAGGCTCGAATGGAGCCAAGGGCACCTATAAGTTTCAGGGAAAATGGGGCAGTCTCGACCATATTTTCGCCAGCCCTTCCATGGCCGCTTGTCTCGAGGACTGTTTCATCTTCGACGCTCCTTTCCTCTTGTCCGATGACAAGAAATATGGAGGAAAACAACCCAAGCGCACTTATGTAGGCAAACGCCACCAAAAAGACGGTTTTAGTGACCACCTCCCCCTCGTGGCACGGTTTAGAACCTCACCCTAGAATCACTCCCTCCCTTTTCAGAACAAATCTATCGTGTCGGGTGACGTGGCAGACGGGTCATCGGGCACAACAGGTTGGTCGTGAAGCACAGGTGGTGAATAGCGGCTACTGCCGGAGTCATCGTCGTTGTCTTCATCCTCATCTTCGTCTTCTTGGATGCGTGGAGCCTGCCGTTTCGATTGTTGATGGGTGATGTAACGTTCTACGTCATCATTGCTGAAGGTGAACACATGACCGAGAATGCCAAACGAAACGGTCTTCTTTTCATCGCCATACTCCAGTTGCCCGAGTGAGAACAGTCCATAGTCCTTCACCGTCACCATGTGACCTGCCACCTTTTCGACGATGCCCGAGGTGAGCACCGAGGTGCCGAAACCACTATAGGGATCACCAAAAACGTCGTCTACCTGTTGCTCGATGATATCACTCGCCAGTTGGCTGATGGCTGCCTGGTGCTTCTTCTCATCGGGATTGGTTAAAGCCAGGACGGCACAGAGCACAGCCAGGAAGAAGAGGAAAAAGAACCACCCCTTGTGGCGACTGATGAACGACTCGCGCACGGGAGGCATCGGACCATAGTTGTTGGTCTGTGGTCTGGGGGGTATGTCTTGTGGCGGTGGTGCCTGCATCGATGGCTCCTGCATAGGAGGAATGGGAGTCTCTATGGCAGGTTGTTCCAATGCAGGTGGTGTTGGCGGTTGAGGCTGTTCCACCTGTGGCTGTTCCAGTTGCACCACTGAGGGTGCGGGAGGAGGCACATCAATCGGTTGCTCGTCGACCACAGCTGGCGGTTCCGGTACCTGCCACTGCACGATGTCGCGCAGCACGTCTACCTCGCCAGCGGGAGTCCAATCAGCCATGCCGGCTTTCCATACCAGCATGTCGCTCTTCAGTCCCATCTTCTGCAAATGCTCGATGGTATACGGTCCTTGTTGCTCATCATTGAGCACCACATAAAATCGGATTACATTTTCGTTCATTGCTTTCTCTTTTTTTACTTCCTTCTAGTTTAGTGTTGTCTTTGTTTTTTTGGCGCTGCAAAATTAACATTCCCCCCATACCTACCAAATTTTGTATGCTTTTTTTGCACAAATTAGCAAATGTTTGAAAAGGTTTAGGGTTGAAGGACGAAGATTCCGATCGGTCGGATTCCGGCCTCATTGTAACAAAGCATTTGAGAACCAATCATTAGAATAATTATTCAAATGATGATATTTTCTTTCCTAACGTTATTTTCAATCTTCCATGTCAGTTTGTTGCTTTGTTGTAACTCCAACGCACCACTCCAGGCAGACGCTTGCATAGGAAACGGAACAGTTTGAGACCGGAGCGGCTGTAGAAGAGACGGGTCAACCGCTCCTCTTTCCGTTTGTTGTCAAACACTTGTCTGCTCACCTCTGCGAAAGGCTGACCGGTGTCGATGGCCTCAGCGGCATGACTGGCAGTAAGGAAAGCGTAGTAGAGTCCCTCAAAAGTCAGTCGGTTGGCAAAACCGCCAGCGTCACCGATGAGGATGATATGCTCATGCAGGGGATAATCAATGTCCAGGGGGATAAAGGCTCCTTTGGCTTTCTCTTCGGGACAGCCCATGGTGGTGAGCACCTTGCGGAAGATTTCCATCGTGGTGTTGTAGTCACAGAATCCCTGCACGTCGTATGTCTCGTTCGGAAAACAGTAATAGTATCCTCTGTCGTAATTGGCAGACAGGTTTATCACGATGGCATTGTCGGGTGACTTCGGTCCATATTGCTCCAGGAACAGGAATCCGCGGTTGGTCTCGGGACAGAGGTATTTCCTCACACGGCTATTGGCCCCATCGGCTCCTATGAGATAGTCGCAGGACACTTGTCGTCCAGACCTAAAGGTGGCTATCACCTGTCTGTCATGCTCCTCTATGGATGTCAAGGCATCGCAGGTGAAATGACCTCCGCTATTGCGGTATTCTTCCAATAATTGGGCGTCAAACTGGCGGCGTTTGACGATGCGCAGTTCGCTGTTCATGTGCAGGTTGAACACGGGTTCCCCTTCCATCAAGAGCTTCAGCTCGTGCACATTGTTATAGTCGTAGTGGAAAGTCGGCAGTAACTCTTCAAGCAGATGGTAAGAACGGGGTGTAAGTCCTCCGCCACAAATCTTGTCACGGGGAAAAGTGGCACGGTCCACCAACATGCAGTCGATGCCCCGCTTCCTCAGCAGCAGCCCGCACGTGCTTCCCGCCGGCCCTGCTCCTACTATCAGTACCTTGGTCTTCTCCATTCTTTCCATCAAAATCTTCACCTATTTGAGAATATCATCGGTTTTTTTGTATGAATAAATTGCGTCATCTCGTCGGTAGATTCTTCTATATAATTCAATCGGGATTGTTGGTAGACTTCTGTCATATTCTTCGCTTTTTGTATTCGGCTACAAAAATACAAATATTTTCGAAAAGTTGCCACTCTGTCAGTAGTATTATCCCGACAAATAATTTGGGACCGCCCTCGGACGATCCCAAATGGAAATGTAACTTTTTCAGGTCATTATGCTTATCATTAGAAAAATATTTTTATCTTTGTGGTCAGTAATTGGCAATACGGAATAAGGACATCTAAAATGAAAGATATATGGTAGACGACAAGAAGATATTCCTGTATAGCGCAGAAATGGCAGAATATGCAAATGGTGCCGCACAATATCTGGAAGCATTATTAGGTGGCAGATTTGTCACGAGGGAACAAACTCGTGACATGGTTGATTATTTGTTCGCAGGAACAAAGAGGAGTATTGAGAGTTGTCCTTTCGCTTCACAAGAAGAGAAGGATGCAGAAATACACCGTAGGGAAATGCTACTGAACGCACTTAAGTCGCTGATGGGACTATAGTTGCTACATCATAGCAAGGGAGATAAAAGAGAGGCAGAAGATAGAATTCGGTTTATTTTTTTGCAGAAATTGTATGAAAGGGTTAACAATATGGTTATTAAAGAAAGTCTGTGGCATAGACGTTGATTCTCTTCAAAGCGAAAACAAAAGACTAAGAGAAGAGATAGGCAGACATGTCTATAGAACTAATTCTCTGAAAAAGGAAAAAGAATCCTTATCAGAGATAGTGATGCGTTTGCAAGAAGACAATACTTCTCTAGAGAATAAAAATCAAAATCTTAACAGTCAAATAGACCGGTTGCAGAACCAGATAAAAGAGCAAAAAGACGAGTTTAAGAAGATTGAAGAGGATTATAAAAGTAGCATCAGTCAATTGAATGGAACATTAGACAAAACTCAACAGGAAAATGCAGGATTAAAAACATCAATAGATGGAGCGAAAAAAGAAATAGAGTCACTAAAGGAACAGTTACAGACATCATCTACACCTGTAGAAAGTGGTGGTGATGACGAAGCCCTTGATGAAATTGAGAACCTGAAACGTCAATATGTTAGTCTCCAAGATTTGTATGAACAAGCGAAAGAGGAAAATAAAAAGCAGAATGCGAGAATAAGTAAGCAAGACTCTACTATTAATAATCTGAAAAAAACAAATAGAGAGCAAGAAGAGACGATAGAAGTACAGTCTAAAGAAATAGCGAAAATAAAGAAGGAACAGCAATCACCTGGAACAGATATTATTCCTAATGTTCTGGAGGAAAAGGATCTTGTAGACGAAATGCCCCCTATTTCAGTTTCTCATGACACAACAATAGTAATAGAGGATTTCGTTTTAGGTAATAATTCAGAGAAATCAAAAGATTCAACCAAACGGACCATTGATACTGTAATCAACTTAGAAAACGACAAAGAAATCTATGCTAAGCATTTTTTTTCTCAGCCTGAGAGTATTATCTTCAAGAAGAGAACGGAATTGGAGAAAGCCATTTATCTACGGAGGCCAATGTATGTATGTAAATACTGTGGCCAGATGGTTAAAATATCAGGGAGAAAGACAGAAAGAGGTTTGGCTCGTTTCTTTTCACATCTGAGAGACAGCGATAACTGTGACTATAAGACAACAACTGGAAGGACAAGGAGAGAAATAAATCGAGAAAAATTTGCCAAATGCAATGAAGGTGAACGTCATAAGTTTCTAAAAGCAAAAATAGCTAGATACTTAGAAATTACGAATGGGGTTACTGATGTCAGAACGGAAAACACCGTAAAAGGCGATCATCCTATTCTAAGATGGAGACGCCCAGATGTTATTGCTAACTATCGTGGGCAAGAAGTTGTTTTCGAACTGCAACTAAGTACTACTTTCGTAAGTGTCATTGCAGAACGTGATTTGTTCTATAGGTTAAACCAAAAACATATTATTTGGGTTTCTAACTTTGATGAACAAGGAGTACATGTAGACTTGACAAACATGATGGTCAAAGACATATACTACAATAATCGAATGAATCTTTTCATCTTCGACCTTGACGCTCAAAGGAAAAGCGAAGAATTGGGAGAACTGATATTGAAATGTAATTGGCTAACTCCTGATGAAAATTGGCAATACCCTAATGGGAATACATCTGACAAATTGGGGGGCAAGTACATCAGACTATCCGATCTTACATTCGATAATACATATAAGCCATACTATTTAGACGCTGAGCAGGCTTATTATGCAGCACATCCCGAGTTTAAGATTAAAGTTGCTAATATTGAGGAGGAGAACAAAGAGATACTAACTGAGTTGGATAGGCAATGGGAAGAAGAACTAAGTCGCGAAAAAGCGGAACAGCAAAAAACAGAAGAAAAGATTCAGGAGATAATTGAGAACAATGAGATAGACGGGGAAGTTAAGTCTACTAAAAAATTCATAATTGCACAGCGATTAGGTCAATATGGATTGATTACATATGACGGCCTAATACGTTTGCCGTTTATCTATGATGAAATTAAGGCACATAGAGGCTGGTATGAAGGAAATAGAAATGGCACAATAGAAGTATTTGCCTCCAACTTCGAGCTGATAGACACAGACATTAGACGTATTGAAAAATTGGATGACAACCACAAAAAGTATGTTAAAGAGAATGACGGAGACTGGCTATGGGGCATTATGGATAATAATGCGAAGCCAATAACGCTACCTATATTTTCTAAAATTGGGGTGTGGTCATCAGACAAGTTTGTTGTAGTTAAAGATGGTCAATATTGTATTCTGAATCATAATGGCCACATAATAATTTCTGGATATGAATACATTAGCGAACTTGACGATGAAGGTGTGGCTACCATCTCAAAGGACGGTCGGAAAGGGCGTATCGACGCAGAGTGCCAAGCTATAAAGTCAAGTACTGAAAGAATTTCTGATAATATCTCAAAAATTAACAAGTTAGGTAAGTGGGGATTAGAAAATAGCGAAGGAACTATTCTTGTGCCTTGCGATTATGATGATCTGGGTTCATTCAATAATGGTATTATAGGGTTGAATGGTATCCAATTTTCTCATCTAAACGTCAATATAAATACAGATTGTCCTATTCGAGTGAAGTATGTTTCTCGAAATGAAAGAAAGATGCTCATATTCAAGGTCGGGAACAGAGAAGCGTTTATGAATCTTCGACAGCAACAGAAGGCAGCAAAGAAAGGCTTAAAACCAACGGAGTTGACGCAGATGTATTTCTCTCATGCCAATGAGGATAAGAATTTGCTATACCTTAGTGCAGCTCCTATTAAAACTATAACAGCCAAACAGCAGATAGAGGTTAAGGACTCAGATATCCCCATGGGAAGTGTTATTGAAGGAGGTATTGTTCATGTTGACAAATACTTTTTTATTATAAAATCAGTGGACGGTCAAACTGCTTACTTGCATAGTTCCACATGGGGAAAGTACTCTATGGAGCAATTTAATAAGGGACAAATAGTAAAAGTGGAGAAAATAGGATTTGACGATACGCATAAAAAGCATATATGGAAGATCCTGTCTCTCCATTGGCCTATGACATCCAATGCTGATTAAACAATCTAATATAGAAACTTTATTGATGGGAAATATGCAGAACAGTGTAACTTTACCACAGTGGCTTGACAACATTATTTTCAATGAATATGATGCAGTATATGAGCCTCGTCCAGAAGACGTTATGTCTAATGCCGATAAGGATTATGATTTCGCGAAATTATATCTTGGGACTTATTTCCCGCGTAGTTATGCGGAAGCATATTATATTTGGGGAAAACTATTGGAAAACAAGAACTACTATCAAGTAATTGATGAATATTCAGAACTTAACATTCTTGACTTTTGTTGTGGAACTGGTGGCGAAATTTTTGGTACAATCTCGATTCTTCATGAGAGACTTCCTAATTTAAGAAGAATTCATATAGACGCATTTGATGCAAATCCAGATTATATTAGATTCTTGTTTCATTTGAATGAAAAATTTAATGATAATATAGATATTATAATTAATCCTCAGTGTTTTTACATAGAAACAGAACAGAATCTGCGGGATATTGTTAATGCTACCAATACCTTATATCACATTGTTATGTCGTGTAAGGCGTTGAATGAGTTTATCCAACATGATGTTTTTCCCAATGAAAACATATACGAAAAAATTGCAAGAACTTTCCTTCCATGTCTTGACAAGAATGGATTACTACTCTTGTCAGATTTATCTCATAAAGACAAAAAGAAAGGAGTATTTTATCCCGAAATAATGAATAAAGGTTTTAATTCTTTAATACGTTCAGACGGTTCATACAAAAGTTTATACCCATACCCATGTTTCTTTCATGAACATCTCTGTTCTGGATGTTATATGCAAGATATAGTATATGTATCCCATACTCATAGTGGATGGGATAAGGATATCAGTAAAATTGCTTATAGAATTATTGGGAAGGTCAATTTTGTAGAAAAAATGATGTCTGGTGTCTCTTCTCAACAATTATGTAGAGCAAATTTCTCAAATGCAGATAAAACTATTCCGTATCAATCAAAATAAAAAATTATGCCTTCATTAGATAGTTTAACTCCCGATGATTACCAGAGACTTATTTTGAATTTGACAGCAGAACGTATCATAGTTGTTAAAGGTGTAGCAGGTTCTGGTAAGTCATTGACTTTGCTAAAAAAAGCAAAGCAGGTATCAACTTACTCCCAATCATATGCAATTATTGTTTACACGAAGTCATTGAAACAATTTTTTGTAGATGAATTGGCAGAAATAGGACAAACAGAAGGTCATGTGTATTATTTTGAAGAGTGGAAACGTTCTTCAAAACCTAATTATACTTATATGTTTGTTGATGAATGCCAAGATTTTAATGCTACAGAAATAGATGACTTTAGAAGTCATGGAACATATTGCTGGTTTTTTGGCGACACAAACCAGTCTATAATGGATTTTAAGCCAACAATCAACAGCCCAGGCCATAAAGTACAATCAGTTGAGGAAACAGCAAAACAATTAGGCATTCACTCACAGGACCTTTGTATTAATCATCGTTTAACCATAGAAAATGCATTAGTTGGCGAGTATATACGTCCTGAGTCACATCTTTCTTTTGCGTGTTATAAACATGGTCCTAAGCCTTGGCGACTTAATCAAAATAATCAAGATAGTCAACTTGATGAGATTATAAGAATAAGACAAGAAGGTGGACTCACAGATATGGGTATTCTTGTTTTCTACAATAGTCAAGTTGATTATATTAGAGAATATTTTGCAAAAAAAGGAATTCCTGTGGCGTGGAAAACAAAGGATGCTATGGAAATGGATTTTAAATCAACGAATCCAAAGGTCATAACCTTTCATTGTTCAAAAGGTCTGCAATTTACAGATGTATTTATTCCATATTGTGAAAAATTTCGAGATGAATATGAAAAAGCAGCATTATATGTTGCCTCAACTCGTCCATTAAATCAGTTGTTCTTAGTGTATTCATATACTTTATGTTCTTTCTTGCCTCCTGCATCTTCTGATATATATTCTAATCCTCAGATACAAAATGCCCCATTTTAATAAATTCAAGTATGAAATATTATATTCCAACTTCGAGCTTAAATTTAGATAATATACTTCAAGCAGAATGTATATCTCCCTCTCCGTATTATCCATCTCGCGATACTGGATATAAAAGTATTGAGGTTATACAAGAGTTGAGAGGGATCAATAGAATTGTTTTATTCCAATATCCTGTCCGTTTTACAATTGATGATATCAATCGTTACAATTACCCCTTGTTAATAGAGGTTGAGGATGACTATCAATTACAAGGTGATTGCCTTCAGAGTGAATCAAATGGTATTTATACATATGGTAAAACATTGTATTTGACACCAACCAACTGCCGATTTTTTTTCTTTTCGGAACATGCATATAGGATTACTACCATTAACACAAGAAGTAATAAATCTATTAAGTATTATGAGAATTATCAGATATTTCCAACAACGACAGACCTTATGTTAAAAGAAATGCCAACTGTCAATATTCAAGAGAGGGGTTGTTTGGCTGACAATACAGAAACTCTGAATGACAAGAAAAAGGGGTTGCTTTATGCTTATTTATTAGGGCAAAAACTCTCTTTATCTCCAGAATTAGCTCACCAAAACAAACTCACTCAAGAAATTTTTGATATAATATTTGGTATTATAGCAAATCCGTCTATGTCCGAGATGTTTATGACTAAACTTAAAGTTTTTGTGGATGAATACAAATCTATAGATGCAATAGAAAAGGAAAACGAACAAAAATTCTGTTTGTATCTCAACTCAGATTTAGGACGATTCAAATTTTTTTCATCTGGCTTAATAGATTTATTAAAGAAATGGGATGTGTGGGATTATATTTACCGCAAATTGTCAAAAAAATGGGATTGTAATACTCTTCCCTTAATGTCAGAATTAATTACTCATGACGATTATAAAAGATTAGGAGATATCGTGGAACGACATACGGAACAAAGCATTGTCAATTATAGAAAGACTATGCCAAATCCTTCGCTCACTTCAATACATAATAATAATAAGATATATATTGACGGTCTTCCTATTTTATCTATTGCCGTTAATTACATTATTATTAATAAAGTAACAACAGAACAGTTATCTGCACATCGATCAGATTATTGTTTAGGCATGATCAATGAAATAAAGGCTTATTATATTAATGAGTTCGGAGAAGACTTATGGAATAAAAACGTACGCACTTACGTTAATAATCTATATTCTCACATTCAAAATATTGGATTCCCTTTTAATCTTCATTCGATTGAAAACGCAGAATTTCTTGCCATCGCTGCTTTTTTGTTGAGAGGACAAAATATAGACAATTATCTCACGTATTTAAAAATGAACGAAATATCAGATTATTGTTGTCCTTTGATTTTATGGGGCGCTTCATGTGGTTATATGGAGATGAATAAGGATGTTTTGCGGGATGTCTTGAATACGGAATATTATGAAGAGATATATCAATGTTTGTATAAAATTAATATGTTTAAGGCTGAATGGAAAGAAACTGATAGTTCCGTTGATAGCAATGAATTCATTGCATTTATGGATGCTATTAGTAATGGATGTAAAACGGCAAGAAAAGATGAAAATATATATAGAATTCTTTATAACCAATATGGCTTATCTTATGAATTGTTGGATGTAATTAAAAAAGATAAGAGACTAAATAAAGGTAAGTCAGTTCAAAAAAAGGTAATAAGCAACATTGAGAAATTATTAAAGCCTTCCAAAATATCAAGAAATACAAAGAAGGGAAAAAGAAACAATGATACAAATTCCTTGTTCCCTGAGATAGATTATGGCACAATTCCCTTTTTTTCAGACAATAGTGCTTGGGATGTAATTCGAACTATGGTACCATTGCAAATAAGAGAAAAGACTCAAATGGATTTTGTTTGGTTTCAGAGAGAATATCAAAAAGGTGCTAGTTCGAATTATTATGCAAAAGCAAGCCGTGAAAATTCAACGGTCATCGAAGCTTTTAAACGAATGTTATTGAAAAAAGATTATGTTAGAGGGAGATTCGAGAAGGATATTGAAAAACTGATTAAATATCTCCATAACCAATATGATAAACGATAAAGTTATTATTTATTCGGATCAAGGCAAAAGAGTTGAAGCAACTGCGCCGGTAATTATTTCTGCAAGCCGTTCTACTGATATTCCAGCCTTCTATTCTAAGTGGTTCTTTAACCGCTTGGCTAAAGGCTATTGCTTGTGGTACAATCCATTCAACATCAATCAAAAGATGTACATATCTTTTGCAAGATGTCGTGTGATTGTGTTTTGGACAAAGGATCCTTCCCCCATTATCCCCTATCTGCTAGAATTGGACAAGCGAGGTATACATTACTATTTTCAAGTAACACTGAACGATTATGAGAAGGAGGGCTTTGAACCTAATGTTCCATCTGTGGAAAATCGGATAGAGACATTTAAGCTACTTTCATCTCTAATTGGCAAAGAACGGGTGATTTGGCGTTTCGACCCGTTGATTGTAACTCCCCAACTAACGCCCCGTATGCTGTTGACAAAGATATGGCATATAGGCAACGAACTGAAAGGATATACAGACAAACTGGTATTTAGTTTTGTGGATGTTAAGGCGTATCGGAAGGTTCAGAATAATCTGGTGAAAGAGACTCCTTACTATACCAAAGATAATGTAGAACAGGCAGAAATGACGGATGCCCAACGAACAGAAATCGTTGATGGCCTTGTCAAATTGCGAGAAATATGGAAACAGGACGGCTGGAACTTGGAAATGGCCACTTGTGCGGAAGAGGTGGACTTAGACAAATATGGCATATCGCATAATCGCTGCATAGATGGTGAACTGATGAAGCGTATCTTTGCAGATGACAAGGAACTGGTTTACTATCTTCACACCCTGAAATGGCCAGAGAAAGATATGTTTGGTGAGGTTCCTCCTATCCCACAGAAGCCCAAGAATGTGAAGGATACTGGACAGCGTAAAATTTGTGGTTGCATGGTCAGCAAGGACATTGGTATGTATAACACTTGCCGTCATTTTTGTGTGTATTGCTATGCCAACACCAGTAGAGAGGCTGTCCTAAAGAACAAGGACAAGCACAGCGAAGAGAGCGAAAGCATAATTGGATAAAAGACTGACGGATAGAATCCTACAACCATAGTCGCAGAACAATATAAAGGGAACTAACCGTTATTGAAATAAGTGAATACAAGATATGACTAAAGAAGACATACTGAGGCTAAGGGACGCTGCTGAACAGACAAGAGTGCAGTTCAAAGAACGTGTGACTCGCGACAACAAGTATGATGTGAGTTGTGAGATGGTTGCTCTAAGTAATTCCCGTGGGGGAATGATTGTGGTGGGTATTGATGACAAGACGGGACGCATCAATCCGCTCTCCTTTGTTGAGGTACAAGAGACAACAAACATGTTGGGTAGCCTGGCATCGGAAGGTGTAGTGCCTCAAATATTGCTCGACATCGAGAATGTTCAGATGGAGGGTGGAGTCATTGTGGTGGTTACCATCAAACAAGGCAGGAACAAGCCTTATCGTGACAGCAAAGGTATTGTGTGGGTGAAACAGGGTGCCGACAAGCGCAAGGTGTTTGACAATGCCGAACTGATAGCCATGCTGATGGAGAATGGACAGATGCATCCTGACAGCATGCCAGTGAACGGTACCAGTATCAAGGATTTGGATGAGAATACCTTACGTGGCTATTTGCTTAATAGATTTCGCATCGATTTTGAGCGACAACAGTTGTCCATAATGGAACTGAGGCATAGGAGTCTTGATGAGATTGCTGGTATCCTCAGTCAAACACCAGAGGGAATCTTGAAGAACAATGGTTTGATTATGGAGGACGGTACTCTGACAGTGGCAGCCTTGATGCTAATGGGGAAATATCCTCAACGCTGGTTGCCAGCCTTCACTGTGAGATGTGTCAGCTTTGTGGGAAATAGCATTGGGGGCACGGAGTTCCGCGACAAGAGTGGAAATGATGCTGATGGCAATGCCGTACACCTGTACAACTATATCATTTCGTTCCTGACCAGAAATCTTCGCAAAAGGCAAGTGGAAAAGGACTTTAACAGTCTGGGCGAGTTGGAGGTTTCAACAGCCAGTTTGTCTGAGATTGTTACGAATGGCATTCTACATCGCTCGTATGTAATAGAAGCACCACTGCGAGTGTTTATCTTTGACAACAGAATTGAAATACATAGTCCAGGATTGTTGCCGGAAGGTGTCAGTATGGAAAGCATTAAGCGCGGTGCATCTGTACCAAGGAACAAGTTGCTGTTCAATCATGGCATCAATCTCTTGCCTTACACGGGTGCTGGAAGCGGCATCACCAGAGCCTTGAAATTCACGCCCGACATCAAATTCGAAAATGACGAGACGCTTAATGAGTTTATTGTAACGGTAGAGCGCAGAAATGCGGGGGTAACTGATGTCAAAAATGATAGAGATAATGACAGAGATGATAGAAATAAAAGAGACAGAGAAGACAGAGATAAAACGTTAGAAAGCAACGACTTGAAAAAAAATCAAGGTCTTAAAAGAGACAGAGAAGACAGAGATGATGTGATAGAGACACAACACGTTTCTTATAAGTCACTTAGTGGGGTTCAAAAGAATGTTATTCAATTCTGTAGCATTCCCAGAAGTGCCAGAGAAATCCTTGAGCATGTAGGATATGCTTACAACTCAAAAAATATAGCAAACCAAATAAAGCCATTGGTGCAATTGGGTTTCCTTGAGATGACGGAACCAGACAAGCCCAACAGCAAAAATCAGAAATATAGGAAAGTTAGAAAGGATTAACAAAAAGAACTTGTTCTTTTTATACATCATGTATGGGTTAAAATTCTTTAAATACACAGGGCGAAAGACGTGAGATAACGCTTTTTTGCTTACATTTGCATGATATATATGCTTGAAGCATTTATCCAATAGGCATTTAGTGAACATTAATTCGAAAAACTCACAATGTTTGAAAATCTTAGTGAACGGTTAGAGCGCTCTTTTAAGATACTCAAGGGCGAAGGCAAGATAACCGAAATCAACGTCGCCGAGACGATGAAAGATGTACGTCGCGCACTTATTGATGCCGACGTCAACTATAAAGTGGCCAAGACCTTCACCGACAAGGTGAAGCAGAAAGCTTTGGGTATGAACGTGCTTACCGCCGTGAAGCCCGGACAACTGATGGTGAAACTCGTACATGATGAGTTGGCTGAACTGATGGGTGGCGAGGCCGTGGGCCTAAACCTGGAGGGCAAACCAGCCATCATCCTCATGTCAGGTCTGCAAGGTTCTGGTAAGACCACCTTCAGTGGCAAACTGGCCAACATGCTCAAACGCAAGCAGCATAAGAACCCGTTGCTCGTAGCCTGCGACGTCTATCGTCCCGCTGCCATCCAACAGCTTATCGTCGTCGGCGAGTCCGTCGGCGTTCCCGTCTATTCCGAGCCGGGCAACAAGGACGTGGTGGCCATCGCACAGAATGCCTTGAAAGAGGCGAAGGCGAAAGGTCACGACGTGGTCATCGTCGATACTGCTGGTCGTCTGGCCATCGACGAGGAGATGATGAACGAGATAGCGACGCTCAAAGAGGCCTTGCAGCCCGATGAGACGCTGTTCGTGGTCGACTCGATGACAGGTCAGGATGCCGTGAACACCGCCAAGGAGTTCAACGACCGTTTGGACTTCGATGGTGTGGTGCTCACCAAACTCGATGGTGACACACGTGGTGGTGCGGCGCTCTCCATACGTACGGTGGTGACCAAGCCCATCAAGTTTGTGGGTACGGGCGAGAAGATGGAGGCCATCGATGCCTTCCACCCCTCGCGCATGGCAGACCGTATCTTGGGCATGGGCGACATCGTCAGTCTGGTGGAGCGTGCCCAAGAGCAGTTCGATGAGCAGGAGGCCCTGCGCCTGCAGAAGAAAATCCAGAAGAACAAGTTTGACTTCAACGATTTCCTCGGTCAGATACAGCAAATCAAGAAGATGGGTAACATCAAGGACCTCGCGTCGATGATTCCTGGTGTGGGCAAGGCCCTCAAGGGTATCGACATCGACGACGATGCGTTCAAGGGTATCGAAGCCATTATCCAGAGTATGACGCCGAAAGAGCGTTCCAACCCCGAAATCTTGAACCAGAGTCGTCGTATGCGCATCGCCAAGGGTTCTGGCACTTCGGTGCAGGATGTGGGCCGACTCATCAAACAGTTCGACCAAACCCGAAAGATGATGAAGATGATGACGGGTTCGAAGGCGTCGATGATGATGAACGCCATGCGAGGCAAGATGCCGAATTTGCCGAATATGCCGATGAAGTAAGGGGACATTCAAAATTCAACATTCAAATAAAATGCAACTCATAGACGGAAAAGCAACGGCGCAAGCTATCAAGCAGGAGATTGCCGAAGAGGTGACCCGCATCGTTGCCTCAGGTGGCAAACGGCCTCATCTGGCGGCCATTCTTGTGGGACACGACGGTGGCTCGGAGACGTATGTAAAAAATAAAGTGCTCGCCTGTGAGGCCTGCGGTTTCCAGTCGTCACTCATCCGTTTCGAGAGTGACGTGACCGAGGAAGAACTCCTTGATCAGGTGCGCGCCCTCAACGACGACGATGATGTTGACGGCTTCATTGTGCAACTGCCGCTGCCCAAGCATATCGACGAACAGAAGGTCATCATGGCCATTGACTACCGCAAGGACGTGGACGGGTTCCATCCCGTGAACGTGGGCCGCATGGCCATCGGACTGCCCTGTTTCATCTCGGCCACGCCGCTGGGCATCCTCACCCTCTTGCAGCGTTATGGCATCACTACCCGTGGCAAGAAATGTGTCATCCTCGGCCGCAGTAACATCGTGGGCAAACCCATGGCGCAGTTGATGATGCAGAAACAGTTTGGCGACGCCACCGTCACGGTGTGCCATAGCCGCTCGGCCACGCTCAAGGAAGAGTGCCAACAGGCCGATATCCTCATTGCCGCCATCGGACAGCCGAAGTTCGTCAAGGCCGACATGGTGAAGGAAGGGGCCGTGGTCATTGATGTGGGCACCACGCGCGTACCCGATGCCACACGTAAGAGCGGCTTCCGCCTGACCGGTGATGTCGACTTTGACGAGGTGGCTCCCCGCTGTTCGTTCATCACGCCCGTACCGGGTGGAGTGGGGCCGATGACTATCTGCTCGCTCATGAAGAACACCCTGGCAGCAGGGAAGAAAGAGATTTATAAGTGAGGAGTTAAGCCCATACCTATGGAAAGGCAACCGATAAGCAGCGCCCCTTCTTCGGAGGGGAAAGGGGAGGCTCAAGCCTATTATCTCAAGGGCAACGAATACCGTCGTCAGGGCAATTGGCAGGAGGCCATCAACTGCTATCTCGAGGCCATAGCGCTCGACCCGGAGAGTCCGGCGGTGCATGCCAAGGAGATGCTCGACGACATATTGAATTTCTACAACAAAGATATGTATAATCCTTAGGACGTGGCATATTGCCCGACCGTTAACAAAATTCTAATATTATGGCAAAAATCAAGGGTGCTATCGTGGTTAACACCGACAGGTGTAAGGGATGCCAATTGTGCATCTATGCCTGTGCGAAGGACGTCATCGCCTTGGCGTCCAAAAAGGTGAACATCTCGGGTTATCCGTATGTGGAAGCCGTGCGTCCCGACGACTGTGTGGGATGCGCGTCATGTGCTATCGTATGCCCCGACGGGTGTATCACTGTGTACCGTAAAAAAGTGGAGGAGTAAAGTTATGGCTGAACAAGAAGTGAAACTGATGAAAGGCAACGAGGCGATAGCCCACGCTGCCATCCGCTGTGGCTGTGACGGTTACTTTGGTTATCCGATTACTCCGCAGAGTGAGGTGATTGAGACGCTGGCCGAACTGAAGCCTTGGGAGACCACTGGCATGGTGGTTGTACAGGCGGAGAGTGAGGTGGCGGCCATCAACATGGTTTATGGTGCCGCTGGTGCCGGCAAGAGGGCGATGACATCTTCATCGAGCCCGGGTATCGCGCTCAAGCAGGAGGGTATCGCCTATATGGCGGGTGCCGAACTGCCGGGACTCATTGTCAACGTGCAGCGTGGCGGTCCTGGTCTGGGTACTATTCAGCCGTCGCAGAGCGACTATTTCCAGGCCACCCGTGGCGGTGGCAACGGCGACTACTACGTGCTAGTGCTCGCTCCGTCGTCGGTGCAGGAAATGGTCGATTTCGTCGACCTCTCCTTCGAACTTTCGTTCAAATACCGCATCCCTGCGATGATTCTCAGCGATGGTGTCATCGGACAGATGATGGAAAAGGTGGTGTTGCCGCCGTATAAGCCTCGCCGCACCGACGAGGAGGTGATAGCGCAGTGCCCGTGGGCCTCAAACGGTAAACCGAAGAGCCGTCAGCGCAACGTCATCACGTCGCTCGAACTGAAACCTGAAATCATGGAGCAGCGCAACATCCACCTGCAGGAGAAATACCAGACCATCCGTGAGAACGAGGTGCGTTATGAGACCATGCAGATGGACGACGCCGAATATATGATTGTATCCTTCGGTAGTGCCGCGCGCATCTCCGAGAAATCCATCGAGTTGGCTCGTGAACAGGGCATCAAGGTGGGTCTGTTCCGTCCCATCACACTGTGGCCGTTCCCCACGAAGGAGATAGCCGCCATGGCCAAGGGCAAGAAAGGTGTGCTTGTGGCCGAGATCAACGCCGGACAGATGGTCGAGGACGTTCGTCTGTCTATCAATGGCGCTGTTCCCGTGGAATATTTCGGCCGTCTGGGCGGTATCGTTCCCGACCCCGAAGAGATAGTAGAGGCATTGAAAACTAAATTGATGAAATGATGGAAACAAACAATATCATCAGTCCGGAGAACCTGGTTTACAAGAAACCGACTCTGTTGAATGACAACCCCATGCACTACTGTCCGGGATGTTCCCATGGTGTGGTGCACAAACTCATCGCCGAGGTCATTGAGGAGATGGGCATGGAAGAGAAGAGCGTCGGCGTGTCGCCCGTGGGCTGCGCCGTGTTCGCCTATAATTATATCGACATTGACTGGCATGAGGCCGCTCACGGACGTGCTCCTGCCGTGGCTACGGGCATCAAACGTATGTGGCCCGATCGCCTGGTGTTCACCTATCAGGGTGACGGCGACCTGGCATGTATCGGTACCTGTGAGACCATCCATGCGCTGAACCGTGGCGAGAACATCGTCATCATCTTCATCAACAATGCCATCTATGGCATGACGGGTGGACAGATGGCACCGACCACATTGCTCGGTCAGAAGACGGCCACCTGTCCTTACGGTCGTCAGGCCGACCTGCACGGATATCCCCTGAAAATGGCTGATATCGCCGCCCAACTTGAGGGTACCTGCTATGTCACCCGCCAGAGCGTGGAGACCGTGGGCGCCATCCGCAAGGCGAAGAAGGCGTTGCGCAAAGCTTTCGAGGCTTCCATGGCCAAGAAAGGCTCATCCCTCGTCGAGTTCGTCAGCACCTGCAATAGCGGTTGGAAACTCACCCCGCGTCAGGCCAACGAATGGATGACCGAGAACATGTTCCCCTTCTATCCCAAAGGTGACCTCAAAGATACAACAGGAATGTAGAATTTAGGAGTGAAGGAGTTAAAGGAGTTGAAGGTGTGAAGACCTTACCTTGCAGGCATATCTCTCACCTCTCACCCCTCACCTCTCACCCCAAAAAACTAAATGACATGAAAGCAGAAATAATCATATCCGGATTCGGTGGCCAGGGCGTGCTCTCCATGGGCAAGATTTTGGCCTATTCCGCACTGATGGAAGACAAGGAGGTGACATGGATGCCCGCCTACGGTCCTGAGCAGCGCGGTGGCACCGCCAATGTGACGGTCATCATCAGCGACGACCGCATCTCCTCGCCTGTGCTTAGCAAGTACGACATCGCCATTGTGCTCAACCAACCGTCGCTCGACAAGTTCGAGCCGCGTGTGAAGCCCGGTGGCATACTCATCTACGACAACTACGGCATCATCAACCCGCCCACTCGCACCGACATCAATGTGTATACCATCGATGCCATGGACAAGGCGGCTGAGATGAAGAACTCAAAAATATTTAACATGATTGTGCTCGGCGGACTCCTCAAGGTTTGTCCCGTTGTCACCACCAATGGCTTGGAGAAGGCCCTCTACAAGACCCTTCCCGAGCGTCACCATGGCCTTATCCCCCTCAACATGGAGGCCGTGGCCGCCGGTGGCGACATCATCATGAAGAAACAGTAATATTTCGTCGTATCAACATCTTTCGGGCGGGCCAATCGGTCCGCCCGAAGTTGTTGAAATAGACTGGCTTTTTTTTGCATCTTTGTTGGCTTTTTTGTATTTTTGCACAATATCAATAATCTATGGATGAAATGCTCTCACCAAGGTGAGAAAAATAAGCCGGTGAATATTCTTATAATTATGAACCGTTTTTAATTTGAACAATCACCAACCATGCTGTTTCAGAGGAATATCGTTAAGAAGTATTTGGCCGCCCTGCCGAAAGAGGAGACAGACGGGGCATGGGCCACATATCGGCAGTACTTTTTGGATGCCGAAATACAATCCAATATTCGGCAGTCGAAGGAGGAACAGTTTCAGGAGGGTTTCCTGCGAGAACTGTTCGTCAAGGTGCTCGGCTATAAGCTGAACCCCTCGCCCGATTACAACCTCATCACAGAGAAGAAGAACGAGACGAACGCAAAGAAAGCCGACGGAGCCATCATCATCGACGGTAAGGTGATAGGAGTGATAGAACTGAAAGACCACAAAACCACTGACCTCTCTAAGGTGGAGGCCCAGGCCTTCGGCTACAAGAGCCAGCACCGCGACACCCGTTATGTCATTATATCCAATTTTGAGAAATTGCGTCTATACATCGACAATGCTGTGGATTACCGAGAGTGGAACCTCTTTCAGATGACGGAAGATGATTTCCACGAATTGTACCTCTGTCTATCATGGCCGCAGGTGAACAAAGGTACAGCCCTTAAAGTGAAAGGTGAGTCCGTTTCCTCCGAGGACCAGATTACCAATACGCTCTACAAAGACTATTCACAGTTCAAGCGGTTGCTCTTTGCCGACATTTTGACTCATAACCCATTCACTGACGGAAATGGATGGGTTGCCGACGAAAAGGAGTGGCAGTTGCTACTTTTTAAGAAGACACAGAAACTGCTTGACCGTCTATTGTTCATCTTCTTTGCGGAGGACTGTGGCTTGTTGCCGCCCAACTCTATAGTACAGATAATTGACCAATGGAAACAGTTGTTGGATATGGACGAATACCGGCCGTTTTATTCGCGGCTGAAAAAGTATTTTGGCTATCTTGACACTGGTTACCAAGGTAGGAAATATGAGATTTTCGCCTACAATGGTGGGTTGTTTAAGCCAGACGATGTGCTGGATTCGCTGACTATCAGTGACGATTTGTTGGTAGAACACACAGCGCGGCTTTCGGCTTACGATTTTGAGAGTGATGTTGACGTGAATATCCTCGGACATATTTTCGAGAACTCCCTGTCGGAGATTGAGGAGGTGACGCAACAGATTACCCAAGGGCAGATTTCCACCACTTCGAAGCGGAAGCAGGACGGAGTGTTCTACACACCCCAGTACATCACTAAATACATTGTTGAGAACACCGTGGGACGTTTATGCAGTGAGAAGAAACGGGAACTGCATATCGATGAGGCGGAATATTTCAGTGATCACCGCCGACAGCAGTCCACGAAGAAACGTCTGCTCGACCAGTTGCGTCAATATCGTGAATGGCTACTGCAAATAACCATCCTCGACCCTGCTTGTGGTAGTGGTGCATTCCTCAATGCAGCCCTGTTGTTCCTCATGGCCGAACACCGTCTTATCGATGAGATGGAGGCGAAAGTGTTAGGCTCGACACTCGTATTTCAGGATGTGGAAAACAGCATTCTTGAACATAATCTCTACGGTGTGGATATCAATGAGGAGAGTGTGGAGATAGCCCGCCTTGCCCTATGGCTGCGAACCGCCAAGCCTCACCGCAAACTTAATTCTCTCAATGAAAACATCAAATGCGGCAATTCGCTCATCAGCGACCCAGCCATAGCCGGTGACAAGGCTTTCGACTGGCAGAAGGAATTTCCACAAGTATTTGAAAAGGGAGGTTTCGACGTGGTGATAGGCAATCCTCCGTATGTGCAACTGCAGAGTCTTGGCGCAATGAGTGATGCATACGCTAAAAGTGGTTTTGAAACTTACAACCGGAGCGCAGACCTCTATTGCCTGTTTACTGAGCGAGGTTTCAACCTGCTCAAACCTGGCGGCCTCCAGTCGTTCATCATGCCTAACAAATGGATGCTTGTTTCTTACGGCAAGGAATTACGTTCGTTCTTGGCAAAGACTGACATGCAGCAGATAGTCAACTTCGGTGATGTTCAGTTCTTTAAAGAGGCAACTATCTATGTTTGCATTTTTGTGACCCGAAAAAGCAATGAACGGCAGGGCTGTGTGCAGGCTTTGTCACTGAATCAGAAGACCTATCATGGCGATTTCCTCAACGAAGTGTCAGGCCAATTGGCGGACTATCCCTCCGATACCTTTGGTGAGGATGAATGGATTATTCAGCCGAAAGCGCATTTTGACATCTTGAAGAAAATGCAGCGGGGCATTGCCTTGAAGGACATGCCAGTCTCCATTTATAGAGGTATTTTGACTGGTTACAACGATGCTTTCTTCATCGACGAAACGACTAAGCAACGTCTTATCGATGAAGATCCGAAAAGCGCAGAACTCATAAAACCTCTACTCCGAGGTAGAGATATTCAGGCATGGGTGCCCGAGTGGGAGAATTTGTATCTTATTTGTACTTTCCCCGCCTTACAATTAGACATAGAACGTTTTGTCGCAATAAAGAACCATTTATTCTCGTTTGGAAAAGAAAGGTTGGAACAGAATGGAGTTAAAGGGTCTCGCAAAAAGACATCTAACAAATGGTTTGAAACGCAGGATACCATTAGTTATTACAAGGAATTTTCCAAGCCCAAAATCATGTACCCCAACATGACCTCGCTGTTCCCGTTCATATATGACGAAAAGGGATTTTATGGCAATGACAAGACTTTTATGATTACAGCCAATGACGATACGGTCAATTTGAAATATATCACGGCTATTCTCAATTCAAAATTGTGCAAACTGTGGATATGGTATAACTGTCCTGAACTCCAAGGCGGAACCCGTGAAATTAGAAAGGTTTATTTTGAAAAGTTCTGCATCCCCCAAGTTGAAAACCCACAATATTTGGCTGAGAAAACCGACCTTCAGATACAGTTGACGGCTCAGTTGCAAGAGAAGCGTAGCCGTTTCCTCCGTCGTCTTTCCGAGAACCTCCAAGGAGTGAAAACCAGCGCCACCTTACGGATGTTCGACAGCCTCGACTTTGCCGCTTTCGTCGCCGAACTAAAAAAGCAAAAGATAAAACTCTCGTTGGTGCAGCAGGATGAATGGGAAGACTACTTCAACCAATACGCCAAGGCGTGTCGGGATATTTCTCATCAAATAGTGAAGGCAGACCAGGAAATCAACATCTTGGTATATCAACTCTATGGCCTCACCTACGATGAAATCCTCGTCGTAGATCCCGATACCACATTCACCAGAGAGGAATACGAACAAGGTTGAATACAATAGTCCTATTTTACATTTATGATTAAACAAAGAGAAATAAGAAACTTTTTATCATCTACAATAATGACTGCGGATATGAAAACCTCTGCCATGTAGAGAACGGTGAGAATGGCGATAGTTCTGCTGTTGCTGGCGTATGCTCCGGCATTGTGGGCTCAGCACCATGGAAGGGGTAGGGCTGCTTTTGACGAAGTATTCATCGACCTTCGACAGCCGGGCAAACTGGAGAAAGAGTTTCCAAAAGAGAAGATCGAACAGGTGCGCGTACTGCATCTGCGAGGACCGTTCAACAGCGATGACATGAGGTTTGTGAAACGCCTGGCAGACCGCTCGAAGGTGGTCGACGAAAAAGGTGACAAAGTGGAGGCTTACCTCGATCTCGATATGGAAGAGGCTCGTTTGGTTCGTGGAGGCCTGCTTGGTGGTCATTCCGACAACCGCATCGTGTGGTCATCGCTCTTCTACAGTTGCCGTCTGTTGCGCAGCGTCATCTTGCCCCGCTCCACAGAGGAAATTGGCGACCGTGCTTTTTACGGGTGCTACCAGTTGGAACGTGTGGCGATGCCTCGTGATGTGCGCATCATCGGCGATGCCGCTTTCTCGGGATGCCGTCGGTTGCACCATATCACATTCCCGCCTCAGGTGCAGGTCATCGGCAGAAATGCTTTTTACGACTGCGAGCGGCTGGTGGACGTTTATCTGCCCGATGGGTTGACTTCTTTGGGTGAAGGCGCCTTTGAAAGTTGTGACCGTTTGGAAAAAGTATCGATGCCCGACCAATTGAGTGTGATACCTGCAAGTGCTTTCTCGGGCACGGCACTCAAAGAGATTGCCTTGCCAAATAATGTGGCCGAGATAGGGAAATACGCTTTCAAGGGTACGCCAATCACCGAATTGGCGATACCGGCCACCGTCACCTTTTTCAGTCCGTCGGCAGTGGACCGCTGCGACAGACTGCAGAACATCTTTGTGGAGGAAGGAAATGCCCAATATGCCGACATCGACGGGGTGTTGTTCAGTGCCGATTACGCACAACTGCTGTTGGTGCCATGCCGTCGTCAAGGCTCGTTCAGCATTCCTCAGGGTACTGTGGCCATTGGCGATTATGCCATGAACAACTGTCGCAATATCACCATGGTTGACATTCCCGAAACGGTGGAGTCTGTCGGCGCTTATGCTTTTAGTAAATGCACCTCGCTGACCACAATGGTATTGCCTGAGATGGCTACGCACATCGGCAAGGGTGCATTCAGTGGATGCTCGTCGCTCACGGCGGTCACATTGCCTTCTGCGCTCACCCAAATACCCGCAGAGATGTTTGACGAATGTAGCAATCTGATGACTACGTGCATGCCTGAGGGTGTGGTCAGCATTGGTGAGGAAGCTTATCACAAATGCACCGCTCTTACTGAGGTAACGCTCCCTCGTAGTGTCACGACCATCGGCGATGAGGCGTTTCGCGGATGCAAAAACATGACGATGTTTAAGATGTATGATGGTGTGACAAAAATGGGCGACAAAATTGTTTACGACTGCAAAAACCTGAATATGTTCTTCAGCCTGTGCCCTATACCGCCAGAAATCAGCAAAGTGACTGATGGAAAAGTGGCCTTGGTCGTGCCCGCAGCCTCCGTCGAACTTTATAAGAAGGCGAAAGGGTGGAAGAAATTCCGTACGGTAAGTGGAATTTAGCGGTAACTCCAATCACAGTTATCTTATGTATATGTATAATTCAGATTAGTTGAAAAAATAGTTGGATTATTGAGAAAATAATAGTACCTTTGCAACCGAATTGAAGATCATTCGGAAATTTACATCAAGAACGCAGAAATGCGTGCCAACCGAGCTTTAGAATAGAGCATTCCGAAGAGCCACGGTGGCGAGCTGAAAAGCAGATGTGGGCGTAAGCCAAAAAACTCATATAGCTCAGAGACTGTAGATTTCCTTATGTGTCGCAAGGCATATAAGGATTTTTTATGCTCAAGAAAGCCGGTGTTGTTATTTGTCGTTAGACCCACACGAATGTTTTCGAAACTCTTATTGTCTAACAATTAAATAACAACGAAAAATGAAACAAGAAAAACAGTCAAAAAAGGAAGGAATGAAATGTAGTCGCAGCAATTTGCTTCTGCATATACCTCATTCGTCAACATCGTTTCCGGAAGGGTCGAACTTCAGTTTTAATGACCTGGACGAGAAAGAAAGATTGCTCATTGATTATTATACGGATGAATTGTTTATACCACAACAGAAAACAAATGGTATAGACTCTATGGCTTTTCCATTCTGTCGCTTATTTAGTGATGTTGAGCGGCTTGTGAATGATCCTCTTGAGAAAGAAGGTCTGGGCATTTCTTATCATAGACAGATTGACGAACCTCCATACAACACACGTTACTTTGGTGATTTAAAATCGGCCTTTAGCCTATATGCAGACTTTCACGCAGAAATGGCAAAAAGATTGACGTATTTAGGCGATAATACATTGTTGATAGACTGTCATAGTTTCTCAAGTCAGCCAAACCTTCTGAACTCCAATCCGCCTGATATCGACATCTGCATAGGTTATAACGAAGATGAAACTTGCCCCGATAAGGTAGTTGTCGGAAACATCGTCCAATATTTCGGGTCACTTGGCTATAAGGTCGGCATCAACGAGCCATTTTCCAACAGCAAGACCTTCAGCGTTCCCGTGAAATACCACTCGGTCATGATAGAAGTGAACAAGAGACTGTATATGGATGAACAAACACTCGAAAAGACAGAAGGTTTTGATAAACTGCGAAATGAGATACAGTCGCTCTATCGTATCTTGATAAAGTAATATGTATTACTAATGGCTGTAATTATATTAAAAGAAATCATTCCTTATTGCGAACATTGTGTTCGCGATAAGGTACTATATTTGCATCGCGAATTGTTTGCATATGTGAATATTTTTTATTATCTTTGCAACAAACAAAGAAATAGATTAAATACTTTTTATGGAAAAGCAATCTACAACTAAGCGCCCCAAAACCATCTGCATCGATTTCGATGGCGTGATACACGACTACCGGAAAGGCTGGCGGGGTGTCGCGGATGTCTATCTTGACGACCGCGGTGTCTGTTTCACAGGCGACTGGAACCTGGCCCTCGACCAAATCATGAACTTCAAGACCTGGCAAAAGGAATAATGAATAAAAAACTATGGCAAAACGAATATTAGTTGTTCCCGATGTGCACGGACGCACTTTCTGGAAAGAACCCGTAAGGAAGTATATCGATGAAGTGAATAGGGTGGTGTTCCTCGGCGACTATCTCGACCCGTACGATGAGGAGGGGACGGACAGGAGACCCGAGGCTCTCTTCGACAACCTCATGGAAATCGTCGCACTCAAACAAGAACAGCCCGACAAGGTGGTGCTGCTCAAGGGCAACCATGACCAGCATTACGCTTCAGAACGTTTCAGGAAGGAGGCGGGAGGTTCACGGTTGGACGAAGAAAACTGGGAGAAATACCATGAGTTTTTCTGCAAGCATAAGCCTTTGTTCCGCTTGGCCCATATTGAAATGGTGAAGGGAATTCCCTATATCTTCACCCATGCAGGGGTGACAGCCTTTTGGCTCAACCAGGTGAATGCCATAGCATGGCATTTGCCCGACCAGAATGTGTTGCTTGCCGACCCGCAGATCGTGGAAGCCATCAATCTCTTGGATTTCGACGGACAGGGACAAGACCTCTTGGCCATCGTCGGGTGGCGACGGTCGTGGTTTGGCGAGAAGACGGGCAGCGTGCTCTGGGCCGACATTTTCGAACACTCTACCCCTCATGCCCCCAATGCCTATGGACTGGACAAGGTGTTCCAGGTGTTCGGTCATACGCGGTTGGATGGCCATATCGACGATAAGATGGAATATGAGAACCTCGTGATGGTCGATTCACAAAAATGTTTCATCGTCGACAGTGCCATCGACGAGAAAATCATGACTGTCAGGGATTATGAAATGAAAGTTGCCAAGGGGCAGTAGACCGTCAAGGCCCTTTTCGTCATTACTCTATCGGTATCTCTGGGTGCTGCACGGCCAAGGGCAGACCTTTCTGCGAGAGGTAGAACATGTAGAGAATGACGGGTTTCGTACCTCTGTTCTCGCCGTGATGGATGGTGTTTACCATCTCTACGACGGCCTCGCCCTCATGCACCACCTTCTCTTTGCCGTCCTGGCCGATAATGGTCAGCTTGCCCTGCACCAGTACGCCGTAGTTGATGACGGGGTGGTGGTGCCAACCCAACTTCTGTCCGGGAGGGAATACGTACTTCATGGCCACCAACTCGGGGCGACCCTGGAAATAGTCGGGCAACTCCACGCCATCCCAGCTCTGCGAGGTGCGTATCAACTCGGTCTTCTGCACTTGCTGCGCGGAGAGCTCTTCCTGCGAAGCTGTACCTTTACACGCTGTTATGACAGCCGTAGCGCCGCAAACGAGAATGGCGGCGAACATCCTTAGTCTCTTGGTCATTCGTTTCATCTTGAAAAGGTTGATGGTTGCATTGTGGTGGGATGTCTATGAACTCTTTTCCTTTAGCGACATCCCTTGGATATACGACCAAAGGTTATTCGGCTGTATAGATGTCATAATCCCAACACGTTTTTTTCTTTGGCTGCAAATATACAAACAAGAGAGAGAAAAACCAAAGGAAACAAATAAAAACAACAAAATGAAATCCTTGTAGACTTTCTAAATACAAAAACTTCGTTATTTATTTTGTATTGTCTTCGGTTTGTATAATAATCTCACGCTCGGAAATGAAAATAAACTTTCATTTCTCTCGCTAAATCGATCTTTTGCACTATCTTTTCATAAGATAGGATGCACCTCAACAATAAAAATAAAAACTTCGTTATTTATTTTGTATTGTCTTCAGTTTGCACTATCTTTGTGGCGACAAAGCCTGTCCTTCAAGGGTGGGTGGGTCGAATTTCTGTGGAAATGGGACCGATAAGCCGTTTGTAGGGCTGGTTCCGAAAGGACGTTTTCGAACGCAGTCTTCTATCATCTTCAACTTCGCAACTTGAAACTTTATCTGAAGATTACGCAACGAAAAGCGTCCACGTAGGGTGTATTATATCCTCTTGGCTGGGAGCATCGTCTGTTTCCCGCCTCTGTCAGTATAATACCCATGGCGTGGGCAGGCTTGCGTTGCTTATTTTGATAAAGGGGCAGCGAAGGCCTGGATGATGAGATAAGTGACAGAAAGTTTACTCCCACGTCTTTTCTTTTTCCGCTCTATCCTTTTTTATTAATGCCGAGGCAGGGAGAGCGACAGGCACCTATAATCGAATAATATGAAACAACTAAAACAAACCCTCTTGATTACGGCTCTGCTTAGTTTGCTGAGCATGGATGGCTACGCGTATAATGCCGAGATTGACGGTATATTTTACAATTTTTCAGGCAATAAAGCCATAGTAACGTATGGTGGTTCAAATCAACATTATTCAGGAGATGTTACAATTCCAAAGTCTGTCTCCTATAATTCTAAAACATATATAGTTTCGGAAATCGGCCAGTGGGCATTCCTCAATTGTGATGAATTGACGAGTTTGGTTATTCCTTCAACTATAGAAAAGATAGGTTCCTCATTTGGTAATTGCAAAAAATTGAAAAGAATTACGATAAATAGTGGAACAATCATTTCCGAAAAGGCTTATAGTAGTACTTCATCTTTCCAAAGCATTTTTGGCAATCAAGTAGAGCATTATATCATAGGAGAAGGTATCACAAGTATTGCTGGGTATTTATTTGCAGGGTGCTCAGGTATGAAAAGTGTTACCATTCCCTCCAGCCTTACCCGTATTAATGATTATGCATTTAAAGACTGTACCAACTTGACGAACGTTTATATTTCGAACCTCTATTCTTGGTGTAAAATATCTTCCTATTACCGTCCATTTACCAAGCAATACGATTTGTATTTGAACGATGCCATAGTCACAGATTTGACAATTCCGTCAAGTGTGAAAACAATTTCCAACCATGCTTTTGCTGGCTGTAAAAGTATTACTGATGTAACAATCTCTAATGGAATTACAAGCATTGGCAATGCTTCCTTTCAAGATTGCCCTAATTTGACCAACGTTTCTTTACCCTCAAGTGTGACGAGTATAGATAAATATGCTTTTCAGGGTTGCGTGTCTTTGCCGAGTGTGACCATCCCAGCAGGGGTAACGACCATAGGAGCGGATGCCTTTTCTGGCTGTCAAGGCTTAACGGAAATAACTATACCTTCAAGTCTTACGGGTATAGGTAATAATGCTTTTGGGGGGTGTCCTAATTTAACCAACGTGACAGTAAATAGTAATTCTATTTTATCTAAATCGTTATTGGGCATCTTTGGCTCCCAGGTCGAACACTATACCATTGGGGAAGGTGTTACTGGCATCGGCTCTTCTGCGTTCTCGGGTTGCTCCAACATGACGAGCGTGACTATTCCCTCAAGTGTTACGAGCATTGGCTCTTATGCATTTTACGAATGCTCAGGTTTGACGAATATTATACTTCCTGGTGCGCTGGAAACCATTGGGAGTAATGCTTTTAAGGGGTGTTCCGGCCTGATTTCAGTTACTATACCGAATTCTGTAACAGATTTGGGCGAATATGCTTTTAGTCGCTGTAAAGGACTTGAAACAGTCGTAATTGGTAATTCTGTTAAGACAATAGGTGATGATGCTTTTTATTATTGTGATGCGTTGACCTCCGTGAACATTCCTAATTCGGTGTTGAGTATAGGCAAAGAGGCCTTTATGGGCTGCAAAGCTCTAACATCGGTAAGCATCGGCAATTCTGTGGAAAGTATTGGTGCTTACGCTTTTCAATACTGTAATAGTCTAAGTTCTGTTGATATTTCAAACTCTGTGAAAACCATAGGATATAGTGCTTTCTGTGGTTGTGAGAGTTTGGAAACCATTACTATTCCTAATTCGGTGACAAGTTTGGGATCCTCGGCATTCTTAGGTTGTAGAAGCCTTACTTCTGCTATTTTAGGCAGTGGCATAACACAAATAGAATACAGAACTTTCATGTATTGTGAAATGCTATCAGCTGTAACTATTCCTAACTCGGTAATTAGCATCGGCGAAAGTGCCTTCTCTGGCTGTGATAACTTAGAAAGTATAGAATTGCCTGATAATATTGCGAATATAGGGAAGAATGCTTTTTACATGGAAAACTTAAAAAAAATATATGTTAACAAAGGGACGAGAACATTATTCAATCTTTGGAAAAGTGGTTATGGTGGGGGACTAACTTGGTTTAGTATTAATCTTAATAAGTGTTTTGACAAATCAACAGAAATGCCATTACCGAATCCCCATTTGGAGGTTACGAGTACGCAAACGTCACTTAATGTTCATTTTGAAGACATATACGATTTTTATGATTACTCATATAATGGAGAACCACTAAGTAGCAATGTAGTTTCATTCACAGGAATGAAACCGGGAGATAAAAAAAGTGTAATTCTTGTTGTTTCCCTTGAAGATGACAAGATTAATATTGGACGTGATTTCAGTACAGTAGGTGTTAATCCATATATAGCCGTTTCAGGTTTAACTGCTACGTCTTTCCAAGCAAAGGCTTCTTACAAAGAAGGTGATGCCACCATCGAATCTGCCAAGTTCTATATTGGCAATCAACTTGTTGATGGCAATACCATTTCTTTGAAAGGATTAGAGCCGAATAGGATTTATAATGCTTCTTATGTTGTCAAAGTAAAATGGGGCGAAAACCTTGAAAAATCTGAAAATTTTACATATGATGTGAAAATCACCACCCTTCCCCTAACCCTTACCACCTTGCAGCCGAAGGTCGTTTCCTCGGGCAATGTGATTGTGGCGGCGGAGTCGAATATCGATGATGCGGAGAAGAATGTGGGCTTCGAGTGGCGGCGTACGGACTGGAGCGATGATTTCGCATCCAACTCCGGCACGGCTTATCTCTATGAAGGAATGATGGAGGGGTATATCCGCAACCTGAATACGGAGAAACTGTGGAAATACCGCCCGTATTATGTTTCCGACAGTGGTACATACTACTACGGCGAATGGATAGGGCTCGACCCCACCAACACCTCGTATTTCGAGCCTACTGTGCATACTTATGCCAACATCACCGTAGATGGAAACAGTGCGTCGATAGAGGGGCTGACCTTACCTGGCAGCGACGGAGTGGCATCGCAAGGCTTCCAATACTGGGAGACGACATCGGGCGCCAACGAGGCGATGATGGCTCCTGCCCATGCACCTGCTATCCCCGGCAATGCGAAGACCGTGG
This sequence comes from uncultured Prevotellaceae bacterium, assembly GCA_900313615.1. Lineage (GTDB taxonomy): Bacteria > Bacteroidota > Bacteroidia > Bacteroidales > Bacteroidaceae > Prevotella. Next base: position 140,941 of record OMRP01000001.1, read on the forward strand.
AGGTGAGTGGGCAAGTGATGACGGCGACGCTCACAGGACTCAACTATGGCACCACCTACAACTATGTGGCCTTCGTGAAGACCACGAGTGGCGAGACGTTCTACGGCGAGGTGCGTTCGTTCACCACCGAGCCTGGTGCCACGGGCATCTATGAGATGACAGACGGCGGCTCTTCCGCCGCCGGAGTCCATGAGGTGGCACGTTACAACCTCAACGGCCAACCCATCGATGCGCCGGAACGTGGTATCAACATCATCCGCTATTCCGACGGTTCCACCCGCAAGGTCGTGGTGAAGTGATGGATAAAGCGGTAATATAAGACAAGGGGCGTGCCAATCCAGGCACGCCCCTTGTCTTCACTTATAATTATCCAATTATTTATTTGGAATAATCAAAGGCTTATTTATTTCTTCGCATCATACGCATGCACGGGATAGTCGATGGTGAAGTGCAGTCCGCGACACTCCTTGCGTTCGATGGCCCAGCGGGTGATGAGGTAGCCCACGTTGATCATATTGCGCAGTTCGCAGATGTCCTTGCTGGCTTTCACGCGCTTGAACAGGTTTTCTGTTTCCTCGTAAAGCATGTCAAGACGGTCCCAAGCGCGCTTCAAACGAAGGTCGGAGCGTACGATGCCCACATAGTTCGACATGATTTCGCCTACCTCTTTCACGCTCTGCGTGATGAGCACCTTCTCCTCGTTGGTCATCGTGCCCTCGTCGTTCCACTCCGGCACCTTTTCGTTGAAGTCGTAGAGATCGACATGCTCCAGGGAATGCTTGGCTGCCGCGTCGGCATAGACCACCGCCTCGATGAGCGAGTTCGACGCCAGACGGTTGCCGCCGTGCAGTCCTGTGCAGGAGCACTCGCCGATGGCGTAGAGCCGGTCGATGCTCGAACAGCCGTTGAGGTCGACCTTGATGCCGCCGCACATGTAGTGGGCGGCAGGGCGCACGGGGATATAGTCGGTGGTGATGTCGATGCCCATCGTCTTGCATTTCTGGTAGATGTTGGGGAAATGGTGGCGTGTCTCGTCGGCGTCCTTATGCGTCACGTCCAAGCACACATGGTCCAGACCGTGTATCTTCATCTCCTTGTCGATGGCGCGTGCCACGATGTCGCGTGGAGCCAACGACAGGCGTTCGTCGTATTTCTCCATAAACGACTCGCCGTTGGGTAGTCGCAAGATGCCGCCATATCCGCGCATGGCCTCGGTGATGAGGAAGGCGGGGTGCGTCTCCGTGGGAGAGAAGAGCACCGTGGGGTGGAATTGCACAAACTCCATGTCGGCCACCGTACCTTTGGCGCGGTAGACCATGGCGATGCCGTCGCCCGTGGCGATGACGGGGTTGGAGGTGGTCTGGTAGACGGCGCCGCAACCTCCTGTGCACATCAGCGTCACCTTGCTCAAGTAGGTGTCCACCTTCTGGGTGTCGGGATTGAGTACATAGGCACCATAACAGTTGATATAAGGGGTGCGGCGCGTCACCCGGGCTCCTAAGTGGTGCTGGGTGATGATTTCCACCGCGAATTGGTTCTCCTTGACGATGATGTCGGGACAGGCCCGCACCGCCGCCATCAGACCGCGCTGTATCTCGGCGCCGGTGTCGTCGGCGTGGTGGAGAATGCGGAACTCCGAGTGGCCGCCCTCACGGTGCAGGTCGAATTCGCCGGCATCGGTGCGGTCGAAGTTCACACCCCAGCGCACCAACTCCTCAATCTGCTTGGGGGCGTTGCGCACCACCTGTTCTACGGCGGCTTTGTCGCTGATATAGTCGCCGGCGATCATGGTGTCTTCGATGTGTTTGTCGAAATTGTCCACTTTCAGGTTGGTCACGCTGGCCACACCACCCTGTGCGAACGATGTGTTGGCCTCGTCGAGCGAGGTCTTGCATATCATGCACACCTTGCCTTTCTTGGCACGTGCTATTTTAAGGGCATAACTCATGCCAGCCACACCGGCACCGATGATTAGAAAGTCATATTTGTAAATCATAATAGATATATTGAGGTTAGTATGATTGCAAAAGTAGTTATTTAATTTGGGAAAAGACGAAAGGGAACGCGATATTTTTTGTTTTTCGGCGTAAAAATCTTAATTTTAGATAAATTGCACCCTCTTGGCATGAAAAATGACCAAACATTTTGTCCTGAGCCCGTTTTTCCGTATTTTTGCAAGAAAATTAGCTGTTTTGGACCGAACTTTTCACTCGCATATCACCCTTCCCTCGATTTTTGTGGTGATATTGATGGCTGCTTTGGGCGTTTTCCTTTTTTGGCAGCGTAATGGGTTGGCGTCTCTTCTCGGTTTTGCTGTCTTTGCGGTCTGTGCCATTGAGGTGGATCGGTTGGTGCATTCTGAGTATGTGGTCACCGACGACTTCCGCTTGGTGGTGCGCCGAGGACGGTTGGCGCGCGCGAGGGTCATCCCAATGTCCGACATCGTTGAGGTAAAAGAATTGAAGATGTTTTTTGGGATGGGTTCTTATGTCCTCGTGCGTTATGGAGCCTCGCGATATGCGACTCTCCAGCCCGCCAATCCGCATTCGTTGGTTGAGGATATCGAGAAGAAACTGGACCAATTGACAGATGAATCTAGGAAACAAACAAACGAAGATATATGAAAATAAGAAAATTCCTTTGTCTATTGGCTGTGGCTAGTGCCATGGCTCTGCCTGTCAGTGCACAACTCACTGAAGAGGAACTGGACAGATATGCGTCCGACACGATTTATGCGCCTACCCCTTCTGAATACACTCAACTCTCCGGCTCGGCGTGGGCGGAGCGGATTCGTGAGGGGTTGGACCGCATGTTGCGCGACGACTTGTTGAAAATATCGCAACTGGGACTGATGGTCTACGACCTGACCGACCAGACCGTGGTCTACCGTCACAATGAACGGCAGCGTATGCGTCCCGCCTCGACAATGAAACTGGTAAGTGCCATCACCGCCCTCGATGTACTGGGTGGCAACTATCGTTTCCGCACGTCGCTGTTCCGCAGTGGTGAGGTGCGTGAGGGAACCCTTTACGGCAACCTCTATTGCATGGGCACGATGGACCCGACCTTCTCGGCTGAAGATATGGCTGAATTTGCCGATGCCGTCAAGAATGAGGGCATCACCCGCGTAGAGGGTAGGGTAGTGGCCGACAAGGGAATGTTCGGTGGCGACAAATGGGGCGAGGGATGGTGCTGGGACGATGACAATCCCACGCTCACGGCATTGCTCGTCGACCGCAAGGATAATTTTGCCGAACGACTGTTGCAGATGTTGCGACAGCGTGGCGTGACAGTCACAGGAGGTGCCGACCAGGGTCGCACGCCACAGGGCGTGACCATCGTGCGCGAACATCTCACCTCCATCGATACGGTGCTCAAGCGTATGATGAAAAATAGCGACAACCTCTATGCCGAGGCGGTGTTCTATCAAGTGGCTGCCGGCGAGGGTAAACCTGCCACGGCGAAGAAAGGAACGGCTGCCGTGAAAAGGCTTATCAGCAGGTTAGGACTGCCCGCAGGCATGTATGCCGTGGCTGATGGCAGCGGACTGTCGCTCTATAACTATGTTACTCCCGAACTGATGGTGCGATTGTTGCGCCATGCGTTCACGCAACGTGAGATATACGACCATCTCTATCCTGTGTTGCCCATTGCCGGTGTCGATGGCACGCTGCAAAACCGTATGAAGGGCACCCGTGCCGAGGGCAACGTGCATGCCAAGACCGGAACGGTGACCAGCGTGAGTGCTTTGGCGGGCTATTGTACGGCCTCGAATGGCCATAAAATCTGTTTCTCTATCGTCAACCAAGGCATCTTGAAAGCTTCTGACGGACGAGAGTTTCAGAATAGATTGTGTGACTTGTTGTGCCGCTGATGGAACGGATAAAGACATACGTAGAGGAACTCATCGGATTTCTGGGACTTTCAGGAACACCGCTCACCGTGACGCGTCTCTTGCTCATGGTGCTCGTGGCCGTTGTCTTGGCATGGGTCTCTTATTGGGTGTGCCGACGGTTGTTCGTGCCGCTCATCGTTCGGCTGACGAGGAAAACTGAAGTGAAGTGGGATGAGGTGCTCTTCAATCGAAAGGTGCTCATCTCTGCTTGTCATATCGTGCCTGCCATCGTAGTGTGGCAGTTGTTGCCTTTGGTGTTCTTTGAATTTCCTGTGGTGCGTGAGTTGTTGGCCCGGGCCACGGCCATCTACATCACTGTGATGAGTGTGCGCACCGCGGTCGTGTTCATCAATTCCTTCAAAGATCTTGAGGAGGGACGACGCACTTCAGCACAACAGTATTTCCAATCGTTTATCGGTGTGCTGAAAATTATCATTATCTTCGTGGCTGCCATTATCGTCGTGTCGATAATCTTCAACCGCAATCCGTTGGCCATCTTTGCAGGACTGGGTGCCACCTCGGCAGTGCTGATGCTGGTGTTCAAAGATACCATCGAGGGGTTGGTGGCAGGTGTCAGGCTCACTAGTAACGACATGTTGCACAAAGGCGATTGGATAACGGTGCCTAAGGCTGGTGCCAACGGCATCGTCGAGGATATGTCGCTGACTACGGTTAAAGTGCGAAATTTCGACAATACCATCATCACCGTGTCGCCCAAGACATTGGTTGACGACTCTTTCCAGAACTGGATCGGTATGGAGGAAAGCGACGGACGGCGGGTGAACCGTCAACTGTATATTGACTTCAAAAGCGTGACATTCGTTGACGACGAGTTGCGTCGAAAGCTCGTAGAAGGCGGCTTTTTTAAGGAAAGTGAACTGAAGGGCGAACAGGTGAATCTCACCCTGTTCTGTCAATATATGGAGCGCTACCTTGCCAAGAGACCAGAAGTGAACGAGAAGATGCTGCTCATGGTTCGACAGCTTGAGGCTACCAATGCCGGTCTGCCCATCGAGTTCTATTTCTTCCTGTATGAAAAGGAATGGAAAGCATACGAAAACCAACTTGCCGAAATACTCAATGTGATATATGCTACCATGCCGGTGTTCAATTTAAAGATTTACCAACAATATTTTGAAAAATGAAAATCACTGACGACGATTTTTGGAAACCGCTTATCGCACCCGTAGCGGTCATCGAGGGAAAGGAACCCATTCTGCAGGTGTCCCTCGATGAAGAGGGTGACTGGGCGGCCTTTGGCGACACCGATAGCGAGGACCTCGACTGCATGTCATTGGAAGAAGCGCTGGCGATGGATCCATCGTTGGCTTCATTGCCCGACCTGCAACTAGGACAGACCGCATGGCGTGACGATGTGAATGCGGAATGGCAGATAGAGTGACGTTTTGTCAAACCCACTTGACAAATGGCAGACTATCTTTCAAACGATAAGGCAACGATGCTATTTTAGCGTATTTTAACCACGAAAAAAAAGAGGATAATTTTGTATGTCAAAAGATTATTCGTAACTTTGCGCTCGTAAAATTAAGGTATAAAACACTCAAAACGTTAATATTAAAAAACTATGGTAGATTACAAATCTCTCGGCTTGGTGAACACCAAAGATATGTTCGCCCGTGCCATCAACGGCGGCTACGCCATTCCCGCTTTCAACTTCAACAACATGGAGCAACTCCAGGCCATCATCAAGGCATCGTCGGAGATGCGTTCACCGGTCATCCTGCAAGTATCGAAAGGTGCTCGTAACTATGCCAACGCCACACTGCTGCGCTATATGGCTCAGGGTGCCGTGGCTTATGCCAAGGAACTGGGATGCGAACATCCTGAGATCGCTCTGCACCTCGACCACGGTGACAGCTTCGAGATCTGCAAGAGCTGCATCGACTCTGGTTTCTCGAGCGTGATGATCGACGGTAGCGCTCTGCCCTACGAGGAGAACATCGCTCTCACTAAGAAAGTGGTGGAATATGCTCATCAGTTCGACGTGACCGTAGAGGCTGAACTCGGTGTGCTCGCTGGCGTGGAAGACGACGTGGTGGCCGCTGAATCGCACTATACAAAACCTGAGGAGGTAATCGACTTCGCTACCCGTACCGGTTGCGACTCTCTGGCTATCTCCATCGGTACCAGTCACGGTGCTTATAAGTTCACTCCCGAGCAGTGCACACGTGACCCGAAGACCGGTAAACTCGTTCCCCCACCATTGGCATTCGACGTGCTCGATGCAGTGATGGAGAAACTCCCCGGCTTCCCCATCGTGCTCCATGGCTCATCTTCCGTTCCCCAGGAGTATGTTGACATGATCAACAAGTACGGTGGCAAATTGCCCGATGCAGTGGGTATCCCCGAGGAGCAACTCCGCAAGGCTTCGAAGAGTGCTGTGTGCAAGATCAATATCGACTCCGACTCACGTCTGGCCTTCACCGCCGCTGTGCGCAAGGTGCTCGTGGAGAAACCCGGAGAGTTCGATCCGCGTAAGTTCTGCGGTCCCGCTCGCGACGAGATGGAGAAGATGTACAAGCACAAGATTGTGGAAGTGCTTGGCTCCGACAACAAACTGGCTGAATAAGCAAAAGCGTTAAGTCAATATAATTGAATTGGTAGGAAAGCGGGGGGCATGCTTATGTGATGTCGCTCGCTTTTTTCTATGCCGTTGCAGGCATGTTAAGTTTTTTTTCTTATCTTTGTAGCGTAATTGTCGAAGAACAGAGCGTAACTAATGATGTTCATGCAGAAAAAACGGAATAACGGATGGTTGTGGATGGTCGTGTTGGGATGCTGTCTCACTCTGATCTCGTGCGGAGAATTGCTCAGCTCTATAGTTGAGGGCGACATGAACTATGCTTTGAATAATCCTCAGCAGCAAATTTCTCACCCCAGCCAGAAAGCAGTCGATAAAGAAAGCGAACAGCTCCGGAAGAAAGGAATATGCCCCTCCTGCCGTGGCATGGGCAAGACACCCGATGGACGTTATACCTGCTCCTCCTGTAATGGCACGGGCAAATATACCCCGACAAATAATAATGAATAACAAATTGGCGTGATACTATGAAGGTTTTGAAATTTTGGTTGTTAGTGGTCGCTATAGGTGTGAGCGGCTCAATGTGTGCGACAACGATCGATGATACCGACTCGTTACAAGCATCTGGTCCCGAATGGGCTGATTCGCTGGCTTGTGACATGGCTGCGGCAATGGCTCCAACGCTCATTTCCTGGGAGTCGAACGACCATTCTGATGCGGTGAAAAAACTGCCCCTCGTTCCGCCGAAGACCGACAAGTACAGACTTACATGGATGCGCACCAACGAGGGAGTGCAACCTTATAAGTTCATGCACGACCTCACCTTTGCGGGTGTGCCCTTGTTTGTGGCGGGTATCATTGCCAAGAGTGAGAAAAAATCATTCCGGCAGAATGTGAAAGACAACAAACATACGTTGATTACCGACTTCAAAACCGAGATAGACAACTATACGCAATTCTTCGGACCGGCTCTTACCACGGGACTGAAAATAGCGGGTGTCGAGGGGCGCTCCGATTGGGGACGTTACTTGGCATCGACGGCCCTGTCGTATGGCATCATGGCAGCGTTTGTCAACAGCATCAAATATACGGCCAAAGAGATGAGACCTGACGGCTCGACGCGCAACTCATGGCCTTCAGGACACACCGCCACGGCATTCGTCGGTGCAACCATCCTGCACAAGGAATATGGACTGACACGTTCGCCTTGGTATTCTGTGGCTGGATATACGGTGGCCACGGCAACAGGTGTGATGCGTGTGTTGAACAACCGCCACTGGGTGTCGGATGTGCTCTCCGGTGCTGGTATCGGTATCATGTCGGGTGAATTGGCGTATGCTTTGAGTGACCTCATCTTCAAAGGCCGTGGCTTGCTGCGTGGCGACATCAGCGGTGAAAAGAGCATCATCGACCACCCCTCGTTCTTTTCCGTATCGATGGGTATCGGAATGGGTTCGCGTGACATGAAATTCAATATGGAGCACTTTGATTTCACTGAAGAGGAAGATAAAACCTTCAACCTGAAATTCGGCGCTTCTACCGTCGTGGGTGTGGAAGGTGCCTATTTCTTCAACAAGTATTTCGGTGTGGGTGGTCGACTGCGGGTCAACAGTTCACCTATCAAGGGGTGGAATAGCATTGAACGCTATGCGTGGAAAGATATGGTTGACCTTTTTGCCAGCGCTGCAACCAACGAAGATGATTTCTATCAAGATTTGGTCTATGGGAAAGGAGAAGAGGGCGATCCTGATTACGTTCCCAACCTGATAGACAAGGCCAGCTTCACTATCAAGAGCGACCATTTGACGGAGTTTTCGGCCGATTTGGGTGTGTATTTCAACCTGCCGCTTTCTGAGAAGTTCGCTTTGGGCTCGAAGTTGCTCATTGGACATAGTGTCATGCAGGACATTGACTTGAACGCTACCCTGGAGGGAGGAAAAAGGGAAATTTTCGTAGATGATAATACCGGTGATATGACTGCTATGCCTCTGAAAGAAACATATGAAACCAATTGGGACTATTTCACCGTCGGAGCGAACAACACGATGAAGTTTGGCACGGGTTTGTCGCTGACTTATGCCTACAAGGAAAACTATGCTTGGAAAGTGTTCCTTGATTATGATTTCAGCCGCAAGACTTATACCATGACCTACAATCCTGGTGAGTTTATGTGGGATGCCCTCTCGATGATGGGATTCACTATAAGGGAGTGGGCGGCAATGAGCGAACTTGAGGGGCTGGATGCATCCGAAGAGTTTAGCGATTTGAATTTCTCTGATAGCCAAAGCGTCAAGAAAGACCGACACACCTTTGTTCTTGGCGGGTCATTCACCATATCATTCTGATATTTTTTTGCAATATGAAAACAACTAGACAATGGCTGGTTGCCGCCATCCTGCTGATCGGAAGCGCAATCAATGGTTATGCACAGAAATATGTGCAACCATATTTTAATGTAAAGCAATTGCCGGACCTCATCGAATGTCTGCCGGCGCCACCGGCTTTCAATAGCCCGGAATTTGCCTATGACGTGGTGCGCTACCAATGGGGAAAGACACAACGGCTCAATCCCGAACGGGCAGCCATCGCACAGCGTGATGCGGTGTGGTCGTATGAGGCGCTTTTCGCAGAGTTTGACGCACCTTTCGGACTGCATATCTCGAAGGACGATACACCGGAGATTTGGAAACTGTTGGAGACAAGTCTTGTCACCACTGACCAGATGCGTGTGGCGCCCAAGGCCCACTACCGTCGTTTGCGTCCTTTTGTAATGTATGGTGAGCATCTGCTCTCGCAAGATACAGAAGATGATATACGTGGTGAAGGCAGCTATCCCTCCGGGCATACCGCCCGTGGTTGGGCCTGTGCTCTGTTGCTGGCCGAGATTGCTCCCGCCCATAGCGACTCCATCTTTGCCCGTGGTTGGATGTATGGCGAGAGCCGTGTCATCGAGGGAGCGCATTGGCAGAGCGACGTGGATGTCAGCCGAGTGGCTGCGAGTATCGGGTACTGTGCGTTGCAAAACAGTCCCGCCTTCCGTGAGCAGATGGTCAAGGCCAAGGCTGAATATGCCGCCAAGACGGGTGCCGCGCCTCTTTCAACTGATGACTCAAGCCAGTTCGTGACGCTCACCGATGCCGTGCCTGATGCCATCCTCGAGATTCGGTATTTCGGCACCTATAACTTTGTGGGCGACCGCATCGATGGCTATCTTGAGCCTATAGCGTTGCTGACGAGGAAAGCTGCTGCGGCGCTCAAGGCCGTAAGCGATGATGTGATGGCACAAGGGTATCGATTGAAAATATATGATGCATACCGACCTCAACAAGGTGTCGATCATTTCGTCCGTTGGTCGAAGAACATCGCCGATACCCGCATGAAAAACTATTTCTACCCTGACCTTGACAAGAGTGTGCTCTTCGACCAGGAATACATCATGGAGAAAAGCGGTCATACGCGCGGTTCTACTGTCGACCTGACGCTCTTCGACATGGCTACGGAGAAAGAGCTCGACATGGGCGGTACCTTCGACTGGTTTGGTCCTGAGAGCCATCCCGACTTCTGCGGCAATCCCGAGACGGGACAATACACGGGTAACAACAGTAAGTCGCCTACGGGGCGCAGCATCACCGCCGAACAATTCAGAAACCGTATGATCCTTCGGCAAGCCATGCTCCGTCACGGTTTCAAACCTCTGGACTCCGAGTGGTGGCATTTCACATTGCGTGATGAACCCTACCCCGACACTTACTTCACCTTCCCGGTTAAGCAACTAGGGGATTGAAGGAGGGTGATAATAAGTTACGAGGTAATGGCTTGGTTTCTTCAATTCACAACTTCAAAAAACGAATAATAAACTATTTAAAATCAGTAACAATGAAAAACTTTTTTGCTATTGCGTTCTTGGCTGTTGCCGCTATTGCCATGACGGCTTGCGGCAGTAAAAATGCCAAACTCTCTTTGGTTGCTAATGGCAGTGCTACGTTCTCAGCCGAGGTGTCTTATCCCGAGAAAGCTTTCACGGCTGCCGGTGCTGAAAGCGGTGGAGTGGGACAGGTTCTCACCGATTCTGTCAAAAATGTCAAGATGACGTTCCGTCTGGCAGAAAGCATGTCGTTCAGCAACAAGCAGTATTATGCCGACCATTACAGCGACACGTTCAAGGAGATGAAAGTAGGACAGTACGATGCCTTTGCCTATCAGGTGTCGAAAGACGCTCCCAAAGACTATTACATCACTATCCTGCTTGAGGATGTGGCTGATGCTCCCGACCGTGTTCTTACCGTTGTGATTGAACAGCTGAACAAAGACAATAACGGTCAAGGTGGCAAGGAGTTCTTCGAGCAGAACGAGGATGTGGCATCGGTAGTCAACTCGTTGGTTTACAATGCTGCCGGCACTGCTGAAGCCGCAAAATAGGGGGAAGTAGACATCCCCCATCTGTTCCCGCCTTTCGGGAATTTTAATCTTTATGGGACGAGCGTTGGGGCTTGTCCCATTTCCTTTTTTAGATAGGTTTGTTGTTTTGCGCAAGGTCGTTGCCTTGAAATGAAAGTAAAACGGCGCTTTCTTCGTTTTTCTATCGGTTTGCATTACCGGATTGAGGGCTATTCATTATGGATAAAATAAAGGGCATTGAACTTTTTCTCCAAAAAGATGGGTATTTTCATTTTTTTTCCTATTTTTGCAAGTTGAATAGAAATGTTTTTGTAAAACCAAACGCTAAACGATATGAAAATCCTGAAAAAACTATTGGTGATGATGGGACTGGCGGCACTGCCTGCCACGATGAGTGCCCAAGATGAGAATTTCTACATCTTCCTGTGTATTGGACAGTCGAACATGGTGGGACAGGGTGAGATCTCCGATGCTGACCTGCAGGTGAGCGACCGCTTCCTGAGCCTGTCGGCTGTGAACGGCAAAGACCGCAAACGCGGACAGTGGCGCAAGGCCGTGCCACCACTCTGCCGTGAAGACACCAAACTGTCACTTGTCGACTATTTTGGACGAACCATGCTTGACAACCTGCCAAAGAATGCCCGCGTGGGTGTGATACATATCGCCGTTGACGGTTGTGGCATCGACCTGTTCGACAAAGACGCCTATCGCAGTTATATCGCCGGTGTGACTGAAGATTGGAAAAAACGCGAGATAGCCGCCTATGACAACAATCCCTACGGACTGCTTATCCAACTGGCTGAACAGGCCATGGATGAGGGTGAGATACGTGGTATCCTGATTCACCAAGGTGAGACGGATGCTTACGATGCCCGTTGGCTACAGAAGGTGCGCAAGATTTACAATGATATCATCCGTGACCTCGACCTCGAGCGTAATAAAGTGTCTCTCTTGGTAGGCGAGGTGGTTGGTGAAGACCAAAATGGTGTCTGCGCCCGGGCCAACCAGACCATCAATCAGATTACACGTGGTTTCCAAGAGGCTTATGTCATCTCGTCGAAAGGCGCTCCCGCCGCTGCCGACAGGCTACACTTCAATGCAGATGGCTGCAGGGTGATGGGTCAACGCTATGGCAATAAGATGGTTCAGGCCATGGGCTTCGAACTGTCGGAGCACAAGAGTTACTCGTCGACCATCGTTCCTCAGGGGCCAACGATGGACGTGAATGCCGCTACTGACGACAAGGGCATGCTCTTCGCCCAAGCCACAGAGCCGCTGAAGAAAGTGGAGATTGTGAGCTATTCGGGACAGGTGCTGAAGACCATTGAATGCAATGGCAAGAAAACGGTGAACATCAACACCAACGAGTTTCCGGAAGAGAGTTCACTCGTCTTCCTCTTCACTGGCGAAAACGGTGACACCGTGTCGTTTGAGATGCAGAGGCAACAATAAAGGCTGCAAGCAGTGAATAAAATAAGACCGCCGAGAAACTCTTCTCGGCGGTCTCATTATATTTATAATTACTCGTAATTCGTCACTCGTCACTCATCATCGCGTCAGCGACAATTTTTCGGTCAATGACCTCAACAACCCGTCAACATTCAACACTCAACAATCACCCCTCATCCTCCCAGCATCTTGAATGCTGTGGGCAGATAGGTAATCAGGTCGCCCGCCACGAGGCTCTCCTTGCCGATGTCGGCGATGGCTAAATCGCCGGCCAGACCATGCAGGTACATGCCAATCTTGCATGCATCGGCTTGGTTGTAGCCTCGGGCCAAAAGACCCGTGATTAAGCCCGTGAGCACATCACCACAGCCCGCCGTGGCCATGCCGCTGTTGCCCGTGCTATTGAATACCACATTGCCATCGGGCAAGCAGAGGGCGCTGTAATGACCTTTTAGGATGATGTATGCCTTGAGGTAAGCCGACAACTCTCGTGCTTTGGCAAAGAGTTCGAAGTCGGTATTGTAATGGTTGCCGTCAAGGCGTTCCATCTCTTTCGGGTGAGGGGTCATGATGATGCCCTTGGGCAGTTGTTGCATCCATGCACGGTGGTTGGCCAAGATGTTCAAACCATCAGCGTCGACGACGATGGCGGAACGGGTACGGCGCAACTGACCGATGAGGGCGATGGCAGTGTTCTCATTCTGTCCCAGTCCGGGACCGATGCCTAGGGCATCGAACGGCTCGGAATCTACCGACTCGGAGAAATAGTTGGGGTCGTTGCCGATTTGCACCAATGCCTCGGGAACACTCATCTGCATCACCGCATAGTTGTTGGAGGGTATCTGTACCGTCACCTTTCCCACACCACTGCGAGTGCAGGCACGGGCGGCGAGAACGGCGGCACCCGCCATGCCGTAACTGCCGGCAACAAGTAGGGCGCTACCCATGCTTCCTTTGTGGGCGAAATCGTCGCGTGGTTGCATGAGTTTGCGGACCTCCTGCTCCTCCAAAATGGTGTATTCTGTGTTTGCCTGCTCAATAAACTCCTTCGACAGTCCAATGTCGAGCACCTTCACCTTGCCAACATATTGTTGGTTGTCGGCAAAGAGGAAAGCCAATTTCTTCTGGTGAAGCGTGAGCGTGAAATCGGCACGGATAATGTTTGAATGGATATTGTTGCTGTTGTCTTCACACAGCAGTCCCGACGGCACGTCGATACTCACCACCGTCGAGGGCGTCTGGTTGATAAATTTCACCAATGAGGCGAAACCTCCGGAGAGCGGTTTCATCAAGCCGCTGCCGAACAATCCGTCGACGACGAGTGTCTCGGCGGTGAGGGTGGGCAGTTCAAACTCTCCTTTTGTCACCTCGGTGAATTTGGTGACACGTGAAGTGAGTCGGTCGCGGTTGATGGCGCAGTCCTCAGACAGGTGGTCCTTGGTGTTGAACAAATAGACCGTAACGTTGTAACCCTGTTCCGCCAACATGCGTGATACTGCCAACGCATCGCCACCGTTATTGCCAGGGCCGGCGAAGGTAACGATGGGTGTGCGCACGTTCCACCGTTCACTGATGGCGCGTGTGATGGCTTTGGCTGCCCGTTCCATCAGGTCGATAGACTTGATGGGCTCGTGCTCTATCGTATATTCGTCCAGCTCATGCAGCTGAATACTTGTAAGTATTTTCATTATATTTTATCTAATAGACTATAGGCATCTATAGTGCATACGGCGGCAAAATTACAAAATAATGCTGACGTGGCAAAACGATTTTGCAATATTCATGTAAATATGTAAAAAGGTGGCGGCGAAATGAATGGATTTCAGGAAAAAGTTGTATCTTTGCAATATCAATCAAATTTAGTGTTTTTATTCTATCGAGCCTTAAATAATTAATCCAATGAGTACTGTAACCATCAAGGACAAAACCTTCCGCACCTCCATTCCTGAAGAGGAAATTCTCAAGCGTGTCCAATTAGTGGCCGACCGTATCAATAAAGACATGGCAGGCAAAAATCCGTTGTTCCTCGCTGTCTTGAACGGAGCGTTTATCTTTGCGGCCGACCTGCTTCGGCGCATTACCATTCCATGCGAGATATCGTTCGTGAAATTGGCTTCCTACCAAGGCACCACTTCCACAGGCAAGGTGACTGAGGTAATCGGCATCAATGAAGACCTGTCGGGACGCACCATCATCATCGTTGAGGATATCGTGGAGTCGGGACTGACCATGAAGAAAATGATTGAGACATTGGGCACACGAAACCCCGAGTCGGTCCATATCTGCACCCTGCTGCTTAAGCCTAAAGAACTGAAGGTGGACCTCGATATCGAATATGTGGCCATCGAGATACCCAGCGACTTCATCCTCGGTTATGGTCTCGATTATGACCAGCAAGGACGTGGTCTCCGCGACATATATACTTTAGTAGACGAAAAAAAGAAGATGAAAAACATTGTTATTTTTGGTGCGCCAGGCTCCGGCAAGGGCACCCAGAGCGAGCTGCTCATCAAGAAATATGGTTTGAACCACATCTCCACGGGTGATGTGCTTCGCAGTGAAATCAAACAAGGCACAGAACTGGGTAAGACGGCCAAGGCTTATATTGACCAAGGACAACTCATCCCTGACGAACTGATGATTGACATTCTGGCCAGTGTGTATGATTCTTACGGCGCCGACCATGCCGGTGTTATCTTCGATGGTTTCCCCCGCACCATTCCGCAGGCGGAAGCGCTGAAGGAGATGTTGGCTAAGCGTGGTCATGAGGTGGCGGCGATGATTGAACTCGATGTGCCCGAAGAGGAGTTGATGAAACGTCTTATCTTGCGTGGACAGCAGAGTGGACGTTCTGATGACAATGAGGAGACCATCCGTCAGCGTTTGAATGTGTATCACAATCAAACGTCACCGCTCATCGAGTGGTATGAGAAGGAAGGACTGCGCAAGCATATCAACGGCTTCGGTGACCTCGACCGTATCTTTGCCGACATCTGCCAAGTGGTAGAGGAGGTATAAGAATGGAATCCAATTTTGTCGATTATGTGAAAATCAGTTGCCGCTCTGGAAAGGGCGGCAAGGGTTCTATGCACCTGCGCCATGTGAAATACCAGCCCAATGGTGGGCCTGATGGTGGCGACGGAGGTAGGGGAGGCCATGTCTATCTGCGTGGCAACCATAACTATTGGACCTTGCTCCATTTGAAATACCAACGGCATGTGTTTGCCGGCCACGGAGGCAATGGTGGGCGTGACAAAAAACATGGCACCAATGGTAAAGATGAATATATCGATGTGCCTTGTGGAACAGTAGTCTACAACGCTGAGACGGGAAAGTATATCTGCGATGTGACGGAGGATGGCCAGGAGGTGATGTTGCTTCGTGGTGGCCGTGGCGGATTGGGTAATTTTCAGTTCCGTTCAGCCACCAACCAGGCGCCGCGCTATGCACAGCCGGGTGAACCAATGGAGGAGATGACGGTTATCCTCGAACTGAAGCTCTTGGCTGACGTTGGACTCGTGGGACTGCCCAATGCGGGAAAGAGCACCTTGCTCTCAGCTCTGTCGAGCGCCAAACCGAAAATTGCCAATTACCCGTTCACGACACTTGAACCGTCGTTGGGTATCGTGGCCTATCACGAGCGACAGTCGTTCGTCATGGCCGATATACCTGGTATCATCGAGGGCGCTTCGGAGGGCAAAGGTCTCGGACTGCGCTTCCTTCGACATATTGAGCGTAATTCGCTGCTGTTGTTTATGGTGCCGGGAGATACCGACGACATACGGCGTGAATATGAACTGCTGCTCCGTGAGTTGGAAAACTTCAACCCCGACATGCTTGACAAGCACCGTGTGTTGGCGGTGACGAAATGCGACTTACTTGATGATGAACTCATTGAGATGCTCCACGACACCTTGCCGCCGGATGTGCCTGTGGTGTTCATCTCTGCCGTTACGGGAATGGGACTTGACGAGTTGAAGGACGTGTTGTGGCGTGAATTGAACAGCGAGAGCAACAAACTGCAGAGCATCATGTCTGAAGATACGCTTGTTCATCGTGACAAGGATATGTCGCGTTTCCAAGCGGAGATGATGGCCGAAGGCGAGGACGGTGAGATAGAATACGTGGATGTGGAAGATATAGACGACCTCGACGATTTTGAATACGAAGAAGATGATGATGAGTTGTCACGATGAGCCGTGCGTGCCACAACTGCTTCGATATGATATGCCCGACGGAGTGGTGGCTTTCAGTACCACTCGCCAGGGCGGGGTAGGTGAGGGGAAGTATGGTACATTCAACGTCAACGACTATTGTGGTGACCGTCCTGAAGCGATAAATGCCAACAAAACGGCATTGTGTAAGGAATTGGGTATCCCTGTGCGGCATCTTCTGTTTCCCCACCAGACACATGGCACTGAAATACGCCAGATTGACGAAACCTTCCTCAGTATGTCCAAAGAAGAACAGACCGTGGCCCTAGATGGGGTTGATGCGCTTGTCACCGATTTAGTTGGCATCTGTGTGGGCGTCTCGACGGCCGATTGCATACCCGTGTTGCTCTACGATCCCATACATCAAGCGGTGGCGGCTATCCATGCGGGTTGGCGAGGAACAGTGGCCCGCATTGTGGAGAAGACCGTGCACTATATGAGGGAGACGGTACATACCCATCCCCATGACCTATACGCCATTATCGGTCCAGGCATCTCCCTGACTCGCTTCGAGGTGGGTGATGAGGTGTATGAGCAATTCGAGACGGCGGGTTTCAATATGGCTGACATTGCTCGCCGGCAAGAAAAATGGCACATTGATCTCCCGTCGTGCAATGCTATGCAACTGCAAAATTGCGGGGTGAGTGCCGTGAACATACACGACTGTGGCATTTGCACTTACGACCAAGTGGAGCGCTTCTTTTCCGCCCGCAGGTTGGGGATACATTCAGGACGGATTCTCACAGCTATCATGATGCCAGACAAATCGCTCGGAGAACGGATGCAGAATTAGGACTTTTGGCAGCAAGAATAGGGTTTTCCCCCTTGACTTGTTATCCTGGAAATACTATCTTTGCACATGAATGAAGACTCATTGTAATACTTAAAACATAACGCTATGAAACGTAATATTTTATGCCTTATTTCTTTGTTGGCTCTCCTGTTTGTCGCAGTGCCTAAGGCACAAGCACAGGACTTACGTAATTCGTCGGGTTCATACATCGGACGCATCGAGAGTGGTGGACGGGTGTACAATAGTTCTGGATCCTACTCTGGACGCTTTGATGGCGACCGAATTTACAACAGTTCAGGTTCGTACATCGGTCGCATAGATGGTGGTCGTGTATACAATAGTTCGGGTTCATACATCGGACGCATCGAGAGCGGCGGTCGTGTGTACAACAGTTCTGGTTCATACATCGGACGCATCGAGAGCGGTGGCCGAATCTACAACGGTTCGGGTTCGTATATTGGAGAAGCGCGAGGCGTGAGACCTGATTGGGCCGCAGCCTATTTCTTCTTCTTCAGATTCTGAGGTACCCTCACTTCTCACCTCTAAATTCTAAATCTTCAACCCTTAACAATGAAAACCATACAGAATTTCAAAGAGTTAATTGAACATTTGGCAGACCTAGGCCAAAGAAAAAAGGTGGCCGTGGTATGTGCCGCCGACGAATCTACACAAGGTGCAGTACTCAAGGCCTTGCAGGCTGGTATTATCGATGCCGTTTTCGTGGGATGCCGACAGGAGGTGGAGGCAAATAGTGCGATAATGGAACACAAGGACCATATCACGATTATTGATGCCGACGATCCTGACGACGCGGCGGGTAAGGCTGTGAGACTGGTAAGAGAGGGTGGGGCAGATGTGCTCATGAAAGGTCTCATTAATACCGATAACCTGCTCCGTGCCGTTCTCAACAAGGAATGGGGTATATTGCCGAAAGGTAGAGTGCTTACCCATGTCACTGTGGCCGAAGTGCCCAACTATCCCAGACTGCTCTTCTTCACCGACCCTGCGGTCATTCCCTATCCAACGCAAGAGCAACGCGTGGAGCAACTGAAATACACCACCCATATCTGCCGCTCTTTCGGTATCGAACAACCCAAAGTGGCGCTCATCAACTGCTCGGAAAAGGTGAGCGAGAAAGCTTTTCCTTTCACCGTCGGCTACAAAGATATCATTGAGGATGCTGAAAAAGGTCTCTATGGTCCCTGCATCGTTGACGGACCGCTCGACCTAAAGACGTCGCTCGACCGTCATGCGTTGGAGAAAAAAGGACTTCATTCTCCGCTGAATGGTGAAGCCGATGTGCTAATTTTCCCCGACATTCAGGCAGGAAACGTGTTCTACAAGACCATCACGCTCTTTGCCGGAGCTAACACAGCGGGTATGTTACAAGGGGCAAAGGCTCCCGTGGTATTGGCATCACGAGGTGACAGCATTCAGTCGAAATTCTATTCACTGGCAGCCGCCGCGATAATTGGGTGATGTTCACCCTATCTCTCCCAAAGGGATGGTGCACACCTCAAAAGCTCACAAACTCATAAACTTACAAACTTATAACTCATAAACTCACAAACTTATAAACTCAATAATGTCAAAACTTGTCGTTAATTCCTACGAGGAATTTGCATCGCATCTTGGTGAACAGTTGGGATGCTCGGAATGGTTGCTGGTAGACCAGGAGCGTATCAATCTCTTCGCTGATGCCACACTTGATCACCAATGGATTCACGTGGATGTGGAACGGGCACAGAAAGAAAGTCAATATAAAAGTACCATTGCCCATGGTTATCTCACGCTGTCGCTTCTGCCCTATATGTGGGACCAGATTATCGAAGTGAACAACATCAAAATGCTGGTCAACTATGGCATGGACAAGATGCGCTTCGGAC
Source organism: uncultured Prevotellaceae bacterium (assembly GCA_900313615.1). GTDB lineage: Bacteria > Bacteroidota > Bacteroidia > Bacteroidales > Bacteroidaceae > Prevotella. Next base: position 160,118 of record OMRP01000001.1, read on the forward strand.
AACCAGTCGTCACGGGAAGTAGGGTGCGTCTGGTCACCACGCTTCACAATATAGCTAACCTGCGTGGCATTTGCAAGGCGGAGATTGCCTTCAAAATAGAAATCGAGGGCCAGCGCAAGCCAGCCCTAGAAGGTATTGCCTCGTTCCTGTATTATTTTAATTAAGTCGATAGGTGATGGGGTTATGGGGTACGCCTCATAACCCCATTTTTTTATATGTCACATTTTTATATGTCACATTCGCCTCGTTCCATTTGTTCTTGTACCCACGACCTATCAGCAGTGCGGCAAAAACTGTAAAGAACACTCATTTTTACATTTCTCTCTTTTTTTTCGATGATGCTGCAAAATAAAGAAAAAAACAGCATATTGTCGTTTTTTTTATTTAAATTTGCAAACCAAAGTATGTAGAAATGCACATCGTCGTAGCAGGTAATATGGGAAGTGGTAAGACCACGCTCACCAACAAGTTGGCGAGCCATTACGGATGGACTCCACAGTTTGAGGCGGTGGACTACAATCCTTATCTTGACGATTATTATGGCGACCTGCCACGATGGGCTTTTAACTTGGAAGTGTATTTCCTGAAACAACGTTTCCGCGATTTGCTGGAAATAACACGGTCAGACAATGATATCATTCAGGACCGTAGCATCTTTGAGGGCGTTTATGTCTTTGCCGCTAATAATTATGCAATGGGCAATCTTTCTGAACGTGACTTCGAGACATATATGGAACTGTTTGAGTCGATGATGTCGGTGGTGAGATATCCAAAGCTGATGATTTACTTGCGGGCATCGGTGCCACATCTCGTTCAGAACATCCAAAAACGCGGCCGTGAATATGAACAGGCCATCCAACTGGAATACCTTACCAACCTGAACAATCGTTACGAAGATTTCATCCTCAATAAATACAAAGGACAGGTGCTCACCATCGAGGTTGATGAACTTGACTTTGAGCATAACCCGAGAGACTTCGCTTTCATCACTGACCGCATCGACGCCAACCTCTTCGGATTGTTCACCGAGAGGTGAGGGGCATGCCAACTCCTACATTCCCAAACCCCTCCCAAGCTCAATACTCCCAAACTCAATAACTCAAAACCTCACAAACTATATACAATGCACATAGCAGTAGCCGGAAACATAGGCAGTGGCAAGACCACGCTTACCAAAATGCTCGCCCGCAGATATGGGTGGACACCCCGTTTTGAACCCGTCGATAACAATCCTTATCTGTCGGATTTTTACGCCGACATGTCGCGCTGGTCGTTCAACCTGCAGATTTATTTTCTCAACAAGCGTTTCCGCGAGGTGGTGGAGATTTCCAAGTCGAAGGACTATATCATCCAGGACCGTACCATCTTCGAGGATGCCAAGATATTTGCGCCCAACCTGCATGACGGCGGATTTATGAGCGACCGTGATTTCGACAACTATACCGATCTTTTCGATTTGATGATGTCGCTGGTCAAACTACCCGACCTCATGATTTATATCCGTTCGTCGGTGCCCAACCTCGTGGCACAGATTGCCAAGCGTGGAAGGGAATACGAACAGTCCATCCGCATCGATTACTTGGAAGGATTGAACAAACGCTATGAGGAGTGGATAGAAACCTTCAAGGGCAACCTGATTATTGTGGATGGTGACCATGTGAAGTTCGAGGCCAGCCTGGCGGACTTCCAGACCATTACTGACCAGATAGACTCACGTCTGTATGGTCTCTTCCCCATGGAGGAAACGGACAAATGAATCAGCCAATGGATATCAGCGGGGTGAAAGTATTGGCTTTCGATGCCGACGACACGTTATGGGACTGCCAAGGGCATTTTGAAGAGGCTACCGACCGATATTGTGAGATATTGTCTCCCTTTGCCGATGTGGAGACGGTCAGGGCTTCGCTTTTCCAGACCGAGACGAAGAACATGCCCGACCTGGGTTTCGGTACAAAGGCTTTCACCCTCTCCTTGGTGGAGAATGCCGTTAAGGTGTCGAAGGGCAAGGTGCCTGCTGAAGATATAGGACGTATTCTTGAATTAGGACGGGGACTACTCCACCTACCGGCTACACCGCTTGATGGGGTGGAGGAGACGTTGCGGTATATCGAGGGTTTACATCGCTTTGATATGGTGTTGTTCACGAAAGGTGAACTGCTTGACCAGGAGAGCAAACTTTCTCGCTCTGGTTTGGCTCATTTCTTCTCGCGCACGGTTATCGTCAGCGACAAGACGACGGACGAATACCGTAACTTATGCCGTGACTGTGGATGCCAGCCCCAGGAACTGTTGATGGTGGGCAACTCATTTAAAAGTGATATCCGACCAGTGCTTGAAATAGGGGGCTATGCCGTGCATATTCCGTTCCACGTGACATGGGAGCTAGAACATGCGCCCACTTTCGGCCACGAACGATTGGCTGAATTGGAACATATCACGCAATTAGTGAATTTGTTGGGTGGCGTATGATGAGTGATAAATGACCATGTGTGTCAATGTTTAAACTTAGTTTTTCATAATACCCTGTTATATAGATTATTACGTTTTTTTAGTGTGTCAATGAGCAAGAGAGGGTTCATTAGGTTGTCTGAATTACTATTTTTGCAAAGGAAAGGGGAAGCAACAAATCAATTCCTTTGTCCACTTGAAATAGCTGGAAAGTTCACAAAGAATATGAAATAACAATTTTGTAAAAGAAATCCTTCTGTTCGTTGTGGTACAGATGATTTTGGTAAATAATTATGGATAATCCCATATTTATTTGGAACTAAGTAATTCTTTTCATATATTTGTTGCCAAATACAATGATAAGTTCGTCCTAATAATATCAGGGTATGGTCCTCTTTCCTCCTACACCAAGCGGATTACTTCCCTCGACAGATACTACATAAACAATCATATTATTAATACCGATCAAAGATGAATGCTATGAGATTAATTATGGTTTGGGCATGTTTTTGCCTTTCTATCGTTCCCATTATGGGCCAGGAAATGGAGCCAAACCTGAAGTTTGGAAAACCTACCAATCAGGAGTTGGCGATGACAGTGTATGAACCAGACCCAGATGCTTCTGCAGTGGTGCTCTGCTCCTTAACGCAAACATACTATGAAGTGCGTAACAATAGTTTCAAGGTGATTACCGATGTAAAGACTCGTATTAAAATCCTTAAGGAAGAGGGATTGGACAATGCCAACATCACCGTTCCATACGAAGAGAGGGAATCAGGAACACGTATGAAAGAGGTGATTACTGGTGTCAAGGCCACCGCTTACAACATGGAAAACGGGGAGGTGACCAAGTCGAAGATGACCAACGACATGGTCTTCCGCGAGAAATATAGCAAAGATATCAAACTGTTGAAGTTTACCGTGCCGCAAACCAAAGTGGGAACGGTCATCGAATACCTGTATACGAAAGAGAGCGATTTTTACTATAGTATCGATACCTGGTATGCCCAGCGTTCCATCCCCGTGGTGTATGCATCTTATAAACTGGTCATCCCCGAATATTTTAAATTCAACGTGGCAGAGACGGGAGCCAATCCCACGGAGCGGAAAATAGAAAGTGGAGCCATCAACTTCAATGTGTCTGGTTCGCTGTTGCATTGCTCTTCCGATGAATACCATTTCATAGCCCGTAATTTACCGGCTCTCAAGTCGGACAAATTCGTATGGAACGCTTCCGATTTCAGCAATAAAGTGGAGGCGGAATTTCGCAGTTTTGAAGTTCCCGGGTTGTTTTACGAAAACTACACGGCGTCATGGAGCGACATCGACAAACAGTTGATGAGTGACAGCGAATTCGGTGGCTGTTGCAAACGCAGCAACCCGCTCAAGCAGGAGATGCAGGCTGCCGGTATCGCGTCGATGGGCGATGTGAGGGAGAAGGTGGCGGCATCATTTGCGCTGTTGCGGCAGAAGTTGCCGTGGAACGGCAAATATGCTTTCTGGGGAAAGTCAGCCTCACAGGTGCTCAAAGAGGGAACGGCCAACAATGCAGATTTCAATTTCATCTTGATCAATATGCTGTCAGATATAGGGGTGACAGCCTATCCCGTGGTGTTGAGCACCCGCGATCACGGACGTATACCCTTTAGCCATCCCACCATCAAGAACCTGAACACCTTCGTTGTGGGAGTGTTGGAAAACGACTCAACCATGTCTTTCATCGACGCGTCGGCGGAACAGGGGTATATCAACGTACTGCCCCCAAAACTGTTGGTCGAACAGGCTCGGGTGGTTATTCCCAAGAGCGAAGGTTTCTGGGTGAATCTTCAGGAGATGCCAAGAGCGGAAACCACCATTCGGGCCATGGTGAAACTGTCGTCCGATGGCTCGTTCGAGGGAAATGCGAAAATCAAATACGAGCGTTTGGCGGCGTTGATGATGCGTGAGGAATACCGCGATGCAGCTGACAGCAGTGCTTATGTAAGCGAATTGGGAAAAACAGTGGGAGCTCAGGTCGACGGTTATTCGCAAACAGGAAGAGACCAGTTTACGCCTCTTGTGGAGGAGACCATCACCTTCAGTGGCAAAGCCGATGCCACAGCCGACCATATCTATGTCAACCCCTTCCTGTTCCGACCGCTGAAGGAAGCCCTCTTCAAGGCCGAAAAGCGCAACCTGCCTGTGGAATTTCCCTACAAGCAACAGGTAACCGTCAATTTGCTGTTCCAATTGCCCGAAGGCTATGCCGTGGAAGAGATGCCCCAGGGCACATCGATGACGACAAAAGATGGGGGACTGTCCTATACAGTAAGGATGAACCCTTCGCCTCAGATCGTGGCAGTGAAGTTTACGTTTACCATCGACAACCTGCTCTATTCTCAACTCGACTATTCCAATATAAAGACGTTCTTCGAGAACATGGCAGCCACATTCTCCGAAATGCTGGTGTTGAAGAAGAACGGATAATCAAGATAGAGATATGAAACGGTTTGTCATTGCTTTTGTGTTGGCTGTGTCGTGGAGCCTGTCAGCCATGGCACAGCAGGTAGATGTGGTGGTGCTCAACCATTCCACATCGGTGACGGTCGACGACAAGGGAGTAATGGTGTGTCGTCAGACACAGTCCCACAAATTGATGAGTTCGAGAGGAGCCTGGGGGGCTGGCTGGGCCATTGAAGTGGACAAGAACACCAAACTGTTGGATTTCTCCGGCATCATTTCCGATGTGAGTGGCGCCGTGTTAAGGAAACTGAAGAAAGGCGACTTGAAATCGACGCAACTATCCAGTGGACTGGCCGACGATATAACCACCCTTTATCTTGATGTCACCCCACCGTCCTATCCCTGCGTGATAACATATTCATTCACCATCCAGCGCAACGACGGCGTGTTGTCCTATCCTCTGTTTCAGCCCATCACCCGTCCAAAAATGTCTCTGGTACACGCTGATTACACTCTTACGCTACCAGCCACACAGTCATGCCGTTGGCATGTGGTCAATATTGACAGACAGGTGGAGGAACGTATTGACGAGAAAGGCAGGAAAGTATACACCATTGCTTGTGACGACGTGGAGCCGTTGGCTGATTTGAAATTCGCCCCCGAATTTGACAGCATGGTGCCAGCGGCTTATTTTGCTCCCACTACTTTTGCTTATGACCAATGGAAAGGAGACATGTCGTCATGGCGTTCCTTTGGCCTTTGGCACAGCCATCTCATGGAAGGCAGGCAGACGCTTCCCGACAATTTGAAAGCACTACTCCACCAAATGACAGACACCTGCCGTACCATGCTGTCAAAAGTCAACCAGACCTACCGTTTGCTACAGCAAAACACTCGATATGTAAGTATACAATTGGGTGTTGGAGGATACCAGCCCTTCTCCGCGGAGGAAGTGTGGCGTACGGGTTTTGGCGACTGTAAGGGACTGTCCAATCTCATGGTGGCCATGCTGAAGGAGGTGGGCGTGCCCGCGCAATATGTCATTATCGGGACAGACCAAAGTCGGCTTTTCCCAGACTTTTCCAATGCCAACCAATTCAACCATGCCATAGCTATGGCACCCCTTGCGGGTGATACCTTATGGATAGAATGTACCAACCAGCACATTCCCTTAGGTTACATACACAGTCATATAGCCGGTCACGACGCCTTGGTCATCACATCGCAGGGAGGCCGCATGGTCCGTCTTCCTCAATATGATGAACGTGACAATGTGATACACTCAAATATGGTGGTGGCTATGCATCCTGATGGCAATGCGGACGTGGACTGGACCTTCTCCGCAGCCTGTGTGATGTATGAGCAATTCCAGTCATTGGCCTTCGCAGATGATAATGAGCGTAAGGCCAAGATGAAAGGGCTGATGAAAATCAACCAAGGCACGATAGAGGAATTGATGATGGAGGAACGTTGTGGCGATGGTCGTCATCCCGTTTTGTTTGCTCGATGCAAGAGCAAGGTGGAAAAAATGGCTTCGGTTACGGGGCAGCGTTTGTTCCTTCAACTTGTTCCCCTTGACATGTCGTTCCCCGACCTGCCCGACGGCAACCGTGATGTGGCTATAGAAGTGGATATGGGGCGTTCTGTCGAGATGCAGATGGACATTGTGCTGCCCGAGGGATATGTGGTTGAGGCGGCACCCATGCCCATGAAGGTGGAATCACCTTTCGGCACGTCCTCCTTTGAAGTGAAAGAAGAGGGTGGACATCTATTTGTGACCCACCACATCGTTTTGCACAGCGGAGTATTTCCAGCCAATAGTTATGGCGAATTCCGGGCGTTTTTCCGCACCGTCGCTTTGGCCTACTCACAGAAAGTGGTGCTGAAGAGGGGATAACAATACTATTTGTTATTTTCCTTTTTTCTGACTACCGCTTGTTGTGCTTTTCTTGGTACTTTTTTTCGTACTTTTTTTCGTACTCTTTTTTTGCTTCGCCTTGGCTTGGGCAGCTTCGGCCTGTGCCGCATTCCATGCAGCATATTCGCGGTCCAGCGCTTTGGCGTATTTCTGGTTGTTGGCGCGTTTCATGAAGGCAAAGGTGCCAACAAGAACAGCCAACAACAAGATGATGATGCCGGGCTTCCAAAGTGAAGCCGGTCCTTTCTTCATGCCGTAGGCGGAAGAAGAAGCGGTGCGCGACGCTCCCTGTCCCTTAGGATAAGGAGTGCCGCACACCGGGCATTTCAGGATTCCCCGTTGCCGAATGGTACCGCAACGCTCACAATAATGAACGTCGCTGAGCGAGGCACCGCATTTGTCGCAATAGTCGGAGCCTTTGGCCACCGTCTTATGGCAATAGGGGCATTTCATCTATTGTTGTTGCTGCATGAAGCGTTGTGCCGCTTGGTCGCGGAAGGAACGCGAGGCTTTCAGTATTTGGCCGCGACGGACGAAATAGAAGATGATGGTGGCCAATGAGGCGATGCCTCCCACGGCAGCCACAATACTTGCGATGCTTACCTTGGCAGCCAATAGGATGATGCCTAACAGCAAGATGGCCAATGACATCCAAATGGACCAATTATATTTGTTCACCTCGTCTTTTTCACTTTGGTCGATAGGAGCAGTGAGACTGTGGGTTGTGCCCAAACCGTCCATCATGAAGTAATACTGCGTGTCGCGGTAGAAATAGTAGATGAACCAAAAGGGAACGAGCACTAACTGACCTTGATTCATCAGTTGGGGGAACACGCTCCAATTAAGGTCATGAACACTTCCTCCAGCCGCGTCTTTCACACCTGCTTCCGCTTGGCGGTGTACTTCTTGGTTGCCGTAACGCTGCCACATGGCATTCTTGTCGGTATTGGCTTCCATGGTGATATAGTCGGCATTTTCTGCACCAAGCACACTGAGGTCGAAACCTTGCGTGAAATTTTGGTTGAAGGTGATTACGCGGGCAAAGTTCTGCAACTCTGGCGGTATGTCATTGCCTTCGTAGGCCAGACAGAAAAACGAGAAATTGCCTCCTGCCATGCCATTGACGAATCGCTCGCGCGATTTCGTCTCTCCATTATCTTGATAGCGGTCGGTCACCTTGCCATTCCAGTTGGCTTGGTATACGCCTTCAAACAGGTACATGGGCAAATAGGCCTTCATCACATTGTCGGTCTTCATGTAGTCGAAAATGTCGCGAGGCACGTAATTGCGCTTGATAAGTGCTTTTAGCAGTTGCTGTCCGAAGTCATAATCCTGTGTCTGGAAGGGGATAATCCTTTCAGGAGTGGGCATGTTGCGTTGTACGGCCATGGCTGCCGGATTCTGCAGCACGGAGTGGCAATACGGACATTCCACTGTCTGTTTGAAACGGTTGAACTGGCTGATGTTCGCCCCACAATTGGGGCATCTCACTTGTTGTAGTTCTAATGTTGCCATTTTTATATCATTTTACTCAATATCTCGTTTTTAACAGCATCATATTCAGCCTGTTGAATGAGTCCAGCGTCAAGCATCTGCTTGAGTTTAGTGAGCCGTACCATGGGGTCTTCTGCTGCAGCCTGGGGTGCCTGTTGGGGTTGTTGTGGCGTCGGTGCTTGTTGTTGCGGCGGGTACTGTTGGTAACCTTGTTGCCCCTGTTGTGGCGGGTACTGCTGATACCCCTGTTGTCCTTGTTGCGGCGTATATTGCTGGTAACCGGGTTGTCCTGGCTGCGGTGGGTATTGTTGATACCCGGGTTGCCCTGGCTGCGGTGGGTATTGTTGATACCCGGGTTGCCCCTGCTGAGGGGGATACTGCTGATAACCGGGTTGACCCTGCTGCGGTGGATACTGCTGTCCGGGTTGTCCCTGCACGCCTTGGAAAGCGTTTTGCGCCATTTGCCCGAAGGCTCCACCGGTGGCCATGCCCATACTCAGACCCATGCCTACGCCCATCATGCTGCCTACGGCACTGTCGCCACCTTGTGTGCTTACGCCGTGTGCCATGTCGGCCATGATGTCCATGCCCTTGATGGTGCGGTAGTCCTGACCCATAAGGTCGAACTCGCGTTTCTTGGCGTATGCCTGTTCGAGAAGTTGACGGTTGGGGTCGTCTTCGGGAATGTCCATCGCGGAGATGGTGAATTGTGCCAAACCAATACCATATTCACCCAACATCTCTTGGATGGCAGGGGTAATCTGTGTGGCAAACTCATCCATAGCGGCACATACGCCCAGCAACTCTTCATTCTGTGCCTTCAGTCCCTTGGCGATGGCTGACTTGATTTTCTGTTGGAACTCGTTGCTGAAATAACGCTCAATGTCGTTGGGTTCAAACTTCGACACGTTACTACCCATAAGGGTGGTGAGGAACTTCACACTGTCGTCAATCTTTACCTTGTAACTGCCGCGTGCCTTGATGCTCGTGGCAATGCCCTGTACTGGGTCACGCAACTGTATGGGCGAAGAGGTGCCCCACAACAATTCCATCGTGGTGGCCTTGCGCACGAAATAGACAAAGCAGTTGAAGGTACTGATGCCTCCGCTGAGCATGTTGCGCAAGCGGGAGAGAAACACGTAGTTCTCTGTCTTCAGTACGTGACGGCCGTTCTGGAAAACAGCCACCACTTCGCCATCTTTCACAAAAATGGCTTCTTCGCCAGGGTTGACGGTCAGGACGGAATGGGTATTGAAATCTTCTTCGGGTTGCTTCCAGATGAGCACTCCAGCAGGAGAAGTGTTTTTCAGCGACTCAAGTATATGTTTCTTGCCGCCTTGATAAGCCGATTCATTCGGATTGCGGAATAATCCCATGGTTTTGTTCTTTTAGTTATTGATTTAGGAATTTTGGGAGTTTAGAAGTTAAGAATTAAAAGCTAGGAGTTAAGAAAAATGCCTGAGGGGTATTCTCTTGCTCCTTGCTCACTGCTCCTTGCCCCTTATATTAGGTGCAAAAGTACGAATTATTTCTCTCTTTTTTACATATTTCAATAAAATATTTATTTGCGTGAGGATTTTTTATTAACTTTGCAGCGGAAAAATGAACATGTGGCCGTACAACACGTTTGTGGGGCCGCGTAAACTGTATTAACAAGCCAAATCTGTATGAGACAACATTTCACATGTCCCGTGTGTGGCAAGGACATCGAAAATTTCGCCGATGTGAACGATCCAAAATGTCCTAACTGCGGGAGCGAACTGAAGATATACCAACTGCTAGACGACCTGCGGGAGGAACAGGTGGCCAAACGCAATATATGGAAGCCCATAGCCATCATCGCCATCGTGGCCGCCGTGCTCTTTGCTCTGCTTAGCGCATCGGGTGGTGGCAAGGCTGCTGAAAACAAAATGGTGGCACAGTTGCGAGACTCCATCAAGAGTCTGCAGGAGAATGTGAATGACCTGCAGCGCCAACTCAATCCGTCACTCAAGGCTCCTGTAACACCAGGAGCAGAGGATGCCAAGACTTCGGCACCGGCACCTGCAGCCGAACAGTCGACAACACAGCAAACTGATGCCTCCAAACCACAGCCATCACAGGAGCAAGCACAATCTGCATCCACTCCGGCACCCAAGGGAAAGAAATATTACGTCATTCAGAAAGGTGATAATTTCTCAAGAATCAGCACCAAACTCTATGGCAATGCCAGTCATGTGGATGAGATTGCCAAACTAAACGGCAAGAAAAAGTCGAACAACCTCACCGTGGGCGACTCGCTTATCGTGTATGAACCGTAATAATCATTATTTTCAGAAGTAAAAATGGGACTTAGTACAATCACTGAGATAGCAGGCCTGGTGGCCAAACTCCAAAATGAGAATCTTGCGCTTATCCACCGCAACGAGAGGCAGAGCAAGCAGAATGAAGATAAAATCAACGAGATACTTGCCGACTTCCTCGAAGTGGTAGACACTTTCGATTGGGCGGAAGACACTATCAAGCAGCGTGGACTGGACCAAAGCCAAATTTCCACCAAGGCCATCACCCGTCTGCTCGCCGCCAAAACCAAGACACTGGCGGTACTTGAGCGCCATGGGGTGAAGAAAATAGATTTTCCCGACAATATGTACGATGAACGTTTCTGTAACGTGGTAGGTACGGAGCGTGACTCTTCGCAGAAGTCTGGTGCCATCGTCGCCATCAAGAAAGATGGATATATTCGAGGCGACCATGTGTTGCGCTTGGCTGAAGTGGTGGTCTATCGTTGAAGCAAAGCATCATCTATTCATAAAAACAGAGGGGGTGGTCATCTTTGACCGCCCCCTCTGTTTGTTTCGTATCGAAGTGGTGTTTGCTGGTTATTGGATGGGAGCGAAGCTCTCGCTAATGAATGGCAAGCAGATGAACAGTCCCGAATGCCAGTACTGCCAAGAATGAGTACCCTTGCGAATCTGTTTTTTGTAGGGGATTCCCGCACGGTCCATGGCGGCCATAAACTCTTGGTTCTTCTTCAGTAGGAAGTCACGGTCTCCGCAGTCCACATACCAACGGATGGTCTTCATTTTAGCTATGGTGGCGGCGTCGGCACGACGGATGAATTTCGAACAACTCAGTTCTCCCACTTTGGCGCTCATGATGCCCACCTTGCTATTGGGACCAGCCTTATGACCGGGTAGGGGCACAATGTCCATCAGTGCACTCATAGCATAGCAAGCACAGAACATGTCGGGATAGCGCTGGCAGAAACTAGTGGCAGCACCGCCGCCCATTGACAGTCCAGCAGCGGCACGATGACCGCGGTCGGTATATACGCGATATTCTCTTTCAATGAATGGCACGAACTCTTTGAAGAAGAAATCTTCATAGTTCCATCCGCGCATATTAAAATAGCCGTTCCAGTCTTTATTAGCCTCACCACCGGCTAAGGGGGTAACGATGACCATCTCGCAGGCCTTGCCCTGTGCCACCAAGGTGTCCATCACCTCTTTTAGGTGTCCACGGGTGGTCCAGCAGTAGTTGTCGTCGAGCATGCCATGGAGCAAATAGAGAATAGGGAACTTCCGTTCTGGGTCCACATCATAACTCTTGGGCAGATAGACGGTATAGGTGCGGTCGGCACCGAGGATGTTGCTGTGGTATGTGGCGTTGACGATGCGGCTCTTGCCTTCTTTTGGCGTCTTCTTCGCCTGTGGTGCCTGGACAACGGTGTCCTGCACGGCACTGCCATTGGCAGTTGCGTCACCAGATTCTTGTTTTGCTTTGTCCAGGGCGCAAGATGTCAAAGCGCCCATCAGGATGGCTAATGATAATAATAGTCGTTTCATCTTTATGTGTTTTTGGGAGTTTATATAATTGGCTGTTATAGGGGGTTGGAAATGATGTGTTCTGGAGTATTCTCTTGCTCCTTGCCCCTTGCTCCTTACTTTAACTCTTTCACAAGAAAGTCGCTCGTTAGTTGGTCGGCACGGTACACATTGGGGGCGAAACCATGATCCAGACCGTCGAGCAGTTCCCACTCGCTGTTGGGCCATTGTTGGTGGAACCGTTCGCCATAGGTGTAGGGCACTACGTGGTCAGCTGTGCCGTGGATGATGAGTGCCGGACCATGGTATTTGGCAGCAGTTTCGTAGATAGGTAGGTAAAAGGCGCTCTTGATATAATCACGCCCCAGGCGTTTGCCACCCCACAACTCCACAAACTCCGGTGGGTCAAGGGGATTGTACGTCTTACCCATCGTATTTCCACGGATGGCATCATCGCGTAATACGGCGGCGGGAGCCAACAGCACGACTGCTTTGAAGGCTTCATCTCCCAAATCACCGGCTGTCATGGCTGCCACCACACCACCTTGGGAATGGCCTACGATGGCAATGTCGCTGACATAACGCAAGTCGCGTACGTATTCATAAACTTTCTTCGCATCTTCTATCTCGTTAGGTACGGTCATCTGTTGGAAGTCGCCTTCACTCTCGCCATGACCATTGAAATCGAAACGGATAGAGGCGATGCCGTGGGCGCACAGACTGTCGGCTGTAATCTCAAACAACGGTCCTTCTTTCGAACCTCCGAAACCATGGCAGAACATCACCATTGGACATTGCTGACCTTGTGACAGGTTGGGCTTTTGTATAACGGCACGCAACCGTCCCTTGCTGCCGTCAATCCAGATGTTTTCTTTGGTGCCGATGGGTGATGATGGTGTTACCGTCAGTTCATACAACTTGGCTTCCACTTTATCGGAAACCACAGTCGACAGTACTACCTTGCCCTCGGGATCGATGAGGTATAATGAAGGTATCCATTTCACACCATATAGGGGCGATACGGCGGTTTCTTTCCATTTCTTCAGTTCGCTGACCTGTGTATAGGGGATATTGTATTTTCGCACCGCCTCTTGCCATGCTGTGGCATTGTCATCGAACGACACGCCCACGAATTCCACACCTTTGCCATGGAAACGGTTGTACATGCGCAATAGGTTGGGAATGTCTTTGCGGCAGTCGGGACACCATGAAGCCCAGAAATCGAGCACCACATAATGGCCGCGCAACTTACTGAGTTTGAACTTTTTCCCATCCAACGTCTTCATCTGGAAATCGGGAACCTCTGTCCCTGTCTTGAGTAGGTCGGTGGCATAGCGCCTGTCTGGGTCGTCGGCCATGCCTTGAGCCATAACCAACATACTCAAGGTTGCCCAAAAGAGGGTTAAAATTGTTTTCTTCATGATTATTTCCTCGTTTTTATTGTTTTTTCGAAATAAATATTTACTTTTGTAACCAGAAAACCATTAATATATTTGTCATGAGAAAGACAATAGGCATCATCAATATGATTCTCGGAGCCATCATCGCCATTTCTGGTTCGGCACTGAGTGTTATGTATTTGCTCACCGAAGGCAGCAAGGTACATTACTTTATTCTCTATCTCGTTCTGTGGTTGGGTCTTGGCGTACTGCTCTTCCTCATCGGGAATAATTTCCGTAAGTCGGGCAATAACCGCAATTCCTAAGAAATCCCCTTATTTTCTTGTTAACGATATTGCCAACCGTTCCCCTGCGGTCGTGAAGGTGCCTTCGTAACCATCTTTCACGGCATGCAGTTCAATATGGAATGGTGAGACATCTCGTTGTCTTACCGCTTCATCTATCACCAACTGACTGCGGTCATCGGCGGTATAGTGGCCTGTTAACTCATGGCGCTGACCGTCGATGGTGGCATTGCCCAAAAAGTCATTGCCGCTGATGGTGCTGAAACCCATAGTAATGGTATGTCGGCCTGCCGATCCTTCCAAATATTGATTGCCGGAGATGGGGCCACGGCTTGTGGTGATGGTGTCGCGTGTAGCTTCCGTCGTACTGTCTGCTTGATGTGTACTGTCGACGATGGCCAACGTGTCGGCTGCTTGTAGAGCACTACTGTCCGCCTCCAACTGTGCCGTAGAGTCGGCATCGGCCCATGGCTTGGCATGTTTGCTGTCTTTCTTGTCCGAATGGCCTTTGCATCCTGCCGATAGAAAAACGACAAGAAGGATGATGGGGAACCCTATGATGCGGAGATAGTTGTGCTTCATTGTTTTTTGGTGGTAGTCTTCGGTTTACTGTCGGACTTCTTCGTTTCGGTCTTTGGCTTGCTGTCGGACTTCTTCGTTTCGGTCTTTGGCTTGCTGTCAGATTTCTTTGTTTCTGTCTTTGGCTTGCTGTCAGATTTCTTCGTTTCTGTCTTTGGCTTGCTGTCGGATTTCTTCGTTTCCGTCTTTGGCTTGCTGTCCGACTTCTTCCTTTCCGTATTTGGCTTGCTGTCGGACTTCTTTGTTTCCGTCTTTGGCTTGCTGTCGGACTTCTTCGCTTCCGTCTTTGGCTTGCTGTCGGACTTCTTCGCTTCCGTCTTTGGCTTGCTGTCGGACTTCTTCGTTTCCGTCTTTGGCTTGCTGTCGGACTTCTTCGTTTCCGTCTTTGACTTGCTGTCAGATTTCTTTGTTTCCGTCTTTGGCTTACTGTCAGATTTCTTTGTATCCGTCTTTGGCTTGGCCTCTTCTTTCTTCTTGGGTTCCGATACCTTCACGTCACTCGTCACTCGTTGCTCGTCACTAAAGACACTGTCTGTCTGGGTAGTGTCGGGATGTTCAATGAAATAATAACCATCCATGTACCAGCGTAGACTTTCGCGTTCCGATTCTTGGTCAATGATGCAGTCGTCGATTAACCATTCATCATTCACGTACACCAATCGGTAAACTGCACTTTTCGAGGGAATACTGTCGTTATTCAGGTCGTAGCGCACATCGGCGGAAGCTGTTGTGTTCGTCACATAATACACGCGCGATATTTCGCAGCCAATGATTTCTTTCTTAGGGATATATTCGTAGAAAGGAATGTCGTAGAAATGCCACCCCTTTTTGGCGTTGTCGCGGTCGAAAGTCTTACACTGCTGTAACAGTTCCTGAAACGATGCTGTGCGGTATCGTGGGTCGTACGGTTTGATGCTGCTCTTTTTAAGTTCCTGACTCACGATTACCTGCATCCTATGTGCAATGGCCTGGGCGGAATGGGTGCGCTCAAACTCCACAATAGAGTCCTGCAAGGCTTGTTCCGCTGCATATTCAGCCACCATGCGTAACTTGCTCGCTTCGCGCAGTGAATCTTTCTCGAAAACCTCTTGTGCTTGGTTGTCGCTCACCTGACGGACAGCATACCACAGTCCGCCGATGCCACCGGTGATGAGGATGCCCAAAATGATGCCTATGTATGTGACCTGACGGTCAGTTAGTCGTCTTCTCATAGTTTAGGAACAGCAATTCATGCTTTCATGCTGCGAAGGTACAAAGAATATTTGAAATCAAGACTGTTTGATAGAAAAAAGTGATTTGTTGTTCATATAACCAAACAGTCTTTTAAACAAATCGGGCGTGAAGACCTTCCCTTATATTTTGGATAGCCTCTGTCGGACATACTGCACACTCGCTACATATTCCTCGTCAGTGGTTAAGTGTTCGATAATCATGGGTATGCGAGGGTCCTCATCTGTGGCCAACTGGACATACCTTTCTATATTCAACGTGCCTTCGCCACAGGCACATTCCTGAAGTTGGAAGGTATATTCTTGTTTCAGTATGATGTCTTTTAGGTGGCAACTCACAATGGTTCCATGTAGTTTTTGGAAACATTCTTCTAGAAACTCATCATTGTAGAAGTATCTTCTTGGTGTGGTAATCATGTTTACCACATCAAGGTGGGTACCAAACTCCGCACGGTCAACATCTTCTATCAAACGAAGATATTCATCGGGGCTGCTTGGTATCATCCAAGGCATGGACTCTATGCAGAATTTGGTGTGTTTGGGGCGGGCGGTGTCAATTATCTGTCGTATCATCCCAACGGCCATTTTCCACAATTCGGGACTGAAATTATCGCGATATCCACCGTCCCAACGCGGTCCATAGGGTGTTCCCACCACATTCACACAGCAGGCAGCGCCTATGGCATCGGCCATGCGAAGCTGTTCAACGGCATGGTCTATCCAGCGCTTGCGTTCTTCTGGGTCGGCGGCTAACGTGTTGCGCCATACGCCTACTTCGGCTATTGTGAGCCCAGTCTCATCG
The DNA here is from genome assembly GCA_900313615.1 of uncultured Prevotellaceae bacterium. Classification (GTDB taxonomy): domain Bacteria; phylum Bacteroidota; class Bacteroidia; order Bacteroidales; family Bacteroidaceae; genus Prevotella. The sequence continues at coordinate 176,520 of OMRP01000001.1, forward strand.
GCAGCCTTCTTATACGCCATGATGGTATCCTCGCCATCATTGCAACTTACAGGAAAGACCACAGCCTGAAGTCCGAGTGACTTGTGCTTTAAGGCCCACTCCTCGGGTGAGCCATGCACCAACGATGATGAAATACCCAAGTACATCAGAACGTCCTCCTATGAATGACCGTAGAATCCATCTTATCCAACGAACCCACTCCTGTTCGCGCCATAACCCCAGCCAATTCGGCCGTCATCTCTTCTATCCGTCGTGCTACAGCCTCAGGTCCTTCCTTAAGCAAAGGCATCAGATGGCGCCCTACCGATACGGCTTTGGCTCCGAGTGCAAGGCACTTGTATGCATCCATGCCGCTTTCTATCCCACAATCCACAAACACGGGTACACTTCCGCCTGTAGCCGAAATAATGTCGCGTAGTACCATTAGTGGTGGAACGGCATACTGAACCATTCCGTGATGGTGAGACACAACCATCCCCGCGCAACCAGCCTTGAGGCTCTTCTCCGCATCGTGCGGACTGAGCACACCTTTCGCTATAAACGGCACACCGGCAGCCTGTACGAATTCGGCCAATTCCTCTGTCGATTTTGCTTTCATGGGCAACCCGAGCACATTGTCGTAACCTCCGTCGGAATTGAAGGCGTGGTCGATGTCCATTCCCACTGCGATACAGCCCACTTTCACAGCATGCTCAATCTTACGAAAAACCTCTTGGTTGTCAGCATGAGGCTTGATAATCTTGATGGTCTTGGCACCAGTAGCCACAATCATCTCCAGTTCATTTTCACTGCCCATACCCACCCAATGCATGGCTCCACTTTGGGCAGCAGCCTGGGCATATACCGTCATCCCATCCTGTGTGGTATGATGTAGATGGGAAAGCGCAGCCGTCATGATAGGAGTGCGGAATGTCTCACCGAACAATGTCATCTCAGTTGATGGGATGGTGGCATCCAAATATCGGGTTTCAATCAATAGAGAGTCAAAGAAGTCTCTCGTTATCTTGTCGGAATTTGAAGTGAGTTGCATATTTTATTTTTTTACCCTTTTACTTTTTTACTCTTTATCTTTAGTCACTGCAGCATTGATCTCGTCCATCTTCTCGTCGGTAAGTTCGTACTTTCCAATCACGTAAATGGCCAGCACGAACAATGCGGCAGGAATAAGGGTGACGAGCCAGAGAATGCCTTGCTCGGCCATTGGCGACTGCACCGATTCGCCCGCCTTGAATCCTACCCATGCCAAGACCAGACCGGGGATGACACCGCCAAGAGCCATTCCTGCCTTCATAAAAATGCATATCAGCGCATTCACAATGCCAGCCACTCGTTTGCCTGATGCATACTCGCTGAACGTCACGACCTCGGGAACGAGTGCCCACATATAGCCGGTAGCCACGACTACACCCGCGCTCTTCACAAACTGTACCACAAAGAGCAACGGGATGCAAGCCTTTAGACTCGTAATATTCATCATCATATACATGAGCAACATGGCCGTTATGGCTATTCCAAGGAACAGGCGGAACATGCCATTCTTACCGATTCTTCGTTTGATGGCAGGCACCATAGGCAGGAAGATGAACGCTGGAATGGTGCCGAACCACATGAATGTGGTGGTCATAAACGGAGTGGCATTCATATTGAAGGTCATGAAATAAGAGTCGGCGGCATTGCTGATGCTCATGGTGGTGAAAGCGATAATGAAGAAGAAAGATAGCACCCTGAGCGGACGATTCCTCACCAGTTCCATCCACAGATCGCTCACCTTGACCTTCGCACTCTCGCTCTTGCCCATCACGATACGCTCCTTGCTCTCAAAAAATGTGACGATGAGCAGTATCAGTCCGCTCATTGCAAAAATGCTCATGGTGAAAAACCACGCCTGTCCCGCCTCTGGAGTATTGTAGACGGCTTCCATTTCACCGGTCTGTTCATTCAGCACCTTGGGCGCAAATATGGCTATCAAAAGTGGCAATGTCTTGATAATCAGTCCCGCCAGATTGGCCATCAACATGCGTACACTGGTAAGGATAGTAATTTCATTGGTATCGCGCGTGAGTGAAGAGCCTAAAGCTCCGTAGGGCACATTGATGAGCGTGAAGCACATGCTCAACCCCACATATGTAATATATGCATATAGCAGCGACCCGCTGAACCCGTTCCAAAAACATAGCATGGCGAAAGTGGCAAGTGGGACTCCTCCCATGATAAGCCACGAGCGGTATTTGCCCCAACGGGGATGGGACTTGTCGACAAACGCGCCCACCATCGGGTCCCATATCACATCGATGATACGAACCACGAAAAACATCACGGCCACTACGGCTGAATCCAGTCCATAGACATTGTTGTAATAGAACAACAACCAGATACTTACGGTCTGATAAATCAGGTTTTGGGCTAGATCACCCGAACAAAACCCGATGCGCTCCCTCCACGAGAGTTTGTAATATCCGTTAATGGTATTTTCCAAGTAGTTAATGGTTTAATAGTTCTCCGCTACAAAAATAAATATAAAAAGATAAACAACAAACAAAAATGAATAAAAACATACATGTAAGAGCTACGGCCTCTTTTCGATGCTCTCTCATCCCAGTATTTTCCACACCGCTACGATGTGGCAGGCGGTGCCAGCCAAGACGAAGAAATGAAATATGGTGTGTGCGTTGTGCTTTCGACGGAGGGTGTAGAACACAGCACCAGTGATGTAGCAGACGCCCTCGGCGATAATCCACCACAGCGTGGCGGTGCTTACGGCTTCTGCCAATGGCTTGAAGGCCACCAACACACTCAGTCCCATGCCAATGAAGCAACAGGTCTCTATATTGGAGTGTTCCTTTAATCTCCACAAACTGAGCGTCGTTCCCACAATGGCGCAAAGCCAAACAAACGTGAAGAGTCCCCATCCCCAGTGCGAATGGTCGCGAAGGGCAATCAGCGTCACAGGAGAATAACTGCCGGCGATATGCCAATAGATGGCTGCGTGGTCCCATCGTCGCCATGGCTCTTTCAGCTTGGATCCAGCGGAAAGCGCATGATAAGTGGTGGAGGTGACGTACGACGCCAACATACCCAAAAGGTAAAGAATAATGCTGAATACGCCCAGGGCATCACTGTTGTTGATGGCTTTGCGAATAAAAATAAAGCCGATGACCGCACCTCCGGCAATGCCTAGTGCGTGTGACCATGCATTCCATCTTTCTTCGCTGCGGGTGTAGTTGATACTCATTTGTTAGTTGATGAATAGACAATTATTATGCTAGCAGATAAGTGGAAGGACCTTGCTTTCCTCAAAGTGTCGGCTAAGGTACGTAAAAAAAATCAAAGTGTCGAATAGTCTTGAGTTTTTTTCTATTTCGTTTGGTGAAATTATTTATTTTGTTTATTTTTGCAAACAAACATTTATATAACATTATGATTTACAATATGCTGCTGTTCTCATTGGGAATGCCTGAAATCGTACTCATCGCATTGGTTGTTCTCCTGCTCTTCGGCGGAAAGAAAATTCCTGAGATGATGAAAGGATTGGGCAAGGGTGTGAAAAGTTTCAAGGAAGGGATGAACGAATTGGATTCCGTGGATGAGAAACCCGCCTCAAAAGATAAGGCGAATGGCGAACAAGAAAAAGCAGAAAACTGATTGATGGATAGAGATAGCCAAGTGGGCTCTTTCTGGGATCACCTTGAAGTGCTGAGATGGGTGATTATCAGAATAGTGGGTGCCGTGGCTGTCATGGCATGTTTGGCTTTCTTGTGGAAAGAAGGACTGTTTGCCGTTGTCCTCGCTCCTGCGAAAAGTGACTTCATTACCTATCGGTGGATGGGCGCAGAACCATTCTCCTTGCAATTGGTGAATACACAACTGGCTGAACAATTCATGACGCATCTGAAGACGGCCTTCTATGCTGGCTTCTTGGTGGCTTCTCCCTATGTGTTGTATCAGCTCTTTGGTTTTGTGGCTCCCGCACTATATGAAAAGGAGCGTCGATATGTGGTCGGGGCGTTGGGATGGACGTATGTGATGTTCATCATAGGCACGTTGGTGAACTATTTCTTGGTGTTTCCTTTCACCGTACGTTTTCTGGGCACATACCAGGTGAGCGAAGAGGTAGCCAACATGCTCACCCTGCAGTCGTATATGGATGCCTTCTTCATGATGGCTATCGTGTTGGGCGTGGTGTTTGAAATGCCTGTGTTATGCGCCTGTCTTGGAAAAATGGGCGTGCTAACAGCACTAATGATGAGAAAATACAGAAGACATGCTATCGTGGCCATACTCATAGCAGCGGCAATTATCACTCCAACGGTCGATATGTTCACGCTTATCGTCGTGTCGCTGCCCATCTGGTTGCTCTATGAGTTGAGTATCTTTGTTGTGAAGTAACTAATAATTATACTCTATATAAAACCTAAATCCTTTATGTTAAAGAAAGCAAGAAGATTACTGGCGGCGGTGTTTTTCACGTTGATAACACTTATGCTGCTTGATTTCACGGGAACGCTGCATACGTGGCTTGGATGGATGGCTAAGGTGCAATTCTTGCCTGCTGTGCTTGCCGTGAATGTGGTGATTATAGTTGTGCTTATCCTGCTCACATTGGTGTTTGGTAGGATTTATTGTTCCGTAATCTGTCCCCTGGGTGTGTTCCAAGATATAGTGTCGTGGATACATGGCAAGAGGAAGAAAAACAGGTTTTCTTATTCGCCAGCCGTATCATGGTTGCGCTATCTGATGTTGGTGGTCATGATTGTTGCTATCATTGTAGGCATAGGAGCGTTGGTGGCTCTGCTGGCTCCTTACAGCACCTTCGGCAGAATGGCGCAGAATTTGTTCCAGCCATTGTGGATGCTGGGTAACAATGTTTTGGCGGGTATTGCCGAGCGCATGGGCAGCTATACCTTCTACCATACCGATGTGTGGATAAAGAGTATTACCACCTTTGCCATCGCCGCAGCCACTTTCTTGATTATCGGCTTCTTGGCATGGAGACATGGCCGAACATGGTGCAACACCATCTGCCCTGTTGGCACTGTGCTGGGTTTCTTTGCCCGCTTCTCATGGTTCAAGGTGCGGTTCGACAAGGATAAATGCAAGCAATGTAGCCTGTGCTCTAAAAATTGCAAAGCCGCATGTATTGATTACAAAACAATGTCGGTGGACTATTCCAGATGTGTGGTGTGTGGCAATTGTGTCGACAAATGTTCGTTTGGTGCACTGACCTATGCGCCTGGACCCATGGTGTCCAAGAAAAAGAAAAAAGAAAATGAATCTACAGAAGTCAAACAAGATGACGGTGTGGGCGAGGGCCGTAGAGCCTTCCTGCTGGCTACGGCGGTAGCTGCAACGGCCGCGTTGGCGCAAGAGAAAAAGAAGGTGGACGGTGGCTTGGCTGTCATCGAAGAAAAGGTGGCTCCAGAGCGTCAGACACCAATCACGCCTCCAGGGTCGTTGAGTGCCAACAATATGGCTCGCCGTTGCACGGCTTGTCAGCTCTGTGTATCGAAATGTCCTAATCAGGTGCTTCGTCCTTCGTCGGAATTGTCGACGCTCATGCAACCCATCATGTCGTATGAACGTGGATACTGCCGACCTGAGTGCGTGGCTTGTGCCGAGGTCTGTCCTACAGGAGCCATACAACCTATCACTCTAGAGGAGAAATCAGCCATACAGATAGGACACGCTGTGCCCATTCATAAGAACTGTGTGGCCGTTACCGACGGTGTAGATTGCGGTAACTGTGAGCGCCATTGTCCCACGGGTGCCATCGAGATGGTTCCTTCCGATCCCGATGATGAAGAATCGGCAATGGTGCCAGTGGTGAATGAAGAGAAGTGCATCGGTTGCGGTGCTTGCGAAAACTTATGTCCGGCACGTCCCTTCTCTGCGATATTCGTGGAAGGGCATGAGCAACATAGGACGATCTAGTATATTTCAGCCAAACTCTTCCCGCCCTCGGCCTCTGGGTCATGCTTCGCCCTTTGCCAAGGGTGAGGGTAGGGAAACAAGGAAGGGTGTCAAATTCACAACCATCAACAGACCATTTATGAACAAAAAACATATCAACCGACGCCGTTTCCTCCAGATGCTGGGGACCGGTACTGTGGCATCGTCGGCACTGCTGACAGCCTGTAAAGACAAAAAAACGGAAGAGGCCATAGGCAACGAATATGTCAATCAGGTGGAGCCCCCCACGGGAAAAATGACATATCGTACTAACCCGACCACGGGCGACAAAGTGTCGCTCCTGGGGTATGGCATGATGCGCCTGCCGACTATGGGTGGTGCCTCGGCGCGAGAAGGAAAAGATGAAATAGACCAAGAGCAGGTGAATCGTCTCGTCGACTATGCCTTGGAACATGGTGTTAACTACTTCGATACATCGCCGGCATATTGTCAGGGCATGTCGGAGAAATCGACAGGCATCGCGTTGCATCGTCATCCTCGCGACAAGTATTTCGTGGCCACCAAACTATCGAACTTCAGTCCTGAGACACAGACACGTGAAGGGGCGATGGGGTTGTACCACAATTCCTTCAAGGAACTTCAGGTCGATTATATCGATTATTATCTCCTCCATGCCATCGGCGGAAGTGGTATGGACGACCTGAACCGTCGATACATCGATAATGGCATGCTCGACTTTCTGCTCGAAGAACGCAAAAAAGGAAAAATAAAAAACCTTGGATTCTCATACCACGGAGCCATTGAGGTTTTCGACTATCTATTGTCTCAGCACGACAAATACAAATGGGACTTTGTGCAGATAGAACTAAACTATCTGGACTGGGACTATGCCAATGAAATAAACGATCGCAATACCGACGCTCGTTACTTATATAGCGAGTTGGAAAAACGAGGCATACCGGCGGTCATCATGGAACCACTGCTTGGAGGACGACTGTCGAACCTGCCTCAGTTCTTGGTGAAGGAAATGAAGAGCCGCGACCCAGAACATAGTGTGGCATCATGGGCGTTTCGCTATGCTGGTACTCCCGAAGGTGTCCTTACCGTACTCAGTGGTATGACGTATATGGAGCATCTTAAGGATAATTTGCTCTCCTATTGCCCCCTACGACCAGTGACTAAGGATGATGAGGAATTCCTCTACGAGATAGCCAGGAAAATTGTTGGAGTGGAAACCATTCCTTGTAATGACTGCAAATATTGTATGCCTTGTCCTTATGGTATCGACATCCCCGCCATCTTTGTGCATTACAACAAATGCAAGAATGAAGGTACTCTGCCAAACGATAGTCGTGACGAGAACTACGACAAATACCGTCGGCAATACCTCATCGGACTTGACCGTTCTGTGCCTCGTCTCCGCCAAGCCGACCACTGCATTGGATGTGGTCAATGTGAACCACACTGCCCACAAAACATACGTATACCGCGCGAATTGCGTAAGATAGACGAGTTCGTGGAACGGCTAAAACGTGGTGAAGAGATAGGAGGAAACGAGCAAGAGGAGAAGAAATAGTGGTTTTTCTTTGACGCTACCGAAAAAAAGTAGTACTTTTGCAGGCTGAAAAGAGAACAAGCGTTCAGGAATAAATAAGAAGGAACAACTCCTAATTTTAATAGATAAAGACAATGGAAGACCGTATCTATTTGTGCCTGGCTCATATGAGCGGCAATGAGATGAAGTATATTCAAGAGGCTTTTGACACCAATTGGGTGGTGCCTTTGGGACCGAATGTTAATGGCTTTGAAGACGATCTCGAACAGTTTGTGGGAGAAAACAAGAAAGTGGTAGTTCTCTCCGCTGGTACAGCCGCCATTCATTTGGCTATGGTATATTTGGGCATCAAACCCGGCGATGAGGTGGTATGTCAGTCTTTCACCTTCGCCGCGTCGTGTAATCCCATTGTCTATCAAGGTGCTACACCTGTGTTTGTAGATTCTGAAGAAGGCACATGGAACATGGACCCCAACCTGCTTGAAGATGCTATTAAGGATCGCATCAAGAAAACGGGAAAGAAACCCAAAGCCATCGTTCCTGTTTACCTCTATGGCATGCCGGCATATATCGATGAAATAATGGAGGTGGCCCGTCGTTATGACATCCCTGTGGTGGAGGATGCTGCCGAGGGCTTTGGCTCGAAATACAAAGGGCATGTGTGCGGTACCATTGGCGAATTCGGCATCATGAGTTTCAATGGCAATAAGATGATTACCACTAGTGGTGGTGGGGCTCTCATCTGTCCTAATGAGGAGGTGAAGAAGAAAATCATGTACTATGCCACACAAGCCCGTGAACCTCTGCCTTATTATTTGCACAAAGAGATTGGTTACAACTATCGCATGAGCAATATCTGTGCCGGAATAGGACGAGGACAGATGACGATAGTCGATGAACATATCCATCATCACCAACGATTGGCAAAGGCTTATCAACAGGAACTGGCTGGTATCGATGGTATCGAGGTGCATCTCGCTCCTGAAGATTATATGGAGTCGAACTATTGGCTCAACACCATTACGGTGGATGAGAAAAAGACGGGCTTCACTTATGATGACCTGCGGAAGAGACTTGACGAGAAAGGTATAGAGAGTCGTCCTCTATGGAAACCGATGCATACGCAACCTGTATACAAAGATGCGCCGGCCTATGTCAATGGCGTGTCGGAGAAGCTCTTTGACAAAGGATTGTGCCTGCCCTCTGGACCGATGGTCGATGACAAGGCTTTCCAACGTATCATAGAGGCTATTAAGGAATAACACTTGTTTTTAAACGGCGAATACGGTGAAAGGATTACTCAATAAGTTACTGAACTGGTATTTCTCAAAGAACGCCTTGCCTTATTGGCTGGTGTTCATCATGGACTGTCTCATCTGTTATCTCTCGGGACTGTTCGTGTTCTGGCTCTATTACAATGGAGCGGTGACATTGGGGAATATCGTCATCTTGTCGAAGACCATATTCGTGTACATGGTTTTCAACATCATTGGGTTCCGTGTGTTTCACACCTATTCCGGAGTGTTGCGCTATTCGTCGTTCGTCGACTTGCAAAGGGTGGGATTGGCCATGGGCCTATCGTGTATCATCGCACTCATCGTTCATTATCCCATTTATTATTTAGACCTTCGCTTTGTTAGGTTGCAGGGACGGCAGATCATAGCCATGTATGTGGTGGCTACCATCCTCATGTGGGCCATGAGGGTGTTGGTGAAGACTTTGTATGATGTGGTGTTCAGCTCCGACAAGGGTATACGGACCTTCATCTATGGCGTGAAAGATGGTGGCGTGGGCCTGGCGAAGAACATCCGTAACGACAAAAAATCTAAATTTCAACTCAAAGGATTCATCAGCCATGACAGTACCCTGAGAGGTAAGATACTCATGGGTGTGAAGGTGTACGACGTGGACAAACGACTCGTGGATAGACTCAAAGAGATGAACATAGGGGCGGTACTCGTGTCGCCTTTGCAGAACGAGAATTTCCGCGCCAACCAAGAACTGCAGGATATTCTTATCGAGGCGGGCGTGAAGATATACATGTCGGCTGAGACAAAGGAGTGGTCGCAAGACAGCGATTTCGATAGTGCTCAACTGAAGGAAATCAGTATCGAGGATTTGTTGCCGCGCAATGCCATCGAAGTGGATATGCAGAAGGTGGGCGAGATGCTCACGGGCAAGAAAATCCTCCTTACGGGGTCGGCGGGTTCCATAGGCAGTGAGATTCTCAGGCAGATATCTGACTATCATCCTAAGGAATTGATGCTCATTGACATTGCTGAGACGCCCCAACACGACATACGCTTGATGATGGCTCGCAAATGGCCGGAAATCAAGACGACGACCATTGTGGGAAGCATCACTAACGAGAAGAGGATGGAGGCCATTTTCCAACGTTTCCAACCTGATTATGTGTTCCACGCGGCAGCCTACAAACATGTGCCGATGATGGAGAACAACCCCAGCGAGAGCATCCAGAACAATGTTTACGGAACCAAGGTCATTGCCGACCTATCGGTGAAATACGGCGTGAAGAAATTTGTCATGCTTTCCACTGATAAAGCTGTGAATCCAACTAATGTCATGGGGTGCTCCAAACGAATCTGTGAAATATACGTGCAGAGCCTTGACAAGGCCATTAAAGATGGTAAGGTGAAGGGCGTGACACAGTTCGTTACCACCCGTTTCGGCAATGTGCTTGGCTCAAATGGTTCGGTCATCCCCCTCTTTGAAAGGCAAATCAAGGCTGGTGGTCCTGTTACCGTCACCGATCCAAATATTATTCGTTTCTTCATGCTTATTCCTGAGGCATGCAAACTAGTGCTCGAAGCAGGTACACATGGCAAGGGCGGTGAGATTTTCATCTTTGACATGGGTAAACCCGTGCGCATTGCTGACTTGGCGAAGAAGATGATACGCCTAAGTGGAGCGAAAAACATCGAGATTAAATATACGGGACTGCGACCGGGTGAGAAACTGTATGAAGAAGTGCTTTCGAATGAGGAAAACACCAAACCGAGTTTCCACGAAAAGATACGTATCGCATGTGTGCGCGAATACGACTACAGCCAGGTGGAGGCGGATGTTGATGAACTTATTGGCATCGCCCAGACTTACAACGACATGGCCATCGTGGCTAAAATGAAGGAAATGGTGCCGGAATACGTGTCCAACAATTCGGTGTTTGCCTCACTTGACAAACCAGAAAAAGCGTGAACGATTACCTCGACTTCCTGAAATTCTGTATTGACGATAAGGCAAAGAAGCCTGATTGTCTGAAGACAATCGATTGGGATGGACTGATGCAGTTCGCCGAAAAACAATCGATTGTGGGAGTCGTGTTTCATGGTATCAACCGATTGGAGGTGGGTGACCCCCGTCCGGAAAAACGGATAATCATCGAGTGGCTGTCTTATTATAACACCATCAAGGCGGAGAATGAGACATTGAACCGAGATTCGGCACGTCTCACCTATATGCTCTACAAAAAAGGGGGCATGAAAAGTTGTGTACTCAAAGGACAGGGCAATGCTTTGATGTACCCCGACCCATATATGAGAATGTCGGGCGATGTGGACTTGTGGACGGATCAAGACGACATTAAGATGTTGGCCTTCGTGAAAAAGATGATACCTGAAGCTGGCATCGAATATCACCACGTTGACTTTCCTGTGTTGGAACAAACGCCTGCGGAAATTCACATGATGCCTTCTTTTATGGGTAATTTGTTCTATGAAAGGCGTTTGAGGAGATATTTCAGGAATGTGCGCGACGAACAGTTCAAGAATATCGTTTCATTGCCAGACGGTGCAGGGCGTATATGTGTGCCTACCGACTCTTTCAACCGTGTCTTTCAGATGTCGCACATGATGCACCATTTCTTCTTCGAGGGACTGGGACTGCGTCAGATGATCGATTATTATTATTTGTTGAAAAAAGGGTGCCCAGAAGAGCAGCGTCGCGAGGATTGGAAGACCATCAAGCACCTGAGTATGAGGAAATTCACACAGGGTATGATGTGGATTATGAAAGACACCTTTGGCTTGGAGGATGGGTTGTTGTTGGCCAAGCCCAATGAGAAGATAGGAAGGCTATTGCTCAATGAAGCTCTTGAGGCGGGCAATTTTGGCCATCATGAAACTCGTTATGCTTTTAAGGGAAAGTCTGTCTATACTCAATATTTCGTTGAGATTTGGCGAAACCTACATTTCGCATGGCTATTTCCGTCAGAAACCATTTTTGGTAGGCCCATCGCACGTTGGTGGCACCTCATTTACAAACGTATATTGCGTAAGAAAGTGGCACGTGCCATAAGTGAGACGAAGAACTAGTTCAAAACAGCAGTCAGGAAAATAGCATTCCGTGCCTTGCCATTCTCGCCATACGGATGATTTCACCCACCAACAAGACTGGACTGGTGATGAGGATAAGCGTCAGCCAATCGTTGCCGCTCAGTGGTGAGACATGAAAGAATGGTCCTGCATAATTCACGATGATATATTGTCCGGCAAGAATGCAGAAGGCGATAAAGACAAAACTCTTGCTGAATACATCGCCCAACGTGCGCTTACCACGGATGACGCTGAAGATATCAGTGATAAGTGAACGGTATGTATGGAAATAACGGGCATTGAAAAGGTTCCAGAACTGCAGCATCACGAAGAACGTGAAAAACACGCCTAACTCATATTCTTGAATGTGTGGCTTTATCTTGCTGAAATCCATGAGACCAGCAACAAAGGCCTTAAAGTCATTTATATTCAGGTGACTGATGATACCTTCGTCGTAAGTGAGGTCGGTGTGCCAAAGATATTGCCACATGCCAAAGAGTAGCAGGAAGAACAACATTCCCACAATGAGCATCTGCAGACCCATGTGTCGGTCGATGATATGGCTGTTGGGTGAACGAGGGTGTTCATAGAGCACGCTCCGACTTGGCGGGAGTGACGACATCGCCATGGCGGCAAAGGTATCCATGATAAGGTTCACCCAAAGCATTTGTGTGACGTTGAGTGGTGAGTCGAGACCAAGGAAAGCACCCAAAAGTACGATGAGACAGGCACAGATGTTGATAGTCATCTGGAACAAGATGAAACGGCGGATATTCTGGTAGAGCGACCGCCCCCACATGATGGCTTTGTTAATGCTCGAAAAGGAGTTGTCGATAATGGTGATGTCACTGGCTTCTTTGGCACGTGATGTGCCGTCACCCATCGACAGTCCCACTTGAGCCTTGCTCAACGCGGGAGCGTCATTCGTGCCATCGCCTGTCACGGCCACTACTTCTCCAACTTGTTGCAAGAGTGTTACTAGGCGGGCTTTGTCATCGGGACGGGCACGGCTGATGATTTTGAAGTCGGGCGAACTGACCAAACGCATGGCTTCTTCGTCGCTCAGTGAGGCAAACAATGGACCTGTCATGTCTTGTGGTGCTTCATCAGGTGCAAGCAATCCTATTTGTCTACCTATCTCGTTGGCAGTACCTGGTGTGTCACCTGTGACGATAATCACCCGCACATGGGCTTTGTTCATGCACTGGTCGATGGCGGCACGCACATCATCACGAACGGGATCGGCAATGCCGAATACTCCCTCGAACACCAACGGATGTTCCTTGCCGTCGGTCAATTCTTGACTGGCAAAACCAAGTGTGCGCATGGCTTTTCGCTGATATTCATCCAATGCTGTTTTGGCTTTTTGCCATGCCTTATTGTCTGGGGAGACGATGTCGCATTTCTGTGCCAGCAATTCTGGCGCACCTTTCAGGAAACGAATTCGCCGGCCGTCGGGGTAGTCAACAGTGGTCTCCATGTATTTGTTGACCGTGGAGAACGGCTTTTGGTTGACGATATGTAGTCCGTGTCGATATTGACGATAATCTTCACCCTCTTGTTCCGCCCATCGCAACAAGGCTCCTTCGGTGGGGTTGCCTAATACGGTGGGGTTGCCTTTTTCATCAGTGCCCAGTTCGGCGGTGCTGTTCACACAGAGGTTGGCAATGACCGACGGGCGGCTGTTACCAATGAAGGTGGTGTCCATGACGCTCATCTTGTTCTGTGTGAGCGTGCCTGTTTTGTCTGTGCATATCACGGTGGCGGCACCCATAGTCTCACATGCATGGAGCTTGCGCACCAGGTTGTTTTCCTTCAACATACGCCGCATACTGATGGCCAGACTGATGGTAACGCTCATGGGCAGTCCTTCGGGCACAGCGACGACGATGAGTGTTACGGCTAGCATGATTGATCCGAGGGTAAACTCAAGGATGCTCAACACATCGGTATTGTTGCTTGCATTGCCGTCGAAGAAGAAATAGTAAATCATTCTTCCAGCCACAATAAGGATGGCGATGATGAAACTGGCAGTTGAAATCCATCGTCCCAGTTGTGATAGCTGGCGATTCAGTGGGGTCTGCACTTGCGTGCCTTCTTGCACGCGAATAGCTCCCTTGCCTTCCTCTGTATCCATGCCGATGGCTGTAACGCGGTATACACAGGTACCCTCTATAATGGTCGACCCTCGTAACAGTTGATTGGAGGGATAGGTGCTATCGTCACTATGTGCGGAAGGGTCGGTTGACTTGTCGGTAAATGGTTCGCCGGTGAAATTCGACTCGTCGACCATGAGATTGAGGGATTCCACCAAAATACCGTCTGCAGGCACCTCATCACCGTTCTCCAAACGGACAATGTCGCCACATACCACATCCTGCTTTTCAACCTGCATGTATTGTGGAGCCTCTCCTTCGTGTTTGCGTCGTAACACTTTTACAGGACGGCTGTTTTTGACCGTGCTCAGAAGGTCGAACTCCTTGGCGGCCTTCACCTCAAAGATAAAGCCAATGCCAGTGGCCAACAGTAAGGCTATTACCACACCCAATGGTTCGATGAGCACAGATTTGCCTTTGCCCACATAGAAAAATTCATAGAAAGATACGGCAAGCGAAAAGAAGAAGACCACACAGAGTACAATGATCAGAGGGTCCTTGAACTTTTCAAGGTATTGTTTCCATAGCGGCTCTTTCGGTGGAGGGGGGATGATGTTTTTCCCCTTCCCTGAAAGCACCGCTTGGGAATCATTGGTCAGACAGGTGTCGAAATAATTATTGGACATGAAAAATGTTCGTGATATAGGCTCTTATGCCGCCTATCTTTGAATGCAGGTGCAAAGTTACGTAAAATCGAGAGCAGAACAAAATTAGCTTGCTTATTTTTTATGCCGAGATGGAGTAACTAATTCCTAAAATTCCATAAATAACGATCGTCTTAAATCGTCGGTTAGTTTGGAATAATAGTCATGCAGGGTGGGGTAGGAGGAACGGTGTTGCTCATAGTACTCTAGCGAAGCCACTACGTCGGTCATCCATCGGAAACCGTGGCTCTCCTCTTCGTTGATGAGTCGTTCTATTTCAGAATGAGAACAACCATGGGCTTTCTTGTAAAGAAGTGTGGCGGCACGTACCAAAGTCTCGTTCACCACGATGTCCCATCGGCCATACTGCATGTTAGTCATCGTGTGATAGGAGCGTCGCAGCATCTCTTCGCCTAATGGTTGCATGGTTTGGCGGAAGGTGCTGTCACGCAATAGGGGGTTGATAAACGAGTGGTTGAACTCATGCACTATCATGTCGCCATAGAGGCTGTGTATTGTGAAACCGTTGAGGAGTATGAGACGGGTGGATACGTATCCGGCCATGGCATAATTCTCCCTGCCCTTGTCTGTTGCCAAAGAGGGGCCGTAGTTATGCTGTCCATTGGTAAATGCCAATACTATATGAAACTTGTCGCCATGTATACCATGGAAACGTTCAAACCATCCTATGTCTAAACTATCCACCAAAGCTGGTGTGTATGCACGGCATCGTACCTCATAGAAAGCACGGTGGCGTTCGAAGAAATCATGAAAACGGCTGTCTTTATAAAAAGAGTTGATTATTGCCAACAAACTGTCCTTGTCTACTGGTGCCCAGCGGTCGGATAGTTGCTCGGTATTGTTGCGCAGCACATAGTTCTCGTCTCGTTTCTCTAAATGAAGCGCAAGTGTGGCGAACGCATCATGGCTGATATGGTAACGGTCACGCAAAAACTGAAGATATTGAATGGCTAGATGATTGGAGAAGGGGGTAAACCATGCGGTAGTCTCCTCATTGTATTCCTCAGCAAAGTCGGTGCAGTACTCCCGAAAACCGGCAGTACGCGCCATGATGCTTGTCAGTTCCACTTCTTCAAGGTATTCAACTGACAGACTATCTACTTCGGCTTGTGTGGCACAACTCATGAGTATAAGAAGCAGAAAAAGGCATATTTTATCTTTCATCTCTTTTATAACTCATTTTTTTGAAAAATATTTTTATTTTTCAATGATTTATCGGTAGTTTTATACTATCTTTGCATTATATAGGCAATATATGTCATCTTTGATATTTCTCGTTATCATGGACAAAGTAAAAAGACGATTCAGATACAGTCTCATCCTATGCATGGTCCTCATATTCTCACAAAATGCTTTTGCACAGAGATATGCTGGTTTCATGGATGATTTCCGTAATGCCACGACCGATTCGTTGATGGTGGTTGACGGGGTGAGATATTTCATGCTGTATGTGGACTACGAAGACGTGCATTACATCTCGCTACTCAATGAGTATGGTGAACGTTTTCCTATTGGTCCCGCTGTGCCAGCAGATACTGTTTTCCAGAATGGTTATGTCTATGCCCGATTGGGGTGTGAGATGTTGAGAAAACCGCTTGGTGAATTGAAACATGATAGTCTATTTGTGGAAAATGAATACCCCGATCTCTTCGAACGGTGTGAGTCGACGTCTCCCTGTAATTTCCGTGCCTGCGACACCAACAACTTTGGATGTGAATTGTTGGTAGACTATCCCACGGCAGAAGGAGAGGGCTGGGATTTCATGCGTCAATGGATAGTAAACTACGTGGATACCTTCACCAATATGGATGCCATCTATTTCGGCGATATGTTCATGGAACAGAACATTAGCGAGAGTTCACTGCCCATGGCGGTACTCAAAAGAAATAACCCCGCAGCTTTCATTGTGCAGGACAATTCCGTAGGACAAGATGTTCTTGACCACTACCGTGATGTATATATGCGACAAGTGTATTACCTGAAGAACGAAGATTTCGGCTATCCTCTGTGTTACTTAAGGGTGTTTATCACGCCCAGGTATTTGAGTGATAGGTATGTCACACTGTTCATTTCTACCGATTTTTTTGCCTATGGTGCACACGATTATCCTGGAGAGAAATATGTCACTTTCGACATGGAACGGTGTGAGGTGGTTGACAATGCTATGCTCTTTAAGAAGAACGCAATGCCCAAGGTGGTGGCCGCATTGGAAGAGGAGATGGAACGGCAAGACCGCTACATAGGGAAAAATGCCATGCCGCAGGCTGCCTTGATGGAAGATGGGGTGGTGTTCAGTTTCCAACCCTATCAGATAGGCACATTCGCAGATGGCCTCTTCCATTTTGTGATTCCCTATGAGAAACTAGAGAAATACATGCGCTGAGCGCGTAACAAGACTGACAAGGTATGTCTATAAAGAACAGTAAGGAGAAAAAGTATGTGGTGGCTGGGGCTTCAACCAACCTGTTGTTGTTGGTGATGAAGTTTGTCTTGGCTATTTGTGCACATTCTGCCGCTTTGATGGCTGATGCCATCCATTCGTTGTTTAACTTGTTCGGCGATGGCTTGGCCGTGGCATTTATGGTAATGAACAAACGGGCAAAGAACGACAGTCACGACTATGGCTATGGCCGTTATGCCACAGTGTTGTGTTTGGCTGTGAGTGTGGTCCTCTTCGTGGCTGCCTTTTTCTGGGGATTCAAATGCGCTGATGATTTCATCCTGTTCATGCAGGGAGTGTTCCCTGTGAAAGTGCATTTTTTAGCTGTTGTGGCAGCTATTGTCAGTGTGTGCGTTTTGCTGGCTTTGTCAAGGTTTGCTATGCACCACGCGCGCCAGTTGAAATCCGATGTCCTTACGCGAGCTGCACATCGCTACGATTTCGATATGTGGTCATCGTTAGGCACTTTCATTGCTCTCCTTCCTGTAGTCTTTATTGCTGGAAAATGGAAAGTGTTAGACATGCTGACGGCTCTAGTTATATGTCTTTTCGTCATGGTTGAAGCTTGCCGACTGTTCCGTGGTGCTCTCGACGAGTTGCTTGACAAAAGTCTTCCCGAAGATACGGAGGCAGACTTGGCAAAATTGGCTGCTGGTGTTGAGGGCGTTGACGCTGTGACGGGTGTGCTCACCCGTAAGGTTGGTGGTCAGATGGCTATTGAACTTAATGTTACAATGAATGGAAACGAGCCTCTTGATGTGATTCACCAACGTGTGAAAGAAATCAAACGACTTATTAGCGAAAAATATGATCAGGTGAACCATCTGGCCGTACATGTGGAACCTTCTAACATGTAAGTATTTATTTAATAGGTATAATATAAGAAGCCGTCTCATGAGACGGCTTCTTCGTTTTTTATCCTTTGCTCCACCAATGCTTCTTCTTTGGTGGTTCATGTTCTTCAAGACTCTTGCGCATCCTATCGCGGAGGATAGAATGGTAGGAACGATTTTCTTTCACTATCTGGTAGATAACGCCCCAATCGGGCAATCCGCCTACATTGCGATCGTCAATGAAAATGTCGGCCTTGATCTTGCGTGAGAAACTTTGGTTAAGGTGTTCCTTTTCCTCCGGGAAATCTTTGTTCACGGCATAGAACTCCACACCACGTTCACGACACCACTCCACGGCCTCGTCGAGCAATTCGCCTTCACGAACACTCCAGAGAATCACTTTGTGGCGCTCGGCAATCAACATCTTCAAAGTGTCGATAGCGAAAGGAATCTCGCTGCCAATTTTTGGATAGCGGTCTTCGGCAATCGTTCCGTCAAAATCTACTGCAATGGTCATAATGAGATACAGGATGATTAATGCTTCACGGAATTATCTTCCTTGTTACCGTAATGGCTGTTGCTGTAACTACCATACGAGCCGTATGAACCATAACGTCCATAACTACCATAACGACCATATTTGCCATAGGTGCCGTAGCGTCCGTAACGACCATACTTGCCGTACTTGCCATAGCCGTAGTAGTAACCATACTTTTTCTTCGTCATGTCAATACCATTGATGACGATTGCCATGTTGGGCAATTTCTTTTCTGAGGCAAGGCTATTGATGAGGTCGAAACTACTACGCGGTGTGTAGTCGGCACGACACATGTATACAGTAGCGTCTGCCACGCGACCAATCTGCAAAGTATCAGTAACCAGACCTACAGGGGCTGTATCGATGAGTACGTAGTCGTAATTCTCTTTCAAGATGTTAATCACCTTGTCGAGACTCGGACGCGACATCAACTCTGTCGGGTTGGGAGGAATGGGTCCAGCCAACAACAGGTCAAGGTTGTCGTTGATGCCTGAAGGAAGAATTTGTGCCTTCACATCTTCAGCTTTCGGGTCGTGCATAGACAACAGCGGCGTAATACCATGCTTGTGATCGTCAAGTTCAAACAACTCTGCTAGACGGGGCTTACGGATATCGAGACCCACCAGCACCACTTTCTTGTCGAGCAAAGCGAAACTCACCGCCAGGTTGGCGCAGTTGAATGTCTTACCCTCACCAGATGTGCTCGAGGTGAACATCACCACTTTCTGTCCTTCCTCCATCATGAATTGTAAATTCGTACGCATGGAACGGAAGATTTCTTCCATCTGGTTGTTCTGGTTCTCGTGTACTACGATGTCGGCTTTGGTTTTCGCTGTCTCACTAGCCACAGCCACGTCAGCGATGATGGGTAAGTTGGTCAACTTGGCTACATCGTCGTGACCTTCAATCTTGTATCTGAAGAATTCGATGAGGAACAAGATGAGGGTTGGGATGAGCAGACCAGCCAACAGTGCTCCCATCATGATGCTTGACGATTTGGGGCTAATCTTCGTCTGTCCTTGCGGCTCGTCAATCAGCTTTCCTTTGTCGGCGGTGGCTGCCAATGAGATGGAGTTCTCTTCGCGTTTCTGGAGCAACATCAGATACAAACCACTTCGCACTTCCTGCTCTCGTCCAATCTGTGTCAGCATGCGTTCCTGCTCAGGTGTCGAGGTGATCTGTCCGGAGTAGTGACCTAACTGTTGTGCCATACCGCTGCGACGTATCTCCATATTCCTGCGACTTTGTGTCATGGCACGACGGATACTATTGCTCAGGTCGTCGAGTTGTGCGGTGAGGGGCTGCACCGAAGGGCTCTCCTCACTGGCCGTCTGCAGCAATCGGTTACGTTGAAGCACAATATCGTTGTAACGGTTGATGAGTGCCGATGCGGTGGCATCGCTCAGACCTACGTTCGTTGGCAGTGTTTGGTAACGGTTGGCTGGCTCGTTCATATAGTCGGAGATACTGTTGAGTAGGGCCACCTGCGTATTGGCATCTGCCAATTTCTGCTCATATTCGTTGGCGCTGGTGACAGCTTGAGAGGCGTTCATACGCAACTCCACCATGTGATGTCGGCGCTTGTATTCTTCAAGTTGTCCTTCCGTCTCACCCAATTCTGCGTTGATTTTTTCTAGACGGTCGTTGATGAATTCTTCCGTTCGACGAGCAACGATATTCTTGTCGTCATTGGCATCGCGGTTGTAGCAGATAGCTAGCTGTTTCAGATAATCGCGGGCACGTTGCGGAATCTCGTCGGTCATTACCAATCGGGCTATGGTCGTCGACTTAGATGTGGGTGCTACAGAAAGTGCTGCACGGTATTTGTAAGCGGCATTGTAAGGTGTGATAATGTTCACAAAAATCTTTTGCCCATCGCTCATCTTAAAGTGCCTATTCTGAGAGAAGGTAATGTCACCAGCACGCGTACGGAACGTTTGTGGCAAAGTTGTGAACGTCTTGTTCATGCTGTATGGACCCGAAACTAAGTCATCCTCGTCGACAGCATAATAAGTGCCCGCCACCTTGTAGTTGTTGCCATCGCGTTCGATGGTGAAATTGATGGGACCTCCCAGATTCTCCAAATGGTCAGGATCCACATCCACACTCACAGGCTGGTTTTTATAAAGCAGCATGTCCTTCACGCGCCCTTGGTTGGTGTAAGTGGTATACAACTTCAAGTCACGCACGGCGGCCGTGGCTAAAGAGTGAGATGAGATAATCTCCATCTCGTTGTCGATGCCCTGAGAGTTGGAGATGACACCAAAGGTGGTCATGCTCTGTAGCACACTTCTGCTACGGCCAGAGCTCTCTTCCTTGATGAGCAACTTAGCCGAAGATTGGTACAAAGGAGTGGCATAGCGCAGATAGATGGCGGCCAATCCCAAGCAGATAATCAATGAGAGGATAAACCATTTCCAGTTAAGAACAATTGTCGCATAGATGTTCGCGAAACTGAACACTTTGTGACCATCTTCCATCTGGACGTCTTCTGTTACTACTGTCTTTTTTTCTTCCATTTCTTATTATAAAAATTGTTGTTTCCTTAAAAAAATAGAGTTTCTCTCAATATATTTTTTGATATCAAATGAGTCGTTAATCTACAGCCAACTTCAAAAGGTACTGTCCATAATCGTTTTTAGCCATGGGCTCGGCCAAACGACGTAGGGTGGTTTTGTCAATCCATCCATTCTTCAGCGCAATCTCTTCCAAACAGGCCACTTTCAGTCCTTGGCGTTTCTCTATCACTTCGATGAAGGTGCTGGCTTCGGATAGACTGTCGTGGGTCCCCGTGTCGAGCCATGCAAAACCGCGTTCCAAGGTCTCCACATGTAACTCGCCACGTCTTAGGTACTCTTGGTTCACCGAGGTAATCTCCAATTCACCACGGGCACTCGGCTTGATGCCTTTGGCTATCTCCACCACACTATTTGGATAGAAATACAGTCCCACAACAGCGTAGTTGCTCTTCGGCTGTGTTGGCTTCTCTTCAATGCTTACACAATGACCGTCCATGTCGAATTCCACAACTCCGTAGCGTTCGGGGTCGTTCACATAATAGCCAAACACTGTGGCTTCACCGTCACTGGCCCTTGTAACACTGGAACGTAGCATCTTTGTGAATCCTGGCCCATGGAAGATATTGTCACCCAACACCAAGCACACATCATCGCTGCCAATAAACTCTTCGCCGATGATAAACGCTTGGGCCAAACCATCAGGACTGGGTTGTTCGGCATATTCGAAACGAACACCGTAGTCTTTGCCATCGCCAAGCAACCGTTGGAAACCTGGCAGGTCATGGGGAGTGGAGATAATCAGTATCTCACGAATGCCCGCCCTCAGCAATACCGATATCGGATAGTATATCATCGGTTTGTCGAAGATAGGTATCATCTGTTTACTGATACCTTTGGTGATAGGGTAGAGGCGGGTTCCCGAACCGCCAGCCAATACGATTCCTTTCATTTTTTTTATTTATCTTGTCTTGATATTCGTAACTAAACTTAATAACTCACTAATTAACTAAGCAAACTTACTAACTTATAAACTCATCAACTCAATAAGCGTTCTTGTCAGGCTTGATAATGCTCACAAAGGTCTTACCGATGATGCGTAAGTCGAGCCAAAACGACCAGTTCTCGATGTACCAGATGTCACGCTTGATGCGCTCTTCCATCTGCCAGAGTTCTTTCGTCTCACCACGATATCCCGAAACCTGTGCCCATCCAGTGATGCCAGGCTTGGAGAAGTGGCGCACCATATATTTGTTGATGAGTCCGCTATAAATCTCGGTATGTTTTAGCATGTGTGGACGTGGTCCCACAATACTCATATTTCCACGCAGAACATTGAAGAACTGGGGAAACTCGTCGAGGTTGGTCTTGCGCATAAAATTGCCGAAAGGAAACTTACGGGGGTCATCGATTGTCGCCTGTTGCAAATCGGCGTCTTTATTCACGTGCATTGAGCGGAATTTATAGCAGTTGAATTCCTTGCCGTTCAATCCTGTGCGTTTCTGCACGAAGAATATGGGGCCTGGACTTTGTAACTTGATAATTAAGGCGATGATTGGAATAAATGGTACGAGAACCAGACATACGCATAGGCTGAAAGCGATGTCGAACGTACGCTTGATAAACCTGTTGCCAGGTTTGGTAAGTGGTTCTGCATAGTTCGTAAACAGTGTCATAGTGCCGAAACGCTCGGGGATGAGGCTCAGACGGAAATTACCCTGCATACGTGGTACATAGTAGAAACGGATTACGTTCTTGTCGCAGAATCGCATAATGTTGCTGATGCGCTCCGATTCATCGTGTGACAAACAGCAGAACAATTCGTCTATTTTCACTTGAGGAGCATCACTGGCGCACAACTCATCGAGTTCGTCTAGTGTGCCTAGATGTGGCATTTGTTCAGGGGCACCTTCTATCTCTTTGTTTGAGTAATAACCTATCACAAGGTATCCTGTGGAGGGGTCGGCCATAAATTCCTCGTACAGCATCATGTTGGCAGGGTCACTGCCCACAAATAGCACTCGGCGTGTGTTGCCACCCATCTGGCGGTATTTGCTCAAAATGTATAGTTCGAGGATGCGAATCACCAACAGCAGCAAATAGAAAATTGGAGTGTAGATGAGGATGAAGCGGAAATAACCACCATTATCGCCGTACATACGGGAAAGAATGAAGAAAATACCGGCATGTGTAAGTGTCAGCTTCAAAGCTCTCACTGCGATTTGGTCGAACGAAACGCGTCGTTCATGGATGATGGTGTGGAAAAAGAATTCCGCCACAGCCAATGCCAGGTTGGCGAAGAAAAAATCAAAACGAGGAGTACTCTTTATCGTGCGTGGAACGATTTCTGGAAAGAATTGCAGAAAAGCCAACAACAACATATTAAGCAATACGAAATCGCTTAATATGACTAAGTTGCGAATCAGTTTGCTGCCGCTAGAATAGCTTTCCATTTCTCCTTTAATACAAAATTGCCTGCAAAGATACAAATAATTGGTGGAATACTAAAATCATTACGGCAAAAATGCGCTTTTCAAAGCGTTTTTTTTGGCTTTTTTGTGTTTTTGTCTCTGCAAATAATTAAACAAATAGACATTTTTATGCGGCAGTGTTTATCTGGGTCTATCTGGGTGTTTGTCTTGTGTAGGTCGAACCACTTTTTGTGTTTTTCGTTTTGTCTTTTCACTTTTACTTTGTAACTTTGCGGGCGATTGCAATTAACATCTATTTATTTTTATAAGAAAAATTTTTACTATGGGATTCTTCTCTAAACTCTTCGGAAAGAAGCAATCCGAAGAAACAAAAATAGGCGGGATGGAAGATTACATGACCCTCGTAAGGGTATATTTCCAGTCTGCACTCGCTGAAAAAATAGGCATTACGGACATGCGAATGGTGCCCGACTTGAGGACTTTCAAGACTACCTTGCGCATAGCCACAGAAAGAAACAAATTAGGCGTGGCTGAGAAAGTTCGCTGTAAGAAGATGATGAAAGAAATTTACAAATCGGATGATGATTTCTTTAATGAGATTGATGCCAGCATCAAGAAAAATTGTAAAAGAATAACCGATGTTCAACCTTACTTGTTGCAGTTCCAAGGGTTTTCTCAAGACTTGATGATGCTGATGGGCAACCTCATGAAATTCAAACTCAGGATGCCATCGATGTTCAAGAAAACCTTATATGCCATGACCGAAAAGACGGTCAATGACCTCTTCACCAAAAACGATTTTAAAGACGCAGGTGTCGTTAAGACGGTGCTGTCGCTCAGACAGTACAATCAACGCTTGGGCTTCTCGCAGAAATGGGTCACCGACTTTGTTTATCAAGTGGTAATGCTCGCTAAAAAAGAGCCGAGAAATAAAGAGGATAACACCACGAAAGCATAATCGCGAGCTGTGGCAAATGTCCTAGCGTTCAAAAAAACGGACGATTATTTGCATTTCTCGGAATATTGACGTACTTTTGCAACAAATTGTAACACATGGCTGTTGAAGACAAATCCTTGAAGCTGTTCACTACTAGGGTTCGCCAGATGATTCTTCATTATCAGGAGGTTCGTCGGGAGAATAGTGAACTGAACGAGAAAGTCATGCAACAGCAGCGTACGATAGATGAGCTCGAGGCGAAGCTCCGTCAAGCCGAATATGACTTCAATTCCCTCAAGATGGCGAAAATGCTCGAGATAACGGAACGAGACATGGACGCCGCGAAAGTAAGACTCTCAAAACTCATCCGAGAAGTCAACAAGTGCATCACACTACTCAGTGAGAAATGAGGTGAGAAATGTCTGAAAAACAAAAGGAAAAAAAGCAAATCAGAATAAGACTACACGTCTATAATACTGAAATCCCGGTCATCATCATGCCCGAGGAGGAGGAGATGTATAGGCGTGCCGCAAAGATGATTAGCGATACGGTGAATACTTATGCCAACAAATATCACCAGCGCTATGATTTGCAGACCATTCTCTATATGTCCCTGCTCGATATTGCCATCAAGTTCGAGCGCGAGCATGAACGTAAAGAGGTGGATTCCGTGAAAGATATTCTCGCCGACATTACCAAGGAGATAGAAGAAGCGCTATCGTCGTGAACAGAAAGAGAATATTTTTAAACTTCAAACCATATAATTAAAATGCTAATATCTATTATTGTGGCAGTGGCGGCTCTCCTCATAGGAGGATTGGCTGGATACTCCATATTCAGGTATGTCTTGAAAGGACAATATAATGAACGGATGGAGGCTGCCGAAAAGGAAGCCCAGGTGCTTAAGGAAAAGAAAGAGCTACAAGTTAAGGAGAAATTCCTTAATAAAAAGGCTGAATTGGAGAAAGAGGTGCAGCAACGCACACAAAAGATTCAGCAAGGTGAAAACCGCCTCAAACAGCGTGAAATTTCGCTGAACCAGCGTCAGGAAGAGCTGGGTCGCAAGAAACAAGAGGTGGAACAGGCGCAACAACGCATCGACAACGAGAAAAAGGTGCTCCAACTGAAGAAGGAAGAACTCGACAAGATGCAGATTAAGGAGCGCGAAAAACTGGAAGAGCTCTCTGGACTGAGTGCTGAGGAGGCCAAGAGCCGTCTCGTTGAAAGTCTAAAAGACGAGGCGAAGATGGATGCTGCTTCGTATATCAACGAAATCATGGACGAGGCGAAGCTCAATGCTAATGCTCAGGCGAAGAAAATCGTCATTCAGACCATTCAACGTGTGGCAACGGAAACAGCCATCGAGAATTCCGTGTCGGTGTTCCATATTGACAACGACGAGGTGAAAGGACGTATCATCGGTCGTGAAGGACGTAACATCCGTGCACTCGAGGCTGCTACGGGTGTGGAAATCGTCGTCGACGACACACCGGAGGCCATCGTCATCTCCGCCTTCGACCCCATACGCCGTGAGATCTGTCGTCTGGCATTGCACCAATTGGTGGCCGACGGACGTATCCACCCGGCACGTATCGAAGAAGTTGTGGCCAAGGTACGCAAGCAGATCGAGAACGAGGTGGTGGAGACAGGCAAGCGCACAGCCATTGACTTGGGTATCCACGGCTTGCACCCTGAGCTGGTGCGTATTGTTGGTAAAATGAAATATCGTTCTTCCTATGGTCAGAATCTTTTGCAGCATGCACGTGAGACGGCTAACCTCTGTGCTGTCATGGCTTCAGAACTGGGACTGAACCCGAAGAAAGCGAAACGTGCAGGCTTGCTCCATGATATAGGTAAGGTGCCCGATGAGGAGAGTGAACTGCCTCATGCTCTTTATGGCGCTAAAATTGCTGAAAAATTTAAGGAGAAACCAGATATCTGCAATGCCATCGGCGCTCACCACGACGAGATGGAAATGAATACGTTGCTTGCTCCTATCGTGCAGGTGTGCGATGCTATTTCTGGTGCCCGTCCTGGAGCCCGTCGTGAAATTGTTGAGGCATATATCAAGCGTCTTAACGACCTCGAGGCCATCGCGATGAGTTATCCAGGTGTTACCAAGACCTATGCTATCCAGGCAGGACGCGAACTGCGTGTCATCGTGGGCGCTGACAAGATGGATGACAAACAAACGGAGGCGCTCTCTGGCGAAATTGCCAATAAGATCCAAACGGAGATGACGTATCCCGGACAGGTGAAAATCACCGTTATCCGCGAGACACGCTCAGTGGCTTACGCGAAGTAAATTTCCGTCATCTTTATACGTATTACGCGAATTACACGAATTGTGATCTTTTCTCATTCGTGTAATTCGCGTTATTAATTCACGTGAGCTTTGTCCAATAGGACAGAAAAAAGCGCGGAATTCGCAGTCTCTTACAGCTCCATCCCTTGGGAGAGTCAGGGTGGGTATTTCTTCACTTTTCCCATTCGAAGTTTTCTTTGCCGGCGGCCACTTCAAAATGGTATTTCACAATGCCAAGGTCTACCTTTGTCCAAAATCCGAACCCCTTGCGCAACTTCACCTTGTTGTTGTCGCGTAGGATAAAACGGAATTTCTGTTGGTTTAGTGCCGTGGGAGCCTGCAGAGCTGCATCCACACCGCGTATGAACCATTCGGGTGGCATGCCCTCGCATTGCATCACCTCGGCACGCGGCTTGATCTTGTGGCTTACACCTTGGGTCCTGCCGTACCCAAAAGCGATAACGCAAATCATCTTTTCCCCTTCGGCCAGGTTGTACACCTCTGGGTTCTTGCGGTAGGTGAGCGCCACCCAACAGGTGTTCAGACCCATCATCTGGGCTTCCAACACCAACCGTTCGCCAAAGTAGCCACTTTTCATCTCCAGGTCTTTTGATTTCTTCCCGGCTATGACGAAATAATTGCGTACACCAGAGAAACGACCGTAATGTGCCCATTTGCTGTCAAAGGCCTTAGGGTCATTGATCACCATCTGTATGTGCATGCCCGTATCGTGGTTGCACTCATTCACTATCTGCTGCAACGCACGTATCTTATCCGTCTCTATAGCTTGGTTGTTATAACGCCGCACGCTGTGTCGCTGCTCTATCGCTTCCAGAATGTCCATACCTCTTTTTTATTGCAAAGATAGTGCAAACTGTGTGAAAAGCAAAGAAAAACCTTTTTCTTTCTTCTCAAAGGTGGATTTTATCTTATGTAAATGCAGCCTATTTCTTCGCCTTAACGCCATTTAACGAATCACCAAGGCAATAAATAACCTTTGACTTCGTTATAACCTTGATTATAACGAAAAATAGATGTAAAAATCATATGAAAAGGTTTATTCTTACCATATTGACCATGTTTGTGACCATTGCCACTTTCTCGCAGATACTTATCGATGAGAAACGTGATGGCAAACGGGTAGTGTCGACGAAATCTGCAGTGCTCACGCCACAGGGGAAGAGTCCGTTGGTATATATTGGCTATTCGGTGAAGATTGAGGGCAAGCAGAAAGCGTACTATCTTACCGTGGGTATCAAGAGCACCCAACCTATCACCCAAGTGAATGCTGGCGACAAACTGTTGCTCAAGGTGGGAGAGAAGGATGTACTCAAATACACAGCCATGGCCAATGGCCAATTCTCGCAACAAGGAAAGGTGTATTATTCGTATAGCACATATCGTGTGGAGCGTTCGGAGCTGGAACGTATTGCTCGCGCTAGCCGTATGCGTATTGGCATGTCGGGAGGACGGTCTCTTGATGTGGATGTGGAGGCTACTGGTCATCGTGATGCCTCACGCCAACTCGCCGCTCTCTATGAGCGTGTGCAATAACTCATAAACACACAAACTCAATAGCTCAAAAACTTAAGAACTCAAAAGACTCAAGATCTTAATAGCTCAAGAACTCAATAGCTAAAAAACTCATAAACTCAATAACTCATAAACTCAAATAAACTTAAGAACTCACACGCCATGAAGAAAAGGCTCATTTTCTGCCTCGTCTCTTTGTGTGCCTCTATACTACAGGCGGCTAACGGATTCGTTGTGCCGCCTTTTCTCGTGCCAGGCGACACGGTGGCTATCATCTCGCCGTCGAGTGAAGCCACACAGGAGATGGTCGATGCGGGAAGTCGTGCTTTAAGGAAATGGGGATTGGTACCGATTGCTGCTCCCAACGTGCTCAACTCGTGGCATGGTTATGCCGGCACCCCACAACAGCGACGCGATGACCTGCTTTGGGCTTTACGCAATCCTTCTGTCAAAGCTATCATCGCCACGCGGGGTGGCGACGGAGCACCTCAAATGTTGGCGGAGTTGCCTGTAGACTCTTTCGCCAGGTATCCAAAATGGATTATCGGTTTCAGTGATGTCACGGCATTGCTCTGCGCTGAGGCGCGTGCCGGCGTGATGTCTGTTCATGGGAGTATGTGTGAGGCCTTGGGTTATGAACAAGCGGAAGACACGGTGAGCCGTGCCGTACATGATATGCTTTTCGGAAAAATGCCCGTCTATCGTGTACCAGCCAACAGCTACAACCATAGAGGAGTAGCCACGGGAACGCTCGTGGGCGGAAATATGTCGGTGTATGGTGGATTGGTGGGTTCACCTTTCGATATTCTCGATATCGACAACATCATTCTGTTCATCGAAGATACGGGTGAAAATATGTCACACGTAGCCCGTATGCTCCATATGCTTGAACTGCGGGGTGTTTTGGGACGCCTCAAAGGACTTATCGTTGGGAAATTCTCAAAATATAAAAAGCCTGACCAAGGTTTTGAAGACATGTATCACATGCTTAGCACCTTCTTAAAAAAATATCCTGACCTCCCGGTATGCTTCGACTTTCCCGTCGGTCATGCACACCTCAACAATTTCCCCATGATGGTAGGTGCGCAGGTGCAGCTTGAGATAAACTCTTCGCAAACCACCCTGCGCTTTATCAATCCTAACTAATTCATTGGTTCTGGTGCATCTGCAACAGAACTAACGTCTATTGTTTCCTTCTTCCTTCATAGCAAGCGGTGCTTGCGAAAGAAGATTTTTTTAATTCTTGAAGAAAGTGTCGAGATAACGGTTGATGTCGGCCATGGCTTTCCGGTAATCGGCATAATCTTCCAACCGTTCTTTGTCGTCGGTCCAGAAATCCATGTCGCCCTGGCTGACATAAGTGTGCGTACGACCACATTCAGCCTCGAGATACCAACTGCCTCTATTCTGCCTGCCCATACGCAGTGAACGACGTGTGCGGTAGCGATAATCGGCTAAGTAGAGGTTGGTGTGCTCAATGCGCTTCTTCACCTCCTCAGATACGTTGGAATTAACGTGTATGGTGTCGAAGCGGTTGGCTGTCTGGCGTACCAGATAGTCCTGCGTGAGGTGATAATACGTGCTGGTGCGGTCAGTGGTGGAGTCGGTCTTCTCCCAATAGATATACGATGACAGATGCTGTCGGGCGATAGGGTTGGGACGTATGGCACGCTGGGCGGCACACTCTTCGGTGTAGAACGTCATGGCAGCCAACAGGGTCATGAACGTGGTGATGAATCGTTTCATATGCATGTTTTCTTAATGGGTTGTTTTCTTTCCGTTGATGATATAGATGCCGTGGGGCAGTGAATGAAGGTTGTCTGTTGTCCCTACACGCTGTCCCTGTAGGTTATATATGTAGCCGCCATCCTTTGTGGTGTTGCTTTCTATCGTAGTAATGTCAGTGCTCACGTTGAAGGGGAAAAGCAAAGACAGCGTTGTCTTGCCCACTGTGGTATTCAAATAGGTGCGGAAGGGTGGTACTTCTTTGGGTGAACTACTGTAGACCATCTGTTCTCCAACCATCGTGAACACCTCCCAAGGTGATATCTCTTGCCATGCACCTTGAAAGAAACTGCCGTCGTCCATTATATGACAGTAATTGCTGTCATGGGTAGGCTTCAAGCGAGTTTGCTTCGTCATGTAAAACACCAGCTCCTCTCCTGCGGATCTATCTCCTACATATATAAAATAAGGATGCAGTTCTTCCATCTGATCGACCACACCGAGACTGATGCCCGCCTCGCTTACCGATGTAGGTTGGAACAAGTAGAAATCGCTGTTGTCCTGGTCGGATGTGGCCCATCCTATGTTTTCACCAGTAATCGTCTTCACGTTGGTGGGTGCAAAAGGCAACATCAGCGTCTGCCATCCTCTTGTGACGTGGTGGTAATAGATGTTGTCGGTCTGTATCGTGGTAGGAATGAGATAGGGGTGTCCGTCGTATAACTCTATCTTACCTGTTAGCCCTTCCCGACTCACCACATTATGTCCCGCTAGTCCAGTAGGCACCGCGTCACCTAGCAGGTAAATGGTATTCGGGTTCTGGTTGGCTATTACATCGTTCTTATAGGCCGTGCTCAGCTCTGCCGCCAACACGTCCTCGGGGACGCTGATGACGTTGGCTGCGGGGATGCCTCTTATCGTGCCGTCGCCGTGCCAGAAGGTGGCGCCCTTGGCACACTTGAACTCGTCGCTGGTAGTCAGCACTGGTTCCTTGCCATCCCTGTGCGTCAGTTCTATCTGCAATGGGCGGTTGCGCATGTTGGCTGTAATGTTTATCTCCATGGGGATGCTGACAGCCTCGCCTGGGGCGATGTCTGCGATGAAACGTTTGCTGTTGCTCGTCCTGTCGAGGTTGATATCGCGAAGGTCAGTGTCAATGCTGTAGTGATAAACGCCCGTACCTTTGTTCCTGATGTTCAGAGTATAGAAGATTTTTCCACCATAAACGGTGTTGCCGGCATCTTCAACGGTC
This sequence comes from uncultured Prevotellaceae bacterium, assembly GCA_900313615.1. Classification (GTDB taxonomy): domain Bacteria; phylum Bacteroidota; class Bacteroidia; order Bacteroidales; family Bacteroidaceae; genus Prevotella. The sequence goes on from OMRP01000001.1 coordinate 207,645, forward strand.
ATGTTCTGTATCTCTATATCATTCTCTAGTTTTGCACCTTCATTGGTGCCGTTGCTGTAGAAATAATTGTTTTCATACTGGTCAACACTCAAATAATAGATGTCGGCATCGGTCAGTCGTTTGTCGCTCGGGAGGTATAGGTAGATGTTGCACGTCTCGCCGGCGGCAATGGCCACTTGCTCTTCCGCGATGGTCTGGTCGTCGGTGTACAACCTCACAGTGCCATTGAACTCCTCGTGGGGGTTGGTTAGGTTCACTGTCATCTTACTGCCACTGATGGATACATCGTTCACCTGGAAGTCGGCCAAGGGCACTGGCGCGAGTGTCATCTCGTTGCCATCGATGTGTACTCGGATGAAATGACGGTCGGCACCGCGGTCCTTCTCCCATTTGTTTTTGTCTATATGGGTGCTGATGGGGCATATCTCATAATCGCCATCGGCTAGGTTGGCACCGAAGGAGAGGGTGGGGGATTGCTCGAATACTTGGGTGGGCCAGAGATGTACATCTTGACTGTGGAGGACGGCTACCATCTCGTCACCTTGGAACAGTCCGTAGCCACAATTCGAATAATAACCTTGGCCCGTGCCGTTGGCTATCCATTGGCGTATGGCGATGCCGCTGAAGTCTTGTCCTGTGTCGGTACGAGTGAAATGTGCCTGTTCCAAGCTCGGACGTTCGGCGGCGCTGAGCACACGCACATTGGGGCGGTTCGTTTCCACTTCCTCGGGACTCCATCCGATAATGGCGCTTTGGCTGATACTGAAACGGTCCGATGTGCTACTGCCGCCGATACCGCTGCCATCGGGGTCGAGCAGAGAGATACGGTAATAACCATCGCAATAACCGCCCCACCCCCAGTTGATATGGTACATGCCGGTTCCGTCATAGCCATCGCACACGAAGGCGTGACCTTCCCAATTACATGTGTAGCCTGTGTAGAGCACGGGGCGCTGGGCCCTCAACTCATCCAAGAGCAACTCGTCCCATTCCCCCATAGAGAAATCGGCGCGATCGGCCACCCATGCGCTGTTGCTGTAACCGAAATATTGGTTGATAATCCAGGGGAGGATATAGGTCTGCGCGCCACTGCCACTGGGCGTATAATCCATCTCGATGGCCTGCCCCAGATACAACATCAGTTGTGCCACCGCCTCACGACTTGCTTGGCCCGAACCATAATTGTAGCTGTTCTTCATGTTATCCCAGTCGAAGGTAGTGCAGGGCAATTCGGGTCTGGTGTATGAATTGCTGTAACTGGTGTATGCCGGGATGGCGGCAGTGGCATCTTGTGGCCAGCGGTGGTAATACATCACCTGGGCCATGGCGGTGGCCACACAACCGGTAGGACAGTTGTCGGGACAGTATAAGTTGTAGGGGTAGTCCTGATTCCAGCGCGTGGTTAACAATGGCGCTATCACCTCCGTCGATGCTGTATGGGCTGTCTGTTGCTCCACCTCTTTGTCGTCCATCTTGTCGATGGCTGCTTCGTAGGTGCGCAACCAAGACCGCATATTGTCGGGCATGCGGTTGGCGTCGAACGTTCCTTCGTCGCAGTAACCGAGAATGCTCTCCGTGCGGTCGTCACCTGAAACGATGACGAAACCTTTCTCCTTTGGTTGGGTATAGATGTAGTAATAACAACCTTCTCCGCCCGTCCGTTCTTTCTGGTAGGCCAACGTAGGCACTCCTTGTGATAGGCTACGGCTATTCATAAAAGCTTGCACCTGCAAGGCAGCTTTTTTCGGTGTGATGGGACCTGCCAAGGCGGTCATCACACCGACCAAAAGAACTAAAACTATGGTTATTCTTCTCATGAAAAGGGAATAAATCGTATTATTTTGCAAATTTACATGAATTATCCGAAACGTCAAAGGGAAAAAGGTGAAAAGTTTTTGATTTAAATCAACCCTTTCTTCTTGCATATTCATAGGAAAAAGCGTAATTTTGCACTCTCAATCCAACGCATCAATGAAAGGTGCGCTGAATTTTCATTACAATTTCTACATTATGGGCGGCTTCTTTGGTACCATCGCTAAGAAAGATTGTGTAAACGATTTGTTTTACGGAACTGACTATAACTCGCACCTTGGAACGAAACGTGCAGGTATGGTTACCTTTGACCGGGAGATGGGTTTCTTCCGTTCCATCCACAGCTTGGAACGTAACTATTTCAGGTCGAAGTTCGAGGATGAACTTGACCATTTCATCGGTCCACAAGGTATAGGGGTCATCAGCGATACCGACCCGCAGCCCATCATCGTCAACTCCCACCTCGGACGTTATGCCGTGGTTACAGTGGCGAAAATCAATAATGTTCGTGAGATTGCCACGGAGTTGCTTACCGAAAGGATGCATTTTAGCGAGATGTCTGCCAACAACATCAACCAGACGGAGTTGGTGGCCATGCTCATCAATATGGGCAACACCTTTGTCGAAGGCATCAATAATGTTTACGCCAAGATAAAAGGGTCGTGCTCGATGCTCGTGCTTACAGAAGATGGCATCATTGCCGCTCGCGATATCCTGGGACGAACGCCCATCGTCATCGGTCGCAAGGAGGATGCCTATGCCGCCTCCTCGGAGTCGTCGGCCTTCCCAAATCTCGGTTATACTACCGTACGTGATGTTGGACCAGGTGAGATCGTCCGTCTTACGGCAGATGGCATCGAGGTGATGCAGCAGCCGTTCTCTCGTTGCCAGATATGCTCTTTCCTTTGGGTATATTACGGCTTTCCTTCAAGCGACTACGAAGGGGTGAATGTGGAGTATATGCGTGAGAGAAATGGTGAACTCATGGGGCGTGAAGACCATACCGAGGCTGACTGTGTTTGTGGCATTCCTGACTCGGGTGTGGGAATGGCATTGGGTTATGCCGTGGGTGCCAAAATACCTTATAAACGTGCGGTGCTGAAATACACACCTACCTGGCCACGCAGTTTTACTCCCGAAAACCAGTCGAGGCGCCGATTGGTAGCGAAGATGAAACTGATACCCAATCGAGCCATCCTAAACGGCAATCGCGTGGTGTTCTGCGACGACTCCATCGTGCGCGGCACCCAATTGCGAGACAATGTGAAGATGTTCTTCGAATATGGCGCAAAAGAGGTTCACGCACGCATCTCTTGCCCGCCTTTGGTTTATGGATGTCCGTTTATCAACTTCACCACGTCAAAAAGCGACTTGGAACTGATAACTCGTCAGATTATCAAAGACTTTGAGGGTGATGCTGAGAAAAATCTTGATAAATATGCCACCACCGATTCGCCAGAATATCAGCGCATGGTGGAGGAGATAGCGAAGCGCCTTGGTCTATCTTCACTCAAGTTTGCCAAACTCGAAAACCTCATCGCCTCCATCGGTCTGCCGAAGGAAAAGGTCTGTACCCACTGTTTCGACGGCTCATCCTACGAGAAATAAACGTTTCTCCCTCATCACCCCTCCTTTCATCTTCCTACCCTTTACAGCATAGTCCCTTCTGGGAGGGGGCAAGGGTGAGTATGCCAATCTTTTTTTGGAAGAATCAAAATTATTCTTTATTTTTGCATTCGAAAATGTGATGACTTGTGGAAAACATGTCTTCATATAACAGTGAGGGCATGGCTTCTCAAGCGTATGAATTAAAAATCTAATAACTTAAATACATTCAACCATTATGCGAAGAGTTGGTATAATAATCGTTGGCCTTTTTTGGTGCTTTTTAGGATTGGCGCAAGAAGTCAGTGTAAGCGAAGCCTACCAAAAGGCTCAGGCGTTTATGAGTGAGAAAGGCAAACAAGTAGTGTCGATGCCCCGCAAGGCTCCTGGCACCCATGGTAAGGAGACCGCTACTTTCTATGTGTTCAATGCCACGGACAATGAGGGATTCGTGCTAGTGTCTGGCGACAGCCGCTTGGGTGATATCCTCGGCTATTGCGACCAAGGCACTTATGACGAGGAGCGGATGCCTGACAATATGCGTGCGTGGTTGGTGGGATACACCGACCAAGTAAAGGCATTGCGCCAAGGTAAGGCGGAGGCTGCTAGGAAGGTGCAGGCGCATGCCGCCATCCGACCGTGGTTGACCTCGAAATGGGACCAAGGTGTGGCAGATGCCAATGGCGATGCTTACAACCGTCAGTGCCCGAAGGTATGGGGGGCGCACTGCGTCACGGGATGTGTGGCTACAGCCATGGCGCAGGTGATGCGCTTTCACAAGTGGCCTGTGGCTTCCACAGCGATGATACCTTCGTACCAATCAAACGGGACAGTGGGCACTCTCAGTGCTTTGCAACCCAGACAATTTGATTGGGATAACATGCTCGACCAATATCAGGGTGATGAGAGCACCACATTGATGGATGCCGTGGCATGGCTGATGCGTTATTGCGGACAATCCGTGGAGATGGATTATGGCACCGATGCTTCGGGTGCATACAGTGAAGATGTAGCGAAGGCCCTGCGCACATTTTTTGACTATGACACGAATACACGACATGTGTTGAGGTCGGATTATATGGCTGAAGGCTGGGATGATCTGATTTACAGTGAGTTGCGTTCTCGTCGTCCAGTGTTTTATTCCGGAGCGTCGACAGGTGGCGGTCATGCCTTCGTATGTGATGGTTGTGACAATCAAGGATTTTTCCATATCAACTGGGGATGGAATGGTTATTATGACGGCTATTATAAGTTGAGCCTCCTCAACCCCAGTGGCGGCGGCACGGGCGGTGGCGGTACGGAAGACGGCTACACGATGGACCAAGGCGCCGTTGTGGGAATTCAGAAACCCACAGGTAACACTGACGATGGACGCATTCTCAATCTTTACGATTTAACCTATAGCGGTTCCACTATCGAAGCTACCTATTGGAACAGGACGGGCATGTCCGGTACGTTCCAGTATGGGTTAGCCTATCAAGTGGTTGGTGGCGATACGTATAACTTTGCTTATCAAACGGCAACTCTCGATCCTCTGGACCTGCCTTCTTACACCCTGAATGTGAACACTTTGAATCTGGCCAACGGCACTTATCGTTTCTATCCTTATAGTTGTATAGATGGTGAAAGTTGGTCTCACCTTCAGGGCGATGGCGGCAGATACATCGAGGTGGTGATGCAAAATGGTCAGGCCAAGTCGATGACCGCTCATCCCCAAGCCGATTTGCAAGTGGTGAGCGTTGATTGCGTTGGAAACAAGATTGTGGGGAGTCCGCAAGAGGTTAAAATCAAGGTGAAGAACGATGGCGAAGAGTTTAATGACGTGTACTACCTCTTTGCTTCGCGAAACAACAGGAAAGGTCAGCCTGTGAGCGAAACGTGCATGGTGATTGAGGCAGGAGTCACTGAAGAGACAAGCCTCTATTTCACACCGACATCCACTGGTACATGGAATCTATGGATAAGTACCAACGAGTCGGGTACCAACGCTTCGGGTCCTTATACGGTGGATATTGCCAGTGCACCCTCTGGTTCCAGCAATCTCGCTTTGACCAATTACACCGTCGAAACAACTGAGGGCGTGGATATACATGTCACCGTGAAAAACAACGCTTCACAGGGATATTATCAATCTGTGGCATGCGCCATCTTTTCAGAAGAGAGTAGTTCAAGTATCAAACTTTATGAATCGGGCAACCTCAATCTGGCAGCTGGTGAGACGGCGAATCTGACGTACCATTTCGAGGGCCTGACCCCCGGCAAGCAGTATTACGCTAAGTTGGCTCGATACCCACAATATAGCTCGTCTAGTTTGACGCTCTTTGGTGAATCCATATATTTTGAGCCTCAAGAGATGATTCCCAACGATGTCACACTTACCATCAGTAGCGCTGGTGTGGGCACCTTTGCCAGTCCCTATGACCTTGACTTCACGGATGTCACAGGCATGAAAGCGTATATTGCCAGCGGCTTCGACCCTTCAAAGGGAAAACTGGTGCTTACCCAAGTCGACGAAGTGCCGGCAGGAACGGGTCTCTACGTCAAGGGTACGGCGGGTACATACTACATCCCCGTAAAGGAGACGATGATGTTCTTTTCAAACCTGCTTGTGGGTGTGACGGAACCCACCCAGGTGTCTCCCACGGAGGGTAATATGACTAACTTCATCCTGGCCAATGGTGTACACGGTTTAGGATTCTACACACTTTCGAAGACAGGCCCCATCGCTGCCGGCAAGGCATACCTGTCGCTGCCCACGAGGTCGGTGCCTGCTGCTGCAAATTACGTCGCTCTAGAGTTCGAAGATGAGGAGACGACGGGGATAGGTGAAGAGGTGATAGTGAATAGTGAAGAATCTGCTGACGAATGGTACACACTCGATGGAAGGAAACTCGACAAGAAACCGACGCAGAAAGGTGTGTATATCATGAATGGGAAAAAGCAAGTTGTTAAATAACAACCTACCATACCCACCCCTTACCCTCCCAAAGGGAGGGAGCTGAAAACACCCTCCCACTTCCCAAAGGGAGGGAGGGCAAAGTGAACACTGGTGCAACCTTTATCACTTCGGCCTGCACGATGTTAAAAGTGATTGAAAATCAAAACCGCCAGATTCATACGAATTTGGCGGTTCTTTATATCTTCCTCGCTCACTTCCCACTCTTTTCTCTCCCCTTTCTCTTCCTCCTTTCCATCTTCCTCCTCTCCGCTCGGTCTCCCCTCCCTTTGGGAGGGGCTGGGGGTGGGTGCTTCCCTTCAGAGGGGCCGGGGGTGGGTAGGAGGGATTCTGCTATCACGCATACGAGTGCATTCCGCCCAGGAGGTAGTTCACACCGAAATAGGTCATCAGAATGCTCAGGAAGGCCAGCACCATGTAGATATGGTAAGCCATCGGACGGCGGAAGGCGGGCAATGAGCGTTCATGCAACGCCACGGCATATAGCATGAAGGTGATGAGCGCCCATGTCTCTTTCGGGTCCCAACTCCAATACTGTCCCCAACTGACATTCGCCCAGATGGCACCAATGAAGATGCCCAATCCTAGGGCGGTCATGGCGGGATGCAGGAACAGTTTGCTCAGTAGCGCCAGGGCGGCTATCTGCTCGTCGCGCTGTTTCTCGTTTTTGTTCAGCAGTCGTAGTGCCATGGCTGTCAGTCCGCAGATGAACGTCAGGGCCAATAGGGCATACGACATCATGATGATGCTCACGTGAATGCTCAGCAGTGGCGATTGCAATACGGGCATGAGATGGCTGATTTGCGGGTCCATGTCACTGATATGCGCCACCAACAGGAAGAAACCTGCCAATAGAAAGCCAAAGGTGAGCACGATGCGGAACCGACGATAGGCCATCATGGAAGCTAAGAGGATAAGCCATGACATCAACAGCATTGTCTCATAGCCGTTGCCCATGGGCACGGTGCCACGGATGATCCAACGTAAGACAAGGCAGAGTGTCAGAGCTAGAAAACATACCACCATCACCCCCAGACTGACGGCCAAAAACAGCCGCTCCGCTCCTCGCCTCTTGTCGGTATCCTCTTGCTCCTTGCCCCTTGCCCCTTTCCCCTCAAAAAGCCTCTTGTCGGTATCCTCTTGCTCCTTGCTCCTTGCCCCTTGCCCCTCAAAAAGCCTCTTGTTGGTATCCTCTTGCCCCTTGCTCCTTGCTCCTTGCCCCTCAAAAAGCCTCTTGTTGGTATCCTCTTGCCCCTTGCTCCTTGCCCCTTGCCCCTTACTCTTCACCAGCCTTCGCATGAAATAGCCCAAAGTCAGAAAACCCATTGTTAGGCAAACCATGAAAAGGATGGTGGCAAAAGGTATGCTGTTGTAAAGTCGCTCCGCGCGGATACAGGTGTCACTGGGAATGCTTGTGCCACCACTCATGCGCTGGTATTCGCCCATCTTGTCGAAATACGCTCCTATTCGACTCTCATTGCCGTCAAGCACATCTTGGTACAGCCGTGAGAACACCTCGGTGATGTATTTCTTGTGTTCGCTCTCCACGGTATCGGGGATGCTATCAGTGGGCGCATACCAGTGGGTGCCGTGTGAGTCGGTGTATGGAAAGAGTTTCAGCAACAACCCTTGGCGCAACTCCATGATGAGCATTAGTTTGTCGTCCAACTGGCGGGCTTGCTTGTGTAGGGCATCCTCAACGCCGTGTTGCGACTCGCTCACCAAAGGACCGAGTTTATAACCTTGTATGGGGTCGAACAGACTATTCAGGCTGATGGGACTGTCCGTGCTCAATTTGGCCAGCAATTCGCTGCCTTTCACCTTCAGCATCGGCTCTTGGTTCCACTTGTCACCGTAGAAAAGCCATCCGCTTAATACTTGCTCGGCGCTCAATCCTTTGTAACTCTTCTTGCCACAAAGTTTCTTCGTGAAATCGATGGCAAAAGTCTGCAGCGGACAGATGCGGTCGTTGTAATTCACCAACAGATGCCCCATCTTGTCGGCCAACTCACGGCTGAGGGTAGGGGGCGTGTCTTTCGCCTCGCCAAAAACGCTGTTGAAAGGAAGTATTGCCATCAGCAGAATAAAAGTGCCTTTCTTGAGCAATGGGTCGTGTAAAAGACGGCGAAAGGCTCCCTTGGGGTCAATCAACATAAACAACAACGAGAAGAACAACATGGCGTAGCCCAGATAGGTGAGTGGTATGCCCCATGGGTCGCTGTTTACGGTGAGCACACTGCCACGGCCGTCCATGTCGTAAGAATTCTGGTATAGTCGTACACCGCTATGTGAGAGGATGCTGTTCATGGAGATGGTGTGATGCTCTTCTTGATGGCCGTCTTTCACGGTCACCCTCGACACATAGTCCATCGCACTGGCTGTGCCTTCGTGGTAACAAACCTCAAAAGAGTCTAACCGAAGGGTAAAGGGCAATGGTCGCAGTTTCATTTCCGTGTCGGCGTATTGCGAAGTCTCCTCGCCTTGGCGCAGATGAAGCATGCCCCGACGGGCGGTGAGATGGGTGAGTAGGGCGCCCACAAGTATGACGATGAAAGAAGCATGGAGAAGCAACAATGCCCATCGGCACATACGCTGGCGGATAATCCACGCCACACCAAAGGCGGTGAGCAAGGCCCATAGCAAGATGAACCACCATGAACCGTAGATGTGGGTACCCACAAAAGTGGTGCCTTTGTATTGCTCCACGATGGTGGCGGCAGCCATCACCACTAGCAACAGGATATAAATGCTCCCCAATGCTTTCTTCATGTCATCAATAATAACGTAAAAGGCAAAATTTTAGTATATTAAAAGTTCAAACCCTCCCCATCCCTCCCAAGAAGGAAATACCCACCCCATCCCTCCCAAAGGGAGGGTGCTCAAAGTAGAGCATCCTCCCTTCACCGTTTGGTCTCCCCTCCATTGCTCCCTCTTCTTTGCCCCTCTATGCAATTTTTTTGCTTCTTGCCCCTCTTCTTTGCTCTCTCTTCTTTGCCCCTCCAGACATTTCTCTTGCTCCTTGCCCCTTGCTCCTTACCCCTTATGTTATATCGCCCTCAAGAACTTCACCACGGCGTCGCGGTCGGCCTTGGGCAGGTAGAAGAACCGTTCTGTGCTGGCATAGGCATCACTCTTCTTGCTATAGGCATGCCACATGATGGCTTCTATCTCGTTGCGGGCACGACAGTCATGCAGACGGTCGTCAGCACCAGTGTTCACCATCGACAAGCCACGGCCCCAAAGTGGCGTAGTGCGGCACCAACTGCCATGGATGCCGTTCTTCATATAAAGGCGGTGTTGCAACATGTCAGTGTAAGGATAGATCACTTGCTTGGGATAGGTGGGCAGCGACAGGTTGTTCGAGGTGACCAAAGCGGGTGCCCAATAGTCATCGTTGCCTGTGGTCCATTTCGGGCGGTGGCACGAGGCGCAGCCAATCTGCATAAACACCTCCTTGCCGCGCTGTACCTCGGCGTCGTTCAGGTCGCGGGCACGGGGCACGGCCAATCCGCGATGCCACACCATATACTGCCAAAAATTCATGTCGGTCATCTCGGGCTTGAAGTTGTGGTAGGGATTGTCGAATTGGTTGGTCTTCGGCGACAGCAGTGCTCTTACCGCTTCGGCGATACCAGCATCGGTGCCGTCATAGTAATAGGGCGACGAGGGGTCGGCCTTGATGGCGGCTATCACGTCGGGGTTCTCCGACATCGCCTGTGCCCATGCCTCGGTGGTGTAGAGGTAAGGACGGTCGCTGCGGCTCACGTTGGGGATGTTCCACATGGCGTTGGCGCCGGCACCATCTTGCAATGAGGCACGTGTCATGGCGTAGGTGAAACGCTTGATTTTCTTCGTACCGTCGGCCAAGGTGTACCATGCTCCAGGAGCCCAGTCATTGGCACTCTTGTCCCAGAAATTGGGGTTCAGCTCCACATAGGGAGCCTCGGCCATGTATTGTTTCTTCAGAGAGTCTTCGGGGATGGCGTCCAGCAGTCCGGTGCCATAGAGACCGATGGTCGACTCCAGACGGAAGGCGAGATTCGAAGGTTTCGGATTGGTGTTGAAGGCGGCGATGTCAATCGATAACTCGGGATAAATCAGTTCGTATTTCTCGCCATCGGGGAACTGCATGGGGAGTCCGCTCTCCATGGCGGTCACTGTCTCCCAACTCAGATGGATGCCACCCTCGTCGATGGGGGGCAGGAACGGACTGATGGCTCGCGTCTGCGGCATGCCTGTCACCTCGCTGATATATGGGCCATCGTCGCTGTTGTCGCCGTCAACGGGATGGTATACCACCAGCAGGTAGCCATTGCCACGGAAGTCGGCATCGTAACGGCTTACACGCTTGCCATGCCCATAGCCTGGATGGCAGTGGATGCATGAGGTGCGCACATAGGCAGGACCCAGTCCGCCAAAGTCGGCGGTGCTGGTCTGAGTGAAGTCGTGCTCAAACAGCAGTTCGCCTTTCTTGAAGGCATTGAACAGGTCGGCACGGGTGATGGCTTCGGTCTCTACCTCGTAACTGTGGGCTGCGGTACTCTCCGTGGTGCCCAACTCACCACCGGGATACCACTCCTCGGCCTTGAATCCTTTGGTGGCTTTTCCCACATATTTGTAGTCGGCTTCGTCGGTGGTGCTGATCTCGCCGGTCTCGTGGCCGGGGGAGACATCATTGTCGTCTTTGTCATCGCAACCCGTTAAGGAAAATGCGCCTAAAAGACAGAGCGACAGCACTTTAGGGAATAAGTGTTTTTTCATAATCGTTGTGGTTGTTGTGTCTTTGTTTTTTTACGGGTAAAGTTGTGCCATAGGAATGGCACAACTTCACATAATTATTCAAGAGGGTAGGTTATAGCCGTCAGTCGGCTTTTAATATGGTGTTGATAGTGCTGTTGAGGGCGGCATCCAACTCACCGATGGCATCCATGGCGGTTCCCACATAGGAGGCTCCGGGATTCTCCACGAAGGCTTTGCCACTGTTCAGACAGGCGTCGAGCGAGGCCAGGGCGGCATTCAACTTGTTGAGAAGTGAGCTGGCCAGGCTGGGATAGTTGTCAGACAAGAAAGCCATGATGCTGTTCTTCGACCATGTGGACGCATTGGTGTTGGTATTGCCAAAGAGGGTGTATTTGATACTCAGGATGTTACCCTTGAAGTCGGTGAATGAGTTGTGGCTATAGGGCGACTCGATGTAGTTGGGGTCGTCCTCTTCCTGCTGACCATCTTCACCCTCATGGTATGTGGGCGACGAACTGGTGGCGGAACGGTAGGCCTGGCCCATTTTTTGGTCGGCCACCTCGGCGCAGATATTCGAACAGCCTCCCACGAAAATCTCTTCCAGCACTTTCCACCAACTGCTGTATGAACTGCTGGAGGTGGTGCGGGCAAGGTTCTCTCCATAACTCAGACCGTTCTTGGCAACCGTGGTCTTGAACTCGTCGGCGTTCTCTTGCTTGCACTCTTCGATTCGTGCAATATGGGCTGTCTTGGCCTTGTTGCCTAACCATGACACCTCCAACTGGAAGCACTTGTCACGCAGGTCGCCAGCAACGGCGGTGGCGAAAATCACCTCTTCCAAACCGGTAACGGCCAGTCCCTTGAAGTTCTCGTCGTCTTCGGTGGCGTCGTTGTTGAAAATGTCCACACTGCGGTTCTTGCCATTGCGGAAGAAGATGAACTCAATGCCGTGGAAACCGAGGTTCTCGGGCGTGAGGTTACCGGCTGTACGTGCCCAGGTGATGCCGTCAGCACCGTCGAGTCGGGCAATTTTATTGTTGTCCTTCAGGTCGCCTGCAAGCACGGGCAAGTCGAGGGGCCATGTGTCGATGTGCGGGTCGATGTCGAAGTCACTGGCAGCGCCGAAGAGGAAGGCTTCGCTTTTCTCCCATAGGTCACGGGCACTCTTGTAGTCGGCGCAGATGGCGTCAATATCCGACTGGCTGGCCTTGGTGCCGTCTTTCAGTTTCTTCTTCAGTGCGGCAATCTTGTTGTAAAGGTCGTCAGCCCTATCGGCCAGACCGCTATAGGTGGGGTATACCACATCGTCGAGATACGACTCTACGATGGTCTTCAGTTGGTCGGTGGTGTTGTTGCCGCCACCGCCACCATTATCGTCATCGTCATCACCACAAGAGGTAAAACCCATCGAAAGTGTAAATGCTGCCGCGAACAGCAGCGCATACTTGAAAATCTTTTTCATTTCTCTCTGTTTTTGTTGCGTTAAATTATAATTGAATAGTCTATTAAGTTAAAAGTTAAGAGTTAAGATTTTATTCTTTCTTTTTCCTCAGGTTCCCCCCTCCTTGGGAGGGGGAAAGGGGGAGGTTCTCTCCCATCAGAGGGGGAAAGGGGGAGGCTCCTAAAAGCCTTACCTAAAGAACCCTTCATAGGCAATACCTATATTTAGTGAGGGCTCGTTGTTGTATTGGTCCTTGAAAATGCGGTTCGAATATTCGGCTTTGATGGCTATCTGTGGGATAGGGTAGTAGTTCACACCGAATGAAAGGCGTTGACGCGATGTGTAGTCATAAGAGGGCTGCGAACTCTCCTTGATGTAACTGTCGTAATATTCATAGCGGCCGAAGACATACAATTTTTGGTTGTCGGCGTGTAACTTGGCAACCTGTGAAAACACGTCGTAGCCCGCTTCCACACCGATGGCCGTTGCCGCCTTGCCTACGGGGGTAGTGTTGTAAGGTGAGTTTTTCGGTTGGCGACTCTTGGCGCTGCTCACGTCGGCGGCATCACTCAATGTGCCGTAGTCGGCCTGGCCACGCACAATCCAGTTGTAACGATTGAAAGTGAAGTCGAACGAACCTATCCACACATTACCCGCCACCTTGTCGTAGGTTTTCCCTTCGCCCTCCATGTCATTGGGTGACGTGTTGTGCATGGCCCTGCCATAATACGAACTCATGGCCATACGCAAACCGGGAATGGTGTAGTTGTCCACACGAGCGGAGAAACCGTATTTATTGGCGGGCTTAAACTCGAAAGCGCTCTTGACACCATTCTTCACCCAGTTGTCACGGCTGAACATTAGGGCGTTCAGACCGGCTGTCACCTGCAATTCGTAACGCCAATCACCATAACGGCCCCAAAAACTCACACCTGTGTCATGCCACGTGCTGGGAAGGATGGTGTTCTCGCCCTCAGGGCGGTAGACGGTGAAGAAATTCAAAGGCTCATGGTGGGCGTTGTTCAGACCCACGGGCACGATGATATGTCCCATGCGGAGGTTGGCCCATGAGGCGAACGACTTCTGTATCCATAGTTGCTCCAGTTCCACCTCGCCGCCTTTTTCCACCTCGTGTTCGTATTCCCCTCCTTCGTCGGTCTCCAACTCGATAGCGCTACCTGTGCCGGTGTGTTCAAACTCTATCTCAGTGCCGAAGGTCCAACCCTTGCCGAAATCATAACCTAAGTATATCACGGCATGGGGAATGTCGAAACGGCCATTGCTGGGGTCGTTCTTATACTTGCTGGGATTGCTGTAACGATAGATGTTGTCGCTATAGAAATGACGACTGTATGCTACCTCACCATAGGCACCTACGCTCAAACGGTTTCCTTTGGCATGTGTCATCACGCTATCGCCAGCTGAAGTCTGCGCATTGGTCGAAACGGCGGCACTCAGCATGACGGTCGCCGCCAACAACATTTTTTGAATCTTTCTCATATCTAATTTTTCACTTTTCACTATTAACTTTTCAATATTTCCTTTTCCCTTTTCCCTCAATTTTTCCCTTTTCTCTATTTCCTTTTCCCCTCATTCATTTGTCTTCACTCCTTCACTCCTCTCACTCCTTCACTCTTTTAAAAAAAGAAAGTTCTTCACTCCTCTCACTCCTCTCACTCCTTCAAAAGAAAGCAGTTTTTTGGTTGCTATCTGTCCACGAACCATATGTTGTATTGAATTGGTAGTGCAAGGGAAAGTGGTACGGAGTGGTAACCATCACTGCTTTCTTGCATGCAAAAGTACTTGCATTGTGTTACTCGCGCAATACTCAAAATTTGGTAAAATAGTCGCTGCTAAATAAATACCTAAAAATGGTGATTGTTCATTTCCAGAAATTTCGTAACTTTGCAGAAGATTAATTCATAATTCACAAAACTCATAAACTCCCAAACTTATCAACTCATAAACTCATCAACTCATAAAAAATGAAATACCAGAAAATGTATGAGGCCGATGATAAGATGATTTCCCTTATCAAAGACAATTACAGCCTATTGCAAAGTTTAGGCAGTTTCGGCATCAATCTCGGTTTCGGCGACAAAACCGTGCGTGAGGTGTGTGAGGCGCAAAATGTGGATACATATACATTTCTTGCTGTTGTCAACTTCACCATAAATGGGTATCGTGATTTCGATGAGATTGATAAACTGTCGGTACCTACATTGCTGCAGTACCTCAAAGCAAGCCATGACTATTTCTTGGGATTTCAACTGCCTTTCATCAGAAAAGAACTATCCGATGCACTCGACGAGAATGACAACCTCGCCCGTCTCATCTTGCGTCTTTACGACGAATATGCGCACTCCATCCGTACGCACATGAAATACGAGGAACGAACGGTGTTCCCTTATGTTGAGTCGCTATTGAACAAAACGCCCATGACGAATTATAATATCGAGACGTTCTCGAAACACCATGGACAGACCGACCAGAAATTGCGCGAACTGAAAAGCATCATCATTAAATACCTGCCTAGTGATGAACTGCACAACAACCAACTATCCGCCACTCTTTACGACATCTTCAACAACGAGGAATGGCTGCGCCTGCATGCTGATGTGGAAGACCATATCTTCATCCCCGCCATTCGATGGATAGAACGACAGACACGCCAAAACGATGTGTCGATGAAAATTTCAAGAATGATCGGTCAGAATGGCGACAAGGGCGAGGTGCTCAGCGAGAGAGAGAAAGACGTGGTGGTGTCGGTGGTTCAAGGCATGACCAACAAGGAGATAGCCGACCATCTGTGCATTGCCATCAACACGGTCATCACACACCGACGCAACATTGCCAAGAAATTGCAGATTCATAGTGCGGCGGGCCTGACCATCTACGCCATCGTCAATAATCTTATCGACATATCCACTGTTAAATTATGACCGATAACCATAACAATGCTCCAATGCATCACATACCCAAAATAGCAGTCATCATGGCTAACACCTTGGCTGTTATAGGCATCAAGCAACTGCTGGGAGCGGTGCTCAAGGGGCTGCAGATAGATACGTTCAATAACTTCAACGATTTCAAGGAGGAGAATCATGACAGTTATGTCCATTTTTTTGTCGACTTCTCCATCGTACTCGAAAACATGACGTTCTTCTACCAACAAAAGAAGAAAACCATCGTGCTCACCCCATCCGATGATGCTGACAAACAACTTGTGGGATTCCATTCCCTTTGTATCAATGTGCCGGAGGATAAATTGGTGAAATCTCTCCTCATGCTTGGGCAACAGGGACATCCGCATGGTCATATGCCCGTGAAAAACGAGGAAGGGGCAGACAATCAGGCAAGGCTCTCCGACCGTGAGGTGGAGGTGTTGGCGCTCGTGGCGCAGGGATATATCAATAAAGAGATAGCCGATAGACTAAACATAGCCTTGTCAACTGTTATTTCACACCGAAAAAACATCACCGAAAAACTGGGCATAAAATCCGTCTCAGCCCTCACTGTCTATGCGGTCATGAATGGGTATGTGGATATAAATAAGATTTAATAGGGAGTAGAATAGAAATTATAATTGGGAGTATAATTGGGAGTAAAATTGGGAGTTAAATAGGAAGTTAAAGTGGACATTACTCCGCCTACGACTTTTACCTTTTTACCCTTTTACTTTTTTACTCTTTTACCCTTTTACTTTTTTACTTTTTTACTTCTCCTCATAGGAATGGTGCCAATAGGTGGGCGAACCATCCACGGAACTTCTGCCAGCAGGTGCGCCACTCATCCCATTTCTCTTCCGTCAGTCTGAAGCTGCGTAGTTTGTCGTGATCGAACATATCACTCAGCTCTTTTGTGGTGCAGGGGTCAACGATGACGGCGTTCTCCTCGTAATCCCAACTCAGACTGCGGGCATTCAGGTTGGCACTGCCCACTGTGCATAACTGTCCGTCAACCATGATAATCTTGGTATGGTGGAATCCTCCTTCATAGATCCACACCTCCACACCATGTTTCATCAATTGGTGCAGGTTGTAAAACATACAGTCGGGCGTAAGTGGGATGTCGCTCTTTGCGCCAGCCATGATTTCCACTTTCACACCACGTTCGGCAGCCTTGCGCAGACTCTTCTTCAACTTGCGGTTCAGGGTGAGGTAGGGATTCACCAATTTGATGCTGTCGCGGGCGGCATCGATGGCGGCGAGATAGAACTGACGGATAATCTTATTCGAGGTGCGTGGTTCGCGGTTGATGATGCCCACCATCTTCGTCCCTTTGGTGCGTGTGGTGTCGGCCTTCAGTCCGGTGATATAGTCGGCACCAAAGATGCCACGGTAATATTTGGCACCGGTAATCTGTTCGCCCGTCACTTTTTTCCAGGCATTTACAAAGATGCGCTGCAACTCATTCACCGCAGCACCCTCGATGCGACAATGCATATCACGCCATTCACCCACCACTTCCGTACCTTTTATATAATAGTCAGCCACGTTCATACCACCCGTATAGGCTGTCTTGCCGTCAATGATGACAATCTTGCGGTGGTCGCGTGAGAACACATGGTTAATCCAGGGAAAACGGATGGGGTCGAACTCGTATATCTGTATGCCGCGTGCTCGTAGGTCCTTGATATGGCGATTCTTCAAAGGACGGTTGTTTGATGAGTTGCCAAAGGCATCGTATAGTGCGCGCACCTCCACCCCTTCCTTCACCTTCTCGGCCAGGATGTCGAAGAGCAGCGAGGCGATGGAGTCGTTGCGAAAATTGAAATACTCCAGGTGTACACTGCTGCGAGCCTGGCGGATGGCAGCGAACATATCGTCGAATTTCTCCTGACCACTCATCAGTAGGGCCACGCTGTTGTCATGACTGAAGCGCACTCCTTCCTCGCGTAGTGTCTGTACCACCACGCTGTCAGCCCGCTGCCCCTTTGCCACATCAGTGGTCAGGAGCAAAGCTGCCCATAATAAGAAGACGAATAGTTTGTTATTCAAAAGTTAATCCCCTCTCCCTCTCCAATTTTATATTTTTAATTCTTAAACCTTTTTATTTTCCAAATTTCCCAATTCCCCCTCTTTAATTTTTTAATTTTTTAATCTTTTAATTTTCCTAATTTTCCTTCCCTCTCCGCTCGGCCTCCCCTCCCTTGGGGAGGGGCCGGGGGTGGGTTCCTTTTAATTTTCCTATACCATGCACGAATAGTGGTCCACTACACCCAAAAGATGTCCCTCTTGATCGGTCACCAACACACTGTGAATCTTGTGCCGCTGCATGATGGCCTGTATCTGACTGATTTTCGTATCTGGTGTTACGCACTTAGGTTTCCGGGTCATGATGTCGCTTACTGTCTTGTCAAAGAATTTGGCCTGCCAACGTTCCATGGCGCGGCGGATGTCACCATCAGTAATCAGTCCGCTCACCTTGCCGTCTTTCAGTGTCACGCCAAGGCCCAGCTTGCCTTTTGACACGAAGATGATAGCCTCGCCAAGATGCATCGTCTCGGAGAGAATAGGCAGGTCGTCGCTGCGCATCACATCGTGGGCGGTAGTCAGCAGACGTTTGCCCAATGAACCACCGGGATGGAACTGAGCAAAGTCCTTGGGACGGAACTGGCGTTTCTCCATCAGGGCGATGGCCAACGCGTCGCCCATGGCCAGCGCTGCCGTGGTGCTGCTCGTGGGAGCGAGGTTCAGCGGACAGGCTTCTTTTTCTACCCACACATGAAGGTGATAGGTGGAATATTTGGCGAGCAACGAAGTTTCGTTGCCGGTCATCGAGATGATGGGCACATTCATGTGGAGCAGGATGGGGATAAAACGCAACAACTCGTCGGTCTGTCCGCTGTTGCTCAAAGCCAACACCACATCGTCTGTGGTGATGACACCCAGGTCACCGTGATAGACATCAAGTGGATTGACGTAAAAGGCGGGAGTGCCTGTGCTCGACAGCGTGGCGGCAATCTTGGCGCCGATGTTGCCACTCTTGCCTACACCGGTGACGATGACCTTTCCTGGACAACGGTAAATTAGTTCCACGGCTTCGTCAAACTGGTCGTCCAACTGAGGAATCAGTTCCATGATGGCTTGGGCTTCCGACTGTAGGGTACGTATAGCCGACGCTCGGCTCACACTCGGTGCTTCTGGTGATGTTTTTTCCATAATATAGAATATTTCTGAAAACTGGGGTTATTTCAGTATGTTTTCTATGACTCCTTCTAGTTGGTTCAGTGCCAACATATTCGGACCATCGCTCTTGGCCTCGTCGGGGTGGGGGTGTACCTCGAAGAAATAGCCGGTGGCGCCGAAAGCCTTGGCTGCTAGAGCCATCGAGGGAACAAAACGCCGGTCGCCAGTGGTGCTCCCTCCTCCACCGCCAGGACGTTGAACACTGTGGGTACAGTCCATCACCACGGTGGGCACCAGCTCAAGCATATCGCTGATATTGCGGAAATCGACTACCAGATTGTTATAGCCGAAACAGTTGCCGCGCTCGGTGAGCCACACCTCACGCGCTCCCGATTCACGGGCTTTCTCCACGGGATAACGCATGTCCATACCACTGAGGAACTGGGCTTTCTTGATGTTCACCACACGGCCTGTCTGTGCCGCAGCCACCAACAAGTCGGTCTGTCGACATAGGAAGGCTGGCACTTGCAACACATCGCACACCTCTCCCGCCGCCTTGGCCTGCCAACTTTCGTGGATGTCGGTGAGCACACGCAGTCCGTAACGGCTCTTGATGTCGTCCAACATCTGCAAGCCCTTTTCCAATCCAGGGCCGCGGAAAGAATGCAGCGATGTGCGGTTGGCTTTGTCGAAAGAGGATTTGAAAATGATGTCAATGCCGAAGTGTTCGTTCAGACGAACCAGTTCGCGTGCTACCTCGTCGAGTAGTTCAGCCGACTCTATCACGCATGGCCCGGCAATAAAGATAGGATTATTCACAATACTCGCGTTCTCTTGATTTAAATCATGCAAAGATACGTGAAATGAAAGAATTGACAAAATTATTTGTTCGGTTTTTGAAAATTGCCATATCTTTGCAGGCGTTTTAAGGATAATTAATTTTTTAAAAGGTAAAAAGAAAATGAAAAAATTATTGATGACTCTTACGGTTGCCATCATGGCAATCAGTGCTAATGCACAGGTGTATGTAGGTGGTGGTTTTGGTGTCGCTTCTACAAGTGTTGACGGTGGCGACGATGTGACTACTTACAAGTTCGTTCCTGAGGTGGGTTATGCTTTCAACAACGAGTGGGCTGCTGGTGTGGCTTTCGGTTGGGAAGGTGCCGACAAAGGTGAGAAGATCGTGTCTGTGAATCCCTACGTGCGTTGGACATTCGTTAGATCAGGTATTGTGAGCGCTTTCGTTGACGGTAGCTTCGAATATGCTCATTATTATGGTGATGGCAATGATGCCGATGGTATCGCCCTGGGTCTGAAACCGGGTTTGGCTGTGAACATGACCAAGCACCTCAGTTTTGTTACCCACGTTGGTTTCCTCGGTTGGCAGCATGCTAAAAACAACAACACCGACGTGAAGACTGACTCTTGGGGCCTCGACTTCGATGGTCGTAACATCATCTTCGGCCTGTATTACAGCTTCTAATCATTCATAAACATAATAAAAACATCCCGGCAAGATGATCTTGTCGGGATGTTTTTTTATTGTTGTTTTCCTTTGGTCTCGTTATTTTCCCCTTACCCTTTCCTCTTTTTCCTCTTTCGTTATCACAAATAAACGTAATTCCGTAATAGCATTAATCTTTTAATTTTTCAATTTTTTAATTTTTCTATTTTTCCCTTATGATGTGCAAGTCGCGTTGCGGGAAAGGAATATTGATGTTGTTGGCGTTCAGAGTGTTGTATACGGCCTCCAATATCTCGCCATCGTTGCTGTATTGGGTGGCTACGGGCACCCAGGCCAGCACCTTCAGGTTGATGCTGCTGTCGCCGAACTCACGTAGCACCACACGCACGCCACGTTTCTTGTTTACGCAATCCAATTTGCTCACCGCATCGATAATCAACTGTTTGCATTTGGCGATGTCGGTGCCATAGGCCACGCCCACCTCTAGAATATCTAGTTCATAGCCGTGGTTGCGGGTCATGTTCTTATAGTTTTTCGTAAACAGTTGGCTATTCTGGAAAGATATCTGTGAACCGTCGATGGCATCCACCGTTGTGCTCACATAACTGATGCTGCTTACCTTGCCCCGCACACCATCAACCATAATCCAGTCGCCGATTTTGATGCGTCCCGCCATCAGCGATATGCCGTAGTAGATATTCTCCAAGATGTCTTTCGAAGCGAAACCCAAACCTGCCGACAAACCACCCGATACGTAAACTAGCCATGTGAAACTGATATGGCATAAACCAAGGCTCACCAACAGCCAGATGCCCCAGATGAGAACTTGAAGCACATTCTTTGCCATCATCATGCGGCTGTCGGCAGTCTTCGGATCCTTTTGGACAAAATAATGATGTAGGAATGCTTTCGATGCCTTGCTGATGAATGAGAACACGAACCACAGTATCACCACCATGGCGATGTTGAGGAAACTGACACTGAAATTTTTCGTTTTGATGAACTGATATGTGAACACACGCCAGGTGACATCACTCAAGTTGAACACGTCGGCGGCCCAATAGATGGCGATGATGATGGAGAGAACTCCCATCGTAGGCAGCAGCACACGGTAGAGCAGGTGGTAGAACCACGACTTCGTGATGGGCTTGTTGTCCATGTCGTGCCGTTTGCCGTATGCATCCACCCATTGTCTCACACAAGTGATGGTCAGAATGCAGGTGAGCTGCATAATCCACCAGATAAGCAACTGCACGCTCAGAAGGGTGTAGCCTGACCAACTTGAGACCAATGCCACGACAAACACCAACAATGAGATGTAACTGTAGAACATGTCGCTGCGTGGGATGTTCTTGTTGTGTCGCCGTATCACGCTCCATTGCCACAGGGTGCACACCAATAAGATGGGCGGGAATACCATATTCACCAGGTCGTTGGGGATGAGCACCACGCGGAAGGTGATGACGATGAACCCCACTATCACCAAAGGCATATAGATGCGGAAGGCACTCTTTATCTGTGTGGAGTCGACGCGCAGTAGTAACGAGATAAGAATGACACCTAGCAACCAGGCATATTGCATCAGTAGACCACTGGCCATGATGATGAAATTGTGGTTGGTGGTCAGTCGGGCGATGAACAGGATGATGGCAAAGGTCACTACTGTACTGGCCAGTGCGATGCATGTGCGTTTTGCCATGAAGGTATCGGTGCGCAGCCGCTTGGGAAGAAGAAAACGCAACACCACGAAATTGATGGCGATGGCTAGCAACGCATAGCCAATCACAATGATGAAGAGGAGGACAATCACGCGGCTGTCCCATTGTGAGCGCACGTGTCGGTAAGGCTCATATTTTTCGGATACAGCGTCTTTTGTCTGCGACAGACGGGCACCCAATTGCGAGAGAATCTTGAAATAGTTGTCGCCACCATTGATGAAGATATTGTTCTGTATCTCATAATAGCGCTTGCTGGCATAATCGTTCAGGTTCTTCAGTCGCTCCTCGGTGTCGTGGTAATAATGGATATAGTCGCTGATACTCTGACGGTTTTCCTCCAAAGTGCGCTTGATGTTCACGGCAAGTGCCAGACACACTGTACGGTCAATAGCTGCCTTTTCACTCAGCATACGTGTCGACATGGTGTTTAGGCTCGTCACCAGACTGTCGTAGCGTGCTATCTCATTCTCATATTTGTCAACGATATTGCGGAATGGCAGCAACATGCGACGGAAATTGTGATACATCTCCGTGGCCTCATGACAGGCATAAGTAAGGTCGAACACGTAGTCGGACTTCTGCGAATAGAGCATCAGCGCATTTTGGTTGCTGCGACGAACGATCGACATCAATTCCTGGAACACCATTTGGCGCATCAACTTGCTGCTCTCTGCCTGCTCTTGCTGGTCTTGATAATAATAGGTCAACTCCTGGCGAAGGATGGACAGCGTGTTGTCAAGGTTGGCCTCCTTCAGCACGGCATGGGCGGGGCGACACAAGCCCAGCAGCAAAAACAATAGTATATATAGCCTGAATTTCATCGGTTATAACGCTAATCATGCAAAAACAAGGCAAAGTTCATGATTTTTCCCCAATTATCCAAACAAAATCTACCAATTATCTATTTTATTCCCTTTTTTTACTACTTTTGCATGAGAATTCATAATTCTCAATTCATCATAACTCGTTATCACGAAAAACCTCAAATCTCAAACCTCAATGCTCCTCATAGCCGACAGCGGAAGTACCAAGACCCATTGGGCGCTCCTCCAAGATAACGAAGTGCGGGCGGAAATACGCTCACAAGGTATCAACCCCTTCTTCCAAGACAACGAGCGTATTCGCCAGATTGTCAAGATGGAACTGGCCTATCCCCTGCGAGCGCAAGGGACAGAGCCTGACGCCATTTCCGAAATCCATTTCTATGGCGCTGGACTGCGCGACGAGATGAAATCACGTGTCGTTGGTGTGCTCCAGCATATTTTTCCTAATGCTTCCATTGAAGCACAGTCCGACCTCCTCGCCGCGGCACGGGCATTGTGTGGACACGACGAGGGCATAGCGTGCATCCTCGGCACGGGGTCGAACTCGGGTCTTTACGATGGCGCTAACATCGTGGCGAACATACCGCCGTTGGGTTTCATCCTCGGCGATGAAGGCAGTGGCGCCGTGCTCGGAAAACTATTTCTCGGTTCTCTGCTCAAAGGGCTGATTTCCAATGATATAAAAGAGGAATATTTGAGTGATACAGGAGAAGATGTGGCCGACGTCATCGACAAGGTGTACCGTCAACCATTGCCAAATCGTTACCTCGCCCACACTGCGAAATTCATTCACCAGCACATAGACAACCCCAAACTGCATCAACTGGTGGTTGACAATTTCCGCGCGTTCCTGCAACGCAATGTGGCACTATATCAGCGTCCCGACTTGGCGGTGAACGCTGTGGGTAGCATCGCATGGTTCTTCAAGGACCAGTGGCACGAGGCACTTGCATCTGAACACCTCATCCCTGGCACTATCCTCCAAGCACCCATCCAAGGACTTATCGATTACCACCGATAAGTCCATTATTTCTTTTTTTCATCTTTAATTTTTTCATCTTCCCATCTCTTTTCATCTTTTAATTTTTTAATATTTTAATTTTTTCATCTTCCCACCTCTTTTCATCTTTTAATTTTTTAATTTTTTCATCTTCCCGTCTCTTTTCATCTTTTAATTTTTTAATTTTTTCATCTTCCCATCTCTTTTCATCTTTTAATTTTTTAATTTTTTCATCTTCCCATCTCTTTTCATCTTTTAATTTTTTAATATTTTAATTTTTATTATTACCTTTGCACCCACTTTGTGACAGCAAATATTTAAATCCATAATATTATATGAATTTCACTTTGTTAGTTACCGTTATACTAACGGCTATCACCTTGGTGGCGGCTGCTTATGTCATCGCCAAGTTGCTTGGACCGCGAACGTACAACAAAGTAAAAGGAGAACCATTCGAGTGTGGCATTCCGACACACGGCAGTTCATGGCTGCCCGTGTCCATCGGGTTTTACCTCTTTGCTATCCTTTTCTTGATGTTCGACGTTGAAACGGTCTTCCTCTACCCATGGGCGGTAGTGGTGCAGAAATTCGGTGTCATGGCACTCGTCAGCATCGGATTCTTCTTGTTGGTTCTCGTATTTGGACTTGCCTATGCATGGCGGAAAGGAGCGTTGGAATGGAAATAAAAAATCCTAAGATCAAAGGCATTCCTTTCGACGAGTTCAAAGACAATGAATCGCTCGAGGCTCTCGTCAAGGAACTGAACGAGGGCGGGGTGAACGTCATCACCGGCTCCCTCGACCAACTCATCAACTGGGGCAGGGCCAACTCGCTGTGGTCACTCACTTTCGCCACCTCATGTTGTGGCATCGAGTTCATGGCCGTGGGATGCGCTCGTTACGACTTCGCACGCTTCGGCTTCGAGGTGACACGTAACTCACCACGACAGGCCGACCTCATCATGTGTGCTGGCACCATCACCAACAAGATGGCACCGGTGTTCAAACGACTCTACGACCAGATGGCTGAACCTAAATACGTCATCGCCGTAGGAGGATGCGCCATCTCTGGCGGACCTTTCAAGTCGAGTTACCACGTGGTCAACGGCATCGACCGCATCGTGCCTGTCGATGTCTTCGTTCCAGGATGTCCACCGCGCCCAGAAGCCATACTCTACGGCATGATGCAGTTGCAACGGAAAGTAAAGGTGGAGAAATTCCTCGGTGGCGTAAACCGCAAGGAAAAACCCATCGTCGTGACCGACGTGCCCGAAAACTTCAAACAGGAAATCAAGGAGGAGGAACAGTGATATGAAACTCGATTTTAAACTCATACCCATCAAAGGCTTCGATCAGGAAATGGCCAAACTGAAAAACGAACGCCATTTCGACTTCCTCGTCACCATCGTCGGCGAAGACTTCGGCGAAGAGGGGCTCGGAGCCGTCTATATCCTCGAGAATACTGACACACACGAGCGCATGGCCGTCAAGACGGTCAATGACGACCGCAACAATCCTTATATCCCCACTGTGAGCCACCTGTGGAAAGGGGCTGAGATGCTTGAACGTGAGGTCTACGACTTCTATGGCATCGTCTTCACGGGACATAAGGACATGCGTCGCCTTTACCTGCGCACTGATTTCAAGGGGTTCCCCTTCCGCAAGGACTATGACGTGAAGAAGGACGAGAACGACTTCCCTCTCACCGATGACGTGGAACCAGACTACACCGTGGAATATGAACTTACCGATGATGGTACGCTGCGCGAGATACAACACAAGTTGTTCACCGACGACGACTATGTCATCAATATCGGTCCGCAGCACCCCGCCACACACGGTGTGCTCCGTCTGCAGACCATCCTCGACGGAGAGACCATCCGAAAAGTGTATCCCCATTGTGGATATATCCACCGTGGCATAGAGAAGATGTGCGAGAGCTATACCTATCCGCAGGCACTTGCTCTCACCGACCGCCTCGATTACCTCTCGGCCATGATGAACCGTCACGCTCTGTGCTCGGTCATCGAAGAGGCCATGGGCATCGAACTCACCGACCGCATCAAGTACATCCGCACGATGATGGATGAGCTGCAGCGTCTCGACTCACACCTCCTCTTCTACGGATGCTGTGCACAGGACCTCGGCGCACTTACCGCCTTTATCTACGGCATGCGCGACCGTGAACAGGTGCTCAACGTGATGGAGGAAACTACGGGCGGACGACTCATACAGAACTACTACCGCATCGGTGGATGCCAGGACGACATCGACCCCAATTTCGCGGAGAACGTGAAAAAGCTCTGCCAGTACCTCAAACCGAAGTTCAAGGAGTTCCACGACATCTTCACGGGCAACGTCATCCTGCACAACCGTTTCGAAGGTGTGGGCGTGCTCTCCAAGGAAGATGCCATATCCTACGGATGTACGGGTGGTACGGGACGTGCCGCTGGATGGGCGAACGATGTGCGCAAGAACCATCCCTATGACATGTACGACAAGGTCGACTTCGAACAGATTACCTTCACCGAGGGCGACAGCTTCGCCCGTTACATGGTGCGTATGAAGGAGATGGAACAGAGTGTGCGCATTCTTGAGCAACTGGCTGACAATATCCCTGCAGGCGACTTCTACATCAAACAGAAACCTATCATCAAAGTACCTGAGGGACAGTGGTATACGTCATGCGAGGGCTCGCGTGGTGAGATAGGCGTCTACCTCGACTCACGAGGCGACAAGATGCCTTACCGCCTGAAGTTCCGCCCCATGGGTCTGCCTCTCGTGTCGGCCATGGACCAGATGTTGCGCGGAGAGAAAATCGCCGACCTCATCGCCGTGGGAGCTACCCTCGACTATGTCATCCCGGATATCGATAGATGATTCTCAAAGTATCTATAGTAACTATAGTATCTCAGAGATAATCTTTTAATATTTTAATAGGAGATAATCCTTTAATTTTTTAATTTTATAATTTTATAATCTTCCTATATTACACATGTTCGATTTTAGTGTAGTAACAAAATGGTTCGATGAACTGCTGCGCAACACCCTCGGTCTAGGTGGGTTCTGGGCAACGCTCATCGAATGCGTGATCGTCGGTGTGGCCATACTGCTCACGTATGCAGTGTTTGCCATCATCCTGATCTATATGGAACGCAAGGTGTGCGCCTGGTTCCAGTGCCGTCTCGGACCTACCCGCGTGGGTAAGTGGGGATTGCTGCAGGTGTTCGCCGACGTGTTCAAGATGCTGCAGAAAGAGATTTTCTTCGTCGACAAGGCCGACAAACTGCTCTATCTCGTGGCACCTTTCCTCGTGCTCATCGCCTCCGTGGGAACCTATTCGTTCCTGCCGTGGAACAAGGGCATGGGCATTCTCGACTTTAATGTGGGCATATTCCTGCTCACGGCCATCTCGTCGATAGGTGTCATCGGCATCTTCCTCGCAGGATGGGGCTCGAACAACAAATTTGGCGTGGTGTCGGCCATGCGTGGTGCCGTGCAGATGATTTCCTATGAGATGTCGCTCTGCCTGTCTCTCATTGCGGCCGTTGCCCTCACGGGAACCATGCAGGTGTCGGGCATCGTAGAGTCGCAGAGCAATGCATGGCTCATCTTCAAGGGACATATTCCGGCGCTTATCGCCTTCGTTATCTTCATCGTGGCGGGTAACGCCGAGGCTAACCGTGGCCCGTTCGACTTGGCCGAGGCGGAGAGTGAACTTACCGCTGGTTACCATACCGAATACTCGGGTATGGGATTCGGATTCTTCTACCTCGCCGAATACCTCAATATGTTCGTCATCGCCGGTGTGGCCGCCACCGTTTTCCTCGGTGGATGGATGCCGCTGCATGTGGCTGGCCTCGATGGCTTCAACCAGGTGATGGATTATATCCCCGGCTTCGTGTGGTTCCTTGGCAAGGTGTTCATTCTCGTGTGGGTGCTCCTCTGGATAAGATGGACCTTCCCGCGTCTGCGTATCGACCAGATACTCAAACTCGAATGGAAATACCTCATGCCGCTGAGTCTGCTTAACCTTATTCTAATGACGGTCATCGTCGCATTTGGATTACATTGGTAATATGGAAAAGAATCAGTCATATTTCAGCGAGGCCCTAAGTGGGATCAAGTCGCTGCTCACGGGATTCGGTGTCACCATGAAGGAGTATTTCACTCCGAAGATTACCGAACAGTATCCTGAAAACAGAAACACCCGACTGCATGTGGCAAAGCGCCACCGTGGACGTCTGGTATTCAACCGCGACGAGAACGGACAGTATCTTTGCACGGCGTGTACCTTGTGTGAGAAGACGTGCCCCAACGGCACCATCACCATCAAATCGGAGATGCGAGAAGACCCGGAGACGGGAAAGAAAAAACGTGTGCTCATCGACTACCAGTACGACTTGGGCGAGTGCATGTTCTGCCAACTCTGTGTCAACGCTTGCAACTTCAACGCCATAGCGTTTACCAACGATTTCGAGAACTCGGTATTCACCAGGGATAAATTGGTGCTTCACCTCGACAAGGAAGAGTACAAGGGCGGGTCGCTGCCTGGACTCATCGAGGGCGGTGCCGATCTGGAAATCGGAAAATTCAATACGGGAGTAAAATAACAGGAGGCTTATACAATGACAAATGTTTTTATGTTCATTATACTGGCGGTGGTTATCCTCGCTGCGGCAGTGCTCAGCGTAACCACCAAACGCATCATGAGGGCGGCCACCTTCCTGCTCTTCGTGCTCTTTGGTGTGGCGGGCATCTATTTCCTGCTCGATTACACATTCCTCGGCGCGGCGCAGATAAGCGTCTATGCTGGTGGCATCACCATGATTTATATCTTCGCCATCCAACTGGTGTCGAAGCAAAACCTTCAGGGTATGAAGGAGCACCTGAACAAGTCGAAACTCATCGCTGGTGCCTTGGCGGCGCTCGTCGGTGTGGCGATGATTTTCTTCGTGCTTCTCAAAAACAGATTCGTTGAGTCGGTGGCCATACCCAATCAGGAGGTGACCATGGATAAGATTGGTTCCACACTCATGGGTGCCGACAAATATCAGTACGTGCTGCCCTTCGAGTTCATCTCGCTCTTCCTGCTGGCATGTATCATCGGTGGTATCGTAATATCAAGAAAGGACAAGTAATATGTTGGATAGTTTAGCACAAGGGGTCATCCCCGCAGAGTTTTTCGTCGTGCTCAGCACGCTGTTGTTCTTCATCGGAGTGTTCGGTTTCGTCACCCGGAGGAACTTGATTGCCATGCTCATCTCCGTAGAACTTGTTCTTAATGCGGTCGACATGAACTTCGCCGTCTTCAACCGTCTGCTCTTCCCCGACCAGATGGAGGGAATGTTCTTCACACTCTTCTCCATCGGCGTGAGTGCCGCGGAAACGGCGGTGGCCATCGCCATCATCATCAATGTGTACCGGCGCTTCCACAGCGACCAGGTTAACGCTATCGAAAACATGAAATTATAATGCGTCATGGACTATAGTTATACCATCCTGATACTGCTGATGCCCCTGCTCTCCTTCGTTGTCCTCGGATTGGCGGGCATGAAGATGTCGCATCGCACGGCAGGTATCATCGGTACCGCTTCCATGGGAGTGGTCACCATCGTGTCGTACCTCACGGCATTCAACTATTTCACGGCGGCACGCACGGCGGAAGGGGTGTTCCAAACCATCGTACCCTACAACGTCACGTGGCTGCCGCTCGGTAAATTGCACTTCGACTTGGGCATTCTGCTCGACCCCATCTCGGTCGTCATGCTCATCGTCATCTCCACAGTGAGTCTCATGGTGCATATCTATTCTTTCGGCTATATGCACGGAGAGAAGGGTTTCCAACGCTACTATGCGTTCCTCTCGCTCTTCTCGATGTCGATGCTCGGACTGGTGCTTGCCACCAACATCTTCCAGATGTATCTGTTCTGGGAGTTGGTGGGTGTGTCGTCCTATCTCCTCATCGGCTTCTACTATCCGTTGCATGCGGCGGTGGCGGCGTCGAAGAAGGCGTTCATCGTCACTCGCTTCGCGGATATGTTCTTCCTCATCGGTATCCTCATCTTCGGCTATTACACTGAGTCGTTCAGTTTCTCGTTTGCCGGCGACATCCAGCTGGCCGACGGAGCGCAGCCCTTCCTGCCTGTCGACGCGGTGAAAGCGATGACGGCAGCGGGCTTCATCCTGCCCACGGCTTTGGTGCTGATGTTCATTGGTGGTGCCGGTAAGAGTGCGATGTTCCCATTGCATATCTGGTTGCCCGATGCCATGGAGGGTCCCACGCCAGTGTCGGCACTCATCCATGCGGCCACGATGGTCGTCGCGGGTGTGTTCCAGGTGGCTCGTATGTTCCCGCTGTGGATTGAATATGCGCCAGGACAGTTGAGCATCATTGTGTGGGTAGGCGTGTTCACGGCATTCTATGCCGCGGCGGTGGCCTGTGCCCAGAGCGACATCAAACGTGTGTTGGCTTTCTCCACCATCTCGCAAATTGCGTTCATGATGGTGGCGCTGGGCGTGTGTCTGCCCGGCCATGAGGCAGTGCTCGACAATCACCAGCAACTGGGTTACATGGCGTCGATGTTCCACCTGTTCACCCATGCCATGTTCAAGGCTTGCCTCTTCCTCTGCGCGGGATGTATTATCCATGCTGTCCACTCCAACGAGATGTCGGCAATGGGTGGACTGCGTAAGTACATGCCCATCACGCACATCACCTTCCTCATCGCCTGTCTGGCCATTGCGGGCATACCGCCGTTCTCGGGATTCTTCTCCAAGGATGAGATCCTTACGGCGTGCATGCAATACAGCCCGTGGGTGGGTTGGATCATGACGGGTGTGGCTGCCATGACGGCGTTCTATATGTTCCGTCTTTACTACGGCATCTTCTGGGGTACGGAGAACAAGGAACTGCACGAGCACCACACTCCGCACGAGGCTCCGTTGACGATGACCATTCCGCTCATCATACTGGCAGCCATCACCGTAGTGGCGGGATTCATTCCTTTCGGCCATCTGGTGAGTGCCAGCGGACAGGCTTATGATATCCACCTCGATTCTTCGGTGGCCATCACCAGCGTCGTCATAGCGGTTATCAGCATTGCCTTGGCTACCTATATATATAAAGGTGAGCGGCAGCCTATCGCCGACCGTCTGCAGAAGACGTTCCCGAAACTGCACCGCGCGGCCTACAAACGGTTCTATCAGGATGAGATATGGCAGTATGTCACCCATCGTATCATCTTCCGCTGCATCTCCAAGCCCATTGCGTGGTTCGACCGTCATGTGGTCGACGGCACGTTCAACTTCTTGGCATGGGGTTCGAACGAGGCGGGCGAGAGCATCCGTGGTTGGCAGAGTGGCGATGTCCGCCAATATGCTGTGTGGTTCATCACCGGCACGGTGGCACTAACTCTGGTTTTATTGGCCGTTCTATAATAAAACATTAAAACATTAAAAAATTAAATTATTAAAAGGCTGGCGCAATGATAATCGACAAGTCAGACAATATTATACATGATTTAAGCTTTAACTTTGCTGTGCGCATCGTAAAGTTTTATCAGCATCTTACGGAGAGTAAGAAAGTGTATATATTGTCGAAGCAGATATTGCGAAGTGGCACAAGTATAGGGGCGAATGTCCGTGAAAGTGAGCATGCTGCAAGTTCTGCCGATTTTGTCAATAAAATGACCATTGCCTTAAAAGAAGCTGATGAAACTCAGTATTGGCTAGAGCTGATGTTTAAAACAGCCATCATAAATGAAAATGAGTATAATTCAATGTCAAATGATGTGAAGCAAATCATCGGAACACTTGTTAAAATAATCAAGACAACGAAAGCCACAGCTAATTAATTTTTTAATTTTATAATTTTTAAATCATTAAATATTACCATATGTTTCCATTAACATTCTTCGTCATCATACCGGCAATCATGCTGCTAGGCCTATGGGTGGCCCGTAACCTCAACCAGGTGCGCGGCGTGATGGTGGCTGGCTCGAGTCTGCTGTTGGCACTGTCCATCTGGCTCACCATCGACTTCATTCACCAGCGCAGTGCAGGGGTCACCGATGCCATGCTCTACACCTATAGCATCGACTGGTTCAAACCGCTGAATATCAAATATGCTATTGGTGTCGATGGCATATCGGTGGTCATGCTCCTTCTCTCGAGCATCATCGTCTTCACGGGCACATTCGCGTCGTGGAAACTTAAACCGCTCACCAAGGAGTATTTCCTTTGGTTCACGCTCCTCTCCACAGGTGTGTTCGGCTTCTTCATCTGCGTCGACATGTTCACCATGTTTATGTTCTACGAGGTGGCCCTCATCCCCATGTATCTTCTCATCGGCGTGTGGGGTAGTGGTAAAAAGGAGTATGCGGCCATGAAACTGACGCTGATGCTTATGGGTGGTTCGGCGCTGCTCATCATCGGCATCTTGGGCATCTATTACCTCAACGGTTCCTATTCAGGCGTTCACACGATGAACGTCAACGAGATAGCGGCCACATCGCACCTCATACCGGTGGCATTGCAAAAAATGCTCTTCCCAATGGTGTTCATTGGTTTCGGTGTGCTTGGCGCTCTGTTCCCGTTCCACACATGGTCACCCGATGGTCATGCCTCGGCGCCTACGGCGGTGTCGATGCTCCATGCTGGTGTGCTCATGAAACTGGGAGGTTACGGCTGTTTCCGCATCGCCATGTACCTCCTGCCGCAGGCAGCGAATGAGTTGGCTTGGATATTCATTATCCTCACAACCATATCGGTGGTCTACGGCGCTTTCTCTGCTTGTGTTCAGACCGACCTCAAGTATATCAATGCCTATTCGTCGGTGTCGCACTGCGGATTGGTGCTCTTCGCCTTGCTCATGATGACCAAGGTGTCGTGTACGGGTGCCGTGCTGCAGATGCTCTCTCACGGTCTGATGACGGCACTCTTCTTTGCCCTCATCGGTATGATTTACGGTCGTACGCATACCCGTGACATACGTGAGTTGGCGGGCTTGATGAAAATCATGCCGTTCCTCTCCGTGGGTTATGTCATTGCCGGTCTTGCCAACCTCGGTCTGCCGGGATTCTCCGGTTTCATCGCAGAGATGACTATCTTCGTTGGTTCCTTTGGAGCGGAGACGGCGGCAGGGTCTGTCGATGTGATGCGCCGGGTGGCTACTATCATCGCATGTACTTCTATCGTCATCACGGCGGTCTATATCCTCCGTGTGGTGGGAAAAATCCTCTTTGGACAGGTGGAGAACAAACATTACCTCGAACTCACCGACGCCACTTGGGATGAGCGTGTCGCCGTGTGCTGCCTCATTTTCTGTGTGGCTGGCCTTGGCTTGTTCCCCCTCTGGGCTTCGAATGTGATCACCGATGCCGTTGGTCCCATCCTCAACGTCATACATGGGTAATAATTTAGGGAAGTATAATAGGAAGTAATAATAGGAAGTAATAATGGAAGTAAAAAAGGAAGTTAAGCACTTCGTGCAGGACATTAGCATAAAACGGAGTAATGTCCATTTTAACTTCCACTTTAACTTCCATGAGCGCAGCGAATTAACTCCCACTTTAACTCCCGAGTATTTAATGTTTTAATATTTAAATCTTATAATATTTTAATTTTTTAATTTTCCCATGGATTACAGTCAATTCCTACATATGATACCGGAGGCCATCCTCGTGGCTATCCTGGTTATCGTGTTCATTGTCGACTTCGCGTCGGCCAAGAAGGACGAAAGACCTTGGTTCAACCCGCTCATGTGCGCGCTCATGGTTGTGCAACTCGGACTCACCTTCTTCTCTCCCGACAGAGGCGAGGCTTTCGGTGGCATGTACTATGCCTATCCCATGGCAAACATCATGAAGACCATTCTCTCGGCGGCGACACTCATCGTTGTCATCATGAGTCGTGAATGGCTCAAGCGCGAAGACAGTCGTGGACGCGAGGGCGAGTTCTATATGCTCGTCGTATCCACGCTCCTTGGCATGTATATGATGATGTCGGCTGGTCATTTCCTCATGTTCTACCTCGGACTGGAGATGGCATCGGTGCCCATGGCCTGCCTCGTGGCACTCGACAAATACCGTAACAACTCTGCAGAGGCGGCAGCGAAATATATCCTCACCGCCACGTTCTCCAGCGGCGTGATGCTCTTCGGCATATCGTTCCTTTATGGTTCGGTGGGGACGCTCTATTTCCGCGACATGGCGCATCTGATTCAGGCAACACCGCTTACTATCACCGGTCTGGTATTCTTTTTCTCAGGCTTGGGCTTCAAGATCTCCCTCGTGCCTTTCCATTTCTGGACGGCCGATACCTACCAAGGTGCTCCCACCGTGGTGACGGGATATCTCAGCGTGGTGTCGAAAGGCGCGGCGGCGTTCACCCTTATGGTTATCCTCTATAAGGTGTTTGCGCCGATGGTGCACTACTGGCAGTACCTGCTTTATATAGTCATTGTGCTCTCCATCACTGTGGCCAACCTCTTTGCCATACGCCAGAAGGAACTGAAGCGATTCATGGCTTACAGCTCCATCTCTCAGGCGGGATATATCATGCTGGCTGTCATTGGCAACAATGGCACAGGCGTGGTGTCACTCGTCTACTATGTGCTGGTGTATGTCGTGGCCAACCTCGCCGTGTTCTCTGTCATCAGCATTGTGGAACAGCGTAATGGCGGTGCCACTGACATGGATGCCTACAACGGTTTCTACAAGACGAATCCCAAACTGTCGTTCCTCATGACTGTGGCGTTGTTCTCGTTGGCGGGTATTCCTCCTTTCGCGGGAATGTTCTCGAAGTTCTTCGTCTTCATGTCAGCTCTCGAGTTGCAACAATCAGGTAATTTCCTGCCTTATCTCATCGTCTTCATCGCATTGGTCAATACGGTGGTGAGTCTTTACTACTACCTTCTTATCGTCAAGGCGATGTATATCAAAGATGAGGCGAATCCATTGCCGACTTTCAAGAGCGATGGCAATACAAAACTCGCCCTCGCCATCTGTACCTTCGGCATCGTCGCCTTCGGCGTCGTCAGTTGCTTCTACAACTGGATACACGCAGCGCTGAATTAATGCCGAGTTATGAGTGCCGAGTGACGCTTGTCAACTGAATATATTACGGGTTGTTGTTGGTCCTTTTTTGACAATAACAACCCGTTTTCTTGAATTTAATAAAGCTCAATTAATAATGTCAACGATGGAAAAGACTGATTATGTACTTAAGGATGAAGCTATGAACTTTGCCATACGTATAGTAAATCTGTATAAGTATTTAGTTGAAAAGGACGAATTCGTAATGAGTAAACAGGTTCTTCGTTCTGGAACGTCAATAGGTGCTAATTATGCTGAGGCTCTAAAGGCGGAGTCGCCTAATGACTTTATACATAAATTATCTATTTCCAGAAAAGAGGGTGAGGAGACTCTTTATTGGTTGGAACTTCTTTTCCGAACAGAATATATTACGGAAAAGCAGTATCTTTCTATTAAATCTGATTGTGAACAGATACAAAAGATGCTAACCTCTTCCATATTGACTGTCTTGAAAAAGAACAAATAACTCGTCCCTCATCACCCGTCACCCATCACCCATCACTCGTAACTCATCACTCGTAACTCGTAACTCATCACTCGTAACTCGTAACTCATCACTCATCACTCGTCCCTCATCACTCGTCACTCGTCACTCGTCACTAAAATGGCCCCATTGTTCCCCATAGCTCTTGCCCTTTGTGCCGGCATCGCCCTCGCTTATGAGTTGTCGTTGCCCTTTTGCCCATGTCTGGTGGTTATGGCAGTGCTGCTGTTGCTCACACTGCTCCTACGCCGTCATGAGCGTCTGCAGAGCGGTGCCATGCTCCTTACCGTCCTCGCCTTTGGAGCGACGCTCATGGCGCATCACCTCGAGGAGGAGCGTGTCGACCTGCCCGAAGACGACCTTGTTTATCAAGGTGTCATCATCAGCGAGCCACAGCAGCGGGGTAGGGTGATGCGTTTCGATCTTCAACTTGTCGGTGGCAGCCTTAATGGCCGCAAGGTAAAAATATCCCTCCTTCGCGACACCGTGGCCCATCGCTACCGTCGCCTCGCCCTCGGCGACGGCTTCCTCGCCCGCGCCTCCCTCGAGAGTTTGGTCACTAACGCCTCCCCCCTCCTTGGGAGGGGGCCAGGGGGAGGTTCTTCCTCCCTCGTCACTCATAGCCCCTCTCTCGTCACCCACAAAGGTAACTTTTCCCCTCCTTTTTCAAAGGAGGGGCAGGGGTGGTTTGGTGCCCAGGAGGAGGCCTCTTCTTTTAATTATCCCTTGTTCCTCCGTTGTCGCGGTTTCATAGCCACCTCTTTCGTTTACTGGAACCAGTGGCGCAAGACCTCCGTCGACCTTTCTGCCCTCCCACGTCTTGACCGTACCGTCCTGGCCGCTCTCCAACTGCGCCAGACCATGCTCCGTGAATACGAACACTTGGGTTTCGACGATGACCGATTGGCTGTGGCCATCGCCATGACCCTCGGCGACAAGTCGCATCTCACCAACGACCTGCGTGAGGTCTATTCCATCTCGGGCGCGTCGCATGTGTTGGCTCTTTCCGGACTGCATATCGGCATCATCTATGCTCTGATGGTGCTCGTTGTAGGCTACCGTCGACTGGGCTGGTTGCGTGAAATACTCGTTATCGTTGGCATCTGGGCCTATGCCTTCTTCACCGGACTGTCACCCTCCGTGGTGCGCGCATCGGTCATGATAACGGTCTATTCGCTCGTCTCACTGGCCAACCGCGACCGTATGTCACTCAACACGTTGTCGCTCACTGCCATCATCATGCTCTTATGGAATCCTCTCTACCTTTATGATGTGGGTTTCCAGATGTCGTTCATGGCAGTGCTCTTCATCCTCCTGTTCTATAAACCACTTTACTCCCTTATGCCTGAGCGTTGGCTCCATCCCTCACCCGACCCCCGTAATACATCATCCAGTAGTAAATTATCCCCCACCGATTCCTCATCAACCAATAGTCCATCGTCACCTGTCACTCATAACTCCTCTCTCGTCACCCAAAAAGGTAACTTTTCCCCTCCTTTTTCAAAGGAGGGGCAGGGGTGGTTTGTCAAAAACGCTTCCCGGTCAGTAGGCTTTTCCCCCTCTTTGGGTGGGTGCCCGGGGGAGGCCTTTTCTTCCCTCTTCCGTTGGGCATGGGCGATGGTCGTCGTCTCCCTTTGTGCGCAGATGGGTACTTTTCCCCTTACGATGTATTATTTCGGGCGTTTCTCCACGTATTTCCTCCTTACCAATTTCCTTGTCATTCCACTTGCCATCTGCATTCTCTATCTCACTGCAGCCATGCTACTCCTGTCGTGGTGGCCCGCCGTGCAGTCGTTCATCGCAAAGCCCCTCATCTGGTTGGTCGATTTCCAGAACACGGCCCTCCGCTGGATTGCCGACCTGCCAGCCAGCCACATCGAAAACATCTCCATCTCCCGAATCCATGTCTTCATCATCTATGCAGCCCTTCTCTCCCTCCTTTTACTATTATCCCGACGTAAGAGTAAAAGATAATTAAGCCCACATCCTCCGTCACTCATCCCTCATCCCCCATCCCTCATCCCCCATCCCTCATCCCCCATCACTCATAAAGGTAACTTTCCCCCTTCCTTCGGAGGGGGCCAGGGGGAGGTTTTCTTTACCCCTTCCTTCGGAGGGGGCCAGGGGGAGGTTTTCTTTCCCCCTTCCTTCGGAGGGGGCCAGGGGGAGGTTTTCTTCCCCCCTTCCTTCGGAGGGGGCCAGGGGGAGGTTTTCTTTACCCCTTCCTTCGGAGGGGGCCAGGGGGAGGTTTTCTTCCCCCTTCCTTCGGAGGGGGCCAGGGGGAGGTTTTCGGAGGGGGCCAGGGGGAGGTATAAAAAAGGGGATGCGTCAAATCACGTGACACATCCCCAACCTAAATACAATTCACCAAATATTATATATATCAACAAATCGTGTATATGCTTTAGTCTCAGAGTCCTTCAACTGTGTGGCTGAGAGTTAATTCGACAGCAAAGGAACTGCGAAAACAAAACAACGCCAACTTTCGGCGTATCATAAACATACCCATTTGTATTCTCAATACATTCTTGCCGATAATGGATACAAATGATACAAATCAATCCTTTTTCCATGAACCTACGGTTACAAGGAACGCAGTAATTAATAGCCATTTATGCCAATTCGTGTTTATGAAACAATGAAAGAAATACGAATTAAGAATAATATTTCTTGTTATTTCTGATAATGTTATGGCCATTTCTGTGAAAAACAATTTACGATAATTTACGGCCAATTTGCGGGAATTCGTGTAAGGAAATAAATCTGCATAATTTGAATAATCTCGTTGTTTATTTTTCCGTTGAATATCCGTGAATTGCCCACAAATTTCCATAAATAACATTTCTTAGAAATGAAAGAAATGCGAATAAAGAAATATATTTCTGATATTATTATGGCCATTTCTGTGAAAAAGCTTATAACACATTTCGGGGAGCAACCATTGCAGTTGCTCCCCGAAAATTATCTGGTTATTCTTGTATCAACAAAAACGAAACACACATGATCAAGAGATACTAATCCATTTCCATCATATCAAAAAACATTAAGCGCGTATGGTCATCTTCATCTTTTTGTGTTAATTCAACAAATCCATTCTTCTTGTAAAAAGGGATAGCTGATAAATATGCATCTACTGTGATGAAACGGAATGCGGATTGGCTTAACTGGGTATTAAGTTGATCCTTCAACAAGTCCATTAGTTGGCTTCCGATATTTTGTCCACGATATTCTTTCGATACAGCAAACCGACCTATTTTGATACTTGGATAACTGCGAAACCGCTTTCCATCAGGGAAACTATCTTTTATCTTTTTCCATCGGCTGTTTGTCACCTCCACTCGGCTAATTTTATCGTTCAATAAACAGAAATAGGCAACAATATGACCGTCATCTTCCAAGATAAATGTATTGGCAATACGCTTTTCAAGGAAATGTTTTGCATCTTCCATCAAAAACTCGTTCAAGTCGCTGTCACCACAGTCAAACTCGGACAATGCGTAGTCGGGAGACAATCGGACTACTTTCATAACTTACCAGTAGAAAGTAATTAATTTCCTTGCCTCCTTGACACGAGCCATCAACTTTGCACGGTTGGAGGCACGTTCTTCTTTACTCATGTTCTCTACACGCTCAGCTCTCTCCACGAAACGCTCAGCGTCTTCACCTGTGAGTATTGGGGTTTCTTTTATTGGTCTTGCCATAACTGTAATTAATATGGATTAGCAAATGCAAAAATAAATAATAACTTTTAAAAATACAAATTATTGACTGAAAAAAGGTTGAATCTTATTGAATGCCAACAATCCAATGTACAAACCTCAACAAATTCGGGGAGCAACCGCATCGGTTGCTCCCCGAATTATTAGATCCCGAATAGTGAATTGTGAATTAAAAACTCTCCACTCGTCGTTATTATAATCTTTTAATTTTTTAATATTATAATTTTACCGCCACTCACCACTCGTCGTTATTATAATCTTTTAATATTTAAATATTATAATTTTACCGTCATTCATCACTCGCCCCTTCCTAGCTCCCTCCCTTTGGGAGGGCTGGGGTGGGTGTTATTATTACCAAAGTGCTTCGTTGGAACGGCTGGCCAGTTCGCCATTGTCGTCTTCCATGCCCACGGCAGTGAATCCGCCTGCAGTCTCTGCGTCTCCAGTATATCCTTCTATCTGCCAGACATTGTTGCCGTATTCGCTCTGGGTCTCACTGGCACCCCACTGTCCGTAGCGTTTGAGCGTGTATTTGCTGGTGCAAATGAGTTGTCCCAATTCCGTCTCTATCTTTTCCGTGGTCGGTGTGATATATGTCTTTTTCATTGTTGTTCTATTATTTAATTGGAAATTAAAGTGGGAGTTAAAAAGGACATTACTCCTCCTTTTCATTTTTACCCTTTTACTTTTTAAGGCAATTGTCCAGCACGAAGTGCTTAACTTCCTTTTATAACTTCCCTTTTTACTTCCTATTATAACTTCCTTTTTACTTTACCATGTATTTCTTTCCGTTCACGATATAGAGACCCTTTGGCAGACCCTCTATCTGACCATCGGTACGTACCATCTGTCCGTTGATGTTATATACCACGTTCATGTGAATCTCGCGCACCTCTTCGCCACGTTCCTGGGCATCGGCGATAATCTGCTCGATGGCGGTTGCCTCCACCTGCTCCCATTCTCCGAAAGCCACATTGGCAGAGTTTTGCACCCTGGCTCCGTCGAGAGCCTCGATGTTATCGATGGCATTCTGGTCTGGCGTGACGATGGCCGTGTAAAGCGTCCATTTGCCTGTTGCGGGATTAGCTATTTCACGGTAGTATTTAGGATATTTCTGTCCATCGGGAACAGCCAGGAAATACGAATACTGCGGTATGTCGCTCTTGTCATTGTTTTCTTTATAGCCATCGGCTTCGATGTCACGTCCCAAATAACCATGGAAGGTGTAGGTACCACCGCCACCGAGCGGACTGGTGAATTCAGTTTGGGCATCACCGGTCGTGGCTTTGCGTGTAACCTTTCCTTTCTCTTCTAGATAGGTGAGTTCGGCATTTGTTGTGGCCACGCGTCTCACACCGGCGATGGTGCATATAGAAGCACGTCCTTGATGTTCTACGGATGCAGGGTGAATCATGTAGGGATGACCGGCCACTGCGAGGATGTTCTCAATCTGATAGTAGAGGTTGTTCTCGGTGGAACCGACGGCTGCTTCGGGGTTGAAGGTCACGTCAGAACCTGATATCTCATTGCCATTGTCGTCAAGACGGATATACCTGTATTTGGGGAAGGTGACTGTCACCGGAGTGGTGATGGTGTATGTGCCATCATCATAGCGGTTGTACCGATAGCCTACATAATCCATATAGTGAGCCTCTGCCACTTCATCGAAGTGGAGCACCAAATTGTATGCATTAGCCTCATTATTATCAGCAATCACCTCGGCACCCTTGAATTCCACGATCTCACACTTCTGGTTGAAAGCCTCGAAGAGTTGTGTGTCGCTCACGTTCCACGGGAAGCAGATGGTATACCATGTCTCGTCAAATTCTTTGGAATAATTGGTGGTCTTACCACTTGACAGCGCGAATTGCCTCCATCCATATATCGTTTGGCCTTGCACATTACCTGCGGCAAAGCGAATCTTGTAATCGGTGGCATCTTGCGTGGGCGCATCTTGCGAAGGCCATTTGTGACCATCTAAGTCAGTAAACTGATATTCATCGGAGATATTTGTCTTGCCATTGAGTCTGTTGAATTGGGAGAGCGAAGGTGCACCGTCTACATTCACGCCGTTGATGAAATTGCTCAATGCCTCGGGGTAGTGCAGGTTGACCAGACATTGGTTGGCGCCGAGATACCTACCGCCAGAGAGAGCCTCTTGATAGTATGCGGGTACTTCATTGGAATGCGACACGGCTATCAAAGCGCGAGCGTTGCCATCGTTTTGCAAGGCAGGAGTGTCTTCGCCGATGATGTCTTTTCTCGTGAATGAACTGTTTTGGTCGTAGTAATAATCCCTTACGGCATAGATCTTTGGCAGTTTATTTGGATCTGTAGCCAACAGGTAGACGTCTGTCAGTCCTGAATTGACGAAAGCCTGGTGTTCGATGCGTTGCACACCTTCAGGAATGGTGACGGAATGGAGACTCATGTTTAGGAAGAACGCACGGTTGCCGATAAACTCACAGGTGCTCGGAATACGGATATACTCTAGGTTCCAGCATTGTTCGAACATCTGGTCGGCAATGTCCGTCACACCCTCGCCCATGGTGAAGTGCTTGAGGTTGGTGCAGAACATGAAACATTTGCTGGCGAATGAGCAGTTGTTGTCCAAAGCGCTCATTTCCACATCTACGAGACTGCGGCACTCATAGAAGGCTCCTTCGTCCACATTGGTTATTGAACTGGGCAAAGTGAGCGATTTCAAAGGCACACCATAGAAAGCTTCTGTGCCAATAGAGGTATATCCTTCGGGAATTTCTATCTCCATAAGTCCTTCCGTATTGGCATCGTTGGCGGCAAAGAGGCCTGGAGGAATTTCTGTGTTTCCCGTCGGCAATTTGCAAGTGTACACGTCTTCCGCATAATTTCTGAGGTAATACAAGGCGTTTGTTGTGGTGACAGTAATCTTGGCAGCCCCTGTCATGTTACCGCTGTTGCTGTCCCATGTGCCATTGTAATCCTCTTTGGTGGTATAGCTGATGGTGATATCCTCTTCGAAGGTGGCTCCGGTGAAATCAAAATAATGAAGCTTCGTCGAAGTGAACACCTTTTTGTTGGCTGCATTGCTGTTTTCTTTCCATAAGTCCTCCTCACCGTAGGCACCAGCCATGTCCAACTTGTTGATGTCGGCGGCCATGGCACCATATTTGTTCACAAAACCCTGAACGCTATTCTTTTCCCAAGAATAGAGGGCCAGCCGTTTGGTGTCCATCTCTTCCGTAGTGGTGACAGAGCGGTTGCCGCGCGAACCAGTCCATGTGGGCAATGTCTCCTTATCGTAGGTCAACGATGCAGCGATTTTTAGTTTGGGGTTTGTAGTGTTCAGCCCGGCTATATCCTTGGCCATCTGTTGTCCAGTAAAACCATTTTTGCCGTTGTGGCTGTCATCTTTGATGTCAGGCAGGATGATGTACTCCAGATTTTCCAATGCCATGCCGTTCATGTCCGAAAGCGTGAACGAGGCTTCGCTGAGGTCAATGTCCGTGAAAACGGCCCATTTAGTAATGGTGCTGGATTTGATGGCCGCGAAATCGGCGCTGTTGAGTTCACCTTTGATGATGAGTTTTTTCCTGCCGTCAGGCAAGTCGTAGTTGAAGTTGGTTGCATCCAGAAAAGCAGCCAGGGCACCCCCCTTGTTGACCTCGATGGTCTGTTCCTGGGGGGTGTCGGCTCCTGTTACTACATAAGATGCATCTCCCGATGTCCAACTACTGAAAGGTGCTGCATTGATGCCTAACGACATCAGAAACATAGTTGATAATAGTAGAACTTTTCGCATTTCCCTTTTAAATTATTAGTTGTTTTAAGTTGATAATAATAAACCGTAAATAATAGTTGCAATTTTTCGTTATTCTATTACTGTTT
Source organism: uncultured Prevotellaceae bacterium (assembly GCA_900313615.1). Lineage (GTDB taxonomy): Bacteria > Bacteroidota > Bacteroidia > Bacteroidales > Bacteroidaceae > Prevotella. The sequence continues at coordinate 250,502 of OMRP01000001.1, forward strand.
TTTGCGAAACACGGCTGCAAAGGAACAACAAAATTATCATAATCCGTTGCATTATTTGTAACATAAAACGTTATGATATGTTTCATGTAGAGGTCAGAGAGACATTTGAAAAGACTATTAAAACGTCCGTGGTGGAACATCCATCTCTGATCATTATGGCCGTTTCTGTGAAATTACTCAATTAATGATAGTTCACTGTTAATTCGTGATAATTTGTGTAAAGAAAGAAATCCGATTATTCCTTTTTTTACATAGAATTGCCGTTAATAGCCGCAAATTATCGAGACACTGATAATGCGAGATTAGGCTGGTTTAAACTGGTTTTTATCGTAATTTGAATAAGCTGTTTTTTGTGATTTCTGATATTATTATGGCTATTTCTGTGAAAAACAATTTACGATAATTTACGGCCAATTTGTGGCAATTCGCGTAATATAAAGAATAAAAGAAATGTATATAATTGCTATTTTGGTCATTTTTTGTAAAACTACAGGCTGTTTTGTCGGCAAACCATGCGGTTTACAAGATGAATACATGGTAATATACATATTTTAATATATAGTAATTCTTCAATCTTGAATCATGCTCTTATCTGCTTATTAACAAAAACTAGACGATTTGATTGCGAGTAGATGGTCATAAATACTACAACCTTATGTAGTAAAGCAGTTCGCGCGTACTTCTCCTGCCTTATTCCGTTGTTGTGCTCGCGCACAGCCGTCTTAATAAATGTTAAAAAAACCTAATGGTGCATTTCCCTCTTTTGTTTATACATATTTTAGTTGTACCTTTGCAAAAGTTTTGCGAAAAATCGATAAGATAACAAGACGAATCTGTGTCCAAGCGCTGACAAACAGATAATCTTTAGCGAAAAGTGTTTAATACTGGCACTGGAAACTAAACAAATTTGATGCCCTCTCACCATCCCTCCCCGAGTGGAGAAATTGGAAATCCCTTATGGGATTGTAAATGTTTGACAATCTGTTGGTGAGATAAAGAACAAACTTTGCTCTACATGAACAAATAGTTAACACCAAGCGCTACATGAACAATTGGGTGAACACTAAACACTAAACCCTTACACTAAATACGAAACATTAACAAACAACCAAATAATAATTACAAACATGCGAAAACTATTACTGTTTTTTACATTGTTCTTGGCTGCTATGGTTGCCAAGGCTGCTCCGGTGGATTGGTCGGATGATAATGGGAACACCGTTAAGTACGACATCCTAGGAGATCATGTGAGAATTGAGGTGGGCAATGCGGGATCATTGGCCGCTTTCCTCGCTTCCGATGCTGCAAGTGCTATTTTCTCAAGTTCTCCAACGTTGTTGAGAATCGAGAAATTGGGTAACGGTGAAAACGCCGGAAAGTTAAATGCTGCAGATTTTGCTGCTCTGAACACATCAACCTACTCAGGTTTGGCCCATTTTACCAAAGTCGACATGAGTCAAAATGACAATCAGAAACAGGTTTCTTTTGACATCGCCGATGCTGCTGGCATGAACATGGGTGGAATGGAATACCTCCGCTTGCCGAACGGAATGACATCTGCCGAGAATGTTGCAAAAATGGCTAATCTCAAGGGTTCCAACAATTCTAACCTCAAGGTGGTTGGTGCCTATGATGGTAGCAACGCCACATTGCCTGAAATCGCTCTTTACTCCTTTGCTGAAAACCAACTATCCAATTTCAGTAATCAGATGATGAACCTGGCCGACAAAGCCATGGTTGTGAAGATGGCTGGAACCTACGGCGATAAGGATCTCATGAACAACGGGCCTGTGTTCGGTTGGACGCCTCCCTGTATATGGGATTTCACAGGTGCCACCTTCACCGCTTGTACATTGAATCCTGGTATTGAAGTGGAATATTATGCCTATGATGATCCTTTCCGTGATAGAGGAACTTCAAAGCCCGGCGACAACTATCAGACCAACGCATTCTTTTATTTTCAAGATTATGCCATGAAGGTTGTAGACATTAAGTTGCCTACCGGCCTCACCGAGTTGCCCCCAAGAAGCTTATACCGTTTGGGACAACAAAATGTTGAAAAAGAAGTACATAAGGCCGCTTTTAAGGCTTACTATGGTGTTGACGATGACTATATCACGAATAATACAAGCCCAGATTTCACAAATTGTGTAACTATTCCTGACTTAATTATCCCCGACAACTATGTGAAACTCGACTATGAATGTGGCTTTGGTGCGCATATCAAGCACTTGGTGGTGGGGGGTGGCACGAAGATTGTTGAGGGTGCTGCTTTCTCTGATTGTCTCGAGTTAGAGGATCTTGACTTCGGAGCAGGTCTCAGCAATTGCTATCTTGGTGACCAAGCATTTAAAGGGCAAGCCAATTCGAGGATGAAGCACATCGCACTTTCCGAGGGTATCGTGTCGCTTGGCAATTATTGCTTCCAGAATGCACAGCACTTAGAGTCCATCCGTCTGCCGCAATCGTTGATTAACATAGGCACTAATGCTTTTGACAACTGTCTGGCTCTCAACAGCATTACTATTCCCGAGAATGTGGATAAAATCGGTATGGATGCCTTCAGGCTCTGTCCTTTTACCGACATCTACTTAACAACAACCAATCCCGATAAAATCCCAATTATTTTCACGGGGGGTAATAGCTTTAATAATTGGGGCGCCGGTGCCTCCTTCCATCATGGTCACTATGATGGCTGGGAAGCTCTGATGGGTATACATCCTGGTAACGCCCCTGATGGCTATTCATGGGATGATGCCGTAGACTGGTATTTTATCAATGCGAACGGTCTTCCTGTGCTTCACTATCCTGAGCAACTGCGTGAAAAGGTAAGAGCTGACATCTCCGCCAACTACCATGGACACTCTTCCGATACTCCGTCGTTGGGACTACCCACTTCTCTTGACATGCACGCTCGTGAGACAGCAGGTGGCGCTGATGTTGGTACTCTTGGACAGGGTATTTACACTCGCGATGGCTGGGCACAGTTCATGCTTATGAAAGAGGTGTCGGCAGACAACCCCGAGGTGTACACCAAAAAGTATGAGGATGTGTGGTACACCATGTGCTTCCCGTTCGACTTGACCGATGAACAGTTGGCTGCTGCGTTTAATGAGACATTCAACATTGTTGACTTCTCTGGTGTGGAGATTGTTGACGAGGAACATTCTAAAGAAGGCAAACAAACTCTTATCCTCCACTTCAACACTGTAGCCAAAACCTACTATAGGGATAGTGAAGGTAATGAGTATGAGGTGATTGGTCGCGAGACTGATCCTACGAGTAAGTTTGACTATAATATTTACCGAAGAGATGGTGTGGTGTACCACCACTCTCAGGTGAGTTCCTTTTTGTCGTCGAACAAGACGAAGACCTTCGCCCCGGGCAATTCCATCACAGAATCCAATGCTAACTCGGCCAACGCCATCATCATCGATGGTTACCTCGCCACCGCTGGTCATCCTTACATGATCCACCCGGCCATTGGTGCAAGCAAGGGTAATCCTCAAAACTGCTACTTCTCTGGTATCTCTTGGAAACCTATGACACAGTGGGCCAGTATTTTCGAGGCACAAAAGCGCACCGTAGACCTCGGTGTGGCAAAGGGTACCATCACCGACGACCCGAAGACTTGCGTGCCCGATGCAGACAACTACCTGCAGGCTGCTTACAGCGACTATGCCGGACAGACTTATACCTTCAAGGGTAATGCTACTCAATATAAAGATGGAACTCAACAAGCCATTGGTGATGAGCCGCAAGTATTGGACAAACCTGTTAAACCGACCAAGCCGACAGCTGAAGAGGTTGAAGCGTTGAAACCCTCTGGAACACCACTCGACGCTCCCAGTCCCGTCGTTCAGGATCCCGAGAGCAATTCTAAGTATACGGATGAGTTCAAGGAGTTGTTCAATACGGTAAGATGTCATGTCTATTTAGGTTATATTGATGGTGAAAACAGGTATAAAGATTTTACATATGGTGAAGATTTGATTCAGTATGAATCAACAGATTTCTTAAGTTTTCATAACAAGACCTGGGATGGTGATACGGAATATTACGAATTTAAAACACGGTCTGAAGGACACAATGAGAATATTGAGAATTTGAGTATTTTCAAAACATATTTAGGTGGAAATAATACTGTTGCTGATCTGACAGGTTTCAATGCTCTCAAGCAATTGGCCATCGACTATGTTGCCGACCAACAGGCTTATGCCACCTATAAAGAAGCTTTTGACGCTTATATAGCCAACCGCGCTGCTTGGGCCATCTATAATTCCAAGAAAGCTGAAATGGATAATTGGGATCAAGCTCAAGTTGACGAGGACTTCAATGAAGCAATGGACGCTTATAATGCTTCTGTCACAGCACATGAACAATGGATGGCTCGAGCTGCATCTTACCAAGTACTCATCCCCACTGGTGCTTACTTCCTCGGTCGCAAAGGTACTGACTTCCCGAAGTTCTATCGTGAGATTGCTGACGACACTCGCACCGATGCAACGGGTGGTTTCTGGACACAGTTTACCGCTGTCATCATCCCGAACGATGCAGCTAAAGCAGGTATCGAGACGGAACTGGGTGAAGGACAGGCCGCTTCCGCCAACCCGTCTGTAGAGATGGTGTTTGACGAGGGCTTCCTCGGCGAGGAGAAGACCGTTGATGAAATCGAGCAGATTGTTGCTGAGGCTGAAGAGAAAGGCCAGAAAGTGCAGTACATGCAGGTGGTGTACAACATCAACGGACAGATTGTCCGCGAGGGCACCGAACTGGCTGGTCTGCCGAAGGGCGTCTACATCGTGAACGGCAAGAAATATTTTGTTAAATAAAGGAAGGAGGACACAGATATGAAAACAATGTATATCAAACCGGAAACATTCATCACTTCCTCGTCTGTTGAATACCATATCCTCGCTGGCTCGGGTCTGCGCAAGTCTGACTTCGGTGCCAAGGGCGTGAATGATTATTCGAACTCTGCCTGGGACAACCAGGGCTGGGGTGACACGGAAACGCCCGTCATCGCCGGCAACGACAATGGTGAGCTCAACTCGACGACCAACGACAACGGTCTGTGGGAAGACGAGATCTGATAAGAGTAAAAAAGTAAAAAAGGTAAAAAAGTAAATAGGTAAGGTCCCTGCGGCGTGCCAACGCACGCGCGCAGGGACTTAACCGTTTAGAGGAAGATTAGGAAATTAAAAAATTAAGGTCGTTATTACGACTTTCCTCTCACCCCTCACCTCTAACCTCTCACCCCTAAGTACTAGAACATGAGAAAAACGATATTCTTCGCCTTGCTGATGGCCGCAACGGCCGCACAGGCACAAAAACTGAACTTACAGCGCATAAGCAGCAGCTGGACGATGCCTCTGCTCATGCAGGAACAACCCGTGTTTGCGGAGGAACAGGCAACGGAAATGTCGGAACTCTCCGAAGAGGCCGTGCTGGCGAATGCCGGTCCTCGTAATAGCGCAGCCAACTTCGTCTTTTACCAACGGCCCGAGGGCGCGTTCTACCAGGGACAGCGGCCCTCCGACTGGTCGAACTTTCCCGTAACGAAAGTGGTGGTGCAACCGTGGCAGGAATACACCTACAAGAACCTTTGCGCCAACCGCTCCTCCTCCACATGGGACATCGAGGGCACTGCGGTGTCGGGAGACGGCGAGAACAACTACTCTGAGATGACGGAACCCATTCCCGACGGATACATCGACCACTACATGCCGACCATCAGCGTGAGTGGCGTGAGTTACTCGTTGGGCGAGGACAACGTGAACTACAGCACTTACACCCATGCGGGTGTGGCCTGGGCCGACAGCATCGTGGAGATGGCGGTGTATGACCCGGGACGCGTCATCGGACAAAGTGGTTCGACGGTGTTCACAAACTTCCGCCCACTGTCGATGTCGCAGGGCTACAAATACAACTACGGCACGATGGTGTTCCAGAATGGTGGCAACACCTACTACTGCCGTGGCATACGTCAGTTCTTCGAGAAGCCGATGGGTCGCCTGTGGGTGGAGAACATCACCATCCCTGCCATCAGCTATTCCACTGAGCCGGTGATGTACGGTCAGTGGATAACGATGACCATCAGCAAGGTGACTATCGTAGATGGCAAGAAGACGGTGGGCGAGACTATTGCCACGCTGCTCTGCCATTGGAACGACATCATCAACCTCGGCTCGCAGTCGGTGAGCGACGGCACGGTGCAGATGCTCTCGCTGGTGTTCAAACCCGAGGAGGAAATTATCCTCGACGAGGAATTTGCCATCGTCATCGAGGGCTTCCAGGATGACGGCGTGGACCTGGGGTTGGCGGCGGCGCTCATCGACCCATGTGACGCTGGCCTTGTGGAACCGGCATCGATGCTGTTGCAGAACGCCAGCCATGAGGACATCAACGCCACGCTGACGTTCCAGAACCGCGTGCCGTGCATCAGCATACGGGGTATCTACGACGGTATTAAGATGGTGAGCACGGGCAGTGCCCTCTCGCTCACTGCGCCCACCACGGGCGGCGACTGCACGCTGGAGGGACAGACGGCGGCGGCATCGATTCAACTGAAGACGGCCATACGCTGGAACTACGGCAAGGCGGGCCAGAACTACGACATCGAGGGACTGCCGGAGTGGCTGCATGTGACGGTGGACGAGAGCAAGCGCGAAATCAACGGCAACAAGTTCGGCAACGGTCTGGTGACCTTGACGCTGAAGGCCGACGCGGTGCCGGAGAACACGCCCGACCGTGAGGCGACGCTGACCATCAAGGGCCATGGCGTGGAGAGCGCCGAGAGCATCACGGTCTTCCAGAAAGGCTACGAGGTGGACGGCATCGAGGAGGTTACCTCTTCCGATGGCAACGGCCAGCGCGTCGTGGCCCGCTATTCCCTCGACGGACGGCAGTTGCCCGCCAACGCAAAGGGTGTGCAAATCATCGTCACGGAGACCGGAACAAGGAAAGTGGTTTATTAATGACCGTCAGGTGCAAGGAGCATGGTGCAAGGGGCACGAATGAAGAATGAAGGGTGACGAATTCTCTCATTCGGGATACTATAATTCGGGGAGCAACCAAGCGGTTGCTCCCCGAAATTTACTCTAGTTGTAGGTTACAGACAAACTCTGCATCTTATAGTAAAGGTGTCATGTAAAGCGGTAGGTATATGATGTCATTTTCTTTTCTTAAATCGCCTGAGTGGATAATGTAGGAGACATCTAACTGGTTGCTGTATTTTTTGCGGAATTTCGTTAGTGAGGATGTTGTGTAATTGGTGGTGGATTTTACCTCTATAGGTGAGATGTTGTGCCGGCTTGTAACTACGGGCTTGCGAATGAGAAAATCCACTTCCATGGTCTCTTCGGAGTTTTCTTTTGAATATTTAGAGAAGAAATACAACTCATGGCCACTTGCTTTCAACATTTGTGCGACAATGTTCTCTACCCACATGCCTTTGTTTATTTCCAACTTACCAAGCATTAATTTCCGGAACAATTCGTCTGAAACTATCGTACGTTCGTCAAAGGCAAGGCTAATCAGAAGTCCTGTATCACACATATAACATTTCAGTGTTGAATCGTCTTCTTTCAGCCGAAGACCTACGGAAGGCTCTGTCGCCGCATAGCACACATTTACGACCATGGATTCTTCCAACCAGAGAAAAGAACTTTCATACTCTCTGAAACGTGCACGCTGTTTCAGTGAAGATAAACGGAATTTTTTCTCATGTTTCTGTAATTGTCCTGGAATGGTGTCAAAAATCTTCACAACTTTACTCTCGTATCCTCTGGCATATTTCTTAATGTCGGCACGGTATAAATCAATTATATCACGCTTTATACGGTCTACACGATTAAAGTCTTTGGTCTCTATGTATTTTGCAACAGCTTGAGGCATTCCTCCTACTATTATATATTGACGCATATAATCCATGGCTTTGCGGTGAAGAGCCTGCCCCAACGGTTCCTTCCTTATAAAGCATTCACGTATAAATGGCATCATCATCTCGTCACCCATAGCCCACAAAAACTCTTCAAAATCCATAGGGTACATCTTTATCCTCCTTTCCTCAGATGGGAGGTGGATTCCTTCAACATTTGTGTTGATACTGATGAGCGATCCAGTTTCAATATAGTCATATCTTCCATCTTTGACCAAATATTTTATGGCTTCACGCGCTTGAGGAAACAATTCCACTTCGTCGAAGATAATAACAGAATTCCTTTTGTGTAACTGCACGCCAAAATGAAGTGAAAGATGGAGAAACAGCGCATCATAGTCTGTTTTATAATGAAGAAAATAATCTTTTACTTCTTCTTCAACATGAGCGAAATCTATTAGAATATAGGATTTGTATTCTTTCTTGGCAAAAGCTTCAACAATATAGCTTTTACCTACTCGTCGGGCTCCGTCAATCATTATTGCGACGCTGCCTTTTTCTTGCTCTTTCCATTTGAGGAGGTCGTCATATATTTTTCTTTTCATCTTCTTATTATATTATTTACACCATTCCAAGGTTTTTGAAGTGTGCAAAACTACACCATTCCAATGTTTTTGCGGTTCATCAAATTACACCATTCCAAGATTTTTGTATGGTGCAAAATTACACCATTCCAAGATTTTTGGCAAGTCTAGGGCAAAATAATGGATGTTTTTGTCATATAATTAGTCTTTTTTAACGTTTTTGCTGACGAATTCTCCGATTCTCTCATTCGGGATACTATAATTCGGGGAGCAACCATTGCGGTTGCTCCCCGAAATGTATTAAAGAGCTTTCTTCACAGAAATGGCCATAATTAATTCAGAAATCTCAAGAAATAGCTTTTTCAAATTACCATAAAAATCAGTTTAAATCAGTCTAATCTCGTGTTATCAGTGTCCTGTCTTTTTCCCGTCCTCTTCCCTCGTGAGGTTTTTTCCATTTTTTAATTTTATCATTTTCCCATATTATTCATATTTCTTTCATTTCTAAGAAATGTTATTTATGGAAATTAGCGGCTAATTCATGGAAATTCAACGTAAAATAAAGTAGGGACTCTTTCTTTTCTTTAATCTTTTAATCTTCCCATATTATGCAGATTTCTTTCTTTACACGAATTCCCGCAAATTGGCCGTAAATTATCGTAAATTGTTTTTCACAGAAATGGCCATAATTAATTCAGAAATCTCAAGAAATAGCTTATTCAATTTACGATAAAAATCAGTTTAAATCAGTCTAATCTCGTGTTATCAGTGTCCTGTCTTTTTTCCGTCCTCTTCCCTCGTGAGGTTTTTTCCATTTTTTAATTTTATCATTTTTTAATTTTTTAATTTTCTCATATTATTCACATTTCTTTCATTTCTAAGAAATGTTATTTATGGAAATTTGTGGGCAATTCATGGCAATTCAATGTAAGAGTCCTCCTTGTTGTTCATTCCTGTTTGACAAAAAATCGTTTCCACCTGCGAAAAAACGAATGTTTTTTCATATTTTTGCACCATCTTATGGAATGCTTTCATAAAAGCAGCATGAATAGTAATCACCTGATATGAAAAAGAACCTGTTTCTCATCTATATGGCGCTGACATCCCTCACCGTCAGTGCGCAGAGCGAGTGGGACAACTACAAACCCACCAATAACAAATATGTGCAACTCACGCAGACCAACCTGCCCATCGTGTTCATCAACCTACAGGGGCAACGGCTGGCCAGCCGGTGGGAAGACCGCTATATCGCCGCCCGTATGAAAATCATCAACAATGGGGAGGGCAACCTCAACTATGGCGACACCCTGGCCCATCCCGACCAAACGGTGGACTACGAAGGATGGATAGCCATCAAATACCGTGGCAACTCATCGTTCACCAATTCCGACAAAAAACCTTACGCCTTCCGAACGCTGGAAAGCAACGTTTTGCCGGATGACGGGGGAAAGAAGGAGAAGGTAAAGATTTTGGGCATGGGCAAAGACAACAAATGGGCGGTCATTGCGCCTTTCTCCGACAAACTGATGTTCCGCGACATTCTCTCCTTTGACCTGGCACGGCCGTGGATGGACTTCGTGCCGAAGGCGAAGTTGTGCGAGTTCATCATCGACGGCACCTATTACGGTGTCTATGCCATCGCCGAAAGGGTGTCGGGTGGAAAGGCACGGCTCAACCTAAACGACCCAGGCTCCGACGAGGGCGACCTGTCGGGTGACTACTTGGTGGAGATAGACCGTCCCGACGATCCCTACTACGCCTCGCAATACCACCCATGGTCTGACTTCAACGGCACGCAGAACTACAACATGACGATACATTACCAATACAAGAGTCCCGAAGAGGAGGATTTCGCCAGTCTGCCCGAGGGAACGCGTGAAGCCTTGCATGCGGAGATTCATAATATGGAGACGTCGTTCACCAAAGCCGATTATGCCAATCCCGAAACAGGCTACCGCCAGTATATCGACGTCACCTCGTTTATCGACTATATGCTCGCCACCGAGGTGAGCATGAACGTTGACGGCTATCGACTGTCGACGAATCTCTATAAGTACAGCAAGACGAGGGCGCAGAACGAAGGACTCGACGCACGTTGGAAGATGTCTATATGGGACTTCAACATCGCCTGGGGCAATGCCAACTACTATGGTGGAGAGAAGACGAACCTTTGGCAATACGCCTTCAACACAAGGGAACGCTACGACGACAACCAAGTGCCCTTCTATTGGTACCGCATGGTGAAAGACGCCACTTTCATGGAACAGGTGAAACAGCGGTGGGCGCAATATCGTCAGGGAAACTATTCCGACGAGCGTATCATGGCCACCGTCGACTCGTTGGTCAACCTGCTCACGTCGCAGGGTGCGGTAGACCGCAACCAACAGGCATGGGGCATCATCGGCCGTCAGGTATGGCCCAACTATTTCGTGGGACACACCTACCAGGAGGAACTGAACTATCTGAAGGGATGGGTAACCAAACGTCTGGCTTTCATGGACCAGTACTTGCTGCCCAAAGAACCGGTGATAACTGAGCCGTTGGAGGTGAGCGACGGATGGAACAGTGATGTCATCGCCGAGAAGTTGCCCGTGAGCTCATCTACCACACGGGCCGTCGATGGCTCGTTCCGTGTGTTCTACGCTGCTGCCCTGAAAGCCAACGGTGGGATGCCAACGGACCAAATCATCACATCCGACGCGTTGGGGACGACCTATCTGTTGCAACCCTACAACCAAAACAATAGCCTCACGCTCGACCAAAACGGCCAGACGGCGACGGTAACCTTCGCCAACCCGTTCAGCACAAAAGGCATCTATATGTTGATGACCAGCGGCAATGGCGCGTCGCGTTGGACAGTCACCGTGAACTATACGGATGGCTCGTCGGAGAATGAGCAGACCGTGGATATACGCGACTGGTCGGTGAACGCCGCTTATGTCGATGGCACGGAGGCGAAATGGGGGTTGGGTAATGTGGTGCGCACATCAGGTTACTTCAGTTCCGACAACCATTATGCGCTGTTCGAGTCGATGGTCAACACCAATGCCGACAAACAGGTAGCCTCGATGACCATCAAGTCGGGCAACAACGCCATAGGCTCGGTCTTAGCCTTCTCGCGATTGGTGGATGAGCCGACGGGCATCGCAACAGTGAGTGGCGATGCATTGCCACAGGGTGGGGTGATGGGTATTTATTCCGCCAATGGCATGAGGCTCAACCGTCCGTGTAAGGGCTTGAATATCATACGCTATGCCGATGGAACAACCCAAAAAGTGTATGTGAGGTGACTTTCTCACCAACGCTCATTCTAAAAACAACAAAAGTTCGTATCTTTGCAAAACCAACCCATTTAGAATTATGCGAAAAATCATCTCACTATTGTGCTGCCTGTGCTTCGCCTATGCTGCCAAGGCACAATATCCTCCACATCAGGATGTGGAATTTGAAAGCACCAATCTGCCTCTTGTCATCATCGACACACAAGGGCAAGAATTCTCAAAAGACGACTATATTGTTGCTTACATGAAAATAGTCGACAATCCTGATGGAGTCAACTATCTTGACCTTGACGCCAATCCCTACCAGCATATAGACTACGAGGGCTATATAGCCATTAAATACCGTGGTAATTCGTCGTTTAACAGTTCGGACAAAAAACCATACGCCTTCCAGACGTTGGAAAGTGAGGTGTTGCCACAAGATGGAGGCAGCAAGACAAAGGTGAGCTTGCTAGGCATGGGTAGGGACAGCAAATGGGCGGTCATCGCTCCCTATGCCGACAAGGTGCTGTTCCGTGACATTCTCACCTACGACCTGGCACGCCCATATATGGACTTCACTCCGCAGGCGAAGTTGTGCGAGTTTGTCATCGACGGTGTCTACTATGGTGTGTTTGCCATCTCCGAACGCGTGTCGGGTGGTAAGGACCGTCTGAACTTGCATGACCCTGGTGAGGATGGTGGTGACCTGACGGGCGACTACCATGTGGAGGTGGACCGTTCTGATGAACCCAATTACACCTCCGACTATCACCCTTGGGCTGACCTCACCGGCGAACAGTTGCTGGATGTGAACGTGTATTACCAGTATAAAGACCCAGAGGAAGACGATTTTCCCGATGGGGCACAGGAGGCGCTGATTCAGGAAATCAAGAAGATGGAGGATGCCTTCGCTAGTGACGATTTCGCCGATCAGGAGACAGGATATCGGAAATATATCGATGTTACCTCGTTCATCGACTACATGCTTTCCACAGAGTTGGCCATGAACATTGACGGCTATCGGTTGTCGACGAATTTATACAAATACAGTGAGACACGTGCGCAGAACGAGGGACTCGACTCCCGATGGAAGATGGCGCTGTGGGACTTCAACTTGGCATGGGGCAATGCCGACTATGCCGATGGGGAGCGTACCAACGTATGGCATTATGTACTGAACACACGCCATCCCGATCATGGTGGTGTTCCCTTCTATTGGTGCAAGTTGATGCAAGACCCTAATTTCGTGGATGACCTGAAACAACGCTGGGCGGAGTACCGCAGTGGCGAATTCTCCGATGAGCGCATCATGGCGAAGGTCGATTCGCTGGTCAACCTGCTCACCGGATCCTATGACGCTAACAATAAGAGCGCTGCCGACAGAAACTTCGAGGCTTGGATGATTCAAGGAAATTACGTGTGGCCCAACAAGTTCTATGGTAACTCTTACGAAGAGGATGTGGACTATATGAAGACTTGGATTCGCCGACGCCTGAGATTCATGGACAGAAAACTGCTGGGCGTGGAGACAACTACCGTGCCACTGAGAGTGAGCCGTGGATGGAACGCTGATGTCATAGCCGAGATAGGTCCGGTGGCAGAGCACGTGTCAAGAGGAATGGACGTGGAGGGACATATTCTCTACTCTGAGTCATATAATAGTGTAAACGGAATGCCCAGCAATAGAAGAATTGTTTCCAAAGATGAGGGGGTGGTCTATAAGCTGCAACCCTACGATGAGAATAACTGCGTGGCTTTGGAAAACGGTGATATGAAAACGGTGGATTTTGAGGAACCGTTCTCCACCACGGCCATCCATGTGCTGATGAACTGTACTCATGGCGACACCGGACAGTGGGAGGTTACCGTCAATTACACCGATGGGACGTCGGAGACACCTCAGATGGTGTATATTCGCGACTGGGTGAAGCATGATGATGACAGAGATGGTAGCGAAGCGATGGTGGACATCGGTGCCATGGATGCCGAAGGCAATGATGTCTGGTCGCGAGAGGTCTGCATGTATGAAGAGACGATATTCACCAATCCAGAGAAGGACGTGGCTTCCATCACGATAAATTGTGTAGGCACTGATTACTGCACCTTCGCATTCGCTTTCTCCATGGAATCGGATGCGATAGGGCCTGTGGCTCAAGTGGGCGAGGAAGATTATGATGACTTGGCATCGGCCTTTGCAGCCTTGAACGAAACCAACAATACCATCACATTGTTGTCTGATTGTTATTTGACCGACAACATCGTGATTCCATCGACCTCCGGGATTTTCAACATTGTTTTTGGCGATTATGTCATTTACGATGACGGCTATACGGTGGCATTTTACAATAATGTCTTCTTCATCTCCGACAAGGAAACAAATATCTTCGCATCTGCCGACCCCGATTATGTGATTAGAAAGACTTATCAGGCTGATGGCAGTTTGATTTATGCTCTTATTACCAGACTCGAAGCCGAAACCTTCTTTTTCTCCGACCTGTTGGCAGAGAATGGCAAGACGCCCTATGATAATAAGGAAGACCAGCATGCGATGAAAATCACTTACCTACGTCAATTCTCAGAGAATGTGTCGGGTCATCGCCAGTGCTGGTTCGTGCCGTTCGACTATACGGTGAAAGAAGCCGACCTTGACCATTTCACCTTCTACAAAATCCACATGATCACCGCCTCCAACAATCCCGAGGGTGGGGAAGTGGCTGACCCGAACAAGGTGTATCTCTACATCAACTCCGTGGAGGCGGGAACGGTTCTGCATGCCAACTGCCCGTATATTGTCAAGCCGAAGCAAGAGTGCGTGTATGAGTTCGTTGAGGAGGGTGACCTCACCCTGAAGGCTATCACCACAGAGCCTATCTTGAGCGTCAGCACGGCAACCAACGAATACAATTTCTATGGTACATACAGCACCTTCGGTCCCACCGAGAACGACAAGGAATGGCTGACGATGAACACCGACGGCAACTTGATGTGGAACAAGGGCGGCAAGCATGATGTCAAGCCTTATCGGTGGTATATCGTTCCCACACAAAAGGAAATTGACTATGCGAATTCATTCGTATTTGTGGAGAATGGTGACTCAACAACGGGCATCACAGCCCTCTCCGACGCCACCGAAATGGTAGTGGAGGGCTTCTATAGCGTCGATGGCATGCGTCTTGCCGAGCCGGTGAAGGGCTTGAATATCGTGAGATTCACCGATGGTAAAACCCAAAAAGTAATCATTAAATAAATGACCGTGAGAAAGTTATATGTGAAACCTGAGACGCGCTACTTATCCGCGCGTGGCGATGACCTCATGGAGCAAGAAATCGTTCCCGTCGTCTCCGATGGCGAAACGGAAGTGAACAATGGCCTGTTTGATGATGACGAGGACCGTGATGACGGTATGATACCCGTCGGTATTTCGGTATGGAACTGATGATATACTTCTTACTAACGAATAAAGGTGTGGACTGATGATCCACACCTTTATTCGTTAATACAGCATCTCGTGTTTATGTACTGTATGTATGTATCGAACTGCCTTGTGCCGATGGTAAATAATTGATGCCCCACCAGCACATCTGCAGGAGCACGAATGCAGTGAGCAGCATCCATAGAGCCGCACGTGGGTTGTGTGTGGGCATCTGTCGGTAGTGGATGTAGACGAGGTAGGCAAACCACGTGACGGCAGCCCATGTCTCCTTCGGATCCCACGACCAGTAGTGCCCCCATGCCTCCTTTGCCCACAGGGCACCGAAGAGCATGCCCACCGTCATGAATGCCATACCCACGTATACCAGGTTGTCGCAAATGTCCATTTCAGTGGTGAGTGCGGTGTGCTGGTTGTTGATTGGTTTTTCCTGTTCCTTGCCCCCTGTTCTTTTAACCAAAAGAAACAGTGCCATGACGGCAGAAGCTCCGAGCAGTGCGTAGGCAAACATGTAAACGATGACGTGGGGAGCGAACCACGGGCTCTGCAGTGCCGGCATCAGTGTCTTTGAATGTATCTCCGGCTTGAACAGGTTGATGCAGATAAATACGACGGCCAGCAGGGTGCTGAATGACAGGATCCATTTATAACGCCATCGTGTGTAGATGAGCAGTCCGGCCAGTGGCAGGAAGAACGAATACCACAGCCTTGTCTCGCCCATGGTGCGCAGAGGTGGTCGTTCCAAGGAAATCCACATCAGCAGGATAAAGGTGAAGAACACCAGTAGTCCGAGAACCGTACTGGCAATGGTCAGGCGGTTTTTTCCCTTCCATGCTGCCACGGCACCTGTTATCCATAGTGCCACGGCTATGATTGCGAAATATATAAATTGTTCCCAGGTCATTTCTTTCGTTGAGCTAAGATGAACATACACACGGCTCCCAGCAACATCATCCAGATACCGATGTACACGAATGGCAGCCACGGGTCGCGCACCATTTCGAAGATGCTGATGCGGCTCAAGGCACCTGCCGCCGTGTCGTAACCGTATTGGTAGATTTTCCATCCTTCCACGGAGACGGGCTTGTTCACGTCGATGGTGGCGCTGTAGCTGTCACCCGTCTGCGTGTATATCATCACATCTGATGCGAAACGCCGCGGTGTGCGCTGTACCATCATTGTACTGTCGGTACCTGCCTTTTCCATCTCCACGGGATATTCTTCCATGATGAACCGTTTGAGTTCGATAGCGACGGGCAGTTCCACCACACGTCCCTCCTCGTTCACAGCCCTCCATTCAGGCTCGTCTATGGCAGCAATCATCTTCACCCGTTGCATGTCGGCATTGCCGAGTGTAGCGCACACGAGAGCGGTGAACAGTCCCATGTGGTTAAGCAGGAACGGTATGTCGCGCCGCCATTTGAAATGAATGAGGTGTCTTAGGGTTACCTGTGAGAGAATAAAAGCGATGTATATGTATATAAGCACAAATGGCCAGAACGACAGCATGTCGTTCAGCCATCGTCCGTTCACCGTCTGCCGTGTCAGTCCCATGACCATTGTCAGCAGTACTGCGAAAATCAGTGCGGGTACAGCGGCGGCATAGGTGCTTATGAAGTGGAATGCATACACCTTCCTGTGTAGTGAATACATGGTGCCCATCATGGCGAGCAAGGCCGCCAGAACGATGATGTTTGCCGGCCAGGAGAAAGCCTTCCATACCACCGGGCCGATGGTCAGTTCGAGCATCAGTCCCACCGCGACCAGACCGGCGCAGATAAGAGTGCCTTCTGCCAACCGCCACGGCTTGCTCCATAGCGTATCCTGTCGTCTATTCTCCTTTAACATTTGGCTTCAATACTCCTGTTCTTCACTTCTCTATTTCTCAAAAAAGAAGGCAGGTCAACCCACCTGCCTTGTTGCTGTTGTTTTTTTATAGTTCTATGAGTTTACCTTTCTTTTTTGCTTCTTCGATCCAGTTGGGTACCACTTGTTCGAGGAACCGCTGTTTCTTTTCCTTCAGTTTCGGCATGTCGAGTCCGATATATGCCTGTGCCTTTTCCTTGGTGGAAATGTCGGGCATGGGCACGTCGCCTGTGAATCCGTGCCGGGCCAGAACCTTGGTAATCTGTCTGCGCGCTTCCTGTGCCTGTATGAGTCCGTCGCTGAAGATGCGCATCACTTCTTGCGGAGCGTGGAAGGATGCGCCGTGTGAGGCAAATCCATAGTCCCATCGCCATTGGCTGGACCGTATGAGTTGAAGGATGGGTTTCATCTCTGCTTCGGTGGCACCTTTTTCCCAGGCAAATTTCGCCTCGATATGAGCTGCTGCCAGTTGTTTCTCCAGTTCGGTTCGTTTGTCGCGTGTTATTTTCTGTCTGTCGTACACGTTCTGCCGGAGCACTTCAGCATCTTGTCGGTGGCACACTTGGCATGTACGGTCAATCTTAGCTAGTGGTGAGGTAATCTGGTGGTCGGTGAATTTTACGCCGCCCTCCTGTTTGTAGGGCATGTGGCAGTCGGCGCACGACACGCCTCGCTGGGCGTGTATGCCTTGCTTGGCCATCTCATATCCTGGATGCTGCGCCTTGAGGACAGGTGTTTTCGACAGTGGATGTATATAGTCGTAAAAACCGATGGAGTCGTAATATTCCTCTGCTGCTTCCACGGTCAGTCCTTTGTCTTGCGGGAACATCAGGTAGTCAGTGCCCTTGATGAAGTAATATTCGGTATGGCACTGTGCGCAAACCAATGAGCGCATTTCCTGATGCGAAGCCTTTTTCACATCCATACCCCGTCTTGCCCATGCCTCGTAGAGAGCCGGCCTTGCGGGTTTCAGGTCCATGGTGCGTGCGTCGTGGCAGTCGGAGCATCCTATAGTGTTATGTATTTCCGTTCCCAATTGGCTCCACCGTTTATGGTAGAAACTGTCGACCCCCAGTTCGCGCATCATGCGCGGCACGTCGGGTCCCTTGCATGTCCAGCACGTTCCAGGTTGCATGTCGGCCTCGCCGTCAATACCCGGATTTCCGGTACGCAGTATTTTTCGCATGTCTTCCAGGGCATGCTTATGTCCTCGTGGAGTGTTGTAGTGACGTGAGAAGGCATATCCCGCCCATAGTATGACCATTTCAGGACGGTCGGCCAGTTCATCGGTCTCGTTTGATGAGTTGTACTTTGAGTGGAACGTGGTGTCTTCGGTCATGGCCCATGTCTCGTATTCACGGGGATAGTCGGCTTTGAACTTCTCGTTCTGCGCCACGATGGAGTCAGTGAACTCTGTGCGTTTGTTATTGAACACGCTGGCCACTTCAGCCCGTCGTTCCATAAGCGATGAGACGAGCAGGCCCAGAAGGAACACTACGAACATGGAACCTCCGAAGAGGAGCCATCCTTGCCATTTCTTCAGTTGTTTTGCCATATTGTTGTTGGGGTTTAGGTTTTAGGTTTTAGTGTTTAGGGTTTAGTATTGTTCCCTATTTACTTTTCTTGAGCCATTCGGGAGTCGGACTGGGCGGTAGTGGAACTTGCGACTCTGCTCCTGGAGTGGACATGAGCGAGTTCATGCCTCCGTGCGGCACGTTGCGATGACAGTCCCAGCAAGCTTTTCCTTCTCCATTCTTTGCCATGTTGTAGTCGATGCGTCCTGTATTCACCATTTCCTGGTTCAGTTTGTCGTGGCATCGTATGCAATTGTCCATGATGACCTGTGCGCTGGCATCTTCGGCCATGATGGTCTGCCTTTCTGAGTGCGTCACGAAATATGCCACGTGCTTCATTCCGTCCATGGCCTTGAAAGCGTATTTCTTGATAAAGTTCTGGTGTGGCACATGGCAGTCGTTGCATGTGGCATCTCGTCCATGTGAGGAATGGCTCCAGGAGGCATAGTATGGAGTCATGATGTGGCAGTTGACACATGCTGAGGGGTCGTCGGCAATGTAAGTGTGTGCCCGGAGCAAGTACATGAAAAGCCCGCCGAGTCCGACGAAGACTCCGGCACATACAAGCATCACCACCTTTTGGCGGTAAGTGAACTTGTTTTTCAATGCTTTAAGTTCGTCTCTGAGCATGGTTAGTAGTCTTGCAAAAAAGATAGTTCGCAAATATAATTAAAGTATTTTAAAAAAGCAAATTATTTTCGATAAAAATCTCCCTTTTATCCAAAATAATCTGCTTTTCGTACAAACGTCCTTGAAACTCTCGGCAATATCGTTTCAAGTAATAGGGTTTCTATTTCAGACGTGCTTCCACCACATTGATGATGTAGTCGCCCAGTTTCTCGCATTCGCTGATGAGGTCAGTGTAGAGCGTTCCGAGCGAGTAGTCGTACTGGTGGTCGTTCACGGCATGGATATTGTCGGCCTTGATCTTTGTACGCAGGTCGTTGATCTCGTGCTCCAAACGGAACGACTCGTTGATGTCTTGGTCTTCGCGACGGCCAGACACCACCTCATTCATCTGGGTTAAGGCCTCTTCAACGAGGTTGAGCATCTTTTCTATTTCCGTCTTCTGGCCTTCGGTGAATTCCATCTTACCCTCGTGCTTGCGTTTGAGCACACGTCCCAGGTTATAGCAGGCGTCGCCGATGCTCTCCAACTCACTCACGGTACGGAGTAACTGGCGTATTTTCTCCTTCGTGTCGTCGGACAGGTGGGCGTCGCTCACCTTTTCCAAGAATTGCGCGATTTCCAATTCCATATTGTCGGAGATGTTTTCATATTTCTCTATGCGCTCAAATAGCTTCTGGAAAGCTTCGTCGTCTTTCTCTGCCATAAGTGTGCGCACCATGCTGAACATACGCTGCATCCTCGTGCCGAAAAGAGCTGTCTCTTTTTGTGCTTGGAAAACGGACAACTCAGGGGTACGAACCAGTGGGCTGTCGATATAGCGGAGGCGGGTAACCTCTTCCTCCTCTTCCTCTTCGCTTTTCTTTTTCTTATCCTTGATGACCTTGCAGACAACCTTCTCAATCTGTGGAATGAACCAGATGAGAACGAAGGTATTGACGATATTGAAACAGGTATGGAAGGCGGCAAGCACCACACTCAGTTTGGCGGCGTTGGCCAAGAAGGCTTCATGGCCGACGGCTTCCTTGGTCATCGAGGTGTCGTAGCCTACGAAACCACATACCATGTCGATGAATGGGCGGAGCACGATGAGCATCCAGAATACGCCAAATAGGTTGAAGAACATGTGGGCGAAGGCGGCGCGACGTGCTTGTGTCGATGCCGTGAGCGCTGCCAGGTTCGACGTGACGGTGGTACCGATATTCTCACCCATCACCAACGCGATACCTTGGTAGATGGGCAGGGCGCCACTTGAGCAGAGTATCATGGTGATGGCCATCACCGCAGCTGACGACTGCACACACATGGTCAGTACGCCACCGATAAGCAGGAAGAGTAGGGTGGTGGTGAAACTCTGTGGGTCGAAGGACGCAAAGAAATTGAGCAGTGTCTCGTTCTCGCCTAGGTTCATATCCATGCCCGTCTGTCGCAACGTGCCCAGTCCGAGGAACATAAAGGCGATACCGAAGAGGAAATCACCCACATTACGGTGACTCTTGCGGTAGATGAGCAACAGGGCGATGATGAACGCTGGCCACACGAAGTCGGTGATGTTGAACGAGAACCCCATCGACATGATCCATGCCGTAAGCGTGGTGCCGATGTTCGCACCCATGATGACACTGATGGCTTGGGCCAAGGTGAGTAGTCCGGCGTTGACGAACGACACGGTCATCACCGTGGTGGCCGTCGACGACTGCACGGTGGCTGTGACGAACACACCGGTGAGCATACCGGTGAAACGGTTGGTGGTCATGCGTCCCAATACGTGGCGCAATTGGGGACCAGCCATCTTTTGCAGCGTTTCGCTCATCAGTTTCATACCGAAGATGAGCAGGGCCAACGACCCAAGTAGCTTAAAGGCTACCATCAGATAATTTTGTGATGCTTCCATATCAAGTGATGTGGTTCTAGAAAAAACTATGCAAATATATGAAAAAAATATGAAATAACAATTATTTCCCCTTTTTTTCCCTTTTTTCCCCTTTTCAACAATTATTCTTGATTATTTTTATTATTCGTATTTCTTTCCATATTTCTTTCACGCGAGTTACCATAAATTGGCCATTAATTGCCAAAAATAATATCCATATTTGTCAAATTTCTTTCCATACTCAGTCTCTCCTCCCTTTGCCTTTTTACCTTTTTTTCCCTTTTTACCCCTTTACCTTTTTACCCCTTTACCTTTTTACCTTTCAAAGCTTTTGTCCAGCACGAAGTGCTTAACTTCCTTTTATAACTTCCCTTTTTACTTCCTTTTATAACTTCCCTTTTTACCTTTTTACCCTTTTACCTTTTTACCCTTTTACCTTTAAACGCCTCTTGCATCAGCGAGCGACACTCTTCTTCAAGAATGCCACCGATGGCTTCGGCTTTGGGATGGAGCACGTTTGGGGCATAGGTGCGATAGCCGCGTTTGCTGTCAGGGGCGCCATACACGATGCGGGGTATTTGCGCCCAACCAATGGCACCAGCACACATCGGACAGGGCTCTACCGTAACGTAGAGCGTACAATCGGTGAGGTATTTGCCTCCTAGTTCATTGGCGGCGGCGGTGATGGCCAACATCTCGGCGTGGGCCGTTACATCGTGGAGCACTTCTGTCTGGTTGTGTGCCCGTGCGATGATACGGCCGTGGCTCACGATGATAGCACCGATGGGTATCTCCCCCTCGTCGGCTGCCATGTGTGCCTCGTCGATGGCATGACGCATATAACGCTCGTCAGCATTTTGTTGTTGGACTGTCTTTTCCATATCTGTTTGCAAATATACAAGATTTGTTGCTCCTTTCAAAATAAAACTGTATTTTTGTAAACGAGAAACCTCATCTTATAGGTAGCCGCTTGCAGGTGCTGTCTCCTCGCTGGTTGGCCGATGAGGTGGCCAACGAACTGAGGGCCGCCTTGGAGTTGTACAGTTGAATTATCCAATAACCAGGAAAACCAATACCATAATAAAACAACCTCTTTCCGCCGCATGTGTGCTCGGGAAAGAGGCTGTTTTGTATTTTATTGTTGTGTATGTTGTCGTGTTACGACAACCACCTCAGGTCTAACCGTCTCCCCTCCCTCGGGAGGGGCTGGGGGAGGGGCGCTTCCCTCGGGAGGGGCTGGGGGAGGGGCGCTTTACGCCAAATCTTCGAAATCTATTTCGTGGTCGAGTTTGTCGATGAAGTCGGAGAACACGTTTTCTTCCACGTCGCCCATGGCATATTCTTTCTCGGCGTCCTTGCGTATTTCTGCAATCCAAGCGCGGCGGGCTTTGATATATTCCTCGCGGATACGTACGGCATCCTCCTCTGTGATTTCGTCAAGACCATAGTAGTCGAGAATCATGTCGTAGGTCCATGTCCATTGGTATTCACGATAATGGCTGTTGATCTCCTCGAAACGGTCAATCACGGCTTGTATGGTCAAGAGCGTGCCGTTCTTGATATCCTCGATGAGACGGGCTTCTTCGCTCTCCGGCAGCAACAAACCCGATAGGTCAATCCAATTACCTTTGCCGATGGTTGTGGTGGGAGGGCCGAAATAGTTGTGTTTCTTGGCGCGTTTCAACACGGCACCCATGTAGAGGCGCAAGGCGATGTCGTAGTATTTGATGCCCTTGCGCAGCGACGAAGCGTTGATTACATAGTCGTGGTAGTTGTATTGTGACTGCAAGTCGCCTGAGGCTTCTTTCAGACGTTCCAGTATTTTCTTGCCACGCAGTATCTCACCCACGGTGAACGGCGATAGCCAGTCGAAGTTGACGATGCTCTTTTGGCATCCCTGCTGGCGCATATCACGCTTGGGCCATTTCTTGATGTCGCGGTATAGACCCACGGTAGTGATGTTACGACCAGGCACGAGGTACATGTCGTCGTTGTAAGAGATGAGGTAGGAGAAGGGCACGTCGCGCGTGTCGGGATGGTGCATCAACTTGCCCATACACACTGAGAACGAGCCTATCTTCGCCGGCATGAGCACATAACTGCCACTGGCGGTCTTTGTGCCGCGCTCCAGCATACCATAGTGGATGGGCCCCATCTTATAGGCGTGGTTGGAGAAGTTGGTGTTCGAACCAGCGTTGTAGAACGAGAACTGTCCACCGATGAGCAGACTCGATTTGTGGTGACTGGCAGAGAAAGGACCGCAGAACGCGGCGCAAGCCTCGCCGTTCGACATGTATGAGTTGGCGAAGAACACACTCTGCGAGGCGGTGAAACCGTTGGCGATGTGGCAGGCTTCGCCCACGAAGCAGTCTTGCATCTTCACGCTGTTGATGATGCTAGAGCCATTGCAGATAATGCTATTCTCGCAGATGACGCCAGTGCCGATAAATACCGAGTCGTTGGGACCATTGAGTATCGAACAGTCGCTCAGGCGGGAGGCTCCATTGATCTCGCAAGAGTCGTTAATCACGCAGTTGGTTATCTCTTTCGTGCCGATAACCCTTACGTTGTTGCCGATGATGCCGCGTTCGGGCATGTTGCGCTCGATGTCTTCGTTGATCAGTCGGCGTATCTCGTCCTTGATGTTTTTGTCGCCGAAATGTTTCACCATGAAAGCGGCAAACTGACTGTTCAGGTTGCCAAAAATGATAGCGTTGCCGTCGCCTGCCTCGTTGAGCACGCTGATGAGGTTACCCTCGCCGTAGGTGGCTCCTTCGGAGGTCTCAATGATACTGACGTTGGAGATGAGACAGTCGTCGCCAATAGTGTAGTTGTTGATGAAACCACCGACATTCTCCACCAGACAGTTGTCGCCGATGCTGCAGTTGCGGAGCGTGGCATTATAGATGCCGGAATGTTTGAAGAAGCCATTGCTCACCTCCACTTTCTTTTCATAGGCACCCAACTGCACCTCGCCGTAGAACGCCACACGACTTACGAATTCGGGGTTGAAACCCTCACCCACAGTGATGGCCGACCAATCTTCGGCCTGACACCCATTGGCTTCCAACTGTTTAATCTCACCAATGGTCAATGATCTGAAATTCTCCATATTGTTATATAATTAATTTTTCACTATTCACTATTCACTTATCCCTCTTCTATAAAGATTTTTCACTTTTCACTCATCACTATTCCCTCTTCTTCACTTTCTTCTGGGTACAGGAAATCGTTGTAGGGATATTTCTGCACGTGCAACTCGCGTACCTTTTTATATAGCACGTCGCGGAAACCATCGATGTTCGTCTTCTCCTTGGCTGAAATGAATAAGCAGTTCTCATCCAGACGGGCCATCCATGTGCGTTTCAACTCGTCGAGTGTCACGTTTTCCTTCGTCGGCGGCGTCAGGTCATCGGGGTCTTTGTCCACCCAACGGTAGGCGTCAATCTTGTTGAACACAATCATTGAGGGCTTGTCGGCGCAACCCAGGTCTTTCAACGTACGTTCCACCACCTGTATCTGTTCCTCGAAGTCGGGATGTGAGATGTCCACCACATGTACCAACAGGTCGGCCTCTCGCGTCTCGTCCAATGTCGATTTGAATGAGTCGACAAGGTCGGTGGGCAGTTTGCGGATGAAACCGACGGTGTCAGCCAGTAGGAAGGGAAGGTTGCCCACCACCACTTTGCGTACGGTAGTGTCGAGGGTGGCGAAGAGCTTGTTCTCGGCGAACACGTCGCTCTTTGACAACAGGTTCATCAGTGTCGACTTGCCCACGTTGGTGTAACCCACCAGCGCCACACGTATCAGACGACCGCGGCTCTTGCGCTGGGTTGTCTTCTGTTTGTCTATTTCAATCAGTCGTTGTTTCAGTAGGGTGATGCGGTGAAGGATGATACGGCGGTCCATCTCCAACTGCGTCTCACCAGGACCGCGCAACCCCACGCTACCTTTGCCGCCACCGCTGCCGCTGCCACCGCCCTGACGTTCCAGGTGGGTCCACAGACGTTGCAGACGGGGGAGCATATAACGGTATTGGGCCAGTTCCACCTGTGTCTTGGCATTGGCGGTTTGGGCACGCATGGCGAAAATGTCAAGAATGAGCGACGTGCGGTCGAGTATTTTTACTTTTAGAGCTTGCTCGATATTGCGTATCTGCTTGGCGGTCAACTCGTCGTCGAAAATTACCATTCCTATCTCGCGCTCTGCCTCTTCTTCCTGGCGGATATATTGGTGAATCTCGTCCAGTTTACCTTTGCCCACATAGGTGGTTTTATTGGGACCACCCACGCGTTGCGTGAAACGCTTCACGCAGACGGCACCGGCGGTGTCGGCCAAAAACTCCAGCTCGTCAAGATATTCCTTGGTCTTCGCTTCGTCTTGGTCAGGTGTGATAAGACCTACCAGGATGGCGGTCTCGGCCTTGGCTTCGGATAATACGAATTCTTTCATTTCTTAAAATTGTCGTTGCAAATATACGCATATTATTTTATAATCATTCATTTCTGTACTCCAAAAAATGAAGTTGTTCTCTAAATGTCGGAATAACAACAAATAGCTTATTCAAATAACGATAAAAATCAGTTTAAATCAGTCCAATCTCGTATAATCAGTGTCCAATAATATAGTATTATCAGTGTCCAATAATTTAGTGTTTTCCCCCCTCTAAACCAAGCTAGAAAACTTTTTCCACCGCAAACGTTTTCGTATTTTTACGACCGAAAAACGTCTTTTTTCTTGATTTAAGTCAATTTTAAGATTATCTTTGCATCGCAATTAGGTTGATAATTATAAACCGGTTTTCAAAGATTTTGACTACATAAGACAAAACTGCTGAAACATTCAATGGAAAATGCCCCGGCGTGATGCCGGGGTATTTTGCGTTTCATACCCTCCATCTGCGCCTGTTAAACCACCGCCACCGCCAGCTAGTCAAAAAAAAATAATGAAAAAATAGTTGATGATGATTGCGAAAAAAATTTTTTTTTTTACTTTTGCAGCGTTGTTTTTTATTGTGAGGACGTTCTTGAGAAGAAGTGGTTAAACAACCCTTTTTTCTCCTCCTTAAAAGCTGAACATCACATTCATTAATAATAAATATCTATAACAGTATGAGACTTATCATTGAACCCGACTATCAGAAAATGTCGAAATGGGCGGCCGAGCATGTCATCAGCCGCATCAATGAAGCCAAACCGACGGCGGAAAAACCCTTCAAACTCGGTCTGCCTACAGGCTCGTCGCCCGAAGGAATGTATGCAGAACTGGTGAAAGCCAACAAAGAGGGTAGGGTGTCGTTCAAAAACGTCATCACCTTCAACATGGACGAGTATGTTAACCTTCCCGAGGACCATCCCGAGAGTTACCACTCCTTCATGGCCCGTAACCTCTTCGACCATATCGACTGCCCCAAAGAGAATATCCATATCCTCAATGGCAATGCCAAAGACCTGGAAGAGGAATGTCGTCACTATGAGCAGATGATTGCCGAGGCAGGGGGCATCGACCTCTTCATCGGTGGCATCGGTCCCGATGGACACATCGCTTTCAACGAACCGGGCTCGTCGCTCACTTCACGCACCCGTGTGAAAACGCTCACCACCGACACCATCATCGCCAATTCTCGATTCTTCGAGGGCGACGTTAACAAAGTGCCCAAGCACGCTCTTACCGTGGGTGTGGGTACGGTGATGGATGCCCGCGAGGTGATGATTCTCGTCAATGGTCATCACAAGGCCCGCGCTTTGCAGGCCGCCGTCGAAGGTGGTGTGTGCCAGATGTGGACCATCAGTGCGCTTCAGATGCACCAGCATGGCATCATCGTTTGTGATGAGCCGGCTACCGACGAACTGAAGGTGAGCACCTATAAGTATTTCAAAGACATCGAAGGTAAATAAACTCACAAAGCCCTGCCCAATCGGGTGGGGCTTTTATGCCTCATAGGCTTGCCTATTTATTCATTTCCCGATTGTTTGAATGAGAAAAAGATGATTGTGATAACAATATGATAATAATCATTGATTCTCTCATTCCGTCATTCGGGATAAATAAAATAGTAACCTTAATATTACTATGACCCTCAACATCAATTCTCAAACTATCCTCAATAAAGTACCCATTGAACTGGTGAAGCCCAAGACCGCCGTCGACCGTTCGGAGATAACGCGCATGGAGAAGGTGCCCACCGAGATATTCCCTTCCATTGACGAAGGTGCCGAATATGTGGCCAATTGTTTGGAAGAGGAGATAAAGCGAAGCCAACAACAAAACTCGCGCTTTGTCATGGCGTTGGGAACGGGCAACTCGCTCACGCCAGTGTTCAATGAACTGATACAACGCCATAAAAAGGGAGCATTGAGTTTTCACAATGTGTGGGTGTTCAATGCCTACGAGTTTTTTCCACTTAATTGCGACAGTAAAAACAGGAGCATCAACCAACTGAGGCAACGTTTCCTCGATCATGTGGATATCAAGCCGGAACATATTTTCTCACCCGACGGCGAGATGGCACAGGACAGGATGTTGCACCACTGTCGGGAATATGAACAGCGTATCCATGATTGTGGCGGTCTCGATGTGGCATTGTTGGGCATTGGACGGATAGGCAATGTGGCGGCGAATGAACCGGGTTCAACCGTGACATCGACGACACGGCTGATTCTCAATGAGCGGACCACGCGCGAGGAAATGACACTCAGTTTTGGCACAGGTGAACAGGTTCCGCCATGTTCCGTCACCATGGGATTGGCAACCATCTTGGCGGCGAGGAAGATATTTATTGCGGCATGGGGTGAGGAGAAAGCTGCCATCATACGCCAGACGGTGGAAGGCCCCATCACCGATGCCATACCCGCTTCATTCTTGCAAACGCACAACGACACGCAGGTGGTACTCGACATCTCGTCGGCATCACGCCTCACACGCCTCATCCATCCCTGGTTGGTCACGTCATGCCAGTGGGACGACAAACTGGTGCGGTCGGCATTGGTGTGGCTC
Organism: uncultured Prevotellaceae bacterium; assembly: GCA_900313615.1. Classification (GTDB taxonomy): domain Bacteria; phylum Bacteroidota; class Bacteroidia; order Bacteroidales; family Bacteroidaceae; genus Prevotella. The sequence continues at coordinate 278,594 of OMRP01000001.1, forward strand.
TGTCAGGTGACGGGGAAACCGATTCTCAAACTCACCAACAAGGACTATAACGAAAATGGATTGTCGGAGTTGCTGGCGCTCTATGGGTCGGCCTATAATGCAAACATCAAGATTTTCAATGATTTGCAGCATACCATAACGGGATGGCCGGGAGGGAAACCCAATGATGACGACAAGTATCGACCGGAACGGGCATGGCCATTCCCAAAAAGGGTGGTGGTGTTCTCTCCACATCCAGACGATGATGTCATCTCCATGGGTGGCACGTTGAGGAGACTGGTACAACAGGGGCATGACGTGCATGTGGCTTACCAGACATCGGGCAACATCGCAGTGGCCGACGAGGAGGTGGCGCGTTTCATGCATTTCATCAATGGCTTCAACCAACTATTTGGCAATGACGAGGACCAGGTGATAAAAAACAAATACAAGGAGATAAAGTCCTTCTTGGCCGATAAACAGGAGGGTGACCTCGATACCCGTGACGTGCTTACTATCAAGGGACTCATCCGACGGGGCGAGGCTCGCACGGCATGTACGTTCAACAACATACCGCTCAACCACGTGCATTTCCTTGATATGCCGTTCTATGAGAGTGGCAGGATAGAGAAAAAACCGGTGGGAGAGGAGGACGTACGTATCATCGCCGAACTGCTCGACAGCATACAGCCTCACCAAATCTATGTGGCGGGCGACTTGGCTGACCCCCACGGCACTCACCGCAAATGTACCGAGGCGGTGTTTGCGGCCATCAGCGCGGCGAAGAAGAAAGGGGCTGCCTGGCTCGATGAATGCCGTGTGTGGATGTACCGTGGGGCATGGGCGGAATGGGAGATAGAGAACATAGAGATGTGTGTTCCCATGAGTCCTGAGGAACTGACAGCGAAGCGTTATGCCATTCTCAAACACCAGAGCCAGATGGAGAGTGCTCCTTTCCTCGGCAATGATGAACGCCTGTTCTGGCAACGGGCGGAGGACCGTAACCATGCCACGGCAAAGATGTATGATGACCTTGGCTTGGCATGTTACGAGGCCATGGAGGCATTTGTCGAATATATTCCTGTTTAGTGACGAGTGACGAGTTCCGAATTTCGAGTTCCAAATTCCGAGTTCCAAATTCCGAGTGCTGAGTATCTATCCTCCCCCTCGGGGGAGTTAGAGGGGGGCTCTATCGGGGGAGTTAGAGGGGGGCTCTAATATATAATAATTATGAAAAAGCTATTTCTGTTTCTGTTCGCCTCGCTGTCCATGACAGCTGTAGCTGACAATGTCCAAGTGTCATCACCAGATGGACACATAGTGCTCACCCTTTACAACGATGCCGGGCGGGCTGAATATGACATCGCCTACGACAACCATCAGATGCTTACGCGTTCACGTCTGGGGTTCAAGAGTGACCTCGGCGATTTCTCGCAGAACCTAACTCTGCAGGAGGTGGAGCGAACTGGTCTCGATTGGAATGTCGAGATGAGCCGTGTGAAAGCGTCTTCCTCTCAGGGTGGGGCCAACGGTGTGGTGGCAAACTATGAAAACGCTGACGGACGACGCTTCCAAGTGGAATTCGTAGTGACCAATAGCGATGTGGCTTTCCGCTATATCATTCCCCGACCGAAAGAGAACAATCCCAAGTGTGCGGTCATATATGAGGAGACATCGTCGTTCAATTTCCCCACCCAAACCACCACGTTCCTTTGTCCGCAAATCAACCCGATGACGGGGTGGGAGCGTACCAAACCATCGTATGAGGAGGACTATACGGCCGACGCGCCACTCACCACGAAGTCACGCTTTGGCGAGGGCTATACCTTCCCGTGTCTTTTCCGCGTGGGTGATGACGGATGGGTGTTGGTGAGCGAGACGGGAGTGACCAGCGCTTACTGTGCATCGCACCTGTCCGACTACGACGCGCAAACGGGTTATACCATCGCTTTTCCCATGAAAGGAGAGGGCAATGGCTATGGCAGTGAGTTCGCGGCGGTGCCACTGCGGGCGGAGACTCCATGGCGCACCATCACCCTCGGCAATTCGCTAAAACCGATAGTGGAGACAACCATCGTCTACGACCTCGTCGACCCGCTCTATGAGCCGACGACGAAATACCAACCGGGACGTTATACGTGGAGTTGGCTCATCTGGCAGGATGAGTCAATCAACTACGACGACCAGGTGCAGTTCATCGACCTGGCGGCAAAAATGGGCTTTGAATACTGTCTAGTCGATAATTGGTGGGACGAACGCATCGGACGTGAACGTATTGAGGAACTGTCCAACTACGCACAGGCGCGTGGTGTTCACCTCATGCTCTGGTACAACTCCAACGGGTTCTACAATGATGCCCCACAGACACCACGTGACTGCATGTCTTCGGCCATCGCACGCGACAAGGAGATGCAGTGGTTGCAGCGCATAGGTGTGAAAGGCATAAAGGTGGATTTCTTCGGCTCTGACAAGCAGGAAACGATGCGTCTCTACGAGGATATCCTTTATGATGCCAACCGCTACGGACTGCAGGTCATCTTCCATGGATGCACCATCCCGCGTGGATGGGAGCGGATGTATCCCAATTATGTGGCTTCCGAGGCGGCGCTGGCATCGGAAAATGTGATGTTCAGTGAGTTCCACGCAAAGAACGAGGGCTTTGAACTGACCATGCATCCTTTCTCGCGTAACGCGTTGGGTGCCTTCGACTGGGGAGGCATAATCTTGAACCGATATATGAGTCGTGACAATAAGAGCCGTCACCGTCGGTATACCACCGATACGTTTGAGATGGCGTCAGGCATCGTGCTGCAGACGTCGGTCAACTGTGTGGCCATGCAACCGAACAACCTAGATGAACTGAAGGATTTCCAACTCGATTTCCTGCGCCAACTGCCCACGACATGGGATGAGACGCGTTTCATCGATGGCTATCCCACCAAATATGTGGTCCTGGCCCGTCGACATGGCAACCAATGGTATGTGGCGGGACTCAATGGTACCGACAAGGCGATGACGCTCATCCTCAACCTGCCGATGTTTGCTGGACAGACGGTGTGTTGTTACAATGACCAACCCGTGGCCAAGGGTTCTCTCTTCGCCGAACCAGAGATGAAAACCGTCAAGGTCGACAAACAGGGTCGCATACGCATCACCCTCCAACCCCTCGGCGGCATCATACTAAAAAAATAAAGATATTATTCTTCACCTGAAACACCCTCCCTTCGGGAGGGATGGGGTGGGTATTCAATGCTCAATCTCCTAAAAAACTGGACCTTGCCGGTGGCCATGCTGTTCGGAACAGCCGTCTACCTGTTGTTCGCCTTTGTTCCTGCACTCGATGGCGTGGGGGAGACGCTCGAACCTTTTTTCGACGACATACTCCCATTGTTCATGTTCCTCATCCTCTTCATCACCTTTTGTAAGGTCGATTTCCATGCCATGCGTCCCGTGGGATGGCATCTATGGGTGGGTATTTTCCAGGTGCTTTTCGTGTTAATCATCTCTGCGTCTATCATCGTTTTCCACATCATTGGCGATAACCTTATCCTTCTTGAGGCATTGCTCACGTGTATCATCGGTCCATGTGCCGCGGCGGCAGCTGTTGTGACGGCCAAACTGGGTGGTAGCCTGGAGCAGATGACCACATATACCTTTCTCTCCAATTTCATCACGGCCATTCTCGTGCCGGTGTGTTTCCCGCTCATCGATAGGTCGGTGCATCTCGATTTCTGGCCAGCCTTCTGGCTCATTCTCTATAAGGTGTGCTTGGTGCTCGTGTTGCCCATGCTGCTGGCATATATCGTCAAACACCGCATGCTCCGTTTCCACCGTTGGGTGATAGGTGTCAAGGATCTGTCGTTCTACCTCTGGGCGGTGTCATTGGCCATGGTCACGGGCGTCACGTTGCGCAATATCGTTCATGCCGAGACATCGGTAGGGTTCCTGCTGGTCATCGCTGCCATGGCTTTGCTGCTCTGTCTCATACAGTTTGCCGTGGGACGTTATGTGGGGCATTTCTTCAACCGAACGCAGGAGGCGGGACAGGCTCTCGGACAAAAAAATACGGCCTTTGCCATCTGGATAGCCTATATGTATTTGAACCCCCTCTCCTCCGTCGGTCCCGGCTGTTACATCCTTTGGCAAAACTGCGTCAACAGCATCGAACTATGGCAACACCGTAAGAGTGCCGAGTGATGAGTAAAGAAAGAAATCAGCATAATTTGAATAATCTTATTTTTTTACATTGAATTTCCATATATTTCCCACAAATTTCCATAAATCTATTTCTGTTTATTTCTGAAATAATTATGTTTATTTCTTGGAAAAACAATTCACGATAATTTACGGCCAATTCGTGGTAATTCGCGTAAAAAAGATACTAATCTCTTATTTTTTTTACATTGTATTTCCATAAATCTATTTCTGCTTATTTCTGTAATTATGATTATTTCTTGTAAAGAAACCAATTCATTTCTTGCCTCTTCTCTCAATATTATAATTTTTTAATATTTTAATATTTTAATATTTCAAAAACTTTCCCTACCTTTGCATCCGAAATTGATGATAGGGGCGTAGCTCAGGTGGTTTAGAGCGCTACATTGACATTGTAGAGGTCATCGGTTCAACTCCGATCGTTCCTACTAAAAAGAAGGCCGAAAGCCTTCTTTTTCTTTTCCAATCAATCCAGCCCCCTCCAGCTTTATTCAAATTATTCGTGTTCGTGGCTTCCATCATCGAGGTGTGTTCGCTCCTCTTTTTATATCCATTTTTTTACAGCATTTATTGATTCTTTTTGTTTTTTCCATTATCTTTGCAGTGCAAAATCGTTCGTATGCCACTTTTCGACCATTATATGAGCCTTGCGGCATTTGCCTATATCCTCTCCGCTCTCTTTTTCGCAGCGGTGAGGTGGTTTCATGTCTGTCAGCCATATCAAAAGCAAGTGGACTATTATTTCCCCGGTCGAAGAGTTGTTGTTGTTTTCAACCTGCTGACTCTTATCACTTTCCCCTATGTGCTCTGGCCCTCTTCTCCTGATGCTTGGCTCTTGGTGAAAAGTTATTTCCCACTTACCCAGTTCTTTGCTGCCGCCGTGCTTATCTACCGCTACTTCGGTTCGATGAAAAACTGGATAAAATGGAAACACCTGGCTACCATTATTGCGCTGCCGTTGGCTATCATGTTGATGGTGCTGTTTTTCAATGCGCTGTCACAGGACTGTCCTTGGGGCGAAAAGGGACACCATTATCTATCGGTAGTCTCTATCGTGCTAGGCCTCTGCGCATCAGCATTTACCTATCTCTCTCTTAGGCGTCTGATGATGTGGCTCAAGCAGCAGAAAGAGAGTGACTATTTTTCCAATCCCGACGATTTCCCCTCGTCGTATGCACGGAAAATGCTCTATATCCCAGTTTTCTTTTTTATTATTATCTGGGCGGTGTTTTTCTCCGACAGCCGATTGGCAATGGCGGCGTTGCATTTGTTTTACGTGGTGTTCAACTTGTGCTTCCTCATCACTATTCTCCATTCTAAGAGAGAGAAATCGCCTTTTGAATGGGAGGAAGAGAAACGTGAGGATGAACAGGGAAAAAGTAGCGACTTCGATAATACATCGGAAGAGGCAACGGTTATGGAGAATTGCCCTTCTTCTGGCAATAAAGAGAAAAAGGGGAATGTGGGCATCGACGAAGAGAAAATAGCTTTGATAGTCAAGGAAATTAGGGCATTTGTCGAAGAGCGTAGTCAATACCTTAATCCGCACCTCACCATTGCCGATGTGGCGGAAAACTGCGGCTATGGCCGTACTTATGTCTCACGCGTCTTGACCAACGAGATGGGCGGATTCTTCCATTATGTCAACACGCTTCGCCTGCAATATGCCAGTAAATACCGAGACGAGCATCCTTATGCTACGCAGGATGAAGTGGCCACCGCCTCGGGCTTCTCTTCTCGACAGGCGTTCTATGCTGTCAGCAAACGAATGGGTTGACGCTTTTCGTTTTTCTTGATTTATATTAATCATTTTGTTTTATTGTATCTATTATTTCATATTTGAACCCTTTTTTACGCCTTTTTCTATCGATTTCTATTATTTTTGCATCGAATTTGCGCGATATGGCAGAAATGTGTCTTTTTTGCTTATGATTTGTTGCGATGGATGCTTATGTAGCCTTTTGGGTCATTGAGAGATTATAAACACTATATTTTAAATTTTGAGGGATAAAGAAAACATGAAAAAGAAAGATTTTATTCACCCCGTCACTGAAGCGGTGGGGGTGGAAGGATTGCAACTCTTGACACCTGTATCTTGGAATCCTGACAAAGGAAATGGTCCAAGTATGGGTATTATAGAGGGCGATCCAGAAGGTAATGGTAAGGGAGCCAATGAATTTGCTCTCTTTGACGAAGACGAGGATGACTCCTCTGACGATTTGTTTGGTTATAACTTGTTGTGGGATTAATACTAACGAGTTTTGGTTAAAGTACAAAAGGAACACAGTATGAAAAAGAGAAATTTATTTATAAGTTTAGCCTTGTTGCTGGGACTTTTTACCACGCAACAGGTTTTTGCACAGCAGGTTGACTTGGAAACGGGACTCGTCGTTTGGACAGGGTCAACAGTGGAACAAGCATTGCAGATTTCTACTCCGAGTGACCCGACAGATCCGACAGATGAGGGAGGTTTCTTCTTTCTGGTAGAATTTAAGGAACGACTTAGTACGAATGACAAGGAACGGTACGTTGCTGCAAGAGGAAGATATGGTGTGCAGGCCGTGATGTCGGCAGTGGGTATGCGTTTGCAACTGGTTGAGTCGCCCGAGGCTCCAACGGATCATCCCGAATACGAGCGACCTTTTAAGAACCAGTTCCCTACGGCTTATCAAGTTGTCTCTCGAATAGAGAACGCTGACCAACAGACTGGATATCTCGGTGATCGTATGGGAGCAGATGAGGAAGGATCGGATGGACAACCGATTTACATGGATCGTTCTGAATATAGAACCCCTTGGGGTGATCATTATAACAATTTCCCCAACTGGATATTCAACAAATCTACTTCTACAAAGTTTGGTGTAAGGTTTAAAGGTGAGACCGAAAAGAAAGACGTGGAGGTAACCACTTACACCATACAAAATACTGACACGCGACAAAATTTGTGGGGTAATAATTGGGGTTATCGTGGCACATGGATTACCATTAATGATAATGGTGAACTTGTTACGACCTTTGATGAGACTAAAGCTACAAAATTTGTCATTGTCTCTGAGACAGATTTTGACAATGCCATGAGGGAGGTTACTTGGGGTGAGGTAGATCTCGGTGTGTTCGTGCAGGATGCTACCTTCGGACGTGACAATAAAGACGGTAAATATTGGGTGTGGGAAAATGCAGAGACGGATGCCAATGGCAAGACACTTGATGACATAAGTCATATCAGTGATAGTCGTCCTCATTGGCACCAGCGCAACCAAGATGTTATGTGCAACGGCGTTAAGCTTTCTGAAAGAAGAATCACACAAGCAGAAATTGGTGATAATGTGGCAACTAATGATAGTTACGATCATAATGATTTCCGCAATTCTTTCGGTCAGTACTATGCCGCAGAAATTTATAATGAGGTGAACTCGTTGACGCAGACACTTCACGGTGCTACAATTCCTAATCTGGTCGATGGTCTATATAAATTCACCGCTCAAGCTCTCTATCATGATGGTAATCAAGGAAAGACGAACTTAGACCCTGATACTGGTAAGCCTGTGGCATATTTCCTCGTCAAACGCGATGTGTGGGATGGAAATAGACAAAATATTATTGAAACTACTACGGAATATATGCCCATCTTGCCTATGAATCAACTTGATGGCAATAATATCACAGCGCAAAGTGGCGTGTCGGCTGGGTATGTTTTCAACCATAATGATGACGCCTACCTCTTGACTACCTATGTGGAGATTAATGGCAACACAGATCTCACCATCGGTATAGTTCAGAATAAAGCAGTGGGATGGACGGTCATTGGTAACGTTCACCTGTATGCTCATGGTAAACAGGCTATGTATGTTGATGAAGATTGGACTCCAAGTGAGACCATATCATATACAATTCATGATGAGCCGTTTGAAGAAACAAATGTTAATCCCTATCTCGTTGCTCGTTGGCACGATAACTATGACTATCCCTCTACGGTCTATTACCAGCGTACCTTCACTGTTAATAAATGGAATCCCATCTGTTTGCCGTTGGATTTGACGGGACGGCAGGTTCGTCAGGCTTTCGGTGCTGACGCCAAGGTGTGTGCTTTCATAGGTCAGGATACCAACCTTCCGGATGGGAATGGGTGTATCTTATTCCAAAGACCTTTGGACCTTGACCAGGCGGAAAACTTGGATGAAACGATCATCCAGGCTGGCGTACCCTATATTATTTATGTGTCAAATCAGCCACAATATCCTGACGGAGTTACAGCGGAAGTAGGCAATGGTGCTCAGAACCATACTATCGTCATCACGGGACCAACCTATGCTATTCCTGGTGTGCAAAAAATACAATCAACTGCATATCAAGAGCAAATTGGCGGAGTATGGCAACTTAAAGAACCACAGGTGGTTGAACCTGATGGCACTGACATTAAGTTTGTGGGCTCGTTCTATCAGACAAAAATCGACAAGAATGACATACACAATGAACTTGCTGGCAAGACAACGGGTACCAAAGATTATTGGGTAATCACCAAGGGTGACATGTACCACCTCACGGGTAACAAAGATTATACCATTTGGGCCACCTATGCTTATCTCTATATGCCAAAATCAGCCAATTCGAGTGGAGTCTCTAACCTTACCTTCGCCATCGATGAAGACGGCGTGGTTGAACCCACTACCATCGCAGACCTCTTCATTGACAGGGGTAATGGTATAGATTATGGCAATGTATACAACTTGTCCGGACAGAAAGTGGCCACAGGCTCGCTTGAGGGACTGCCAAAGGGCATCTACCTCTTGAACGGAAAGAAATACGTGGTCAAATAAAAACTCACAGTAGATTCAGGATGCCTTTTGTGCATCTAACACTGATATCAAAAGGGAAGCCTCTAACCGAAAGGCTTCCCTTTTTTATGAATTAGTTTAATGACAGATTTGGATTTATATAATGTTGTTAAGTACAATAAGAGTCTTTCGGTATTCTCTTTCCTTAATAATCAGTATCATCAGTCCCATCAGTGTCCCCCATAATCATTCTTGGCAATTTACAGCCAATTCGTGATAATTCGTGTAAAAAATAATCTGGCAATTATTATGTCCATCATTATTTCCTTTCCTGACAATCAGTATTAATCAGTCCAATCTTGTCCAATCAGTGTCCCAATATCATTTTGATTATTTGTGATCAATTTGTGGCATTTTTTGTAAAAACAAGAAAAAACGTCAATTTATGCGAAAAGCCAAACGGCTACGACAAAAATCAGCGTCACCTCCGCTATTTGTCGCAAATCAGTGTCCTTTGTCGCAACAAAATGGAGAAAAAGGGAAAAGAAATCTTTTGGTGTGGAAAATACACTTGTACCTTTGTGCTGGATTTAAAAAGGAACAAATGGCGAATGATGATAGTTGGATGACTAGGCGCATTTTTATGCAAATAGTACTCAAATCCGTGCCAAAATCTCCCCCAAAATGCACTTTTAGAGTTTTTTAACATTATAAAATGAAAAAATTATTACAAATTTTAATACTTTTGCAACGGGAAAAATTAGTTTTGCGTTATCCTGCCCGAAAAAGCCATTGTAAAGGCTAAAAAGGTAGGTGTTCTTTAACGAGAATAATGCGGAAAGTAAATGTATATTTGTATACTAAACATGATGAGATAATTATGAATGCTTTTAGCATTAATTTTTAATAATTCAAAATAGAGAACATATTCAACCATACAATTATTTAAACATGAAATTACGTTACTTTTGCTTGTTGGGATTGGTGTTTTTTGCCAAGGCCCTTTTAGCTGCCAACGTCGTAGTGACGTTTAATGCAGACAAAACCGAGGCTACCATCACATATAATGGTAGTACAAGTGATTATTGTGCACTTCAAAATGACGACCAATTGAAAGATGCCGATGGAAACATCGTAACAGCTGATGTGATGGCAGCCACGAAACTTACGTTCGTGGGCTATTTCGAAAATTTACAGGTGTTTCAAGGTGGACGATCTGTCGCTACATCCGTGGATATGGAAGGTGCTTATTTTCCAGAAACGAATCATCAAGTAGACATAGTTTATTATACTGATGATGATTTGGCAAATGCAAAACACGCTTACTATAATGTCCTAGCTCCCGCTGAGAATTGTCCCACTTTCAAGTATTGGGCTGAAACATTGACAGAAGCGAAAATTTCCAAGCATATTCATTCTCTCGCAAAAGCAACATTCGTTGGAATGAAGCATCTCAATGAATTGACGATTCCTTCCAATATCGAGGCAATCTTGTGGTATGCCATCGAAAATAGTTGGCAAAAAAACGAATCTACAACGGAAGATGATGATTGGGGACTGAAGGAATTGCGTTTTCCCGCTACTGTGAAATACATCGAATCATTTGCTTTCCGCCAGACAACATCCATACGAAATGTGTATCCTGCAAGCAGAAGCATCCTTTGTTCTTACGATGCTTTTGATTTCAAGTCCGACGTACAACAGACTGACATCTATGGTCAGTCGGGATGTACGCTTAACCTCCCCTCAGAATCTACGGAAGATTTCGAATATTTCGTCGGTTCATGGAAAGCAGGAATGGTGTTTACTCAGACAGAACTAAATGCTTTAAAGGACGGCGACATAACTAAAGGCCAACGTGCTCGAAATGGCTGGCAGCAGTTCTCTCATATCGGTTCTTCTCGAGAAATTGTAATTGTAGGCAATCTCTTCAAGACTTATAGTGATGTTCTCGCTCATGTACTTCCAAAAGGAATTATAGGCTTCCGTGCCCAAAGTTACGACCAGGACAATAAAGTTATAACCTTGAAGAGTGTAACCAAAAAAGCGATGGAGAATGGTGTTAATACCTACAATGTAATTCCTGCAAATACAGGTATGATATTAATCTCAACTAATGCTTTCCACAGTACGAATAGCGAACCTGCAAAGTTCTGGTTAGGTGACGCCACAACTGCAGATGCACAGACTATCCAACAATATGGTTACAATTATTCAGGAGATGCAAACAGCAATAACTATTTGGTAGGCTCACTCACTTCTACAGTTACAGTAAACGCAGCTGATTGGAGTGGTGGTAGCATTGGTAGTGGAGAGGTTACTTACCGGAATTTCGCTTTGAATAAGCGTAACGATGTTTGGCGTTTTGTCAGGAGTAAGAATGGTTCACAGTGTCCTCCCAACAAAGCATATTTGAAGTTGCCAGCTTCGATTTTCCCCTATGAAAACGAAGGTATTGATGGAGGTCCCACCACAAATCCAGGTGCCCCTGGTATTGAAGATGCAACTTATACCATGGTGCAAGGTATGATTTTCCTTGATTTGGAGGATGAGATGGTGACTGGCATTTCGGAAGCCATTCGCAGCTATTATTCCGACAGCGAAATAGAAGACGACAATTATTACACTATTTCTGGTGTAAAAGTGGGTACTCCTACTACTAAGGGTATTTATATTTTTAAAGGTAAAAAGATTATCTTCAAATAATTTGAAAGAAATGAAAAGGAATAATTATATTGCACCGGCAATTGAGCAAATCAAGCCTCATGGTCAAATCGTAATGGCAGAAACATCTGGTTGGGCCACTGAATATGAGGCCAATCAAAATAATATGACTTGGGACCCAGAGGAGGAAGAAGAGGACGATACAGACGACGACCTCTGGAACACCAATTTGAATGGTAACATTGCTCTTTGGGATTAATTTAATCCGATAGTAGTCAACACTCAGATTGATCTCATTCCGCGGATGCATCCTCATCTCGGTATTGATACACTTGCATTTGATAATTTCACTTGAAATATTGAATGGTTGAAACAGGGGTGGCCAACGGCCTCCCCTGTTCTATTTTATCTTCACGCCTCATCGAGATCCAATACATTACCAAAGTTATTATACAAATTATTCACATTTCTTTCCTTTTTTCTTTTACAGGTTTCTTTCCTTTTTCCCCATTTTATAATCTTTAAATTTTCAATTTTTTCCCTTTTTCTAGTTTTTTAATCTTTTAATTTTCTAATTTTTTAATTTTTCAATTATCTTTGCAAATTAGTTACTACCCAAACACTATTTACACATGAAAAAGTATTCCTTTATACTGTCTGTGGCCGTCGCTATGCTGATGGTCGCCTGTGGCAAGTCTTCCAACAACGGGGCGCAATTCCTCGACAACCTCGGCATCGATGCCGACCAAGTGCAGATGCTCTCCGACAGCATCGACGTGAAGATTGACACCACACTCTTCCACCTCAACACCGAACAGGGCAAGGCGCTACTCGGCGGCATCGTGCCTGAATGGGCGGAAGATACTGTCGACGTGGAGGGCGTGGCCAGTATTGTGGCCTACAAGAAACTTGATAATGGTGTGTCGTTGGCTTTCCTCTGGCAGGAATGGGGCGACGGTGGGTCGATGTATATCTGTTCCTACGACAAGGATGGTAAGTTCGCCGACGGCATGGAATTTATCAATTGGCAGGCGCTTAACCAAAGTTCGATGGAGGAGGGTAGCTCGTTCTTCCTGAACTGGGAGGAGCGTTGTGGCGGCAATTTCACGCCCAAGGGTTTCAACATTCACCGTGTGTATAAAGGAATGCGCACCGATAGCGAAATGTCGGATTTCGTACCGCAGTGGACCATCGAGAAAAAATATGACTACAAGGTGGACGACAAGGGTAAGATGACACTCGCCGACATTCAACTGACCCAGATTGGAAAGGTGCCAGCTGACGTGCTCACGCTCGACGACCTGCGCGACTTGGCGAAGACACCGGCATCTGATACAAAGGTTATTGACAAACTCAACCAGAAAGCGGGAGCCAAAGAGGTGGCGAATGCCGATGAGGAGTCAAAAATTTTCTCCGAAGTGGAAAATGCCCTCGGAACCATTTTCGAACGCAACCCCTCTGGACTGCTCCAGTGGATGGTTGGTCACCCGGGTGAACAAAGTTCACTCAACAGATTCATGGAAAAAGCCGATGGATTCGGCGTGATTGACCGTGACACTTTTGATGAAGCCGTTGAACAACTCGCCGATGAGGCAGGACGTGCTTATCTGCGTAACCTGACCAAAGACTGGTTCAAGTCGGAGAGAATGACAGAAGACGGTGCCATGGAAGAAGAATATTACGATGATGCCATCTCCACCGTGGTTTACGACGAAGAGGGTAATCCTGTGTGATGATATACCCACCCCGACCCTCCCGAAAGGAGGGGATGAGTGTTGAGTGATGAACTAACAAACTCAAAAACTTATAAACTCCCCACAACTCATAAACTCATAAACTCTTAAACTCAAAAACTTATAAACTTACAAACTCACTAAATAAATCGAGGCGGATATTTCCGCCTCGATTCTTTGTCTGTTATTCCCAAACATTCTTGTGTGTCCAGTGCAAGTCTTCTTCATCGAATATGGCCTCGTTGGTTGCTTCCTCGCTGGGTTCATCCTCGGGGATGGAGGTCTCTATGAGGCCTCCATCGTCCGTGCCGTCCATTAAAGGCTCGGGACGTAGACTAACAATCTTCATGCAGGGACTGATATAGATGATCTTTTTCATTGTCGTTCCTATTTATTTCTTTACATATTTCTTTCCTTGTTTGATCACGATACCGCGATAGTGGTCGCTTACGCGTTGGCCAGCGGTGTTCCAAGTGTCACTTTCGCCGTTGATATTATCTTGGGCAATGCTGTCGATGCCGGTGGCTTCGTCAGTGTAGAGTACGTCGTTGGCATTGGCTGTGGTCAGGCGCAGATAGGCTTTGCCCACACTCACGGTCTGTCCAGCTTTGGCTTTTTGGAATCCGGTCTTGCCCGTTGAGGTCTTCACATAACGGTATACGTAGCCATATTCCTCGGCGGTCACGGTATACACATCCTCCAGGTTGGCCACCAACAGGTTGTCGCTGTAGCTGTCATTGCTCTCCGCTGTTGCCAGGGGAATATGGTAGGTGCCAGGAGCGCCCTTCACCACGATGCCCGTGGCTGCGGGTACGATGGTCACAGGCATCAGTCGCACGCCGCCTGTCTCCACTTTCTCCACAGCCTTGTAGGCTTTCACCTCGGCGGCACTGAAGTCAAGGGCATACGGACCGCTATAGGATGTACCGGTGGCACCTTCAGCAATAGTGATGTCAATGCCATTGGCGAGCACATAGTTGTTGCCTTCGGAGTCGCCAGCAGACAGGTCGATGTTCTCTTCCACTTCCAGGGTGACATAACCCTCTGCCTCGACGGTAACAGTATAGGTCTTGTCGGTCTGCACCACTTCCACATCAAATGTGCCATCTTCGCTCGTTGTGGCGTAGTATTCCACATCATTGTCATCATTGCGTAATGTCACCTTGGCACCAGCCACGGCGTCCTCGCTCGTGTTCTTCACAGTGCCGGTGAAATGGCTGGCAGCAGCCAGGGTAAAGTAAGCTACAGGTGTACCGTTGTCTTGTGACCAAGAGGAGGCTGATGACTTCTTGTAGTAGGCTTTTTGTCCGTTGCTAGTGTTGTCGTAGTCGTATGTGGTGAATGCGTAAGAACCGTGACCGTCGTTCTCCACATACATGCGGATGCGCGATGTGCCATCATATACGATGGGGGCTACGGACAAGTCTAGAACGATGTCATCGGCACTGTTGGCTGCCACACCGTCATAAATCTTGAATTCCTGCATGTTGTTCTTGTCGATGGCACCTGCAGTGAATGCAGTGGTGGCATCTTCCACACCAATCCAGACAGTAAGGTTTACTTGGCTGAAGTTCTTGTCGGAACCGCCCGACTTCTTGAACGTAATCTTTGTTATTTTGCTGTTGGCATTGACTCCAAAGGCGGACAACATCTCTGGTGTATAGGCAAAATCGGTCATTACACCGCCGGTAGCATCGGCATCATACCAATAGAACGGGGTCTTGTTGCTGGTACCGTTTTTGTTGCCCACTTGCACCTCGCCACCAGCACTCTCGGCTGCCACCGTCAGCGTATAGGCGTCGGTCTGCACCGCAGCGGTAGGAGCGGCCAAAGTGATGTAACTGTTGGCAAATGTGCCAGCCTCATGTGGTGTGAAGGTAAAGGTGAGGGTGACACTCTCCATTGAAGCTACATCCTCTGTCTCTGCGGTAGCCACAGCCTTGCCGCCAACATACAGTGTGGCGGTGTAGTCGTTGGCTGTGAGTGCCGTAGCGTTGTAGTTCTTCGCCGTCACCGTGGCGGTATACACATTGTTCGTGGTGGCGGTAACTGGTGTGTCGAAATCCTCAATCATAAAGTCAACACCTTCCACCAACTGGATATCTTTTGCCACGCTCGCGCCTTGGAACGTCACCGTGGTCTCTTCCTCGCTCATCGGGAAGCAGTTCTTCTCCGTGTAGTCGATACTGATGGTATAGGTCTTGGTATCCTGCATCACGGCGAAGTCGAACTTACCCTCACTATCGGTCGTGCCACTGTATACCACTCCGTCTTCAGAAGTCAGCGTGAGGGTGGTATTGGTGAGAGGTGTTACCGTTTGGTCGGCATTCTTGATGGTCAGGGTTCCTGTGAAGTGACTTGCCTCTTTGTCGTAGAGTAGGGCAATCCAAGGTAATTTGGCATTGTCATTGCCGTAATAACTGTCGCTCCAAGAGCTCTTCGCTTTGTAGGCGGCGGTGCTGAGGTCGGACTGGGCGAACGACACACCTGACTGTGTCTCGCTCTGTAAACACTGGGCGTGGATGCGTAGGTTCTTACCGTCATATTCGAACGGCTCGTCGAGGGTGATGGTCATGATGTCCACCATGTTGGCTTCACCATAGCTGCCTCCTTTCTTGAAGGTGTAGTTGCCGTCGAACACCTTGGTCATGCCCTCAGTGTTGGTCAGGTCGGCGGTGGGGTCACTACCAACGACAGGTGTTGTGGCTTCGGTGGTGCTTACCCATACTTGTACTGGGGCGGTCACGTCGCTGCTGCTGTAGCCCTTGAACACAATGCCTTTAATCATCGTGCCCTGTGTGATGCCGTATGTCTGCAAGTCGCTGGACTTCCATATCATGTCGGAATAACTGCCGGTGGAATTGGTCTGCACGGGAATGGAACTGCCATACGTGGAGTAGTTGCCGATGAGAGTTTCACCCTTCGGCTCTTCCTCGCTGATGGTAATTTCTACTTCCTCGCTGCGTATGGTGGCACCATCGGAAAGCGTCAGTTCCACATAACTGTTGAACGTGCCCGCTTCATGGGGCATGCACGATAACGAGAAGGTCTTCTCTGTACGTGTTGTCAGGCTCTGAGATGCTGCCTCGGCCACCACCTCACCGTTGATGTAGTATTTGGCGGTGGCAGTTTCGGTGGCGTTCTTCAGGTTTTTCACCGTCCATGTGGCTTTCACCTCGTTGTTGACCATGCCCTCGGAGGGAAGGTTCTCTTCCACGCTCATAATGTCATGGTCCACCTCGACAAGTGCAAAGCCATAGAGGTTGTCGACCAATGCGCCGCCATTGAAAGCAATGTAATAGTCGCCTTCCTCGGCTATGGTGAAGTTGAATTCGGAGAAGTCGTATATTTGGGAACTGCTACCGCCTACCTGGGCACCAGTGTAGTCTTCTTCTTCGATGGTCTTCACGGTGGTCCATGTCTTGCGGTCTTTCGACACACTCACAGTCAGTGTGACACCAAAGAAACTCTCACCATATTTGGCGGCATCGAAACTGAATACTTCGCCAGCTTGGGCGTGAAGCAACGGCGTGATGAACAAAGGATTGGTGCCTGGTGAATAACTGGTGGGCTTGATGTAATAACCATGGTCCTGCAAGTGTACGTAACTGTCTATCTTGTATTCACTGAAGTCACTGCCTTCGGGCCATGTCTGGTCTTCAAAGTCCCACGACCAACGTGGGTTGGCTTCTTCCACCTTCATGTTTACCGTCGAGGTCTTCACCGATGCGCCGTCGGGGAAAACTATCTCGGCGTAACTGTTATGGCGACCGAGGACTGTCGGGGTATAACTGAATGTGAAGGTGGTGGTGGCATTTACGGCAACAGCTACAGCCTCGGCGCTGGCCACTTCTACACCGTCGAAATAATACTTCACGGTGTATCCACCGGCTGCCTCGGCGATGCCTTGGTTCACGATGGTGAAACTGGCTTCGAACGGCTCGTTGACGGTGGCTTGCGAGGGCAGGTTCGTCTCCGTAATCTTAAAGTTATGGTCGCTCGCCACACCGGCCTCTAACCAGATATAGGGGGAACTGACCAGACTGAAGATACCCGTGTTCTGACGGAACATGGTGTTCTTGAAGTCAGTGTAGCCTGATGTGGCACAGTAGACGTTCAGCGCACGGCTCAATTTGGCTTCGCTTTCGGGTTTCACCACCATCACGCGCAGGTTGTTGCCCGTATAGCGGAAACTGCTGGGAACGGTAAATTCCATGATGATCTTGTCATCACCAGGGGCAGTCACCGTATAGTCGCCGTCGTATATCAGCGTCATGTCCAACTCATCGGGGTCGGCCATCTCGTAGTTATACTCCGTGGTGCTGCCTTCCACGTATTGGGTGGTGGCTGGTGCGTTGTCGGTGGTGTTGCCTATCCATACCATCACGGGAATGGTACCAGAATCGCCGGTATACGTGCCTTTGTAGACAATACGCTTGATACCATCGCCATTAACCAGTCCGGCGGCCTCAAGGTCGGCCTTTTTGTAAATGGTCTCGGAATAGCTCTGGGTAGCCATGGCGCCAATCAGACGGTTACTGTACGTCGTCTGCTGGTTCTCGTCACCCACAAAGAGCAGATCCTGTGCCTGCGCCTGTCCGTATCCGAACAGCGTGAGCATCATGAGTAACAATAAATTGAGTTTTTTCATAAAAGGTTGTATTTAGAAATTTGATAATGTCTTCTTATCATCCATAATGGTATCCAAAGGTTTATTATCGCCCATCCTATGTCATCATCCCCTCCTTTTCCAAAGGAGGGGCAGGGGTGGTTTGTCAAAAACGGTCCTAACCGCTTTTAATCTTTTAATTTTTAAATCTTTTAATTTTGAATTCTCCAAAACCCTCCGCGGGGCCATGTAGGGGAGTAGGAGCGATGGCAGGTCTTCTGACTCGCCGCCCGGTGGTGAACGCCTTCCCGACTTGTAGTCAGTGGCTTTCTTGTTCACCCCGCAGAAGGGCGGCTCACAGCAGCGGGACTGTCCGGGATTTTCACCCGTGTTCCCTTTTTAATCGCATGGCCTGTAACAGCCAAAGCGAACCATTTCCTGTGGGTAGCGCGACAATACGCGCTTAGGTACTGCAAAAGTACTCCTTTTTTCTTTCAGCACCAAATTTTTCGGCGGTTATTTCTGCATGGATACTGTATAAAGACACATAAAACGAGTTGTCCCGTCAGGGCAACTCGTTTTGTATCTACCTTCAACGTTCAATCTTCTTCCATCGTCCGTCTTTCGTCTTCACGAGATACAGGCCATGCTGCATGAAACGTTCCAGTTTCTTCCCATCCAGCGTATAGATGCTTTCAATGTCGTCGTCGGAGAGGGTGATGTCTTCAATACCTTCTGGAATACTCGCCTCCACATGCACCTTCACAAACTGAATCTTGCCTCGTTGAGTGCCTTGCAATACCAAGTCGAAAGGATCGGTGTAACCACTCACGTAGAGCGTACCTTCGGGAGTCAGTTCCAATGCGTCGAGCACCTCTTGTTCGGGCTCGTCGGCGAGGTCGTAGACGATGCGGCCTTCGTTTTCGACGAAGTCGAACAGATTGGAGAGAACCAACTCGTCCTCAATCACCACAGTGCCGCCATCCTTAATATCACGCTCACCATTGAAATCATCGATGCAGAAATAGGTAGGCGTGGTCAGCCCATATTGGTTGGCTCGGTTACCCTCCATCTTGAAACTGATGGCTTTCACCTCGCCCAACGAACGCAGGTCCACCCACTGCCAGGTGTCGAGATAGTAATGCTCTGCCTCGTCGTCGTCGCGGTAGTCGGCTAAATAATAGGTCATGTTGCTTTTACTGCCATCGGCATGTGTGCCAGTGATGACCATGCGTAGATAGTCTCCCTTGCGGAAGGCACCGGGTGTCATGCCATCACCATTGAGGATGGCGTCGACCGCCCACGCCTCGTTGGTCACGTAGAAACCGTCAATTACGTCGGCTTCCTTGTTCAGTACGCGGATGCTGCCACCGAAAGGATAGGCCACCACATAGTTCTCGCTGCCATTATGACCGCTGCCCACGGCACTGTTGAACTGGTCGGGGTATAGTTGCACGTAATTGGTGGCGGTGCGGTTCGAATAGGCGAACTCACTCCAATAACTGTATTCGGGCATGCAGGTGTTGTCGAACAGATAACTGCCGCTGACGAATGATTCGCTCATGTCGGCGCCATACCAGTAACCCTCTTCGGGCAGATAGAGGTTTTCAAAGGTGGCGGTGATGGCTTCACCCGTGACAATGAGCCGTACAGTGTCGCGACCCTCAATGCCGTTGGCGTCGACAACGACGGCCTGCCAGTCGTCACATTCCGATGGGGTGGCCTCTATAGTACAGGTGAGTGTGGTGTCGTCGAGGTCGCTCTCGCCCATCACTTCATGCTTGCCGTTGAACCATGTAACATGGTAGGGAGTCTGTCCGTTGGTGATGGTGGCGGTGAGCGTGGTCGACGAACCCTGTTCCATTGTTGTTGTGCCGCTGATGGTCACTTGGGGTATTTCCAATTCCGACAACTCATTGCCTTCTGCCAAGAACGCGTCGGTGCTGTAGAGAATACTTTCGGAACCTCGCAGGCTACGTAAAACAATGAAGGCACGGTAGGTAGAGCCTGTCACCAAACCTGTGGCATCGAAGGTGCCTTCGCTGCCCTTGTGTAGTGCTACACTGTGGTCGCTAGTCAGCACCTCGTCGATGGTGGGTGTCGTGCCGTCTTCTACCACTAGCACGAAAGCCTCGCTGTTCATGTCGGCATTGAGCGTGATGCGGGCTGAGGTGTCGGTGATGTCCACCACACCAGGATAACCATCGTTCATCACGGGGGCATGGTCGTCACCATTGTATTCGTAAGCGCCGAGGGTAGGCTGCTCGTCACGTTCAGTGCCACAGATATCGTTGCTTACCCATGGCAGTGGTTCGCCGCTCACCAGACTACCGGCCTCGGTGGGTTCGAGAATCTCATCGTGCAAGAACGCAACTTCCTCGTCGATACCGTCGGTCTCGCCCGACTGTTCTACCCATGCGTTATGGTTGGCATATTCTGTACCGCCAATGTAGGCGAAGATGTCGCCGTTGGTATGGTTGGC
Organism: uncultured Prevotellaceae bacterium; assembly: GCA_900313615.1. Taxonomy (GTDB): domain Bacteria; phylum Bacteroidota; class Bacteroidia; order Bacteroidales; family Bacteroidaceae; genus Prevotella. The sequence goes on from OMRP01000001.1 coordinate 299,051, forward strand.
CTGATGGCGCCACGACACTTGACCGAGATAACTGGCATTGCCTATGCGGTACACATAACCGCGGCTGCTGTTCTGCATCACATTGTTCACCACTTCCACGTCGTCGCCCATATTGTCATTTAGCCACAAGGTGGCCCCACTACGGTTGCCGCCTGTCACAAGGGTGTTGTGAGCGATGTGCAAGTGGCTCGAACTGCTGTTCACTACCATGGCATAGTCGGTGATGCTGATTCCATCTACCTTTACCTCGTTGTTGAACACGTTCACGGGACAGTTCTCCGTGCCGTTGGCCAAACGAATATGTATGCCTGTGGTCTCGCCGCTGCTGCCAAAATAGAGATGGTTGCCTTCTATCACGGCACTCTCATCGTAGGTGTCGCGCACTTGGAAATCGATACCACGGAAACTGCCGCCAGTTTTTCGCGAACGGATGGTGTTGTTGCGTACTTTCACGCCACTCTCTTCCATTACGTAGATACCTTTGCTGCCTTGGTCGACGAGGGTATTGTTCTCTATCACACCACCACGCTCCTTAGGCAACACCACATAGCCAGTGCCACCCATGCGGACACCGATGTAGCCGCCTTCAAGCAGACAGTTGGTCACTGTCATGTAGTCATTGTTTTTGTTGGCTACGTTCTCAGCATATGTATTGATGAGTTTGATGTCGCCCTCGTCATAACGCTGACTCGTGGTGCAGTGGATATGGCAGTGGTCGATGGTGACATGGCGACTCTCATTGGCGATGTGCACCACGCCGGGGAACGCTTTGTCCAAGGTGGTGATGTCGAGACCGCGAAGCGTCACATAGTTGCAGTGGTTGATGGTGAACACGCCAAATTCCTTCGACATCTTGTCGTCGCTGTAGGGGGGCTCGTCGTAGCGGTCGAAATAGATTTTCACGTCTTCCCAACTGCCTGTTTGACTTTCAATCACCAAGGGGTTGTAGCGAGAGGTGCCAGGGATGGAGGGTACCTTCACCACCTCGTTGTAGATGCCGGGAAGGATGCTGATGGTTACGGGACCGCTGATACCGCCACTAACGGCATCGACGGCGGCTTGTATCGTGCCGTAATCGCCGCCACGACCCACCGTGAGCGTACCTTTGAAACCTTCTTCCACAGTCAGTGTGGTTGTCGCCACGTCGCTCAGACTATATGTGCTGCGGTCGGTGGTGAGCAGGGTGGGGGTGAGGCTCAGTGTGCTGCCAGCGGGCGCCTCACCCTTGATGTCAACAGTGATATGGAAATAGTAAGTACCGTCTTTCTCAAAGGAATAACTACCTGTGACAGATGTTAGGTCGTCGGTGGACTCACCGAAAAGGGTGGTGGGAGAGAAACTGCTCTCGTTGCCTGTGGCATAAACGGCCACACGTCCAAGATGTTCAATGCCTGTATCGTTGAGGGCTATCTGTTGAAGGGTCATCTTGCTGCCCTCGCCGGCAACGCTGATGCCGATGGTGTGCACCAACACATCGGTTGAGCCTTGCATCACAGTGGTTGACGGGGCGCTGACTATACTCACGTCAGAAATCTCTTGTTGCTCTTCGGCGTAGGCACTCACGTCGATGGCGAAACCCTCGGGCTGGGTGAACGAACTCTTCACCACGAAACGGGCGGTGAGCTTGCCGTCGCCGGCACTGCTCACGAAATAGTCGGCCTGCGCTGTGGCTCCACTCAGGGCAGCCAACAGTTGTGTTTCGGCCACCTCGCCACCATTATATATATATAAGGTGTCCTTGGTGCCTAAGGAGAGTTGCTGGAAATCGAAGCGTATATGCTCGCCTGCGGTACGTGGGTAGAACGTCACGGTGCCTTCGAATTTCTTTGTGGCTTTGCCCGTCTCACCACCATCGTCGTAGAAGAGGATATGCTGACCATGGCTAACGCCTATTTCGCCATTGTTGCCGGAAGCCATGATGTAGATGTCTTTCACTGTGCGCGAACCGTCGGGGTCGCCGTTGCTGACGGCTATGTCGTTGCCTCCGGCGTTGATGCTCACCACACGGGCGTCAATCTCGTTCTCACCCTCTGCATCGTCGCTCAGGTCGGCGCGCAGTCTGAAATAGTTGTTGCCTTCCTGTAATTGCAAGGGGGTGCTGAGCGTCAACACGGTGGTCTCACCCTCAATGGTGGCGGTGCCTATGTGGGGATTGGTCACCTCGCCGTCGCTGCGTCCTAAGTAGTAGAGTGACAACTGTGACAAGGGACTGCTCTTGGTGTCGATGGTGACGCTGTTCAGACTGATGACGCTTTGGTCGCCCATGGCCAAAATGTTTAGCGTGAGCAGGTCGATGTCCTTGGCGTGGTTGGGTACGATGTCGGTGCTTGCCTGTATCACGTCCACCTGTTCGACAGCCATCGGACGTGAGAGGTACTCGCTCACCTCTGCTTGCCAACCGGTGCTGTTGTAGTTCCAATCGTTCGGGCAGAACAGGATGGTCAGCGAACCGTCGTCGGCGGTACTGCGGACGATATGGCCGGGTCCCACGTCTTTGTCTTCCACATTGTTCAACTCCCACAAAAGAGTGCCGCTGGTGCCTGAACCGCTGTAAATCTTGAATTTCGACTTCACGCCGCCATAATAGCTGTTGGTGTATTGTAAACCAAATTCGGTGAAGTCGATTTGGCAAACCATCCCTTCGTGCTTGGGATGGAAGATGGTGATGCGGTCGTCGTTGCCAGGTTCATAACGGGGCTGGTATTCGCTCATGTCGCGTGTGCGAAAATGGAGACTGCCGTTGACGATGCGTTCCTGTGTGCCCTGTCCAGCATAGCAATAGACCGTGTTGTCCACAGGACGATTGCCCTCGGGGTTGCCGTCACTGACTGCCGTCGTCGTTCCACTGAGGGTGAGGTCTGTCAGACCGCCGTCGACGGCCGTACCTTCCTCGGCTGCGTCGCTGATGTCGTAGAGGAGGAAGAAATGGTTGTCGCCTTCATATAAGGTGACAGGATTGTCAAGGGTGATTGTGAACGCATCGGCTGTGACGGCGGTGCTGCCCACCAATTGGCCTGTTGCCTCATCGCTGATGCCGGCGAAGTAGAGTTTGGCTGTGGCGATGTTCGGCCATGTGTCGGCGGTGGTGAAGGTGAATTGGTCGGCGGTCAATGCGGGCTCGGTGTCTTTTGTCACAATATCCAGATGCAAAATCGGTTGGCTCTTGTCGTCTGCGCATACGCTTGCCGACGTGGGGTGTGTGGCGGTCACGTGGTCCAACGTCATGGGCTGGGGTGTGAATTGGGTGACCAATGCCTCGATGCCTGCAGCAGTCTGTTTGGTGCCGTTGGTCGTAAGCACCACGGTGAGCGAACCGTCGTCGGCGCTGCTGCGCACCACGCAGGTCTGTCCATGGCGAAGGGTCTTGAGCAGTTGACTCCTGTTGGTCGTTCTGCCATTATATACCTCAATATATTGGTAGTAGATGGAGCCGTTGGCAAGGGCAATCGACTGAAAGTCCACCTGGATTTTTTTCGAAGCATCCTTGGGGACAAAGGTGATGCTGCCACTGAATTCGGGGGTGATATCGCCGTCAGGACCTCCATCGTCATAAAGCATGACGGGTACGTCGCCCACTGTAATCTCTTGGTGCTCGGTGCTCATCAGCACTACCATGGGCTCGTCGGCCATTCTCGATGGCATCGTCTTCATGATGTTGGCGGAATTGGCATTTCCGACCATCAGCATCAGGAGCATCGTAATGAATTGTAGGTGTTTTTTCATATTGTTAGTTTTTATAGTTTTTTTTGTTTCTCTGGCATATATAGAACAACTAGAAAACCCATCCATCGTCCTTCATCTCCCTCCCTTTGGGAGGGCTGGGGTGGGTTTCCCTCGTCACTCCTAATACCTGATAACCCTTGTCTTTCCGTCTTTCTGCCGAACGATGTTCAGACCAGGTTGGGGTGAATGATACCGTCGGCCACTCAGGTCGTAATATGCCACGGCTGTTTTTCCGCTCGTTTCATCTGTGTCCATCTCGATGATACCCATGGCGGCCTTGACAGAGGCTTCCAAATGCAAATCTTTGGCACCCATCACCTCGGTAGATGTCTCGCCAATCCAACCGCATTGCTGGTTCTCGGCGGTGTAGATGCGCACGAAGTCGATGCCGTTGAGATGCACGGGTTGACGATTGTCGTCAACGGCCCAATCGAGGTCAAAACCGTTGGCTTGCCAGTCGTAGTCATTGTTGGTTCCCAGGTTGGCTTGGTTGTCGACATATCCCCACTCAAAGGCGGCCAACTCCCATTTTTCGGGACTCACACTGACCTGTGTGCCATTCTTGGGCAATAAGGTGCCACGATATGTCTGTGCTCCATCCAACCACAAGGGGAAATATTCTTGGTCGTGGTATTCGTCTAAACGAAGGATTTTTCCCTCACCACCTTGGTTGTCAGTCCATGAGATGTCGCCCATGGGGTTGGGATAATAGGTCACCTCGTAGCCGCAGACCACATCGGTGCAACTGCCTGCCAACTCATACCATGTGTCGTCGGGAAGCCCATTGCCGTTTTCGTCCACTGCTACCATCACGATGCCAGGCTCACTGCTTAGCACCAACATACTTCCGTCGCTCTGCTTGGTGCCAAAGGTGTTGCCCAACACGCTGAAGTCGCGCAGACCGGCCTCATTGCTCACGCGGTGGTCGAAATGGAAGGTGACGTAACCACCAAAGCCACCTAGACTGATCGTGCTGTGCCCACTCTGGTACACGTCGCCGGCAATGGCAGCGGTGCATTTTGCCGCCATGGCAGCCGCATCATCGCCCGCCACGTATATCGGCATGTCGTTGACGAACTGACCGGGGGCAGGATGGTATTCATCCACGGCTTGCAACCATGCGCTATAGCCCTCATAACTGTCTTGGCCATAGACCATGCCTGCCATCATCACTGCAATAATAAGTAGTGCCTTTTTCATTATTTTATTCTTTTCTTTCGTTATTCGTTCTTTTCTTTTTTGTTATTCCGTTATACCGTTATCACAATTTCCTAATAACGTCATCCAGTCACTCTGTCACCTCGAAATTTTCAATTTTCAATCTTCAATTTTCAATGTCAAAAACGTTGCATGTCCGGGAATGTCGCCAGTGGCGGTATCCCATTTGTAGTTTCCGTCTTTGTCAAAGCAGAACAGCAGACCGCTTGACACGTAGTTCGTGGCGTCCATGATATAAAGGTCATGTGTCTTCGGGTGAACCTTGATGCCGTAGGGTGTACGTATCCTGCGTCCTTCGGGTAGGGTGATATGGCTCTTCGTGAGCACCTCCAATGTCTTTAGGTGGATAATGCCGTAGTTGTTTTGTTTCTTCCCCGCCATGGTCTCGCTGCCGTAGAAATAGAGACTGTCGCCGCAGATGTCCATGTCAGCCACGGGAGTGTCTATCTCGTGTGTCACCAGCATATCGCCATTCACGTCGGGTTCCAACAGATACAGGCGCGAAGGATTGTCCTCATAGTCGCCGCGAGAGGCCACCCACAATCGGCCGTAATGGTCGGCACGGATACGGAACAGGTTGGGGGCGACATCAATGTGGCGCTCAACAGTGAATGTGGTGAGGTCGACAACACTCACCCTGTTGTCGTAACCCATACCTTCGGTGGCATTATAGCCGCCGCTGTTGGCTACGTAGAGTTTGCCGTTGACGACGGCCAACTCATCGGGTTGGTAGCCCACACTCACCGTTCCCACCACCTGCAGACTGGTGGTGTCCACCTTGTACACACTGCCCAATACTGACTTGCCGTTTACCGCACCCACGTAACTGCTCACGTACGCATAGCCGTCGGCAAAGGCCATGTAACGGCAGTTGGGAATGTCCACATGACCGATGCTCACGGCTGTGAAAGCGTCTGCCACTTCCACCTTGTTGCTGCAGTTGATGACCATCCACAGTCGGTGGCCGTAGATGCCGATGTCATTGCCCACATCGCCCAGGTTCATCGTCACCGAGGGGTTGCGCGAGGGGTAGATGTTACGGTGGTATTCGCCAGTGGTCAGGTCGAGGAAATCGAGCGTGGCTTTGTTCGAACCCATGTTGCCTTCGTTGAGCACGTACATGCCGAGGTAACTAAGGTCGCCACCGTCGTCCACCGGCACGTCGCCAGTGTCGTCGGTCATGGGATAATAAATCAGTTCTTCGTCGCGACAGCCTGCAAGCAGCAAAACGAACAACAGTAGATATGTCAGGTGGCTCTTTTTCATAATGTCAGTTCTAAACTAAGGGCATAATTGCGCTTGGGCATGGGGTAGTTCACGATGACGTCGTAATCCTGGCTAAGCAGGTTGTTCACCTCCAAGGTGGCTTTCCAATGGGTTTTCCCAACCTGTCGCTCATAGGTAAGCCCCAAGTCGCTTGTGTACCACGGTTCCATGTGGTTGTAGATGATGTTCTCGGGCTCGTTGTATCGCTCACCGGCATAGATGAAACTGTAGTTCACTCCCCATCCCTTCCATGTGGCACCCAATATGAGCGAACCACTGTGCCAAGGGATATAAGGCAACTGGTCCTTATAATAAGGTGTGTCGGGGTCGGTCACGTCGCGGGCGTCCTGATAGGTGTACTGCAAACGTCCTGTGACCAGCAGATGGGGCAGGGGGGCGAGGGTGGCAGAGGCTCCTACGTCAACACCGTGGATTTTCACCTTGCCCATATTAAGCATCGTCCAACGGAACTGCTGGCCTTTGGGGTAGGCAACAATCTTGTCAGTAACATGATTGTAATAGCCATCAATCTGAAATGATAGTTGGCGTAATACCCCTCGCTGCCAACTCTTGTCGTACATCATGCCGATGTCGTACTGCGTGGCGCGTTCAGGGCGCAACGAGGCGTTGCCCAAATCGGTATAGTAGAGATCGTTGAACGTGGGCATGCGGAAACTTTCCTTCACATAGGCGCGTAACGACAAAGCATGGTCGTTGAAGGGGAACACATTGACGAACAGGGCGGGCGTGAAGCGTCCTCTGTCGCTAGTGCGGTCGTCCAAACGGGTATGGTCGTGAATGAAGCTGTACAGGATACTTGCCTGGGCTTTTACTCGCCAGAAATCGATGCCGGTGGCTAACGAGAAGAGGTGCGACCAACGGGTGGGACGGGCAAAGCGGTAGGTGGTGGCTCCTAGCTTGTTATAGCGTATGTCGTAACTTGCCGATACGCTCCAACCACGCATCAGTTCATACACATGCGAGGTGGTGAGGTAATATTCCTGTTGGTAATACTTGTTGTCCACGGGCAGAAGGGTGGGATCGTTGTTCACGTAATGGGTGCGGTAATAGGCCCACTTGCCCATCACACGGGTACTATAACGGTCGCCCAGACTTTTCTGCCATGCCCCTTGTACAAAAGTGTTCAGGTCGCCTTGGCGCTCACCCCTGCGCCACACATTGTTGACGATGGCGCCTGGGATGCCGCGGTCGCTATTATATAGGTACGCTTTCACATGCCAGTAGCCCTGGTCGATAACTCCGTGTAGGTTGGCTTCCAAGCGTTCGGCATGTATGTCGCCGTTTTGGCGCGTCGCCGTTGTATCCCATGCCACGCTATGGTCGATATTGAAACGGCGGTAACGGAACTTATACTTGCCACTGGCGGTGAGAAAACCGGCGGAGAGCGAGGCGCTCACATCGTCGCTTATCTTCTGCTCCCACAGGGCGGTGCTGCGGAACATATCACTGGAGCCATAGGCGGCCTTGAAACGCAGATGACGACGTTCGCCAGGTTGGAACCGGGGGCGACGTGTGCGGATATACACGCTACCGGCATTGCCGAAGTCGCTGGCTGTCTGGAAGATGGCGCTTTTTTGACCATTGTAAAGCGTCAACTCCTCCACATTGTCCAAAGAGAATTGCCCCAGGTCTATCTGTCCGTTCTGGGCATTGCCCAACTCGATGCCATCGTAATAGATGCCCAGATGGTGGGTGCCCATGGAACGGATGTTCACGGTCTTGATGCCACCCACGCCACCATAGTCCTTCAACTGAATGCCGGAGAAATAGCGTAGCGCATCGGCAATGCTATGGTTGCTCATGCGCTCCAACGCCTTGCCGCCTAATTTCTGCGAGGGAACGACCTCGCGGAACACCAGTTTGCCGCGCACCACCACCTCGCCGATGCTACCAATCGTGTCGGCAGGTGACGACGTGTCAACGCTTTGGGCAGACAACAAGCCTGTCCATACGACAAAAAATAAAAGAAAAGCGTGGCGCTTCATCCAAAATACCGTTTTAGTCCGCCCTAACCCAAGAGGACGACATGTGTTTGACTACGGCAGGTCTTCTGACTTCGTTGACCGATGGCGAACGCCTTCCCGATATTCTCAGTGGCTCGTTTGTTCGCGGCGCTAATGTCAACTCACAGCAGCTGGACTGTCCGGGATTTGCACCCGTGTTCCCTTTTTAATCACGTAAAATGAACCGATAGTCTTTATGCGTTGCAAAAGTACGTTTTTTTTGCGACATAGGACCAATGCAAAGCGTTTTTTTTTCGACATTCAACAGATACCCGGCGCAAGAACACGTGAACGGATTCTTCTCTCCTTTCAATCATGTGTCAAAGATTGTATCTAAAAAAATCCACGTTTATTTGGCAAATTGCAGAAAATGAAGTAATTTTGCACCCGATTTTGGAAAACCTCGGTTTCTGAATCATCATAGGATGGTTCCGTAGCTCAGCTGGATAGAGCAACAGCCTTCTAAGCTGTGGGTCTTGGGTTCGAGTCCCAACGGAATCACTTTAGGGGCGCAAATCGCGCCCCTTTTTTTATTGTCTCACCATCGACACCAGTTAAACTTACTCCTCTTCCCTCTGAATCACTTCTATTTGCACCCGACTTATCGGTCCTATTATCTAGTTTTTCGTAAACAGTGGCCTGTTAGCTAGGCCTCCTTTCGCTTTTTTCCCTCAACAATTTGTATTTTTTTCATCTTTTTCTTACTTTTGCATTTTGAAAGATAATACGGAATGAAAACAAGCAGCATAGTCAAGATGAGAAGTGTTGTGGTGCTCATTGTCGCAGCACTTCTTCTGGAACTGACCACTGCCGTGCAATATTTCGCTACACGGCGCGACATCACGTGGCAACTCACGGAGATGGCGCAGCGTGACTTGAGCGAAACCAACCACACGGCGCTGCTTAAACAAGATGTGGAGAAGACGATGTCCGATTATATGCCAATCGTTCAAAAATTGGTGGAGAAAAAGGATATCGACTCGCTGAAAATGACACTGCGTAAAATGTTGGTCCAGTCAGAGTATATCACTGGAATGAACATTGCTTTTATACCGGGGTATATAAACGATGCCGTTTCAAATCCAAAATCCCATGGAAGATTCGGAATCTATATCTATGGCGAAGAAGATGATATCACAGAACAATCCATCGATTTTGACTATACCCAACGCTCTTGGTTCCACCGTGCCTTGGACAACGATGATTTTTGGAGTGAGCCTTACGAAGGACGTTACAATGTGATGCTCATGTGCACTTTCTCAAAACCTGTGCACGACAAACAAGGCAAAACGGTGGGTGTGCTCGCTGCCGACGTTCCCCTTGATGAACTGTCGGCCATGGCGACACAACTCTACGACAACCAACGACACTCGCTACTCCCCGTAGTCATACTCCAATTGTTGGGACTGCTCGTGCTGGCGTTCATCATTCAGCGTTATGTGGCTAGCCAACGTAAATTGGTGACCGTTGACAAAGAGATGGCGCGGATAGAAAACGAACTAAATATTGCTCGAAACATCCAGATGGCCATGTTGCCGAAAGTGTCACATCCTTTCCCCGACCATGATGATGTGGAAGTGTATGCGTCGCTCACACCAGCGCGAGAGGTGGGTGGTGATTTCTACGACTTCATCATGCGTGATGACCACCTGTTCTTCTGTATAGGCGACGTTTCGGGAAAAGGGGTGCCGGCAGCATTGCTCATGATGGCCATACGTACCCTCTTCCGCACGGAGGTGGGGCGGCAAAACACCAAAGCGGCGGATATCACGGCTGTAGATATCATGCAGGCCATGAACAGGACAATATGCGAAGAACAGACGGCAGGATATTTCGCCACGATATTCATCGGTATACTCAACACCGCCAGCGGACACATCGATTATTGCAATGCTGGACATGAGGCACCGCTCATTGCGGGCGTACCGCTGAAAGTCTTCTCTAACCTGCCTGTGGGAGCATTGCATGAATGGGAGTTCAAAGGACAATCGGTGGACATGAATGTCGGCGATATTCTGTTCCTCTACACAGACGGACTGAGTGAGATGCGCAATGTCGAGGGAAAACTGTTCTCAAGGAGTAAGGTGTTGGCCTTGAATGGTGAGTTGAAGGGGGAAGACGTGCACACGTTGGTGACTCGGATGGAGAATGAGTCCAGAATTTTCGCAGGCAAGGCTCAGCAGAGCGACGACATCACCATGATGGCCATTGAATGGAAAGGCAAGAAAACAATGACATTCTCGCCCGTCAGCCTTGATGATGACCTGTCAAAGGTGAATTCTTTCTTGAAGGGCATAGCAAGGCATGCAGGAATGGAAAAACGTGATACAAAACGGCTGCGTTTGGTGGTGGAAGAGGCGATGACCAATGCCGTGATGCACGGACAGGCAAAGATGGTGCAGCTGACGGCAACGGTGAACAGAGATGATGTCCAACTGTGCATCATCGACGATGGATTGCCATTCAATCCCACCACGGCACCGACAACCGACCTGTCGATGGATGCTGTTGACCGACCGCCAGGTGGACTGGGATTGGTGTTCATCCGTCAACTGAGTAACATGCTCGAATACCGTCGACAAGACGACAAAAATATGCTTATCATTAATAAAAAAATAAATCATGACGACAAACATCTATGAAAATGAAGGCCGATTGGTGGCCGCTCTAATTGGCGACCTCGACACGGCGGCTTGTGCCCAGGCTGAACGCGACTTGGCACCGCTCTTCGAACGTGACGACTGCGACATCGTGGTCGATTGCGCTGAACTGGACTATATCTCTTCCAGTGGACTGCGTATCTTGCTCAATATCTATAAGCATGTGAGGAAAAACGGTCATCGCGCCTTCCTCCGCCAACCTGCCGACGATGTGGAGGAGGTGCTGCGCATAGGTGGATTCCTCCAACTCTTCGAAAAGGAAGAATAACACAACAACCATAATCGCGTAACTCATCACTCGTAACTTGTAACTCATCACTCGTAACTCATCACTCGTAACTAATAACCTATGTCACAAGAAGAGATACAAAAACTGCAAAACGAGAACGCTGCGCTCAAAGAGGAAGTAAATCGACTCAGGGATGAACTGATAAGGCTCGTGAGCCGTAACCTCGACCTCTCCGAACGGCTCGAAGAAGACAATGAGATGCGCCGGCGTGTGTCTGTGGCCAAAGAACTGCTCCAAGGAAACATAGAAAGGCAGCGCAATGCTGACCTGAAAGACGACAGTCAACTCATGGCAATCATTGAGATGAAAATTGAGTCCGACAGACCACATCTGCAACCTGATTTCTGCGCACGTGACTTGGCCAAGATGCTCGACGTGAGCCAGGAACGTCTGAATCGCCTGTTTCGACACCAGACCATCCACCGCACACCTGAGGCATACATCGACAACCTCAGGGTGTTGGCAGCCTTGCGGTTGCTCAGGGAAAAGCAGAACTATACCATTGCCGTTATCGCCGAAGAAGCGGGCTTCAGCAACGTGCGTACATTACAGCGTAGGGTACAGGACGCCATCGGCATGACACCGGTGGAATACCGCACCTTGATGACACGCGATATGTGAAAGCATCAAGGCTCATTTCCGTCCCTTTATTGTTCATGTTTCCCATGCGTAACATTTAAAAAAGTAAATGTTACAAAATCTTTGTGTGCCACATATTGTTTTTCAGTAATTTTGTCGCTAAATCAACCTAATAATAAAAAGTATGAAATTATCCTTGAAAATCGTGCTTCTCATAGCACTGATGGCAGCGTCATTCACAAAAGTGTCGGCTGCCCCAGATCCCAATTTTTACATCTTCCTCTGCTTCGGTCAGTCGAACATGGAAGGTAATGCCAGAATAGAACCGCAGGATATGGAGGGCGTGAGCGACCGTTTCCAGATGATGGCGGCTGTCGACGACAATAGGCGTGGACGAAAAATGGGCGAGTGGTATAAGGCGCTGCCGCCTCTTTGCCGTGAGAACACCGGACTGACTCCTGTAGACTACTTCGGACGTACCATGACGGAAAACTTGCCGGAGAATGTGCGCGTGGGCGTCATCACCGTGGCCATCGGTGGCATTGCTATCCAGGGCTTCATCCCTGACAGTATCGCTAACTATGTGAAAACGGCACCGGGATGGATGAAGGGCATGCTCGCTGCCTATGACAACAACCCCTACCAACGGTTGGTGACATTGGCAAAGAAAGCGCAGAAGGATGGGGTCATCAAGGGCGTCCTTATGCACCAAGGTGAGACGAATACGGGTGACCCGCGCTGGCCGGGAATGGTGCAACAGGTGTACGACCACCTGCTTGGCGACCTACAGTTGAAGCCCGAAGAGGTGCCTCTGCTCGCCGGTGAGGTGGTACAGGCCAACGGACAGGGACAGTGCATCGCTCACAATGCCGTCATCAACGACCTGCCAAAGACACTGCATACCGCTCATGTGGTTTCATCGACGGGCTGCTCCAACGGCCCCGACCGTCTGCACTTCGACGCAGCGGGATACCGTGAACTGGGTCGTCGCTATGGCGAGAAAATGTTGATGCTCATGGGCTATGAGGTGAAAAGTCCGTTTAACGTGCCGGCCGATGCCAAAACGGCGTCTACTACTGTGCCGGGCAATGATTTCCCGAAAGTGGACAGTGAGGGTAGGGCCTATTTCCGACTGGTGGCACCCGACGCACACTCGGCTGTGGTGGACATCTGCGGAAAGAAATATGACATGCGCCGTGATGAACAGGGCGTGTGGTGTGCCGTCACCGACCCGTTGGTGGTGGGATTCCATTACTATTTCATGAACATTGGTGGGGTAAACTTCATCGACCCAGCCACGGAGACGTTCTTCGGATGCAACCGCGAGGCGGGTGGCATTGAAATTCCCGAAGGAGCGGAGGGCGACTACTACCGTCCACATCAGGGCGTCGCCCACGGACAGGTGAGGAGCATCTACTACTGGGCGGAATCGACCAAGGAGTGGCGACATGCCATGGTTTACACGCCCGCTGAATACGACTTGAAGAAAGCGCAGAAAAAACGCTATCCGGTACTCTATCTCCAGCATGGCATGGGCGAGGATGAAACAGGATGGAGCAAACAGGGACACATGCAGCATATCATGGACAATGCCATCGCTGCTGGCGAGGTGGTGCCAATGATTGTGGTCATGGAGAGCGGCGATATCAAGGCTCCGTTCCAAAACAATGGACCCGATGCTTTCGCAAATTACGGAGCCTCGTTCTACAAAGTCATCATCAACGACCTCATTCCTTATATCGACAACAATTTCCGTACGCTCACCGACCGTGACCACCGCGCCATGGCTGGATTGTCATGGGGTGGACACCAGACATTCGACATTGTGCTCAACAACATGGACAAGTTCTCGTATATGGGTGCGTTCAGTGGTGCTATCTTCGGTCTCGACGTGAAAACGGCTTATGATGGTGTGTTCACTCGTCCCGATGAGTTCAACAAGAAGATGCATTATGTCTATGTCAGTGCGGGCAGCGAGGAGAACTTCGGAACGGAGGCATTGGCCAAAAACCTGCGCGATGCGGGCATCAACACCGACTTGTATATCTCGCCGGGCACACATCACGAATGGCTCACCTGGCGTCGATGCTTCAAAAACTTTATCCCTCATCTGTTTAAGTAAAAAAGACTTCTTTTATAAAATAATGGCAGGGTGTTCCAAATCGTGGAACACCCTGCCATTATCTTTGCACCGAAAACCAACATCATTTACCTCATATAAATCATATACACTATCAGGCATCCTGCTCACCCAAACACAGACGCGTAAGATTCATGAGTTGTGGATGAAAAGAGAATATATGCGATAGATAGTAACATTTTGCAAGGAGGACCATTATGCCTCCAATGCTCCCGGAAATAATGCACTGATAAAATGAAGATTAAAAAAAAGACTGCCCCTTCTCTTGGGGCAGCCTTCTTTTTACAATCCTCTCGCCTTCAACAGTGCCGTAGCGTCGGGCTGCGACAGCCCTGTGAAGTTGGAGAACATCTCCATCAAGTCGCCAGTGTTGCCACGGCTGAGCACTTGGTCGCGGAAGGCTTGGCCCACCTCTCTGCGCAAGGGGCCGCGGTTGGCGAAACAGTTGGCCACATTCACGGCCAACACTTCCGTCCATAGGTAGCTGTAGTATCCTGCTGCGTAACCGCCACCCCATACATGGTTGAAATAACTGGTGGAGTAGCGTGGTGGCACCTGGTGGTCAAGCAATCCCACGCGTTGTAAGGCATCTGTTTCAAAGGTGCTCGCTTGTTCAGCTGTCGGTATAGATGCCAGATCGAGGGTATGCCATGCCAGGTCCAGACAAGTGGCTGCCAGGTTCTCGCCCAATGCGTAAGCGGAGTGGAAATTGATGGATTCTAACATCTTCGCTTTCAAGTCGGCAGGCATCGGCTGTCCCGTCTCAGCATGGCGGGCGAAATGGTCGAAAATTTCGGGGATGGTGGCGAATGACTCATTGAATTGAGAGGGCATCTCCACAAAGTCGCGTGCCACATTGGTACCGGCTAACTTGGCATAATGACAATCTGACAACATGCCGTGCAGGGCATGGCCGAACTCATGGAACATCGTGGTCACCTCGTCCCATGTCAGCAATGAGGGCTGTCCGTCGGGAGCCTTGGCACTGTTGCACACATTATAGATGATGGGCTGCTGATGACGCAGGCGGCTCTGCTGGGCAAACTCGCTCATCCAGGCACCACCGCGTTTCGTGGGACGACGGAAATAGTCGCAGTAGAACAAGGCACGCGACAATCCGTCTTTGTCTATCACTTCAAACACTTTCATGTCGGGATGATAAGTGGGTATGTCCTTCCGTTCCTTGAAGGTGAGACCATACACACGCCCGGCTGCGTAGAACACCCCGTTGATGAGTACGCTGTCGACATTGAAATAAGGCTTCACCTCGTCGTCGGACAGGCTGTATGCCTCTTGCTTCATCTTGGCTGAGTAATAGAAACGGTCGTAGGGCTCCAGATGGAAATCGTTGCCCATTGTTCGGCGGGCATAGGCTTCAATGGCCTGCGTCTCGGCATCCGCCTTCGGCCGATAGGCCTCGATGAGATTGCGAAGGAAAGCGTACACATTGTCGGTGGTCTTGGCCATCGTTTTCTCCAACGAATAAGAGGCGTAGTTACCGAAACCCATCAGTTGGGCTTTCTCGGCGCGCAGACGGGCTATCTCGCTCACGATGGGGAAGGTGTTGTACGAACCGCTGCCATCGGCACGGTGTATCGATGCCTCATAAACACGTCGGCGCAACTCACGGTTGTCAAGACTCGACAGCAAGGGCTGCTGGGTGGTGTTGATGATGACGATGCAATAGGGGGCTTGGCCACCGCGGCTCTCGGCGTCTTTCTTGCATTGGGCGATGTCTGCTTCGCTCAGGCCCGACAGTTCCTCGCGGCTGTTCACCCATACCACGGCATGGTTGGTAGCGGCGGGCAACAGGTCTCCCCATTGTTGCTGTAGGTCGGAGATACGGAGGTTGATGGCTTTCATCCGTTCCATCTTCTCTTCCGACAGCAGTGCACCGCTACGCACAAAGTCTTTGTACACTTCTTCCAACAGTTTTTTGTCCTCGCCCTGTAGGGTGGCATGCTCATGGTCGTATACGTATTTGATGCGGGAGAACAGCGAACGGTCGAACATGATTTCATTTTCCAGATCCGTCAGCAGGGGAATGGCCGCCTTCTCCGTTTCTGCTATCTCGGGTGTCTTGTCGGCACTCGTCAGACCGAAGAAGATGTTGGTCACACGCTCCAGAAGCAAACCGCTTTCCTCATAGGCCACGATGGTGTTCTGGAAAGTGGGCAGTGCGTTGTTCCTTGTGATGCGACTGATGTTTTCGCGTTGTTGTCGAATACCCTCTTTAATGGCGGGAAGATAGTCTGACGCTTGAATCTTGCTGAAATCGGGTGCGCCAAAAGGTAGTCCACTCTCCACCAACAATGGGTTCTCCCGCTCGGCGGAGGGAGCCTGTCCGTTGCCTCCTCTGTCGTTTGTGCCAATGCCCTCATAAGGCATGGCGACGGAATGCATCATTGCCGATGCCAAACCGATGGTCAATAGTGTTTTCGTAATATTCATATTATAATTTAAGGGTTATTCATCACTTGTCATTTGTCACTCATCACTCCTCTCCCTCCCTTCGGGAGGGTCGGGGTGGGTTTCATCCCTTCGGGAGGGTCGAGGTGGGTTTCACACCTCTTTCTTCGCCTTCTCCAGTGCCGCAATCACACGGTCACACCATTGGTCGAACTCTGGGTCTTCCACCTGACATTCGGGATGTCTCATCAGATATTCCACACATCGCCGAGCGCCTTCCTCAAAACGCACTGTGCACTGGAACCCAGGCACGGCACGTTTCAGTTTAGAACAGTCGAATACCACCGTCAGCGCCTTGTCGCCCAACAGGTTGCCTTCTACGTCGTATTCTTTCGGAGCCACGTCATTCAGGAAATCTGACGATACATGGTAGGGCTTAAGCGTGACACCGAGGGCTGCCGCCACGGCTTCGTATATCTGGTCCCACGAGAGCGACTCGTCCGACATGATTTGGAAAGCCTCGCCAATGGCGTGGGGATTGCCCAATAGACCGATGAAACCTTTCGCGAAATCCTCGTTCCATGTCATCGTCCACAGCGAACTGCCGTCACCATGCACCAACACAGGCTTGCCTTCCATCATGCGCTTCAACACCTGCCAACTGCCTTTCGGACCATGGAACCCCACGGGCACGCTGCGCTCGCAATAGGTATGACTCGGACGGACGATGGTAACGGGGAAACCGGTCTCACGATACCATTTCATCAACATCTCCTCACAGGCTATCTTGTTGCGTGAATACTCCCAGTGGGGGTTGGCCAACGTAGTACCTTCGGTGATGACGTAGCTGCGGGCAGGCTTATGATAGGCCGATGCGCTGCTGATGAACACGTATTGGCGCGTCCGGTCTTTGAAAAGACGGTAGTCACGTTCCAACTGGTCGGTGGTGAACACGATGAAGTCGCACACTACGTCGAAACGGGTGTCGCCTAACTCACGAAGCACTGCCGCCTCGTCGTTGATGTCGACAATCACCTGGCGCACACCTTCGGGCACTTCGTTTTTGCGGTTGCCTCGGTTCAACAACCATAACTCATGTTCGCTGTTTGCCAATTGTCTCGTGATGGCCGAGCTGATGGTGCCGGTACCACCGATAAATAGAATTCTCATTTTGAAATGGTTTAAGGTTCAGTAATCAATTTTTGGTTCTCCAAATTTATGATGTGCAAATATACTACTTTTTTCGCAATCTTTGCAACATCGTCCTTTTTTCCCCGCTTTTTTTCTTTGTTCTCTTTTTCCCGTGCTACCTTTACATTCGTTTTTCTTCACTCGATGGGGTGGTTTCTCCAACAATGTCCCAACCTCTTTCTACGTCCAATCTTCATATCTTTCTCCCAAAGTAAAAAAGTGTCAAGAACGCTCCTCTTCTTTTTGTAACATCTTGACTAATAGTTTGCTACGTTTTTTAAGTGTGTCAATGTTCATGATGGTGTTGCAATATGTCGTATTTTTGATTATCTTTGCAAAAAAGAAATAACAACCTTAACCTAAAAGCATATGATGAGACAGTTATTGCGTATTTTTGTTTTTCTCCTCATGTTGCCTGTGGCGGTAAATGCTCAAGACGAAGACCGTGAAATCATACCCGTCAATTGGAAAGAGGTGAAAGACGTGGCCGATAAAGACCCTGATAAGATAAGGGGTTTGGTGGCAAGAATGTCTGCAAGCAAGCTTGACACTACGATGACATGGAATGAGCGAATACTGGCATATTATGGACAGTCATTCCTCACACCATTTACAGAATCTGATGAAGGAAGGAATCTGGATGTCCTGATGGGAGATGGGAAGTATGAGGAATGTCTTGAGGGAGCAAGAGAACAGCTTAAGAAGAACCCTGTGAGTTTGAAAGCTTTGTTCAATGCTGCGTTTGCTATAGCTTATATTTTGAAAGACACAACTGCTCAACATTGCGTATCCCGCAATGAGGGACAGGTCTACTATTACCGCATGCAAAGAATATTCAATACAATTGCTATCACAGGCGATGGGACGGAGGAACAACCTTTTTATGTGACGGCCGTCTCCGATGAATACTTGTTTATGCATTACTATCTTGAAATCTGGGAGTTTGAACGTCAATTCATGACAAGTCATTGCGATGGTTTCGACTTGAAAGAATCAAGCGATTACTATTCGCGTCCACAATTATTCTTTGAAATAACCCGTGTGCTGGAGATAGAGCGTGACCGATATCAAAAATGACTTCTCTGTTTCCGAAACGACCATAACAATTATGACAAAAACTCGACCATATAAACAAATCCTCATAATATCATTTCTATTATCCTCACAGTTAACTATAGGATTTGCACAGGATATTATGAGACTTGACAGGTACATTGTTACGTCTTGTCAATTAGACTCTATCATTAATATGGTTTTAGATGATGTTGAGGAAGGAGAGATTGTAGGCGTGTCAGTAAAAAAGAATGGGAACGATAATTACATGTTGTTTTTTAGTGCTTTCTCCCCAAAAGATCTATCATATAGTTCAAGAATAATGGGATATATACAAAAATACAAAATAACCATATTGCTTGATTCAAGTGTTAAGGAATTTGTAACGAAGCATCCAATCAATTATAAATTAAAGGTAAAATGTATTCCTCCCCCATCAAAAGGAAGACGACAAATAACAGTCAGAGGAACAGATGGCGTGAAAGAATGGTGTTATAGCTTAATTGATGGGAGAATTATATTAGAAAGCAAGATTTTGAAATGGTAGAGCATAACAAATCTCTTTATTTGATAGTAAACTAGATTATAGGATAAATCCATTGCTGTCATCTACATCAATGGAAAGGAAAACTCATTGAAATAAAAAAAGCGTTCTGTTTTATCAGAACGCACAAGCCCATCCAAATTTACGAACGAGTTCTTGTAATAGTTTATGGTCGTGTTTGGGAATGGTAACGACGACACTTTCGCGTTGATTGTCTCGTTGGGCAATATTAGCGGTGTCAAGTTCATATTGCGTTTGGAGATTCATCCAGATGTCGGCGGGAATGTCGAATACTTTTTCTAAAGCCAAAGCAACGCTGAGCGATAAAGGTCGCTTGCCATTGATGGCCTCGCTGATAACAGAGGGTTTAATGCCCGTTTCTATTGCCAGTTGTTTTTGGGTCATGTTGCGCTCTTTCAGTTCATCCTTAATCATTTCACCAGGATGAGTGGCTACAAATGGTGTCAATTCTTTCTTATTCATAATGTTTGGAAATTTCAATAATTAATGCGTTTACAATAATCCCGTTATTGTCGGGGGAACTATGGAATAAGAGTCGGTATTGGTCGTTTATCCAGACGGTATCAATACCTTTTAGGTCGCCTTTTTTCTTTTCATAGTGTAGTGACTTGATAAGGTAAAGGTCTTCTATGCGTCGGACGGCTTTTAAGTAGTTTACTACTTTTATAAACCGCTTGACGATATCCTTTGAAAGTCGTTTATAACGATGGTCCTGAGTCGTTCCATTCGTGTAGAGCTCCTCAAGTGCCGTGCTTTCAAAATCAATGTTCATAGCTTATTACTGTTTCAATGGTCCAAGGACTGTGAAAAAACAAGTGTATGGCATATTCATTATTTAGTGTAGGCTCATTTGGTCTTGTATTTTCGTTTGCAAAGATAATAATTACTCGGGAATAATTAGCAAATTTGCGAATGATTTTTTTAATCAGTCGCAAATTTGTTGGTAAATCCCTCATCTTTTAATCTTTTAATTTTCTAATCTTTCAATTTTTCCGTACTTTTGCAAGTTGTAACAATTAGAAAAACAACCTAACTATGGATACATTGAAAAAATGCCTGCCCGACGTGTTGGCAGTGCTCCTCTTCGCGGTCATCGCTTTCGCCTATTTCTTCCCGGCCGATACTGAAGGCCGCATACTCTACCAGCATGATACCTCGGCGGGTAGGGGAGCGGGACAGGAAGCCACCGAGTATTACCAACGACATGACGGCGAACGCACGCGATGGACGAACTCGACATTTTCGGGTATGCCCACTTACCAGACATCACCGTCATATAGCAGCACTGACAAACTACAGACGGCAGTGAAGGCATACCACCTGTGGCTACCCGAAAACGTGTGGTACGTATTTGTCTACCTTCTCGGCTTCTACATCCTCTTGCGGGCGTTCAACTTCCGACAGGCATTGGCGGTGCTCGGTTCCATCATCTGGGCATTCTCGTCCTATTTCTTCATCATCATAGCGGCGGGACATATCTGGAAAGTGTGGGCGCTGGCCTACTTGCCACCATTGATAGCGGGTATGGTCCTTGCTTATCGGGGCAAATACTTATGGGGCATGGCGGTGTTGGCTATCTTCACGGCATTCGAAATCAATGCCAACCATGTGCAGATGACCTATTACTACCTCTTCCCCATCTTCTTCATGCTCATCGCCTTCTTTCTGCAGGCAATGCGTGAGAAACGGTTGGCTCACTTTGCCAAGGCTACGGCAGCGTGTGTCGTAGGTGCACTTATCGGCATCTGCATGAACCTGTCCAACCTGTACCATACGTGGCAGTACTCGCAGGAGTCGATGCGCGGAAAGAGTGAGTTGGTGAAGGCGGATGCGGCCAACCAAAGTGCAAGCGGACTCGACCGCGACTATATCACACAATGGAGCTACGGCATCAGCGAGACATGGACGCTCCTTGTGCCCAACGCCAAGGGCGGAACGTCGCAGACGGTACTGGCATCTAATGAGACGGGTATGAAAAAAGCGAACCCTGAATTTTATCCCATCTACCAACAGATAGGACAGTATTGGGGTGAACAACCGGGAACGAGCGGACCTGTGTATGTAGGAGCGTTTGTACTCACACTGTTCTTCCTCGGACTGTTCATTGTCAAGGGTCCGATGAAATGGGCTCTTCTTGCGGCGACCATTCTCTCCATCATGTTGGCATGGGGAAAGAACTTTATGGGACTGACAGATTTCTTCATCGACCATTTCCCGATGTATGCGAAATTCCGAACGGTGGCATCTATACTCGTCATCGCCGAATTTACCATACCGCTGTTGGCGATGATGGCTTTAAAAGAGGTGTTCGACCATCCCGAGGTGCTGAAGGAGAAAGCGAAAGCGCTATACCTGAGCGTGGCGCTCACAGGTGGCATAGCGCTGCTCTTTGCGTTGGCTCCCGGACTGTTCTTCTCCGACTTCGTGTCGTCGAATGAACTGCAGGCATTGTCGCAGTTCCCGCCTGAGCAGCTCAATCCGCTACTCTCCAACCTCACGGAGGTGCGACAGGCTATCTTCTCGGCCGACTGCTGGCGTACGGTCATCGTCATTGCCCTCGGCACGGCGTTGCTCTTGCTCTATCGTGCGCAGAAACTCAAGGCTCTGCCTACTATCGGTGGCATCGCATTGCTCTGTCTGGTCGATATGTGGATGGTGAACAAACGCTACCTCAACGATGATATGTTTGTGGGCAAGAGCGTGCGCGAACAACCGCAGCCCATGACAGATACCGACCGAATGATTCTTGAGGACAAGACACTCGACTACCGTGTACTCAATTTCGCCACGAACACGTTCAACGAAAATGAGACATCGTTCTATCATAAGAGTATCGGTGGCTACCATGCTGCCAAACTGCGTCGTTACCAAGACCTCATCGAACAGTATATCGCGCCGGAAATGGAAAAGACCATGCCAGCGGTAGTGGCGGCGCAAGGCGACATGACACAGGTGAAGGGTGACAGCATCTTCCCGATTATAAACATGCTCAATGCACGTTATTTCATCTTCCCGTTGCAAGGGGGACAGACGGCTCCACTGCTCAACACACAGGCCATGGGTAACGCATGGATGGTCGACAGTCTCGTCTATGTGAACAATGCCAACGAGGAACTGGATGCTATAGGCAAGGTTGATCTGCACCATGTGGCGGTCGTGGACAACCG
Source organism: uncultured Prevotellaceae bacterium (assembly GCA_900313615.1). Lineage (GTDB taxonomy): Bacteria > Bacteroidota > Bacteroidia > Bacteroidales > Bacteroidaceae > Prevotella. The sequence goes on from OMRP01000001.1 coordinate 321,335, forward strand.
TTTCAAGACTTCGCTTGGCGAAGCGGTTAAGCAAGACAGTCTGTCGACGGTGACACTCTCTTCCTATGAACCCAATGACCTCAAATATGAGGTGAAGACGGGCAAGGGCGGCATCGTGGTCTTCTCGGAAATCTATTATCCAGGATGGAAAGCAGAAGTGGATGGCAAACCTGTTGATGTCTCCCGCGTCAACTATGTGCTACGTGCGATCAGAGTCGAGCCTGGAACGCATCAGGTGCGCCTGTCGTTCTTCCCCGAAAGTGTTGACAAGACGGAGACAGTGGCTAACATCGCCATGGTACTCCTACTCCTCGCACTTCTCGCCTGCCTCTTCTTCGCACTCAAGAAAAAAGGAGTAGTTGGCAAGGCACAGTCGGACGACGAATAAAGTTGCTCATGGGAGCGTTCCTGATGTTCCATTTAATCAGTTAATATCAAATAATAAAATATGCAGCAGGCTAATAATGCCCTCCCCTCGGGGAGGGAAGGGGTAGGGGCTCTCCTCTCCCTCCCTCCCAATCTTGTGGGCTGCTTCCATGAGATAACGGGACTGCCCCCAGAGGGGTGGTTCTGTACCAGTGACCCCGTAGGCCATAAACTGGGCAGTGGCGGAGGTACGGCACACCTGCTCTTGGAAGCACATCGGACCATGGCTCCTGATACGGAATTCTATGATTGGCTGGCTCAGGAAAAACGTATTCTGCTGCATGCTGGAGGTCAGGGCCGACGACTGCCGGCTTATGCTCCTTCGGGGAAAATACTCACCCCCATACCGGTGTTCCGATGGGAACGAGGACAACGACTGTCACAGAACCTGCTCGACATACAGATGCCGCTGTATCGGAAAATCATGGCGGCAGCTCCCGATAGTCTCCATATTATGGTGGTCAGCGGCGATGTGTTTATCCGCTCCACCGAACCATTACAAGCCATCCCCGAGGCCGATGTGGTGTGCTACGGACTGTGGCTTGGACCGGAGATAGCCAAAGACCACGGTGTGTTCGTGGCCGACAGGAAGACGCCCGGTCAACTCAAGTGTATGATGCAGAAACCGTCGGTGGAGACATTGGGTGAGTTGCTCAAAGACCATTTCTACCTTACTGACATCGGCATTTGGCTACTCTCCGACAAGGCGGTACAGCGACTCATGCAAAAGGCCTCCAACGAGGGTAAAGCCATCGGCTATGACCTTTACTCCGATTTCGGACGTGCTTTGGGCACGCAACCGGAAATCTCCGACCCACTTCTCTCCGACCTCTCTGTGGCTATCTTGCCTCTGACGGGAGGCGAGTTCTACCACTTTGGCACGTCGCACGAGTTGCTGTCGTCGATGTTGGACATTCAAAATCTCGTCAACGACCAACGGCGCATCATCCATCGTGACCGTAAACCGCATCCTGCGATGTTTATACAGAACGCGCAGGTATGGAAGGATATAACGGCTGACAACCAAAATTTGTGGATAGAAAACAGTTGTGTGAGCGAACAGTGGAGCATCGAAAGCAACCATATTATCACGGGGGTGCCGGAGAATGATTGGAAGATAGAACTGCGTCGTGGACAGTGTGTGGACATCGTGCCCATAGGTGACAATGCTTTTGCGGTGCGTCCCTATGGTTATGACGACCTTTTCAGAGGTGACCTGCACGACGTTTCCACGCTGTTTATAGGACAATCTTTCTCACAGTGGGCGGAGGAACGAAATATTGATATCAATGCCATTGAAGGTGCCGACGACTTGCAGAAAGCACGCATCTTCCCTGTGGTCAACAATAGTAATGATATTCAGTTGGTGCTGCGCTGGATGCTCAACGAACCTTACCAAGATGGTGGAAGGATGTTGTGGAACATGTCGCGACGCATCAGTGCTGAGGAGATAGCCAATGAGGCGAACCTGCGACGGCTCACTGAGCAGCGAAAGGAATATAGGCATTTCAACTGGCCTTTCTTGGCAAAGAACTATCATCATAGCGTGTTCTACCAAGTTGACCTTGAGGAGGCGGCGCGTGAGTTTGTCGAAGGTAACATTGCCTTGCCGCATCCCATCGACCAGGAGGCTCCGTTACTCACGCGCATCCATGATGCGATGTTTCGAAGCGAGGTACTACGACTGAAAGGTGCCGATGGTACGGATTTTGACCGACAGGCATTCGTCTTCTTGCGCGAGGGACTGACGGCGGCGGCTATGCGGGTGAAACAGCAACCACACATGGCGGTGACGGCCGACCAAATGGTGTGTGGACGGTCTCCGGTACGCATCGACCTGGCAGGGGGATGGACGGATACTCCTCCTTATTGTCTCATGGAGGGGGGCGATGTCATCAACATAGCCATCAACCTCAATGGACAACAACCTATCCAGGTGTTCGTGAAACCGTGCCGACAATATAAGGTGATGCTCCGAAGCATCGACCTGGGGGCGGTGGAAGAGGTGTCTACATACGAACAATTGTCTGACTACCACCATGTGGGAAGCCCCTTCTCCATACCCAAGGCGGCGTTGGCTTTGGCGGGTTTCCTGCCGGAGTTCTGTGACACGCCTTATGCCTCACTCGAAGAACAATTGAACGCTTTCGGCTGTGGCATAGAAGTAACGTTGCTCGCTGCCATTCCTGCGGGCAGTGGACTGGGTACAAGCAGCATCTTGGCGGCTACGGTACTTGGGGCGCTCAACGATTTCTGTGGCCTGCTGTGGGACAAGAATGAAGTGGGCGTACGAACGTTGGTGCTCGAACAACTGCTCACCACGGGTGGTGGATGGCAAGACCAGTATGGTGGTCTGCTGCCTGGGGTGAAATGGCTGCATACCAACGCGGGATTTGACCAATGTCCTGTGGTGCGGTGGATGCCTGACGCTTTGTTCACCCAACCGGAATACCAAGCATGCCACCTGCTCTATTATACGGGCATCACGCGCACGGCAAAGGACATCTTGGCGGAAATAGTTCGGCGGATGTTCCTCAACCAACATGATGAGTTGTTGCTGCTCCGACAGATGAAACAACATGTGCAGGAGATGGCGGAGACGATACAACGGCGCGATTTCCAACGGTTGGGAACGCTCATTCGACGTACATGGTTGCAAAACCAAGCCATCGATAGGGGGACGAACCCGCCCGAAGTGCAAAAATTGACGGAACTGATTGACGACTTGTGCCTTGGATATAAATTGCCGGGTGCTGGTGGTGGAGGCTTCCTCTATATGGTGGCCAAAGATCCGGAGGCGGCAGCTCGCATCAAACAGATAGTCACTGCAAACCCGCCCAACAAAACAGCCCGCTTCGTCGAAATGACACTCTCCGACCAAGGCCTCCAGATAAACCGCTCATAAAAAACCAAATACCCCCAATCCCATAGCCCTACAAGCTATTCTCTCACCCCCAACCCCCAACCCCTCACCTCTTATCTCTCACCCCCTCAAAAAAAATGAACTTCTCCACGCCCGTCAATATACCAACCCCTCCATTCTCCATCCAACCTCTGGAGGAGATGCTCTTTGTCGGCTCTTGTTTTGCCGACGGCATTGGTCAGCGTTTCAAAGAGGAGAAATTCAAGGTTACCGTGAACCCTTTCGGCACGATGTATAATCCGGCAAGCGTGCTTCACACACTACAACGGCTGGATACCATCCCGCGCATCGTCTTTCTCACCCTCGGCACCAATCATGTCTATATCCTCAAGGAAACGGGCGTGATTGTCGACAACTGCCAGAAACGACCGGCCCGATTGTTTGAGGAACGGGAACTCTCTGTCGACGAATGCGCCGAATATCTTGCGCAATGTGTGGCGACGCTGTATCAAAAACGTCCCGATGTGCATATAGTCTTCACTGTCAGTCCCATACGCTATGCCAAATATGGCTTCCACGGCAGTCAATTGTCTAAAGCCACCCTCCTCCTCGCCATAGATAAAATACTCCAACAGGCCTCCAACCCCCTTGTCTCCTTTTCTGCAACATCGTTGCAGCCACAATCTTCACCCCTCACCTCTCACCCCTCACCCCTTTCTTACTTTCCCGCCTACGAGATAGTGCTTGATGAACTGCGCGACTACCGTTTCTATGCGCCCGATATGTTGCACCCTTCTTCACAGACGGTGGAATATATCTTTGAACGTCTTGTCGAAAACTATCTTAGTCCGGAGGCTCGGCATTTCATCGAGGAGTGGCGACCTATCAAGGAGGCATTGGCGCACCGTCCCATCCACCCTAATTCACCAGAATACCAACAGTTTTTGGCCAAGACTAAAGAAAAAATCCAAAATCTCGCACTGAAATATCCAGGATTGGAGCTTGTTTGTTTTAAAAGAGATGAGTGCTGATTCTTGCGTCTCAACTATTTCACAACCATTTTCTTCCCGTTGTGTATATATACTCCCTTCGTCGAGGGCTTGCCTGTGAGACGGCGACCACTGATGGTATACCAAGCGTTGTCGTTTGTTAGCTGTTCATGGTCGCAGATGAGCGAAGTGCCATCGATTCCAGTTGCTTCATCGTCTATGATTTGGAAGAGGAAGTATGGATTGGCGGAAGTTACCCACTCGTAAGTGAGGTAAGCACGATAGGGCGGAATCTTCTCAGTCGACATGTAATAGAAGAATCCGAGCTCTCCGTTACTGTTACGTCCCAGTGTCAGGATGCTTCCACGGTCGGAGTCACTTTGGTTCACAACCATTCCGTCGCGTCCCACACCATTTAACTTGTTGACATACATATTCCAAGGAGTGAGTTGACTATCTAATGGGTATAAACGATAGGTGCCTGGAGCATCGGCAAAGATGACGATGGGCGAACGGTTCGGAATCTCGTTGCTCATTCTCTTCAAGTATGCAGTCTTGTCCGTTTCGTTGAAGACGGATTCGGTGACGATATACGACCTCAATCCTTCCGGCAACTCAGTGTCGAAACCAATATACAATGTTGCCGCCTTTGCTGATCCAATCTTTAGTGGATAGTAGTAATGCAACTTGTCGGCATCAACATATTCTTCCCATGAATCGTCATCGAGGTAGGAATTGTAGAGCACACTGCCGTACGTGGCATCGCAGATATATACATCGATGAGGCTGCCGTCGTCACTCACGATGCCTCCTTCCTCCAAATCTGCCACTGTTTCATAGTCCGTGGTGTCGAAATAAATTTTTCTCAGACCGTCAACCTTGTAGATGGCCCCCTCAAGGATGGACTCTATCGTACCGGGCAACACGATCTCCTCTCCGCTCCTGCCGTTGGGATAACTGACGAGTTCATCGTTCTTGCTATAGAGAAGACCTCCTCGAGACACGTAGGTGGTGTTGAGCGAATCTACAAAGATGCTGTCCACAGAGGAAAGGTAGAACGCTCCTGGTTCAACGGTTGACACATGGGCTGGGATGATCATCTTTGTCAGACTGGTGCAACCGTCGAACGGTGTGATGTATTCGTCTCCGTCTTTGCCGCCGATGGTCGTAAGGTTGTAGGGTAGGCTAACCTCTTCCAGTTTGGCGAGTCCGTTGAGTTGGGTGGTAAGAGTGGTCACCGATTTGAAGAACCTAAATTCTGGGAACCTGACGATTTGTTGTCCTATTTCAGTGTTGAAGGCGTGAAGAGTCTGCTCGGTCGTTACGGCACGCAATTCTGTCAACGAAAGTTTTCCGTCGTTATCGCTGTCGAAAGCAGCGATACACGCGGCCTCCGCATTGCTGTCGACAAAGGTGATGCCCTTCTCTACAGCCATATTGTTCGTAAACATGGGGATGTAGTAGAATGCGTTCTTAAGTGTTGAACATATATATTCCACCGGATGGCGCAAGCCAGAAGAGGAGAATTCGGTGGGCATTATTTCCTTCGGAGCGATGACACCCAGGTCGCTATCCACTTCGATGTAATCGGTTCCGTGTACATTTGTCCATGTTGCCTTTCCGGGTTCAAACTCAAGCATTGTGGTAAATCCAAGCAAGTGGTCGTCTGTCTTGTCTGTGCGTATGGGTGTGGCCATCAAGGTGGCTATGTCCTTGTCCTTAAAGGTCTTCAAAGTGGGGAAGAAACCTTTTACCCATGTCCACCGGCTTCGACTGCCGAGAGCGGAACCTATCTCGTCGAGTGTCATTCCTGCGTTATCTATCCCATATCCCTTCAACCAATAGCAGTTGTTGATGCAACTCATGTCAGCGATACTTATGTCGGATGTCAATCTTATGGGGTTGACAGCCAGGCAGTTGCTGATGGTGCCGGTGTTGTCTGTGTTGTCGTATGCCACAAATGGCGTAAAGACTTCAGGTGTACTGGACAATGTGTATACGGCAGAGATACAGTCTTCTACCTTGCCTCCCGATTTTACATAAGCGCAGATACCTCCACATGGTCTTCCTGATGCATCGATCCCCTGTGTCAAGCAGTTGTTAATCTCACCCGACACCTCGCTTGCTATCATGCCAAAGGAAGGAGAATGGCCTTCTGCCCCAAAAGAGTCAATCCATGAGTCTATCACGCCAAGGTTCTTGATGGTGCCATAGGTGCCGACATTGCCAAAGAGCGACAGAGCGGCGTTAAAGTGTCCGAAGTAATTCATCAGTAACAACCCTTTGACGAAATGCCCATTACCATCGTAGGTGGCTTTCCATTCACAACCATGGGAATCCCATTCATAAGAACCACTGAAGGAAACAGGTTGTGTACTATTTTTCAGATTTTCCATCGTGATGAGCGAGGTGTCGTCTTTCCGACAAATGGTGATGTCGCAAATCTGCTTGAAGAACTGTCCTTCGCTGTTATGCTTGATGGCATGAATCAACTGTTCGCCATTCTTGATGAGATAGGGGTCGGCAGCCGTTCCTGAACCCCCTGCATATACGTTTGCCTCATCACCGCTCCACACTTTTTGGGTCTCCGCCCTGAGTCCCAAAATCTTCGAGCCGCCGATAGGAGTAGGACGGTCGTATGCTGTCGATGGGGTACCCTTTACTTTTGAGGTTCCGTCAATGGTAATGATACAGTTTCCTGTAAGGTTTGCTGTCGCTGTCTTGTCCTTGACGGAAATACATTCTGATTCAGGGTAGAAACACTCGGAGACAAGATTGATATCTCGGTCGGTTCCCAACTCCTGCCATGTTGTTGTCTTTGTCGGCACGGTTAGTTCTGCCACAAAATAGTCGGCAGCATCACCATCGCTGAAACTCACGGGCATGGCACACAGATGGGCTCCAGCGGCATATACCGAATTATGGATGTTCATCTCATCCCAAGAGAACATTCTTTTAGCAAGGTCGCTGAGGGCTGGGTTGTTATTTTGCTCGCAGACTGTCTGTTGGTCTTCAACCGTGTTGTTGCTATATGGGATGGGATAGGAGCCCTTTACCAGTTTGAAACCGTAAGGGTCAGACTCGTTGATAAGGAAATTGCCGATTTTTGTCGATGTTCCAGTTATCAGGTCTTTCGTTGGCAGCCCTATGATAGTGGCGTTTTCTTGGTTGTCAGGACAAGCTTTCCTGGTATACATATTGTTGTCGTAATAACAATAAGTGACGGTAGATCCAATGTTTGTACCGTAACCTACGGTGACGCTTTCGCTACCTGGAAAATTACAATCGCTGTTCATCATGGTACCCACAAACAGACAACGGTGGATATGCTCATGATTGTCGTCCCACTCGAGATAACCGCAAAAACCGCCCACATAGTTGTCGGTAATGGATGTGTCAAAATTTGTGACCTGTCCCTTGTCATCGGTATGAGCCAAGGAACCGTCGAGATGTCCTCCGAAACTGCAACATTCAATTTTGCTGTCACGATAGTAGTACGTGCCGTCAGAAGCGTCGCCAGAACCGTTTATCTTCTGCATCCTACCAACCAAACCTCCTACATTGCCGTAGGAACAGATAAGCATTGTGCTCGAACAACCCAACATGGTAACGTGTTGCCCTAGATATCCACAGATTCCTCCTACAACATGCCGCTGCTGATTATCCTTGCTGCACTTAATCGAACCCATCGACACGCATGCTTCCACCTTTCTGGACTGACTGTAAGCCTGATAGGAATTATCATTAAGACCTATGATTCCACCAATCTGCGGAACGATGGTGGAATTGCTGGTGATATCGGCGTCTGCGGCACAGTCTATGATGTCGGAACCATAGACGTATCCAGTGATGCCACCTACGCATGTAGCGTTGTTCACGTTAATTTTGCCCTTAAACGTAGAATGTGAGATACCCATGGAACCATCTTTGCCGGAGATGCCGCCGACACACTCCTTATACGTTGTTCTTCCCGTTCCAGTTACCTGAATGTTTCCCTCTACGGATACTCCGTCGATAGCACTGGGCACGTAAACGGTATTTACGCCATCCGATATATTTGCAGTAGATGTTACAGGTGAATTGGATTCTCCCGTCAGTAACCCCACATAGCTGTTCAATAATGAGACGGAATTGGAGTAATCTATCGTCACCTCGGCATCCTTGATGTTGAGGTAGCCGATAAACGACCTCGATATTGCCGCAAACAGTCCGAATGCTGAATCATGGACAGGCTGGCCAAATGTTTCATATTGAGATTTTGAATAATCAGCATTGATATACAATCCTGAAATGGAGTGGGGTTGTGCCGAAGTCCATCCACCATCACCCATGTTCCTGGTATCTACCCCCAGGAACACAATAGAAGCATAATTTGAGTTATAACCGATAGGAATCCATTGTACGCGTTTCCCACCTTCAGTCCTGTTGAGGTTGATATCGGCGCCCAAAACCACCACTTTCTTTTCGAAGCGCGAAGGATTTTCGTTATAGAGAAATGAAAACTGAGCCAATTGCTCGGCTGTAGTTATCACTATAGGATTATTGAGCGTGCCTTTCCCTTCGTAACTGAAATTCGTGTCACGGTAGTCATACCACGTCGGACCGGTAAACTCTGCTGGTACTTCCGTGAAAGAGGCTGCCATGCTGTTGGTCGGGAGTAACAATGCCATCAGGCAGAGCAGATATCCGTATATATTCTTTTTCATACACATTTATTTATAGGGTCGTGTTTGGAATATGGATAATGTCGTGTTTAGAATCTGAACTTAAAGATTTCCTCGCCTGTGCTCAACAGGTACACATCATGACGTGAAAGCGGTACGAACATATTGGTTCCCATGGCCTCTTTCTTATATATGGTCATTCCGTCGGAGGTGAACACACGCACCATGTTCCTGGCGGTGAGTCCATCGATACGCACACCGTTGTCCAACATGGTTACCGTTGCCTTGTGTCCTGTCGGATTGTCGCTGATGACTGGACGAATGAACGTGGTGGGGCTTTCTTGCGGGAAGAGATTGATAAGTGTCGGGGTTTCCAGTGCCCGCACGTTCTTGACTGCAGCCATCATTGACTCTAAGCCTTCCTGGGCATAACTGATGTCGACCAAGTGGCAGTTGACGTATGCTTGTATCGGTTCGGTGATGCCGCTTACTTCAATGGGGACGTATGCCTTATAGACTCCGCCAATGTCTTGGAATCGGTAAAGGCAATCTTCTTCGTTGTTTTCATCATATCCTTCGACATCCTTGGCAAATACCATAACCTTGGAATCGCTTAAACTTTCAAAAGCCTCGGGGTGGGTAAATACGCCCACTACGGCGGCCATGTTCTTGGGTAGGGTGGCGTGGTCGATGAGTTCTACGACCATGATGTTCTTGCCATTCTCAATTCTCTGGCTTACAACGTTACACTCTACATCCTCCAATGAAACACGTCCTTTCTTCAAGGGACTTTCTTGTCGAAGGTATGGGGCACGACGGAGAGGATGGGCCTGTGATTTGAAAACATTGTCGTAGTCCACGGCAACCTGACTGGTGATATAGCCGTCGAAAGCATCGTTGATAGGATAGTTTACCACAAATTCTTTGTCATCGAATGGCTTAACGTGGGAGTCTTCTATATCAAAGATTTCACCATTGATAGTAGCCGTTACTTTCTTAATGGCCGAAGTGCCTGTGTTGCGTATCGTGAAAATGACAGGCAGTGTGCTGCTACCCATCAGTGAAGCGCTACCGTATGCCACATCCCATGTGAAACTGTTGCGGAAATATTTGTCGTTGTACATGATGACCGAACCGCTGTTGGTGATGTCGGTCAGTGTATACACCGCACTGATATGGGCATCGTCGAGGAATCCGTCAAAGTCGGTGATGACGAGACTGTCAATATCAGCACCCAGTGTGATGTGGTCAGTGAGTTGTATGGCATTGGACACGAAGACTCGTGAGGCATTGAGCATCATGATGGAATTTTCAGAAATCTTCTTCGCACCGTTGTCGTCGCGATAGACGTTGCCCATCTGTGTCCATAGTACTGCGAAATTATCCAAGTTCTCGGTGTTGTTGTCACAGATAATCTTCACCTTGCTTGGCAGGTTGTAACCTACGCCCAAACTGTTGCCCTGTCTGCCGTCGCCCTCACCAGTCATGGCCAAAGTCTTGACATAGACATCTGTAATGGAGTCAGTCTCCTCGTAAATCATGGCAATTACGGCATTCTGCCCAACTCTTCTCATGAAGAAACTCTTCACTTTAAGCTCTTCATCGTAATAACTGACATTGTCATTGCTGATATGCTTCGATGCGTAGCGCATCACAGGTTTCTCGTCTTCCGAAATGAGTGTCGCGGCAACCAGTACGCTGTCGTTGCGCATCAACAGGTCGTACTGCAGAACCATATGGCCTTTGTCCAAGTTGTAATAGAGTGGTGTGGGATGGCTCCAACGGGTGCCATCGAAGGTCTTCAGCATGAGTTGCCCTTTGAACTGAATGTTGTTGAGAGAATCAGCGGAAACATTCTCATCAATCTTCTCGAATTGGCCATGCTGATAGACGATGGCGGCATGTCCGTTCTCCTGCATCGCCACCACTGGTTTCAAGTCGGCATAGTTGTCATCATTGCTTTCGTCGGTAACGTTGAAGGTTGTCCATGAGTCGTCATTCTTGTTGTGAATGGCAGCCTTGATGCGTGTCGCCTGTTGTATCTCGCTGTTTTTGCTTACGACATTGTCGTCGTTGATTTCATCGGCATTGATGGCCTTCGATATTTGTTCGAAAGCAACAATCTCATAATCGCCACATTTTGAACGCATGTGGTTGGTCGCAGCCTTGCCGGATTCTGAGAGGGTGGTTGTCTTGGCAACTTCATTGTCATCGGAGAGCTTGGCCAACACCACCTTGTCGTCATTATAGTTTGCGGCTGTTCCCATGTCATTGTACACAATTTGGTTGTTGTCGAGGAAATGCGGGTTGGCATCGACGGCAATATCGTTGACGATGGCCTTGCCGCACAGTTCACTGCTTTGCGGAGCCGGGATGCGTCGGTAGGCATTGGCTACCGTCTTTACGTTGGCATTGGCGTCATTAAGCCAGTAGGGGAAATCTTTGTGGAATGGGTTATGGTCATGGTCTGGCACCAACAGTCTGCCACCGATACGGGATCCGGCATTGCCCGAGTATTGGATGATTGGGGTCTTCAAATTAAAATAAGCCTGCCCTACAATCAATCCTACAAAACAAGCTCCTACACCTGGTGCATATCTGTCGAACGGACCTTCTATGCCGACGCGGAACCCAGCTTTTGCTCCGAGTCTCAGACCGGCTTTGATATTGAAGACAGAAGCCAATTTGAAACTATTTCCTAACTTCTCGGGTGTTTGGACCTCCAACGTGGCTCCTGCCACCAGTTTACCACTGGCGTGGGCGAAGTATCCCATATTGGTGCTCGACATCGATTCTTTGACATCGTCTTGGAACGACTTGATTCCTAAATCTGCCTGCACTGATAATTCAAAATTAGCAGTGAGCGAAAGATAATCTTTAATGAAGTCCAGTTTCTTTGCCAGGTCTTTGAATCGTCCCTCTGCATTGGCTGCATCCCACTGCATCGCGTAACCGAAACCAATCTGACCTGCTGCCTCGTTCACTTGGAATCGTGAGAAGTCGTAAGGAGGCATCTTGAAACAAAGTCTGGCGCCGCCAAACCAACCCAGACCGATGCGGTTGCCCGATACGTCAAAGATATCGTCAATCTCATCGTAAATCCAATTGTCGAAACTTACTTCTTCCCCAATGACTGATGCCCTTGTATTATCAGTCATCTTGAAGTTGTCATAATTGTCTCCGTCCTTGACATCCTGGCGGGCTTTAGTCACTTTATCATCTTCTCCCGGTTTCTGTTCTCGGTTAAAGTTAACGTTAACCTTGAGAATGTGCGTATTTTTGCGTATGTCATAGATGAATGCCGTGCTGATGGAAACGGGTTTGACCGAGAACTTAAACTGTTCGGGTAGCTTCATGTCGTAACCGGCGTCGGCAAAGCCACCGGCTAATCCATCGTCATCTTTGGCCCCAGTATACTTGTCGTTGACTTCTTTTTCAACGTTCTTTTCTACCTCGTCGCGGTTGAAGTTCATATTTCTCAGATACGGGAACTGGCTATATTCCAAGTCGCCAGCTTTCAGGGTAACTTTGGCCACTTCACCCTTTTCAATGACATTGACAAGGTCGAAGAGCTCGTAGTAATAGTCGTAGGTGAACGATGAAAACTCAGAGGCCCTGACTACGACCTCATTTTGGTTGGTCGCTGTCCTCTTCGTCTGACTGTTGAGGATGGTAGCCGAGAGTGCACTGTTGGGGTTGTTGCTCCCCTTTGGTCTGGTGAAGCAAACCTCCATCTGGGCATAATGCTCTATGACCTGGTTATTGAGCAATTTAGGAAAGTTATTACCGCAATCGTCCATATACGACAGGGTATCGGCTTCGATTCGCCCCGACAAGTCTACATTGTCGATGGTGCACAGACGGTAGTCTACTCCGTTGCGTACTATCAGTGACCTTTCGTCTTTGAGGTTCAGGAAATGCTGGTCACTGATGGTGATACTGCTATTGTTCACCTGACCCTTGCGCATGGTGATGGCTGCCTGGCAACAATTTGGATTAACAATGTTTTCGCTGTCGGCAGCACCAGGGTATTTATACACCACCGGCAGATAGCCGTTGACAATAACCTCAATGTAAGCAGGATTGCTCATGGTGACAATCTTATGCTGTTTGGTCTTGTCATCGTAGCCAAAATATCTTACGTTGGGATCATACTTGCGACTGCCATTATAGTCCACTCGCTCGGGATGGAAGGTCGCGTTCTTGATGGGCTTTCCCTTCTCATTATACAAAGACACGTAGAGCGTGTCATACTTCTCGTAAAGACCTGTGCCGAGCCAATTGAAATTCATCATCTCTCGGCCTTCGTGCTTGTCGAGGTTGAACGTTGTCGAGAGTTCCAGGAAACTCATTTTATTGTTCAGGTCGATACCTGAATGCAGCTTTCTCTTATCCAAGCGCAGTTTCTTGTCGCCGCTAAGCAGGAAGACATCCAACAAATCGCTGTTCTCCGGAACATAAAAACTCTGAAATTTATCACTTTGAAGTTCCAACCGTGTGGTTTCTTTCTGCAAATCACCGTCGGCATCCATGTGACCGGTCACGTACTCCAGCGTGTAGGTCTCACCCGTCACCTGGCGCTTCTGGTCAAGCATGAAGACATAGAGCCTATCGTCGTCCCATCCATAAACCTGATAACGGAACCGAATCTTGTCATCAGGATTGTCCACGCGTGACACCGTTATCTCGTAGGGGTCCTTTTGCACATTCGGCACATTGACAAAGAAAAAGTCGTCGACAGTCTCCAACAAAGTGTCTACAGCACTTCTGACTTCGACATTGTAGGTGTGGTTTACATTGTCAACCTCATTTATCTTAAAGCATAGCAGCGTGTGGTCGCGCATCTTCCAGAACTGACGCTTGTCATTCAGATTCTTCATCCTGGTTTCTGAAAGCATCGCCTTCAAGTTTGCCACCTCATCCATATTGCCGGCGATGGAAATGGCATCGCCACTTCCTACCTCGCGCCAATTCAGTCCAGACCCCTCTTTTTCTATGTCGTCAAGGTTGGCCACATCGGTGATATTGTTGGCATACCACAGCTTGAAACTCTGGGCTTTAGCCACACCGGCGGCAATCAACATCAGTAGTCCAATGAGAATTGTTCTTTTCATATAAGTAGATGTAGTTATTGTTCTGTTTCCCTTTCGTTAGCACCCGTTGCCGCACTACTTTCCCAAACCGAAGTGTTGCTGTCTGCGGTCTCAGAATCCCAATTGTTGGCTTCATTTCCCAAAGCCTCTGTAGTACCTGTAGTAGGGTCGAAAGGCGTCTTGCTCTCGCCAAGTAAATCCGCTGCCGTACATGGCAGATAATGTGTTGCGGGCTTGATATATTCTGATTTCATAATTTAAAATAATCAATAGAATGACGTTAAAGTCTAATTTCGCTGCAAAAGTACAAAAAAAGTAATAATTAATAATGTAAGAAGGTGGAAATAATTGAGAATTAATAATTATTTCATCTTCTTGGTTCTTTACGGTGGAATCTCCTGCAAAAAAGTTGCGCGATATATTGCAGATGACGGCGAAAAACACTACTTTTGCATGGTTTTTATCATGAAGACATGGCTTATTCAATAGAAAAGATAACAACACTCATCGGAGCACGACGTTATGGCTCCGCAGACGCAAACATAGGGTGGATGCTCACCGACAGCCGTTCACTCTGTTTCCCGGAAGAAACACTCTTCTTCGCTTTGAAGTCGGAGCGCAACGATGGTATGCGCTATATCCCGGACCTGTACCACCGTGGCGTGCGCAACTTCGTGGTCACAATACTACCCGACAATAGCGAAAACCTGTATCCCGATGCCAACTTCCTCAAGGTGGCCGACACATTGGTGGCTTTGCAACGACTGGCGGAGCGACACCGTGAGGAGTTCAACATCCCGGTGGTGGGCATCACGGGCAGCAATGGCAAGACCATCGTCAAGGAATGGCTCTACCAGCTGCTCTCACCGGAAAGGGTGGTCACTCGCTCGCCGCGTAGTTACAATTCGCAGATTGGCGTGCCGTTGTCGGTGTGGCTGCTCGACAAACGCTCTGAAGTGGGACTTTTCGAGGCGGGCATCAGCCAGAAAGGTGAGATGGGACGGTTGCGCAGCATTATCCAGCCTACCATTGGCGTGCTCACATCGTTGGGCTCAGCGCATCAGGAGAACTTCACGTCGCTCGAAGAGAAATGTCGCGAGAAATGCCGACTGTTCCACGATACGAAGGCGTTGGTGTTCTGTGCCGATGACGAAACGGTTCGCAAAACCATCGACGAGGCGCATTATCCCGGTGAACGCGTCGACTGGTCGATGGTCAACCCCAAAGCGGCACTCTTCATCAGTAAAGTGACGAAAGAGGAAAACCATACCGATGTGGAATACGTGTTCCGGGGAGAAAGAGGACAGTACCGACTGCCGTTCATCGACGAGGCGTCGGTCGTCAACTCTATCTCATGCGTGGCGGTGGCACGGCTGTTGGGCATGACGGCACAACAACTGGAGAAAAAAATGCCGACACTTGAACAGGTGGCCATGCGTATGGAGGTAAAAGTGGGACGACATGGATGCACACTCATCAATGACTCTTACAACTCTGACATCAATTCTTTGGACATTGCGCTCGACTTTATGAACCGACGCCCTGACCACCAGGGCCGTAGACGCACACTCATCCTCAGCGACATCTTGCAAAGCGGACTGCCGGATAACCAACTGTATCAAGAGGTGGCATCGCAACTGGAAAAACGGGCGGTGGACAAACTCATTGGTATCGGACAGGCCATATTGGCGCAACAGCAACTGTTCCATGTCAAGGAACAGTATTTCTTCCCAAATACCAACGAGTTCATTGCAAGCAGTGTCTTTGAGACACTGCACGATGAGGTAATTCTCATCAAGGGAGCGCGACCGTTCAACTTCGATCAACTCACCGACCTGCTGGTGGAAAAAGTACATGAGACAACACTCGAGGTGAACCTCAACGCGTTGGTGGACAACGTGAACCACTTCCGCTCGATGATGCATCCTGACACGAAAATGGCGTGTATGATTAAGGCGGATGGCTATGGTTCCGGAGCCGTGGAGATAGCAAAGACATTGCAGGAACACCGCGTGGAATACATGGCGGTGGCAGTGGCCGATGAGGGCGTGACGCTCCGTCGCAACGGGGTGACGGCAAACATCATGGTCATGAACCCGGAGATGACTTCGTTCAAGACGCTCTTCGATTTTGAATTGGAACCGGAGGTGTATAACTTCCGACTGCTCGACGCACTCATCCGTGCGGCGCAGAAAGAGGGTATCACAGACTATCCCGTACATGTAAAGATTGACACGGGCATGCACCGGTTGGGATTCGACATCAACGACATACCGTTGCTCATCGAGCGGCTGCAACAGCAGAATGCTGTCATAGCACGGTCAATCTTCTCGCATTTTGTGGGGTCGGACAGTGATGACTTCGACCGCTTCTCGACGATGCAATATGAACGGTTCCAAAAGGCGGCCGATATGCTGCAAGAAGCGTTCCCACACCATATCCTCCGACATATATGCAATAGCGCGGGAATTGAACATTTCCCCGAACGCCAGCTCGATATGTGCCGACTGGGATTGGGACTCTATGGCATTAGCAGTCGCGACAACCATATCATTCATAATGTGGCGACACTGAAAACCACCATCTTGCAAATTCGGAATGTACCCAAAGAAGATACTGTGGGATATAGCCGAAAAGGGGTTCTTCAACGCGACAGCAGGATAGCGGCTATTCCCATCGGGTATGCCGACGGATTGGACCGACACCTCGGACGGGGTAGGGGATACTGTCTGGTCAATGGCAAACCGGCACCTTATGTGGGAAATATCTGCATGGATGTGGCGATGATTGATGTGACGGACATCCCTTGCCAGGAGGGCGACAGCGTGGAAATCTTCGGCGACAACCTGCCACCGACGACATTGGCGGAGTGGCTCGACACCATACCCTACGAAATCCTCACCTCGGTCAGCAACCGCGTAAAACGGGTATACTACCAAGATTAATGATTCTCTCTTCTTCCCTCCTTTTCCAAAGGAGGGGCAGGGGTGGTTTGTCAAACCATGTCCTTACCTCTTTTGTTTTTCCCCCCTCAAAAAAACACAAAAAAAGCGCGAGAAATTGCGCTTTTTTCGTTATGATTCATTAACTTTGCACCAAATTGTGAAAAATGCCCATATTAGTTGGGCGTCACAAACTACTACTATTCGAAAAAACAATATCATAAATTCTATCAAACAAACAAGAAATGAGTCCTGTAAAAACAACAAAAATGACCAACTATCGTTGGATTATCTGCTCAATGTTGTTCTTCGCGACAACGGTTAACTACATGGACCGACAGGTGCTTTCACTTACGTGGAAAGACTTCATCGCTCCGGAATTCCACTGGACAGATGCTGACTACGGTACCATCACATCGGCTTTCTCCATCCTTTACGCGGTGTTCTGCCTCTTTGCGGGCAAATTCATCGACTGGATGGGAACAAAGAAGGGTTACCTGTGGGCAATCTTTGTGTGGTCTGTAGGTGCGTGTCTCCACGCGGTCTGTGGATTCGTAACCATGAAAATTGAAGGCATCGACTCCATCGCCGCTCTCAAAGCCGTGGAGGCGGGGTCGATGACGGCACTGAGCATCGCTACCGTGAGTGTCTACCTCTTCCTCTTCTGTCGAGCGGTGCTCGCACTCGGTGAAAGTGGTAACTTCCCGGCAGCCATCAAGGTGACAGCGGAATATTTCCCGAAGAAAGACCGTGCTTTCGCCACGTCTATCTTCAACGCGGGTGCGTCTGTGGGAGCTCTGGCGGCTCCTATCAGCATACCGCCACTGGCGGAGGTCTTTGGATGGGAAATGGCGTTTATCATCATCGGTGGTCTGGGCTTCATCTGGATGGCGCTGTGGGTGTTCGTCTACGACAAGCCCAATAAGTCGAAGCATGTGAATGCGGCAGAGCTTACTTATATCAACCAGGATGCAGAGACGGACGAAGACCCGAAGAATGCCAATGACGAGGGTCCGGCCATCAGCTTCGCCAAGTGTTTCACCTATAAACAGACATGGTCGTTCATCGTGGGTAAGTTTATGACCGACGGCGTATGGTGGTTCTATCTCTTCTGGGCACCGGCATATTTCTCCGACCAGTTCGGATACAAGTCGAGTTCAGGCATGGGACAGTTGCTTATCTTCACACTCTATGCCATCGTGACCATCATCTCCATTTTTGGTGGATACCTGCCAAAACTGTTTGTCGAGAAACGAGGGATGAACCCTTATGCTGGACGTATGCTTGCCATGCTTATCTTCGCATTCTTCCCATTGTTTGCACTCTTTGCACAGCCGTTGGCCATGTGGGATAATTCGCCTATCGACCCGGCATGGTGGCCAGCCATCATCATCGGTTTGGCGGGTGCTGGACACCAAGCATGGTCGGCGAACATCTTCTCCACCGTGGGCGACATGTTCCCGAAATCCACCATTGCTACCATCACGGGCATCGGTGCCATGGCAGGTGGTCTGGGCTCCATGCTCATCAACAAAGCGTCGGGTAACCTGTTTACCTTTGCGGAGGGACAAGGTGCTGCATTCTCCTTCATGGGCTACGAAGGCAAACCGGCAGCTTACATGATTGTGTTCTGCTTCTGTGCCGTGGCTTACCTCATCGGATGGGTCATCATGAAGACTCTCGTACCGAAGTACAAACCGGTAGAACCTTGATGTAAGGGAAAAAGGTGGAAATCGTTATCCCCTAATATCAATTAAAATCGGGCCGCAAAAGCACCAACTTTTGCGGCCCGCAATTTTTATAATGGATTTTTAATTCTTAATTGTGAATTCTGAATTCCTCATCCCATGGGGATAGTGCCATACTTGCCCGGGTCGGTTTTCTCGTCAACAATCTCGATGGTGGTGCCTTTTACTGACACGCCAAAGAGCATAGTGTATGGCTTCTCGCCGCCAAAGTTGCTGATCATCTCGCTCTTGGAGAATTTCTTTCCGTTGAGCGGGTTGCCGCACAAGAAGTTGACCCTCTTCAACGTATTGCCGTCAGCGTCCTTGCAGGTGACATCACACATGAGATAAGCCATAATAGTGTAGGTCTTGTCTTCCAACTTCGAGGGGTCTTTCAATTCGCAGGAGATACTGACATCCATCATTGTATTGTCCTTGCCTACGAAATTGCCGCCATTTGGCAGGTCATCCTCATTCTCAATAGTCCACTTGAGGATGGCCATTGAGGTGCTCCAACCGGCTGAAATCCAATTGATTTTCAGTAAGTCTTTCGCATCGTTGTTCATGACGAACTTATACTTGAATTCGGTCCTGGCCTCGCCCTCAGCGGGGTCGTCATCACAGGCGCTGAAACTAAACAATGCCGCCATTAACAGCAGCGAAGTCAAAAACTTTTTCATTTTTTTTGTTCCTTTCTTTTTTTTGGTGATTATTAGTTGAATAAGTTGAAAATGAGTAGATATAAAAGAATAACAGTTTCAGTATAAATCGAATTGGTTCGCTATGACAACCACCTGCGCTCACGCCGATACGCCGTACACGCAGACCGATGCGATTGTCCAAGCTAGTCTCTCGCTGGAGATGGGATGGGGGAGGGGCAGAATCCTTGTCTCTCCAATGCCTTCAGCAAGGTGGCCGACATGGCCTCGTTGTCCTTCTTTGTATAACGGCAATCGGTGAACACCTGGGCTAGCGTTTCTTTGCCATTCACCTTCACGAACTCCTGATTTTCCTCCAACTGCTCCTTCGCATGGTAGAAAGCGTCGATGGCCTCGGCGCTGTAGTCATGGTAGGTCTCTTCGTGCACAAACGCTTCCACGGCCAGACGGTCACTCAGTGGCGGCTCTTCGGCAGGCCAACCTACGGTGAGCGTGGCCACGGGCATCACCAACTGAGGCAGGTGGAGCACATCGATGATGGTGTCGGGCATATAGACGGTGGTGCCGAGATAGCAGTAACCCAAGCCCTCCTCGTCGGCTAGGTTGCAGAAGGTCTGCGTAAACAGCAATGCGTCGGTGGCGGCATTGATGAAACTCAGGAAATTGTCGTAGCCGGGAAGGGCCTTGCGTTCTTCACACCATCGGGTGGTGCGGCGGAAATCAGCGCAGATGGTAAGCACCACGGGCGCACCCTCTACCATGGGCTGGTGGAAATGGGCAGGGGCCAGGGCTGCCTTCTGCTCCGCCGAACGGGTGACAACCACACTGTACAACTGCAGGTTGCCCATGGTCTGCGTGCGCGAGGCCAAGGCAAACAGTCGATGAAGCAGTTCGTCGCTCACCTCACGGTCGGCATAGCGGCGGATACTGCGGCGTGTGTTTAGGTTATTCATCTTTAGCTCGTAACGTTGTTAAAGGTTAAAAATAGTGGTCTTTTCTTGGTCATGCAAGTGAAATGGTGTATTTTTGTGCAAAAATAACATTTTATTCTCAAAATATGAAAAAAAACTTCTCTTTTCTTTTCGTAGGTATCTTCGCAATGTTTTCTGTGGGTTGTGGCGACGATGATCCGACGGGAACCCCCGATGACTATGGCATATCGTTCCCTAAATCCTATGCCGTCGACTATCACGTCAAGGCCAACGATATTGCCAACACATCTGAGGTGGCAACGCTCCACGTAAAGTACTACGATGCCGACGGAACCATCCACGAAGAGGATATCAACTCCGAGGAATGGATAAAAAAGGTGACCTTTACCATCGGCACGGAAACGAAAATAGGTATGCGTGTAGAATGGGTGCTCAAATCTCATGAGGAGATAGAGGCGACAGAGAAGGATGAATATGACTTGGGAATCGACCTCACCTCGCTCTATGTGTGCGAAAAACGTAATGGTGCCACCATCACCTCCACATTCTTCAGCAAACAGAATGTGCTCACTACAGGGAAAGTGTCAAAAGAAAAACTGCTCGAACTGACGGGCAATCCTTATTCTTCTTACCTCTACGTTTTTAAAACGCTCAGAGACGGTTCGGTCATCTCTACGGAAGAGTCGTTCTAAGACTGTCTACTATTCCCCTCCTTTTCAAAGGATGAGCAGGGGGGAAGACAATGTGCCTACCTTTTTTTATTTTCTTTTTCAAACAACTGAAAATTAAGGACTAAGAAAAAAGTTTCCTTTTTTGGAAAACTTTTCCATGATTTTTTCGGGAAAAGTTTTCCAAAAAAATTTTTTTATCCCATCATAAGTTTGTAACTTTGTAACCTATTTTCATCATTACATCATGGAAAATCTACAGACATATACTTATGATGAGGCAACGAAAGCCTCTCTCGATTATTTCGCAGGTGATGAACTGGCAGCACGCGTATGGGTGAATAAATATGCGATGAAAGACAGCTTCGGGAAAATCTATGAAAAATCGCCCGATGACATGCACCACCGTATCGCCAATGAGATAGCGCGTATCGAGAAAAAATACAAAAATCCCATCTCGGCCGACGAGATATTCTCTCTGCTTGACCATTTTAAATACATCGTGCCGGCAGGAAGCCCTATGACGGGCATCGGTAACGACTTCCAAGTGGCGTCGCTGTCGAATTGCTTCGTCATCGGACTCGATGGAGACGCCGACTCCTATGGTGCCATCCTGCGCATCGACGAGGAGCAGGTGCAACTGATGAAACGTCGTGGCGGAGTGGGACATGACCTCTCGCATATTCGTCCCAAAGGGTCGCCGGTAAACAACTCGGCTCTCACCAGCACCGGACTGGTGCCGTTCATGGAACGCTACAGCAACTCCACACGCGAGGTGGCTCAGGACGGACGGCGTGGCGCACTCATGCTCTCCGTGAGCATCAAGCACCCCGACAGCGAGGCGTTCATCGACGCGAAGATGACGGAGGGAAAGGTGACGGGGGCCAACGTGTCGGTGAAAATAGACGACGAGTTCATGCAGGCGGCCATCGACGACAAGGAATACCTGCAGTCGTTCCCCATCACTCCGGGAAAACATGAGGTGGAAAAGGTCATCAGCGCACGGCAATTATGGGAGAAAATCGTGCATAACGCATGGAAGAGCGCAGAACCGGGTGTCCTCTTCTGGGATACCATCATCAAGGAGAGCATCCCTGATTGCTATGCCGACCTGGGCTTCCGGACGGTTTCGACAAACCCATGTGGGGAGATTCCTCTTTGTCCTTATGACTCATGCCGACTGTTGTGCGTCAACCTCTATTCTTATGTGGTCAACCCATTCACCAAAGAGGCGTACTTCGACTATGAACTCTTCCGCAAGCATGTAGCGCTGGCACAGCGCATCATGGATGATATCGTCGATCTGGAACTCGAGAAAATCGAGAAAATCATGGAGAAAATCAAGGCCGATCCACAGAACGAAGAGGTGAAACAGGCAGAATACCACCTGTGGGAGAAAATCTACAGCAAGAGTGGCAAAGGACGGCGCACGGGCGTGGGCATCACGGCCGAAGGCGACATGATAGCTGCGATGGGACTGCGTTATGGCACGCAAGAGGCGGCTGACTTCTCGGTCAACGTTCACCGCACACTGGCGCTCGCTGCCTATGGCTCGTCGGTGCAGATGGCCAAGGAACGTGGCGCATTTGCCATCTACGATGCCAAACGCGAGGAAAACAATCCGTTCATCCTCCGACTGAAAGAGGCGAGTCCGCAGCTCTATGACGACATGGTGAAATATGGACGGCGAAACATCGCCTGTCTCACCATTGCGCCTACGGGAACGACAAGTCTCATGACGCAGACCACCAGCGGCATCGAACCGGTATTCATGCCGGTATACAAGCGCAGAAGGAAAGTGAATCCGGGTGATACCAATGTCCATGTCGACTTCGTCGACGAGGTGGGCGACTCCTTCGAGGAATATATCGTCTACCATCCCAAATTCCTCGAATGGATGAAGGTGAATGGACTGGATACGAATAAACGTTACACGCAGGAGGAAATAGACGAACTGGTGGCTAAATCGCCGTATTACAAGGCAACGGCCAACGACGTCGACTGGCTCATGAAAGTGCGCATGCAAGGGGCTATCCAGAAATGGGTCGACCACTCCATCAGCGTCACCGTCAACCTGCCCAACGATGTCGACGAGGAACTGGTGAACAGACTGTATGTCGAGGCTTGGCGCTCGGGATGCAAGGGATGCACCATCTATCGTGATGGCAGCCGCGCTGGCGTGATGATTGCCGTCGACAAGAGCAAGGAAAAGAAAGAGGAGACGCCTATGCCGCCTTGCCAACAGCCAGAAGTAACGGAGAAACGTCCGCAGACGCTGGAATGCGACGTGGTGCGATTCCAGAACAACAAAGAGAAGTGGGTGGCGTTCGTGGGACTGCTCAATGGATACCCCTACGAAATCTTCACGGGTCTGCAAGATGATGAGGAGGGTATTGTCCTGCCAAAAACGGTGACAAAGGGTAAGATTATCAAACAGACGAATGAGGACGGCTCTCATCGATATGACTTCCAGTTCGAAAATCGCAGGGGCTACAAGACGACAGTCGAGGGACTGAGCGAGAAATTCAACCCGGAATATTGGAACTACGCCAAACTCATCTCTGGCGTGTTGCGCTACCGTATGCCCATCGACCATGTCATCAAACTGGTGAGTTCGTTGCAACTCAAGAACGAGAGTATCAACACATGGAAGAATGGTGTGGAGAGGGCGCTGAAGAAATACATTGTCGATGGTACCGTTGCAAAGGGCATGGTCTGCCCGAACTGCGGACATGAGTCGCTCGTATACCAGGAGGGATGTCTCATCTGTAAAAACTGTGGTGCTTCCCGTTGCGGATAAATAGAACAGCCCCCTCACCTCTCACCCCTCACCTCTCACCTCTCAATGAAAAATATCTACAGCCATATCTCCCTCAAAAACGTGCGTTTCCACGCTCGTCATGGTGTGATGCCGCAAGAACGCATCGTAGGTGCTGACTTTACCGTCAACCTGACCGTAGAAGTCGACCTCTCAAAGCCGGCTTCCACTGATAATGTAGACGACACGGTGAATTACGCTACGCTTTACAACATCCTGAGTGAGGAGATGAATATCGCCTCACAACTGCTCGAACATGTGGCGGAACGTGCGGCTAAACGTATCATGGCAACATTCGAACAGGTAAAGACCGTCGACATCGAAATCACCAAATGCAACCCTCCCATGCAGGCCGACTGCGATGGGGCGGCTGTAAAAATGGTGTTCGAGAGGACGTGAAAGAGGTGGGGAGATTATTAAAAATCGCAAAATACACGGCTTTTCAGAAAAGATTCGCTATTTTTGCACAATCATATTCACATTTAATCACTCTTGCGTTCTTAAATAACGAATACGATTTCAACTCCAAATTTAAATAAACATGGGTAAACGCCTGCTAACCATCATGATAATTTGTCTTTCCGTAGTGGCTGTTGCCATGGCGGCGGACAAAAAATTTGTCCTCGTCATCGACGCGGGCCATGGCGGTCATGATCCTGGGGCAAAAGGGGCGGTGGCCTACGAGAAGAACATCAACCTCAAGGTGGCGTTGGCTTTCGGACAATACGTGGAGCGTAACTGCCCTGATGTGAAAGTTGTCTACACCCGAAAGACGGACGTGTTCATACCCCTGAGCGAAAGGGCGGCCATCGCCAACCGCAACAAGGCCGACCTGTTCATCTCCATTCACTCCAACTCGTTGCCGGCGGGGAAAATATCTCGGGGATTCGAGACGTATACACTGGGTATGCACCGCGCTGCCGATAACCTGGAGGTGGCAAAACGTGAGAACTCGGTAATCCTCATCGAGCAGAATTATAAACAGCGTTATGCAGGCTTCGACCCACGGTCATCAGAGAGTTACATCATGTTCGAACTAATGCAAGACAAGAACATGGCCAATAGCGTGGAACTGGCGAAGATGATACAACGTGAGGCATGTGCGCTTACTGGACGACAGAACAAAGGCGTGCACCAAGCGGGATTCCTCGTACTCAGGGAGACGTCGATGCCCAGTTGCCTCATCGAACTGGGGTTCATTTCCACTCCCGACGAGGAGCAATACCTCAATTCCAGCACAGGGCAGGACCAATTGGCGCATGGCATCTTCAATGCTTTCGTGAAATATAAAAATAAGTATGGTAGGGGACAGGCAGTGGCAATGACCGGTTCATCGCCCACTCCGACTCCCGAAGCGTCAACGTCTCAGTCTTCACGCTCATCGAAAAGAAGAGGTGAACAAACAGAACAACAACGGTCCTCCCGTCAGCAGTCTGTCGAACAACCCCGCCAGCAGTCTGCACAGACCCGTCAGCAGTCTGCACAACCCCGTCGGCAGTCTGCACAGCAATCTATGACTTCTTCTGTTGAGCCGCTGACACCATCGACTAATCGTCCCTCCAGCACCAGCCAACCGGTGTTCAAGGTGCAGATTCTTTCCAGCAACAGGACGCTACGTCCGGGAAGCGCCCAGTTCCAAGGGGTGGAAAACGTTGAGTCGTTCGCTGAAGGGGGGAGCATCAAGTATACCTTGGGGGCATCCACTGATTATAATGAGATCGCACGGCTCCGTCGCTCCATACTCGATAAATTCCCCGAAGCTTTCATCATCGCCTTCCAAGACGGGGTGAAAATGGATGTCAACGAGGCCATCCGCATCTTCCGGGAAAAGAGATAGCAAAACCTCCATCCTTCATTAGTCCAAACTCCTAAACTCCCAGACTCCTAGAAAATCCCTCCACTCTAAATAAAAAATGAATAAGATAAGCAACGAGATAAAAATAGCATTGGTGGCCATTGTGGGCATCATCCTTCTCTTTTTCGGCATGAATTTCCTCAAGGGAATTCATCTGTTTTCCAATAATAATTCATATTTCGTGCAGTTCGACAAAATCGACGGCCTTTCCAACTCCAGCCCTGTCATGGCCAATGGCTATAAGGTGGGCATCGTGAAAAGCATCAATTTCGACTATTCTGGTGAAAAGGGCATCGTGGCGGAACTCGATGTCGACGACGAACTGAAGATTCCAAAAGGCTCCACGGCGGCCATATCGAGCGACCTCCTCGGAAATGTGAAACTCAACCTCATCCTTTCAAAGGAAAAGACGTACCTTAACCCGGGAGATATGCTGATGGGACGATACGACGATGGAGCGCTCGGCGAGGTGAAGAAAATGGTGCCTTCCTTGCAACAGATGTTGCCGAAGGTCGACTCCATACTGGCAAGCGTTAACAATATCCTGGCTGATCCGCATATCCAGGGCATTCTGAACAATGCCTACGATGTGACGGGCAACTTGCGCTCTACCACGGCGGAACTCACATCGTTCATGGGGGATGTGAAGACTCGCGTGCCGGCTCTCTTCGACAAGGCGGGTGGGGTGCTCGACAACACCTCACAGGTGATGACAAATGCCGAAAAGGTGACCGACCAATTGGCGCAGTCCGATTTCCAAGGCACACTGGCTAAACTAGATGCCACGGTGGGACAGATGCAGGAGCTGGCGCAGAAATTGAACTCCAATCAGGGGTCGTTGGGCAAACTGATGAACGACGACGGGCTATACAAAAACCTCAATGCTACCATGCTTCAGGCTGACTCGTTGCTCATGGACCTCCGACAGCATCCCAAACGCTACGTCCACTTCTCTCTCTTCGGCAGAAAAGACAAATAATCGTCTGTCTGACCTGATACCCAAAAGGTTCTCTTACGCTCCTCCTTAATAGGGGAAAAAGGGATGTTCACCCTCAACATCCTTTCATTCAATAGGATAAGTGGAGAATGAAAAAACTTTACAAAAATGCGCTCAAAAAAATATTCACAAGTGTGCATAATTTAGAATTGTTCTAAATAATAAAAAATGCGTTTTCCACTTTATCAAATCGCCGCAAAATGTTGATAATAAAAAAGATATAACCATTGAAATTAGGTTGAACGGCACTTTTACGAATAATTGAAAATATTGGTGCAATTTCTTGATTTTCAGAGGGTTGAAAAAATGCAAATTAGTAGCTTGTTGCCTATTTTTCACCTCACTCATAAAGTGCCATCAACGTGTGATTTACGAGTTTCGGCTGAGAGAAAACTAAAATGCAGATTTTGTTCTCCGAGAAAAAAATACGAAATTTGCACTCGTTAAACTAACAACAGTCCTGATACCGTCTTTTTAGACCTTCTATTAAACTACAAGGTGAATGAATGTAAGTCCTGAAATGCTTTGGAAACGTTGCCTGCAAATTATACGTGACAACACCACCGAGCAAACATACCAAACCTGGTTCATGCCACTGGCTTTAGAGTCGTACAACCTGTCGACCAAAGCAGTGGTTCTGCGTGTTCCCAGCCAGTATTATTATGAATACTTGGAGGAGCACTTCGTGGGCTTACTCGGAAAAGTGCTGAATAAGGTCTTCGGTAATGGCGTTAAACTTTTATATAAGGTAGCGGCCGTTAGCGCACAGGGTACTGACGTGTGCATGAAGTCGGACAACTCTCCTGAAGGAATCACTCCACAGAAGCAGACGAAAGGCAATATGCCGCCAACCATCCTCGACGTCGCAGGACAACAACTTGACCCACAACTGAACCCGCACCAGACCTTCGACAATTTCATCGAGGGCGTGAGCAACAGACTGCCGAGAACCATTGGCGTCAACATATCGAAAAATCCGAACAACACTCAGTTCAACCCGATGTTCGTATTCGGACCGTCGGGATGCGGAAAGACACACCTCGTCAATGCCGTGGGCGTGATGACTAAACAGCTCTTCCCAAATAAAAGGGTGCTTTACATCAGTGCTCGACTTTTCCAGGTGCAATATACCAACGCTGTCCGACAAAACACCGTCAACGACTTCATTGGTTTCTACCAGACCATCGACTTGCTTATCGTTGACGATATCCAGGAGTGGATGACGGGAAAAGCCACCCAGGATACTTTCTTCCATATCTTTGACCATCTGTTCCGCAACGGCAAACGCATCATTCTTGCGTGCGACAGACCACCGGTAGATCTCAAGGGGATGAACGAAAGACTTATCACGCGGTTCTGCTGCGGACTGATCGCTGAACTGCAGCGTCCAGACAAACAACTTTGTGCAGATATCCTTAATGACAGGATAGCTCGTGATGGACTGGCCATCCCCGACGATGTGATTGCTTATATCGCAAATACGGCCAACGGTAGTGTGAGAGACCTCGAAGGTGTCATCAACTCACTTCTTGCATACTCCGTCGTCGACAACTGCAAAATCGATATGCGACTGGCGGAACGTATCATCAAGCGGGCAGTGAAAATCGATGACAAACCGCTTACCATCGACGATATCCTCGAATGTGTGTGCAACCATTTCCATGTGGATGCCGAAGCGGTGAACAGCAAGAGCCGTAAGCGCGAATTGGTCATACCTCGACAGGTGTCGATGTATCTCGCACAGAAACATATCAAGATGCCGGCAGCCAGGATAGGTAAACTGGTTGGTGGAAGGGACCATTCCACGGTGCTACACTCATGTACACAGGTGGAGAACAGAATGAAAGTGGATAAACAGTTCTCCGAAGAGATTCTTTCCATCGAATCCGCCTTCAAACTGAAAGCGTAACATCTCGGCTTTCCCCTCCTTTTTCAAAGGAGGGGTAGGGGTGGTTTGTCAAATAATGTCCCATCCTCTTTTTCATCTATTCATTTTTTCTTCTTCTCATATTATTATTAATGAGAATTCGCGGCTAATTCATGGAAATTCAACGTAAAAAAGCCCAATGCGATTATTTAAATTATGCAGATTTCTTTCATATTCTCCCTCCCTCGGGAGGGGTTAGGGGAGGGGCTCTTTAAATCAGTCTAATCTTGTATTATCAGTGTCCTAAATAATCATCAGTTGCAGCCAAAATAGCTTTTTCGTATTTCTTTTTTTCATTTCTCAGAATTGTTATTTATGAAAATTCGCGGCTAATTCACGGAAAATCAACGTAAAAAAACCAGTCCTAAAATTCATCAGTTGATAGGGTTAGGGGAGAGGCTCCCTCCCTTTGGGAGGGCCGGGGTGGGTTATAAAAAGCCGCCATGTCTCACGACGTGGCGGCTTATATATAAAATAAAACTAACTCAAAGTATCTACTCTCTCGAGCTGATTTCTTCTTTGCTTATGAGAATATAGCGAAAAATATTTAATAAGGTCTTTAATAGTATTTGTTACACTTTATGTGCTACAAAGATATGATTTTCTTGACCTCATTGCAAATAATTTCCGACAAAAAATATGTTGTATAACATAAAATAACATTGTGCTCGCACACAATTATTTTCCACTCCCTCCCTTTGGGAGGGTCGGGGTGGGTATGGTGGGTATCACTCCTCCTTCATCATCCTGCACCACTTGAAATACCCCAGAACGGCAATCACCACATACAAACCGTACAGGCTTGCCTTGAAGGGGATATCCTTGTAGGCATACAGCGCGCAGCAGAGGGCATCCACCACCAGCCATATCCACCATTGCTCCACATATTTCCTTGACAGTGCCCACAGGGCGATGATGCTCAGCGCATTGATGAAACTGTCGCTCATGGGCACGGTGCTGTTTGTGAAGTGGACCAGGATTTCATATATCGCCAACCATAACAGCAAGAAGACGACAGTGGCCCATAACGCTTGTTTGCGGGGGATATGACTGATACGTGGGGGCTCTTTCTTCGCACTGTCCTTACGCTTCAAACCCCATTTCCATACGGCATAACCATAGATGGCGGCAAGGGCGTAATAGATGGCCATGCCAAAGTCGGCATATAGCCCAGCGGAGAAATACAGCCACATATCCACCAGGGGCATGATGATACTCACCAGCCAGAGGTAGATGCTGGCGCGATATTCCAACAGGATATAGATGATGCCCAGCACCGCCCCCGCCACATCAAGGATGCGGAGGTGGTGGGCGGTGAGGAAATCGATAATCGCGTCCATGCGTGTCAGAACCTAAGGGTGAGGAAGCCCATGGCGGTGAACCCGGCACTGGGAACGAATCCAATCTGGTAATAACGGTTGTCATTGCCATGACCGTAACTGTCGCAAATGGCGGAATAAACCCAACCATTGGCGGCGTAACGACGGGCGAACACATTGTTCACGTTCATGCCTACAACCACTTCCTTCAATGGGCAGACCTTGGTCACCTTTGTGGTGTAGCTCACACTGAAGTCGGATACGCTGAAGCAGGGAAGTGAACGGGCGGTGTTCTCGCTGTTGTCCAGATACTGGCGACCAACGAAATTGGTATGCCACATGCCTTGCCAACCATTCTTGTGGACGGTGATGAAACCGTTGAGGATGGTCGAGGGCGAGAAAGCCAACGTCGACTCATCGTAATGGATGGTGCGACTGCCATTGTCCCAGTCTTCCACCACTTCGTCGAAGTCCTTGATTTTGTTGGCGCTCAGCGCGGCATTGCCTTCGATGGTCAGCCATGGGGTGATGTCCCAACCGGCGGACAACTCGATGCCAGCACGGTAGGAGTCATCGATATTGGTGGTCAGCGGCTCGCCGATGTCACTCACCTGACCGGTCTGCACCAATTGGTCGGTATATTTCATGTAGTAGAGGTTGATGCCGCCACGAAGGGTGCTGCCATTGTAGTTGTAACCCAGTTCATAGTCAATCATCTTCTCGGCCTTCGGGGCAGGAAGACTGCCGTTGTCGGTGAAATTGTTGCGTTCGGGCTCACGATGGCTATTGCCCACGGAGGCGAACACATGATGTCCACCGACTATATAACTGACACCACCGCGCAGGTTCACGAAGTCATATTTCTCATCGATGTCCAGCGGCTGGTTGCTGTAAGTGCCATCCTCATTGCTGTAGAATTTGTCATTATAACCGTCGGTCTTATAGTTGACATGACGGTATTGGGCGTCGCCGAAGACACTCAGATGGGGAGTGAACTTATACGAGGCTTTCAGATAGCCTGTATAGTCGCCCTTCTCCGCATCGGAGTCATAGTATTGGTAGTCTCCACCTTTCATGATCTGGCCGCGCAGCGTCTCATTGGCCACATAGGTGAGGTAGCCGAAGTGGTTGCCCTTGAATTGTTGTATCGACAGACCGCCAATGACGTCCCAATGCGAATCCTTGAAGTTCACGTTCCACACCAGACCGTAGGTGTCTTGCTCCAAGCCTTTTTTGCGGATGAAGTCGGTGCGCTTTAGTGTGCTTCCGTCGCTCAGGGTGATGTTCGACAGACCGAACTTGCTCAGTTTGTTGTTCGGACGGAACTCGTTGTAGTAGCCGTAGCCGTGGGTGTAGTGCACCGCGCCGCGCATCTTCCACCAGGGGTTGATTTCCCATGTGGCGGAGAGGATGTTGTGGTTCTGCCAGAAATTGTCGGTGGCCTGACGCCACAGACTGCCGTCAGCCATGCGGTAGCGGACGGTTTGGTAACTGCCGTCCTGGAATATCATGTTGCCGTTGTTATCGTAGGCGATGGTCTCATACAGGGTGTTGTAACGACCCAGTCCCACTTCGTACATGTCTTTGTAGTTGTGGATGCCCGTGGCCATGCCGTAGGTGCCGTCCATAATCGACAGGTCGTTGTCACCGGCAGTGACACCGTTCCATGCCTGACCGGTCTTCTCGAAATTGCCGATGTTTTTGTAACTGATCAGCCAATGGTCATTGGCATAGCTGATGCCGCCGTAGTAACTGCCCGAGCGACCTGAGGTGCCATGCACATAACCGTCGGTGTTGGTCTCGTGGTAGGCTCCGTCTATCACGATGTGGTTCCACAACAGACCGGTGGAGAACGAACCGCCCACGTTAAAAGTGTTGTACGAACCGTATGAACCGGTCAACTCAAACGAGGGGGTGGGGGAGGCGGCTCGTGTCTGCATGATGATGTTGGCGCCGAAGGCTCCGTCACCATGTGTCGAGTTGCCCACACCGCGTTGTATCTGCACGCTGCCCAACAGCGAGGCATAACTGTTCATGTTGGCCCAGAACACGCACTGGTCCTCGGGTGAGTTCAGTGGCACACCGT
The DNA here is from genome assembly GCA_900313615.1 of uncultured Prevotellaceae bacterium. Lineage (GTDB taxonomy): Bacteria > Bacteroidota > Bacteroidia > Bacteroidales > Bacteroidaceae > Prevotella. The sequence goes on from OMRP01000001.1 coordinate 353,300, forward strand.
CTATCGTCACGTTGATGCGGGCGTCTCTCACACCGCGAATACGCATGTAAGAGGTACCGGTACCCATACCGTTCTCGCTCCATGCCATGATGCTGGGCGACTGGGAAAAAAGGAGGGGCAGCTCCTGCCCGGTCTTGGAAAACGATTGCAGTTCTGACTTGCTGAAGTTTGAAATGGCGTAGGGTGCGTCCTTCTTGGCGCGAATGCCACTCACCACCACTTCCTGCAACTCTTCCAAACGCAATGAGTCTGGCGCCTGTGCCATCATTCCAAGACTGAACAGCAGTCCCGCTAAACACAAAAACTTTCTCTTCATTTTTTCCTTATTCTTTTTTTATGTTCCTGAAGTTTTATGGGAAATATATGGTAGTGCCATTGTGGAATTATAGAAGTGGATAAGACGTTGTGTCGTGCTGTCGTCCTTTTATAATTTCCCTTTTAACATCCTACTATAACTTTCTCTTTAACTTCCGAAAAATGAATATAATAAGGGGGATATGGGATAAAACAGTTTCCTCCGCCGGCATTACCCGGATCAGGTTCGAGGGTGTAATCTCAGCCCAAATGGTAGGGCACCCCTTGACTTACATTTTGTAAATCGAGTGCAAAGGTAGTGCAAGTTGAGCGAAGAACAAAAAGAATTCATTCTTTTTTTATTCCGAAACGCCGCCTACGTTATCAAAAGGTAGTGCAAACCGAGCGAAAAGCAAAGAAAAATTCTTTTTTTCTTTCTTTTCCGAGGTGCCGCCTACCTTATCAAAAGGTAGTGCAAACCGAGCGAAAAGCAAAGAAAAATTCTTTTTTTCTTTCTTTTCCGAGGTGCCGCCTACGTTATCAAAAGGTAGTGCAAGTTGAGCGAAGAACAAAAAGAATTCATTCTTTTTTTATTCCGAAACGCCGCCTACGTTATCAAAAGGTAGTGCAAACCGAACGAAAAGCAAAGAAAATGTATCTTTGCTTTTCCGCGAATTAATCAGTTAAAATCAGTCTAATCTCGTATTATCAGTGTCCTAAATCCTATAACTCTCAGTCAGAAATAGTTTATTCACATTATTCATATTTCTTTCATTTTCTACAGGAGTGTTATTCATGGAAATTTGTGGCTAATTCACGGTAATTCAATGTAAACAAAAATAAGCTGATTCATATTATTCACATTTCTTTCATGTATTTTATTCCACTACTCAGTGAAGATGAATTCCGTGGTGGCTCCATTCACATTGTGGAATGTGCCTTCAAAAATGTATCCGGCTTCGCAAACGTCACCCTCGCCGATGAAAGTGCCTTTTTTCTTGCCATGGGAATCATAGGAGTTGACCACTAAATAGCCAAAACCGTCGTTGTCAAGTCTCGACTGCTTGGTGTCTACCTTGAGTGTGCTGCGTACCGTCTTGCCTCCCATACGGTAGGTCAAGGTGCCGGTTAAACCTCGTAAGGTCATCTTTGCATTGTCCACGTTTCCTATGCGTCCAGTCATGCGCAGCCTAAAATATACTGTCAGCGCCTTGACTTCTGATGGGGCTTCACGTGGGGTAGGCTCTTCGTGGTGGTGACCAAATGCAATGGCTGGGGTGAGCAGTGCTGTGGCCATCAGAAGGGTAGAGGCCATGATGAGAGTTGTCTTTTTCATATTCTTTTTTGGGGTTAAATTGTTGTAGGTATGTCCAATTATTTACTTTTATAGCCTTATGATTCTTTTAGTTTTTAATTTTTCTCATCTTTTCATCTTTTCATCTTTTCATCTTTTCATTTTATAATTTTATAATTTTTAAATTTTTTAATTTTTAAATATTCTAACCTTCTCCACCGTCTCTTCTCCCTTCTTCCTTCCAATGTCATATATGCGCTGCATCCGCTCGGCGTCATGCTCGATATGTCCTATCTCCAAAGCAGCGTCGGGACGAATCACAAATATGGCTCCCTCTCGTTCGCGCTGCGCCACGTATGCCAACTGCTCGTTATACATCACATGGCGCTGTGCCAACGCCTCCACGGTCTTGGGGTATTTGCGCAGACTCCAACGCATCAACGGCATGAAACGGGTGGGTTGTTTCACGAACCCCTCGGGCTGGGTCAATATCACCACGTTGCGTCCAAACCCCAAGCGCTCCATAGCGGCCAGGGGAATGCTGTCAGTGATGCCACCGTCGAGTAGTTTCTTCCCTTCCAACTCCACCACACGCGACACGACGGGCATCGAGGCGGAAGCGCGTATCCAGTCTAAACAGTCTGCATCGGCCTTGTCCAGTCGTTTGTATACGGCCTCACCCGTCTCCACATCGGTGCAGACGATATAGAAAGGCATGGGGTTGGACTCAAACGCTTCGTAATCGAAGATGTCGTATTTTGTGGGTACCTCATGGTAGGCGAACTGGGCGTTAAAAATGTCGCCACTTTTCAACAACGAACGTAGACCGCTGTAACGTGGGTCTTTGCTGAACCGTTTGTTGTAACGGATGGCGCGACCCGGCTGACGCGACTTGTAATTGCAGCCGAATGCGGCACCCGCCGACACGCCTATCACGCCGTCGAACTCGATGCCGTTCTCCATCCATACGTCCATTACGCCGGCGCTGAACAGCCCGCGCATGGCTCCACCTTCCAATACTAGTCCGGTCATAATACATGAGGTAAGGGGTGAGGGGTAAGGGGTAAGAGATGAGCGACTTGATATTGAACATCAATGAGAATAGTCCGCAGCAGGGTTATCTCTCACCTCTCACTACTCACCCCTCACCACTCCTTACAACGTCTTGAAGAAATCATTTCCCTTGTCGTCCACGAGGATGAAGGCGGGGAAGTCCTCCACGCGAATCTTCCAGATGGCTTCCATGCCCAACTCGGGATATTCCACACACTCAATCGACTTGATGCTCGATTGCGACAGCACGGCGGCAACACCGCCAATGGTGCCGAGGTAGAAACCGCCATGTTTCTTGCAGGCGTCGGTAACCACCTGACCACGGTTGCCCTTGGCAATCATCACCAACGAAGCGCCATGGTCCTGGAACTCGTCCACATAGGGGTCCATGCGGTTGGCGGTCGTCGGACCCATCGAGCCACAGGGATAGCCCTCGGGCGTCTTCGCCGGACCGGCATAGAGCACGGGATGGTCCTTGAAGTAGGAGGGCATCTCCTCGCCAGCATCCAGACGGGCCTTCAGCTTGGCGTGGGCGATGTCGCGGGCCACGATGATGGTACCATTCAGGTTCACGCGTGTCGATACGGGATATTTGGTCAACTCCTTGCGCACGGCGTCGATGCCTTCGTCAAGGTTGATGCTGATGCCCTTGCCACCCTCACCGGGACGACGCAACTCTTCGGGAATCAGTTCGGTGGGGTTGCTGTCCATCTTCTCCAGCCATACGCCGTCGGCGTTGATCTTGGCCTTAATATTGCGGTCGGCACTGCACGACACGCCCATGCCGATGGGGCAGGAGGCACCGTGGCGAGGCAGACGGATCACACGGATGTCGTGGGCGAGGGCCTTGCCGCCAAACTGGGCACCCAGACCGATCTTCGCGGCTTCCTTCAACAGTTTCTCTTCTAGGACGATGTCGCGGAAAGCACGACCGGTTTCATCGCCGGTGGTGGGCAGACTGTCGTAATACTTGATGGAGGCGAGTTTCACGGTGAGCAGGTTCTTCTCTGCCGATGTGCCACCGATGACAAAGGCGATGTGGTAGGGAGGACAGGCGGCGGTGCCCAACGACTTCATCTTCTCCACCAGGAAAGGCAACAGCGTGCCTTCGTTTTGTATGGTGGCCTTGGTCATGGGGTAGAAATAGGTCTTGTTGGCTGAGCCACCACCCTTGGCTACCATCACGAAACGGTACTCGCAACCTTCCACGGCCTCGATGTCAATTTGTGCGGGCAGGTTGCAACGGGTATTCACCTCGTCGTACATATTCAGCGGGGCGTTCTGCGAATAACGCAGGTTCTCTTGGGTAAAGGTGTTGTACACACCCAGACTCAATGCCTCCTCGTCCTCAAAACCGGTCCATACCTGTTGGCCTTTCTCGCCATGGATGATGGCGGTGCCGGTGTCCTGGCAGAAGGGGAGGATGCCCTTGCAGGCCACCTCGGCATTGCGGAGGAACTGCAGCGCCACGTATTTGTCGTTCTCACTGGCCTCAGGGTCGCTCAGGATGGCGGCCACCTGCTCGTTGTGGCTGCGGCGAAGCATGAATTCCACATCATGGAACGCTTCCTGTGCCAACAGGGTGAGGGCTTCTTTGCTCACTTTCAGAATGGGATGTCCTTCAAACTCGCCCATGCTGACGCCTTCTTTCGTCAACAGGCGGTATTCGGTGTCGTCTTGCCCCAACTGAAACATGGGGGCGTACTTGAATGCTGGTGTTGTTGCCATAGTGTTTTGTATTTAAGAATAAAAAAATCTCGCTAACCTCTCACCCCTCACCTCTCACCCCTTTCCCTCCCTTTGGGAGGGCTAGGGTGGGTATCAATACCCAAAAATCTCTTCAGTGCTCAACCTGCGTATTGGGCCGATTTTCTCCAGAGACTTCATGTCAAGCTCTTTCTCGTCGCCGAGGATAATATAACGGTAGGGCTTGCGGGCTATCATCTGTTGCTCAAACCTTATGATATCTTGCAGCATCAGGTCGGGAAGGGCTTTGTAGATGCGTTCGTCCTCGTCGTAGTCGATGCCCAGACGCTGGGCCGACAGCCAGGCATTAATCAAACCGAACTTCGTGGTGCGCTGGGTGGCCAGTCGTTTCGTCAGCGCTTCCTTGGCAATGGCGAAAGCGGTCTCGCTCTCGGGAATGGTGTCGAGGATGCTGTGGAACTGGCGCACGCAGTCCATCATCTTGTCGTTCTGCGTGATGATGTGGGTGAAGAAATATTCGGGGTTGTCCTGCCAACTGGGCTCCACGTAGGCGGCATAGGCATTGTAAGCTAGACCGCGGGCCTCGCGCAGTTCCTGGAACACGATGGTGTTCATGCCTCCTCCGAAATACTCGTTGAACAGGGCTTTCACGGCAGCTTCCTTGGGCTGCCACATGCGTTGCTCGTTGTGTACCATGCGCATATAGATATTTTTCGCATCGTAGGGGGCGATAATCACCTCGTTCTGGGGCGTGGCTTCCAAAGTGTAGTGGCGACCTTCGGGCACGGGCTGGAATGTCTTGCCGGTCTTGTGATATTTCGTCACGGCGGCGGCAAGCTCTTGCTCGCTCATCGGACCATAATACAATAAGGTGTGCTCATACTGCTTCAGGTTCTTCAGTAGGTCGAGCAACTCCTGCGGGTCTTGCTGCCGCAGTTGCTCCGACGACAGCATGTTGCGGTAGGAATTGTAAGGACCGTAGAGACCATACTGCACGAGGTAACTGAAGTTGCTCTGCTGGTTCAGTTTGGCGTCGGCACGACTCTTCTCGGTAAGTTGCACATACTGCTCCCAGGCGCCTTTGTCCACCTTGGCATGCTCCAACAGGTCTTCCAACAACGCCAGGGCCTGCGGCATGTTCTCACTCAGTCCGCTCAGGTTCACAAAAATGGTGCGCGCACTCACGCTGATGTTATAGCTGCACGCCAACTTGTAGAACTGCTGTTTCACCTGCTCGTTTGTCAGTTTGTCGGTGCCCAGGTATTCGAGATATGAGGGGGCATAACTGTATTTCAGGTTCGACTCCTCGCCAAACTTGTATTCGAAAGCCATCTGGAAACGACCGTTCTCAGTGTTCTTCACATAGATATAGGGGATGTTCTTCTTGGTCTTACCAAAAGTGAGGTCGCGCTGGAAATCCACGAAACGGGGCTGGATGGGCTCCACGGCGGTATTCTGTATGTCCTGGACGAAGTCGCTCACCATGTCGCGGTTCGTGGGGATGGCCGTGATGGCGGGCTTGTCAATCTTCTTCAGGTTGGGGTCTTCACCCTGGCGCTTGTACACCACCACATAGTTGTCGCGGAAATGACGGCTCACGAAATCCATCACCTGTTGCTTTGTCATCTTCGAGATGCGGTCGAGGTAACCCACCTGTTGTGTCCAAGGTAACTCGTTGATGTAGGTCTGCACAAACTGGTTGGCGCGGTAGCGGTTGTTCTCCAACGAGTTGTAGTAGTTCAACTTGGCGTTGTTAATCACCGAAGGCAATAGGTCGTCGGAGAAAGCGCCTCGTTTCAACTTGTCTATCTCACCCAACAGCAGTGTCCTCACCTCGTCGAGGGTCTGACCGTCTTTCGGCGTGCCAGCGAGGATGAAAGCGCTGTAGTCACGCAATGACTCGCAGCCGCCCCACGCCTGCAACATCTTCATCTGCTGGTTGATGTTCAGGTCAATCAAACCGGCGGTGCCATTGCTCAACATGTTCTCTATCACACGCAGGGTGTCCACCTGCAACGAGTTGCCACGGTCGAAACGCCAACCCATCCACAGCGTCTCGGCCTCCAGACCATAGACGGTGGTGTCGCGCGGCGCGGTGATGGGCGCCATGGCGGGGAACACGGGCTGACGGACGTCGGCGCCGGGCTGCCAACTGCCGAAATACTTGTCGATGAGGGCTATCACCTGGTCGGGGTCGAAGTCACCGGCCATGCAGATGGCGACGTTGTTCGGACGGTACCACTTGTTGAAATAATTCTTGATGTTCGTTATCGACGGGTTTTTCAGGTGCTCCTGTGTGCCGATAGTGGTCTGCGTGCCATAGGGGTGGGTGGGGAAGAGCATCTTGCTCATCGACTCCCATAGTTTACGCTGGTCCTGGGCGATGCCGATGTTATACTCCTCGTACACGGCCTCCAACTCGGTGTGGAAACCGCGAATCACCATGTTCTGGAAACGGTCAGCCTGTATCTTCGCCCAGTTCTCCACCTCGTTCGAGGGGATATCCTCGGTGTAGCACGTCACGTCGTTCGATGTATAGGCGTTGGTGCCCTCGGCACCGATGGCCGACATCAATTTGTCGTATTCATTGGGAATGAAATAGCTGGCGGCCAACTGCGACACACTGTCTATCTCATGGTATTTCTGACGGCGCAGCGCTGGGTCGGTAATCTGACGGTACTCCTCATAACGAGCTTGAATGTCATCCAGATAAGGTCTCTCGGCTACGGGGTCGCTCACACCGAACTTGTCGGTGCCCTTGAACATCAGGTGTTCCAAGTAATGGGCCAGACCGGTGGTCTCCGCAGGGTCGTTCTTCGAACCGGTGCGCACAGCGATGAATGTCTGGATGCGGGGCTTCTCCTTGTTCACCGACAGATAGACGGTCAGGCCATTGTCCAACTTATAGATGCGGGCCTGCATCATGTCGCCTTGCACCGTTTCATACGGATAGTCCTTGGCTTGGGTGGCACTCACGCCCACAGCAAGCAGAATCAATAAAAACAAATTCTTAAGTCTCATGGTCATTTTGGGTTTTTCAATAATCGTCTTTTCCCTCCCATAACATCATCTTGCAAAGGTAATCAAAAAAAAGAGAAACATCGCTTTTCCCCTCAAATTTATTTTTCATCCCCCCGAAATCCGAACACGAATAACATCAAACCAATGCTCACGAGCGCTCTCTGTAATTATTGTATCCCGAATTTACGAATTTCAAGAATAGCTTTTTTATATTTCTTTCTTCCATTTCTCAGAAATGTTATTTATGGAAATTTGTGGGCAATTCATGGAAATTCAACGTTAAATAAAGTAGGGACTCTTTCTTTTCTTTCATCTTTTAATTTTTTAATTTTCTCATTTTACATGTATTATCAGTGTCCTAAATAATCATCAGTTGTCAACCTTATATAGTACTCATTTCATCTTTTCATCTTGTAATTTTTAATTTTTTAATTTTTTAATCTTTCCACCACATTTAATACATTTTTAGAGAAAAACATTTTTTTCACAAGCGCCTTTCATCTTTTTTTCTTATTTTTGCACCGTAATACCATTTTGACAATTTCTGATGCCAGTGAGATATTAAACACCTAAAAATATTACGCATAATGGAAAACAAACGCTATGGACATTTCGACGACGCAAATCGCGAATATGTCATTACCGATCCACAGACACCGTGGCCATGGATTAACTATTTAGGGAACGAAGACTTCTTCTCGCTCATTTCCAACACGGCGGGTGGCTACTCGTTCTACAAAGACGCCAAATTCCGGCGCATCACCCGCTACCGTTACAACGGCGTGCCCATGGACAATGGCGGACGCTATTTCTACATCAACGACAATGGCACCATCTGGAACCCGGGATGGAAACCATGCAAGACGCCGCTCGACTTCTACGAGTGCCGCCATGGCATGAACTATACTCGCATCACCGGACGAAAGGGTGGGGTGGAGGCCTCCGTGCTCTTCTTCGTGCCTCTGGGCACATGGGGCGAGGTACAAAGACTCACGCTTACCAACCAGTCCAAGGAAAAGAAATCACTCAAACTCTTCTCCTTCCAGGAGTGGTGCCTGTGGAACGCGGCCACCGACATGGAGAACTTCCAACGCAACTTCTCCACGGGCGAGGTGGAGATAGAGGGCTCGGTCATCTACCATAAGACCGAATACCGCGAGCGCCGCAACCATTATGCGTTCTACTCGGTCAATGCGCCTATTCAGGGTTTCGACACCGACCGCGAGACGTTCATCGGACTCTACAACGAGTTCGCCAACCCCGACGCGGTGGTCGAGGGCAAACCGCGCAACAGTCACGCCCATGGGTGGAGCCCCATCGCCTCGCATTTCATCGAGGTGGAACTGCAACCGGGTGAGTCGCGCGACTTCATCTTCCTGCTCGGATATGTAGAGAACGAACAGGACAATAAATTCGCTGCACACCAGGTCATCAACAAGGAAAAGGCCCTCGCCATGATCGCACAGTTCGACACGGTGGAGAAAGTGGAGAAGGCCTTCGCCGAACTCAACGACTATTGGGACCGTCTCCTTAATATATATAAGGTGAAAACCGGCAACGACAAACTCGATCGCATGGTCAATATCTGGAACCAATACCAGTGCATGGTCACCTTCTGCATGTCGCGCTCGGCATCGTTCTTCGAGAGTGGCATCGGACGTGGCATGGGCTTCCGCGACTCCAACCAGGACCTTGTGGGCTTCGTCCACCAGATTCCTGAACGGGCGCGCCAGCGTATCATCGACATCGCGTCGACGCAGTTCCCCGACGGTGGGTGCTACCATCAGTACCAACCGCTCACCAAACGTGGCAACAATGACATCGGCGGCGGATTCAACGACGACCCCTGCTGGCTCATCTTTGGCACCGTGGCGTACATCAAGGAGACGGGCGACTTCTCTATCCTCGACGAGATGGTGCCCTTCGACAACCAGCCGGGCTCGGAGGTGACGCTCTTCGAACACCTCAAGGTGTCGTTCGACCATGTTGTGAAGAACCTCGGACCGCACAAGTTGCCGCTCATCGGACGGGCCGACTGGAACGACTGCCTCAACCTCAACTGTTTCTCGTGGGATCCCAACGAGAGTTTCCAGACCACGGAAAACAAGAGCGAGGGCTCCAAGGCGGAATCGCTCATGATAGCGGGCCTCTTCGTGGTCACGGGCAACGACTATGTTTCTCTCTGCCGCAAACTGGCTGAGAAGGCGAAATGTGCCGAATGTGCCGAGAAATACCGTGCTGAGGCGGACCGTGCCGAGAAACATGTCCAGGAGATGGTCGAGGCGGTGAAACGTGATGGCTGGGATGGCGAGTGGTATCTCCGTGCCTACGACTTCTTCGGCAACAAGATTGGTTCCGACGAGAATGAGGAAGGAAAAATCTTCATCGAGAGCCAGGGCTGGTGCACCATGGCGGGCATCGGTCTGGAAGAGGGCCTCGTAGGAAAGGCGCTCGACAGCGTGAAGGAACGACTTGAGTGTGAACACGGCATCGTTCTCAACAACCCGGCATACACGGTCTACCATGTCGAGATGGGTGAGATATCATCCTATCCCGAGGGATACAAAGAGAATGCGGGCATCTTCTGCCACAACAACCCGTGGGTCATCATCGGTGAGACCGTGGCGGGACGTGGCGACGACGCATGGAACCACTACCGTAAGATTCTGCCTTCTTATGTAGAGGAGAAATACCAGACGCTGCATAAGGTGGAACCGTATGTTAACTGCCAGATGGTGGCGGGTAAAGACGCGTTCCGTCCGGGCGAGGGTAAGAACTCGTGGCTCACGGGCACGGCGGCATGGATGTGGTACACCATATCTGAGTTTATCCTTGGCATCAAACCCGACTACGACGGTATCCTCATTGACCCCTGTCTGCCTTCCACGGCCAAGGAGTATACAGTGAACCGCCGTTTCCGTGGGGCGGAATATGCCATTCATGTATCCAACCCCAACGGCGCCAACAAGGGCGTGAAAGCCATCACCCTCGATGGCAAGCCCCTCAATGGCACCGTCGTCCCCTTCTCTCCCGGCACCCACACCGTCGAAGTAACGTTATAATCCGATTTCCATTCCTCTCCCTCCCCTCCTTTTCCAAAGGAGGGGCTAGGGGTGGTTTGTAAAACATATCTTAACATCTTTTTATTTTTCCTCTCCCTTCTCCCTCCCTTTGGGAGGGTTGGGGTGGGTATTTCTAATCACTATGAACAACAACGAACTCATTCACAGCGCCAATCCCTTGGTGGCGTTCCTTCAAAAACCCTCGTCGGCTTTCACACGCGCCGACATCATTCATTATGTCCGCGAAAACGACATCCGCATGGTCAATTTCATGTACCCCGGCGGCGATGGCAAACTGAAAACACTCAATTTCGTCATCACCAATATGGCGTACCTTGAGACCATTCTCACCTGTGGCGAGCGTGTCGACGGTTCCAGTCTCTTTACCTTTATTCAGGCGGGAAGCAGCGACCTCTATGTCATACCGCGTTTCTCCACGGCTTTCGTCGACCCCTTTGCGGAGATACCCACGCTCTGCATGCTCTGCTCTTTTTTCGACAAGGATGGCAATGCGCTGGAGAGTGCGCCTGAACATACGCTGGCCAAGGCGTGCTGCGCCTTCCGCGAGGTCACGGGCATGGATTTCCACGCCATGGGCGAACTGGAGTATTATGTCATTTTTCCTGATGATGGCCTCTTCCCCGCCATCGACCAACACGGCTACCATGAATCGGCACCCTATGCCAAGGCCAACGAGTTCCGCGCCAAATGTATGAAATACATCGCGCAGGCGGGTGGCAACATCAAATATGGCCATTCCGAGGTGGGCAACTTCGTGCAGGATGGCATGGTCTACGAACAGAACGAGATAGAATTCCTGCCTGTCGAGGCGGAGCGTGCGGCAGACCAACTGACCGTCGCTAAATGGGTCATCCGCAACCTGGCGTACCAGATGAACCTCAATGTCACCTTCGCACCGAAAATCACCACGGGCAAGGCGGGCTCGGGACTGCATATCCACATGCGCCTGATGAAAGACGGTCGTAACCAGATGCTCGACAATGGACAGCTCTCCGACGACGCACGGCGTATGATTGCGGGCATGATGGACCTCGCGCCGAGCATCACGGCCTTCGGCAATAAGAATCCCATGTCGTATTTCCGACTGGTGCCGCATCAGGAGGCACCCACCAACGTGTGCTGGGGCGACCGCAACCGCTCCGTCCTCGTGCGCGTGCCGTTGGGATGGACGGCGCAGACGGATATGTGCAGCAAGGCGAATCCGTTGGAACGACCTGAGAATCATGACACTACGATGAAGCAGACTGTCGAGATGCGCTCGCCTGATGGCTCGGCGGATGTCTACCAACTCATCGCCGGACTCTGTGTCGCCTGTCGTCATGGCTTCGAGATGAGCGATGCCCTCGACGTGGCGGAGCGCACCTATGTCAATGTCAATATCCACGACAGCGCCAATGCTGACCGCCTCGCTGAACTGGCCCAGCTACCCGACAGTTGCGTGGCCTCCGCTGACTGTCTCGAGCGGCAGCGCAAGGTCTACGAAGAATACGGTGTTTTCAGTCCCGCCATGATTGATGGTATCATCCGCGACCTCCGCGCTTTCAACGACCGCACCCTTCGCACCGACATCGCCAATAACCCCAGCGAGTCCAATCGCCTCGATGAACTCAACCGCCTTGTCCACCTCTATTTCCACTGCGGATAAAACTCTTCGTACATCCCTCGTATTTCATTATTCTCCTTTCTCCCTCCGCTGCTTCCAAACATTATCGAGGGTACGTCAAAATGAAGTAACCCCAGAAGTTTTGTCCACCTTCTAGGGTTACTTCATTTTGCCACGTCTTCTTTTTAACAATTATTCATATTGATTCCAGGAAGCTTATACACCCTCCCTTTGGGAGGGCTGGGGTGGGTACTACCCCTCATAGTCATCAGCCATCTCGGCTGCTTCCAGACTGCTTAGGTCTTCGGGGTCGGTCTCATACGTCGTGCGGTAGCTCTCCTCCGTCAACTTGTCCTCGTCGTATTCATCCTCATCCTCATCTTCATATTCGTTCTTCTCGGGGAGGTCTTCCAGGTCATCGTTGTTCTCGTCATCAGGTGATGAGTAATCTTCCAACTCGTCGAACTTCATCTTGGGCTTCTCCTTCTCGGGCTTGGCCTTGGCGAAGATGGCTTCCACCCACAAACCTTTTGGAATCTCAAGCACCTCGAAACCATCCTTTACCTTTTTCTCGTACATTCCACCGGGCTTGCGCAGACGGTCCTTAGGCAATGTGGTGGTGCTGATGTCGAAACCACTCTCGATGATGTCTTGGATACTCTGCGACAGACTGTCCCAACCGCCGCCGAAGTTGCGGTCCAACACCTCGATGAGTTTCTGGGCGCTGATGTGGCGGATGTTCTCATAGCTCAGGTCGGTAACACGAAGGATGGGACGTTTCTTGATGCCCCACTTGTTCTTATTGTCATCGATACGCAACTGACCAACCTTAAAACCGCGAGCCTCATATTTCTTAATCACTTCGGGACGGTCCACTTTCACCTCTTCAAGGTCAAAAGCGCTGCGGATGATGTCGAGGTAATGACGGAGGTTGTCCTTCATGTCGGAATCTTTCTCTGCAGCTTCCCACATGCGGAAAATGTCATTCTCCTGCAAGTCCCATACGTTGCTCTTGTTCAAAGTCTTTAAGGTCAATGCTTTCTTTTCTGGTTTCATGATGCTTATGGTTAAATCTAATCTCGGTCTTCCAACACCTTGAATTTCTCGCGGAACTGGAGAAGACGGCTCTTGTCTATCTCTTCACTCACGACTCCTTCCTTGTCACTGGACAACTCTGACAGCACCTCGCCCTTTGGGCTGATGATGCAACTGCAGCCGCCATAGGTGTTGTAAGGGTCGCGGCCCACACGGTTCACGCCTACCACATAACACTGGTTCTCGATGGCTCGGGCGCGGAGAAGAATCTCCCAGGCACCAATGCGTGGCAATGGCCAGTTGGCCACGTAAATGATTGCGTCGTAGTCGCCAGCATAACGACTCCATACCGGAAAACGGAGATCATAGCAGGTGGCCAAAAGAAAGCGAATGCCGTGCCATCTCACCACCGTGCGTGTTTTTCCTGGGGTATAATATCTGTCTTCATGACCGGGCGCAAACAAATGGTGCTTGTCGTACCAAGAGTAGGTGCCGTCGGGAAACACGAAATAATGACGGTTGTAGTAACGGTCGGATTCGTAAATCGACAGACTGCCACACAACGCGGCATCAAGACGATGCGAAGTGGTGCGCATCCATTGAAGGGTGCTGCCGTCGCTCTCGGCAATGCCGCGGGGGTCGATGGCAAATCCCGTGCTCCATGTCTCGGGCAGGATGTACAGGTCACTCTTAGCAGTTGACAACAGTAGGCTTTCAGCCGACGCAATATTCGTACGTGGCGATGACCACTCTATGTCCATCTGCAAACCTGTGATTCTCATGTGTGCTAAATCGTGCTTTTAAGCGATGCAAAAATAAATACTTTATCTAATATGTGCAAACAATTCATGATTTTTTTTATATATCCTCCTTCCCCTCCTTTTCCAAAGGAGGGGTTCGGGGTGGTTTGTCAATTATTGTCCCATCCTTTTCCTTTCATTTTTTTCAATTTCTTAATCTTTTATTTTTTTAATTATTTAATTTTCCTCCATCTTTTCATCTTTTTAATTTCCCCTCCTTTTCCAAAGGAGGGGTTCGGGGTGGTTTGTCAAACACTGTCCTATCTTCTTTTCTTTCTTTTTTTCATCTTACAATTGTATAATTCTTTAATTTTTCAATCTTCCTCGTATTATCAGTGTCTTTTCGCTTTTATTTTTTCATCTTTTAATTTTATAATTTTTAAATTTTCCTTACCTTTGTACCAAATAACTCCTTCCTCCTCCTCTCCCAGTCAGGTTCCCCCCTCCTTGGGAGGGGGATAGGGGAGGCTCGATAGGGGGAGGCTCCCAACATTTATACTCTATGCTTCAGCCATTAGCCGAAAGAATGCGCCCCAAGTCTCTCGACGACTACATAGGACAGAAACACCTCGTCGGAGAAGGCGCGGTGCTCAGAAAAATGATCGATGCAGGACGCATCCCGTCGTTCATCCTCTGGGGACCACCGGGTGTGGGCAAGACCACTCTCGCCCATATCATCGCCAACCGACTCAAGGTGCCTTTCTATACGCTCAGCGCCGTAACAAGTGGCGTAAAAGATGTACGCGATGTCATCGAAAAGGCGGAGAAAGGACGGTTCTTCAATGCTCAGTCGCCGATACTCTTCATTGACGAGATTCACCGATTCTCCAAAAATCAGCAGGACTCGCTCCTCGGCGCCGTGGAGAGGGGTGTTGTCACGCTCATCGGCGCCACCACCGAGAACCCGTCGTTCGAGGTCATCCGACCTCTGCTCTCACGGTGCCAGCTATATGTGCTGAAGTCGCTCGAAAAAGATGATCTGCTCACCTTGCTCAACAAGGCCATCCATGAAGATGCAGTGCTCAAAGAGAAAAGCATCCAACTAGAACAGACGGATGCGATGCTCAGATATAGCGGCGGCGATGCTCGCAAACTACTCAACATCCTCGAACTGGTGGTCGAGGCGGACAACTCCGACACGGTGGTGGTCAACGACGAGGTGGTGGTCAACAGACTGCAACAGAATCCACTGGCCTACGATAAGGATGGCGAGATGCACTACGACATCATATCGGCATTCATCAAGAGCATCCGAGGAAGCGACCCTGATGCGGCGCTTTATTGGATGGCGCGGATGATAGAGGGTGGCGAGGACCCAACGTTCATTGCCAGGAGGGTGGTCATCAGCGCCGCCGAGGATGTGGGACTGGCCAACCCCAACGCGCTGCTGTTGGCCAACGCTGCTTTCGACGCGGTGATGAAACTGGGATGGCCCGAGGGACGCATACCATTGGCGGAGGCGGTGGTCTACCTCGCCACAAGTCCCAAAAGCAACTCGGCTTACCTGGGCATCGACAAGGCGCTTGGCATCGTTCGACAGACGGGAAACCTGCCCGTGCCGTTGCACCTGCGCAACGCACCAACGAAGCTCATGGCGGACCTGGGTTATTCTGATGGCTATAAATATGCGCATGACTTCCCCGGTCATTTTGTCGAACAGCAGTTCCTGCCCGACGAACTGCAGCAACAGCGTATATGGCATGCCCAGCACTATCCCAATGAAGAGAAGCTATACCAACAGATGTTGCGCTGCTGGGGTAAACGATTTGAACAGTAAATCACTATAAATAATTCACAATTACCAATTAATACCCTCCTCTCTCCATCAGGTCCCGTATTGAATTTACAACCGTTATACCAGATGAGTTCCCCTTCCTTGGGAGGGGGATAGGAGGAGGCCCCCAAAACATATATATTATGGAAACAATCAAATACGAAGACGCGGTGCGTGAATTGGAAAGCATCGTCAAGAAAATGGAAAACGAGCAGCTCGACCTCGATTCTCTCAGCACCCAACTCAAACGGGCGCAGCAACTCATCAAGTTCTGCACCGAACGTCTCAACAACACCGACGCGGAAATCAAGAAAATCATGGAGGAACAACCAGAATGACTTTTTTCTGCAGGGGGTGGTCTGATAATAATGTCCCCACCTCTTTTCTCTCATCTTTAATTTTCTCATCTTTTAATCTTTTAATTTTATAATTATCCTAATTTTTTAATATTATAATTTTCTAATTTTTTAATTTTCCTCAGGCCCATTCTCTTTAAAATCCACGAAAATCTCGGAGAAAACGAAAAAAACTCCGATTTTATTTGGTAGGTTCAAAAAAACAATGTACTTTTGCAACCGCAATTCAGCAAATGGCTCCCTAGCTCAACTGAATAGAGCATCTGACTACGGATCAGAAGGTTGTGGGTTTGAATCCCGCGGGAGTCACTTGAAAATCAAGGAGTTACGAAGGTGTAACTCCTTTTTTGTGTCTATGGGGCGAGGACATTGTTGATCAGTTCCATCGAGCGAGCGTCCAGCTTTGATGTCACTCCTTCCTTCAGCAAAGTGGCAAATTTGGTGTTCAACTCCGTCATCCTCTCATGTAGTCTTTCTGCCGATTCATTGGCATCTTGAAGACTCTCGTGGATGTTCTTCTTCTTAACTGGTGCAAACTTTGGGCTGCTCTCCGGTTTTATTGGGTAATTAATCTAGTATTCTTTTTTTGAAACAGCGAGTAACGAACCCCTTAAAATTTGGATTTTTTCAATAATCATTGTATTTTTGCATTTACTGATACGTCATTACCACGATTGATTATTGTTGAACAAAAAGTAACTACGATGGAAAACAAAGAGATGAAATCCAAGGTCATCATACTGAATGGCAGCCCCAAAGCACACGGCAATACGGCGGTTGCATTGCATGAGGTGGAGCGTACATTGCAAGAACAAGGCATCGAAACCGAGTGGCTACACGTTGGACATCTTCATGTTCACGGATGTATCGCCTGTAACAAGTGCTGGGAAACGGGTATATGTGCCTTTCATGATATCGTGAACGAACTGTCGCAAAAAATGCTTGAGGCCGATGGACTGCTCATCGGTTCACCCGTTTATTTCGCATCGCCCAACGGCACGCTATTGTCTTTGCTCGACAGGCTGTTTTATTCCAACCTGCATACCGATTGGAGCATGAAGGTGGGGGCGTCGGTGAGCATCGCACGGCGGGGTGGGGCCACGGCCACGATGGACGTGTTGAACAAGTATTTCTTGAAAACGAACATGCCTGTGGTGCCCTCGCAATATTGGAGTATCGCCCATGGCACCGAACCGGGTGAAGTAACCCGTGATGAGGAAGGTATGCAGACCATGCGACAGCTGGGCCTGAACATGGCCTTCCTCATCAAGTCCATCCGCCTCGGACTCCAACAGTACGGTTCACCGAAAATCAACGAGCAATTGGTTGAGACACATTTCATAAAATCATGAGAAAAACTCTTATTGGTCATGTGTACCCTAGTGCACATGATTTTTTTGCAATCAGAAGGCAACGTTCACTCGTAGCATGGCGACGCATTGGGTGCTGCCGTCGGTGGTGATGATATGTAGCACAGGCTTGGCCGTAAAGAAATCATTGAGATGAAAGCTGCAGACGAGCTCCGTGGCCCATTCGTCCAAATCGAGCACGCGGGTGTAGTCTGTGAACAGACCAAGCTCAGCTCTCTTAAGAGCATATGTTCCGCCAATGCCGTAGAAATTGTCACAGAAGTTGTCGCTGCCAAAGGCATGACCATAAGCGGCAAGCAGGGTGAGGCTGGGCGTCAGAGCCTGTTCGGCATAGGCCCAGGCTGTAGGCTGAATGTCCGAATCGGTGTGCATGGTGCCGCCTAGGTAATAGTGACTGCCGCGATGGCGGTATTCTGCTTGAGCGACGGCAAAAACGCCATCGCTCTTGGGGCAGATGCGGAAGACATTCTCGCGACCTTTGAACCTATAGTATCCTCTACCGTTATAGACCGATGCTTGCAGACGCAGTTTTTCTTGGTCGTAGGCGTAATGGACGCCCATCGCTGCCAATGGGAATGTGGCAATGTTGGCATTCCAACTGATAGTGGGAAAGATGCCGCATGAACTGTTGGTGAAAAGTGACAGCCAGTCGCTGCAGAAGTAATCTTCGTCAATGCGGCGTATGCCTGCAAAGAGCGAATGGCTATCGCTGATTTGCCAGGTCAATCCTGCCACCGTAAGTGCAAACGGACGGTTTACATCGTAGGTGTCGATGTTGGAGTAGCCTTGAATGTCGTAGACCTCCAACTGTTCGTCTGTCGACAACGTGCTGAGTGAAGCCACCTGAAAAGATAGCTTTCTGGAAAAGGGAATGTTGGCTCGAAGTTGTAGGAGATTGGCCATACGGGCACCTTTGAAATCAGTCTGCACCTCGCCAGTATAATCAACCCCGAACGACGGACGCAAAGAGATGCTGTCAGTCTCCTGGGCCTTCGCATTCAGACAGTATCCCAACAGGACTGTCAATATGAGGAATGCATAAGTATAATACGTGGTGCGTATGTGGTCGCCGATGGATTCTGACATGGTTTTAATTAATGTAATATTTTTTAAGCCGTATCACATTTGCAAATATAGTCATTTTTTTTGGTAATTCCGTCATTTTACATCATTTAAGCAATACATTTAATAATACTTATGCGTTAACAACGTGGCGCTTGCGAAACTCGAATACAATAAAAACCAACTCCTTGCGTTATTACATAACAAGTACATTACATGTAATGAAGAATTTTCTCGCACTGCTGTGCTCCGCCATATTAGCGCTGGCCTTCGGGGCGTGCTCCGACGACGACTCTTTTACTTCGTCGCCCAGTCACCTGCTTACTTTTTCACAAGACACCGTAAAACTTGATACGGTGTTCTCAAAAGTGCCCACCACGACAAAAACGTTCTGGGTATACAATAAGTCGGGCGATGGCATCAGGTGCAGCAATATCCGTCTGGCCAACGGCAACCAGACGGGATTCCGTGTCAATGTCGACGGCACATACCTCGGCGCCTCTTCGGGATATCAAATCAACGACTTGGAGATACGCAAGAACGACAGCATACGGGTGTTCGTGGAACTGACCTCCCCAGCCAACAACCAAGAGAAACCGACGCTCCTCCAAGACGACTTGCTGTTCTCGCTCGAAAGCGGTGTCCAGCAGAAAGTGAACCTCAGGGCATTTACCTGGGACGCGGAGATGCACACCGACTGGGTTATCACGGAAGATATGACCATCGATTCGTCCACACCGATAATCATTTATGGGGGATTGACGGTAGCAGAAGGGGCCACGCTCACCATCACGGGTGAGACAACGCTCTATTTCCATGCCGACGCGCCGTTGGATGTCTACGGACGATTGGTTGTTCAGGGCACGCCCGACAAAAACGTGGTGCTCCGTGGCGACCGCATCGACCATATGTTCGACTATCTGCCCTACGACAATGTGAGCGGACAGTGGCCGGGCATACATTTCTATGAGCAATCATACGAAAACGAACTGAATTTCGCGGACATTCACAGTGCTCGTGATGCCATCGTATGCGATTCCTCTGACGTGAGCCGACTGAAACTGGCTCTATACAACTCCGTCGTTCACAACAACGAGGGACACGGACTAAAATCGGTCCATTCGGTAGTCGATGTGCGTAACACTCAGATAACAAACGCACTTGGTGACTGCGTCAATGTCTGCGGTGGGGTGTGCATGTTGCAGCACTGTACGATAGGACAGTTTTATCCGTTCTCGGCAAATAGTGGCGTGGCGCTACGTTTTGGCAACGTCAACGATCAAGGCGTCTTTCCGCTCTACGATTTTCAATGTGTCAATACGCTCGTCACGGGCTATGCCGAAGACGTAATCATGGGCGAGTCGGACGAAACGGCACCCTATACCTTTAAGTTCGACCATAGTGTGTTGCGCACACCGGCCATCGACGATACTGAACACATCATCGGCGTGACGTGGGAGAACCCGGAAAAGACCGACAGCGTGGGAACGAAACATTTCGCGCTCATCGATACGGAAAATCTGAGATACGATTTCCAACTCGACTCGGTGTCGATAGCCATTGGCAAGGCAAACAAGGAGATGGTTATTGAATACGACCGATTGGGTGTCAAACGTGATGACGAGCCGGATGTGGGATGCTATGAATATGTAAAACCTGAATAAAGAAATAGAGCCTATGAAACCGATAGAACTGACCATTAATATCCAATTCTGTCAATATGATGAGTTGGGCGATGCTGACCAGAAAATGATTCAGGAAGCCATCAAGGCAACTGAAGGGTCATACGCCAAATACTCGCATTTCAACGTGGGTGCTGCGGTGTTGCTCGACGATGGAACGGTGGTGAGAGGGGCCAATCAGGAGAACGCGGCGTTCCCTAGTGGATTGTGCGCAGAAAGGGTGGCGCTCTTCGCGGCTCAGGCACATTATCCTGAAATGCCAGTGAAAACATTGGCCATAGCGGCGAAAAACGAACACGGACTGACACCCAAACCAGTGTCGCCATGTGGGGCTTGCCGACAGGTGATGATTGAGGTGGAACAGCGATACCATGTGCCCATGCGCATATTGCTCTATGGCACCGATGGTGTCTATGTGGTGGATGCTGCCGAAAAACTACTTCCCCTTAGCTTTGCCGACGAAGACATGCGGCAATAAAAGGTAATTCATCATTCATCATTCATCATTCATCATTCATCACTCGTCACTCATCACTCATCACTCGTCACTCATCACTCGTAACTCGTCACTCATCACTCATCACTCGTAACTCGTCACTCATCACTCATCACTCGTAACTCGTCACTCATCACTCATCACTCATCCCTTTATTCTCCCACCTCTATTTTCCGTTCATAAAGTTTCTGCAGGTCGATGGTATACACGCTGTCGGCCTGTATGGTGTCACGCACATGAATATCTCGCACCTGACCATTATTCGGCATTTGTAGCTCGTCGCTCGTCACTTGTGACGCAGCATTCATCGCCCGCAATTCGTGTTCACATCCCTTGAGCATGTTCTTTATCTGTGGTATTCGCGCGCGCGATTCTTCCAACTGAGGATAGCGCTCATACCATGCCAACGACGCCCGGTATGACGAGGTGGCCCCTTCCCAGTCTTTCAAAAACATATGGCAGAACCCCAACCGATAATTGATGTGGGCTTTCTCGTTGTCGTAACATACCATCAGCGTTCGCTCATACCAAGGGATGGCCTCGGCATAATGCTCCAACTGAAAATGGCTCTCTCCAGTGGTGTAGTAATAGATGCTGCGCTCATGTGGCGCAAACACCTCGAGCGTCGGCATGGCACGTTCCAGGAAGGTGATGGCCTTGGCATAGTCCCACTCATGGAAATAGCAGATGCCCATATAGGCGTGGAAACGCTCGTTCAGCGTGTATTGCTTGTCGAGACGCTCCAGGATGAGAAGCGATTCGTGGTATTTGCCACTGGTGAAATACTCCAAGGCCATACCCAGACGCTCACTGTCGCGCGTTTGGGTGAAGGCCGTCGTGCTGCTCAGCAAAAGCACCATGACCACCATGATATGGCGGAGCATCTTTTTCATTCGCCAGTGTAGAATTGGATGAGACGGGTCAGCGCACGTGTGCATACAGGACAGAAAACGGGATTTTCGTTGGTGCGCATACGACAGTCCTGACAGGGCCGATATACGCCTTTCAGACTATAGCCAGCGCCTTCGAATACACCCACCCGTTTTTTGATGGTCCTTGGATTCGTCGACTCCGGGGTAGGGGTGGGGGTGCCTTTCTCTATCATGTCTTCCCACTTGCCATGGAAATCGGCCAGCGTGGTGAGGTTGGGTTCCCAAGGTTCCACATCGTGGGGATACATCGGTATGGCTTCCTCCTCATAGGCATATTCATCGCCCAGACCGCCAAAACTGTGGCCGAACTCATGCACCACAACCTGTCGGTAAAGAGGGTGATGTGTCATGCTCAGATTGTATGAGTTGAGTATGCCGCCACCACCGTAGTTGTCGGTGTTCACCAGTACGATGATATGCTCGTAGGGGGTACCGGCGAGCCAGTCATGTAATGTCTTCAGATGCAGGGTAGTCAGGTATCGGGCACTGTAGAATGTATCGAAATGGCTGCTCACGGCGGTCCTGCGCCAATCGCCCACACGGGGCATGCTGGTGCCACTCTCTTCGGAGGGCGATTTCACGGCGATGATGTTGAAACGGTCGCGCAGTCGTTTGAAAGGTTCGTGTTCAAACAGGGCGTCAATGGCCTCGCGCACGTCAGCAAGGTAGACGTCCATCTCTTCCTCGGTATATCCCTCGGCCACAAAGGCGATGTGGATGCAGCGCGTTGTGTCCTTGGCCTGTTGCATCGTCTCGTATGGGGTGATGGCGCGCTCGCCGATGCGGCGAATAAGAATATCTTGTGGGTCAACGGTATGGGTCATGGTGGCCATCACCTCACGACGGTTGTTGCGCAGGTCGACGGTGATGTCGACGCTGTCCTTGGGCATGGGCACGAGGAACACATTCTCGAATGAACGGTTGGCGGTGCTGGCCTCTTCATAACTCAGCCATTCCTGGAAAAGGGTGGAGAAGGGGTGGCGGTAGATGACCGTGCCACTGCGATGGTCACGGACGGTTATCTGACCGTTGCCCTCGACAGGCACTTCCGACAGCCGTTCGTGCTTGCCCCACCAATGGGGGATATGACTCATGCAGTCTAGCGATATCTCTTGGTGACGGGAATTGCCACTGAAGATATAGTCCAATCGAAGGGTGCCTTCCTCGAAATAGTCGGCAAACTGCTGGGCTTGGATGGATAGACCGAGACCCAGAAAAAGGGTGATGAACAGAGGCTTAAGTGTCATGATAAGTAAATGATGAATGGTGTTTTTCATTGTTCAATTTCTTTAAGTAAAGTGATGATATAAGGGCGTTCCCAATCTTTTTCATGGCGACGTAGGGTGCCGTATTGCAACAGGTCAACATCCATCTCCACCATTCCTTGTTGGCGTTTCTCGATGGTGTTGCCACACTCCCGTTCCACGTCTTTCAGCAGCGTACGCAATTCGCTTTCTGAAAGTGTCACCGAACCCCAGCACAGGCAGTTTAAATACATTGCGCCGCTCTCGGTTCCTATGGGCCGTGTTCTCATGTTACGTGTGAACTGCAAGCCGGGGATTAACTCCGACAGAAGCATGCGTGCCACACGCATATTACGGAGACTGTGCACATTGCTGCCCAAGGCGATGATGATGCGCTCTTCTTTCACATTGCAAAAATAAAAAAAAAAAGTATAGGTGGGAGAATAAACGGCACAAATAACACCATTCTTCACGAATTTAAACTACGAATTACGCTAATTGCACATATTATTGTTAATCCCGCTGTCCCTCTAGGGAGGCTAGGGGGCCGGGGACGTTTGTAAAACAATCTTAAAGATTCTTTCAGCCTATATGTCATGAAAAAAACATGATGAATGTCGCAAAAATCATGTTTTTTTTGTAGTTTTGTACGCAAATTCCAACGAACAATGAGAAAAACGTTTTTCCTGTTCATTGCCATGTGTCTTTTCTGCTGCCACGCGATGGCACAGAAACCGAGTTGGAACTCTGTATACCAGGCGTATATCGACCAATACCACGACATGGCTATCGAACAGATGATGAAATATAAGATTCCCGCCAGCATCACGCTCGCTCAGGGACTGCTCGAGAGTGGGGCAGGACGGAGCGAACTGGCACGGTTGGGAAATAACCATTTCGGCATCAAGTGCCACGACTGGAGAGGACGCACGATGCGCAAGGATGATGACTTGCGAAATGAGTGTTTCCGTGTGTACGACAATGCCAGGCAGAGTTACGAAGACCATTCCAAATTCCTTACGCAGCACAGACGCTATGCCCGCCTTTTCCAACTGCGCATCACTGATTACCAGGGGTGGGCCAGGGGGCTGAAGGAGTGTGGCTATGCCACAAGCCCCACCTATGCGCAGGCGCTAATCAATATCATCGAACTGTACCAACTCGACCGTTACGACCGTGCCACCCACTACGACCGTTATGTGGCGACGCATTCCGGGACGGAGAAACCGGCCACTCCCACGCAACATCAATATCCCATCTACAAAAACAACAAGAATTATTATGTCAAGGCGCGTACAGGCGACACCTTCGCCTCTATTGGTCGTGAAGTGGGCATCTCTGGACATGACTTGGCGAAATACAATGAGAGACCGTACAACGACAGACTCTACGATGGCGATATCATCTATCTGAAGAAGAAGCGCAAGCATGCCGACAAGGAGTTCCGTGACCATATCCATGTGGTACGACCGGGAGAGAGTATGTATCTTGTCGCACAAATCTACGGCATTCGTCTGAAATACCTCTACAAAATCAACCACCTCTCGCCCGACTACCAGCTGAAGGTTGGCGACCGACTGAGGGTGTATTGATATAGGTCGATGGTTGTTGCTCAAAGCCGAATCGTCATAACAATAAGCGGAGACTCATTCATGAGCCTCCGCTTATTATATAGGTTGCTTAACAGTACTTATCCCACTCCTTAGTAGAACAGTGCGGAGATGAGATAGGCCACAATGGTCGACGTGATGACACAGGTTAAGCCAGGCATCATGAAACTGTGGTTTAATAGGTATTTACCTATCACCGTGGTGCCCGACCGGTCGAAGTTCACGGTGGCGATGTCGGAGGGATAGTTCGGGATGAAGAAATAACCGTATACACTGGGAAGCACACCTAAGAGGATGGGACCGGGAATGCCCAATGAATAAGCGAGCGGAAGCATCGTCACCACCACGGCACCCTGTGAATTGATGAGCACCGATACCAAGAAGAACGCAAAGGCTATCGTCCAGGGGTATGACGAAACCAAATCGCTTAGCATTAGTTTCATCTCATCCATGTAGTTGTCGAAATAGGTGTTGGCCAACCACGCAATGCCATAGATGGCCACCACGGCCACCATACCGCTCTGCCACACGGCACCGGCAACGGCTTTCTTCGGGCTGGCCTTGCAGAAGATAATCATCAATGCGGCGGCACTGATCATCACTATCTGGATCACCAGGTTCATGGCCAATGGCTGCTGTTTCTTCTTCGTGGCATCTTCAATCACTACCTTGGCCTTGACCAGGTTGTCGGTCTTCACCTTCACTTCAGCGGCGCCCGTCACAGGCACTTTCACCATCTCGCTGGCGTGAACCTCCTCGCCGTCGACAACTTTTGTCTTCACGGCCATCGTGTCGATGCTCGTGGGAGTGAATGTCACCGACTTGGCATTGCCATCGACGGCGACCGTTTCATACGTGGGTAACAGATTCACCTTGAACACCTGAGCCAGAGAGAACATCACGATGACAGCCAAAGCGCCGAGGAAAATGAATACGGCACGTTTGCTCTCGGGAGCGATCTTCTTGTCGAGGGTCGTGGCATTGCTGCCATAGATGTATTTGTATTGTTCGGGATCCTTTAACTTGGCTTGGAACTCGGGGTCCTTGTCCAGGTCCTTGCCACGCTTGAACGACAGGGCGGCAGCGGCCATCAGACCGCATATACAGGCGGGGATGGTCACCAGCAACACCTGAGGTATCGTGATATCGAAACCGCTGGCGTTGGAGATGAGCACAAACGAAGCCACGGCGGCGGCAATAGGTGAACAGGTGATACCTACCTGCGAAGCAATACTCGCCACGCCGCACGGACGCTCAGGACGGATACCTTTTTTCAAGGCTATGTCGCAGATGATAGGCATCAGCGTGTAGACAACATGGCCGGTTCCTACCAGCACCGTGAGGAAGAAGGTACATAGAGGGGCGAGGAAGGTGATGCGGTCTGGGTGCTTTCGCAATAGCCGCTCGGCTATCTGTATCAGCCAGTCCATACCGCCGGAGGCTTGAAGGATGCCGGCGCACGTCACGGCGGCCACAATGATGTAGATAACGTCTGTAGGGGGACTGCCTGGCTTTAGGTGGAATCCAAAAACGAGGATGGCTAGGCCGATACCAGAGATGGCGCCCAACGCGAGACTGCCATACCGGCTGCCTACCCAAAGTGCCAATAGTACTATCAGCAACTGAACAATCATGCTAAGTGTCATAGGCTAAAAAAGGTGTTAGGTGATTAGTAATTGTTCACAAAAATAAGCATTTTTTTTGTACAATCCTCTTTTTTCCCCTTTTTTTTGTGCTTTTATGCCTTTTTTCGTATTTTTGCAACACTTATAAGTCAAAAAAACAGCCATGAAATTGTTAAATGAAAGAATCCTTGACGAGGGTAGATGCTATCCGGGGGGTATATTGAAAGTAGATAGGTTCCTCAACCATCAGATGGACCCCAACCTCATGAAAGCCATTGGGGTGGAGTTCGTAAAACGATTCGCCCATACCCAAGCGAACAAAATACTCACCATCGAGGCTAGTGGCATCGCTCCTGCCATTATGGTGGGATTCCTACTTGACTTGCCGGTGGTGTTCGCGAAAAAGAAAAAACCGTCGACCATGGGCAATATGCTCCATACGACGGTGGAGTCGTTCACTAAACAACGGACATACGACGTGGTCATCAGCCACGACTACCTCGGCGCGGGCGACAAGGTAATCGTCATCGACGACTTCTTGGCATTTGGCAATGCGGCATTGGGCATGCTTGACCTAATCCGACAGGCTGGAGCGCAACTCGTGGGCATGGGATTCATCATTGAAAAAGCATTCCAGCACGGACGTGAACTGCTTGAAAAAGAAGGGGTATTAGTGGAATCGCTCGCCATAGTCGATAGTCTTGACGACTGTGTCATCAAACTGAGACAATAGAATTGTTCTTATTTCCAAAAAGATATGTGTTAAGGTTTGCTATCTCGTCAAGATGTATAATACTCATCGTATTGTCTATTGAGGTGAGCACTTTATATGTGTTCTCGGCGGCATGGCCGTCTTCTGTATAACCTATCTTCTTACGGAATTTCTCCACTTGTTGCCTGTAGACTGTGACGTCAATGCCATTGATGGCATTTTCTATGTCTTCGTTCGAATCGAGATGAACGAAAGGTAGGGCATTGATATCCAAATATATGCCACGAACAGTTTCATATTGAACCTTGTCTTTGGTGTAAATAAAGCAAGGACGCCCTGTCGACATAAAGTCGAACATAACCGATGAGTAGTCGGACACAAGAATGTCTGTTGCGCAAAGCAACTGCTGCATACTTGGATAGTATGATGCATCAATAAAATCGGGGAAGAGGCGTTTGGCACGTCTGATACATTCTTCTCCATGGCAACTCAGGTTAGGGTGAAGACGATAGACAACAACCCATTTACCTCCATATTTTTTCTCGATGGCGCTCTTGAAACGTTGAAGGTCAATGTCATAGGCGGCAAAGCTTTGGTCAATACCCTCTTGGCGGAAAGTTGGCGCATAGAGTATAATCTTGGCTTCGTCAGGGATGTTGAACGCTTGGCGCACCTCTTGGATATATTTTGTTTGAGAGGAGAAGAATATGTCGTTGCGAGGTGAACCCACTTTCTTGATAGAACCGTTAAACCAAAATGACTTGCGATAGATAGTCGACATGAAGTCGGAGTTGGATATCATGACATCGCAGTTCTTGCCATCATTGATGGCCCGGTTCAGGTAAAGCAATGCTTGTTGCTCGATGATATCTTTCTCGATCTTTTTCAATGCCGTACCATGCCAGGTGAGCATATACACTTGCGCTTTACGTTTGCGGTATGCCATGGTAGGGTCGAAGAAACGAGAGTCGGAGATGATATATTTAGAGCGGTATAGGCTAATGTAACATGCTAGGCTAGGAAATCTAACGGCATGTTGCTCATACTTGGCGTATTGGTTATATACTTTACTGGTAAACGCCCAGGTGATTTTTGCATTTGGATGATTTTGCCTGATATAATCACATATTGGCTTCAAGTCATCGCCATAAGTGTTGCCAAAGAATGAGATGCAGAAGAATCTGTCCTCATCAACCTTAGTAACCTTTTCAAGAATCTTGCAGAAGCAAGAATCAAAGTAATGTTTTATTGATTTACAACAAGCGTGAAAGATACTCATTGATTTGTTCATAATGATTATTGCTTTAAGGTTTTGCTGTGCAAAATTAAATCTCTATTTGCGGTCGTCTGTGTAAATGATACACTTTTGTTCCCCTTTGTGTGCGACAGCGATAGATTATTGCGACAAATCAACACCATGGTGTCTTTATCTGTCGCATCGATAATTAATAGGATGGACCTAGAATTGGGCCATTTATCTGGAATAGTAAGAAACGAAATAGTGATTTATTCTGCCAAGAAGGTAATAAAAGAGTTGTTGTAGAGAAATTTTCTAAAATAGTTTGTTGTTTTGTTGTTTATTTCCAAATTTTAAATAGAATTTGGTTGATAATTCCAAAGTGTGTAACTTTGCTGACAAATTGCAGCACTATGGGAAAGTATATTTTGGCAGACAATCAAGAACTTACACGATTCGCACTGGAGGCTTTGATACGTCAGAAAGGCAATCATGACATTTATAAGGCCAGCGATAAGGGAGGGCTCGTTCAATTGTTGAAGGAGCATGAGGATGCTGTGGTGTTGCTCGATTACACGCTGTTCGACTTTGCCGATGAAGACCAACTCTTGATTGTCGCGGAACGTTTTGCTCTGTCACGGTGGATTCTTATCAGTGAAGAACTGACCCCTCGTTTCCTTCGCCGTATGGTCTATGCTTCCCATCAGTTTAGCGTCGTGTTCAAGGATGGGATGTTGAAAGATTTTTGCGATGCACTATATTCTGTCAGTCGTTACAACCGACACATCTGTCAGCGGGCATTGGAAGTCATCATTAACCATCAACAGGAGGAAGACAAACGTGCCGGTTTCCTAACGGAAACGGAAACGGAGATTGTGCGTGCCATCGCACAGGGAAAGACGACCAAAGAGATTGCTAACGAACGTTTCTCAAGCATCCACACCATCACAACTCACCGCAAAAACATTTTCCGCAAACTGGGTATCAACACCGCCCACGAGGTCATCAAATATGCTCTCCGTGCTGGACTTGTAGACTCATCGGAATTCTATATTTAAAAATGTATATATGGGAATTCTATGATTTCTCATTATGTATACGGATTGGAAAGAACGCCATGCGCGTAACAGTCTAATGCCCGATTTGTGTTATACTCTGTTTGATGTCCTCCAACAAATCCTCACCGGCTTCAAGCCCGATACTGAGGCGGACTGTTGTGTCAAGGACATTCATTTCGGCACATTGCTCGGCGGTGAATAGTCCGAATATGGTGGAGGCAGGGTGAATGGACAGTGATTTGCGGTCGAAGAGGTTGGTGGCACGACGGATGACCTGCAACTTGTCGATGAACGCGAAGGCTGCTTCTTTTGATGCCAGATCGATGGTAAAAACGGCACCTGGCAGAGGACCGAACTGTTCTGTCGATAGCGCATGGAAGGGGTTGTCCTCCAATCCGGTGTAGTTGACGCGCTTAATCTCTGGCAGTTGCTGGCACTGCTTTGCAAGCCAAAGTGCCGTTCCCGCCTGCCGACGGAAACGGATGTCGAGCGTGTCGAGACCGAGTGTCTCCATATAGGCAGCTTGGGGTGTCATTAGACCACCAAGGTTCGTCACCAATTCTGTTTTTACGCGAGCGGTAAAGGCTTGTTTCTTGCCGACTCGCTTGATGCGTGCCTGCAAGGCCTGTGAGGGCGATTGGCTCCAGTCAAACCGTCCGTGATCGATAAGCAGGCCGCCGAGTCCAGTGCCGCCGCCAGAGATGTATTTGGTGCTCGACACAACTTCGATATCCACGCCGAAATCAACGGCCCTGAAAGAGGAGAAGGGGACGATGGTCGTATCGGCAATCAGTGGTACTCCTGCCTGATGGGCGATGTCGGCTAATTGTCGGATATCGGCCACGAACAGTTGGGGATTGGTGATAATCTCGAAAAACAAGGCGCACGTCTTGTCGTCGATTTGAGCTTCCACTTCTTCGGGCTTTGTAAAATCGACAAAGCGTGGCTCCACGCCGAAGTTGCCAAGGGTGTCACGTAGCAGAGAGACGCTGTTGCCAAACAGGTGTTTCGAAGCCACAATGTTCAGTCCTGCTGCGCTGACTGCAGTCAGTGCGTAGTGGATGGCCGCCATACCCGTGTTGAGTGCCGTCACACTAGCGGCTCCTGTCAGCTGCCGCACACGCTCCTCAAGGTAGGTGGTCGTGGGATTGGCAATGCGGGAATACGAGGGGGCCATGGAGCGACCGCAAAAGGCGTCGCCCATGGCCTTGGCAGACTCAAACTCAAACGCTGCCGTATAATATACGGGCATTGACAGTGCCCCGTATGCATCTGCTTTCTGATACTTCGTCGTCAATATTTTCGTTTCGTACTGCATTATCTTCCAATGATTTTCTTTATTGCTATCACGAGTTTGTCTACATCCTCACGGGTATTGTAAAGTGCGAAGGTGGGACGAACGCTCATCTCGTAGCCCAAAGCTCGTAGGGCGGGTTGGGCACAATGATGCCCTGCGCGAACGGCGATACCCTCTTTGTCGAGTAATGTCCCTACCTCAGGCACGGGGATACCATCAACTACGAAACTGACTACCGACACGCGGTTCTTCGGATTGCCAATGAGTGTCAGGCCTGGTATCTGGCCGAGTTGTTCACGGGCATACTCTGTCAACTGGTGTTCATGGTGCTCGATGTTGCGAAGGCCAATGCGGCTCACATAGTCAAGCGCAGCACCTAATCCGATGGCGTCGGCCACGTTGGGCGTACCTGCTTCAAAGCGGGCGGGAGGCATATTGTATTCCGTACGCTCTATGGTCACATCCTTGATCATGTTGCCACCTCCCTGCCATGGCTGCATCTTGTCCAACAACTCTTTACGGCCATACACCACACCGATGCCGTTGGGACCATATATTTTATGGCCGCTAAATACGAAGAAGTCGGCACCCAATTTCTGTACGTCAACAGGTGTGTGGGCTATTGACTGCGCACCGTCTATCAATACGGGGAGCTGGTGTGAATGGGCGATGTCGATGATGCGCTGTACGTCGTTGATGGTTCCGAACGTGTTGTTCACATGCCCTACAGAGACAAACCGCGTCCGTGGTGTGATGAGCCGTTCCAGTTCTGATAGGACCAAGTCGCCATTTTGGTCTGTTGGGATGGCACGAAGCGTGGCTCCTCGCTCCTGACAGATACGTTGCCAAGGTACGATGTTGGCGTGGTGGTCCAACACAGAGACAATCACCTCGTCGCCTGGCGTGAGAAACTGTCGTCCATAGGTTTGTGCAACGAGATTGATGCCTTCTGTCGTGCCACGTACAAAGATGATTTCCTCGCTCGAGGTGGCATTGATGAACCGCTGAACCTTTTCACGAGCCTCTTCGTAGGCGTCTGTTGCACGGGCGGCCAGCGTGTGGGCGCCACGATGGATATTAGAGTTGTAGGTGCGATAATAATCTGATATCTTGTCGATTACTTGATTCGGTTTCTGTGTCGTCGCACCATTGTCTAGCCATACGAGGTCGTGACCGTTCACTTTCTGCTGTAGTACAGGGAAGTCGCTTTTGATTTGCTCAGAATTCAGCGTGTCTGCTTCATCATAGTGCAGATCGCGTAACTTCTGCGTTTCAGGTATTCCAATGCCGAAGCCATCGTCCTTAGGCAGCGCTGATTGTTCTGCGCGTTGCGGCTGGACCGTGTCATTTGGAAAAGTCAACGCTTCGAGGTTGAGAACCTCGTCGGGAAATAGCGCCTTCCGCTCGGCTTGCAGTTCTTCTGGACAATATTTCTGAGCGATTTCCTTTAGAAGAGTCAGGAACCCACTATCCAAACCATATTCGTTAATATTCTGTATGTCAATCATAAGCATTCTTAATTACTCCCTCTCCCCTCAAGCGAGAGGAGAGGGGAGGGTGCTTATTTACTCCTGTGCTGATAATCATGATAATAGCCCACCTCAACGTTTTCGAGAACGGCGATGGCATCGTCAGTGAGTGCAGCCAACGAGAAATATTTAGTAAGCAGATACGAGGCTACACCAAATTTGTCAAGTCCCATCAGACGGGCACTCAAAGAGGGGGCAATCTCACCTGGGATACCACTCTGATGTAGGCCGATGACTCCTTGACTCTTTTCTCCGACGCGCACGAGGATAATTTTCGTTGTGCCCACGCCACGGCCTGTCAGGTACTGTCCCTCTACCTCCACCTTGTCTGAAGGTATCAGGGGCACTCCGCGCCAAAGGATGACCTTTGTGCCAAAGAGGTCTGTCGTTACAGGCGGTACTCCACGCCACGTACATTCTCGCTCGAAAGCGGCGATGGCGCGTGGGTTGGCGATGAAGAAAGCAGGCTCTTTCCATACCAACGACAACAGTTCATCAAGATCATCGGGCGTCGGCGAACCATAGCGTGTGGTGATGCGGTAGGCGGAGTTGGCGGCGGCCAGCAGACCGAACTTCTTGTTGTTGATGAGTTCCCACTCCTGACGTTCTTTGATGCTTTCTATCGACAGGCGCAGTTGCTCTTCAAGTTGGTTGTAAGGGTTGTTGTAAAGGTCACTGACACGGGTGTGCACACGTACCACTGTCTGCAGTGTGTTAAGTGAGTATTCCGTTGGTTCTTCCTCGTAGTCGATGTAGGTTTCAGGGATGATGTTGTCCTCCTCATGGCCGCTCACAAGGTCGATGTGCTTTTCGCCATTGTCGTTCACGGATGCCTTCAGACGCAACTGCTTGTCAACTGCTTTGTTGAACGTCTCGCGGAAATCTGGCACTTCCTTGATAAACCGTATCAACTCTTTCAGTTTTAGTCCGAGGAATACGGTTGGCGTGATGGCGCGGACAGAGACCGTTGATTCTTGCTCATCCAAGAGGTCTGCTTCGCCAAAATACTCACCATCCCCCAATAAGGCAATTCGTAGGTACTCACCGTGCGGTCCTTTGCTGATAACCTCGGCCTGGCCACTTGCCACAATGAAAAAACGCTGCTTGTCCTTGCCTTCCTCAACGAAGAGTTTATCCACATCCACCTCTGTCGTCTCGAACGAACTTACCAGACGATTCAGAATCTCATCGTCGAACTCAGAGAACAATGGAATTGCTTTTAAGTTTTTCGCTGTGAACGACGGCACACCATTCACATATTGGATGGGCAACCGGTCGTTCTTCCGAAGTTCCACTTTCGTGCGGTTCACTCGGAATGTGCCACCGCTGACCTGCACCCATGGCAGGAGTTTCAACAATAATCTTGGGGTGATCGAACCCATCTGAGGGGCGGTCTTGGTTGTCGTAGCCAATCTTCTGGCTGTAGCAGTGGTCACACTGCGCTGTAAATTGGAATCTGCCATAATCGTTTGAGCAAAGTTTTGTGATTAGTGTATTATTTCTTAATTGTTACCTTATGGGTAGAGCCTTCCACATGCTCTATGGAGAGTACGTTGTAGCCTTGCTCTTTCGCGTTGCGGGGAACGTTGTCAAGAGGCTCACCCTCGCTGAGCAAAACTTCAAGAATGTCGCCCGGCTGGAGTTTCGAGAGTTCTATCTTGGTCTTGACGAAGGTCATTGGGCAGTGCTCCTTCGTGATGTCTAATACTTTCGTTGCCATAATTTTCTATTTTTAATCAAATAAACAAAGTACGTCCTCCTTCGCTGAGGTTAAGGAAAGAGGCCACACCAAGAACGTCCTTTACCTCGGGTATGAAGTCCTCTTTCTTAAGCCCTAGAACATGCATGGCCATCTCACAGGCATAGAGGTTGATGCCGAGAACCTTTGCCGCCTCTACCAATTCCTCCAGTGTCGCCACGTTGTTCTTGCGCATCAGTCGGCGAAATATCTTAGGGCCAGCGCCAAGAAAATTGAAACGGCTGGTGGGGGTCACCTTCAGACCGCCCATCATGAAGCCAAAGATTTTTGTGAGCCAGTTGCCGCCAGTGAAACTGCGACCCTGCTTCTGCTTGATGGCGTCGAGTCCCCAAAAAGTGAAAAAGATATTCACCTCGTAGCCAACGGCAGCCGCGCCCGTACCTAATGTAAATACTGCTGTTAGTTTGTCGAAATCGCCACTAAAAGCGATAATGCTTAACTTTTTGTTTTCTGCCATAAAAAATCACGTTTGAGTCTGGTTGCAAAGGTACGGATGGATACGCACTCCCACAATCGCCCATTCGTGGCATTTCGCATACCTATGATATGGTATACGAATTACCATCCCTGTGGGATTGTGACAAAGATGAAGACTTAGTATCTTTGCACCCGTATTCATATTCAAGTGTTATGGCAATAATCTATGTAAATGGAGACGCGCAGGAAGTGAACCTGCCGCTTAATGTAAGCGAGCTGATCAAACTGAACGATGTGCAGCAACCGGAAATGGTGAGTGTGCAGGTGAATGAAGAGTTTGCAGAACGCGAGGACTGGGAGTGTATTCAGCTGAAGGAAAATGACAAGGTCGATTTCCTGTATTTCATGGGAGGTGGTAAACTGATTGAAGATTGAATATGGTTGACTTTACTGAAGAGCAAATACAGCGCTATTCACGGCATATCCTGTTGCAAGAGGTAGGCGTGGAGGGACAAGAGAAGATTATGAATGCGCGCGTACTTGTGGTAGGCGCTGGTGGACTAGGGGCTCCTGTCTCGCTTTATCTCGCTGCGGCTGGCATTGGCACCATCGGTATCGTGGATGCCGACGTGGTGGACTTGAGCAACCTGCAACGTCAGGTGATTCATTTCACGAAAGACGTAGGCGTGCCAAAAGTGCAGAGTGCGAAAGAGAAAATTGAGGCCATCAACCCTGATGTGAAAGTGAACACTTACTACGAGTTCCTCGATTCGTCGAACGCACTCGATATCATCAAGGAATATGACTTCATCGTAGATGGGACGGATAACTTCCCCGTGAAGTTCCTAATCAACGATGCTTGTGTTATGGCGGGCAAACCGTTCTCACATGGTGGTATCCTACGATTCAATGGCCAAACGTTCACCCATCTGCCCGGAACGGCCTGTTACCGTTGCATGTTCAAGGAACCACCTCCAACAGGTGCTGTGCCTACCTGTTCTCAGGCTGGTGTGCTTGGCGCTATCGCAGGCATGTTGGGTACCATTCAGGCTACTGAAACGTTGAAGTATTTCACAGGTATAGGCGAGTTGCTTACCAACCGTTTGCTCACCTTCGATGCCAAGACCTTGCAGTTCCGTACCGTCGCCGTAAAGCATCGTGATTCTTGTGCTATATGTGGCACGAATCCTACTATCGACCACTTGATAGATTACGAGCAGGCCGCATGTGATTTGAAACAACATTAAGGGGAAAAAGATGAAGATACAACAGAACGTAATTGATGAGTTGATAAGCCAGGCCCAGCAAGACGCACCCAACGAAACATGTGGTTATCTGCTGGGCCTTAGCACCGATAAAGGCGACATCGTGACAGAGAACTACTGGATGGAAAACATCGACCACTCGCCCGAACATTTCGCA
Source organism: uncultured Prevotellaceae bacterium (assembly GCA_900313615.1). Classification (GTDB taxonomy): domain Bacteria; phylum Bacteroidota; class Bacteroidia; order Bacteroidales; family Bacteroidaceae; genus Prevotella. Next base: position 388,772 of record OMRP01000001.1, read on the forward strand.
TTTGCTCCGAAAGATCAGTTTGCCGCAATGAGATATGCGCGAAACAAAGGTTTGAAAATCCTCGCCAACTGGCACAGTCATCCCGCATCTCCCTCTCACCCATCGCAAGAAGATTTACGATTGGCAAACGACCCCACAATTCGATATGCCATACTCTCTCTTCATGATGGAATCCATCTGAATTCTTTTAAAATCCTTGGTGGCGTGGTGGTGGATAAAGAGGAGCATGTGTAATATCTCCGTATCTTACAATGCCTCATCCTCAGGGCGTTCCAACCGTTTCGAGGATGCTGGCAGACCTCTTTTCTTGCGAAGCCACGCCTCCTTGCGCTCTTCGTAACTCTCCCTTCGACGCTCTAAATAATTGTCTGCCATTTTTTATTTGATAATTACTGAAGATAAGAAACAAAAGGAGATAGCCTCAAAATAAGAATCTATCTCCCTTCATTATTTAATTTTATATTTTTTTAATCTTTTAATTTTACTTGAACTTACTGAAAATCACCTGCAAATCCAATGCTGATTCGCCACCGGCCAGTCGGGTGCTGCCCAACGATAGGTCGTGCGTCAAGTGGATAAGTGTGTTTGTGGTGACACCACTCGAACTGGTCTGGGTCTGATACTCGGCGGAAACAGGGATAATCATCACACGGTTCCAGTTGGGATGTTTCAATTCCCATTCGCTGTCACTCTTCAGACCTGCCTCTCGCAGTGCAGCCATACGACTCACAAGTGTACAGATGTTGTTGAACGTATAACTGTTCGTCTTGTTCGAAAAAGCACTCACAAACGAATATTTGTAGTCGGCAATTTTTTCATTGTCGAAGAATGTTGCCACACTGTCGGCATGCACCATCAACACATTGCTCGGGGCATTCAACAACCATTCGCTCTGTGAAGAAGGATTGATACGCTTCAAGGCAATCTTCACCTGGTTGATGGTGTCGTTCTCATGGCCTTTCAATATCTCTTCGATGGGAAGGGTGACCTCTGTGAAAATGCCTGACGGGGTCTTCAAATAGGTGCAAGTGGGGTCGTTAATCAATGATTCGATAGTGCTGTCGTCGTTGGTAATCTTTGTGGTCTGAAGCACTTCCTGTGTACCTGCAAAGAGAAGCAACTGATTGGTCTCCTTGCTGTCCTTGGTCGTGCGGAAATAAACATTCAACTGGGGGGATACCACATAAGCCATCGAACCAATGCCTCCAGAGTATTCGAAATAGAAACCGGGCATCACATGCTCCATCATCGTGATGGAGTTCTTGAAATACTCAGGATGGGCATAGAATGTGCGCAGGATATAAGTGCCGTAATTGTTGTAGGTGACACCATCCTTAGAAGTGTAAGGCTCATTCAGCGGAACGCAGATGTTTTTCACGTAATTTTTACTCGTGCGGTCGGAACCGTCTGAATAATTCACCAACGTATAGGAGTGGTTTTTCTTGATGCCGCCATCACGGATGTAGCCTTCTGCCACTGGGTCGAAAGCGCTGGTGTAGTGTTGGTTTTCCTTCATCGGGCGGTTCAACTCGTAGGCGGTGAGTTTCATCGTGGCAAGAGAGTCGCCGAAGAAACTGGAGAAGAACAAACGCAATTCGCATGAGTCGGCAACGATTAGACCATCTTCACGACTACTGATGTTCGACTCCTCCACCATTGATAAATTTTCCAACGTGTGAAACTGGCTCATGAAACTGCCAGTGACATAGCCGCCCGTCTCAGGGTCTCTCACCTTGCCCAGGTAACCTGTGGCACTGCGAGCCCAGATGGCATCGGCTTTCACGGAACGGGAGCTGGCCTTGAAAACGGCACTGCTGATGGTGACATTATCGCTGGGGTCCAACAGACTGGCACCGAAAGTATCGGTTGTATCGTCGGTGCAACCCGAAAGAACATTCATCGCCAAGATGGCAAATACGAACATCGAAATGTTCTTGATGATTTGGCTCATACTGTAGGAAGTAATTGCTGATAAAAGTCTTTGTATTTCAATCCGAAATCTTCTTTGCCAGGATAACGGAGAATGGGGCAGGAACGTTGCTCGGCGTATGATAGCAACTCATTGTTCACGGTCTCGCTGGCTTCCACGATGCCATCACTATAGTCGATGGCGAGCTTGCCCAACTCCATGAAGTCAAAATCGTTGGCATATACCTTCAACAGGTCTTCCTTCACATCACGGAATTCCAGGCAGCGTTTGAAATTGGTGCCGAGGTCATTCTTGAGTTGGTCGTGGAAAAGTGACGTGACAACCTTGGAATTGGCAAAACAGGGCTCTTCCTTGTAGGCGGTTTTCACATACAAAGGAACGACACTGCTCATCCAACCCTGACAGTGGATGATGTCGGGAGCCCAACGGAGTTTTTTCACCGTCTCCAAAACGCCACGGGCGAAGAAGATGGCACGCTCTCCGTTGTCGGGATATTCCTCACCGCTCTCGTCTTCTGTCATTTTCCGCTTCTGGAAATAATCGTCGTTGTCAATGAAATATACTTGCAGGCGGGATACGGGTATCGAGGCCACCTTGATAATCAAAGGGTGGTCGGTGTCATCGATAATCAGGTTGATGCCCGAAAGACGAATCACTTCATGAAGCTGACCGCGACGTTCATTGATGGTTCCCCATTTGGGCATGAAGGTGCGTATCTCAAAGCCTTGTTCCTGCATGCTCTGAGGCAGGTCCTTGCCCATTATTGACATTTCGCTTTCCGCTACGTAGGGTGTAATCTCTTGGTTGATGAATAATACTTTCATTGACAATCCTAATTTTTGGGGTTTTTCAAGGCTGAAACGTAAAGATACAGCCAATCAATGTGCAAAAGTACAAAAAAAAGTCGGTTTTAGAGCATTCTTTTTGTTTAATTTAAGGAAAACCATAGTCCTTTGAGGATATTTTTCACTTATTTCTTTCCTAATTTGAGAAAAATGTAGTTATTTTGCACCCAATTAACGATATGTTACCTAAAATGAAGGTTTTTCAGAAAAACGCAGAACTGCAGAACGAACTATTCGAATTGAGAAAAAAAGGACTGTCCATAGGGTTGGTTCCTACCATGGGGGCGCTCCATGAGGGGCATGCCTCGTTGGTGAAAAAGTGCGTGGCGGAAAATGATGTCACCGTGGTGTCGGTCTTTGTCAATCCGACACAGTTCAATGACAAAAACGATCTCAAAAACTATCCACGTGACCTGGAGAAGGACTGCAACCTGCTTGAAAAGGTAGGTGCCGACTATGTGTTTGCTCCTTCCGTGGAGGAGATGTACCCCACGCCTGACACACGACAGTTCGAATATCCCCCTGTCTCTACGGTCATGGAGGGCGCGCATCGGCCTGGGCACTTCAATGGTGTATGCCAGGTGGTGAGCAGACTGTTCTACATCGTCAGACCGGGAAAAGCATATTTTGGAGAGAAAGACTGGCAGCAGATAGCCGTGGTGAAATGCATGGTCAAGGCTCTGTCGCTACCCGTGGAAATAGTGGAATGTCCCATCGTGAGGGATGATGACGGACTGGCGAAAAGCAGTCGCAACACATTGCTCGCTCCCGAAGAAAGGGCCATCGCTCCCAACATATACAAGGCGTTGGTGATGGGCGTGAAATACGCCAAGAATCATTCCGTGGAAGAAACACACGACAAGGTGGTGGACACGATCAATGCCATAGACGGACTTGATGTGGAATATTTCGCCATCGTCGACGGCAATACGCTGCAAGAAGTGAAGAGCTGGGATGATTCCGATTATGTGGTGGGATGTATCACCGTGTATTGCGGAAAAACGCCCATCCGACTGATTGATCACATCAAATTCTCTTGAAACAAATTTCCGGATTATACTATTCATAAAATTAACGACAATAGCAATATGATGATCGAAGTCTTGAAGTCAAAACTCCATTGCGTGGAGGTGACAGAAGCCAACCTGAAATATATGGGAAGCATTACCATTGACGAGGACCTCATGGATGCGGCAAATATGATTGCGGGAGAAAAAGTGGAAATCGTCAATAACAATAATGGCGAACGACTCGAAACATATATCATCAAAGGTGAAAGAGGGTCGGGATGTATCTGCCTCAACGGCGCGGCGGCCAGGAAATGTGAGGTGGGCGACACCATTATCATCATATCCTATGCCACTATGGACATCGAGGAGGCAAGAAACTACAAGCCTACTATCGTGTTCCCCAAAAATAATAAGGTGGAGAAGTGAGGGGAGGGCAATAGCCTTCAAGTGGAGTACAGAGAGGTTGGCAATAAAACGACAAGGGCTGCGAAACATCGCAGCCCTTGTTGTCTTGTTGGCCCTATAAGCCTGTCGTCCTATTGGAGCTATTCAATTACCACCAGCGGGGTGTCTTCCATCACGCTGGCACCTTGCTGAACGCATACGGCGGTGACGGTGCCGTCTTTCTCGGCTTCCAGATTGTTGGCCATCTTCATGGCTTCCAATACTACCACTACATCGCCTTTCTTCACGGCGTCGCCCACGGCTACCCTTATCTCTGTCACTACACCGGGCAGAGGGGCTTTCAAGGCGTTGTTCGTGTTCACGGGACCACTGGGGGCAGCGGCTTCAGCGGCGGCCGGTTGTTCGGCCACGGGCCTCACCACTACTTTCTTCTTCTCGGGCTCGGCTTCGGGCTCCATCTCGACCTTGTATTCCTCGCCGTTCACGCATACTGTGGCGATGTTTTCAACAATGTCGCCGATGGCAACCTCATATTTGTTGCCGTTGATCGTATATTTGTATTCTTTCATGATAAACGTTTGTTTGGGGTTCTCTCTAAGGATGAAGGGTCATCATCAGCGTATGGCCGTTCCACTCGGTGTGGCGGGGACGGATGGTGATGATGCCTGCCTCCTTGTCGTGTACATTGTTGCCTTTGAACTCATGCAGTGCCATAGCGATGGCTGCATACACTTCATTACTTGTATTTGCCATGGCTCTGTCACTTTACATGGGGATATTGCCGTGCTTCTTCGCGGGAAGAGCATCACGCTTCGTGGCCAACTGGGCCAAGGCGCGGCAGATACGGAAACGGGTGTTACGAGGCTCTATCACATCGTCGATATAGCCGTACTTGGCTGCCTGGTAAGGATTGGCGAACAAGTCGGAGTATTCCTGCTCCTTCTCGGCAATGAAGGCCTTGGCGTCTTCGCCAGCTTCTTTCTTGGCTTTCGCTTCCTTGGCATATAACACGGCAACAGCGCCAGAGGCTCCCATAACGGCAATCTCGGCATTCGGCCATGCGTAGTTGAGGTCGGTGTGCAACTGCTTGCAACCCATCACGATATGGCTACCACCATAACTCTTGCGCAATGTCACGGTCACCTTGGGAACGGTGGCTTCACCATAGGCGTAGAGCAACTGGGCACCATGCAGAATGACGGCGTTGTATTCCTGACCGGTACCGGGGAGGAATCCGGGAACGTCAACCAGACTGACGATGGGGATATTGAAAGCGTCGCAGAAACGAACGAAACGGGCTCCCTTGCGGCTGGCGTTCACGTCAAGGACACCGGCATAGCATGAGGGCTGGTTGGCCACGATACCTACACTCTGACCGTTGAAACGGGCAAAGCCTACAATGATGTTCTTGGCAAACTTGGGCTGTACTTCGAAGAACTCGCCATTGTCAGTGATGGCGCTAATCACCTTGTACATGTCGTATGCCTTGTTGGGATCGTCGGGCAAAATCTCGTTCAAGCTGTCATCCATACGGTCGATAGGGTCGGTGCACTCCTTGCGAGGAGCTTCCTCCATGTTGTTCGAGGGGATGTAGCTCAACAGCGTCTTGATCATCTCGATGGCTTCCTCTTCCGTAGAAGCGGTGAAATGGGTGACACCACTCTTTGTGGCATGCACGCTGGCACCACCGAGGTGCTCTTGGTCGATGTCTTCACCAGTGACGGTCTTCACCACTTTCGGACCGGTCAAGAACATATACGAGGTGTTCTCCATCATCAGCGTGAAGTCGGTCAAAGCGGGTGAATATACGGCACCACCGGCGCACGGACCGAAAATACCGGAAATCTGGGGTATCACACCTGAAGCAAGGATATTGCGCTCGAAAATCTCTGCATAACCAGCCAAAGCATTGATACCTTCCTGGATACGGGCACCACCGGAGTCGTTGATACCAATGACGGGGGCTCCCATCTTCATACCCATGTCCATCACCTTGCAAATCTTTTCGGCCATCGTTTCCGACAAGGAACCGCCATTGACCGTGAAGTCCTGGGCAAAGATATATACCAAACGACCGTCAACAGTTCCTGAACCGGCTACCACGCCGTCGCCCAAAAACTGTTTCTTCTCCATACCGAAGTTAGTGCAACGGTGGAGCTTGAACATGTCGAACTCTTCAAAACTTCCTTCGTCAAGCAACATGTCGATGCGTTCACGGGCTGTATACTTGCCACGGGCATGCTGCTTCTCGATGGCTTTCTCACCACCACCCAAACGAGCCTTCTCGCGCTTGGCGATTAACTCCTTGATCTTTTCTAATTGTTTGCTCATTTATTGTTGAATTGAAAATGTTTTCTAAATATTTAGGCAAAGTGCAACACGCATAAGGGAAAGTCTTTAAGCATATCTCTTGCTCCTTGCTCCTTTCTCCAAGTCCCTAGCTTCAAATCCCTTGCTTCAAGTTTCTTGCCCCTTGCTCCTTGCCCCTTGCTCCTTTAATGCTCACAGAGCTCGGTCAATATGCCGCAAGTTGATTTCGGGTGAAGGAAGGCGATGTTCAGGTTCTCGGCGCCTTTACGCGGAGCCTTGTCAATCAGTCGGATGCCCTTGCCGTCGCACTCTGCCAATGCATTGGCTACACCATCCTCGATGCAGAAGGCTACATGGTGAACACCTTTGTTGCCCTTGTCCAGCCATTTCTGGATAGTGCTCTCGGGTGATGTGGGCTCAAGAAGTTCCAACTTCACTTCGCCGCATTTCAAAAAGGCGGTTTTCACTTTTTGGTCAGCCACTTCTTCAACGGCGTAGCACTCCAAACCCAATACTTCCTTGAAATAAGGCAGCGCTTCTTCAATGCTCTGTACGGCGATGCCCAAATGCTCAATGTGTGAGATTTTCATAATAATTGATATTTAGTTAAAAAACAACATGCAAAGATACCTATTTTATATGACATAACGAGTGATAAAAATTCAAAAAATTGTTATTAAAACAAAAAAGGCCCTTTCTTGCTATTTCCACATGACAATCTGCTATCCTAAATACCCCCAAAAAGACTTATTCGCACCATTAGGCCAATAAGCCCAATATGCCCATTAGCCCAATAACCTAATGAGCCTGATAATCACCTCAAAACTCAAACAATACCCTGCCGTTAATTTGTCTGCCTGTCAAGTAATTCGGAACGGCGTACTGCTGGTTGCTCACGTCGGTAATCCAGTAATAACTATTTACATTGTTCACACCAAACAGGTTCAGGCAATCCACGCCCAGCCAGATGTTCTTGAAGATAATCTTCTTCTGCCGTTTGTCGTTGTCCAACAGACGGTAGCTCATGCCTATGTCGGCGCGTTTGTAGGAAGGAGCACGGAAGGTGTTGTTCTCTATTCCCTTGTGGGGAGTGGAGAAGGGCAGACCATCGGCAAACGACAGTTTTAACGACATTTTCCAACGGGTAGTGCCGGGGAAATAGTCGGTGAAGAACATGTTCACGGCGTATCGTTGGTCGGTGGGCATAGGAACACTCTTGCCGTTCAGTTTCATCTTCGTATCCATCAATGAGAGACAGAGCCATGAGTCGGTACCGGGAACAAACTCGCCATACAGCTTCAAATCTAATCCCATGGCATGCCCACTGGCTTCGTTGGTGCCATAATACACCACCTTCACGTTGCTCACGCTGTAGGGGATAAGGTTGCTCAATGCCTTGTAATAGGCTTCGGCGGAGAAACGGAACGGACGGCCGTTCATCTTGAAACGATAGTCCATGGCGCCGATGAAATGGATGGAGCGCTGGCTCTTGATCTTGTCGTTCAATGTGGCATACGTGATGCCATTCACTGTGCTGGTGTCGCGCAGTTCCTTGAAGAATGGGGCTTGGTAATACAAACCGGCGGCCACACGGAAAGTAATGTCGTGGTTGAACGAGGGAACGATTGCCAGTGAGACGCGCGGCGATACGATGCTCTCACCATTGAAACTCCAATGAGCAAACCTTACGCCGTAGTTCAGGGTGAAGAAGGTGTTTTCGCCGGCACTCGAAAAGCGGTAGGTGTCTTGAATGTAGGTTTCTATGCGGTGGGCATCGAGCTTGTTGCGGGCAGCCAAGGTGTAAATCATGTTCAGGTCAACACCGGTGTGGGGAACGGTATAACCGGCAGAGTCGCGCATCTCATATTCGCGGCTGTTCTCGGTGATATGTTCCAAACGATAGGTGGCTCCGGCTTGGAAATCATGGTGCCGGTTCTTGTGGGAGAACAACAGCTTGAAACTCTCCACGTTGGCTTCCAGATAGTTGCGCGTATGCTCCATATAACTACCCACGCCCAACTGTTCGCTCGTCTCGGTCTGGTTCAGCCAGTATTGGCCTTGTATGTCGTAACGCTCTTGCTCCTTGGTGTAGAAGGCGGAGGCAAGAAGCGACAGGTGGGTGTTGTCGGTGATGTGACGCGTCAGGTTCAACGTGCCGAAGAAGGTGCGGAAGACGTCTTTCTCCTGTCCATCGAAATACACGCGGAACGATTTCACGTTCTCCATCGTGCCGAATTTGGTTTCGCGGTCGTGGGGGATGAAGTTGTAATGGTTCTCGCTGATGTTGCCTATCAAGTCGATAGTCCAACGTTTGTTCGGCGAATAACTCAAATAGGTCTGGTAATCCAGAAAATTAGGAGTATATTCGCCTTTGGTCTCCAACGATCCCAATAGGTAGCGGTTGGTCTTATACCTCACGCTGTTCAGCCACGACAGCTTCTTCGTGCCGATGCCTACATAGACGCTTCCACCTAACAAACTGGCACTCAGGCTGCCTTCGAAAATACTCTTCTTGCCGCCTTGGGGCTTCAGACGTTTGTACGTGATGTCAAGGGCTGACGACATTTTGTCGCCATATTTGGCTTCGTAACCACCGGTGGAAAAGGCTATCTTTTCTACCATGTCGGCATTGATGACGGATAGTCCTTCTTGTTGGCCACTACGTACCAAGAAAGGACGATACACCTCCACATTATTGATATAGACACTGTTCTCGTCGAAACTGCCACCACGCACATTGTATTGCGACGATAGCTCGTCGTGCGTCGACACACCGGCTTGTTGCTGAATCAATTCCTCCACGGCATTGCCCGAGGCAGATGGTGTGGTCTTCAGGTCTTTGGGGTCGAGGGTCTGTGTCTGTGTGGTCTGTCGGCGGGTTTCGGTGATAACCACCTCACCCAGCGTATTGTCGCTGAACAATTGTATTTGGAGGGTCTGCTTGCCCTTGGGGTTGCGCAATACACGGGTCTTGGTCTTATAACCAACCATGGAATAGCGAACAACGACACTGTCGTCGGACATCAATTGCATCGAATACTCACCTTTCAGATTGGTAAATGTCACCTTGCCTTGGCTGAGTACGGCGACCGTGGCCAACTCCACAGGATTCATGTCCTCATCGGTCACCTTGCCCTGCAGAGTGAACGACTGAGCATTGACGTTGACAATGCCGATAATCAACGCCAAAACTGAAAAAAAGACTCTCGATGCTGTTTTCATCTCAAAAATAACGGCTTTTTCGCATCATTATTGTATCTGTAACGTATGTTTAAGGGATTACAAGTGTCGTTTTTTCGAATAATGTATTATTTTTGCAACAGATATCAAACCAAAAACCTCAAACCAAATGAAACTATCCCTTTTCACGGCAATGGCTATTGTATTCATCGCCACGTCTTGCACGAAGCAGGCTGACAACACTTCTGAAACCATTACTACAGTGGGTAATCCTTACCTTCCCCTTTGGGAACATATACCTGATGGTGAACCATATGTGTTCGATGATCCTGACAACCCAGGAAAAAAACGAGTTTATATCTATGGTTCGCATGATAGCCGCATTACTGACTATTGTGGTCGTGAATTAGTGGTCTGGTCGGCTCCGGTTGAAGACCTGAACCATTGGCGATATGATGGCGAGATTCTCAAGGTGGATAAAAATGCCAAAGGGGAACCTTTTGACTCGACGGCTAAAGCGGATGTCCTCTTTGCACCTGATGTGGCGGTGGTGAAAGACGCTGACGGCAAACCTACCTATTATCTCTATCCTAACGACCAGGAGGGTGGAAGAAACTCATTGGTGGCAAAAAGCGATAGACCTGACGGACCGTTTACGGTGTGCAACTGGAGTACTGATGACCCCAACAAAAACGAAGGCGTGCAACAATTCGACCCAGCTGTATTTGTCGACGATGATGGAAGAGTTTACGGTTATTGGGGGTTCCAACGGTCGTATGCCGCGGAACTTGACCCTGCCACGATGGCTACCGTAAAACCGGGGGAGAAGGTGGTTGAAGACATGGTGTCGTCGAATACCCAACCTGGAATCTTCCGTTTCTTCGAGGCGTCCTCCATACGGAAAATCAAGGATAAATATGTGTTCATCTACAGCCGGTGGACAAATAAAGGGGAGTTCGGGCTGCCCGACACCAATTACACTTTGGCTTATGCTTATAGCGACCATCCGCTCGGACCGTGGACATACGGAGGAACGATAATCGATGGACGTGGACGAGAGATAAACGAACAGGGTGATACCATTGCATCGGGCACAGTTTCTGGCAATACGCACGGAAGCATCTGCGAAATCAATAACCAATGGTATGTGTTCTATCATCGGCAGTCAGGACTCAATGAGTTTGCACGACAGGCGATGGTGGCCCCCATCACTGTCAAGGTGGAAGAGGGGAAAGGTGGAAAGGTGGAAATATCGGAGGGAGAATATAATTCTGAAGGGTTCTCTACGAACGGCCTTGATCCGCTTGAGCGCCATTCCGCTGGCATCGCCTGTTGGTATACGGGACCAAAAGTGGCTGAACATGAATGGCCCAACAACATTTACTACGGTTCGTATGTGGAGGCTTCCTATGGCACTGATAACCGTTTCGATGCGCCTTACGATTTGATCAATAATACCAATCGTGTGGTGAACAATACCGACGGTTCCATCGTTGGATACAAATATTTTAATTTCACAGCCACAAATGGAAAGGAAAACGTACAGATGCTCCTCAAACTGATTCCTGAGGGTGTTGACGGCACCATCAAGGTGATGGCCGACAGACCATGGACTTCTCAAGGGGGAAAGGTGTTGGCAGAAGTTAATATCAAGGCTGACATGCCGAAGGAATCACGTGAACTGACGGTGCCAATACCTGCGTTGGCAGAACTGACGGGAAAGCACGCCCTCTTCTTTGTCTTCTCTTCCGACACGAAGGAAAAGTCTATATGTATCCTCGAAGACTTTGTGTTTAAATACTAAAGAGCTAAGACTGGAGTGCTTTAAACCGAAGCACTCCTTCTTATCTTCTTTTCCAAAGCACCAAACGGAAAGGCAAAAAAGCTTACGAAGTAACTACTCCCTGTTTATCCATTTTAATAATCTGTTCACCCAACCGATGGAGCAACGAAACCAATGGTTTGTGCTGGCTGGTTTTCCACCAAAATGAAGGATGGTCTCGCGGATGGGATTCTTACTGTAAGGCAAACCCACATTCATGAAATGAAGATGTTGAAAACCGCGTTTGTATGAGTCTTGCAAGGCATTCCAGATGGTCATCGTCGTGGGACGGCATTTGGCAAACGACTTTCTCTTCGTGGCCATATACCACAGGTAAGCATTGCCGCGCGAATAAACCACGACGCAGCCACCGATAATCCACTTCTTGAAACTCACCGTATAGATGCGGCAGTTGGGACTCTTCTGCAACAACTCGAACAGTTTCTTCTTGGGAAGAAAACGCTGGAACTTAAAACGATAGAAGTTGCGGAGTATTTTGTAAAACTCATCAAACTCTTCCTTGGACGTGGTTTCGCTACAGGTGACGCCAATCTCTTGGACGTGGGCGATGCGGCTCTTCATCTTCTCGTCAAGACGTTCCTCGGGCGCCTTGGAATGCAAAGAGTTGTGTACCTGCATCCAACGAATGGGGAAATAGTCGTTCTCACGGAAGGTGCGGTAGCCAAACATCTTCTTGCTGATGTGGCTCACCTCGATATACAGACACAGACGACGTTTCAGACGAGTGGTGATGGCGCGCAGCATCTGACTGAACAACTGGGGCTTTTCTGCTTCGTCAACGTATTCACCTTCGCCATAGATTCGCCCCACGGAATAGAGATAGGGGGGGAGCATCGAACCTCGGCGGTTCACCACGGCAAGCAGGTGGGCATGCACCACGTCGTGAGCGTCCTTGGCAATGACCATATAAGGGGTGCTGCCCGGGGTCTGTTCCAAAATGTGGAACAACTCCGTGCTGTGGAAAAAGTCCTTGCATTCTATGGCAGGCAGCTCTTTCGAGCGGGTCACGATAACAATCTGGCAGCTTTCCATGGCCTCAGGTGTGAATCAATTTGCAAACTTACACATTTTTTTTCAATTATCCTTCCTCTCACCCCTTAAATCGTAAAATTATATCTATGAATGGCTAATTATCAGTTTTTTTCTTTAATTTTGCATGCTAACAATAATTGACAATGACTCAGCACAGACATTTCATGAAGATAACGCTCATAGGGGCGGGTAACCTTGCCACCAACCTGGGAATGGCACTCGTCAAGGCGGGACACTCCATCTCGCAAGTCTACAGCCGCACCATGACTTCGGCAGAGATGCTTGCCAACCAATTGGGCGCACAACCGACTAATGACATCGATAGTGTCAACAACAATGCTGACATCTATATCGTGGCACTGAAGGACAGCGTTGTGGCCACTTTGCTTCCTTCTCTCGCGAAGGGCAGGGAAGAACGTCTGTTCGTGCATACCGCGGGAAGTTTGCCTGCAGAAATATTCAAGCCATATCTCCAGCGTTATGGGGTGTTCTATCCGATGCAGACATTCTCGAAATCGCGTATCGTCGACTTCAAACAGATTCCATGTTTCATCGAGGCCGACTCGCCAGCATCGCTTGCATGTATACGGCAATTGGCGGCATCGTTATCCGACAAGGTGATGGAATTGGACTCCGAAAAACGGCGGTATGTTCACCTGGCGGCGGTGTTCGCATGCAACTTCTCCAACCTATGCTATCATCTGGCCGACAAAGTGCTTGAAATGGAAAATATTCCTTTCGATGTGATGTTGCCGCTCATCGACGAGACGGCGAGAAAGGTGCACGAGATGTCTCCTGCCGAGGCTCAGACGGGGCCGGCCATACGCTATGACCGAAACGTCATCAATGCGCACCTCGCACTCCTCAAGAACAACGCGCCTCATACTACGCAGCCGGAATCCTCGCCCCTCACTTGTCACCCTTCCTCTTTCGCCGAATTCTATCAAATGGCCAGCGACATCATTCATCAGCTGGCTTTGGCAAATCCTTCCAAATAACCGTTTTTCTATCCTAGAACTCCCACAAATTCTTTCAACATAATGATACCATACGACCTTACAAAAATACGTGCCATCATCTTCGATATTGATGGGGTGCTCAGTTGTGAAACCATTCCCATGGATGATGAAGGAAAGCCTCTCCGCACAGTCAACATCAAAGATGGCTATGCCATACAATTGGCGCAAAAAATGGGACTGCGCATCGTTATCATGACGGGTGGCGACTCGGAATGTATTCGCCGTCGTTATGTCTACCTCGGCGTGGAGGATATATACATGAAATGTGCGGTTAAGATAACCACATACCGGGAGTTCATGGCGAAATACAATCTCAGTGATGAGGAGGTGATGTTTATGGGTGACGACATTCCCGACCTGGAGATATTACGGCAGGTGGGATGCCCAACATGTCCGGCCGACGCATGTCCGGAGGTGAAAGAGGCATCTGTCTATGTCAGCCAACGACAGGGCGGTATGGGTTGCGCACGCGATGTCATCGAACAGGTGTTGCGCGCCCAAGGAAAGTGGCTCTCTGGTGCCGAGGCTTTTGGATGGTAAGATGATAAGACGCAAAATCTTTAAATGGCTGGGCTTCACCGTGGCTGGCATCGTGACGCTCTTGGTGGCGGCGGTTCTGCTACTCAATACGGAGATGGTGCAGAAATGGCTGCTGCAAAAGGCGGTGACGATGCTTGAGGAGAAACTGCAGACGAAGGTGAGCATCGACAAGGTTAGCGTGAGCCTGTTCAAACAACATGTCAGTCTGGAAGGATTGGAGGTGCTCGATCGTCAGCAACGTAAGATGTTGCAGATGAAGGAGATGAATGTCGGTGTTGACGTCCTTGCGCTCTTACGCGACGAGGTGCGTGTCACAGAGGCGAAGGTGGAAGGACTGGCTGCACATCTCTATAAACCTGCTACGGACAGTGACAGTGTGGCCAATTATCAGTTCGTCATAGATGCCTTTAAAAAAGATAAGGTGAAGGATAAAGAGGATGACGACAAGAAGAAAAAGAAAGAGACGATTCTTTCTGTTGACCTTAGCCAGGTGAGTCTCCAACAGGTGAACTTGACTTACAATGATTTATCGGCGGAATTGGGTGCTTTGTCATTCTCCACGGGCAGCCAGGGCGTCGATGCCATGAATATTAAAAGCGTAAAGACGTCTTTCGTAAGGAATTCGCGGCGAGGACCGGTGGATACTCGACTGAGCATAGGCGAAATAACGGTGCAACGGGTGGACAACCATCTCATGATGGATATCGACAGTCTGAGTTATAAGACCAATAACCACCTACCTCGGAAAAACACGGGAAAGCCGCACCGAGGCTTTTTTGATGCGGGACACCTCGATGTCATGGCTCGCTTCTTGGTGAGGATAGATGATGTGACGAATGACAACCTAAAGGCGGCAATCACAAGTGGAAAGATAGTCGACAAAGGGTCGGGTCTAGTTATCACGGATGTGCAGGCGAATGTCAAGGCCGACAAACGACAGGCACAATTCGTAAAAGTGGTGGCGAAGATGGCGAACACCATGGTGTCCTGCGATGCGCTCAATGTGGCGTTTGCCGACAAGAAAACGGGACGGAAATCATCGTTTTCGTCCTCGCTCATCAAGGGTGTGACGGTTCTCAAGGATATAGCACGACCTTTCGCACCAGTACTAAGGCAGTTCTCTATGCCGCTTAGTTTCCGAACGCGCATGCGTGGCGATGCCGACAATCTATGGTTCAACGATATCTTCGTTTCGACGTTGGACAACAGCCTGACAGTAACTGCTTCAGGACAACTCTCTCACCTGAGAGAAAAAGAACTGTTTCATGGGCATTTTGAAGTGCAACGCCTCTCTGCATCCACAACGACTGTTGAGAAGGTAATCAACCAGTTCCCTGTGAAGAAATTTATGATGAAACAGCTCCACAACCTTCAGCATGTTGTCTATGTAGGTCATTTCGATATTGTTAGGAAGAAACAGTCGTTTGCTGGAAACTTGTCCACATCGGTGGGGACGCTCAATGTCCAGTTGGGACTCGACAACGTGGACAAATACCTCACAGGCTCGGTGGCTACTGACTCTCTCCAATTGGGAAAGGCTGTGGGTATGCCCAACTTGGGAAAAATAGCATGTAAGGCTGATTTCCGCTTCGACATCTCCAAACCTCGTACGGCGGAGATGCGACGGGTGAAAGGGGGAAAACTACCTATCGGACATGTCAAAGCACATGTGATAGAAGCACATTATGGCAAACACCTTCGCATACGTTACACCTCGGCTATCATCGACAGCGACGGGGCTGTGGCCAAAGGAAGCATCATCGACAGTGGACGACTTGTCGACTTGCTATGTGACTTCTCCTTCACCGATACCGACGACATGCAGAAGATGAAAGTGAAACCGGGACTGCGGCTCCATAGTCGTTCAGAAACCTTGGGGGAAAGGCAGGCTCGGTTAGAACAAAAAGAGAAGGAAAAGCAAGCCCGAAAAGAGCAGAAGGAAAAGGAGAAGGAACAAAAGCAATTGGAGAAACAACAGAAAAAGGAGGAAAAAGAACTCCGAAAACAACAGAAAAAACAAGAAAAAGAACAAAAGAAACAAGAAAAACAGCAGAAAAAACTACAGAGAAAAATGGAAAAAGAACAACGGAAACAACAAGCCGCAGAAGCTGCATAAGGTTCCAGATTGTTCCTCTCAGCCTTTTTGATTCTTTGAAACCTCCATTTCTTATTCGCTCTCTATTTTTTAATCTTTTAATCTTCAATTTTTTAATCTTTTAATTTTCCAGAAATGCGTCTTATTCTCTCCAGCAACTCTCCACGTCGCCGCCAATTGTTGGCTGGTCTTGGCCTTCCTTTCGAAGTGCGGGTACTACCCGATATCGACGAGTCTTATCCTGATGATCTCGCCGTAGACGATATCCCGGTTTTCATTGCACGTGAAAAGGCACAGGCATACCTGCCACTCATACAACCCGATGAATTGGTCATCACTGCCGATACGGTGGTGGTGCTTGACAACCGCATCCTCGGCAAGCCGGCTGACGCACAAGAGGCTGCCGAGATGCTCCGCGACCTCTCGGGACGCACCCATAGGGTCATCACAGGGGTGTGTATCACGGGGAAAGACGTGCAACGAGCCTTCGCCGTCGTTTCCAACGTCACATTCAAACAGTTGGAGGAGAAGGAAATCACCTATTATGTCGAACATTATAAACCTTTCGACAAAGCTGGCGCTTACGGGATACAGGAGTGGATAGGATACATCGGCGTAACGGGTTTAGAAGGCAGTTATTTCAATGTCATGGGACTGCCAGTGCAACGCATCTACGAAGAACTCAAAAAACTGGGTGTCACACCCCTATAAGTCTTCTCTTTGATATTATTCTTTTATGCTATTTATTCGGGATAAAACAAAGAAATCACCTTTTTAATATTTTGTCCCTTAATTTTCTCCATTATTTATTTAATCTTTTAATTTTTTAATTTCTCAATTTTTTAATCTTCCTAATTTTCCCCATCATCACCAACGCCACGATAGCTGATATCGTGTCGGAAGCTGGAAGAGCGGCCCAAACGCCGTTCAAACCCCATATCAACGGCAGAACAAGCAACAAGGGCAATAAGAACAATAACTGCCGTGAAAGTGAGAGGAAAATACTGATTTTTACCCTGCCGATACATTGGAAAAAGTTCGTCACCACCATTTGGAAACCAATGATGGGAAATACCAACATATTGATGCGGATACCGTCGATGGCCATGCTGATGAGCGTGTCGTCGGTGGTAAACAATCGGGCACAATAATAGGGGAGGAACATGGCTATCAGCCAACCGAGAATCATGATGCCCGTAGCGGCCCAGATGGACAACTTTAACACACGCATCAGACGGTCGGTAAGATTGGCACCGTAGTTATAACCGGCAATAGGTTGCATACCTTGGTTCACACCCATCACGAACATCACGAACATCATGCCGATGGAGTTGGCGATGCTGTAGGCTCCGACAGCCATGTCGCCGCCGTAATGAACAAATTGATTGTTCATGAAGATGACGATCACGCAGGCACAGACGTTCATCAGGAAGGGGGAGATGCCTATGCTGATGATGTTTTTCACCAATGCACTTTTCAGACGATAGATGCCGCGCTGTAAATGCAATAGCTCTTTTTGGTTGGAGAACAACCTCAATTGCCATGCCATGGCCAAAGTCTGGGAGATGAGCGTGGCAAAGGCTGCACCACGGATACCCCATCCCCACCACCAGATGAACACAACATCCAACAGAATGTTCATTGCCACAGTGAAGATAGTGGCATACATGGCATGGCGGGGCTTCGAGGCGGCACGCAGCACGGCATTCATTCCGAAATACATGTGGGTAATCACATTGCCGCACAAAATCACTTCCATGAATTCACGGGCGTAAGGCAATGTCTGGTCGCTGGCGCCGAAAAAACGAAGGATGGGATTGAGGAAAAGAAGACACACCACGGCCACACAAAGACCAATGATTAGGTTCAACGTCACGGTATTGCCCAATAACTGCTGGGCAGTGCGATAGTCCTTCTGCCCCAGTTTCACGCTGATGGAGGTCGAAGAACCGACGCCTACGGCGGCACCAAAGGCGGCGCTGAGATTCATGAAGGGAAAGGTGACACCTAAACCGGCGATGGCCTCCGGACCCACCACCTGGCCGATGAAGGCACGGTCGATGATATTGTACAAACTCGATGCTGTCATCGCTATCATTGCAGGTACGGCATACTGCACCAGCAGACGGCCTACAGGCTTCGTTCCTAATTCTAAGGTGGCTTTCTTGTTGTCCATGTTCAAATAATTTGCAAAATTACAGAAAAAATGCTACTTGTTTGGACTTTTATGCGTTTTTTTTCCTTACTTTTGCAAATCACATCTCAAAAACGATATGAACAACAAGAAAAGACTATTCATTATGCTCTTCGCGGGGATGGCTCTCGCTTCCTTCGCACAGATAACCAAGGGTGTAAACTCGCCAAAAGGATATCCTTGGGGAAAATGCTTCATGTATAGGTTGTACCTCACAGATAAAAAGCCAACGGAGTATAAAATCAGCAAACCAGAACGGTTCCTTTCGCCAAAAGCCTTAGAAAGGAGGAAAAGACAAAACCTGGATGTTGATTCAACTGATTTGCCCATACCGCTTACTTACATTCACCAAATAGAGGCGCAAGGGGTAAAGGTGATGAGCCGAAGCAGATGGAATAACACGGTGGTGGTTCGTGTGGCCGATAAGGCAATGGTCGACAACTTGTTGCTTCTGCCTTTCGTGGGCAGCGCCAAAAAGGTGTGGTCTTCACCCGATACACTTAAAGTGGAACACCGCATGAAATGTACCGATAAGTTCCCGGAGACTGACCGTAACGAAGGACATTACTACGGAGCGGGGGGGGCGCAGATTGGTCTGCTCAATGGAAAACCGCTCCACGACGCGGGGTTCAAAGGCAAAGGGATGACCATTGCCATCCTCGACGGGGGATTCATGAATGCCGACCGTATGGCGATGATGAAAAACATTAAGATTCTCGGACATCGCGATTTCGTGGCCACGCCAACAACTTCTATTTTCGACGAGACGGAACATGGCACAATGGTGCTCTCGTGCATGGGCATGAACCGACCGGAATATTTCGTGGGTACGGCTCCTGAAGCGGAATATTGGCTCTTGCGCTCGGAAGACAATGCCACCGAAACACTTGTTGAGGAGGACTATTGGGCGGCGGCGGTGGAGTTCGCCGACAGCGTGGGGGTGGATGTCATCAACAGTTCGTTGGGCTATCAGGATTTTGACGAGGAGGAGATGAACCATACCTATCCGGAATTGAACGGACATACGGCACTCATATCTCGCACTGCGTCTATGTTGGCTTACAAGGGCATCATCCATGTGAATAGTGCGGGAAATGATGGAATGAATGTGTGGAAAAAAGTAAATTTCCCTGCCGACGCCACAGATATTTTGGCCGTAGGAGCGGTAAACATGCTCAAAAATAACGCGGCGTTCAGCAGCGTGGGACCGTCGGACGATGGAAGGGTGAAACCGGATGTCATGTCACTGGGGAGTCCAGCGGCGGTGGTCGACGGCAAAGGGACGATAGGGTATAATATGGGTACATCGTTCTCTGCGCCTATCATGGCGGGGATGGTGACCTGTCTATGGCAGGCGTTGCCTCATAAAACAGCCTTTGAAATCATGGACCTCGTGAGAAAAAGTGGAAATAACTATGATACGCCCAACAATGTGATGGGCTATGGCATACCCGATTTCTTGAAGGCATGGGAAAACGGCAGGAACAAATGAATTCCGATGGCACTCTGTCGCTGTACGAACTGAACAGTTTGGTGGCGGATGTGGTCAGCAGTCAACTCAACCATGAGTATTGGGTTGTGGCTGAACTCTCCGACGTGCATGAGCGGGGTGGTCATTGTTATATGGACCTCATCGAGAAGGACGAACAGTCGAACACGCCTGTGGCCCGTGCTCAAGCACGGTGTTGGCGTAGTCGATGGATGGTGCTGAGGGCTTATTTCGAGAGGTCAACGGGACAGCCTTTTTCAGCGGGCATCAAGGTGATGCTCAAGGTAAAAGCGCAGTTTCACGAAAACTATGGATTTGCATGGATTGTGTCTGATGTGAATCCGTCATTCACCATGGGCGACCTCGCATTACGACGTCAGGAAATACTGAGAACGTTGGAAGCGGAAGGGACTATCAACGACAACAAGCAACTGCCATTCCCTCTCTTTGCCCAACGTGTGGCGGTAGTGTCAAGCGAAGGGGCGGCGGGATATGGCGATTTCAGAAATCAATTGCTGAACAACGACTACGGGTTGCGGTTTTGGGTGACGCTCTTCCCCTCGGTCATGCAGGGCGAAGGGGTGTCGCAAGGGGTCATTCAGGCACTAAATGCCATCAACCAACAAATCGACGACTTCGATGTGGTGGTCATTATTCGTGGCGGTGGTGCCACAAGTGACATGAGTGGTTTCGATACCTTGGAACTGGCTCGTCATGTGGCGAACTTTCCTCTGCCAATCATCACGGGCATTGGGCACGACCGCGATGAGTGTGTGCTCGACATTGTGGCGCATCAGCATGTGAAGACACCAACGGCGGCTGCGGCTTTTCTGGTCGAACGTCTGAAAAGGGTGGCGGAACATATTGCTGAGATGCAACAGATGATAACCAGCAGGGTGTCGACAACGCTGGAAAGGGAGAGGCTGCGACTGGTCCGTCTGTCGTCTGTCATTCCTCAACAGGTGGGAATGGCGCTGATGAAAGAACGGAATAGACTAGGACAGATGAATGTGCGTATGGAGAATGCGCTCAACAACAGCATCAGGCACCAACGGCATGTTATGGAACTGCTGTCGCAAAGGGTCCTTCCTGCTGCTAAGAGACATCTCACTGAACAACGGCATCGTATCGATATGCTGTCGCAGCGCATTGTGGCACTCGACCCGGAGATTCCTCTGAAGAGGGGTTACAGCATCACCATGCGCAATGGTCATGCCATAACCGATGCCTCTCTTTTATGTCAGGGAGACATCATCACCACGCGTCTCGCCAAAGGGACCATCACGTCGGAAGTGAAATCATAATAGATGATTGATTTTTTTTATTGTTTATTGTTAGTATTTTAATTTTTCTTAGTATTTTTGCATGATAATTAGGCGTGAGTGTAAAAACCTAACCAAAAATAAATGCTTATGAAAAATCTTGATTGGGCCAATTTGTCGTTTGGCTACATGAAAACGGATTACAACGTGAGATGTTACTACCGTGATGGAAAATGGGGCGAGATCGAGGTCAGCTCTGAAGAAAATATCAATATCCACATGGCGGCAACGTGTCTGCACTATGGACAGGAGGCCTTTGAAGGACTGAAAGCATTCCGATGCCCCGACGGTAAGGTGCGTGTCTTCCGTATGGATGAAAACGCGGCACGACTGCAGAGCACGTGTCGTGGTATCATGATGCCTGAAGTGCCCACGGAACTGTTCGAGGAGATGGTGACGAAAGTAGTGCGCCTCAACCAGGAATATATTCCTACTTATGAAAGCGGCGCATCGCTATACATCCGGCCATTGCTCATTGGTACCAGTGCACAGGTGGGCGTGCATCCTGCAAAGGAGTATTTGTTCATGATATTCGTCACTCCTGTAGGTCCGTATTTCAAGGGAGGATTCTCCACCAATCCATACGTCATCGTTCGCGAATACGACCGCTCGGCCCCTCTCGGTACGGGTATATATAAGGTAGGTGGCAATTACGCTGCATCATTGCGTGCCAACGACTTGGCTCACCAAAAAGGATACGCATGTGAGTTCTATCTCGATGCGAAAGAGAAAAAATATATGGATGAGTGCGGAGCCGCTAACTTCTTTGGTATAAAAGACAATACTTATGTCACGCCGAAAAGCACATCCATCCTTCCTTCCATAACCAACAAGAGTCTCATGCAACTGGCTGAGGATTTGGGTATGAAGGTGGAACGTAGACCAATTCCCGAAGAAGAACTTGATACCTTCGAAGAGGCAGGCGCTTGTGGCACAGCAGCGGTCATATCGCCTATTTCTTATATCGACGACTTGGATACGGGCAAGCGTTTCACATTCTCCAAAGATGGAAAACCAGGCCCCATCTCCTTCAAACTATATACCAAACTGCGCAACATTCAGTATGGCATAGAACCTGATGTCCATAACTGGACTAAAGTGGTGATGGAATAAAATTACCGTCCGGGCGGATACCAATTCGCCCGGACTTCATACCCTCACTAGTAACTCTTCTCTCCACCTTCGTACCCCGCTACTCGTAACTCGTCACTCCTCATATGTCAAAAGGAAAATTGGCAAAGTTCGCCGATATGGCCACTTATAAAAACGTGTTCCAATACCCGTTCTCGGTGGCTGAACAGGTGCCCTTCGAGATGAAAGGGCATTGGCGTGAACGCTATTTCCACAACGACCACCCCATCGTGCTCGAGCTGGGATGCGGAAAAGGTGAATATACCGTGGGGTTGGCAAAACTGTTCCCAGATGTCAATTTTATCGGTGTCGATATCAAAGGGGCGCGCATGTGGACGGGCGCCACGCAAGCACTGAAAGAAAATCTCGAAAATGTGGCATTCCTGCGCACCAACATCGAAATTATTGATCGATTTTTCGACACCGACGAGGTGCAGGAGATTTGGCTTACTTTTTCTGACCCACAGATGAAAAATCCAAGAAAACGTCTCACCAGCACGTTCTTCATGGAACGTTATCGGAAGTTCCTAGTTGATGGGGGTATCGTTCATCTCAAAACTGACTCAAATTTCCTCTTTACATACACTACGCTGATGGTGAAAAAAAATAATCTGCCAGTACTCTTCACTACGGAAGATTTATACCACACCGAGGGTATCGATGCCGACACCCAGCGCATACTCGCCATTCAGACATATTATGAGAGCCAATGGATAGAACGTGGACTCAACATTCGCTATTTGAAGTTTCGCTTGCCTCATGGCGTTGCTTTGGAAGAGTCGGAGGAAGAGATACCGCTCGATTCCTACAGAAGTTATAAACGTACCACGCGAAGCCCGTTGGCGACGCGTAAATAATGCCATTTTCCCGACAAATCAAAAAACCTTCACATATGAAGCACCTGGCCTCGTTGTTCGTTGCGTTGGCAACGTTAACACTGTGGATGTCATACGGCTGCTCTGACAAGAAAAACAATGCCAGTCAAGACGATTCGCTAGACGCACGTATCGACTTTGTACCTGTCGATACGGACACTGTGCCTGTTGACACCATGGAAGCAATCATCGCGGAAACACCTATGCCAAAGGCGGCCGACGAATTGTTCGACGACTTTCTGTTTAATTTTACCGCTAACAAAAAATTGCAATTTGAAAGGGTGAAATTTCCACTACCGGTGACTAAGGGAAAACAAACAACCCAACTCACCCAACAGCAGTGGAAAATGGAGAAGTTGTTCATGAAAGAGGGCTTCTACACCCTCATACTCGACAATGAGAAACAACTGTCGCTCTCGAAAGACACAACGGTGAACCATGTGGTCGTGGAAAAAGTGCAACTTGACACGAAAACGGTGGAGCAGTTTATCTTCAACCGCGAAAACGGACTTTGGATGCTCACGGAAATCAACCACGATGCCATGGCGCAAAACAATAATGCGTCGTTCCTCGATTTCTATGCGAGATTTGCTTCCGATTCGATATTCCAGGTGCATAGTCTCAGCGAACCGGTGAAAACAACGGTGCCTGACCCCGACGATGACTTCAAAATGATTGATGGGGAATTCTATCCCGAACAGTGGCAGGACTTCCAACCGCCTGTGTTGCCCAAGGGCTTTATCTACACCATCATTTATGGTCAGGAATACAAACAGAGCAAACAGAAAATTTTCATCATTAGGGGCATCTCCAACGGATTGGAAACGGAGATGACATTCCAAATAAAAGACGGGAAGTGGAAATTGGTGAAATTGCTACAATAACCACCTTTTTACCTCCCCCTTAAAACATCCCCTCATAACTCCCTTTCTCACAAATGAAAGATATTCGTAATTACGACCTCACGGCACATAATACTTTTGGCATTCATGCCCAATGCAGGCAGTTCGTCGAATATTCTACCGCTGACGAGGCTCGCAAGGTGGCGCTGTCTTTGTCAGACAACGACAAACCACTGCTCATCATTGGAGCGGGAAGTAATCTGTTGCTCTCTGCCGACTTCCAAGGCATGGTGATACATGCGGCAGTGCTTGGACGAGAGGTGGAGGAACATGACGATGATGTCTTGCTTCGTTGCGGAGCGGGGGAGACCTTCGACGATATTGTGGAGTATGCCGTGGATAATGGATGGCATGGGGCGGAAAATCTTTCGCTCATTCCTGGTGAAGTGGGTGCATGCGCTGTGCAAAATATCGGTGCTTATGGCACCGAGGCTTGTGAGATTATTTCCTGCGTTGAGGCTGTCGACCTCAGTACGGGTGAGATGGTAACTATCCCTGCCTCGGCGTGCGAATATGCATACAGAGACAGTAGGTTCAAGCATGATTGGAAAAACCGCTTCCTCATCACATACGTCACGTTCCGGCTGGAAAAGGTGTTTCGTCCTCGATTGGAGTATGGAAATATAAAAGCGTTCTTGGCGGAAAAGGGAATCTCTCAACCTGATGCACGGCAGTTACGCAATGCCATCATCGACATCCGAAATAGCAAGTTGCCGGATGTGAAAGTGTTGGGCAATGCGGGTAGTTTCTTCGTCAACCCGATAGTATCTCGTGAACAATTCCTTGCTATACACAATCAATATTTAGATATGCCTTTCTATGAGGTGGACGATAATAGGGTAAAGATTCCTGCGGCGTGGCTCATCCAACAATGTGGTTGGAAAGGGCGCGACCTTGGCAGGGCTGGGGTGTATGAGAAACAGGCGCTCATCCTCGTCAATAGGGGTGGGGCGACGGGAAAAGACATCATTACATTGTGTGAAGCCATACAAAAGGATGTGTACCAACGGTTTGCCATCTCCATACATCCGGAAGTGAACATCGTATAACCCTTTCACCCCTTTACTTTTTTACCTTTTTACCCTTCAACAATGCAACTCACATTTCTTGGTACTGGAACTTCGGGCGGCGTCCCTTCCATCGGATGTCGATGCGAGGTGTGCACCAGCGCCGATCCTCGTGACAACAGGTTGCGTGCGTCTGCAATGGTGGAGACAGAGAACACACGCGTCATCATTGACTGCGGACCGGATTTCCGACAGCAGATGCTCAGGGTGCCGTTCCGGAAAATCGATGGGGTGCTGATAACGCATATCCACTACGACCACGTGGCGGGTATCGATGACCTGAGACCATTTTGCTCCATCGACTATCCGAAACTTTACGATATCGACATTTTTGCCAACGAAGAAACGGCAAAGGCGCTTAGGCAAACAATGCCCTACTGCTTCCATGAGAATCATTATCCGGGAATACCCAAACTGGTGCTTAACGAAATACCGCCGCACCAATCGTTCCGAATCGGCGACATCGAGGTGACTCCTTTCGTGGTTATGCACGGGCAGTTGCCGATATTTGCTTATCGCATAGGTTCATTGGCATATATCACCGACATGAAGACCATCCAGCCTGAAGAGATGAAGTACCTTGAGGGGGTAGACACCCTGGTGGTCAACGCACTGAGATTCGAAAAAGAGCACCATTCCCACCAACTGGTCGATGACGCCGTCGCTTTCGTTAAGAGCGTGGGAGCACGTCGAGCCTTCTTAATCCATGGCTCTCACGGCATTGGACTCCATGCAAAATCATTTCATCGCCTTCCCGAAAATATTCAACTGGCTTACGATGGCCTAGTCATTGTGTTCTAAGGCTCAATAACTAGTCTTTTATTATTTAGCTATTAGGTGTTGCTGGTAGGATGTCAACGGCCTCCTATTAACGACAGTTATAATGCGTAAGGACCGAATGATCAATGCTGAAAGAGAGTGCTGGATTTATTCTGCCCATAAGGTTGTCTTTTCTTATGAATAGTTATGAAAACAAAAGACGCTGTTTTGCTTTTCCATTTGTTTTTGAGAGAATTTATTCTTCACACGTGCGGATTTTCCGACAATCCGTAACTAAAATGATGCTGAAAAACATAATCTAAAGTTAAAAACAGTTAAATATCTGCGATTTTTAAGCAAAAACTTTGTGGGTGGAATAATCTTCTTTATCTTTGCAATGTGTTTTTCATAGTATTAGATTTAAGGTTAACAAAGGTTGGAGTACGGCGGTACTCCTTTTTTTTGTGCTTTTTTCATAGCATGGAATGCCCTGATGCTAACGCACCTCAGTAGTTTGATGGCAAAATAAAAACGGATGGAGCACCATCCGTTTCTTGTCAAATCGATTATCTTTTCTTTTTCTTTTTTTTCTTGCCACCACCGAACAATCCGAACAATCCACCACTCTTGCGCTTGGCGGGAACATTCGTGCCATGGAAACGATGGTAAAGTTTCCATACGAGTAGCATGCCGTCAACAAATCCCGCACCTTTGGTAACCAAACCTACCAAACGCTGGCTGGGTGTGCCTGCCACCTCTTCCTTTTGGAATAAGGTGTGTGTCATGGTGCGCATCTCGGTGGTGTCCTTTTGCAATTCCATACGTAATTGCGCCTTGCGAAGACGTATCTCTTCCAAGGAATGGTAAACGGGTGGCAACTGAACGTCGCGAGAAGTGGGAGTGGAGGGTGTGTCGGCCATGTCAGTTCTTTAATAAAATACCCGCCAAAAAACGTACCAATGGTTTCTCTACCCAACGGCGGCGGTTGATGATGAACAATACCAATAATAGCAGATAGATGCCGGCCACAATGCAATAGGCACCCACAACACCTACACAAGGTGTGAGGGCATGTGCTCCTGCTATGGTTAGGCAAACCAATATGAACAGCACCAAGAACAGCACTACTATGGCAATGGCAAAAGCGGTCAACAGACGGACCACCTTCTCCACAACGTCCAATTTCACATACTCCGACTGTAAGCCGATGTAGTGCTTCAGCGATTCTGCCAATTGGGCTATCGTCTCTATGTTCTTGTCGCTTGAAAACATAATGTGTGGAAATGAAAAAAGGGTGGGGCAAACATTGCCCCCTCCCTTATACCTTAACTAATTAGGCTTCATCAGCGACATCCTTGATGTCGTCTACCAAATCTTCCACGTCCTGACGGCTCAACTTCAAGTTGTGCTTCTTGCAGAAATCACTAACCGTGTCGGAAATCTTTGTGCGGGTGTCTGAACCCTTCTCGGGTGCCAAAAGCAAGCCTAAGGCCGCTCCGGCAATGGCGCCTCCAAAAAATGCGCCAAGGTAACCTAATGCTTTCATGTGATAATTATTAAAATGTTATATGAATCGGGGCGTTTTCTGCCATGGCCCCAAAAGCCAACGGCAGATTTTCGATAGCAAATTTAATAATTCTTTTCCAAATAACAACGATAATTCAGACATTTTTTGTTAAAAAAGTTGTATTTACGACATTTAACAAACTTTATAGGCGCAAAATCTTTATAATTGAGCATTTTTGTGTAATTTCGCACAAAATTAGTAACAATGTCTAATTAAATATCTCAACAACGATTATGAAAAAAACCATCGTTATCTGCGCAGGTCTTTGCGCCGCCGTGGCTTTCACAAGCTGCAAATCAAGCGAAAGCGCTTACAGAAAAGCTTATGATGCCGCACTGGCACAAGGCGGAACAACATCTACATCCACAAGTAGCAACAGTGGTTATGGTGACAACAACGACATTCCTGTCGTTACGCCGCTAACGGAAAATCCCGTCACCGACACTCGTGTTACCGACAACAACGACAATGTGCCTGTAAGGACGGAAAACCTCAGCGTGGTGGACGGTTCTGGACTGCGTAACTTCAGCGTGGTAGTGGGCTCGTTCTCCGTCAAGGCCAATGCAGAAAGCTTGGTGCAGAGACTGCGTTCACAAGGACTCGATGCACAGCTCGCCTACAACTCCGATAGGGGAATGTACCGCGTGGTGGCTTCTACCTATGATGACAAATCAAGCGCCGTGGCCAGCCGTAACTCGCTGCGCAACACCTATGCCGACGCTTGGCTTCTCTATAAAGGAAGATAATAGCCGTGGCCCGAATACTGGCTATCGACTACGGGAAAAAAAGAACAGGAGTGGCAGTCACCGATCCGTTGCAAATCATTGCAGGCGGATTGGCGACTGTTTCTACGTCAACACTCATGAAATGGCTGTCTGACTATTTCCAAAAAGAAGAGGTGGAAAGGGTCGTCGTCGGCGAACCACGCCAGAACGATGGCTCACCAAGCGAAAACCACCAGAGGGTGATGACGTTCGTCAATAACTTCAGAAACCAATTTCCCGAAATCCCCGTTTCTCTTTATGATGAACGCTTCACATCGGTCTTGGCACACCAGACGATGATAGACGCGGGGCTGAAAAAGAAAACACGACAGAACAAGGCGCTGGTCGACGAAATAAGCGCCACCATTATCCTACAGAGTTATTTGCAATCCATAAATAGATGATTTTACCCATTTATACCTACGGACAATCAGTACTGCGAAAGGTAGCACAAGATATAACACCTGACTATCCAAACCTTAAAGGGTTCATCAACGACATGTACGAGACGCTCGATGATTCGGAAGGAATCGGGCTGGCGGCTCCTCAGGTGGGAAGGGCCGATCGCGTCGTGGTGATCGACCTCAACGCGCTCGCAGAAGACTTTCCCGAATATAAGGGATTCAGAAAAGTGTTCATCAACCCACACATCGTTGAAACAGACGATGCGGAAACGGCTACCTCGGAAGAAGGATGCCTCAGCCTGCCGGGGATTCATGAAAAAGTGACTCGCCCCACACGAATACACGTCACATACCAAGATGAACAATTCAATAACTACGACGAGTGGGTGGAGGGTTATCTGGCTCGTGTCATGCAGCACGAGTTCGACCACCTCGAAGGGAAAATGTTCATCGACCGTGTATCACCACTGCGCAAGCAGATGATCAAAGGCAAGTTGAAAGCGCTACTTCAGGGACGCGTGAATTGTCACTATAAAGTAAAGGTTCCCCTCAACAAACACTAACCCAAATCTCCTTGCACTACATTCAATGCTACGACGGCTAACGCTGCTCCTCTTCTGGCTGCCCTTGACCGTGGCAGCGCAGTTCAATGTCGACAGGCTCATCATCAATGGCCGAAGCGCATTGTACTACGAGGATTATGTGTTGGCCATTCAGCATTTTAACAGGGCCATCAGTGCCAAGCCATATCTCTACGAACCATGGTTCTATAGGGGCGTGGCAAAATATTACCTCGATGATTTTTATGGGGCGGAACAAGACTGCTCCGAGGCCATCAACCTCAACCCCTATATCAATAATATGTACGAACTGAGGGGGTTGTGCCGTATACGACAGCATAAGTACGAGGAGGCTATCAGCGACTACGATATCGCCATACACAACGACTCGTCAGCGCAAAATTTTTGGTTCAACCGCATGCTCTGTCGGTTTGAACTAAAACAGTATGACCAGGCACAACTCGACCTCGACACCATCATCAGTCATTGGAGCCAAAACGCCAGAGCCTACTCGGTGAAGGCGCAGATATTCATGTTGCAGAAAGATACCACGCAGGCGGCAAAATGGCTCAACAAAGGGTTGGAAATAGACCCTTATGACGCTGAAGGGTGGATGACGGCGGCCAATATTTCTTTGGCAAGGGCACAATGGGGTGATGCGGAAAGACAATTGTCGGAGGCTATCCGATTGCGCCCAAAAATGGTCTCCAATTACGTCAATAGGGCACTCGTCAGACTGAACACAAACAATCTCAGAGGGGCCATGGCGGACTACGACATGGCCATAGAAATTGATCCAAACAATTTCCTCGCTCATTATAACCGTGGACTGCTGCGTGTGCAGGTGGGTGATGACAACAGGGCCATCGACGACTTCGATTTCATCCTACAGATGGAGCCGGGTAACCTAATGGCTACCTATAACAGGGCTGTGCTGCACCATAAGACGGGAAATCTCAAGGCGGCCATCGTTGATTATACCACGGTCATCAACCAATATCCAAATTTCTGGGTGGGACTGAAAAACCGTGCTGAGTGCTATCGTCGTCTGGGGATGATAAACCAAGCAGAGATGGATGAGTTCCGCATCTTTAAGGCGCAGATGGATAAACACATAGGTATCCAACCACGATGGACGGCGGCGCAACGGAGGGCAACGCGTAAGAAGAGCGAGATTGACATGAACAAATACAACCAGATTGTGGTGGCGGATGAGGAGACGGTGGAGCATGAGTTCAAATACGACAGTCCATACCGGGGTAGAGTGCAAGACCGTGAGGTGGGAACAGAATACCAACCAATGTATCTATTGGCATATACAAAATATAATAATGTGGTGAAATCGTATCTGGCATTCGACAGTGCTATCGATGCCTATAACCAGAAATACAAACCGCTACACACGTTGTACCTTACTTGCAACCCTTCACAACTCGACGAGAACACTTCGAAAAGTTATTTTATGCTCGTCGACACGCTGTCGGCAAGAATCGATGCGTCACGTGACATGGTCGAAACAGAAAATCTGTTGATGCAAAGGGCGGTCGCGCATACGGCACTACAAAACCTCGACGATGCTGTGGCAGACCTCAATACGCTGCTGTCTATCGATTCCATTTGTATGGTAGC
The DNA here is from genome assembly GCA_900313615.1 of uncultured Prevotellaceae bacterium. GTDB lineage: Bacteria > Bacteroidota > Bacteroidia > Bacteroidales > Bacteroidaceae > Prevotella. Next base: position 419,644 of record OMRP01000001.1, read on the forward strand.
ATATTGGCAACGAGGGGTGTGCTTGTCAATGATGATTCCGGTGGTGGCACAGGGCATGGATATTGGCTTGATGCAACAACGTGTCATCGACAACTTCACACAGGCGCTCACCTTGGCACCTCAAAATGCATATCTATACTATAACAGGGCCAACGTTTATGCCGCGCGAGGCGACTACCAAAAGGCAATCGATGATTATGATAAAGCTATAGAATGTAATGCCAGTTTGCCTGAGGCGTTTTTCAACCGTGGATTGTCTTATGCCAATGTGGGTGACAAACAACAAGCAGTGAAAGATTTCAGCACCGCTGGCCAATTGGGCGTCTATGGCGCTTACAACCTCATTAAACAATACTCAAAATAAACTCATAAAACTCCCATCCTTCCCCCATGGCACTGAATTATATCTGGGCGGCTCTCTTCATCCTTGGATTTCTTATTGCTTTGTTACGATGGATTTTCGAGGGCGATGCTGTTATGGGCGAAATCGTACAGTCGACTTTCGATATGTCGAAGACGGGATTCGAGATGTGCCTGGGGTTGACGGGAACACTCACGCTGTGGATGGGAATCCTAAAAATAGGTGAGGATAGTGGCCTCATAGCCCGTCTGGCAAGGTTTCTCAGCCCTGTGCTCACCAAACTTTTTCCAGATATCCCCAATGGACATCCAGCCTTGGGTTCCATCTTCATGAATGTGTCGGCCAACATGTTGGGACTTGACAATGCGGCAACACCAGTTGGGTTGAAAGCCATGCAAGAACTGCAATCCATTAATCCCGACAAGCAGACGGCAAGCAATCCGATGATCATGTTCCTCACACTCAACACATCGGGACTGACCATCATTCCCGTCTCCATCATGGCATATAGGGCGCGGGCGGGAGCGCTCGACCCGACGGATGTGTTCCTGCCATTATTGCTCACTACGCTCTGTTCCACTGTTGTGGGGCTGCTGGTATGTTCTGCTTACCAGCGCATCAATCTGCTCAATAAATATATACTCATGCTTCTCGGGGGCATAGCGCTGTTCGTGGCGACGCTAAGTACAGGATTTTTGCCGTGTCCTCACGAGCATCCTCATTCTGGGTACCATCATGCTCTTCATCTGTTCGGGGGCGTTGCGACGTTGCAACGTTTACAATTCATTTATCGAAGGGGCGAAAGGGGGCTTCCACGTGGCTGTGACGCTCATTCCTTACTGTGTGGCTATCCTGGTGGCTGTTGGAGTGTTTCGTGCGTCCGGCGGACTGCAGCTACTTCAGAACGGCATCGTGTCGTTGGTTGATGGTATGGGTGCCAATAGTGATTTCGTGGGGGCTTTGCCTGTCGCGTTGATGAAACCACTAAGCGGACCGGCGGCGCGTGGCATGATGCTCGATTGCTTTGCCAATTATGGTCCTGATTCGTTCGTAGGACATCTGGCAAGTGTGTTGCAAGGTTGCACCGACACAACTTTTTACATCCTTGCGGTGTACTTTGGCAGCGTGGGAATTCGTCGTTATCGCTATGCCGTCACCTGCGGGCTTTGTGCCGACATTGCAGGCATGATAGCGGCGGTATTCATCAGTTATTTCTTCTTTTCGTAAAATTTCTTGCACTTTTCTTGGAGGGAATAATTTTTTTTCATATTTTTGCATTGTAAAAGATAATTTTACAAAAATGTAACATATAATAACACTATTCTTGTCAAATTTAAAACGTAAGAATTATGAAAAAACTAATGTTTCTTGCTGTGATGGCTATTGCTTCCATGGGTGCATATGCACAGCATGCCGTAGGTAGCATTACCCTTCAACCCAAAGTGGCTCTCAACATTGCTAATCTGACTGATAACGGTAAGAGCGACCCCCGTATTGGCTTGGCTGCAGGTGCTGAAGTTGAATACACTTTGACCGATATGTTCAGCCTCGCTGGTGGAATCTTGTACTCTATGCAAGGTGCAAGTGAAGACGGTGCGGTGGATTATACTTGGAAATATGACTATCTCAATTTGCCTATGGTGGCTAATGTCTATGTGGCTAAGAACTTGGCGCTTAAAGCAGGTGTCCAATTCGGATTCAATATGTCGCATAAACTGAAGTCAGAAACATCAGAAGGTTCAAACGAGTCTGATATGCCAAATTTCAAGTCATTCGACTTCTCTATTCCTCTCGGCATCTCCTATGAATATGAGAATGTGGTGCTTGATGCACGTTACAACCTTGGTTTGACAAAAGTTACAGACCACTTAGACTCGAAGAACAGCGTGTTCCAAATCACTCTCGGTTACCGTTTCGACCTCTAAAAGCAGTAGAAAATACAACCAAATTTATAAAAACTCCATCTTCGGGTGGAGTTTTTTTTATGGGCAATATCGTGACACCCTCATTTTTTTAATCTTTTAATCTTTTAATCTTTTTATTTTCCTTACCTTTGCACGGAATAATAAAAAACTATATTTGTATTATGGTAAAAATCACTTTTCCGGACGGCTCCGTGCGCGAATATGAGCAGGGAGTGACCGGCTATCAAATTGCTGAGAGCATCTCGCCGGCTCTCGCTCGCGACGTTGTATCTTGCGGGGTTAATGGTGAGACAGTGGAACTCAACCGCCCAATCCTCAACGATGCAACCATCGCACTCTACAAGTTCGATGACGACGAGGGAAAACACACGTTTTGGCACACTTCAGCGCACCTCTTGGCCGAAGCGTTGAAGGAACTCTATCCGGGCATTCAATTCGGTTTCGGCCCGGCGGTGGAAAATGGCTTCTTCTATGATGTCATGCCCAAAGAGGGGGATGTTATCAGCGAATCCGATTTTCCCAAGATTGAGGAGAAAATGCGCGAGCTGGCCAAACGCAACGAGCCGGTGGTGCGTCGTGACATCTCCAAGGCGGATGCCATGAAGGAGTTCAAGGCTGATGGACAGACGTATAAATGTGAACATATCGACCAAGACTTGGAGGATGGAACCATCTCTACTTATACTCAGGGTGCCTTCACCGACCTCTGCCGTGGTCCTCACCTCGTGTCAACGGGAGCCATCAAAGCGCTCAAGATAACGAGCGTGGCAGGTGCTTTCTGGCGTGGCGACGCCAACCGCGAGCAGATGACGCGTATCTACGGTATCTCTTTCCCGAAGAAAAAGATGCTCGACGAATATCTCGTTATGCTCGAAGAGGCGAAGAAACGTGACCACCGCAAGATTGGTAAGGAGATGGAACTGTTCATGTTCTCCGACCGAGTGGGTAAGGGACTGCCCATCTGGCTACCGAAGGGTACCGACCTGCGTCTGCGCCTACAGGAACTGCTGCGTAAGATTCAGAAGAACTTTGGCTATCAGGAGGTTATTACTCCGCATATCGGTGGAAAGAACCTGTATGTCACGAGTGGTCACTATGCCCACTATAGCAAGGATGCTTTCCGTCCCATTACCACTCCTGAGGAGGGCGAGGAATATATGCTCAAACCAATGAACTGTCCGCACCACTGCGAGGTGTTTGCATGGAAACCGCGTTCTTATAAAGACCTGCCGTTGCGCATCGCTGAGTTCGGTACGGTATACCGCTATGAGAAGAGTGGTGAACTGCACGGCCTCACACGTGTGCGCTCCTTCACTCAGGATGATGCGCACATCTTCTGCCGTCCCGACCAGGTGAAGAGTGAGTTCATGCGCGTGATGGATATCATCAAGGCGGTGTTCTCCATCTTCCACTTCGACAATGTTGAGGCGCAGATATCTCTTCGCGACCCCAAGGACAAGGAGAAATATATCGGCTCCGACGAAGTGTGGGCAGAGAGCGAACAGGCCATCATCGATGCCTGCAAAGAGAAAGGATTGGAAGCAAAGGTGGAATTGGGTGAGGCGGCCTTCTATGGACCGAAACTCGACTTTATGGTCAAGGATGCCATCGGACGACGCTGGCAGCTTGGTACCATACAGGTGGACTACAACCTGCCACAACGCTTTAAATTGGAATATACGGCGGAGGACAACTCCAAACAAACGCCTGTGATGGTGCACCGAGCTCCCTTCGGATCGATGGAGCGCTTCACGGCGGTGCTCATCGAGCATACAGCTGGTCACTTCCCATTGTGGCTGGCTCCAGATCAGGTAGCCATCCTGCCCATCTCGGAAAAATACAACGACTATGCCTTCGAGGTGGCCAAATACCTCGACAGTGTAGGTGTGCGTGCCACCATCGACGACCGCAACGAGAAGATTGGACGTAAGATTCGTGACAATGAAATCAAACGTGTGCCTTATATGATTGTTGTGGGCGAGAAAGAGGCGGCCGACGGCACCGTGGCTATGCGTAAGCAGGGTGGTGGCGAACAGGCGGTACTCTCAAAAGAGGACTTCGCTAAGCGTATCCTTGACGAAGTGGCAGAGCAATTGGCTGCCGCCGACCTACGACCTGAATAAGTTCTCATTGTCATTCCACGCTTAATGACACTCAACACAAAACGAAGGCATCATAGTGATGCCTTCGTTCTTTATATCCATGCTATAACTACTAATCAGTTATCCTGGTCTATTCCAGCTATCTCAGCTGTAGTAGCTATTCCAACCATCTCAACTATAGTAGCTATTCCAGCTATAGTTGCTATAATAGCTATCCCCGCTATGGCACCTATGCCTCCTCTCCATCTATTCTCATCGCTCAATGAGTTTCACCGTCTTTCCATCAGACAGTTTCACGATGTTCAACCCTCTGCGGGGGCTTTTGAGCAGTGAACCGTCAGCACCATAGCGTGCCACTTCGGTCACGTTTTCTCTATCGGAAATGCCTGTCATTCCAGCATTGTCTGAATACACGAAATGAATGGTGATGGCGATGGGAGAGTCTAGGCCGATACGCACGGATAACTCGCTGGTCATCTCGCCAAAGTGTACAGGCTCAATGTCGTACTGTACCTGGATACTGCCTCCTGCAGGTATGGAAAAATCCTTGACGTAACTGGCTGCAGAGGTTGACACGCATGCGCCACCCATGCACCATTGTCTGGCGTCGGTGCCTAATGTGTTCTCGGTCATGGTCATTGTGGCCTTGCCGTTTACTTCATGGTCGGTAAGGTTAAACAACCGTAAGTCATTACTGTTGTCGGTAGGATTGGTGGTGATGGAAACCGCGCCCCAGTCATCTTCACTGGCATAAAATGTGGCGGTCTCGCCTGCACTGATGGGAGTGCCATTGTTTCTAAACTCCACATTCTGGGCTTGCAATACTTGGCTCATGCCCATCATTCCAATGATAAACGTAAATAATTGCTTCATACGCATATAAAATTGTTTTTCCTTTAATGGTTTATTGTCACTTTTTCTCTTTTTACTTGAATAACGCCATTGTCATCATAAGCGAAAGCTACAACAGCGGTGTTTTCGGCAACCCATTGTTCTTCATAGCCGATACTATGTTTAAAAATGGCATGCTCTCCTTCCATCACATCAATACTTTCTCCCCATAAGTCATTGATGGGGGCACGCAACACATGATTGTGTACATACGTTTGGTTCATGCTGCCATCGGGCATCTGTTGGGGGGCTACGATGCCATCTTCCGTCAGCCACAGCTGTAACTTGCAACTTTTTGTTTCTGTACTGAGAATATCAGTGCTTATTTGAAGTGTGTGGGTGGATGCATCGTATGTTGTGTTCAGGGTAATGTCAAAGGGGGATGTCTTTTCTATCTCTGAACGGACAAGGGCGGACCAACGATCATGGGTTACCGGTGTCCCTTGGCGGTCAACCAAGCCTGTGGGCCATGTCTCGACGTTCCAATAGTTGTTGTACTCGTCGCCAAATGTGGTGCGCAACCCCACAACCTTAGCATTGCTGTACACAGCCAACGCACCGCCGTGAATGCCAACAGCAATCACTTTGTCCTCGCCATATTCTTCCTGCAAGCGGGAAATCTCATCGGCGGCGTTAGGGCAGTTGATACAGCGTTGTCCGGTGAAGTCCTCTATCAACACGGCACGGCTCACTTCGGCGGGCTTCACATAGATGAGACGGTCGCTCTCGCTCACCTCGTCACAGCCTGTCAACATGAAACAGGCTAATGCGACAATCACAAATTTATTTTTAATATTGACCATCTCTCTTAGAAATTATAATTATACGATAACGTAAAGCCTTTGGTGGCAGGTACATACCGGCAAACACCACCAGAACAGTTGAAACCCTCTCTGGTGCGACCATAACCGGCTTGGATGCGGTGGAAACCGGTGTTGAAGGTCACTGAACCCATGTAATAATGGAGGTCGGTCTCTCCGCAATTCCATTCGTCGCTCAACGTGAACATCCAATGCGGCGCGAACGACAGTTCCATCAAGCCAAACATCCAGTCGCCATTGTCATCATGGGTGGTCAGGTACTGCAGCTCGCCTCGTAATGACAAGTGCTTGTTGAATTTATACTGTCCTTCTGCTACGAAAATGTTGGAATGAACCATGCCGCCTTCGCCCTCGACGACGGTCATGTTGTACATTTGGTTCATATAAAGCAGGTTCATCTTGAAGTCACTGGTCAACCGTTTCTCCACTTGGATGTTGAAATCTTGGTAATAGGTTTGGTCTCCCCATTTCCAGAACGACGAACCATAGCCGTTGGTGCCCATGAGCCCATTGGAACTCTCTCCGTCGTGGTCGTGGCGGTCGATGGCATGCACATGCGAGAAATTCACCTTCACACTAGTGCCGTAGCGACCACCGAGGACGGTGTTGCGCTTGAAGGAATAGCCGGCTTCCAACTGGTAGGCCCATTCACCATCGGGATGGGTGGCATAGGGATATAAAGCGGGAAGGGCATAAGTGTGCTCCATCGTAAATGGGGGAAGGCAACTGATGGTCGATGACAAGCCAGTCATCGAACGTCTGCTGCGAAACGACATGTTCACGGAACGTTTAGTTTGGGCAAGCAGACTGAGGCCACTTTTGGCATAGGTCATCGACAACATGGCGGCATGACCGTGACGGTAGACATAGCCGTTGTCAAAGGAGGGGTCCTGAGACTTGCCTGCGTACTCGGCCAGTATGCTCACGGGCCCTTTCGTCAGGTTAAGACGCACATCCCAAGCGTTGACATTCTCGGGTAAGTTGAGTTTGTGTGTGGCGTCGACGAAAATCTCATCGTCGGAGGCTTTCTCGTGCTTGTTGACAAAAGAGGCTCCGAGAGTAAGGTAGATACCGTGTGATTCCAACGGATGGAACCACTGGTCAAGGCTCAACTCCACATCGGCGCCACTTACCCAAGCATGGTTGATATGCCAGTAGCGTCGTTGCTTACCTGTAAGTGCTTTCACACGAACTCCCTTCAGGGGATTGCTCACCAAACGAACACCCAACAGAGAGTTGTCTATGCCTAAAGAGCGCTCCTCATAAGTGCGGAGCACAAAACCGCTGCCAAATTGTTCGTAAAAATGTCCGAGCGTGAGTTCGGTATCTTTCAACTTGCCCTTGACATAAAAATAGGGAACACCCCAACCCTTGAAGTCGTTCTCGAAACCGGGAAGGGGATGCTCCAGGTATTCCAGACGCAAACCGGCATCCACATATTTGCTCATCACGTTCACCTCGGCATAGCTGTTGGTGAGCAGGTCTTCGGGGATGTGTTCGGCATTTATCTTTTCATCATCTTGGGGAATGAGAATGTCGCTCTGTATGCTACCCGAAACCGTGACTTTTTTGTCATCGGTCTGGCCATGAATGCTCATGGCAAAGGCGGTCACGAAAAAAACAAAGAAGGTTCGTAACATCATCGCTGATTATTATTTGTTGACTAATTCGCGTACCTTCTCTATCAATTCTTCTTCATCGCCGTCAGTGTAGCCGTTGTGCTTGTAAACAATGTTGCCACTACCGTCCACAATGAGCACATAAGGAATCATTTGAATGCCCAAAGCACGCTTGAAATCGCTGTTGGGATCCAAAAGCACCTCATAGGGCCAATTGTGCTGTTCCACTAGTGGGCGAACTTTGTTGATGTTCTGCGCTACATCGATGCTCACGGCTATCAACTTCACTCCTGTCTCGGCTTGCCAATCCTCATACACCTCGCTGATGGCGGTCAACTCACGGTTGCAAGGCTTGCACCAAGTGGCGAAGAAGTCGATGATAATCGGACGACCGTCATTGCTCAAGGTGTCGGTCTTGACAGTTTTGCCGTTCATGTCTTTTAACGTGAAGGAAGGTAGTTGGGCGTTGATATTCAACAGAATGAAAAAAAGTGTAATTCCCAATAATAATAATTTCTTCATGCTCTATTTTTCCTTTTCTCGTTTCTTTTCTCGTTTTGTTACTTTTCGCATGCAAAAGTAATATAAATACGAATAATCTACAATAAAAAAGACCTTTTTTTTCTTCATTTCCTTATTTTTGCTTATCATGACCATCATAGCCATTTCTTACTGCCGTTAACGGCTTTTACGACAATCTTGCCCTCAATGGCGTATTTGACCCATCGATACATCTTAGGGACAAAAATAAATAACCTACGGTCCTTCTTACTCGTTTGTGAAAATAATTTTCAACTTTTTCTTTGTCAATTCATTGAAAAATACTACCTTTGCAGCCGCTAAACGTAAAATAGCTGGATGAAGAACGACAAAAAACAAAATCAGTACCGCGTGAATGAGCAGATTCGCGTTCGTGAGGTACGTATTGTAGGCGATGGTGGGTCCACCGTGGTGCCAACCCGGCAAGCTTTGGATATGGCTCGTCAACAGGGTGTTGACTTGGTGGAGATTTCTCCTAATGCCCAACCGCCTGTATGTCGTCTCATCGACTATTCCAAATTCCTCTACCAGCAGAAGAAAAAGGCCAAGGAGATGAAGGCCAAGCAGGTGAAAATAGAGGTGAAGGAAATACGGTTCGGACCTCAGACGGGAGAAAATGACTACGCTTTCAAATTAAAACATGCCAAGGAGTTCCTCGAAGAGGGCAACAAGGTAAGGGCGTATGTCTTCTTCAAAGGCCGTTCCATCCTCTTCAAGGAACAAGGTGAAGTGCTACTGCTGCGCTTCGCAAATGACCTCGAGGAATATGGTAGGGTTGAACAACTACCACAACTGGAAGGAAAGAAAATGGCGATTTTCATTGCACCCAAAAAAGCGGGTGTCGTGAAGAAGAGCCAGCAGAAAATGGACCGTGAACGACGTGAGGCTGAAGCAAGAGAAATGGCGAAGCAGGCGAAGGATGGACAACAAGAGGTTGATCCCGAAATGCCCGCCAACGGAGGACTGCTCGCCAACGCCAAGATAAGTGCCGACGCGCTTAAGAAACTCACGGAGAATAACGAACAATAAGGTTCCAAGTTCAATAATCAATATGAAAGAGTGGTGCGTAACGCCCGGTATATGCGTTGCCGCCGATTATTAACAATAAATTCATAAAAAACAATGCCAAAAGTAAAGACAAACTCCGGTGCGAAGAAGAGATTCCGTTTCACCGGTACTGGTAAGATTAAAAGACATCATGCTTACCACAGCCACATTCTGACGAAGAAAACCAAGAAGCAGAAACGTAATCTGGTTCACCAGGCTATCGTCGACAAGTCAAACCAAAAGCAGGTACGCGATTTGCTCTGCCTTCGTTAACATTCTAAGTCAAACATTTAAAGGAAAAAAATTATGCCAAGATCAGTAAATCATGTTGCTTCTAAAGCAAGAAGAACACGTATCCTTAAACTCACGAAAGGTTACTTCGGAGCTCGCAAGAATGTTTGGACTGTAGCGAAGAATACTTGGGAAAAAGGTCTTACCTATGCCTATCGCGATCGTCGTAACAAGAAACGCACATTCCGCGCTTTGTGGATTCAGCGTATCAATGCTGCTGCACGCCTCGAAGGTCTTAGTTATTCACAACTCATGGGCAAACTGCACAAGGCTGGTATTGAAATCAACCGCAAAGTGCTGGCCGATCTTGCAGTGAATAATCCCGATGCATTCAAGGCTATCGTTGAAAAAGTGAAATAATCACATCTCTCACCTATAATAAAATCGCCATCCCGCAAAGGATGGCGATTTTATTTTTTCCGTCATTTTCTAATCTTTTATTTTTGTAATCTTTAAATTTTCCTTATCTTTGTGCCATCAAATGAAAACCATTCGCAACAATGAAAAAATTATTCCTGATATTGATGTTCATGATGCCTATGATGGCTATGGCACAGAGCGTTGGTGAAAAAGCAAGAACCGATTCCGTGGTGCTTGGCTCGGCTTCTGATTATTATAAGCATAAGGGTAGGGAAGACAAACAGAATTATTACTATAAAGGCAAACTGTTCCAACGGTATGTCAAAACGGGAGACCGGCTCATAAAAAGTTATCATTTCCGTCAGGCACGCACATCCTATATGGAGGCCATGGAACTGATAGTGCGCACGCTTGATCATCCCGACATTTCGGCCTTGCAACAGCAAATCGCCATTTGCGACAGGTGCATAGCGCAAGGCCTCGATGCCGATGACGGTAAAGATTAAAACCGCATACTCAGCGAAATACGTCCACGACGTTTGTCCACCTCGGTCACTTTCACTTTCACATGCTGGTGTAAGTGTACCATCTCATTGGGGTCTTTCACATAATGGTTGGCCATTTGGCTGATGTGTACCAAACCATCGTGGTGAACGCCAATATCGACAAAGGCACCAAATTTGGTGATGTTGGTGACAATACCTGGTAGGACCATGCCTTCCATCAGGTCGTCCACTTCCTTCACATTGGGGTCGAACTCAAATTCTTCTATCTGTTCTCGTGGGTCACGGCCTGGCTTCTCCAACTCGGCCATGATATCTTTCAGTGTAGGCATGCCTACGCGGTCATTCACATATCGTTTCAAATCAATCTGCTGGCGCAAGGAAGCGTCGCTCATCAAGGTCGAAACGGTGCATCCGCAGTCCTTGGCCATCTGTTCCACAATGCCGTAACTCTCAGGATGAACGGCGCTGTTGTCCAAGGGGTTCTTGCCTCCACGGATACGAAGAAAGCCGGCACACTGCTCGAAGGCGGATGGTCCTAAGCGTGTTACTTTTTTCAACTCTGAACGGGTGTTGAAAGCTCCGTGTTCTTTACGGTAGTCAACAATGTTTTGGGCAAGAGTGGGACCTAAGCCGCTCACGTAGGTGAGTAGGTGACGCGAGGCGGTGTTCAGGTCTACACCAACCAGGTTGACACAGTGTTCAACGGTTTGGTCCAGACTTTTTTTCAGTTTCATTTGGTCTACATCGTGTTGGTATTGGCCGACGCCGATGCTTTTGGGGTCAATCTTCACCAATTCGGCCAAAGGGTCCATCAGACGGCGGGCGATGCTCACGGCACCGCGTACCGTCACGTCTTCATTGGGAAACTCTTCCCGGGCGGTTTTCGAGGCGGAATATACAGAGGCTCCATCTTCACTCACCACGAAGGTCTGCACATGATGGTCGAAATGAAGGTCTCGGATGAAGTCGGAGGTTTCACGACTGGCGGTGCCGTTGCCAATGGCAATGGCTTCCACCTGGTAGTCTTTCACCATCTGTTCCACATGAACGGTGGCTTGCATGCGGTGGTTCACGGGAGGATGGGGGAAGATGGCTTCGTGGTGAAGGAGGTTTCCTTGGGCATCAAGACAAACCACCTTGCAGCCGGTGCGGAAACCGGGGTCGATGCCCATCACGCGTTTCTGTCCCAATGGGGCGGAAAGCAGCAACTGCTGCACGTTTCCCACAAACACATTGATGGCTTCTTCGTCGGCCTTTTGCTTGCTCGATGAGGCAAACTCGGTCTCTATCGATGGACGGAGCAAACGCTTGTAACCGTCTTCCACAGCTTCGGCCACCAAACGGCTGCAGGGACCATAGCCTTTGACATATAGCCGGTCGAGACGGTCAACGCAACGCTCGTCGTCCACAACGATGCTCACACGGAGAATGCCGTCGCTCTCGCCGCGCCGCATGGCAAGAAGGCGGTGTGAGGTGCAACGCTTCAAAGGTTCTTCCCACTCGAAATAGTCACTGTATTTCATGGCTTCGTCACTGTCGGCCTTTGACTTGACAACCCTCGAACGGATGATGGCGCTTTGATGGTAGGCGTGGCGTACAGATTGGCGAGAACGCTCATCTTCGCTTACCTGCTCGGCGATGATGTCTTGGGCTCCTTTAATGGCGGTTTCGGCATTTCCCACATCACCCTTTACAAAACGTTGGGCAGATTGCCAGGGGTCGCTTTCACGTTGTAAAAGCAGTAGGGTGGCTAGGGGCTCCAAACCCTGTTCGCGGGCTATCTGGGCACGGGTGCGGCGCTTGGGTTTGTAGGGCAAGTAGAGGTCTTCCAGTTCGGTGGCGTTCCAACTGTTCTCGATGCGTTGCTGCAACTCGGGGGTGAGTTTGTCTTGCTCCGTTATGGTCTTCAGTATGGTCTCCTTCCGCTTCTGCAACTCTTGAAGTCGTTCATATAGGTTTTTTACCTGACCAATCTGCACCTCGTCCATACCGCCGGTTCGCTCCTTGCGGTAACGTGCAATGAAAGGGATGGTGCAGCCCAAGTCCAATAGGGCTAAGGTGTTGTCTACTTGCTCGGTCTTGAACTTTAGTTCTTTGGCTATATATTCACTAAAAATATTCATATCTTATTTATTCTTCAATGTTCAACTATCATGGTCTTCCATGTCGGGGGATAAAAGGGGAGCTTCCTCCCTCAGCGCCAAGAACTGCTTCCGGTACACAGATGGTGTGATTCCCACGGCTTGCTGAAACTGCTTGTAGAACGTGGCGGGAGAGTTAAACCCCAAATCACTCCAAATCTGCTTCAATGGTGATTGACCAAGTGTGGGGTCGGAGAGTTGGCGGATGGCTTCGTTGATGCGGTAGGTGTTCACAAACTGCAAATAAGTCATGCCGCTTTTTTCTTTCAGAATCTTACTCAGGTAGGTGCGGTTGGTGCCCAACAACTCGGCAAAACGCTCTCTGTTCAGTTGGGGGTCAGTGTATAGCCGTTCTTTCTCCATCAATTGGCAGGCACGTTCATAAAGGTCCAGAGCACGATGCTCATCGTCAACCATCGAACCTGAGCGGATGGGGGAATCATTGACATTTACGTTCTCTGGCTGCGAACCAGATGAGGTCTCCTCGTCTTCAGTGGTTGATGGTGATGGGTCTATGGGTAGGGGTGGATGATGAGTCGTCAATTGTGCATTGATTTCCTCCAGTTTATCTATGCGTTGCTGCATTTCGTCGTGCATCTGTACGGCATGGGCGTTCTGACGAACGATGTTCTTATAGAGCCGGTTCCGTCGTCGATAGTTGGCCCAAATGACGGCAAGCAAACAGGCAAGCACCACCGACGTGACGATAAGCACAATGTTCAACTTGCGTTGGTCGGCCATCTGTTGTTTCCTCACCGAGGCCTCCTGCTCTTTTTGGTTGATGCTGGTCAGGATGTCCTGCTCATGGCGTAAACGCTCCATGTTGAACGACGACAAGGTGTCCATGGCGCGGTTGGCACGTTCCAGAAAATCCATGGCTTGGTCTTTGTCGCCCATGCGCTGACAGTTCTTGGCAATCAGTTGATAGCAAGCAACGCTTTTCGTGCGGCTCGACGACTGCTCCACAGCCTCAAGAGCCTGATGGACCACGGCGTTCGACTGGGCGTATTGTCCCATGTGATGAAGCACGGTGGCATATTGCAAGTAGGCATCGGGCAGTAATATGGCTTGGTGGTAACGTTGGGCAAGGTCAATGGCTTCTTGGGCGTGGGCAGCGGCAGTGGTAAGGTCACCCATGTCGACTTTCACTTTTGAATAAAGAGTATACACCGAAGCCACATCGTCGTAGTGGTATCGGTCGTAAAGCGATAGCGATTCCTTTAGGTATTGCTCGGCACGCCCATTCTCGCCTTTAAGGTTATAATACATAGCCAAATAATAGGCACCCATGAAGGTCTGCTCGAAGTCGTTGTGCTTCTTGCCGTAGTCGTAAATCTTAATGGCGTTGTCCAAGCCCGTAGTGTCATTGGGCGAATGGGTAAGGATGAGCAGGTTGCCATAGATGCGTCCTTTCACCTGTTCATAACGGGCTTTCTCAGCATAGGCCAGACTCTTGAAAAAAAACTGTTGGGCAATGAAATTGTTGTTTTCTGTCATGGCGTGGTAGATACCCATGGCGTTCGTCACCAACGACAATATGGAGTCGTTTTCTATCTCTTCTGCCTTTTCTTCGGCTTCATTCAATGAGCGGAGGGCATCCGTCTTCTTGCCGGTAAACAAATCTGCCAGCCCTCGGTAGAAAAGTGCATAAGCTTCATGCCGGTCATTATCCTCGGTTCGAGCCATGGTCAGAAGACGGTCCGATAGCATCTTCAAGGTGTCGTAATGGCACAGACTGCGAGCATGTTCACACTCTTTCCAAAGTGTTTCTGATGATGCCTTGCCGCTGTCTTGTGCATATGCCTCAGCAGTCACCTTATATAATAGTATAAAGGTGAAGAAGATGAAGACAATAAAGTTGGATGCTTTTCTCATGCTGCTTTCGTGGCTCCTGTAATCTCCGCTCACTGCAAAATTATTCAAAAATGGCAAAAATGCAAAAAAAACGGGTGAAAACTTTCCTTTTCTTTTTAAAAACGGCAATTTGCCGAAAATGAAAAGAATAATTAACAGGTGTGCGTTCTTATTTTATGAAAAAAACGTATTTTTGCGAAAAATATAACAATCTAAACAAACTATTTCATGAAGAAAAATTATCTAATCGTATTGTTGCTTACAATCTGTGGCATGGGACAGATAAAAGCGGATACGCTCTCGGAAGGGTTCGAGAGTGTTTCGCTCGTAGATGCCAATGGCAACCCGTTGACCAGCGCTTGGAGTTATGGCTATGGTATGGACAACGGATGGAAAATCATTGGTGGCACGATTTTCGCATCTGCCGGTTCCACTAATTATGGATTATGGACAACAGCTCATACTGGCTCGAAATCGTTAGAAGCATCATATGGTTCCACTAATACTGCTTTCGTGGCTATCCCCACCAAACTTACTGGCACATTGACGTTCTGGGCACGAAAGACATCATCTAGTTCTTCTACCAAGGGATATGTAAACATTTGGGAATTGGAAGAGAGTGGGGATTCGTACGTGAAGAAAAGCGCGCTGCTCGAACTTAGCAATCTTACCACTACCTGGACGGAATATACGGTTGACCTGGGAACAGATGGGAAACTCATAGGCATCAACATGATTCGTGCAGGTCTTGACGATTTCTCCGCTGAAATCTACGAGGTTGCGGCACCAGGAACGGCTATCATGATTTATGAAGACGAGGCGGCTAGTAAGAAAGTGGGTTCTGATGTCTATGACTATGGATTGCAGGGCGCAGCTGCCACGAAGACGTTTTATGTGAAGAACGATGGAACGGCAGCTCGTACATATAGTTTCTCCGTTCCTGCTGGCTACAGTGCCGACGCTTCCCTGACTGTGGCTGCTGGTGAGACAGTGGCCTACGAGGTGACCCAGACTTATGGTGAGGGTGACTATGGTTTCAAGGAGGGTGCTATCACTGTTTCCTCAGATGGTATGGAGAATGTGGTCATCAACCTCAAGGGAATAGCCCGCGACCCATCAAAAATATATGTCGATTTCAGTGAAGAACCTGAGGGATGGACATTAAATGGTAATTGGATGGTAGAAGAGGGCGTGGCGAAAAAAGGATACGGCAACGACCGCCTTGTCAGTCCGATGATTCAAGTTGAGTCTGGCGACAAGCTATATTTCCGCTATTATAAGAACAGTTCGTCGGCATATTATGGTGCGGTAACTGTGCAGTATTCTCTTGATGGTGAGAATTGGACCGACGTGCCGGTAACGATTGAACCGGAATACGAAGTGTGGAAAGAGGTGGTTGTCGACATTCCTTCCAATGCAAAATATGTGGCATTCTATGGCAATTATATTTGGATGGATGATGTCTACGGCCTTTCACTCTCGCAGAGTGCTCAGATGAAAATGAATGCCGAAGATATAGCTTTCGGTATGATCAATGCGACGCAAAGTGTACAGAGGGAAATATCCAATATAGGTTTGGCAAACCTCACGAACATCAACGTCTCGTCCAGTAATGCCAATTTCACGGCGACAACCTCTAGTACGATGGTGGAACCCAATGCCACAGCGAACCTAACCATAACGGCGGGTATTAACACACTCGGATTGCAGGAAGGTACGGTGACGGTCTCCGCTGATGATCAGGACGACATCCTTATCAACGTCTCCGCTTATGTGTGCGACCCGGAACAGATGCTCGTCGATTTCAACGACAACAGTCTGCCTGCAGGATGGACAAACAGCAACTGGTCTTTCGAAGAAGGTGTTGCGAAGACAGGTTCTACAGGTGATAGTTATCTCACATCTCCCATTCTCTCCGTTAATGAAGGTGAAGAACTGGTGCTGATGGTGAAGGCTACGACGGGCTTTTCGGATTTCTATCTCGAACGGTCTACTGATGGCGGCGAGAATTGGGACCAAATAAAGAATTTCACGGATGAACTGGTGCGCGATGAATTTGTTCTTCTTAGAGCCGGTGGAATTGCAGCTGGTGATTATATCTTCCGAATCAAGGCTTATGGCGTGATGGTGGATGCCATTGCTGGTTTCCATGTCAATGAAAACGCTCCAGTTATGGAGATATCGTGCGAAGGAGAGACTCTCGCCGCGGCGTATGACTTGGGACGCGTGAAAGAGAGCGTTACAAAGACGTTCACCATTGCCAACACGGGAACGGGAACTCTCAACGTGACCATTGCTTCGTCTGATGGAGCATTTACGGTTGAACCTGCCGAACTCGAGGTCGCTTCGGGCGAAACGGCATCCTTTGATGTTGTTCTAACCTTTGATGAGAGGTATGGCGAAAAAATGGCCACCATCACAGTAACACCGACAAATGAAGGACTGAGAGCCGTGTCGTTTGACATCACTGCCACAACGGCCGACCCAAATTCATGGGACGAGGACTTCGAGGGTGGAGAGATTCCTACGGGATGGCAGACAACGGGATGGATTGTTAACAACAATACATATTACGCAGGAAATGGCACTTATATGGCTTATGCGGGCACAAGTGTGAACGACCTTATCACACCGCGTCTGGAGGCAAAAACCAATGAAGTACTGACCTTCGAGGCGGGCATACCTTACGACGATGAACCGCTGACCGTCTCCTATAAGAATGAAAAAGCCGATGAATGGATGGAACTGGGGCAATACACCGCAAGTGGAACCATCTCTTTCACCGCTCCAACCGATGGCTTCTATTATATCAAACTGACGGGACGTTATGTCAAGGTCGACAATTTCATGGGACTCAAACTTGCACTCAAACAACATGATTTGGCCATCACGGATTTCGATATTCCTGCTGAAGGAGAACAATATGTCGAATATGTGGCAACAGTGACGGTCCAAGAACTTGTAGGTGTTGAAGAAGAGGCCACAGCTAAGTTGTATGTCAATGGAGAAGAGGTGGCATCGGAAGTGGTGACCGTTGAACCCAATGGCACGGCTGCTGTTTCCTTGATATTCACTCCGACAGAGACGATGGAGAGCGTGGAGGCTTTGATTGAGGTAACTTATGCGGAAAGCGAGAGCGTGAAGACGGATATTGTACCCATCACCATTGCGTCGGCATACATTATCGACGATACTCAAGAGAATACGGTTGAGGCGAAAACCTATGCTGCCATCATTGTGAAATACAATGGCAAGGCGGGATGGAATACGGTGGCGCTGCCTTTCAACATCTCCGACCTCGGCGTGTTTGGTGAGGGCGTGAAGGCTTATGAGTTTACGGGAATGAACGGCACAGCGCTTTGCTTTGATGTGGTGACGGAACTGGAAGCGGCTACCCCTTATGTTATCTACTTACCAGAAGCCATCTCCGAACCAATGTTGTTCACCAATGTTGAGGTACCTTACTATGCGCGTAATCCCTACACGGTGACAAATGACGGTGTGAGTTTTATCCCAACATACAGTCCTATCCCTGCTCCTGACATGGAGGGTAAGTATGGCGTGGTGCCCACAACAGGAAAAATAGCACGTGGTTCAGATAAGGCGTCTCTGCGTGCCTTCCGGGCTTATTTCGACTTCGGTGATGCTTCGGCAAATGAGTTTGATGCGTCCTTCAGCGATGGTGGTGTTATCACTTCCATCAATGCGGCAACGTTGTTCGACGACAATGACGGTGATATCTACGACCTCAGTGGACGCAAAATAAACGATTCAAAATCTCTCCCGAAGGGCGTATATGTGAAGAACGGCAAGAAATACGTGGTAAAATAAATCAGTGCTATGAAGAAAAAAGAATATATTGAACCGAGTGTTAAGGTGACGGGCGTGGATGCCGAGGAACTGATGGGTCTTTCTGCATTAGACAAAAACCTGGATTCACAGGATGTTGAACCTTCCGACGAGAACTATGATGGCGAATTTGGTGTAAATAGCGCTGATTGGGATGCCGAAGGAAACTATATCAAATATGAGTGGTAAGTTGGACCTTTCTGCCTATAAGGTGAGATGGAAATTCCATTAAATACGAAACAACAACACAAACTTGAATATAAATAAACAAAAGAAGTATATGAAAAAGATTCATTTTTTATTGACGGGCTTGGCAATGATGGTCGCTGTGACCGCTGCCGCCCAGGAAATCAAAATCAAAGGTATCGGCCATTATAATCGTTATGACAATGGAGACCAGATGGAGTCTGAGTATGTGGGATATAACAGTGCCCTCGGGAAGTCGATCTTTATCGTCGACCAAGGCATATATGCTATGACGCTGAATGGCACAACGCTCTCCACACCAGTGAAAGAACCTCCTGTGAACAAGGCCGATTTCTTCAGCAATGGACAGTTCACTGACAACGACAAAGCGCTTTGGGCCAACAATTTCAACCTCATGGTAGGTAATTCGGGTGCGGCGTATGTTGATGGAAAACTGGTAACCGTAATGTCGCGCGACGAACAGTCAACGGTCGATGACGAGCTCTTCGCCGTAAGGAAATGGGATGCCAACACCGGCGACCTCCTTACTCCGCCGGATGATTACTATCCCATGGATAGAAATCTTGAGTCGGCAGGCATGTGTTACAACCCGAAAGACGGTTTGGTGTATGGCTTGTTCTACCTCACCAATCAAGACCTGGGTGAGGAGATTACCTCCGATCCTGATTTCTTCGTCGATCAAGATGGTGATGCCACAAGTACTGACGCGGGTTACTGCCTCTGCACCATCGATTTGAATACGATGCAGGTCACGCCCATCACTCCGGGCCTCTACTACCGTAACTTCGTGGCTTTTGCCATTAACTCCGAGGGACGTGCTTTCGCCATCACCAGCGGAGGAACGGGTGGTTACGAGGGACCTGACGGCAAGATGTACAATATCAACAACGAACTGACGGGTGCTGAACTCTGCGAGTTCGACCTCAATACGGGCATCATGAAGACTGTTCCCGTGCCTGCTGTTGACCCTGAAACAGGCGAGTCGTATATTGAACAAGCAAATCCTTATCCTGCTCTCGGCTATTGCTCGCAATACAGCCGTCAAAGCGCATGCTTTGCCAAGAGCAATCCGAATATACTCTATTGGAACGGTTTCTACAACAGTGGAAAGGGCATCAACGAGCATGGCTCGTGGACTACTTTGCCTGACAAGGATTGGCGTACCAACGGAAAATATGACACTTGCCTCTATACGATTGACATCACTACGGGTGAATGTACGCGCGTGGCGATGATTCCCAATCGCTGGCGTTTCTCGTGCATGTGGATTGATGGCGACGACTGCAGTGACGGTATGCCTACATTGCCCAAACCAACCATCAGTTATGAAAATGGAAAACTGACATTCAACAATGAAATAGACGGCGCTTCGTTCCACTCAACCATCACCGATACCGACATCGCATCATACAACAGCAACGAGGTGCAACTGACGGTCACCTACAACATCAGTGTCTATGCCACAAAACCTGGCTACAACAACTCAGAGACGGCTTATGCCACACTCTGTTGGATTGATGTGGAACCGCAAAAGGAAGGTATCACCGACGCTGTGTCGAACATCAAGGCCACACCTGTCATCATCCAGTCTGACAATGGTCGCATCAACATCACAGGTGCCGATGACGGCACTCAGGTCTATGTCTATAATGTGACAGGCCAACAAGTAGCCTCTGCCACCATGCAGAACAACCAGGCCACCATCTTCACCAACCTCCGTGCCGGCAACGTCGCTGTCATCAAGATCGGCAATAAAGCCGTTAAGGTCATGATGAAATAATTATTTATCTATATTTAAATCTTTACTTAATCACATTTGGATTCTAAATCACATCAAGAATCTTTTCTTAATCACACCTATTCAATAAAAAACTAACTCAACCACAGCAGCTGTATCCTTCACCCGAAGCTTATGGCTGCTGTCCTTTTTATGCCCGACCATTTCCAACCTCTAATGTTCTTCAACTTTCCCTTCTCGAATTTTGGTCTATTGGTCAAAATGGGTGATGAAAACAGGGTCAATTATCCCTATTGGTCAAAATGGGTGATGGTTACGATTTAAAACCATGAAAAACACCGCGG
>OMRP01000011.1 GCA_900313615.1 uncultured Prevotellaceae bacterium
TACTTGCTGCCAGATAATAATCCTTCGCGGCCAACGGCAGAAACTTTAAAGTGAACAGGTAGCCCATCTGCCCGTGAATCTTCGCCAGCAGGGCATAGATGGAGTCTCCCCCGGCAGTGGTATCTGCCACTTCAATGGCATGTTGGAAGGCGGTGAGGGAGGCGGGTGCTTCACCCATGTCACGATAGACGCTGCCGAGGAGGTAATGGGCATGGACACGGTCGTAGTTGGTGCCGTGGTGGTCAAAATAGTCGGTGAGTTGGCGGATGGTGTCAAGGGATAACTGCTGGTAGGCTCGGTTGAGCGAGTCCTGCTCATGGAGCAAGGCACGCATCTGCTCAATACGTCCGTCCCCGCAGCCCAACAGCAGCAGGAAGAACAATAACGGGAGGAAGAGCAGTTTGCGCATTATTGAAAGGTAAAGAGGTAAAATAGTAAAAAGGTAAAAGGTAGTGCTATGATATAGCAACGCGAGTGCAAAAATACAAAAAAATAGTAATATATGTAATCATCCTGTTTTTTCTTTGTATTTTTGCGGGTAAATAACAGCAAAGAAATGGCAGATTATCAGGTAAAAGAGATGCAGCAGCATATCCTGTCGGTATTGTTGCGAGTGGATAAGGTGTGTCGCGAACATGGCATCACGTACTATCTTTCCGATGGAAGTATGTTGGGTGCCGTGCGTCACGGAGGGTTCATCCCTTGGGACGATGATGCCGACATCGCCATGCCACGGCCCGACTACCAGCGGTTCCTCGAACATGCCAATGAGTGGTTGCCCGAACCACTGGAGATGGTGTGCATTGAACAGGATGAGCGGTGTATGTGTACGTTCATGAAAATCATCGATGCCAGCACCACGCTTATCGAGCGGTGGGGGCTGAACCAGCTGGGCGGCGTATATATCGACGTGCTGCCCATCGACGGAGTGTCGAACACGAAATGGAAACGTAAGTTGCGCTTCGACTATTTCCACGGGGTGAAGAGCCTCATCTACCTGCGTAATCGCGACCCCTACAAGCGGGGACGGGGATATACGTCATGGCTACCACGGCTTGTCCAGGCGACGTTCAAGAACGTCACCCTGCATAAATGGTTGCAGCGTATAGAGAAAAAGCATAAGTACGAAGACTCCAAACTGATTGCCGACTTTGACAGCGGCGAGCGCAGTGTGATGCCCAAGGAGGTGATGGGCAAGCCGACCCCCATTCTCTTCGAAGGTCATGAGTTGATGGGTGTGCAACAGCCCGAGGAGTATCTGCGGCGGTTGTTCGGCGACTATATGCAGTTGCCGCCGGAAAACAAACGGCGTATCCACGGCTTCGATTATGTGGACTTTGAACATTCTTACCACGACTACCACGACACAAGAACCTTCAAGTAACGGCCGATGAAACATGTTTTGGTAGATTTCTCCCACCTGAACGACCTCAATGGGTTCGGTGAGATAGCACGTAACTACGCCCCCAGACTGGCCAAGACAGAGTTGCCGGGAGTACGTTATATCTTTGTCGTGCCCGATGACAAGGTGGGTGCCTTCGGCGACCATATCACGTATATCCGTCGCAACCATAAACGTGAGGACCTGAAACGGCTGGAAGCGCATATCGACCTGTGGCATGCCACCGACCAGCAGTACCACATGCGCGGGGGCGACAAGACGACCATACAACTGCTTACCGTTCACGACCTGAATTTCCTGCGTGAGAAAAGCGGTGTGCATAAATGGCGGCATATCGTGCAATTGGGTTGGCGCATGCGACGGAGTGATTACCTGACCTGTATATCACGGTATGTAAGGCAGGATATCATCGACCATTATCACCTCCATCAGGTGCCTCTCGATGTCATCTACAATGGGATAGGAGCCTTGGAATGTGGTGAGCAGCAACAGCCGGCGTTCATCGACGATGAGAACGAGCCGTTTTTCCTCGCCATCGGTCAGGTACGCGAGAAGAAAAATTTCCAGATGTTGGTGCCTATGATGCGCTATCTGCCAGGTTACCGCTTGTATATCTGCGGCGATGACCATTTTGCCTATGCGCAACAGCTGCGCCAGCAGATAGAGCGTGAAGGGGAGGGACGCGTGGTGCTCACGGGGAAAATTACCGATAAAGAAAAACACTGGCTCTATGCCCATGCACAGGCGTTGCTTTTCCCCAGTCGGTTGGAAGGTTTCGGCATACCTGTGTTGGAGGCTATGCGTTTCCACTGCAAGGTGTTCTCCTCGCGGTTGAGCAGTCTGCCTGAGGTATGCAACATCCACGCCACCTATTGGGACCATTTCGAGCCATCATATATGGCCGACGTGGTACGTCAGGGCGTGGAGGCTTGGCAAAAGGACGGCGAAGCCGCCCATCAGGCGGAAAAATATTCCAAGCAGTTTAATTACGAGAATTACACAGAGCAATACACGGAGCTATATATGAAGCTCCTCGCAAAAGGCATGTAATCGAGACCATACCTCGTCAACAGTGATGAGGTTGTATTGCTGTTCGTAGGTCATACCCGTGGTGTCGGTCAGGTCAGAGGCTGCGATGCCTTGTGTCAGCACGTTGGTGTCATGTGGCAGCCACGTGGCTTTGCTTGCCATGGGCGAACAAATGACGAACGAAGGCCGTCCCATGGCATATACGATATGACGAGCTCCCCCCTCATTGCCGAAATAGGCGGTGCAACAGACAGCCATAGCTAGCAGTTGGCGTGGACAGCGTGCCTCGATATTGAGGAAACAGGTGTCAGCGGCGGCAGGTAGCTTTTCACATAAGTTGTCATATATCCGATGGGCGTTTTCTGCTTCTTTTCCCGGTGCATAATTGAAGACGAATTGCCATTTCGGGTAGGTCTTTATCAGGCGCAGCAGGATTTCTGTCATCCTGTCCTCCGCCCATGTCTTGTTTTCCAGTTTTGCCGTCACTCCCACGAGCATAACAGGACGGTTGAAATCAATGCCCTGCCGTTCCATATAAGAGTGGAAATCATTGTATTCTTCATCATTGAGCGGTAGTGTGAGGCTGCGGATAGTCTTTGTCTTGTCATTGCCAATCAACGGCTCGGCCAACCGTAGGTTGTGGTCAATCATACTCTCGTCGGCCCCACACCCCTCATAACGATAGTTGAATATTATCTTGGTATAAGGTTTGCGGATGCCGATGCGGTAGCGACTGCGCAGCGAGAAGAGCGTGAAGTACATAGTGCTGATGGTGGAACGCATATCGATGATAGCATCGTAACGTGTCTGACGCATGGTTTTCCAAACCTTGCGGAGGTAAGTAAAGAATGAATGCCGTTCTTTGTAGGTGAAGGTGATAATATGGCTGATGGCAGGATGTCCTTCAAAAACGGGAGCCAAGTGGTCATTGAGCACAAGGTCGATATCTGCATCCGGGAACTGGGCATGCAGCGTGTTCAGTAGGGGTGTGGCCAAAATGGCATCACCCATCTGCCGGAATCGGATAACAAGGATCTTTTTTGGTTTCATAGTTCGAGTTTAAATTCCATCTCTCGTTTCTTTTGGTAGTGTCGCCAAAACTTTTTCCGTTCTTCCATCAAGACTTTTTCCGCTGTTGGGACATCAAAGGACCTGAGACGTGCATATTCGCGCACAAGCAGTTGAAGGAAGTGTTTCGGTCCCCACAGTCGTGCGAAACTGCGGCAGCCGGCCTCCATCGACACCTCACCGAAGCGCATGCGATTGATGTCGACGATGGAGAAATGGTATCCTTCGGCATCCTTTTCCCACAGCACGTTGCCAGGAGAGAAATCGAGGTGCAGGACCTTTTCCTCGTGCATGTGGGCGCAATATTTGGCCAATGCGGCAGCCATAGGAGCGTATACGTTCTCCTCAGCGTCGCCCATCTCATAAAGACGGTGGCTGTAGGGACATTGTATGCTGATGAACCATGAATAGCGTAACAGGCCCATCACTCTGTCTTCAATATAGGCTACGGCTTCGGGCGTCTCTATTCCTTTCTCTAGCAAGAGGGCGGGGTAAGTGAAGGCGCGCTCTCCTTTGGGAATCCGTAACCCCGTAGAATAGATGATATTACTGGGAAAAGCGGGTTTCTTATACCGTTTCACATTCAACGAGGTGCCGTCGGGGGCGTCGAAACGCTTGATGAGATTACGTCTGCCGCCATAGATATAAATGCCTTCGGTGTCCATCTTGTCAGGCAATTGACAGATGAACGACCGCAGGTGTTCGTAGGCTGGATTCAGACGAAATGTCATTGAGTTTTGAGTTTTTGAGTTTTTGAGTTTTTGAGGAGTTCAGAAGTTCAGAAGTTACAGGAGTTCAGACATTAGTCCGCAGGCTGATTTTTCACTTTTCACTCTTCACTTTTCCCTTAAATCTTCCCTCTCAGTGCACCCTCCCTTTGGGAGGGCTGGCTTGTGCCTGTTGGATGCGTTCTTCACGTCCTTCAGCTCCCTTTATCACTTGTTGGATGGCGTGAGCCATGCCTTCCACGTCGTCGGGCTGCACATATAGGCTGTGTGGACCGCCAGCTTCCTCAAGACAACTGCCCGTGCACGCCACGACAGGCAGGCCGCTCTGTATGGCTTCGATGACGGGTATGCCAAAACCTTCGTAGCGTGATGGGTAGACGCATGCCTCTGCCATCTGGTAGATGGCAGGAAGGTCGGCATTGGGCACATGGTGTAGGAACTGCACACGAGTCTTCAGGCCATTCTCTTCCACATAATGCTTCACTTTCTCGGCATAGGGCGTGCTTCGTCCCACGATGATCAAAGTGAGTTCTTCAGGCAGGCGGTGCAATGCTTTTACCGCCAATAGGATGTTTTTCCGTTCCTCGATGGTGCCCACGTTGACGATATAACGAGCAGGCAGCAAGTAACGGGCATTGACATCTTGTTTCTTGTCGTCGTTGGCCGGGTGGTGGAAATGGGTGCCACAACTCTGGTATATCACTTCAATCTTGTCGGGGTCGACACCACCCAGTTCCACGATATCGCGTTTGGTACATTCGCTGATGGCGATGATGCGGTCGGCCTCTTTTACCGTCCTGTGAAACTTTGCGGTGTATATCTTCGTGTCAATCCGGTGGTAGTATTTGGGATGACGCATGAAAATCAAGTCATGGATGGTCACCACGCTCTTGATGCCTGTTTTTCGGATGCCAATGGGCAGCTCGCCCGACAGACCGTGGAAGATGTCGATATGGTCTCGGAGCAGATCTTTTATGATGCCCCGACTGCGCCAAAGTGACTTCACCCAAACCTTTTTGGGATAGACGAAGCGAAGGTGGCTAGATGAGCGCACCTGGCTGCGTAGTTCCTCCCGTCCCTCATCGGGAGCATATAGGTGGAGTGTCGTGTTATCGTCGACGATGTCGGCGAGGTCGTTGACGAGCGTCCGTCCGTAGCTGCCCAGTCCCGAACCATTGTTGACGATGCGCTTGGCGTCGAATCCAATATTCATTTGTCTGTCTCCTTTCTTTTTGTCACCTTTCCATTCTCCACCTTGAAACGGCGGTCGAATTCTTCGTGGGTGCGTTTCCAGCGGTTATGGGTCCACAGGTAATGTTCGGGTCGTTGGCGGATGGTCTGTTCGAGCATTTGGAAGAAACGGCGTGTTATCTCATGTTCTTCCATCTTCTGCGGTTCCTTGGTGATGAGGTGATAGGTGCAAGTGTAATAACCTCGTTTAGGCCGACCCATCTCTACGTAGAACACAGCATTGTTCATCTTTTTCATGATGCGCTCGGCACCCGTGAACACCGGCGTCTCCTTGTTGAGGAAGGGCAGCCACAAGTGAATGTTCTCCCATTTTGGTGCTTGGTCGGAGATATAACCGAAGATGGACATGATACCGTCGCGTTTGTACTGTATGAGATAGCGCAGGATGTCTTGCTTGGGGATGGGCACGCCGTTGGGAATGCATGACCGTATCTTCTGCCATAGCCGGTCGGCAGCTTTGTTGTAAAGAGGGTGATAGACCAGTCCTACGCGCCACTTGTCGTTCTCGTAGTCTTTGCCCACGCATGACAGCCATTCCCAGTTACAGTAATGACCGAGGATGGTGGCCACGCTCTGTCCCTCTTTGAAACAGTCAATGATAACTTCTGGGTTAGTCAATACAAACCGTTTGTCAAGGCTTTTTCTGCTGATGCTGAGCAGTTTGATGGCTTCCAGGAAATAGTCGCACAGCCAATGATAGAATTTCTTTTCTATGACGAGTCGTTCCTCCTCGCTCTTTTCAGGGAAGGCCGTGCTTAGGTTCTTGCGCACCACTTTCTTCCTGTACCCCACCAGTCGATAGATGATGAGGTAGATGCCATCGGAGAGCACATAAAGTGCCCAAAAAGGCAACAGCGATAGCAGATAGCAGAAACCGTATAAGATATAGTACATTGTGAGTGACGAGTTACGGGTGACGAGTTACGGGTGATGAGTGACGAGTTACGGGTGACGAGTGGTCGCTTGTAGATGGTGAATAGTTAATTGTTAATTGAATATCATGCCTGCATGTCGTGCAGTTTCTTGTAGTAGCCGTCGGCGGCGATCAGTTCCTCGTGGGTGCCGCGTTCTACGATTTGTCCTTCGTGCAGCACGTATATCTCGTCGGCGC
Organism: uncultured Prevotellaceae bacterium; assembly: GCA_900313615.1. Taxonomy (GTDB): domain Bacteria; phylum Bacteroidota; class Bacteroidia; order Bacteroidales; family Bacteroidaceae; genus Prevotella. The sequence goes on from OMRP01000011.1 coordinate 6,590, forward strand.
TACGGATGGTAGACAGGCGGTGGGCGATGGCTACGGTGGTACGTGTCTTCATGAGTCGTTCCAGGGCATCCTGCACCAGCCGTTCGCTCTCCGTGTCGAGCGCCGAGGTGGCCTCGTCGAGGATGAGGATCGGTGGGTTCTTCAGTATGGCGCGCGCGATGCTCACCCGTTGGCGCTGTCCTCCCGAGAGTCGTCCACCACGGTCGCCCACGCGTGTCTGATATCCTTCTTCCGACGCCATGATGAACTCATGGGCATTGGCGATGTGTGCCGCCTCTTCCACCTGTTCCTGTGTGGCATTCTCGACTCCAAAGGAGATGTTGTTGAAGAATGTATCGTTGAAGAGTATCGACTCTTGGTTTACGTTACCGATGAGCGAGCGCAGGTCATGGATGCGCAGGTCTTTCACGTTGATGCCGTCGATGAGAATCTCACCCTCCACGGTATCGTAGTAGCGGGGGATGAGGTCAACGAGTGTCGACTTGCCACTGCCACTTTGTCCGACGAGGGCCACAGTCTTGCCTTTTTCAATCACGAGGTTGATGTCGCGCAACACCCACTGTTCACCATAGCGGAACGAAACGTGACGGAATTCTATCTGGTGATTGAAGCCGTTCAGTTCTTTCGGGTGCTCGGGGTCTTTGATGGCTACCTCGGCCATGAGAATCTTGTCCACACGCTCCATGGAAGCCAAACCTTTGGGAATGTTGTACCCCGCCTTGGAAAATTCCTTCAGTGGGTTGATGATGCTATAAAGGATGACTAGGTAATAGATGAACGTGGGGCCGCTGAGGCTGGAGTTGTTGAGCACCAGCACGCCGCCGAACCACAATACGATGACGATGAGTACCGTGCCGAGGAACTCACTCATCGGGTGTGCCATCTGCTGACGTATGTTCACGCGCATGATATGTTGTCGGTAGCCGCTGTTCACCTCGTCGAAGCGTTTGTTCATCTTGTCTTCAGCGCAGAAGGCCTTGATGATGCGCAGGCCGCCGAGAGTCTCCTCCACCTGACTCATCGTGTCGCTCCACAGTCCTTGCGCCACGATGGATTTCTGTTTCAGTTTGCGCCCCACAAAACCCATGAACCATCCCATGACGGGTACCACGGCGAGGGTGAAGAGGGTGAGTTGCCAGCTGATGAGCAGCAAGGTGGCAAAATAGGCAATGATGAGGATGGGGTTCTTGAACAACATGTCGAGTGACGACATGATGGACGACTCTATCTCCTGCACGTCGCCGCTCATACGGGCGATGATGTCGCCCTTGCGCTCTTCGGAAAAGAAGCCCATGTGCAGTGATGTTATCTTTTGATAGAGTTGGTTGCGTATGTCGCGTACTACACCCGTGCGGATGGGTATGATGGTGGCCGAAGAGAGGAAATAGGCACCCGTCTTGAGGAAGGTCATGAAGGCGAGGGCCAGTCCGATGATGAGCAATGCCGTTGTGGAACCGACGCTGCTGATGAGCTGGTTCACGTAGTAGTCGGCATTGTTGCTGAGCACATCTTTCAGCGATCCGTCGCCCCAGCCCATCAGGTGGGTGGCCGCCGTCGCTTTCTCCGTCTGGAAGAGAATCTGAAGTATGGGGATAAGCGTGGCAAAGGAAAAAATGTTCAGTATCGCCGATAGGATATTGAACAGCACCGACAGCGTGAGGTATTTCTTGTAAGGCGGCAGGAACCGTCTGAGCACTTGCAGGAACTCTTTCATATTACCTCCTCTCCGAATAATGTGGCGCTGGTGCTGCCCGTGATACTTACCTTGACATGTTCGCCCGCATGGTGGTTGCCCCTGTCGAACACCACCATCTTGTTCTGTTCGGTGCGGCCACAGAGCTGTTGGCGCGACCGTTTGCTGAATCCCTCTACGAGCACGTCGAACACCTTTCCCTCGTCGCGACGGTTGGCGATGGCTGACATTTCCGTCTGCAGGGATATCAACTCGTTGAGTCGGCGTATCTTCACCTCCTCGGGCACATCGTCGGGCAGATGACGCGAAGCGTAAGTGCCCGGTCGTTCGCTGTATTTGAACATAAAGGCCGAGTCGTAGCCCACTTCGCGCATGAGCGAGAGCGATAGTTGGTGGTCTTCCTCCGTCTCGGAATGGTAACCCACGAAGATGTCAGTCGACAGTCCGCAGTCGGGAATGATGCGTCGTATCGCCGCCACGCGGTCGAGGTACCACTCACGTGTGTATTTGCGGTTCATCAGATGCAGGATGCGATTGCTGCCGCTCTGCACCGGCAGGTGGATATGTCGGCATACGTTGGGCATGTCGGCGATGACGTGCAATGTGTCGTCGCTCATGTCTTTGGGATGTGAGGTGGTGAAGCGCACACGCATCTCCGGTGCCTCTTCGGCCACACGTCTGAGTAGCGTGGGGAACGTAATGTCTGAACTCCCAGACTCCTGAACCCCTAAACTCCTGTAAGAATTCACATTCTGTCCAAGCAGTGTCACCTCTTTGAATCCACGGTCGCGCAGGTCGCGCACTTCGGCGAGGATACTCTCAATGTCGCGTGAGCGTTCCCTGCCACGGGTGTAGGGAACGATGCAGTAGTGGCAGAAATTATTGCAGCCACGCATGATGCTTACATAGCCACCGATATGAACGCCACCGATGCGTTGTGGCACCACGTTGCGGTAGGTCTCAGTCGTCGACAGTTCGATGTTGATGGCTTTCTGTCCCAGTTCGCACTGGGCGATAAGGTCGGGTAGTGACAGGTAAGCATCAGGTCCTGCCACAAGGTCGGCATGGTGGTTTTCCAGCAAGTCGTCCTTCACCCTTTCGGCCATGCAACCCAGCACGCCGATAATCAGGCCCGGTGCTTTCTCCGATTCCTCCCCCTTAGCCTTTTTATTCTTTAATTTTTTTATCTTTAAATTATTCAGTGATTCCAGTCGGTGCAGGATTTTGTTTTCCGCATTCTCGCGCACAGAACAGGTGTTCAGAAACACCGCATCAGCCTCTTCCGCGCTGTCGCAGAGTTCATAGCCCGCCATGCCCATCACCGAGGCCACCACCTCGCTGTCGGCCACGTTCATCTGGCAACCATAGGTCTCGATATATAGTTTTTTCATTTTCTCTTGTTCTTTTTTCTTTTTGGAACATTGGCGTATGACACTGTCCACTTTCCCCCCTTGTAATGCATGAATGCCCAATAGCAGAGGATGCCACTCAACAGTCCTGTCATGGCATCGATGGCGTAGTGCGCCTTGATGTAGAACGTGGCGAAGAACATGAGCGCACCCAGTGGCAACAGGCAGAAGAAGAGTGCTCTGCTCTTGCTATGCCATGCCAACAGCATGAGTACCATCGTCACGCTCATATGACTGCTCGGGAAGGCAGCCGTGGGACGCTCGCCGGCGTCATGTGCTTGTTCCACCAATTGGTAGAACACTCCTCCATCCCAGCCTGGTAAAGTCACACGTTCTTGTAAGTGGTAAAAATATCCGTGGAGGTTGGGAAAAACGCCTTGTGCTATCATGTCTTCGCCCACCGCCTTGTAATAATACTGCGGTCCTGTCACAGGCAATAGGTCGAAGATGACGTAATGAACGAAGAAAACACCCGTGATGACGAAGACTATTCTTTCAAGTTCTTGCGGTCGTCGTAGCAGGTAATAAATACACACGACGCCAATCATCGGGAAATAAGAACTGTAGCCCAAGCACATCAGTTCGCTGAACACCTTGCTGTTGAACTCTTGTGAGAAGACAAGCGCCGGTTGGAATCCAAACACCCATTGTTCGGCACTGGCGAAGAGGTGGTCGAGGTTGGGCAGCATACGGCAGAATTCGTAGGTGTCGGGATACCACCAACTGAGTAGCGCCAAATGAACCAAAATCCTGACCACTTTTATGGCTTTGCAAGGCACCATACGGTAAACACCCCATAAAGCCGCCATGATAGCCGCCACCCTTATCCTTCCCCCAATCATTGACGAGGGGTTGGCCGCCTGGTCGTAGAAAGCCAGTGTCACCACCAGCGTCAGCAACAGATAGCCCAGAATGATCCATTCGAAGGCCATCAGTCCCCGGGTGGGATGCTTCTCTATCGTGAACAGTTCTTTGAAAAACTTCTTCATTTCTTTTGTTTCGAGTCTCTTCTCCCTCCTTTTTCTTTTTCCTCCCCTTATTCTCTCGGTTTCTTTTTTACCCTTTTACTTTTTTACCTTTTTACCTCTCACATCACAGCCATCCATTTTCCTTATACCACTTCACGGCCAGGGGTACGCCCCGTTCGAGGTCGTATTCGGGATGGAAGCCCAACTCGTCGATGGCAGGTTGTATGTCGCATTGCCAGTTGCGTTGTTTAAGGATATGGTACTTGTCATTGTTGAGAGCCGTCACTTTCTTGCGCCACCGACCCACATATTCGCCGCAGAACGTGATGACGCGTAGCACCCATACCGGTGCCTTGATGCGAAGCAGCCATTTGTCGCCCAGTTCATGGTGGAGCAGATCGCTGAAGGTGCGTGACTGGTACACCTTGCCATCACTGAGGAAATACTTACGGCCGTTCTTGCCTTTCTCAATGGCGAGGAACACCGCCTGCACCACATCTTGCACATAGACGAACGTGATGTCCTGAGGCTTGTAGCCCACGCTGAAGTCAGTATGTTTCTTGATGCTGTCAGCCATGAGGAAATAGTCGCGTTCGCGCGGACCATAGACCCCTGTAGGACGGAGCACCACGAGTGGAAAACCATCGAGGGTGTCGAGGTAACGCTCAGCCGCCAACTTGCTCTCGCCGTAGGCCGTATTGGGCTGTGGTGTGTCGTCTTCGCGGATAGGTTGGTAAGGGCGTTGCTCATGTATCGGACCAAAGATGCTCAGCGAACTGAGGTAGACGAAGCGTTTGAGTGGCATGTTGAGTGCTCGCAGCGCATTGGCCAGGTTTTTCGTCCCCTCGGTATTGATGCGGAAGAAGTCGCGCTTGTCCAAACATTTGGTGACTCCCGCAGCATGCACCACCACGTCGAAGCGCACCTCCTGGAGTTGCTCTCGTAACAGCTCGGGGTCGTTGAGGTTGAGGGTGATGAAATGGATGCGAGGGTCGGTGAGGTATTCCTTTGAACTGCTCTTGCGCATACCCGCCCATACCTCGTAGCCTTGGCGCAGGGCCTCCTCAACGATGAAACTGCCGATAAATCCGCTGGCACCAGTGATGAGAATCTTGTCCATAATAACGATTGTTATGACCAAATAGGCATTTTCTGCCCAAATTTTTTGCAAAGTTACGAATTATTTTGTTATTTTGCGGAAAACAAAATCGAATAACTATGGGAAAAGGCAAAAAAGGCGGCCGTCGCCTGAATAAGAAGCAGATAACGGAGTTGTTATACAACCTTTTTGAAGGACAACCCAACGAGACTTTCACCTACAAACAAGTGTTCCGTGCGTTGCATCTCGATACCCATCCGCAGCGTATGTTGGCCATCAATCTCATGGAGGAGATGGCGTGGGATGACACGTTGAGCAAAGTATCGGACCAGAGCTACCGCCTGAACACCAAGGGACAGGTGCAGGAGGGCGTGTTCCGTCGCAAGGCCAACGGCAAGAACAGTTTCTTGCCCGACGATGGTGGCAAACCCGTGTTTGTGGCCGAGCGCAATTCGATGTTTGCCCTCGATGGCGACCGCGTGCGCGTGTCGTTCATGGCACGTCGGCAGAACCATATCAAGGAGGCGATGGTTACCGAAATCCTTTCCCATGCCCGCGACACTTTCGTGGGACAGTTGAAGGTAGAGCGCGACTTCGCGTTCCTCATCACCGAGAGCAATATCTTTGTTCATGACATCATGGTGCCAAAGAAGAAACTCAAGGGTGGCAAGACGGGCGACAAGGCCGTGGTGCGCATTACGCAGTGGCCTTCGAAGGAGTCGAAGAATATCGTGGGCGAGGTGGTTGATGTCTTGGGCAAGACAGGAGACAATACTGTTGAGATGCATGCCATCCTGGCCCAATATGGTTTGCCTTATCGTTATCCAAAGGCCGTGGAAGAAGCTGCCGCGAAGATTTCCGCCGAGATTACGCCTGCCGACTATGCCGAGCGCGAAGATTTCCGCAACGTGTGCACCTTCACCATCGACCCCAAGGATGCCAAGGACTTTGATGATGCCCTTTCCATCCGTGAGGTAAGCAAAGGTCTTTGGGAGGTGGGTGTGCATATCGCCGACGTGTCGCATTATGTGAAGGAAGGAAGCATCATCGACAAGGAGGCGCAGAAACGTGCCACCAGTGTCTATCTCGTCGACCGTACCATACCGATGTTGCCAGAACGTCTGTGCAATTTCATCTGCTCGTTGCGTCCCGATGAAGAGAAACTATGTTACAGCACCATTTTCGTGATGGACGAGAAGGCCGAGGTGAAGAGTTGGCATTTGGCACATACCGTCATCCGCAGCAATCGTCGTTTTGCCTACGAAGAGGTGCAAGCCATCCTCGAACAAAATGGCGTGAAGGATGGCACGGGCGAGCCTGCCCCGCCTGCTCCGAAGGGAGGCTACAAGGGTGAGTTGGCCAATGAACTCATTACGCTCGACCGTTTGGCCAAACGACTTCGCGAGGCCCGCTTTGCCAATGGCGCGGTGAAGTTCGACCGTGAGGAACTGCATTTTGACATCGATGCCGATGGCAAACCCACACGTTGCTATTTCAAGGTGTCGAAGGACGCCAACAAACTCATCGAGGAGTTCATGCTGTTGGCCAACCGCACGGTGGCTGAGAGCATCGGACGGGTGAAGAAGGGCCAGAAAGCGAAGACGCTGCCCTATCGTATTCACGACTCACCTGACCCCACGAAACTGGAGACATTGCGCGAATTCATCGTCAAGTTCGGCTATAAATTGAAGACCACTGGCACCAAGGGCGCCATCTCGCGCAGCCTGAATGCACTGATGGAACAAAGTGCGGGTCGGCGTGAGCAAAAACTCATCGAGACTGTGGCACTGCGTGCGATGATGAAAGCCAAATACAGCGTTCACAACATCGGCCACTACGGACTGGCTTTCGATTACTATACCCATTTCACCAGTCCCATCCGTCGTTATCCCGACACCATGGTTCACCGTCTGCTCACCCGCTATCAAGAGGGTGGTCGCAGTGCCAACAAAGAACACTACGAGGAACTGTGCGAGCATTCGTCAGACATGGAGCAGTTGGCTCAGAATGCCGAGCGCGACTCCATCAAGTACAAGATGGTGGAGTTCATGGGCGACAAGATCGGTGAGGAATTCGATGCTCACATCAGCGGTATACAGTCGTATGGCATCTATTGTGAGATTGATGAGAACCACTGCGAGGGTATGGTGCCCATGCATGATTTGGACGACGACTATTATGAGTTCGATGAGCGCAATTACTGTCTGGTGGGCCGTCGCCATCACCATAAGTACCAATTGGGCGATGCCGTGCGCATCAAGGTGGCTCGTGCCAACATCGAGAAACGCCAGTTGGATTTCGTGTTGGCGGATTGAGACAGGTGTCGGATAACGGATAACCGACAGTTACGATAAAAAACGAGAGCCGGGTTTAGAGTGACATCACTCATAACCCGGCTTTCTTTATTCGTTCCGCTATGGAACAAGGGTGGTTCTTATTTCACGGTCTTGGCAAATACCGCTTCCAACCAACCTTTTTCCTTCATGTCTTTCAGTGAGAGACTCGTCTCGGGAAGATCGAAAACGTAAGGCAGGATTTCATATTGTTGGTATACGAATACCACACTGTCATTGTCGATATAAATCCCGCTTTGTGGCAAGTCTAACGTCTTATCTTTGCCGTTGTACTCGCTCAAAGGCGATTCGGCTTCGTTATACTCACTGCCCATCGTTTCCTTGAGGAATTTCTCCAATCCCTGGCTCACTGCAGTTTTCACTTCGGCAATTTTGTCTTGTGCCAAGATGTCTTTGCCAAGCACCTTGCCGGTGGATTTGTCGAATGTCACACCTTCAAAAAGAGTAGAACCGTGTGCACCGCCTAGGTAAACATATTGCTCCACACCCATGGTGATGATTTGATCGTTCTCGTACAAAATCTTGATGTTAATATCGTGGGAGAGTTCGGGACCTACCGAGTCGCTTCCTTCGTAGTCAGCCTCACCTTTCAGTTCTTTTGCCTTGTTTTCGACGAAGAAATGGGCCATGGCTTTGATATCGGTGGAGTCGATGGTGTTGTTTCCTTCGATAGCCGTCATAATCATGTGGCCTATGCTCTTTGTCAAAGCCTCATTTCCCACAGGAACAACAATCTTTATCGTTGTTGTGATGTCTTGTTTACCTTCATGGGTCTTGACAGTGTCGGTCACGCTGTCTGTTTTCTGGGTAGCCTCTGCGGCATCGTTTCCCTTTCCATTTTTGTTACATGCCACGATGAGCAGCAATGCACAGGCAAAAATCAATAGCTTTTTCATGTCATTCTAATTGTTTTGAGGTTTATTCAGATTCTGTATCATCGGCAACCAGCACCTCCAACAGCTGAAGGTTGATGGTCTCTATCTCGCTGGCTTTGTCGCCTTTGGCTTTCAGGTTGTCAAGCATCTTTTTGCGCTCACCCTTGGAGAAGTAACCTAATTGGGTTGTTGTGAGTACATCTTTCGATACGTTGCCCATTTGGTCTTCTGAACCTTGCACTCGTTTCAGCACAATGGGTTTGCCTACCTCGTCCCATACCTCTTCATCTTCTTTTGATTGCTTGATAGGCTGTAGGGTTATTCCTTCATCTGTGCGTTGTACGTTAAAGGACTCGTTGCCCAATTTGAATGAGCCGCTTGGCAAGTCGTAAATGTCAATCAATTCATAACTGGAGGTCTCGGCGAGTCCCTTCACTTCTTTCTTGGTGGCATCAAATACGATCTTCGTGCCGTCGTCCTTGGTGAATTCTCCACTGAAGAGATAGCGTATCACGTCGGCATCCATGGTTTGATGGATGTCTTCGGTTTGGAAATAGGTACCTATGGCTTTGTTGTCCTTGTTGTATTGAACAAGGAAGTCCTTTCCGTTGAACACTTTCTGTAGGAATTTGTCGCCCTCTTCTCCTGTGAAACAATAGGCCTCGATGTAGTTGGAATCGTTCTTGGCGAGTCCGTTATTCCCTTTGGCGGCAATGAATCCGTCATCTGTTGGTACGAGCATGAACATGATGCCCCCCTCATGTGTTGTACCGCCCTCACAGGCATAACCACTGTCACATTTCGCGACGCCGAAGAATTCCATGCCGTTCGTCCATGTCTTGTTAGCAATGTCACTTTTTACCTCGTCGGTTCCTTTTCCTTGTTTTTGGCAAGCGCCCAATGCCAGAATACCAATGGCCAAGCATGCCAGTAATGATTTTTTGTTCATAGTTGTTAGGTGTAAAAATTTATGATGATTGTTTTCGCACACAATTTGTTTACAAAAGTAGGTGTTATTTTGTAATTGAGCAAAAAAAGATGTGGACTTTTTTCAAAATAATTAAAAAGTCCACATTTACGTGTCGATGTTAGAATTTCCACCTCACTTGTAGTTGCAAGTCGGTCATTGAGGAGTGGTCGATGCGTTGCAGTCCACTGGATATGAAGTCACGGTCGAAATAGTTGGTTGACTGCAAACGGGCTATAAGCGCAAGCCGTGGGGTGGGGTCGAGGCGTGCCACGAAGGTAGTGCGCAACCCTTCGCCCTCGAACGATGGGAAAGAATAGCGGTAGAGCAGTCCAGGCTCCATGGTGTAGATGCGACTGTCGTTGTCGTCGGTGTGGAAATAGCCAACCGAGGCGGTCAATCGCACCTTTTTTCCTATCTGTGCAGTGATACGTTCGCTGACCATCCATCCAAAACTGTTTTTCTCATATCGCGAATGGGCAACATCACCTTGTGTGGTGCTTTTCAGGCATCCCCCATCATAGGTGAAAGCCAGTCGTCCGCGTTGCTCCCATTGGTTGATGAGAGCCGTCTTCTCCCTATTGTCACGTTGGCGGTAGCGTAGCCTATAACGTGCCGTCCATGAGCAGGAGCCGTGGTCGATGGTGACTTGCAGCATGTTGTCCCAGGTGTTTGACGAATGTAAGGCTATGTAACGTGGCTCAGCGAAATGCACATAGTCGGTATACGCCTGCAGCAGCAGGTGGTCCGATGGGTTCCACCGCGCTCCAAGGTATGCCCCGTGTTCGTTCTGTGTACGTCCGCCTTCGCTGAAAGCGTTGGCATGCAAGGCTTGGTATTTGGCAGCGTAATAACGGTATATGAGTGATAGCGTCAGTCGTTCGGCGGCCTGTATATTCAGTGTGTTGATGGTAGCCATGCCGCCACCCCTGCTTGACGCTGTCTCTCCCCGAAAACTGATGCGGTGTGCGGTGTAGCCATAGTCGGCGCTAAGGTTCCAGAATTCGTTACCGGAGGGGTAGTGCAACCGGTAAGGCTGACTGATGTCAGGCTGTAAGGTGCGGTCAAGGTGCGAATAGGCAAAGGTAGCGCCGAAACGCCAGCCACCCACTCTGCCTGCGAGGTGTGTGCCAGCGAGCGTCTCATGGGTGTTGTTCTTCTTTTCCATCTCCGTGAGGGTGCGGTGGTAACCCGCATCGACGATGGTGGTGATGTCTTTGCCGTTGGCTGCCAGTGTGCCGTCGATACCTCGGTAAGAAGCGAAAGCGGTGAGTTCCACTGCTGATCCTATGCCGACGGTGACCGCCGCCCCTTGCAGGTAGTCGCCGTCATAGTTTGAGGCATGAGGACGGATGAGGTTGCCCGTCGTTCCCGCCGTATTGGTCGACATCAGCTTGCCCGTGCTGAACTGGTTGTTGAGCACCAGTCCCATGCCAGCCGACACACGGTAGCGTCCCACGGTGAGTTGTTCGAGCGCTCCCAAGTGGCGCACGTCGACATAGAAAGAATAGAAATCGTAGCCCCAGGGGTTGTGCTTGCCGAAGAATGGTTCGCCAGCATCCTGTGCTCCCGTGACACCTATCCTCAGGCGGTCGGAGTGGCGGAAGGCATAGCGAAAGCGGTGGGCGATGGGTCCGCCAAGGTAGCCGTTGTCATCGCCCCTACGTTTGTAGAAGGGAATGCGCCCGTCGAGGAAAAGTTCATGGTGACCTTGTTTCAAGATATCGCCGAAGGAAGGCCATCCTCGCTCGGGCAACGGTCCGACGGTGATGAAGTGGCTAAGCAACCGCCGTGTGGCAAAGTCGATAGATGGTATCATGGCCAGTTCGCCCAACGACTGCATTTGGTGGTATTGGTAAAGATAGGCGCATATATCCTCTACCTGTCGTTCGTTGAGGAAGGTGAGTCGTTCAAGTTGTTCACGTGTGGCGGTATTGATGTTGATGGGTTGCTGTTCCAGTTCGCAGAGCGTTTCATACAATTCTTCCCATGCGCCACTTTCGGTGTCGTCGAGCGAGGTCCATTGGTTGAAGTCGTCTTCCCAGGGGTGGACGTTTTGTGCCGACAAGGGTATCGACAAGCAGAGGAACAATGAGAATAGCAGCGTTTTTTTCATGATGTGAAGGTTATTGTCTTGCAAAAATATATAATTATTCGTTCATTGACAAAAATAGGGCAAAAAATTGCTAAAACAGATGGCGCAATGACGGCACAATAGGAAATAATGATTATTTTTGCACACACATATCCTATGTCGAGATGAAAAAAACGTTGTTGCTGATGTTGGCCTTGTGCCTCTTTTCCACTGTATGGGCCCAGACCGACCCGTCGGGAAAAGGTAATCCCGAGGACCGCGAGGTGGACATGAACAATCCCACCTTCGTGCCGACGATGAAGGTGGGGAAGACCCTCCTCGACGGGGATAGTGCGCTCTTCATGGACCTGAGCAATGTGTATGTCTATCCACCTGTGGAGTTGACGTCGAGCAAGCAACAGAAAGCATACAGCCGTTTGGTGAGGAACGTGAAAAAGGTGCTTCCTATCGCCAAGGAATGCAATCAGATTATCATTGAGACGTATGAGTATTTGCAGACCCTTCCCGACAAACGAGCCAAGGATGAGCATATGAAACTGGTGGAGAAAGATATCTACCATTCTTACAAGCCTCGCATGAAGAAACTCACCTATTCACAGGGCAAGTTGCTCATCAAGCTCATCAACCGCGAATGCAATTCGTCGGCCTACAATATCATGAAGGCTTTCCTCGGTCCCATTCGTTCGGGTTTCTGGCAGGCTTTTGCTTGGACTTTTGGGGCATCGCTCAAGAAGGAATATGATGCCGAAGGCACCGACCGCCTCACTGAGCGTGTTGTGTTGCTCGTTGAGGCGGGACAGTTGTGAGCCCTGCCCCCTCCCAGGAGGGGGTGGTAATTTGTTTAAAACAAATAGTTGGTTTTAAGGTGTTTATTTATTGCGTTTTTTCGCAACATCATTTATAGCCTATTTGTCAGTTTAACAGAATGCACGGACAGCTGTCCGTGCATTCTGTAACTATTATTGTTCACCCTAAGTGGGTGGAAATGGTGTTGAGTTCCTTACTCTTCTGTAAAGAGCACCTGTATGAGGGTCTGTCCCACTGCTTTGAGGGTGTTTTTGTCAAGGTGTGCCATATCGTCGTATACGGTATGCCAGGTAGGGCCAAACGTGCTTTCCAAGCAGTTGGGATAATAGGGTATGATATCGATGGTGGGGATGCCCGCCTTTTGGTTCACCGGTACATGGTCGTCGGTGATTTGACCGCCCAACTTGAAGGGGAAGTAGTCGCTGTATCCCGCATCACGTGCCGCCTTCCACACTTTGTCAACCACTGAGGGGGCGAAGTCCATTGACATGCGTTCCTGATAGAACTGGGCTTGTTGTCCTCCCACCATATCGAGGAGAATGCCGTAGAGCGTAGTGTATTGCGTCGGTTTTTGGTAGTTGTTCGCCCAATATTGCGCTCCCAAGGCCCATGAGTCTTCCGACGAGATACGCATCCACTGTGGTACGCCCCAGTCCTCGGCATCGAAACAGATAAAGTCGACACCCACCTTGAGCGTGGTATCGTTCTGCAGCAGACGTGCCAATTCGAGCATCACGCCCACGCCCGATGCCCCGTCGTTAGCCGCCATCACCGGTTTGCGCCAGTTGGTACTGTCAGGGTCGTTGTCGGCCCATGGACGACTGTCCCAATGGGCGCATAGCATCACATGGTAAGGTCGTTCGCTATGTATGGAAGCGATGATGTTGGTGCTCTGCAACGGAGTGGCGTCGAATCCCCTCAACGTGGCTTTCTGCAAAGTCACCTCGCAGCCAAATCGACGGAAAGTGTTGGCTATCCATGTGGCGCACTGTTCATGAGCCTCGCTGTTCATGGTGCGTGGTCCGAAGTCGCACTGAGCTTGACAGAACAAGAAAGCCGAGTCGGCATTGAAGTCGGGACCCACAGGCTGCGCTGTTGCGGTTGTCGGAACGTTATCTGTGCCAGTTTTGCCCTTGTTGCACGAGGCACTGGTACAGGCCATGATGGCTATCAGTGCCATGCTGGTATAAAGAATCTTTGACGCTTTCATTAATTTCATTTTCTCATATTTTGCACTTGCGCCATCACGCGGAGCCAGTTGCCGCCCCATATCTTTTGGATGTCGCGTTCGTTGAACTTCCGTCGGAGCAGGTGGAGGGTGAAATTGATTACCTCCGAGGCGTCGGCCATGCCGCGCACGCCACCATCGCCGTCAAAGTCAGTGCCCAATCCCACATGTTCGATGCCCATGATGCTGATGGCATGTTCGAGGTGTGCGATGGCGTCGAGGATGGATGCTTCGCCCTCTTTGCGTAAGAATCCGCCGTAGAGAGTGATATGCGCCACGCCGCCTTTCTTCGCCAATCGTCGTAATTGTTCGTCGCTGAGGTTTCGTGGTACATCACACAATGCCTTGCAGTTGCTGTGGCTGCACACGATAGGCGTTTCGCTGATTTCAAGAGCGTCGAAGAAACTGCTCTCCGCCGCATGGCTCAAGTCGACCATGATGCCCAGGCGGTTCATCTCCTTTATCACCTGTTGACCGAACTTGCTTACACCATGGTGCGTCTCACTGCCTTTGGCGCTGTCGCAGATATCGTTGTCGCCATTGTGGCACAATGTGATGTACACCACGCCGCGTTGAGCGAAATGTTTCAAGTTGGCGATGTCGTGATTCAGTGCCAGCGCATTCTCTATGGCGAACATGATGCTCTTGCGTCCTTTGCGCTTGTCTTCATAGAGTTCTGCCGGACTACGGGCGATACTCAGATAGTGACGGTTGTTCTTTACAATGTCTTCTATCTTATCGAAGATGGTGTCGGCATACTCTTTTGGTGTCTTTACGTCGAACGCCACTTTTGACGAGAAAGTCTCTCCCATCTTGGGTTGGGGCAGGTAAGCCGCCATAATAGTGGCGTCTTGCCGTCCGTCGGTCATTTTGTGCAGGTCGACGAGGATGCGGGGGTCGCGTTGCTCGAAGTGGATGCCTTGGGGGAAGAACATCGGCGTGTCGCAATGCGTGTCGAGGGTGAGGATGCGGCTGTGCAGTTTCTTCGCCACATAGAAATTGTTGGCCTGGTGAACCAACCATTCGAAGAGTTTCAGTCCTTCCGCTCCCAACCACTCAGGATGCCATTGCACACCGAGGATAGGTTTGTACTCACTGCTCTCCATGGCCTCTACCACACCATCGGGAGACGTTGCCGTCACGTGGAAACGCTGACCGGGGTTGGCCACCGCCTGGTGGTGGAAACTGTTCACGAAGATGTTGTCAGTGCCATAGATGTCGTGCAACATGGTGTCGGCCATGATATGCACCGAATGGGAGAGTAGGTCGCGGTCGCCGTCCTGGCTATGCTTGATAAGTGCCACCGGAGCGCTTTCGGTATCCTTGTCTTTGTCTTTCTTCCCATTGCGCCGTTTGTCATCGTTTATGGTGTCAACCTTGCTCTTCCACTCCGTGGCGATATCCTGTGACACCTTGCCGTCCAGGGCCACGGCAAGCGTCTGCATGCCTCTGCATATGCCGAGGATGGGAATCTGCCGGTTGTAAGCCAAGCGTGTGATGAGTAGTTCAGGCAGGTCGCGTGTGGCATTGATGTTATGCAACTGTGGCGATGGCTCCTCGCCCGTCCACAGCGGGTTGATGTCGCCACCGCCAGTGAGCAACAGTCCGTCGATATGGTCGAGGGTGTTGACGATGGCTGCTTTGTCAGCCACTGGAGGGATGATGACGGGAGTGCCGCCAGCATCTACCACCTGTTGGTAATATTTGTCGCGCAGGCAGGCATCACCTTTGGAATAGTTGGCCGTGATGCCGATGATAGGTTGATGGCCCGCCTCGGGAAAAGTTTGGTAAATTTGTTCGAGGTGGTCGTTCAGTCGGAAAGAATTCATGGAGTCAGATATTATTCTTCGTTGGTCTTGACAGGAATTTCTCTTTTGATGCTTTGTTCCAATGAAATGAGCGTCTCCGTGGCCACCACGCCGGGAATGCCTTGCAGTTGTGTGTTGAGCAGTTGCATGAGTTGCTCATTGTCACGAGCGTAGAGCTTCACGAGCATGGTGTAGGGACCAGTGGTGAAGTGACATTCCACGATTTCGGGGATATGGCGGAGCCGTTCCACCACATCTCTGTACATCGAACCCCTTTCGAGGTTGATGCCCACATAGGTACAGGTGGAGTAGCCTAAACTCTTTGGGTTCACGTCGAAGCCACTGCCGGTGATGACCCCGTCTTCTATCAGTCGCTGCACACGTTGGTGAATGGCCGCACGCGATACGTTGCATTCAGCCGCCACGTCCTTGAATGGTATCCTGGCATTGAGCGATAGGATACTGAGGATTTTCTTGTCAAGATTGTCTATTTTTTCCATTTCGTAAGATATTTTGTCTTTTTGACCACCTTATTGGGCTAATTTGGTAGCAAAAGTACAAAATACAAATGGAATATGCAACAAAATGACAGTTTTATTTTTTCACTTCTTCCACTTCGACAATGAAGATAAGTGGTGAGTAGGCTGGAATTTTCCCTGCCTGGCGTGCTCCGTAAGCCAATTCCTGCGGGATATAGAGTTCCCATTTACTGCCTTGTGGCATGAGGGTGAGGGCTTCTGTCCATCCTTTGATTACCTGATTGGGACGGAAGGTGCTGGTTTGTGGGGTACGCTCATAGGAACTGTCGAATACAGTGCCGTCGATGAGCCGTCCCTCGTATTTCACCACCACCTCATTGTCAGCCGTGGCAACAGGTCCGTTGCCCTGGCGCAACACTTTGTATTGCAAGCCGCTGGGCGTCGTCACCACCCCCTCTTTTTTGCCATTTTCGGCCATGAAGTCTTTGCTCAGTTGCTTGGCTTTTTCTGCCGTGGCCTGGAGGGCAGCTTTCGTGATGAGGGTCGCCGTAGAGTCGGTGAGCAGAGAATAGTCCTTCCGCAGCGAAGCGACGAATCCTTTGTTAAAAAGGTCCGCATCCAAAGTGCCAGTAGAGAGTGCACCACTCAAGTTTTTCTCCTCTGCTCCCATGATACGTCCAGCCACCATACCAGCGAGTTGAACACCGGCGCTGTAACCTTTGCCACGCATGTTGCCCAGAGCGGCCACCGTCTCTTCATAGCCACGGATAAATTCAGGCATGTCAGCATCTTCCACGTCAAACTGTTGTTTGAGGAATGATTTCAATCCTTTGGTGGCTCCCATGCCAGCGGCATAACTCAACGAGTCCTCAGAAGTGACGAGTTGGGTGACGGCTGCTTTCTTGTCCTTCTTCTTGCTCTTTTTCGTTTGGGCAAGCATTGTATTGAAAGTGGCACTCGCCAGTACGACGAGTGCCAACAGTATGTATCTTCTCATGATGAGTGCTTATTTCTTTTGAGCCTGTGCCGGATTCACCGTGATGGTCTGTGGCTTTATGGTTGTCTTCTGTTTCTGTTCAGCACTCAGCAGTTGGAGTTTGAACACCAGCGGAGCGAAAGGAGGAATGCTCTGCATGCCGCGTGCGCCATAACCCAGTTGCTGTGGGATGTACACTTCCCATGTTGAACCAACAGGCATATGAAGCAATGCCTCACGGAAGCCCTTGATGACAGCCTGTTCACGAGAGAGGTCAACGGTCATGGGGTCGCGGTCGAACGAGCTGTCGAACACGGTATCGTTGGTGAGTTTGCCCTCATAGTGTACCTTCACAGTCATCGAGTCGGTGGGAACGGCACCCGTACCTTCGGTAATCACCTTATACTGCAAGCCCGAGGGGAGGGTCTTCACGCCTTCTTTTTTGGCATTCTCGGCCATCCATTTTTCACCAGCCTCTTTCTCTTTCTTGTAGCGTTTGGCCACTACATTTTCGTGGACTTTGTCTGCCAGAGGATCAATCAGGCCCATAGCAATTTGGGGGTCGATAGAAGCCTTGCCCTTGACACCGTCGATAAGACCGGCGGTCAGGTTGCTGTACGATACATGTTCGGTGCTGTCACCGGCGAAGATGGATGTGTTGATGCCTTCGGACATCTGTCTTCCAGTCTGCAAACCTAACATATATGCGGCCTTTTTCTTGTCGCCGGCAGCCTCTACACCCTCGTTGAAACCCTTGATGAAGTCATCGATATAGGCGGTGTCAATTCCTTGCTGCATGAGATAGCCTTTCATCTGTGCACCATTGGCCACACCGATGGCATAACTCAAGGTGTCAACATCTGTTTTAAGGTCGGCCTTGGGCTTGCTGCCACAAGACACAAACGCTGCTGCCGAAACCATGCAAGCAGCCATGAATAGAATTTTTTTCATTTTTAGTTTGTGAGTTTATGAGTTTTTTAGTTTATGAGTTTTTTAGTTTATGAGTTCTTGAGTTTTTTGAGTTCTTTAGTTTATGGGTTTGAGAACTAGTAAGGGTTGGAAAAACTCAAAAGAATATATTATTTCACCTCAATCAGTTCCACATCGAAGATGAGTGCGGAGAAGGGAGGAATGGATGCGCCCGCGCCGCCTTCGCCATAGCCGAGACGGTAGGGGATGAAGAAACGGTATTTGGCACCTTCTTGCATCAACTGCAGTCCTTCTGTCCATCCTGTTATCACTTGGTCAAGACCGAAGGTGGCAGGCTCACCACGCTGCACGCTGCTGTCGAACACCGTGCCGTCGATGAGGAATCCCTCATAGTGGCATTTCACCTGGTCGGTGGCTTTGGGTTTCCGTCCGTTGCCTTCGCGCAGCACTTGGTATTGCAAACCGCTTGGCAGTGTCACGACACCCTCGCGTTTGGCATTTTTTTCCAGATAGTCTTCGCCCGCTTTTTTGGCCACTTGACCTTGGGCCTCACGCTCGGCATTGAGTTTTTGTTCTTGTTTGCGGAAATACTCCTGCACCACGGCTTGTGCCTCGCGGTGTGACATCTTCGTCTTATTGCCCTTGAGTACATCGGTGATGGCCGCTGCAAATTCGCTGACGTTGAGGTCTTCGGCACCCATTTGTGCCAGTTGTTGTCCTATGCCCAGTCCGAGGGCGTAGCTGAAATTGTCCATAGTTGCTTTCTCTGTATTTTTGTTTTGAGGGTGCAAATTTACGATTTTTCCATCATTGCCATTGCATATTTGCAGAAAAATTAATATTTTTGTACATTATTAATTAACCATTTATGCAATTTTCAAAATAGTAAGTATCATGGAAAAGAGAAAAATCGTTGTGCTTACCGGCGCGGGTATGTCGGTGGAGAGTGGACTAAGAACCTTCCGCGATGCGGATGGTCTATGGGAAAATTATCCCGTTTCGCGCGTGGCTACGCATGAGGGTTGGCTGAACGATCCTGAATATGTGAACAATTTTTACAACATGTTGCGCAAGAAGTGCCAAGGAACGCAGCCCAATGAAGGCCATCGTCTGGTGGCAGGACTGGAACGTTGGTATGATGTGGATGTGGTGACGCAGAATGTGGACAACCTGCATGAGGTGGCAGGCAGCACAAATGTGATTCATCTTCATGGAGAACTGATGAAGGTCTGTTCGTCGCGCGACCCGTGGGATGTCCGATATATACGAACCCTCGAGGCTCCGAATCTTGACGTGGCTCCAGGCGAAAAGGCCGGTGACGGATCATTGCTACGTCCGCATATTGTATTTTTCAATGAGGCGGTGCCTATGATTGAGAAAGCCGCCGAGGCTGTGCAGATGGCCGATATCCTCATCGTGATAGGCACGTCGTTGGTGGTTTACCCAGCAGCGGGACTATTGCATTATGCTCCGAGCAACTGCCCCATCTACTTAATTGACCCCGGAGATGTGAAAGTGGGCATATCTCGTGTCACACACATCCAGAAAGGTGCCTCCGAAGGCATGAAGGATTTGTATGGGATATTGGGGATTAAGAGCTAAAAAGTAAAAGTTAAAAACTAATAATAAAAAAGAGTAAGGGGAAGAAATTTCTTGCCTCTTGCTCTTTTTTCATTCCTATTTGCCAAACCATGCGATTTCGCAGTAGGAGTAGCATTTGAATGTCTGCGTTTTTACGCTTATTTCTGCCGCAAGCCCAAACGAGCCTCCACCACGTTGACCACATAGTCGCCGAGTTTCTCACACTCGTTGATGATGTCCATGTAGATGGTACCCACGGCGTAGGTGTATTCGTGGTTGTTCACGTCGATGATGTTCTGTCGTTTTAGTTGGTTGCGGTAGTTGTTGATTTCGTTCTCGATGTTAAAGGACCGGTTCACGTCGTAAGCCTCTTTTCTTCCTCCCATGAGCGCGTTCATTTGGGTGAGGGACGAGTCGGTGAGAGTGAACATCTGGTGGATATGTTCGTATTGTTTCTCATTGAAATGGTCTTCTTTGCCGGCAAATTTGCGGTTGATGGTACGGGCGATGTTATAGCATGAGTCACCGATGCTCTCCAACTCGCTGATTTCGCGCAACATGGCGCGTATTTTCTTTTTCGTGTCGTATGACAGGTGCGCGTCGCTCACGCTATTGAGGTACTTGGCTATCTCCAGTTCCATGTTGTCGCTGATATCCTCGTATTTCTCTATTTTCAAGAACAATTTGCTGAATTTCTCCTCGTCTTTCTCCGTCAGCAAATCTTCCACCATGCCGAACATCTGTTGTATGCGATTGGAGAATTCGCGAATCTCTTTCTGTGCTTCCAACACGGAGAGTTCGGGCGTTTTCATGATACCCGAAGTGATAAAATGCAGTCGGAAGTCTTCTTCATCTTCCTGTTTCTTCGGTTTGATGACATGGCTCACCAATTTCTCTATCTGTGGTATGAACCAGATGAGCAACAGCGTATTGGCGATATTGAACGCAGAGTGGAAAGCGGCCAGTACCAACGTCGTTTTCAGGGGGAACGCTGGGTCGGAGGGAGTCATGCTACGGTCAAAGCCAATCAATTGGCATATCAGGTTGAAGAAGGGTTTGAGCAATATGAGCACCCAGATTACACCGATGCAGTTGATGGCAAGATGGGCAAAAGCAGCCCTCCTGGCTTGTGTATTGGCTCTTATTGCCACAATGTTCGATGTGATGGTCGTTCCGATGTTCACCCCCAGCACGAGCATGATACCCTGGCCGATATGCAGCAGGCCGGTTAAGCAGAGCACCATCGTGATGGCGATGATGGCCGCCGACGACTGAACGAGGAGTGTTAGCACCGTACCCACGAACAGGAGGAGGAACATGTTCCATATGTTCCCATTGTTGAAGTTCTCGAAGAAAGCGGTGATGGCTCCCGCCGCATCGCTTGCCATCACATCCTGACCTGTGGCTTTCAGCGTTCCCAGTCCGAGGAAAAAGAAGGCCACACCGAAGAGGAAGTCACCGATAATACGGTGTTTCTTCATGTATATGAGTATGATGCCGAAGAAAAAGCCGAAATAGACGAATGGGGTGATGTTGAACGAGAATCCCAGACTCATGATCCACGCTGTGACGGTCGTACCAATATGTGCACCCATAATGACGGCGATGGCCTGTATGAGGGTGAGCAGTCCGGCGTTGACAAACGATACCATCATGAGTGTGGTGGCTGTTGACGACTGCACCGCTGCCGTGACAAATGTGCCAGAAAGGACTCCGGTAAACCGATTGGTGGTCATCGTACCGAGCACATGGCGCAGTTGGGGACCCACCATTTTTTGCAAACTGTCGCTCATGGATTTCATGCCATACATGAGTAGGGCGAGCGACCCTATGAGTTTGAAAATTATCCAAATCGACATAAAATAATGCTTTTTTTCTGATGATGGTCGATGGTTTGCGTTTTTTTTCCTACCTTTACACGGTGTTTAACGCTTTAATGACAAACAGCCATGAACCAGACAGTAAAAATCCGCTGCAAAAATAATAAAAAAACTCAAAAGTTCCCAATCGGCAGCACACTTTCTGATATTTTTCAGGCCTTTGGTCTAAAAATGGAATATGGACCGATCAATGCCAAAGTGAACAACAAGGTAGTGGGCATGGATTTCTGTGTTTTCCATGACAAAGATGTGGAATTTCTCGACCTCACAGCCCCTTCTGGACATCGTGCTTACACGCGTACCTTATTTTTTGTACTTTGCAAGGCGGTGCATGACTTGTATCCCACGGGAAGCGTGATGATTGATATCCCTGTGAGCAATGGTTATTACTGCGACCTGACCATTGGCCATGAAGTCACCACGCAGGATGTAGATGCCCTACGTCGGCGCATGCAGGGGATTATCGATGAAGGTCACACCATTCACCGTTTTGAGTGTCCTACCGATGAGGCCATCAATATCTTCGAAGAACGAGGCACCAGTTCGAAAGTGAAGTTGCTGCGTACTACGGGAAGGTTGTACACTACTTATTATGATATCGACGGCTATGCTGATTATTATTATGGCTCGTTGCTCACCAACACCCGTGACTTGAAACTCTTCGATATCGTGCCCTATTTCGACGGCGTATTGCTGCGTACGCCACTGCCTCAGGACCCCTCCGCCTTGGGACCGCTGATTCGGCAGGATAAGATGTTTGGTATCTTCAAGGAGCAGCATCGTTGGCAGGAGATATTGGGCATGACCACCGTAGGCGACTTCAACGAAGCGGTGATGGCAGGTTATGCTACCCAGATAGTCAATGTGTCGGAAGCATTGCAGGAGAAGAAGATAGCGAAGATAGCCGAACAGATAGCCCTGCGTGAGGGTGTGCGCGTGGTGCTAATCGCCGGCCCGTCGTCGAGTGGCAAGACCACCACCTGCAAACGTCTGTCCATACAGTTGGCGTGCAACGGTCTGAAACCTATCATGCTCTCTCTCGATGATTTCTTCCTCGACCGTGAGTTGACGCCGCGAGACGCCACGGGAGACTACGACTTTGAGAGTCTATATGCCCTCGACATCCCCTTGCTCAACAAAACACTGAATGCATTGCTCCGTGGCGATGAGGTGCAGTTGCCAAAATACAATTTCCAGAAGGGAGCCAAGGAGAAGGGCAAGAAGCTGCGTCTCGATGCCAATGAGGTGTTGGTCATCGAGGGCATCCATGCCCTGAATCCCGAACTCACCCGACAGGTGCCCGAGGAACAGAAATTCCGCGTCTATGCCTCGGCGCTCACCTCGATTCTTCTCGATCGCCACAACTATATCCCCACCACCGACAACCGTCTGCTCCGTCGCATCATCCGAGACTATAAATACCGTGGTGTGAGTGCCGAGGAGACCATCCGTCGTTGGCCGTCGGTCCGCGCAGGCGAGCAGAAGTGGATTTTCCCGTTCCAAGAGAACGCCGACGAGATGTTCAACACCGCCATGATTTACGAATTGGCCGTCATTCGCCAACAGGCAGATCCTTTGCTTGAATTGGTACCCGAGCGGTCAGATGAATATTCCGAGGCCTATCGTTTGAAGAAATTCCTGCGGTATATCCGACCTATCCCTTACAGCAAGTTACCGCCTACATCACTGTTGCGTGAGTTCCTCGGCGGCAGTTCGTTTAAGTATTGAATATACCCACCCCTGGAAACCCATGCCAGAAACCCACCCCTGCCTTCCCAAAGGGAGGGTGTAAGGAGGAAGATAAAAGAATGTAGGTAAGAGTACAGGAAGATAAGGGGAATATAAAAAAAGAGGTTCTTATGGAAAGCCATGAGAACCTCTTTTTACTATTTTACCTTTTTACTTTTTTACTTTTTACTTTTTTACCACTCTTCGGTACGTTCTTCAACGGCTTTGATAGTTTCCACGTTGAGTTGCTCCAGTGGGGTGAGTCGAACTTGGCTGTTGTCCGCTACCTGTTTATAACCCTTTACCTTTTGGAAACGCTGTTGCAAGTCAGGTGAGTTGAAACGGTATCCATGTCTGGCCCATATCTCGTTACGCATGATGCGGAGGTCTTCTTTGTCGTAGTTGCTCAACATACCGATGGTAAGTGGTTGTGTGGATGCAAATTCATAGCGCCACTGCTGTTGTTCTTCCGCAGAGAGTGTCAATTGGATGGTCTTGCCTCCGTTCACGGGTTCCCACAATTCTTCGTCTTGGCTGTCTTGTTTCATCTCCGTGAGCGTCATTTTTCCTTTGGCATTCTCCACACCCCAATGCGAACCATCGTTGAGTATGATAATGTCCGAAGGAGTGTCATACACATATTCAAACTGATACCTGCCAGAGCCCGAGGGGAAAGAGTAACTTTGGTCGGCTTTAAAGATATATTGTTGGCCGTCTTTGGTCTGCCATTTGCCAGCCATCCATTGTGCCATGTCGGCTTTGCAGGCTTTGTCCAGCGCTTCCATCTCTTTGTCGGCAGATTTCAGGAGTACCGAGCGCACCCCCTGTGTCTTGTGTTTGATGACGATGACAGGTTTGCCGTCAAACACTTTCATTTCCGCTGTCAGCTCGTTGGGCTCGAATCCGTAAAGTCCACGTGCCGAGAGTGCTGGTTCGGCTTCCATTTCCGGGTCGTTTTCCCACAGTGCCGGAACCACTTTATAACTGTTGTTGCCGTTGGCTTTCAGGCCAAACACCGATCCTCCCTCGTGGAGTGAACCGCCGGAGAACACGAACACATCACCATCTTTGCGTACTTTGAACCACTCTGTGCCATTATGCCAAATCGACCCTACATCGATGGATGCCTTAATGGCTTCCGCAGATGGTGTTTGGGTGGATTGTTGGTTCGTCTCGGCATTGCCTGTTTCCACCGTTTTCTTTGTGTTGCCATTGCAGGCCATTATGGGGAAGATGACCAAGGCAAAGAATAATACTCTCTTTATCATAGTGTTGAAAATTAATGGTTTATATTTTATTCCAAGAACTTAGGATACTCATGAGAGGTGACGCCGTGGCTTTGCTTATCTTGTCGATGAAAGCCTGAGCCTCTTTCTCGTCATAAGGCTTGTCAAGGTCATCCGTGTAAGTCTTCTTTCCGTCTTTCTCTGTCACGGAGAACAGTTCGTTGAAACCCTCGTATTCCGTTTTTTCAAAATAGGTGGTTATGTCGCCAACGTCGGTCTTCTCCTTCAGCATCAGCGCATCACCTTGGAGCACAAGTTCCTGTCCTTCCTTCACGGGAATACCATCGAAATTGTCGATGTCTTTCATGTCTTGGTAGAATGAGAGGAGCAGTCCTTCCTTGCCATTTTCCGTGCTTAAGAAGACATAGTCGTTGGCAAAGGCGTATTTCGCGATTTCCTTGTCTTCCCCTATGGTTGACTCCCACAACGTTTGTATGTCTTTTTGGTGTGTCTTCAGGTTTTTCTCGGCCGCCACTATGAGACTGCTGTCGGGTACCGTTATGGTGGGTTCGTCACTTTGTTGTTCTTTTACAGGTGCTTTGCCCGTACATGAAACGAATGCCATTCCCACTGCGATGATGGAAAACAGGGCGTTTCTTGTGAGTGAATGTTTCATAGTTGTTAGTTGATTATTAAATAATAGGTGTTTTTGTAAATTTAATACTGTGGAGAGGGATGATGGTTTACATCGCGATGCGGAAACCGAGGCTGGAAGAAATATAACCTGGCGAGAAACTGCGTACTGACACCCGGCTGTCCTCAGGACTGTTGACAAAACTGCCACCACGACTTGCGTTGGCCTCGGCAGTAGAGAGTCCCTTTGGGTTCGTCTGTGCAGCGCTGCTATAAGGACCGTATCCATCGAAACACCATTCCCATACGTTTCCCGTCATGTCATATATGCCAAGTTCATTGGGCGCTTTCTGTTTCACGGGATGTGTCTTTGCGTCGCTGTTGCTTTCGTACCAAGCCACCGTGCCGATGTCGTTACTGCCCGCAAATTTATAGCCGCGGCTCTTGTTGCCGCCACGAGCCGCATATTCCCACTCTGCTTCGGTGGGTAGCCTGAACTTCATGCCGGTGAGGGTATTGAGTTTGTCGATGAAGGATTCGCAGTCCTCCCACGAGATCAATTCCACGGGCATGCCAGGACCTTTGTATTCCGATGGGTTGTCGTCGCCCATGACAGCCTGCCAAAGTGCTTGTGTCACTTCCGTTTCCCCGATGTAGTAGTCGGAGAGCGTGACATTGTGTGCGGGTTTCTCATCTGCCTTGGCCTCGTTCCCCTGTTCCGCGGTGGCTCCCATGGTGAAAGAGCCCCCTTTGACAAAGACCATGGTGAACGTTATGCCGTTGGCTGTTATGGTGATGTTCTCACCAGTAGAAGACGTTGCTGTGGTGGTGCCTTGTGCCTTTACAGTGCAGGCCACGAGCGTCATGAGAAGGAAGGAAAGCAATTTTTTCATGTGATATGTTTTTATTGGTGTTAATTTATTGCAAAAATAAGAAAAGGTTTGTTTTCATGCAAGAATTGGAGCGTGAACTTTTGGTTTTTTTTTTTAACCACATTGCTGAGAATTGTTTTTATGGCGTTTTTGTCCTCGTGAGACATCATTGTTATTTGCATGGCATGGTATCATCGAGGGCATACACGTTTAATCCTATCTCCGGGTCGAAGGTGCGTTCCACTACGGCACCATAATCTTCCACCACGAATTCGCCGGCACCGCTGACAGTAGCCGAGAGCAGGTGTCCGGCAATGGCGGAATAATCGCTGCGTCCGACGGTGACATGCAGGTGCAGGTATATCTCCCCGTCTTTGGTGGATATATTTCCTGTCAGGTTGGCTATCTCCATCTGCTCATGGTATTCCTTGTCTACGAATTGCTTGGTCGTGGGATCGAAGAAACGGAGTGTCAGTTGGTTGATGGCACCTAGACCGTTGATAACCCCAGACGTGATATTTTTCTCACGGCAGAAGGTCATGAGCGCTGCCGCTATCTCCTGATGGTTGCAGATGCTCACTACATGGCGACCTCCGCTCACTTGTTTTGATGTATACATAATTATATAGTTTGATGCGACAATCAAAAATGATGGCAAATATAGGGATTATCCATGGATAATGCAAAGAAAATGGATTTTTTCTCATAACCAAAAATACGTTATTGGAGTAGAGGAGTAAATTAGTTGTTAAAAGGTAGTAAGAAAACATTTTTTTCTTCAATCGCTGTCAATTTCTTGCTAAAAGCGCCATTTCTCTTAGAATTTTTGATTATTATGACTAGTTTTTTTGATATTTTTTTATTTTTTTCTTGGTGGTTTGTCAAAAAATGTGTAATATTGCAAAATCTAACGACCATATTCTGTAACCTAACATATTCAAGCAGTTTTTCCCTTCTTCATAGGGGATAGAGAAAAAGTCGCATAGTCATAAATATTATCATACTTTTTAATTATATAATTTACAAATCTTTATAATAACCTAAAGCAGTTTGCTTATGAAAAAGCATCGATTACTATTCTTATGGCTCTCCCTGCTGCTATGCGCAGTGGGAGCGAGAGCAACTGAAGTACGTATCGGTGAAGGAACGGCTACAAATAGCTATCTCCCCACCAATGTGTACTATGGCTATTCATTATCGCAGCAGATTTACACTGCTGACGAGATTGGTATGGCGGGAACGATCAACAGCGTGGCCTTTACCTGCAATACAGGTGAGACGCGAACGCTAGACATCTACTTGGTGGCTACTGACAAAGCCTCTTTTGCTGATAACAACGAGTGGGTGACCGTAACAGCGGAGGACAAGGTGTTCAGCGGTTCTGTGAATTTCATAAGCAACGCTTGGACCACTATCGAATTCGATAAGTCGTTCGTCTATGACGGCAAGTCGAATGTGGTGTTGGTGGTTGATGACAACTCTAACTCATGGAAATCAAGTATCACTTTCTTGTCTTTCAGTGCTACCAATCAGGCAATATACAAGTATAATGACACTACCAACTACGACCCGTTGGTGGCCACGACCGGGGGTACCGTTGCCTCTGCTAAGAATCAAGTGGTTTTCGATATCACGACCGGTGACGTTCCACCTTGCGATAAGCCCACGGGATTGACAGTAGACGGTATAACTACTAACAGCGCAGTCATCAGCTGGACTTCAGATGCGAGTGCCTTTAATTTGGAGTACAAACTCCAGACTGATGAGAACTGGATTAATGTTGATAACCCCTCAAGTCCCTACACACTTTCTGGCCTTACCCCTGGCAAGACCTATCAGGTGCGCGTACGTACAGACTGCGGTGATTCGCAGAGCGGTTGGACTACCACGTCCTTCACCACCTCTTTTGGTATCCCCTTCAGTGAGGAGTTTACAGGCACTAGCATCCCAACGGGATGGAAAATGTACACGGGGCTGCTCGAGAATGTGCTTGCAGGAACAGCAACACTCAATACTGCCTCTTCCGGATGGGCCTTTGGTACAGGAAACGGTGTGTTCGACAGCCATGTCCGTGTGAACATCTACGGAACCTCATGCCAGAAATGGCTTGTTACACCCGTGATGAATGTTGACATTGACACGCAGTTGTCCTTCGACGTGGCCTATACGGCCTATAGTGGCACTGGGGCTGCAGCCCAAACGACAGGTGCAGATGACAAGTTCACAGTGCTTATCTCAACCGATGAAGGTGCCACATGGACGATTCTTCGTCAGTGGGACAATGCAGGTTCGGAATATGTTCTTAACAACATCGCTACAACGGGTGAATCGGTAGCCATTGATCTTGCTGCCTATACAGGACAAAGCATCTGCGTGGCATTCTATGCTGAGTCCACTGCTAGCAATGCTGACAACAACCTCCATATCGACAATGTACTCATTGATGAACCGCCTTCATGTGCCAAGCCTACGGGCCTTGCTGTCAGCGATGTGACGAACGTTAGTGCTACATTTACATGGGATGTTGTGGAAGGCACACAATACAACTTGCGCTATATCGGTGCCGAAGATACCGACTATACTGTGGTGGAGGGTGTGACAAGTCCTTTCGCTCTGAATACGCTTGACGCTGGTATGATTTATGAGGTACAGGTGCAAACCGACTGCGGTGACTCGCAGAGCGAATGGAGCAAAGCTGTTAACTTCACTACAGAATTGTGTGCTCCGGAAGACCAGTGTGAGATTAGTTATGAGTTGACCGATAGTTATGGAGATGGATGGAATGGAAATGCCATCAGCATTGTGGACAAAGAAACTGGTGTACAAGTGGCCAACTTGACAATTGCTTCAGGAGGGTCAGCCTCTGGCAGTGTGGCTCTCTGCAACGGACGAACCTATACCTTCAAATGGGTGTCGGGGTCCTATTCTAACGAGTGTTCATATGTCTTCCTAGATGTCAATGGTGAAGAAATCATTAGTGGTTCAGACGTTTTGGCAGACAAAGATTACACGATGGACTGCACCGTCAATTCCTGCAAGACGCCAAAGAATGTAACAGTGACGACTGTAGGTCCGAATTCCGCCACTCTGAGCTGGACAGCCGATGAGGAGCAAAGCGCATGGGAGATTGTCTACTCTACCGATGCAGAGTTTGATCCCGATACTGCTACGCCTGTGGCAGCTGACAGCAATCCGTTTGAATTAACCGGTCTTGATGTGGAGACCACCTATTATGCTTATGTGCGCGGCGTTTGCAGCAGCGATAGCCACAGCAAGTGGAGTGACGTGGTGACCTTCACCACCACCGAGGCATGCCCCGCTCCCACCGACCTGGCAGTAGATCCCCAACATAACTCAGCCACCATCAGTTGGACAGGTTATAGCGAAAGTTACATCTTGCAATATAGACCATCGGCTAAGGGTGAAGTTTCATTTGCCGACGACTTTGAGAATGGACTTGACAACTGGACGGTTCTCATTAACGGCGGAGGCAACGGTTGGAGGATTACCGATGCAAGCCAATTTACAGATGGAAGTAACCACAGCGGAAATGCAGTGGTCATGACAAGAAGTTGGGAAGGCAATGCTACAGGTGGTGTGAATGCAGACAATTGGCTCATCTCCCCGATGGTTGATTTGGGTGGTACCCTAGAATATTGGGCAAGGGGCGATGGAACAGAAGAATATTCCGAAACCTATTCGATTTTGGTTTCCACCCGGGGAACGGACCCCAATGACTTCGAGAATATCATTACATTCTCCACCAATCCGGCTACATGGGAAAAAGTGACTGTCGACCTTAGTGCATACGAAGGAGAAGGCTACATCGCATTCCACCATGAAGATTATGACAAGGATTTCCTCTGGATAGACGATGTCAAGATTTATGGACCTTCAGACAAAGAGGAAGAGTGGATTACTATGACCACCGAGGAGACGAGCGTGGAAATCACAGGTTTGGAGATTGGTACCGACTATGAATATCAGGTACAAGGCGTTTGCGATGGCACGCCTGGCACTTTGTCTGCCATCAACACCTTCACCACGCTTGACGAGAGCACCAAGATTTTTGTAAGTGATGGTTTCTGGGATGAGGATGACAATTGGTTCCCCTTCGGCGTACCGACAGGCACAGAGGATGTGATCGTCAGAGCGATAGCATCGATTCCCGTAGGTTTCCTGGCCAAGGCCAAAACAGTGACCATCGAAGAGGGAGGCTCCATTATCATCTATGATGGCGGCCAACTCAAACATTCTTCTGAAGAAGCTGTAGCGGTGACACTCGAGAAGGACTTCTTTGGCTACGGCGACAACAAGGAGGCCAATCAATACTATCTCGTCGGTCCGGTAAGCGATGTAGATCCCTCTGATGTGCAAGGTTTGCTCGAGGGCAACTACGACTTCTACCAATTCGACAGCACCCAACCGCTGGAGTGGAGGAGTTATGACGAAGCCGCATTCAGCATGGTCCAGAGCAAAGGTTATCTCTATGCAAACCAGGAGCAAGGGCATCTGAGGTATACCGGTGAATCCGTTAAGAACGACTTAGGATATGGTTATATCAAATATTCTCCAGTCGAGTACACCGCCTCGGATGACGACTACAACGGATGGGTGTTGTTCAGTAACCCATTCACCTGCAACATGGAGGTGGCATTTGCAACGTATGATAATGGATGGTCCTTGGAACCCTCCACGTTCTATAAGATGAACGCTGATGGCGACAGCTTCGACATCTATCAGGATTTCACAGCCCTTGCCCCGGGTGAGGCGGCATTCATAAAGATCGATAAGGAAGGTTATGTCCTCTTCTTCTCTGAAGTATACTTAAACGAAAACGGTGAAGGTGATGTGAGCCTTGAAGACTATTCTCCTATTGGCTCTACCATGTTCCCATTCCTGCCCAAGCATGATGTTACAGGCGACCAGGATGCCAACTTGCCGCTCGAAGATGCCAGTTATGACAACAGTACTATTTTGGCTGACCTCAACACTGAAGCAGCACCTGTGGTTCTCAATGGGCGCACGCTTTACCGCGACACGAAGTGGAACACCATCTGTCTGCCGTTCAACGTGACGCTCGAAGGAAGCATTCTTGAAGGTGCCATCGTGAAGCCACTTGCAGATGCCATTGTGACAGACAAACATGTGAGCCTGATCTTCGGCGACGCTGTAGATGCGATTGAGGCCGGCGTGCCTTACATCATCAAGTGGGAGGAAGCAGGCGAGGACATAGTGAACCCGAGTTTCGGATGGGTGACCATCCAAGGGGACGAGCCAGAGCCTCTTGACTTTGCCAGCGGTCAGGTGAAGTTCATCGGTTACTACGATGCCTTCGACATCACTGCCGACGACTCTGACATCTGGTACATGAAGTCTGACAACACGCTGACGCACACCGCTAAGCCTCGCACGCTGAAAGCGTTCCGCACCTACTTCCAACTCTCTGAAGAGTTGTCGTCTGGCGTGAACTCGTTCAGCATCGACTTCGGCGACGGCGAGACCTCCACGGGCATCACCGAGATAGCCGACAGTTCCGCTCCCGAGGGCTACTTCAACCTGCAGGGTGTGAAGTTCGACAATGCTCCGAAGCAGAAAGGCGTGTATATTGTGAACGGCAAGAAGGTCGTGGTTAAGTAATCATCTTAAAGAAAGGAAACAGTCATGAAAAAGATAGAAACAGACATTCGTGAGTATATCCGCCCGATGGCCAAGTTCGTCACCGTGGGCACGCTGTCGGACACCATGGACGGCGATGATTGGACCATCTCCGCCGGCGACGACGACATCCACAATGACCCCAATCCCGACGATGACGACGACGACAACCGCGCCAACTACTTCAACGCCTGGGACGACATGCTTCTCTGATTTTTCCCTCTCCCCAATACCCCTTCTCTGTATGGAGGGGAGTGGGGATGGCTTGACACATAATTCTCTCCCCCGCCTCATCGCAAGGCGAGGGAGAGTTTTTTTGCTTTCATCTTTGTGATATTTGGCGTGAAAATGTAATAGCGTAGAACTTTTTGTTATAAAAATGCATTAAATTGCAATAATTGTGCCAAAAGTGAATTTTTATGCTAAAAGATTTTGCCATGTCAAGATTATTTAAGACCTTTGCAGGCATATTTGAGGGAATAGTTAAAAGTGAAAAGTGAATAATCTATTAGGAGTGAAGGAGTGGAAGGAGTGAGAGGAGTGAAGACAAATGTCCATTAAATTGAAGGGAAGAGTGAATAATCTATTAGGAGTGAAGGAGTGAGAGGAGTGAAGACAAGTGTCCGTTAAATTGAAGGGAAGAGTGAAAAATCTTTTTGGAGTGAAGGAGTGGAAGGAGTGAGAGGAGTGAAGACAAGTGTAGAATGAGCGAAGCAATGTTTTAACTTCATTTTTAATACGTATTTAAGAGAATTAACTTCTAAATATATATAGTAACAATCACGAAAATCAAAATCAGTTATGGCTGAAGCATTGGAAGTGAAAGAATTGGAACAAGTAGTAGTCCGCTTCTCGGGCGATTCCGGCGATGGTATGCAGTTGGCCGGAAACATTTTCTCTACCGTGTCGGCATCGGTGGGCAACGGCATATCGACGTTTCCCGACTATCCCGCCGACATCCGCGCCCCGCAAGGGTCGCTTACGGGAGTAAGCGGTTTTCAGGTGCATATCGGCTCGGGTAAGGTCTATACCCCCGGTGACAAGTGTGATGTGTTGGTGGCGATGAACGCCGCCGCGTTGAAGACACAGTACCGTTTTGCCAAACCGCAGGCCACTATCATCATCGATACCGACTCCTTCGGTCCCAACGACCTGAAGAAGGCTCAGTTCGCCACACCCGACTACCTGGGTGAGATGGGTATCGACCCCGACCGTGTGGTGCAGTGTCCCTTGACGTCGATGGTGAAAGACTGTTTGGCTGACAGCGGGATGGACAATAAGGCCATCCTCAAGTGCCGTAACATGTTCGCTTTGGGATTGGTTTGTTGGCTCTTCAACCGCGACCTGAATCTGGTGAACAATTTCCTGCGTGAGAAATTCGCCAAGAAACCTGCCATCGCCGAGAGTAATATCAAGGTGGTTCAGGCTGGCTACGACTATGGCCATAACGTACATGCCTCAGTTCCAGCTACCTATCGTATCGAGTCAAAAGAGAAGGTGGCAGGACGATATATGGACATCACTGGCAACAAAGCCACAGCTTACGGTCTGATTGCCGCCGCCGAGAAAGCGGGACTTAAGCTCTTCCTCGGTTCGTATCCCATCACCCCAGCCACCGACATCCTGCATGAATTGTCGAAGCATAAGTCGTTGGGCGTGATGACCGTGCAGTGTGAAGACGAGATATCGGGCGCAGCAAGCGCCATCGGTGCGGCCTTTGCCGGTGCCTTGGCCGCCACGTCGACATCTGGACCAGGTATCTGCTTGAAGTCGGAAGCCATGAACCTCGCAGTGATTGACGAGTTGCCGTTGGTTATCATCGACGTGCAGCGTGGCGGTCCCTCCACAGGACTGCCCACGAAGAGCGAGCAGACCGACCTATTGCAGGTGCTCTATGGCCGTAACGGCGAGTCGCCGATGCCCGTCATCGCCGCTACGTCGCCGACCAACTGTTTCGATGCCGCCTATGCAGCTGCAAAAATGGCACTTGAGCATCTCACACCCGTGGTGCTGCTCACCGATGCTTTCGTGGCCAATGGTTCCGCCGCATGGAAACTGCCATCGATGGCAGAATTGCCAGAGATTCATCCCCACTATGTCACGCCGGAGATGAAAGACAACTATACTCCGTATTTCCGCGACGAGGAGTCGTTGGTGCGCTACTGGGCCATCCCTGGCCAGGAGGGCTACACCCATATCCTTGGCGGTTTAGAGAAGGACGGCAAGACCGGCGCCATCAGCACTGACCCCGAAAACCACGACTTGATGTGTCGTCTACGTGCCGACAAAGTGGCGCGAATTGCCGTGCCCGACTTGCAGGTGGAAGGTGATGTTGACGACGCAGAACTGCTCATCGTTGGCTTCGGTGGTACCTATGGCCATCTCTATTCTGCCATGGATGCACTCCGTGCGAAGGGACACAAGGTGGCTCACGCCCACTTCGAGTTCATCAACCCGTTGCCCGCCAACGCCGCTGAGGTGTTGAAGAGATATCCGAAGGTGGTGGTGGCAGAACAGAACCTCGGTCAGTTGGCCGCTTATCTGCGCACCAAGGTCGATGGTTTTGTGCCCTATCAGTTCAACCAGGTGAAAGGTCAACCGTTCGTGGTGGCAGAACTAACAGCCTATTTTGAGACTTTATTATAATAAAACTACGACTTTCTAGTCATTTGTAGTAAAAAGAAGTTTGAAATATGAAAGAGTACAGTGTTTCCGATTATAAAAAAGGGCAACCGCGTTGGTGTCCGGGTTGTGGCGACCATTTCTTCCTCGCCTCACTGCATAAAGCCATGGCCGAAGTGGGCGTGGCGCCCCATGAGATGGCTGTCATCTCGGGCATCGGCTGTTCAAGCCGTCTACCCTATTATGTCAATACATACGCCATGCAGACCATTCACGGTCGTGCGGCAGCTATCGCCACAGGTGCGAAGGTAGTAAACCCCAACCTTACCGTCTGGCAGGTGTCAGGCGACGGTGACGGTCTTGCCATTGGTGGCAATCACTTCATTCACGCCATGCGCCGTAATATCGACCTGAACATGATATTGCTCAACAACCGCATCTACGGTCTGACGAAAGGACAGTATTCGCCCACCAGCCCCCGTGGCTTCGTGTCAAAGTCCAGTCCTTACGGCACCGTAGAAGATCCTTTCCGTCCCGCGGAGTTGTGTTTTGGCGCCCGTGGCCGATTTTTTGCACGTGCCGTGGCCACCGATGCACAGGGCACCGTAGATATTCTCAAGGCCGCTTATGAGCACAAAGGAGCCGCGGTGTGCGAAATTTTGCAGAACTGCGTCATCTTTAACAATGGCACACACGACTGCGTGTACAACAAAGAAGGCCGTAAGAAGAACGCCATCTATGTTCGTCATGGTGAGAAACTCATTTTTGGCGAGAACGATGAGTATGGCTTGGTGCAGGACGGTTTCGGTCTGAAAGTGGTGAAGATTGGTGAGGATGGCTATACCCTCGACGATATCCTTGTGCATGATGCCCATTGTGAGGACAATACCCTGCAACTGAAACTGGCCATGATGGATCCAGAGAACGGTTTCCCCGTGGCGCTTGGTGTCATCCGCGATGTGGAGGCTCCCACTTACGATGCTGCCGTGCATGCTCAGATAGAGCAGGTGAGCGCCCAGAAGAAATACCACAACTTCGAGGAGCTGCTCATGACCAACGACACTTGGGAGGTCGTAGGTTGAACATTGAAAATTTAAAAAATGGACATTGAAATCAGCTTCAATGTCCATTTTTTGTTTTAATACCCAAAGACTATAACTTCTCGCCGTAGCAGAGGTCGCCGCAGTCGCCGAAGCCTGGAACGATGTATTTATGTTCGTTCATGCCGGGGTCGATGGCTGCGCACCATAGCGTGGTGTCGTCGGGTACCGCCTGGCGTACGATGTCGATGCCCTCTTCTGTGCCGATGACACAGGCGATATGCAGTGCCGCGGGTTTGCCCGTCTTGAGCAGGGCCTCATAACTGGCCGCCATGGAGCCTCCTGTGGCTAGCATGGGGTCGGCAATGATGAGTGTCTTGCCCTCGATGGTAGGTGTCGCCATGTATTCCGTATGTACGCCCACCTCGGTGTGCTCGCGGTTGGTGTACATGCGGAAGGCCGATACGAAGGCGTTGGCGGCATGGTCGAACACGTCGAGAAAACCCTCGTGGAAGGGTAGTCCGGCACGGAGGATGGTAGCTAGGAGGATATCGGCATTGGGCATGTCGATGTGTGCCGTGCCCAATGGGGTAGTTACCTCGCGTGGTTCATAGGGTAACGTCTTGGATATTTCGTAGGCCATCATTTGTCCGATGCGGCGTATGTTGTTGCGGAATAAATGACGGTTTTGTTGATATTGGGTGTCGCGTATCTCAGCCAAGTATTGGTTGATGACAGAATGGTTGTCGCTGAGGTTGATAATGGTCATGGGAAGATTGATTTAGGGTTTATGAATTATGGTTTAGGGGTTTAGTGTTTGGGGCTTAAGGTGCTGCAAAGATAATTATTTTTGCAAAGTGAATGTGTCAAAACAGTTATAAGACAGCACGTTTTTAAAAACTTTAACCAAAAAACGTCTGTTGCACAATCAAAAAAGTGTGTGCAAAGAACAATCTTACTCTCAAAAATTTGTAACTTTGTAGCCGAATTTTAAAGATTTGTATTACGGATATAATATTTCACAATTTAAATACTACAAAAAATGGCAAAGTTTGAAAAGTCTGTTTTGGAGAAGTACGGTATTACTGGAACTACCGAAGTACTTTACAACCCCTCGTATGAGGTGCTTTTCGCAGAAGAGACCAAAGAAGGTCTGGAAGGTTTTGACAAAGGACAATTGACCGAATTGGATGCTGTCAATGTGATGACGGGTATCTATACTGGCCGTTCGCCTAAGGACAAATACATCGTTGACGATGCCCAGAGCCACGACAAGGTGTGGTGGACCACTGAGGGCTATCCCAACGACAACCACCCCATGAGCGAAGCTGTGTGGAAAGAAGTGAAAGAGATTGCCGTCAAGGAACTCTGCAACAAACGCCTCTTCGTGGTAGATGCTTTCTGTGGTGCTAACGAAGGTACCCGTTTGGCAGTGCGTTTCATCATGGAAGTGGCTTGGCAGGCCCATTTCATCAAGAATATGTTCATCCAGCCCAGCGAGGCCGAGTTGGAGAACTTTGAGCCCAACTTCGTTATCTACAACGCTTCGAAAGCCAAGGTAGAGAACTACAAGGAACTGGGTCTGCGTAGCGAGACCTGTGTGGCATTCAACACCACCAGCCGCGAGCAGTGCATCATCAACACCTGGTATGGTGGTGAGATGAAGAAGGGTATGTTCTCGATGATGAACTACTTCCTGCCGCTGCAGGGCATCGCTGCCATGCACTGCTCTGCCAACACCGATATGGAAGGCAAGAACACCGCCATCTTCTTCGGTCTCTCCGGTACCGGTAAGACCACCCTTTCCACCGACCCGAAACGTCTGCTCATCGGCGACGACGAGCACGGATGGGACGACGACGGTGTGTTCAACTTCGAAGGTGGCTGCTATGCGAAGGTCATCAACCTCGACAAAGAGAGTGAGCCCGATATCTACAACGCTATTCGCCGTGACGCCTTGTTGGAGAACGTTACTGTTGCTGAAGATGGTAAGATTGATTTCGCCGACAAGAGCGTGACCGAGAACACCCGCGTGAGCTATCCTATCGAGCACATCGAGAAGATTGTGAAGCCCATCTATGGCAAGAGCGCTGGTCCTGCCGCCGAGAATGTTATCTTCCTGAGCGCCGACGCTTTCGGCGTGCTGCCTCCGGTGAGCATCCTCGACCCCGAACAGACCAAATATTACTTCCTGAGCGGATTCACCGCCAAGTTGGCTGGTACAGAGCGTGGCATCACTGAGCCCACTCCCACCTTCTCTGCTTGCTTCGGCCAGGCTTTCCTCGAACTGCATCCTACCAAATATGCTGAGGAACTGGTGAAGCGCATGGAAAAGAGCGGTGCCAAGGCTTATCTGGTGAACACCGGTTGGAATGGTACGGGCAAGCGTATCTCCATCAAGGACACCCGTGGTATCATCGATGCCATCCTCGGTGGTGCTATTCTGAAGGCTCCTACCAAGCGTATTCCTTACTTCAACCTCGAAGTGCCCACGGAACTCGACGGTGTGGCCTGGGGCATCTTGGATCCTCGTGATACCTATCAGAACCGTGCTGAGTGGGATGAGAAAGCCAAAGACCTGGCTGGACGTTTCATCAAGAACTTCGTGAAGTACGAGGGCAACGAGGCTGGCAAGGCGCTCGTGGCTGCTGGACCGAAACTGTAATTATTCCTTACCCTCAAAACGGAGGGATTAGGAATGAAGCATACGGGACATCCTTTTTAGGGTGTCCCTTTTTTGCTACGAATTTTTTAGAACATGAATTGTGCCGTTG
This sequence comes from uncultured Prevotellaceae bacterium, assembly GCA_900313615.1. GTDB lineage: Bacteria > Bacteroidota > Bacteroidia > Bacteroidales > Bacteroidaceae > Prevotella. The sequence continues at coordinate 44,292 of OMRP01000011.1, forward strand.
ATTTATGTCAAAAAACTTCACGAAAAAAGCAGAAAGAGGGTGGGGAATAATAGATGGTTGCCGTAAATGCGCTATCTTTGCATCGTGTTCGTGAGAATACTTATTCATAGGTTAGTAGTTTGATAGATTTTTTAAGGTAATGATTATGTTATTAGATTTTGAAACAGCCATGGTATTGGCTTTTGTGGGATTGATGACCACCCTTTGTGTGGTCCGTCTGATGAAGACCAATATCCGTTAAGATGTTTTCAGGAGGCCGGGATGAGCGATTCATGTCGTCCTCTTTTTTTTGTCTCAAACTCTAAACAGACCTTAAAAATGCCCATTTATTCAATAATTTGTGTAATAATGAAGCAAAAAGATGTCGTTTTTGCGGATTTCTGCTTAAATTTGCACCCTAAAGAACCATAACCGACAGCGTTACGACACGTCGAGCGGCCTGTAATGTGCGCTCCGAGGTCAGAGGTGTGGTTTGCGAAATGTATATTTTTAATCTGAAAACGGATGAAAAAACTATTCTCGCCCTTGGCATGGCTTTTCATGGCAGTCGTCATGTTTGCGTCGTGTCTTGGCGACAGTGAAGACGAAAGCGTATATTACAAGGATACAGCCATCTCTTCGTTTGTGCTGGGTACGATGAACCGTTACCTGCATACCACGAGCAGTATAGGCACCGACAGCGTCTACAAGCAGACTTATGCGGGCAGCGCCTATAAATTCTATATCGATCATGTCAACCGTACGGTTTACAACACCGACTCGTTGCCCTATGGCACCGACGCCAAGCATGTGGTATGCATCATTACCTCCAAGAATCTGGGTTCTATTGGTATCAAGAGTTTGATTAGCGACTCTATTTTTGCCTACAGAAGTAGCGACTCCATCGATTTCTCATCGCCACGTATCGTCAGGATTTTGTCGAACGATATGTCATCGATACGCGATTATACCGTCAAGGTGAATGTGCATCAAGAACGAGCCGATGAATTTAAGTGGCAGCAGATGACCACGCCGGAGTGGATGGCCAGCATGCAGAAGGTGCGCGCCTTGTCTTGCGGTGATCGTATGTTTGTCTTCGGCTCCACTGATGGTACTTCGGGCGTCATCTATTCTTCGCCCATTGCAGATGGCAACAGTTGGACTGCCGTCACAACCGACATCAGCACGCCGCTGGCCGCCGACATCGTAGAAAATGTGGCAGTGAAAGACGACATGTTGTATATGAAAGTGGGCGATGCGTTGATGCGAAGCGCCAATGGCGAGAACTGGGAAACGGTAAGCGACCCATTCGGTTCGGGGCTGAAATCATTTTACGGCACTTCTTCCAATCTCTTCTTCGCAGCTGGTACCGATGGCGCCTTGTACGCCTCGGATAATGGTTCCAGTTGGTGGGTTGAGCCTTTGGATGACCAAACTACGAAACTCCCCACGACCGACATCAATATCGTGTCGTCACCTCTGGTTACCGATGAAACGGCAGAGCGTATCGTCATCTTGGGCAACCGCGACATAACCGCCTATCCCGATGATGATTGTGCCGTGGCATGGGCAAAGGTTTGTCTGCTTCCAGAGGTAGAAGAACCAGGAAACATGGACATCAAGTCGTCGTGGATGTTGCTCGACACCTCTGTCAAGAGTTATGCCCTGCCCAGGATGAACCATCTTGTGGCTATCCCCTATGCCGATGGACTGTTGGCCTTGGGTGCCGAAGGGCTGGGCGCCTGCAATTTAGCCGCCTTCTCACGTTTCTACCTGAGTTTGGATGGTGGCATCAACTGGGTGAAAGATAGCCGTTTCTCCCTTCCCAAGACATTCGTCAGCGGCAGTGCCTTTGCCATGACTGTCGACAGCAACCATTTTATATGGCTGTTCTGCTCTGAAAGTGGACAAGTGTGGCGTGGACGTCTCAACGAATCGGGATGGCAGAAAGAAGAAAAGGCCGTCACGGAATAAAATCAAGGAGTAGGAGTAGGGAGTAAGGAAATGAGCCTGCGGGTATTTTTCTGAATTCTAATTCATAACTCTTAACTCATAAAAATAAAGAATATGCGCCGACTGTTTCCACTTTTCATAATGCTGATGACCATGACCACCGCCATGGCCCAGGACGACGTGGAATATCAGATGGAAGTAGGCGGCGGCGTGGGACTGCTCAATTACCAAGGCGACTTCAACGGTTCGCTGACCAAGAACATACAACCCATGGGCGTTGCCGTGCTTCGCCGAGCGTTCAACCCGTACATGGGTCTGCGCGCCGACTTGGGTGTGGGAAAAATCAAGGGTTCGTCTGCTGATGCCGACACCTACTATCCCAACATTGATGCCACCCCTTATAAGTTTGACAACCTGCTGGTGGACCTCAGCGTGATGTATGAATGTAATTTCTGGCCCTATGGCACAGGTCGCGATTATCGCGGTGCCAAGCGCATCACACCCTATGTGTTTGCCGGTCTCGGTGGCACTTTTGTCAAGGGCGATGAGAAGAATGTGTTCACAGCCAATGTGCCTTTCGGACTAGGCGTGAAATATAAAATAGGCGACCGCATGAACCTCGGTCTGAGTTATGCCATGCATATCTCGATGAGTGACATGTTGGATGGCAACAAAGACCCCTATGGCATCAAGAGCAGTGGATTGTTCAAGAATACCGACTGCTACGGTATGCTCCAACTGACTCTGACCTATAGCTTCATGGCTAAATGCCGCACCTGCCACAACGATGACTATTAAGATTTAATGAGGCTTAGGGCTGAGTGTTGGAAGGGTGAATAGAAATTTGTCATTTGAAATGAACATAGAAATAGACAAGAATCGCATACCACAGCATATTGCCATTATCATGGATGGCAATGGGCGCTGGGCCACTGAACGCGGACAGTCTCGCAGTTACGGCCACCAGGCCGGTGTCGAGTCGGTGCGTGCCGTGACCACGGTATGTAAAAATATAGGCGTGAAATACCTCACCCTCTACACCTTCTCCACCGAGAATTGGAACCGTCCGGAAGATGAGGTGGCGGCGCTTATGGCCTTGGTGCTTTCCGCCCTGGAGGAAGAGATTTTCATGAAGAACAATGTGCGTCTGCGTGTCATTGGCGACTTCGACCGTTTGCCCGCCGTTGTGCAGGATAAACTCAACGAGGTGATGGAGCATACTGCAGCCAATGATGCGATGACCATGACGTTGGCCCTGAGTTATTCGTCGAGATGGGAGATCACGCGGGCTGCGAAACAAATAGCCGCCGCGGTGGCCGAAGGCAAGATGCGTGTTGATGATATCTGCGAGGACACGCTCTCGGCGCACATGAACACCAGTTATATGCCCGATCCCGACCTGCTCATACGCACAGGCGGCGAGGTGAGGGTCTCCAATTACCTGCTTTGGCAGATAGCCTATTCGGAATTGTATTTCTGCGACACTTACTGGCCAGATTTCGGAGAGGACAACTTGTTGGAGGCCATTGCCGACTACCAACGTAGGCAACGCAGGTTCGGAAAGACCGAAGCACAGGTGGAAGAGATGGAACAATAGTGAAATGAACAAGGTTTTTCGATTCAATCGATGATGAAATATATAAATAAGGTGATATTGTCTGTGCTGGCGATGCTGTTCAGCACGGCTCTCTATGCTCAGCAACGAGTGGAGCGTCCCGACGTGTCGTATGCTGGCACGCCGCGTACCTGTAAGCTTGCCGGACTGACCGTGTCGGGTGTGGAAGGTTACGAAGATTATGTGTTGTTGGGTATCTCCGGTCTTAGCGTAGGACAACAGGTGACGATTCCCGGAAATGAGGTGACAGATGCGGTGAAACGCTATTGGCGCCACGGATTGTTCTCCGAAGTCCAAGTTCTCGTCGACAGCATCGTGGGCGACAATGCCTACCTACACATCAAGTTGGCGATACGTCCGCGTATCTCGACTATCAACTATATCGGTCTGAAGAAGTCGGAGCGTGAGGATATGGAGCAAAAACTGGGTATCATCAAGGGTGGGCAGGTGACGCCAAACATCCTCGACCGTGCCAAAATCTTGGCCAAGCGCTATTTCGACGACAAGGGTTACAAAAATGCCGAGATTACCATCAACCAGCGTGATGATGTGGCGAACAAGAACCAGGTAATTCTCGATGTTATCGTCGACAAGAAAGAGAAGATGAAGGTGCGCCACATTATCATCGAGGGCAATGACCACTTGTCGGATTCGAAAATCAAGGGTGGAATGTTCAGCAAGGGAGCCTTCTCCAAGACCCATGAGGCAGGTAAGTTTGCCAATATCTTCAAGTCGAAGAAGTTTACCCCGGAACGGTGGAAGGAAGACAAGCAGAATCTGATAGAGAAATACAATGAATATGGTTACCGTGATGCCACCATCCTGGCCGACAGCGTTTGGAACAACGACGAGAAGCATGTGAATGTGTATGTGAAGGTGGACGAGGGACGTCAGTATTTCATCCGCAACATCACATGGGTGGGCAACACCGTTTATCCCACCGACAAGTTGAGTCAGACGCTGGGCATGGAGAAAGGTGATGTGTACAACCAGAAACTGCTCAACAAACGCCTCACCGAGGATGACGATGCCGTGGGCAACCTGTATTGGAACAACGGTTACCTGTTCTACCAACTGCAGCCTACCGAGGTGAACATCGTGGGTGACAGCATCGATTTGGAGATGCGTATCACCGAAGGCATACAGGCACACATCAGCCATGTGAACATTTTTGGCAATACGCGACTTTATGAAAATGTGGTGCGTCGTGAGTTGCGCACAAAGCCCGGCGACCTGTTCTCGAAGGAGGCACTCATGCGTTCGGCACGTGAATTGGCTTCCATGGGACATTTCGACCCGGAGAAAGTGAACCCCGACGTGCAGCCAAACTACGAAGAGGGTACCGTGGACATCAACTGGAACCTTGAACAGAAGTCGAACGACCAGATAGAATTCTCATTGGGTTGGGGACAGACAGGTGTCATTGGTCGTATAGGTCTGAAGCTCAACAACTTCTCCATGGCCAACCTGTTCAACAAGAATAAGGAACATCGTGGCATTCTTCCTATCGGCGATGGTGAGGTGCTTTCCATCGGCGCTCAGACCAATGGTACATACTACCAGTCGTACAACCTTTCTTATTCCACAGCTTGGTTTGGTGGCAAGCGTCCCATCCAGTTCAGCTTTGGTGTATATTTCTCGAAGCAGACCGACGTGTCGAGTTCGTACTACAACAGCGGTTACATGAACAATTATTATAATTACCTGTATGGCATCGGCTCATATCAAGGCGGTTATTATAATTCATACGAAAACTATTACGACCCCGACAAATACGTCAAACTGTTGGGTGCTTCGTTGGGATGGGGTAAACGTCTGAGTTGGCCCGACGACTACTTCACGCTTTCGATGAACCTGTCGTACACCCGCTATATGCTCAAGAACTGGCGTTATTTCCTCATGACATCAGGAAACTCGAACAACTTGAATCTTGGCATTTCCCTCAACAGAACATCCGTTGACAACCCACTCTTCCCACGTTCGGGTAGTGAATTCTCCGCATCGGTGTCAATTACGCCGCCATGGTCGTTGTGGGACGACAAAGACTATTCGCAGTTGGCCAACAACGTCAAGTCACCCACCTATGTGCAAGAGCAGCAGGAGAAATACCGTTGGGTGGAATACCATAAGTGGAAATTCAAGGCCCGTACGTTCACCGCACTGACCAACAACGTGAAGTGCCTTGTGCTCATGGCCCGTGTGGAGTTCGGTCTGCTGGGTTCGTACAACAAATACAAGAAATCTCCCTTTGAGACGTTCTATATGGGTGGTGACGGTATGAGTGGTTATAGTACAGGTTATGCCGAGGAAACCATCGGTTTGCGTGGTTATGAGAACGGCTCGCTTACCCCCTATGGTTATTCGGGTTATGCCTATGACCGCATGACACTCGAGTTGCGTTATCCCTTCTTGCTGGGCAATACCACCATCTATGGTCTCGGGTTCGTCGAAGGAGGTAATGCGTGGGCCGATACCAAGGACTTCAATCCCTTCAACATGAAACGCAGTGCCGGTTTAGGTGTCCGTATCTTCCTGCCTATGGTGGGCCTGATGGGTATCGACTGGGCCTATGGTTTCGACAGTGTGTGGGGCAAGAAAGGTGGCAGCCAGTTCCACTTCATTCTCGGACAGGAATTCTAGGAGCCTAAATAATAATAAAAGTTAAATAACCGTTGGTGACATGTGACGAATCTCCTGTTTGCCCGTCAAACAAGGGAACCAACAAAAAACAAAAAAAGACAGACGATGAAGAAACTGATGATTGTAAGCCTTTTGGCTATGCTGGCCATGGCAAGCCATGCCCAGAAATTTGCATTGGTGGATATGGACTATATCCTTCGCAATGTGCCCGCCTACGAACGTGCCAACGAACAACTCAACCAAGTGTCGCGCAAGTGGCAAGCCGAGGTTGAGGCGCTCAATACCGAGGCAGCCACCATGTATAAGAACTACCAGAATGAGGTGGTATTCCTCTCGCAGGAGCAGAAGCAGAAGAAGCAAGAGGAAATCATGAACAAGGAGAAGGAAGCCAGTGAATTGAAGAAGAAATACTTCGGTCCCGAAGGTGAATTGTTCAAGAAACGCGAGGCATTGATGACCCCCATTCAGGAAGAGATTTACAATGCCGTGAAGGACATCTCCGAACTTCGCGGTTATTCGCTCGTGCTCGACCGTGCCAGCAATGGAGGTATCATCTTCGGTTCCCCGAAGATAGACATCAGCAACGAAGTGCTCGAAAAATTAGGCTATTCCAATTAATTGTAGTAATTTTGCCGCGCCATTGTGGCAAAGTAACAAGAAATCAAATAATCACTTAATAAACGAACGAAATGAAGAAACTATTTTTGATGTTGATGCTGTGCGCACCTCTCTCACTCTTTGCACAGCAGAAGTTTGGACATGTGGATCTTGACAAGGTGATCCAGTCGTTGCCCGAATACACCACTGCCATGCAGGAACTGGAAGCCCTTGGCAAGCAATATGAGCAGGAGCTGACCGCTTCGCAGGCCGAGTTGCAGCGTTTGGCAGAAGAATACGACAAGACCAAGAGCACCCTCAGTGCCACCCAACAGCAGGAAAAGGAAGCCGACCTGCAGGAAAAATACCAGCGTATCTCCGAGCAGGCTCAGCAGAATCAGCAGGCGTTCCAGCGTGCCCAGCAAGAGAAGATGGCTCCTATCCAGCAGCGTGTGATGCAAGCCGTTGAGGCTGTAGGCAAAGCCGGTGGTTATGTCTACATCATGTCGAATGGTTCCCTTCCTTATATCAACGATAGCATCAGCAAGGATGTGACAAGTGATGTGAAGGCTCAGCTGTCTAAGAAATAATCATTTATACAACAACCATCCAGGGGCAGGCACTTCCATGCTTGCCCCTTGTTACACTTTTCCCGACACTACATGAAGAAATCATTTTGGTTATTGCTGCTCTTCCTCCTGCCTCTGACGATGCAGGCGCAGACAAAGATTGGCTTTTTCAGTCATGATGCGGTGTTGCGTGCCATGCCTGGTTATGCCGAGGCACAGTCATCTCTTGACAAGTTGCGCAGTCAGTATGATGCCGAGACCCAACGCGTGGAAGACGAGTTCAACCGCAAATACGAGGAGTTTTTGGAAGGTCAGCGTGATTTCGCGCCAACCATCCTACAGAAACGACAGACGGAGTTGCAGGAACTGATGGCGAAGAACATCCAGTTCCGTCAGGAAGCCGAGCGTTTGCTGAAGCAGGCGGAGCGTGATGCCCTCGTGCCGTTGAACAACAAAATCAGCGAGGCTGTGAAAGCCCTCGGTAAGGAGCGCGGAATGATGTTCATCCTCAATACCGATGGTGATGCCTTGCAGTATGTGGATGCCGAGATGGGTGAGGATGTCACCAATGACATATTGAGCAGGTTGAGATGATGGAATTGCCCTCGTCGCCCGGTCCTATAGGCATTTTTGACTCCGGTTATGGTGGTCTGACCATCTTGCATGGTATCCGCCAACTGTTGCCCGAATACGATTATCTGTATTTGGGTGACAATGCCCGTGCCCCTTATGGACCCCGCTCTTTCGACGTCGTCTATTCCTTCACCCGCCAGGCGGTGCTCAAACTCTTCGAGATGGGATGCCATTTGGTGATTCTCGGTTGCAACACGGCATCCGCCAAGGCGTTGCGTAGTATTCAGCAGAACGACCTGCCGCAGTGGGACAGCCATCGCCGTGTGTTGGGCATTATCCGTCCCACGGCAGAGGTAATCGGTTCGCTCACCCAATCACGCCATGTGGGTGTGTTGGCCACCGAGGGAACCATTAAGAGTAAGAGTTATGATTTGGAAATCACCAAGTTGCATCCTGATATCCATGTCACGGGAGTAGCCTGTCCTTTTTGGGTGCCTTTGGTGGAATACCATGAGGCCGACAGTCCAGGTGCCGACTATTTCGTGAAGAAACGCATCGATGAAGTGATGCGCAAAGACCCAGAGATTGACGCTTTGGTGCTGGGTTGCACCCATTACCCCTTGTTGATGCCGAAAATTGTGAAGTATCTACCCACGGGTGTGCGTATCATCCCACAAGGAGAGTTTGTGGCCAACAGTCTGCAACAGTATTTTGAGCGCCATCCCGATTTCGAGTGTCATTGCTCAAAGGGAGCCACGGTGCGTTATCTCACAACCGAAAACCCTGAGACGTTCAAGGAACAGGCCCAGGTGTTTTTACATGAAGACGTGTTGGTGGAACGAGTGGAGTTGGAATAATCTCTTGCCTGTTGCTCCTTTTATCACAATAGTTTTTTGTTTAGTTGTCTCACGGGATACCACACCGCTATCCATCCCATGGCGATAACGGTGAAGAAGATGATGACGATATCCCAGAAATGAACGCTCACGGGATAGGCATCGACCACGAAGTTGCCGCTGCTGTCGCCCAGACTCACCACGCCGAACTGTTGCTGTATCCAACAGAGCAACAATCCACCGATGATACCTAGTACGGCACCTGCCGTGGCTATCATACGTCCTTCGAACAAGAATATTTTTGAAATTTGTTTATCGTCAGCCCCTAGGTTGCGCAATGTCTGCACATCCTCTTTCTTGTCGATGATGAGCATGGAGAGTGAGCCGATGATATTGAAGCAGGCCACCAAGAGGATGAAACTGAGGAATACGTAAGCCAGCAGTTTCTCAATGTTCATGATATTGAACGTCTCGGCTTGCTGTTCGTAGCGATCCATCACTTTGTATTTATCGCCAGCAATACGCTCTATTTCTTTTTTCGTGCCATCGATATTGGCGCCATCTTTCAGGCGCAGCTCCAATGATGAGAGCATACCCTGCTGTCCGAACAGGTTGCGTGCGAAAGCGATGGGTGCAAGCATGTAGTCGCGGTCGTACTTCGACTGTTGTACGTTGAACACCACGCCCGAAGAGATGAGCGAGTCGGTGACGAAGGCATCTTCGGGGTGAGCCATGTCAAGTTGTCCCTCACGTCGTGGTGCAAACAGATGGAGATCCCCCCTCCATTTCACGCCCAACCCCAGGTTCTGCGCCAGTTGGATGCCTGGCGTTCCGTATTGCAGGTTTGCCTTGGCCAGATTAAACTGTCCGTCGCCGTAGAGAATCTCCGTGATATGTGTAAGGTCGGCAAAGTTGTCGTCTACCCCCTTCACCTTTACCATGGCCTGGCGGTCGTCGTAAACAGCCATGGCCTGGTCCTCCACACACTCCGTAGCCACCTCAACCGCGGGCAGTGCCTTGATTTGTGTGAGGATGGGGTCGTCGGATGGAGCGGTTTTTCCTTTCACGGGTACCACCTTGATTTGCGGGTCGAAGGACGTGAAGAACGATGCCACCAAGTCGTGAAACCCGTTGAACACGCTCAGCGTGACCACCAACGCCAACGTTCCCACAGCGACCCCAATCACGGAGATGCCGCTGATGATGTTGATGGCATGGGTGCTCTTTTTCGAGAACAGGTAGCGCCGTGCGATGAAAAACGGGAAATTGGGCATTTTTTAGGAGTCTAGGAGTTTGGACGATGGTTAGTGGGGTTCCTTGCTACTTTTTTCTTCTCCCTTCTTCAACAGTTCGTCGATATGCTCGATGTAGTCGAGTGAGTCGTCGATGAAGAACCTCAGTTCGGGAATGATACGCAGTTGGTTGCGCACGCGCGTACCTAATTCATATCGTATGGTGCGTGCGTTGTTGTTTACGTTCTGCAATATTTCCTCACCTCGTTCCGAAGGGAACACACTCAGGTAAGCAGTGCAGATGCTCAGGTCGGGTGAAATGCGGCAGCGTGTCACGCTCACCATCACCCCGTGCATCATGCGTGTCTGCGATTGGAAGATGAGGCTTAGTTCCTTCTGCAGCAGTCGTGCTATTCTGTTTTGTCTTGTCTCTTGCATGTTTTTTACTTTTTTAATTGGGAGTTTCTTTAATAGGGAGTTAAAATGGGAGTTTTTTCTTAATAGGGAGTTAAAATGGGAGTTAATTCGCTTCGCTCATGGAAGTTAAATTGGGAGTTAAATTGGGAGTTAAAATGGACATTACTCCGCCTACTATTTTTACTTTTTTACTCTTTTACCTTTCAAAGCTATTGTCCAGCACGAAGTGCTTAACTTCCTTTTATAACTTCCTCTTTTACTTCCTCTTTTTACTACCTTTATTACTTCCTTTTTTACTTCTTTTTATTACTTCCTATTCTACTTCCTTTTTTTATTACGGCTGCGAAGTTACTGCTTTTTATTGGAAAAGCCAAATACATTTTGCAGTTACGTGGAAAAATTGTAACTTCGCAGCGGATTCATCATTTTACTCATACATGTTATGAACATACTCATTATCAATGGTCCCAACCTCAATCTGTTGGGACAACGCGAACCGGGCATCTATGGGAGTGAGTCGTTTGAGGCATATTTGCCGCAGTTACGCGAACGCTATCCTGACATCGAAATAAGTTATTACCAAAGCAATGTCGAAGGTGAACTGATCAATGAGATGCAGCGTCAGGGATTTACCGTCGACGGTATCGTCATGAATGCCGGTGCGTATACCCATACCAGTGTGGCGCTGCACGACTGCATCCGCTCCATCAAAGCCCCTGTGGTGGAGGTGCATATCAGCAATGTTCACCAGCGTGAGCCGTTCCGCCACGTGTCACTCATCAGTGCCGCGTGCAAGGGTGTCATCTGTGGTTTCGGTCTCGACAGTTATCGTCTGGCCATCGAGGCATTGAAAGGTATAAATGTAAAAGGGTAAAAAGGTAAAAAGGGGAAGGGAAAAAGTGCTAGAAAAAGTGCAGGACCAGTACATCGCAGAACATATCGACCCTGAGGATGACTACCTCTACCGTCTTTACCGTGCCACCAACATTCATCTTTTGGCAGGGCGCATGGCCAGCGGTCATTTGCAAGGTCGTGTGCTTCGAATGTTGGTACGCATGATTCGTCCCCGCAATATTCTCGAGGTGGGCACTTTTAGTGGTTACAGCGCCATCAGCATGGCTCAGGGCCTAGATGATGGTGGACAGGTGTATACCTTTGAGATAGACGACGAGTTGGAGGATTTCACCCGACCATGGATAGAAGGATCGTCGGTGGCAGACAAGATACGTTTTATCATCGGCGATGCGCTGACCGAGGCACCTCGGTTGGGTGTGACATTCGATATGGCCTTCCTCGATGGCGACAAACGCACTTATGTGGAAGCCTATGAGATGGCGATGGGTGTTGTCCGCCCCGGAGGGTTCATCCTCGCCGACAACACATTGTGGGACGGTCATGTGGTAGATGAACATTATGACCATGACCCGCAAACCATCGGCATCCGCCGTTTCAACGACCATGTGGCCTCCGACAGCAGGGTGGAGAAGGTGATACTGCCTTTGCGTGACGGTTTGACCCTCATACACATCATGCCATGAACGAACAGCCGACGACACAGGGAACACAATCATCCGTGGTGGCTCGTTATCGCCGATACCTACGCCTGCAACGCAACTACTCGCCCAACACCCTTGAGGCGTATATGCGCGATGTGGACAAATTGTTGCAATTCCTGCGTCAGGAAAAAGTCAACCCCATAGAGGCTCAACTTGACGACCTTCGTCATTTTGCCGCCGCACTCTACGATCTGGGCATTGGGGCTCGTTCGCAGTGCCGTATCCTAAGTGGTGTGCGCTCTTTCTACCGCTATCTCCTGACTGATGGGTATATCGATAATGACCCTACCGAACTGTTGGAGTCGCCACAGTTAGGTGCCCATCTACCCGAGGTGCTTTCCACCGAGGAGGTGGACCAAATCGAGTCAGCCATCGACCTGTCGAAATGGGAGGGACACCGCAACCGTGCCATCATAGAAACCTTGTTCAGTTGCGGGTTGCGCGTTTCAGAACTCGTGAATCTCAAGCTCTCTGACCTCTATCTCGATGAGCGTTTCCTGCGTGTCATGGGCAAGGGGAGCAAGGAACGTCTAGTGCCCATGTCGCCCCGCGTCATCGACGAGTTGGGTTTTTGGTTTCAGTACCGTCAGGCCATGGACATCAAACCAGGCGAGGAAGATTATGTCTTTTTGAACCGCCGGGGGGCACATCTCACCCGCACGATGATTCTCATCATGGTGAAACGCCTCGGTAGTGAGGCGGGTATCACCAAGACCATCAGTCCCCATACCTTCCGCCACAGTTTCGCCACGGCATTGCTCGAAGGTGGCGCCGACCTCAGGGCCATACAGGCCATGCTCGGCCATGAGAGCATTGCCACCACCGAAATCTACACCCATATCGACATGGCCAGCCTACGTCGTGAGATAGAAGAACACCATCCAAGAAATATCACATCCAAAATTTCTAATACTGATGAATAAGACCTTTTTTATCTTGATGACAGTGGTGTTGTATTTGATGCCGCTGAGCGTCAAGGCACAAATCGAAGATGATCCTTTAGCCGGACAGCAATTGAATACCCGTCTTGATACTTTGTTGTATACCCTGCGGCAATATGGGGATGGCCCCCGTGACACTACCTATGCAGAGTTGATTAACACCATTGCCGTGGAGTATGTCGATAAAGAGAAATACCAAGAAGCACTGCCTTATGCTCTTCAGGCAGCAGCGTTATACAAGACGTTGAATTGTCCGGAAGAACAGGTCGAGGCCATTGAAAATGTAGCAGTGACCTACTATTGGATGTATGACTATCCCAGCGCTATCGTATGGGAGGAACAGGCCGTGGATTTGTATAGACGGTTGATGCCCGATAAGAAGGAAGAGTTGGCTTATGCACTTAACCTATTGTCCATTTACCATGTGGAAGCCCATCAACTGGAAGGAACCGTGGAACTGTTGGAAGAGTCGGCTGCTATTTATAAAGAACTTTATGGAGAGAATAGCATGGAGTATGCGCGTAGTCTGGCCAACCTCGGTGTCACCCTTTCCAACTATGGTCGTGAAGTGGAAGGCTTGGCGTATTTTGAACGCTCATTGGGCATCTTAGGCATTGTCTTGGGTGAAGAGTCCGATGATTATATACACACTGCCCTGAATCTCGCCGCCGCATTCAACGAGATGTCTTTCTACGAAAAAGCCGTTAAAATTTGCGAGAAAGTGGAGCGTGTCATGGAGAGGAAGGAGATAGGCACCAAAGAGCAGTCCATGTGTAAGAATTATCTCGCTCGGGCATACAATGGTTTGGGCTATGATGACAAGGCCGTTGAAATAGAAGAGCAAGAGGTAGCCCTGCTCCACAGTACCCGGAAGGAAACCGACCTTGAATACATCACGGCGCTGCATAATCTGGCCGTTTACCTGATGTCGTCAGACCTAGCCAGGTCGCTTGACTTGGAGCTCAAGGTGTTGGACCTCAGAAAGCGTCTTCTTGGCGAAAGCCATATCCTTACCATCGGTTCACGAAATGTGTTGGCCCAGATATATAGTAGGATGGGAGATAATGATAAGGCAGAGGATTTGGCCAAGGGGTCGTTGGCTTTGGTGGTAAACCATTATGGCAAGACCGGACAGTATTATCCTTCCGTACTATATAATTATGGTGCTTTCTCATTTCTGAACGGTCATTATGACAACACCGTAGATGCCATGTCGAATTATGTGAATTATTCATCAGGCATGATTCTTGAATATTTCACAGGGCTTAATGCAGGTAACCGCCATGATTTTTGGAATAAATACGCGAAAGTGTTTACCCGCGAGTTGCCTTATTTTACCTATTATTCCGGTGATGGCCGCTTTGCCCCCGTCCTCTACGATGGCATGTTGCTCTCCAAAGGTCTCCTTTTGAGTGCCGACACCCAACTCAGGGAAACCATCCTGAATAGTGGCGATACCGTATTGCTGGCCACCTATGAACGGTTGAATGACATGCGCGACCAAATGGAAAAGGCCTATGCCCAAGCGGCACAGGGCGACACGACGGTAAATGTCGACTCCTTGGCACAACTTGTTGACCAACAAGAGCAACTATTGGTACGGCAGTCGGCTGCTGTTGGCGATTTCACCAAAAACCTCCGCGTGAAGTGGCAGGATGTGCAAGCGGCATTGAAACCCGAAGATTTGGCCATTGAATTTGTCCGTTGCCCCATAAATAACGACAGCGTGGTGTATCTGGCGGTCACCTTGAGGGCCGACAGTCGCCAACCTGCCGTTTACCGACTCTTTGAGGAGAAAGAAATTGCCAATATGAGTTATGACGATGGACAGATAGCCACCCGTCTGTTCGAGCCTTTGGCAGGTGAGTTGGATGGTATCAGCAACATCTATTTCTCGCCCGACGGCGAGCTGTACAACAAAGCCATTGAGAATCTTCCTGCGGGCTATCGTGGATTGTATCTTTCCGATTTATGGAATTTTTACCGGTTGTCATCCACGCGTGAGTTGGCCATCCAGCACCATACTTCGAAGGCAGGCAATGCCGTCGTTTATGGGGGCATACGTTATGATGCGGATGTGAACCGCATGGCCGCCAACAGTCCTTATGTCAGCCAGCGGAGTCGTTCCTTGGATGACATGCCTTTGGTTGCCGATTCGCTCCATCTGCGTGCTGGCGCTTTTTATCTGCCCGCCACAAAGACCGAAGCCGAAGGGGTGGAGAAGACTCTCTCCGCTCATCATATTTCCACACTATTGAAAACAGACACCCTAGCCACCGAGAGGTCCTTCAAGGAACTGTCGGGCCAAGGCATAGGGATGCTTCATGTGGCTACGCATGGGTTCTATTGGACGGAGCGTGAAGCCACGAAGATGAGCAAGATGTCGTTTCTGCAACAAACAAGCGGACGGTCCGCCGATTCCGAGGACAAGATGCTCACCCGTTCCGGTCTGCTTTTCGCAGGAGCCAACCACGTATTGAAAGGTCGTACTTTGCCCGAGGCCATCGACGATGGTATCCTCACAGCCAAGGAGATATCACAGATGGACCTGCGCGGTCTTGATTTGGTGGTGCTCTCGGCTTGTCAGACAGGACTGGGCGAAATCAAGGGAGACGGAGTCTTTGGTCTGCAGCGAGGATTCAAGAAAGCCGGTGCCAACACCCTGCTCATGACACTTTGGAAAGTGGACGATGATGCCACACGTCTATTGATGACCCGTTTCTATGAACTGTTGATGTCGGGCCATAAGAAAAACGTAGCCTTGCGTATGGCTCAACATGCTGTCCGCACCTATACCGTTGGGGGAGACCCATCCTCTGCCGAGAGTCATCCCTATGAAGCCCCACAATTCTGGGCTGCCTTCATCTTGTTGGACGCACTGGATTGAAACAAGAGGAGCGTATGACAGAATGAAAAGCTGATTTCTTCAAATGATAGCCATTATTTTTTGGCATTTCCCTCGTTTATCAGTATTTTTGCACACCAATAATTCAACAAATATGAACATCAAGAAATTCGTTACTCTCGTGTTGCTGTTCATTACGGCGGCAACCACGCAGGCACAGCAGTATCCGCTGCCTGTAGACCCAGCCATCAGGATGGGACAGCTGGATAACGGTCTGAAGTACTATGTGCGGCAGAATGGTTATCCTGAGCATCGTGTCAACTTCTATATTGCCCAGCGTGTGGGTAGTATCCAGGAGAATGAGGACCAGCGCGGTCTGGCCCACTTCCTCGAGCACATGGCTTTTAATGGCTCCGACAATTTCAAGGGCAATAACCTCATCGAGTACACCCGTTCGCTCGGCGTGGAGTTCGGTGGCGACCTCAATGCCTATACTGGTATCGACCAGACGGTATACCGTATCTGCAATGTGCCCTCTACCCGTGTCAGCGCCCTCGACTCCTGTCTGCTCATCTTGAAGGACTGGAGCAATGGTCTGCTGTTGGAAGAAGATGAGATACAGAAAGAGCGTGGCGTGATTCATGAGGAGTGGCGCTTGCGCACCTCTCCCATCATGCGCATGCTCGAACGCAACCTCGAGGCCCTCTATCCCGACAGTAAATACGGCCGTCGTATGCCTATCGGCAAGATGGAGATTGTAGACAATTTCGCTCCCGAGGTGCTTCGTGCCTATTATCGCAAGTGGTACCGTCCCGACAACCAGGCCATCATCGTGGTGGGTGACATCGACGTAGACCGTACCGAGGCGAAAATCAAGGAGATGTTCAGTGGCATCAAGGTTCCTGCCGGTGCGCCCAAGGTGGTGCCCGAGCCCGTGCCCGACAACTCCAAGCCCATCATCATCATCGATAAGGACAAGGAACAGCGCACCGACATGATTGAGGTGATGTTCAAACACGAAGTGGAGACGGCCGAAGAGAAAAGCGACCTGTCGTATGTCCTCGGCGAATATGCCAAACGTATGGTGGTGTCCATGCTCGACAATCGACTCACGGAGGTGGCACAGGAACCCGATTGCCCGTTCCTCAATGCAGGAGTTGGCGATGGTGCTTTCTTCCTGGCCCACACCAAAGGCGCTTTCGAGTTGAGCGTTGTTCCTAAAGAAGGCAAGCATGAAGAAGCCCTTGCCGCTGCCTATCGTGAGGTGGAGCGTGCCCTTCAGCATGGTTTCACAGCCACAGAGTATGCCCGTGCCCGTGCCGAGTTCCTCAGCCAGGTGGACAAGGTATACACCAACCGTGACAAGCGCGACAACTCCGTGTATGGTGATGCCTGTCGCGACCATTTCTTGGAGAATGAACCGCTGATGGCCATCGATGCAGAGAAACAGATTTACGACCAGTTCGCCCCGATGGTTCCCGTTGAGATGGTAAACGAGGTGCTGGGTGAGTTGGTGAGCCGCACCGACACCAATGTGGTGGTGCTCTGCCTGAACAACGAGAAAGAAGGCAAGACCTATCCCACGGCAGCCGGTCTCTACCAAGCCATCACCAGTGTACGAGGCCAGACACTCACACCGTGGGTCGACAATGTGAAGGAAGAGCCGCTCATCAGTGAGATGCCCGCCAAGGGTTCCATCGTGAGCGAGAGCAAGAACGACCAGTTGGGATTCACTCAGTTGCAACTCTCCAACGGCGCCAAGGTGCTGATGAAGAAGACCGATTTCAAGGACGACGAGGTGCGTATGTATGCTTTCTCGAAAGGTGGCGCTTCGCTCTATCCCGAAAGTGATATTTTCAACACCTCGCTGTTGGGAAGCGTGGTGGGCATGAGTGGTCTGGGTGCCTTCAACAGCACCGAACTCGACAAGGCCCTTGCTGGCAAGCAGGCCTCTGTGAGCATGTCGTTGACCGACACTCATGAACAAATGTCGGGCAGTTGCGCTCCCAAGGATTTGGAAACGATGTTCCAACTCTGCTACCTTAAGTTCACTAGTATCACCAAGGACGAGAAATCGTTTGCCACGCTGATGGGTATGTTAGAGAACCAACTCAAGAACAAAGACCAATCTCCCGAGGTGGCGTTCTCCGACTCCATCCGTGTCACCTTGTACGACCGCAATCCGCGTTTCATGTCGATGAATGTTGGCGACCTGGCGAAAGTCAACTACGACAGAATCCTGCAGATTGCCGCCGAGCGCACAGCCAATGCCGGCGACTATACCTTCATCTTCGTAGGCAACTATGATGAGGCCCAGTTGCGGCAGATGATTGAACAATATGTCGCCTCATTGCCCGACAATGGTCAGCGCGACCAATGGCGTCCTGTGACCACCTACGCTCAGGGCAAGAAGGTGAACAGGTTCCTGCGCAAGATGGAAACGCCGAAAGCCAACTCACGTTTGGTATGGTTCAACGATACCGCTCCTTACACCCAGGAAGGCGATGTGCTGGTGACTGCAGCAGGTCAGGTGTTGGAGATGATTTACCTGAAGAAGATTCGCGAGGAGGCCAGCGCCGCCTATTCGGCCAGTGCCGGTGGCTATTCGGTCTTGGGTGGTGACAAGCCCTTTACCGCATTGGTGGGTGTCTGCCCGATGAAACCAGAGCAAGCCGACCAGGCTTTGGCCATTATGCGCGATGAGGCGCAGCGTCTGTGCAGCGATGTGGATGCCGACATGCTGGGCAAGGTGAAGGAACTGATGCTCAAGCAGGCTGACGACGATGCCCGCAAGAACGGCTACTGGATTAACGTGCTGGAGGCTTATGCCGAGCATGGCATCGACCTGCACACGAACTACAAGAACATCATCAATGGCGTTACCCCGCAGAAAGTAGCTTCCTTCGTGAAAGACGTGGTCATGAAACCCGGCAACCAGGTTGAAGTGGTCATGCTTCCCGAATAGTAAGGTTCACTTTGGTACTTATGGTGGGTTCTGTTTGTTCCATGTCATGCGGCCATCATAAAAATACCTATTATTAAGGATACCCCTTATCACATTTTTCTTGAGGGTGCAAGGAGCGATATGAATAAAAAGTCGTATCTTTGCACCCTCAATCCGTAAAAACAATACAACTATGCCTTATCTTTTCACATCCGAGTCGGTGTCGGAAGGTCATCCCGACAAGGTGGCCGACCAAATTAGCGATGCGTTGCTCGACCAGTTTCTGGCTTATGACGACCAAGCCCGTTGTGCCATAGAGACCTTTGTCACCACTGGTCAGGTGGTCATCATGGGCGAGGTTCATTCCGAGGCGTACATTGACCTCCAGACCATCGCTCGCCGCACCATCAAACGAATAGGCTATACCAAGTCGGAGTACCAATTCGATGGTGACTCATGCGGCATACTCACCGCCATCCATGAGCAGAGTGGCGATATCAACCGTGGTGTTGACCGTGCCACGCCCGCCGAGCAGGGAGCCGGCGACCAAGGCATGATGTTCGGTTATGCCACGGCAGAGACCGACAGTTACATGCCTGTATCGCTTTATCTCTCCCACTTGTTGATGGAGACCTTGGCCGCCATCCGCAAGGAAGGGAAGGAGATGACCTATCTGCGTCCCGACTCCAAGAGTCAGGTGACCATTGAGTATGGCGACGACAATGTGCCGCAACGCATCGATACCATCGTTGTGTCGACCCAGCACGATGAGTTCCTCGACGATGATGAGCGCATGCTCGCCCAGATACGTCAGGATGTGATCAATATCCTCATTCCCCGAGTGAAGGCGCGCATCACCAGCCAGCAGGTGCTTGACCTGTTCCATCCCGACATCAAATATTTCGTCAACCCCACCGGCAAGTTTGTCATTGGTGGACCGCATGGCGACACTGGTCTTACCGGCAGAAAAATCATCGTCGACACCTATGGTGGCAAGGGAGCCCATGGTGGTGGTGCATTCTCTGGCAAGGACTCCAGTAAGGTAGACCGTTCTGCCGCCTATGCCGCCCGTCACATTGCGAAGAACATGGTGGCTGCCGGCGTAAGCGACGAGATGTTGGTGCAGGTGAGTTATGCCATTGGCGTGGCGCAGCCTGTGAGTGTTTATGTGAACACCTATGGTCGCAGCCATGTGTCCATGAGCGATGGTGAGATAGCCCAGTGGATACGCAATCATTTCGACCTCACTCCGCGAGGCATAGAAGATCGTTTCAAACTGCGTCAGCCCATCTATCTGGAGACGGCGGCTTACGGACACATGGGACGTGAGTGCCGCAAGGTAGAGAAAGTGTTCACCAGCCATTACCACGAGACGAAGGTGATGGAGGTGGAACTTTTCACATGGGAGAAACTCGATGAGGTGGATGCCATCCGCGAGGCTTTCGGTTTGGCATAATCTTTTTTATTCCTTGGGTTATGGCATCTCCTAACGACAGTCTGTTCTCCACTCCGTTATCCCATTTTGGCGATGCGGTGGTGGGAGGTTTCAAGGCCGACTCGTCTGTCGTGGAAGGAATGGTGCCAGTAGGGGAGTGGGGCGATCCGCTCCCTTATTCCATAGGTACTGACAGTTGGGTCATCACCATCTATATCGTGTGTCTGTTGCTCATGATGGTGGCTTTCTCAAGTAGCGGCAAGTTCTTTCGTCGCCATCTCAAGGGTTTTTTCCATTATGAGAAAGCACGTGTTACGACAGTTCCCGACACGAAGACTGAGGTGCGTGGTTTGTGGCTCTTGGGGCTAAACACCGTTTTGGTGTTTGGTTTGGGATGTTACTTGTTCGTCAATCGTCAAGAGGCGGAACATTTTCTGTTCCTTCCCCACCAGGTCCAACTCTTTGCCTTCATCGGTGGCGTGTTGTTGTATTTCCTGTTGAAGGTATGTGCTTATGTTTTCATCGACTGGGTGTTCTTCGATAGTAAAAAAAACTTACAATGGCATAAGTCGCTCCTGTTGCTTACCGCCTTAGAAGGGGTATTGCTTTATCCAGTGGTGTTGGCGTTTCCTTATGTGTCCATTCCTGTCGAAATCATATTCATTTATGTCGGAATTGTCATCATTTTGTCGAAAATGGCGACTTTTTATAAGTCATTTATCATCTTTTTTCGTCGAAGAGGTTCCTTATTGCAAATTTTTTTGTACTTTTGTGCCCTCGAAATGATGCCTCTTGTCGTGTTGTACGGTGTGATGGCGTTTTTTAATGAGTATTTGAAAATCAATTTTTAAGACAAGGAATGATTAAGAAAATCTTGGTTTCCCAGCCTCAGCCTACCAGTACCAAATCGCCGTATTACGACATAGCGGAAGAATTCGGTGTGGAATTGGTGTTTCGTCCTTTTATCAAGGTGGAA
Source organism: uncultured Prevotellaceae bacterium (assembly GCA_900313615.1). GTDB lineage: Bacteria > Bacteroidota > Bacteroidia > Bacteroidales > Bacteroidaceae > Prevotella. The sequence goes on from OMRP01000011.1 coordinate 65,400, forward strand.
GGTATTTCGGCAAAGGATTTTCGCCATCAGAAGGTGAGCATCCTGAGCCATACGGCAGTGGTCTTCACTTCGCGACATGCCATTGATCATTTCTTTACCTTGGCAAAGGAGTTGCGTCTGACCATTCCCGAAGACATGAAGTATTTCTGTGTAACGGAAACCATCGCGTTGTATATCCAGAAATATGTGCAGTACCGCAAGCGCAAAGTGTTCTTCGGTACCACGGGCAAGATTGTCGACTTGATACCCACCATGGTGAAGCACAAAACCGAGAAATACCTCGTGCCCATGAGTGATGTCAACAACAACGAAGTGAAGGATTTGCTTGATGCCAAGAAGCTGCAGCATACGGAATGTGTGATGTACCGTACTGTGAGCAACGATTTCACAGAGGAAGAGGTGGCAGGATTCGACTACGATATGCTCCTGTTCTTCAGTCCCACGGGTATCAAGTCGCTCACCAAGAATTTCCCCGATTTCAAGCAGGGTGACATTCGTATTGCCGCCTTTGGCCCTGCCACGGCCAAGGAGGTGACAGACGAAGGTTTGCGTCTTGACCTGAATGCTCCTACGCCGGAATTCCCTTCTATGACAAGCGCGTTGCGTGCTTATCTGAAGAAAAACAAATAACCCCCTTTGCTGATGGCCGCTCTGGGATTGTTCACCCTGCCCAAGAAAGAGCGTCTGTGTAACCGCAAGGAGATAGACCAGCTCTTTGGTGGCTCCAGCCGTTCGCTGGCCGCTTATCCGTTGCGGGTGGTTTACACGATGGTGCCCCGCGGTCAGGATGGTGTGCCGGCGCGTATGATGGTAAGTGTGCCCAAACGCTGTTTCAAGCGTGCCGTGAAGCGCAACAGGGTAAAACGACAGGTGCGCGAGGCTTATCGCCATGCCAAGGATAGTGTGTTTCGTATGATGGACGCTTATCCCGACCAGACCCTTTTGCTGGCTTTTGTGTGGCTTGATGTGCAACTATATGATTCTGACACCGTGACGGCGAAGATGGATAATCTACTTGAACGCCTATGCGAACGGTTGTGAGAATAGTCGGCCTGGTGTGGTCGTTCGTCAAAAAGGTGTTGGTATGGCTGCTGCTTCTCCCCATCCGTTTTTATCAAGTGTGCATATCACCGCTCACACCGCCATCGTGTCGGTTTACGCCCACCTGTTCTGAATACGCACGGCAAGCATTGGTGAAGCATGGACCATTCAAGGGCCTTTACCTGGCCATCAGACGCATCCTCAGATGCCATCCATGGGGTGGCAGCGGTTACGACCCAGTGCCATGATGAGTGATGAGTGACGAGTGACGAGTGATGAGTGATGAGTGGCGAGTGATGAGTGACGAGTGATGAGTGACGAGTGATGAGTGACGAGTGATGAGTGATGAGTGATGAGTGACGAGTGATGAGTGATGAGTGATGAGTGACGAGTTGCTAGTTAAGAGTTAAGAAAAAACTCCGAAGGGAAGAAGTAATAGTGAACAGTGAAAAATTCTTCGCTTTTCGTTTTTCTCTTTTACTTTTCAAGGCTATTGTCCAAACTCCTGAACTCCCAAACTCCAAAAAATAATTGAACTATATAAAGATGAGAAAGAATTTTGTTGAGGAATTGAAGTGGCGTGGTATGCTGGCGCAAATCATGCCGGGTACTGAAGAGCTGTTGCAGAAAGAGATGGTGACGGCTTATCTGGGTACTGACCCTACAGCTGACTCGCTTCATATCGGTCACCTCTGTGGTATCATGATGCTGCGCCATCTGCAGCGCTGCGGCCATAAGCCCATCATCCTCGTGGGTGGTGCCACAGGTATGATTGGTGACCCGTCGGGTAAGAGCCAGGAACGTAACCTCCTGGATAGCGAAACGTTGTACCATAATCAGGAGGCCATCAAACGACAGGTGGCGAAGTTCCTTGATTTCGAAAGCACCGATGCCAATGCTGCCGAGATGGTGAACAACTACGACTGGATGAAAGACTTCACCTTCCTTGATTTCGCCCGTACCGTGGGTAAGCATATCACCGTCAACTATATGATGGCCAAGGACAGCGTGCAGCAGCGTCTTAACGGCACGGCGCGCGACGGACTGTCGTTCACCGAGTTCACCTATCAGTTGCTGCAAGGCTACGACTTCCTTTATCTCTACCAGCATAAAGGTTGTAAATTGCAATTGGGTGGCAACGACCAATGGGGTAATATGACCACGGGCACTGAGCTTATACGCCGTACCCTGGGCAATGAGGCCGAGGCTTTCGCCCTCACCTGCCCCCTCATCACCAAGGCTGATGGCAAGAAGTTTGGTAAGACGGAGAGTGGTAATGTTTGGCTCGATCCGAAACGCACCACACCCTATAAGTTCTACCAGTTCTGGCTCAATGTGAGTGATGACGATGCAGAGCGTTACATCAAGATTTTCACGTCGTTGGAGAAAGATGTGATTGACGCACTCGTTGAGGAACACCGTCAGGACCCCGGTCGTCGTGTGCTGCAGCGTCGTTTGGCCGAAGAGGTGACCGTCATGGTCCATTCGCAGGCTGACCTGGAGATGGCCATCGAGGCTTCGGGCATCTTGTTTGGCAAGTCGACCAAAGAGGCTCTCGAGAAAATTGACGAACAGACTTTGCTTGATATCTTTGAGGGTGTGCCCCATTTCGACCTCCCCAAAGAAGCCCTTGGCGCACCTGCCGTGGAGTTGTTTACCCGCGAGGATGTTCCCGTCTTCCCCAGCCGTGGCGAGATGCGTAAGATGGTGCAGGGTGGGGGTGTGTCGCTGAACAAGGAGAAGCTGACGGCCTTTGACCGAGTTATCACGTCTGACGACCTCATCGACGGTAAGTACCTGCTCGTTCAGCGTGGCAAAAAGAACTATTTCCTCGTGACAGTGAAATAGCAAAACAAAAAAATGCGGAAAAATTTGGTAATGGTGTAAAAAACCACTACCTTTGCATCCGCATTTTTGCGATTGTCCAATGGTGTAATGGTAGCACAACAGGTTTTGGTTCTGTTTGTGGTGGTTCGAATCCGCCTTGGACAACGAGAAGGAATTCTAACAGTTTGATTTTCATACTGTTAGGATTTTCTTTTTCTCAGACTCCCGTCAAGTACTTGTCAGAGAGTTGTTAACAATGCTGTAAAACAGCAATTTATATCATTCATTCATGCGTCGTCTGCTCCTCCTCCCGCTGTTGTTCTCTCTGCTGCTGATAGGCTGCGGGGGCAAACATCATTATCCTTCTGCATTGCTCATGGCCGACAGCCTCTGTGATGTGAATCCCAAGGCAGCCATTGACAGCCTCGACCGTTTGGCGGAACAGATGACTCAAGCCCCTGAAGCTGACAGGATGTATTACCGCCTCCTCTGCATCAAGGCAGCAGACAAAGCCTACATCCCCCACACTTCCGACAGTCTCATTCGCACCGTGCTCGACTACTACGAGCATGGCGGCGACCCGCAGCTCCTCCCCACGGCCTATTATTACGGGGGACGTGTCAATATGGACCTAGGCGACGCGCCGCAGGCGATAGGGTATTACCGCAAGGCCCTTGATGCCATGCCGCACGATTCCACCACTGCAAGGTTACGAGGGTTATGTCACAACCAAATGGGGCATTTATATATCAGTTTGGACTTAAATGAGGAAGGTCTGCGTGAATACCAACAGGCGAAAAAATGTTTTGAGGAAATCGGTGACACGATGCGTTCCATCTATGCTTTGTCCGGAATATCTTCTGCCTATAACTTTCTCAATGAACGGGAAAGGGCTTTGGATACGCTCAAGGTGGCTCTTCGTCTAATGGAGGAATCGAAATCGACACCTATTCAACCCAATGTCCTCAACCAGTTGGCACGCACCTACCATCATCTCCACCAACCTGATTCCGCCCGGAAATACATCCAACAGGCTCTTCATCACCTAACACCGGGTACACGCACCACGTCTTTCACCATTGCCTGTTATATATACAAAGATGTCGTTCCGAAAGATTCTTTAATCTGGTGTGCGCAGCGTCTGTTGGAAGAGGGCAATCTGAATAATATCCGCTATGCCCACCGCAGACTGGCAGAACATGAAGTCCAAAATGGCAACCTGCCTCAAGCCATCGCCCATTACCAGAAATGGGTGGAGATGAACGACTCCGTCGAAGATGTCACTGCCACCGAGACCGTGGCCAGGATGCAGTCCGTTTACAACTACCAACTGCGTGAAAAAGAGAACACTCGTCTGAAAGAAGAATCCCTTCGTCGGCGGAACCTCGTTGTCGTTTTATTATCTTTGGTACTCCTGTTATCCGCTTCCATCTTCTTCCTCTACAAATATAACCGGCGGAAAAAAGAAGCGTTACAGTTAAAGATAGAAAAATACGAACATATTGTTAAAGAAAAGAAACAACAAAAAGGCCTGAATCCTGAAAAGTATTTGGAATGGCAAAGTCTCTTGCGCAAAATGGTAGAAGAAAAAAAGCACATGAATGAGGAAACGTGGAAATCTTTCAGTTCTTTCTTCGAAGAGAATTTCCCCTATTTCCATGATGAATGTATGAAACTCACCAAGATGAGCAGGATCAATTACCAATTATGTATGCTCATCAAGATGGGGTTATGCACGGAAGAGTTATCTGTTTTATTGGTCAAAACATACAAGGCTATCCATTCCATGAAGACAAGGTTGTACAGAAAGACTTTTGGCAAGGAAGGTAAAAGTGGAGATTGGGATAATATTATATGCTCATTATAAGCATATTGTAAAATGCAGAAAAAATGCAGAACGAATTATTAGGTTGTTATTTGTCGTTTTTCATAGATTTGCAACAAATAACAACCTAATAATTTTATTATGATGAAAAAAATCCTTTTGACATGCCTGGCATGTCTTGTTGCCTGTTGCCTATGGGCAGACATCATCGAACTCAACAACGACGACAACGGGTCAAATGATCAAGTTGGACGTACGGAGATACCCGTGTCCGTAGAATGCGATGACAATGAGATTACCGTGTCATCATCGGATGACATAGGCATTACTGATGTTGTTATCCGCAACACTGCTAATGAAGTCATCTGCCACCGTGTGATGGACCTCTCTTTAGGTTCTGTAGAAAACATTGTGCTCACCGAGCAACAAAACGCCGAGAAATACGTCATCGAGTTGAACACACCCGATACGAATCTTTACGGTTTCTTCTAACCCCTTTTCACTAAACATTCATCCTCAGTTCCCCTCCCTTGTAGGGGAGGGGATAGGGGTGGGGTCAGTAATCAAATCCATTGATGGTCTCTGGGCTATTGGCTTCTAACTCCATCTAACTTCTCCTTACTTCTTTTAACTCCTTTCAACTGGAACTTGCGGAAGTTGAAAACATTATATGGACTGATTTTACTAGTGCTGAACCGTCCGTCCGGGGAGATGCATCTCCCCGGCGGGCGCGGCGGAAAAACTTTGAAAAGGGTAAAAGAGTAAAAGAGTAAAATAGGAATAATCCACACACAGTAAACCAAATAATTAT
>OMRP01000020.1 GCA_900313615.1 uncultured Prevotellaceae bacterium
CAATGTGTTTGTGGCGGCCCTCATCCTTGTGCTGGCCATCGGCGTGAAATATGGAGCCAACGACGACATCGCCATCGGTCCCATCCACCTGTCGGGCCTCGCCATCGCTGCCATCGTCGGCATTTTCATCAATGCCATCATGCCAACCAAGATAAATTCCTAGTTAAAAAATGAACAGGGTACGGGTGTGTCCATGTTCCGCCCGTGCAGTCCTCATTCGGCAAGAAACAACTATCTTTTAGACGAAAAGTGTGATGTTGCTACAAAAAAAGTACACTAAGTCTTCCGGATTTAAATAAAGTTCACTACCTTTGCAGACGAAAAGTGTGACATTGTAACAAAAAAAGTACATATATGGTCATAAAAAGAGACAGATATCTGAAACAGATTGTCGCAAAGGAGAAAGACGGTATGATTAAGATTGTAACCGGCATACGCCGTTGCGGCAAATCATATCTGCTAAATGTCTTGTTCCGGCAGCACCTGCTTGAAGAGGGCGTGGAGGAACGTGACATTATTATGCTGGCACTCGATGAAGATGTGAATATACGCTATCGTAATCCTTTGGAATTAGGCAAATATATCCGTGAATTGTGTGCCGACCGGTCACGTTACTTTTACGTCTTGTTGGATGAGATACAAAAGGTGGATAGCATTCAGAATCCCTATCTGCCAGACAATCCGAAAGAGAGAATAGGTTTCGTAGATGTCTTGTTGGGATTAAAGAACATTCCCAATGTGGACCTATATGTCACGGGCAGCAACTCAAAAATGCTCTCTAAAGATATATTCACCGAGTTCAAAGACCGAGGCGAGGAAATCCGAGTCAATCCGCTCACTTTTGATGAGTTTATGTCAGCCTATCAAGGAGATAGCCGAATGGCTTGGACGGAATTCATGATGTATGGCGGTATGCCGTTCGTATTGAGCAAGAAAGATCATACGGACAAAGCCGCCTATTTGGTTGGTCTTTTTGAGCGTACCTACATCTCTGATGTCATTGAACGCAACAACCTCAAAGGCAACAAAGACATATTGGAAGACCTTCTGAACATTCTGGCCTCCTCGGTTGGTAGTCTGACGAATACAACGAAACTGGAAAACACCTTCAAATCTGAGAGGGGTGTCAGGATTTCACACAACACCATTTCAGCATATATCGATACCTTCATTGATGCCTTCATTATAAAGAAGGTCGCACGCTATGACATCAAGGGGCGTAAATACATAGGTGCTCAGCAAAAATATTTCTACAGCGATGTGGGACTGCGTAATGCACGCCTGAACTTTAGGCAGCAGGAAGAGAACCACATCATGGAGAATATCTTATATAATGAGTTGACTGCGCGAGGCTTCAGTGTGGATGTAGGCGTTATAGAAACGATGATTGTCAATGCCAAGGGTAAGCGCCAACGCTCACTCTTGGAGGTGGATTTCGTGTGTCATCGGGGCCATGCCCGCTATTATATACAATCTGCATTGACGGTAGCGGAGGAGAGCAAGCGCCAGCAGGAGACCCGTTCGCTCTTGAAGATCAACGACTCTTTTGTGAAGATTGTGGTTGTCCGCGACAACATCGTTCGCTGGTTTGATGAAGCGGGCCTCCTTTATATCGGCATAGAAGACTTCTTGCTCAATTACATCAATACGATGGAATAAAGCCCCTGTTAAGTTGCCGAAAGGTACATTGCCAATATTTGGGAATAAATAAGACTCCCGCTGCACGGTGCAAATGGCGTATTCCAATGAAAGAACTGAATTTATATGATATTCCTCGCGAACATATTATATTTATTGTGCCAAAGGAGGAAGAATTAAAGGGGTATGCTGTCGATTGGGATTTCGATGTTGATTTTGATTATGATCATGGAGAAAGTCATCCATATTTAATCGAAACTACCAAAGAAACTCGATCTTGGAAGGGATTTTCAATTGATCAAATAAAAGAAATAGAGAATGATTTTGTGTTGAGTGCTCGTACAAATACCCAAATCATAGGTGAAAAGATATAATCTTATCACTTAAAAAGAGAACACCCAACTTTACATTTTTGGGTGTAAAATTGGGTGTAAATCTTGTAATTCACTGATAATCAAGTGATATTGCGGAGAGAGAGGGATTCGAACCCCCGACACCTCTCGGTGTGCCGGTTTTCAAGACCGGTGTAATCGACCACTCTACCATCTCTCCTTTAGACCGAAAATGATGTTTGGTTGTTTTAGCGGGTGCAAAAGTAGTTAGAAAAATTCGAAAAATGATGGTGGTGCCATTGTTTTTGGTGGGTTTTTGCATTTATTAACATCGCGGTCGGCGTTTTGCGGAATAGCATGATTAATTTTGCAGAAAAATGGAGAGTACTCTTAAAATTAAAAAATTAAAAAATTAAAAAATTAAATTATTTAAATTGAAAGAGGTTGGGACTGTATTTGACAAGCCACCCTACCCCTCCTAAAATTAAAAAATTAAAAAATTAAATTATTTAAATTGAAAGAGGTTGGGACAGTATTTGACAAGCCACCCTACCCCTCCTAAGATTAAAAAATTAAATTATTTAAATTGAAAGAGGTTGGGACATTGTTTAACATGCCACCCAACCCTTCCAGGAGGAGAATGTGAGGGAAATGAGAGGAGGAAGATAAAAGGAAGAATCTTAACTATTAAATCACTATGAAAAAATACTATTTGACATTCATGTTTTTTGCGTTATTGTTTCCAATGACGTTATGTGCACAATCTGGGACTATGTATGTACCTAAGATTATCACAGGAGTTGTGAAGGCCGACTCGTGGACGATGGACAACAACAAGGAAGGTATCTACGAGTTGGAGGTAAAGGAAGGTGGCACATTGACACAGTTGAACGAAGGTCGTGATGTGTACCTCGCCCCATTAGGCGGAGCCGCTTATTATGATGGCAAGATGCATGGTATCCATTTCCGCACCATCGAAGACCCATATACCGAGGCCGGTTTTTCATACGTCATCTACCATGTGGAATACGACATGGAGACATGGACACAAACGAAAAGGAAAGCGTTATCGGACATGTATGGCAATCTGATTTCATCGTGTGGCATCGCGCATGACCCAACCACCGGCCTGAACTACGGCATCATGTATAACTTCGACATGAACTACAATGTGTTGGGCACCCGTCTATGTACCATTGACTATTCGACGGACACTCCCACGAAGACCATTATCGCCGACATATTCACCCCATTTGCCGCCATCACCTGCAATGCCAGCGGTTACATTTATGGCGTGGGACGTGACGGTTGGTTGTATATCATTGACAAAGACGGCATGCTCTATCCGCTCGGCGACCTTGGCATCAGCAACATATCCTCTAATCCCAGTTCCTTGACCATCGACCCGAAGACGGACAAGATGTATTGGAGTTATGTATCGACACAAGGCAAGAGTTACCTGTATGAGATTAATCCGACGATTGGCTCTGTTTCCGCACAGATGGTGATGCAAGTGCCTGACAACGCATATCTAGTGAACATGTATATCGCGCCCCCACAGGCCACTGACGCTGCACCAGCCGCCGTCAGCAACTTGCAAGCATTATTCGAAGGTTCGTCATTAACGGGTACTGTATCCTTCACTGCCCCCACCACCACCTATCTTGGCGATGCCTTGGCAGGAGCGCTCAACTACACCATCAAAGCCAATGGCAATGAGGTGGCAACGGGTGAGACCGAGGCAGGAGCTGCATGTGATGTGGAAGTGACGGTGGAGCCGGGTGACAATGAGATTGTGGTAACCGTGGAAAACGCTTTTGGTATTAGTCCTGAAGCGAAGGTTAGCATGTATGTGGGTCCTGAAACACCAAAAGCACCGACTGCTGTCCTATTCAACTACGACTATGAGACACATTCCGTGTTGTTGAGTTGGGAAGCCCCGACAACAGGTATCCACGAACAGGCTTTAGACATTGACGAACTCACCTATCGTATTGAGCGTAGCGACGGTACGGTAGTGGAGGAAGGTGTGACAGGCACCACTTGGAGCGAGACATTCGATCCCTCTACCCTTGCAGCCTACACCTATAGTGTAAGTGCCACCAATACAGGTATGACCGGCGAGGCAGCCATGAGCAACAAGGCCGTCATTGGTCCTGCCCTGAACGTACCCTACAGCCAGAATTTTGCCACGAGTAGCAGTTTCGACCTGCTGAGTGTGTTGGACATGAACAACGACGGTGCCACATGGAAGTGGGACAAAGGATTCAGCAGCAACCGAGCCATGTATTACTGCACCACGGGCATGGCAGGTGATGACTGGTTATTGTCGCCTCCTCTGCAGTTGGAAAAAGGAGCCACCTATAAGTTTAAGATGACCGCCTGCGAATACACTGGAGCGAACTACGACTTTTTCTCTGTAGGTTATGGACGTGACCTGAAAGTAGGAGCATACGAGGAAGTGATAGGTGAAACGACCCTGATTACCCCTGTTGATACTGACTATGAGAAAGACAACATTGTGCCCGAGGAGTCGGGTGTGTATTACTTCGGCATCCATATCACCTCACCAGAGGGACAAGGAGCTTTGCTGTTGAAGAATTTCAGCATCGTCAAGACGAAGGATGCGCCACAACCAGACGGTATTGAGACGATCATGGCCGAAAAAGATGTAATGATTGAAATATATACCCTCACAGGAGAAAAAGTGTATCAAGGGTATAGTATGCCGCAGTTGAAACGAGGGATGTATGTGATTCGGGGAAAAGGAGAAGGAAAGGTAATAGTGAAAAGTGAAGAGTGAATAATTGGAGGAGGAAAGAAAATAACGTTAGATGACATATCCGAATGGTTTTGAAGAGAAGATAGGTTTTGATGAGGTGCGTTCGCATCTGAAAGAACACTGTTTGTCCACCCTTGGCAAGGAAAGGGTGGATGGACTATGTTTCTTGACCGATGCCACAATTATCAATGACCACTTGATGCGCGTGCGAGAGTTCCGAAAGATGATGGAACAAGAGGAAAGACTGCCTTTGCAGTATTTCTATGACGTGCGTCCTGCCGTGACCCGTCTACGACTGGCTGGCACTCACATTGATGAACGTGAATTGTTCGACTTGCGCCGTTCTCAGCAGACCGTGGCTGATTTCGTGACTCTTCTGAACAAACAAGACGACGAGGAGTTTCGCTACCCCACCCTACAACGACTGACAGAGGATGTGCAGGCGCTCCCACAACTGATGCGCCGCATCGACCAAGTATTGGATAAATATGGCCATATCCGTGATGACGCATCGCCAGAGTTGCAGCGCATCCGCAAAGAACTGTCGCGTACGGCAAACAGCATCTCCAATATCCTGAACACTATCCTGCGTGGAGCCCAAAGCGAAGGATTGGTAGACAAAGATGTGACCCCCACACTTCGTGACGGTAGATTGGTGATACCCGTAGCCCCAGCAATGAAACGGCGTCTGCGTGGCATCGTCCATGACGAGAGCGCCACTGGCAAGACAGTCTTCATAGAACCCGCCGAAGTGGTGGAAGCCAACAACCATATCCGTGAGTTGGAAAGTGACGAGCGCAGAGAAGTGATACGCATCCTGACGGAAGTGTCGGACGACTTGCGTCCTCAAGTTCCGACGCTGATGAACAGTTACCATTTTCTTGCCGAGATAGACCTCATCCAAGCAAAGGTACAATGGTCCGAGAAAATCGGCGCCACAGAGCCAAAGGTGCTCACACATCCCCATATCGACTGGATACGCGCCCAGCACCCCCTACTCCGTCTGTCGTTGGAGCGTCAAGGTAAGCAAGTGGTGCCCCTCGACGTCACCCTCACCTCTGAACGTCGTCTGCTCATCATCTCCGGTCCGAACGCTGGTGGCAAATCAGTATGTCTGAAAACCGTCGGTCTGTTGCAATATATGCTACAATGCGGCTTACCCATCAGTCTGGACGAGCGCTCGAAGACGGGTATTTTTGAGCATATCATGATAGACATCGGTGACGAGCAGAGTATAGAAGACGATTTGAGCACCTATTCGAGTCACCTGACCAATATGAAGCAGATGATTCTCCGTGGTAACCGCCATACACTGTTGCTCATTGATGAGTTTGGCGGTGGCACAGAGCCCCAAATAGGCGGTGCCATTGCCGAGGCCGTGCTAAAGCTGTTCTGCGAGAAGAAAGCCTGGGGTATCATCACCACCCACTATCAGAACCTGAAACATTTCGCCGAGAGTCACGACGGCGTGGTGAATGGCGCCATGTTGTACGACCGCCAAGAGATGCGGCCTCTGTTCCAATTGGCCATAGGGCAACCCACAAACGTTATTGGGAAGGCAAGCGACAGACCATCCACCAACAGGAGAAACAGCTGGAACAAGCCAAAGCCCGTTATGAACGCGTTCTTGCCGACTTGGAGTCGAGTCGCAAAGAGGTGCTTCAACGTGCCAAAAAACAAGCCGAAGAGCTGTTGTTAGAAAGTAACAAGAAGATAGAGAATACTATTCGCGAAATTAAGGAGAGTCAAGCCGAGCGCGAGGAGACACGTCGCATCCGTGAAGGTCTGAGTACCTTCCGTCAGGAGGTGAACGACCTGAACACCAGCGAGAGCGATGAGATGATAGCCCGCAAAATCAAACAGATACAAGAGCGTAAGGAACGAAAGGCGAAACGAAAGAAGGAAAAAGCCGAGCGTGAAGAACAGGCCGCCCATGCATTGAAAAATGCCATTGAGAAACAGAAAGAAGGTCTTTCCCTACAAGAGGGCGACACCGTGCGCATGAAAGGCCAACATACTGTCGGCACCATCGAAACTATCGAGGGTAAGATGTGCACCGTCATTTTCGGCGGCATACGCACAAAGACCCGTTTGGAACGTCTGGAGCATGCCGATAAGTCCAAGGAGGAGCCCTTATCCGCCATTCCTATGAGCAGGATGACTCGTGAAACCATAGATGAGCGGCGACATGATTTCCGTCCGGATATCGATGTGCGTGGCATGCGTGGTGACGAAGCATTGAATGCCGTGATGTATTACATCGACGACGCCATCTTGATGGGCGTAAGTCAGGTGCGCATACTGCATGGCACTGGCAATGGCATCTTGCGGCAACTGATACGACAGTATTTGGGTACGGTGCCACTAGTGCGAAGCTACCGTGATGAGCACGTGCAATTTGGCGGTGCAGGTATTACGGTGGTGGAGTTATAAGGGCCTCTTGTCGGATTAGATATCCGGGCGCCTGCCGCGGGCAGGCCTACAAACAATAATCTTCGATGTCATTTGAAAGCAAGCTTTCGCTGAGATCGAAGATTATTGTTTGAGCCTCTTGTCGGATTCGAACCAACGACCCCGAGATTACAAATCACGTGCTCTGGCCAACTGAGCTAAAGAGGCGGGTGGGCAAGCTACTTACATCGCGCCGCTACAACCAACTACCTTTGCTACGTTCCCGTCCTGGAGGATTCGAAGGGAGCTGGCCGTGCAAGACTTGCCCGTTTTCAAATAGCGAATGCAAAGTTACGCAAAAAGATGGAATGAACGAATAAAAGAGCTTTGGAAAATTAAGCGTTTAACGTATTTTTAGAATTCCAGGGACTAATGACGGTCAAGATTACTGTCAGTATTGTTTTTTCTGCTGCGTTTTACGTATATCCAAAGTGCAATGGCGAGAATGAGAATGATGGCAGAGAAGACCAATTGCTGTTGTTTGCTCTCCAGTTTGAAGAAGAAATACATCTGTCCTACATTGACAATGATAAGAGCCAATGCCCCAAGGAATATGATGGTGGCACCATATAGCATCGCTTTGCCAGACTTCCGTAATTCTTTATCGCCTGCGTAAACCATGAATAGTCTGACCATCGGGATAATGGCGATGACGGAAGTGACAATAACCAGAATATTCCATAGTCTATCGTTCTCCTCTCGTTGTTGTTCCTGTTCTTCTATTCTCTTTAGTTCAGCCTGCATTTTGTCGTATGTTTTACGACTATCTTCATCGAGATATTGCTTGTATACGTTTTCGATGTCGTTGCTTAAAATGACACTATCTGTTGAGGTTGCTGACACTGTGGTATCCACAGTATGGATGGGGATAACCATGAGACACACGACCAAAGACAAAAGAAAAATGAACGATTGCTTTTGAGCCATAATGTTTACCGTTTAAAAGTAAGCCAATTGGTAGTAAAAGGTATTTGGATGAGAGGATGTAGGTATTCCACTTTATCGTCTGAGGAACGATACCACGCATAATTCCAGCCACGTCCCATGTCGAGATAGATGGCGTTGGTGACATGCTGTTGTTCGAGGAGGGAGATAAACCGTTCGAATGTGATGACATTCTTGCTCTCGATGATGCAAAGTCGATGGTCTTTCTCACAAAGTGCACGGTATTGCGTCTTATTTTTCCTCATACGTTCCCACATGGGTTGCGTCTTCCCATCAAGGATGAGCAAGCGTTGGCAAAACGCCATGCCCCCTTTATCAGCCACTGGGTGGAGGTCGACGGGTTTCTTGGCAAAACGCCAGGAACTATTGTACCACATGAACGCCCCCGTGTTCGCCTTACAAGTATAGCCCTTATACCACTGTCCACCCGAGACATGCGGGTCAGCAATGTTGGAGTGTTTAAAATCGAGCATCAGCTCTCCAGTAAACGCCGCCTCACAACAGAAAACGACATCGCTGTCCGTTTCAGGTTTGGGCATGGTTTTGCACACCAAGTCGATGGTAGAAAAATGAGGGAAAAAGATAAAGAGTTGGTCAGTGGTAATTAGTTCGACGGGAGAAGAGGATTGTGAGGGTTGCGTTGAAGACGACGAAGGTGGAGCGGATGATGGTTGTGATTGCCGTGGAGATGTGTCGAGTTGAGCGAATGCAGAATCAACAGCATCCATCTCCAAAGGCTGGTATTTTTTGGCTGTAGATGACTGGCAGGAAACAAAAAGAAAGCTGCAGAAGAGGATGAGAAGAATGAAGGCCTCCCCCCATCCCCCTCCCAAGGAGGGGGTGACGTGGCGGAGAGAACGCCACTTTAAGGAAAAAAGGGGTGAGTGAATCATAGAGGGGTGAAGGGAGGAATTCTAGATGGAGAAGGGAGAATCGAGCTCTGCCAAAGAGGGGTGTTTCATGTCCTTGGCAGAAAGGATGATACTATCTTTGGGCAGTTGCCATGCAATGTCCAGTTGAGGGTCATCCCATGCGATGGCTCCTTCGGCTTCAGGATGGTAGAAATTGTCACATTTATATTGGAAGAGAGCTTCTTTGCTCAAAACGCTAAATCCGTGAGCGAACCCCCGAGGGATAAACAGTTGAAGTTTATTATCTTCTGAGAGTTCCACGGCCTCCCATTTCCCGTATGTGGGCGAACCTTTACGAATGTCGACCGCCACATCGAGCACAGTACCCTTTATGACACGCACCAATTTGCTTTGCGCATAGGGTGGCTTTTGGAAATGCAGTCCACGCAACACGCCATAAGAAGACTTACTCTCATTGTCCTGGACGAAATGAATATCTCCTACTTCTTTTTCAAAGTCACGTTGAGAATAGGACTCGAAGAAATAGCCCCTGCTATCACTAAAAATACGCGGACGGATAATGACGAGACCTTCGATGGAGGTTTTTATAATTTCCATGTTTGGGAGTTCTTTTAAGTTCTTAAGTTTTTGAGTTCTTAAGTTTTTGAGTTCGTGAGTTTGGAGAACTATACGAGGGTGGATTTATACCATTGGAAGAGTTTTTCGACACCTTCTTCAATCTCTACTTTGTGAGTCCATCCCAATCGGTGGAGCTTGGTCACATCGATGAGTTTTCGGGGTGTACCATCCGGCTTTGTCGCATCGAATTCCACTTGACCTTTAAAATCCACCGTTTTTACTACGAGCATGGCCAATTCGCGTATGGTCAGTTCCTTTCCTGTTCCCACATTAATGTGGCAGTTACGTATTTCTCCGAGACTGGGTATCGCCCCACCCCTCCCTTCTGAGTGGTTACGGTCGACCGAACCATCTGCCTTGGTGCCATAATGCACCGACGAATACTTCTCTATTCCTATGACATCGCTGAAGTCGACATTAAGCAATACGTGGACACTGGCATCCGCCATATCCTCGCTCCAAAGGAACTCACGCAAAGGAGTACCCGTTCCCCACAGCACCACACGGTTGTCATGAATGCCATATTTGGACAACACCTCTCGTATGACCTCTTCTGGAGCTGAACCGTCGACCCCTTCTACCGGTCGCGTGTCAATATCTTTTCTAATGGCCTTCCAGTCGCCTTCATGGATAAGTTTGGCAAGATACACCTTTCTCATCATGGCCGGCATGACATGGCTATTTTCAAGATGGAAATTGTCATTCGGCCCATAAAGGTTCGTCGGCATCACCGCTATGTAGTTAGTGCCATATTGCAGGTTGAAGCTCTCACACATTTTCAATCCCGCTATTTTGGCAATGGCATACTCCTCATTGGAATACTCAAGAGGAGACGTGAGCAATTGGTCCTCGGTCATGGGCTGCGGTGCATTCTTCGGATAGATGCAAGTAGAACCGAGAAAGAGCAGTTTCTTTACCCCATGACGATAAGCCTCACCTATGACATTGCACTGGATGAGCATATTCTGCATGATGAAATCAGCACGATACAGTGAGTTTGCCATGATGCCGCCGACGAAAGCAGCAGCAAGGACCACACCTTTAGGCTGTTCCTCATCGAAGAACTGTTTTACCGCTTTTTGGTCGGTGAGGTCGAGTTCACTATGTGATCGTCCGACAAGGTTATTATACCCCCGTTGTTTGAGGTTGTTCCATATGGCCGACCCCACCAATCCACGGTGACCCGCCACATATATCTTATCGTTTTTTTCGAGTTTCATTATTTTGGAGGGGTTTATTATTCGTCAACTTTAGCCTTGAGATAGAGTTTCTTGACGAATTTCATGTCATGTTCCACCATGATTCGCACCAGTTCCTTGAACGATGTCTTTGTGGGGTTCCATCCCAGTTTTTTCTTTGCCTTGGACGGATCACCCAGCAATTGGTCCACTTCAGCCGGACGGAAATATTTCGGGTCGACCTCGACAAGCGCTTTTCCTGTGGCCTTGTCGTATCCCTTCTCGTCAACGCCCTCACCTTTCCATTCCAATTCGATGCCCACCTCGTGGAAAGCCAAGGTGGCAAATTCGCGTACGGTATGATATTCACCAGTAGCTATGACGAAGTCGTCGGGCTCTGGTTGTTGCAAGATGAGCCACATGCACTCCACGTAGTCGCGAGCGTAACCCCAGTCGCGCAACGAGTTCAGGTTTCCGAGATATAACTTGTCTTGGAATCCCTGGGCGATACGTGCCGCCGCAAGCGTTATTTTTCTTGTGACAAATGTCTCGCCACGTCGTTCACTCTCATGGTTGAAAAGGATGCCATTGCAACAATACATGCCATAAGACTCCCTGTAGTTCTTGATAATCCAATAGCCATAGAGTTTGGCCACGCCATAAGGTGAACGCGGATAGAACGGCGTTGTTTCCTTTTGCGGCACCTCCTGAACCAATCCAAACAGTTCAGATGTCGATGCCTGGTAGATACGGCACTGTTTTTCAAGTCCACAAATACGCACCGCCTCAAGCAGTCGGAGCACTCCCACAGCATCCGTGTCAGCCGTATATTCCGGCACATCGAATGACACTTTCACGTGACTTTGAGCCGCAAGATTATATATCTCCGTCGGTTTCGTCTCACCAATGATACGTATAAGCGACGAAGAGTCGGTCATATCCGCCCAATGAAGGTTGACGAGACGTTTTTGTTTCATGTCCCTCACCCATTCGTCGAGATAGAGATGTTCTATACGTCCAGTGTTAAAAGACGACGAGCGACGGAGCAAACCGTGTACTTCATATCCTTTTTCAATAAGGAATTCGGCGAGGAAGGAACCATCCTGTCCTGTGATGCCGGTGATAAGCGCTATTTTAGACATGAGTTTATAATAAATTATGATTTGTTATATACAATAGCGTCAGACCGGACCAACGCTGTGGATATGGGGTGATAAGTTAGGATTCTCCAGAGAATTGCTTGATGCGCTGTTCTTCAGAAAGTTTGCAAATGAGTAACGTGCCGTTGTTTTCGGCAACTATATACCCATCGAGCCCTTGAACCACCACCTTTTTCATTCCTGTGGTATGGATAATGGAATTGTTGGTGTCGAAGGTCGCTATGTCAGGGCCGATTTTTCCATTTCCGTACATGTCTTTTGGAGTCTGCACTAACAGCGAGCCCCATGTGCCTAGATCGCTCCATCCAAAGTCGGCAGGACACACAAAAATCTCTTCCGCTTTTTCCATAATGGCATAGTCGATTGAGATGCTCTCACACTCAGGGTATCGTTGGTTGATGATTTCCTGTTCCTGTGGTGTTCCATACACGCTGCCAAGGCTTTCAAACTGTTTATTAAGAGCAGGTTTATAGATACGGAATGCATTGACGATAGTGCTGACACTCCAGATGAAAATACCCGCGTTCCAGAAGAAATTTTTCTGTTTGATATATTGTTGTGCCGTTTCGAGGTCAGGTTTTTCCCTAAACTTGTCAACACGGAATATCTCCTTGTTTCTCGGTGAGTTGGCCGTAAGGTCTGCTTGAATATATCCATAGCCCGTCTCAGGCCTTGTCGGTTTCATGCCGAGGGTGACGATAGCATCTGTTTCCCCAGTAAATTTGAGGCATTGTGTGACGACCCTCCTAAATTCTTCTGTATTGGTCACGATATGGTCGCTTGGGGTCACCACAATATTCGCCTTGGGGTCTTGTGTCTTAATGCGCCAGCTGACATAAGCGATACATGGCGCCGTATTGCGACGACACGGCTCGCAAAGGATATTTGCAGCAGGCATTTCGGGTAATTGTTTTATACAAATGTCACGATATGCCTGATTGGTGACAATCCATACATTCTCTGGGGGACAAATTCCTTTGAATCGGTCGAATGTCAATTGGAGCAGTGATCTACCCACGCCCAGCACATCGATAAACTGCTTAGGCATCTCTTGGGTGCTCATGGGCCAGAACCTACTGCCCACTCCACCGGCCATGATGACGAGATGTTGATGATTGTTAGCCATACTCTATATATGTAATGAATAATTGGTGCAAAGTTACGTAAAATCGAGTGGAGAACAAAATAAACTAGTTTATTTTTTATTCCAAGAAGAAATAACTTATACAAAGTTGGGGATATTTCTCTCATTTGGAAATCAAAATACTTTTTCATTTCACACACATAATCGAAATTTTGCATTACCTTTGCAGATTGAAGAGGAGATGATAGAATTGATTCCTTTTTTGACATGGACTTTTTGAATGATTTTTTTTCCAATCTGAGTGGTATTTTATGGGGATGGCCAATGATCATTCTCCTTTTAGGTACCCATCTATTTCTTACCATACGTCTGCGTTTTCCCCAAAGGAAGATGTGGACCGCCATTAAGCTGTCAGTACGTAAGGACAAGGGTGCCGAAGGCGACGTGTCGCAGTTTGCCGCTTTGGCCACCGCCTTGGCCGCTACAATTGGAACTGGTAATATTATTGGTGTTGCAACGGCCATTTCATTGGGTGGTCCTGGAGCCGTGTTATGGTGTTGGCTCACCGGCGTTTTCGGTATCTCCACGAAATACGCTGAGGGCTTGTTGAGCATCAAATACCGCGTGAAGACGAGTGACGGCAAGATGTTGGGCGGTCCGATGTACGCCTTGGAGCGCGGGCTGGGATGGAAATGGCTAGCCGTGCTGTTTGCCATCTTCACCGCCCTCGCCTCATTCGGCATTGGCAACACCGTCCAAGCCAACGCTATCGCCACAATAGCCAAGGACACCTACTCTATAACGCCCTACCTCACTGGCATCGTGGTCTGTGGTCTTACCGCCGCCGTGGTGTTGGGTGGTGTGAAGAGCATCGCAAAGGTATGTAGCCGTCTGGTACCATTCATGGCCTTCTTCTACGTGTTGGGATGTCTATATATCCTTGTGATGAACAGCGCATACGTTTGGCCCGCCATACAATTGATTGTGGAGAGTGCTTTCTGTCCTCAAGCTGCTGGTGGCGGTTTTGTAGGCACCACGGTGATGATGGCTGCCCGTTTCGGTATCGCCCGAGGTTTGTTCTCGAACGAGTCGGGTTTGGGCAGCGCCCCCATTGTGGCTGCCGCCGCACAGACACGCAATCCCGTTCGTCAGGCCTTGGTTTCGAGCACTGGCACCTTTTGGGACACTGTCGTCATCTGCGCCCTCACTGGTCTGGTCATTGTGAGCAGCATCATCGCTCATCCCGACATCAGTTACGCCGACGGAGCGGCACTGACGAAAGCTGCCTTCAGCAAGATACCTTATGTTGGCGCTCCACTATTAAGCTTCGGTCTGCTCACCTTCGCTTTCAGCACGATTCTAGGTTGGTGCTACTATGGTGAACGAGCCGTGGAATATCTAAAAGGCAAACGATGGACACAGGTGTACCGTGTAATCTATATCATTGCTGTGTTCTTTGGCAGCGTGCTAAACCTAGGAGTGGTATGGAATATGGCCGACTGCATGAACGCACTTATGGCGATACCCAACCTTATATCGTTATTGCTGCTGAGTGGCGTTTTAGTCAAGGAGACACGGAAATATTTGTGGGAAGGGAGGTTGGACGACGTAGAAGAATGATTTAGTAATTCACTACGAATTAGATTATGCGAATGATGAATGATTAGACTTCGAGTTGTTCGGATTACAAGAACGAAAATGATTTACAAGAGTAGGACAAGGGATATTGCATTAAAGGCTCCATAAAAAAGAACCTGCGGACCCCGGTCTAATGTGGGATTCGCAGGAGAGAGCGGTAGTTTCGATACTTACTGTTTAAATAATCATGCGTGTCATCACGCCTTTACCATTTTTACATGCAACTATTACTTACCTATTGAAAAATGCTTATCTCTATTCTCTGTTTCTTTTGACGGTGCAAAGTTACACACGTTATCATGGGATGAAATACAATTCTGTCAAAAAAATAGAGAATTCGCAGAGCAATCGTTTGCATAAGGAAAAATTTAAAAATTAAAGAATTAAAAGATCAGAAAAATAGAAAATTAAAGAATTAAAAGATTAGAAGATTAAAAAATTTAAGAATTAAAAGATTAAAAAGAAGGAAAAAGAAGGAAGATGTACAACATGTTTATCTGAACAGATAACACGAAAGAATTTATATTTGACGACAAATTACACGAATTGAACGAATCGAATAACGAACATTAAACCATAATAAATATGAAAGCTATAATATCATTATTTACTGTTGGAGCCCTATTGTTGGGTTGCCAGTCATCACAATCACAAAATACCAGCGATATGGATACATTTAAGACCCCAGGGGGTAAGGAAGTGACCTTTCACCCCATCAAACATGCCAGCATGGGTATCACCTATGATGGCCGAGAGATTCAAGTAGACCCCGTCATCGATGCTGTAAAGCCTGTGACGGACTACACACAATGGCCGAAAGCCGACTTTATCCTCATCACCCACGAGCATTTTGACCATTTGGACAAGAATGCCGTGGAACAGTTGTCGAAGAGTGGAACTGTAGTGGTAACGAACAAAAATAGTGCAGCCATTCTCGGTAAGGGCGAGATTATGGCCAATGGTGACAGTCTGCGCTTGGCCAACGACATTATGCTCTATGCAGTTCCCGCCTACAATATCACCGAGGGACATCTGCAGTTCCACCCGAAAGGTCGCGACAATGGTTTTATCTTGGAGTTAGACGGTCTTCGAATTTACATCGCCGGAGATACGGAGGACATCGAGGAAATGAGAGAGGTGAAAGACATCGACATAGCTTTCTTGCCCTGCAACCAACCATTCACGATGTTGCCCGAACAGATGCGTCGAGCTGCCGACATGGTGAAGCCCAAGGTCCTGTATCCCTATCACTTTGGCGAGACTTCGGAAGAAGCAATGATCAAGGCGATGGAAGGATCAGGCATTGAGGTGAGGATTAGGAATTTCCAGTAAAATTAAAAGATTATAAAATTTAAAGATTAAAGGGGGTAAATGAACGATAG
Source organism: uncultured Prevotellaceae bacterium (assembly GCA_900313615.1). Classification (GTDB taxonomy): domain Bacteria; phylum Bacteroidota; class Bacteroidia; order Bacteroidales; family Bacteroidaceae; genus Prevotella. The sequence goes on from OMRP01000020.1 coordinate 16,081, forward strand.
TAAAAGGCAAAGTATTGTACATCCCCCCCCTTATTAACTTCCATGAACGAAGTGGATTTACTTCCTACTTCGTTAAATTTTGATATAGATTTTCTTTTTAAAGAGGGGATAACCTACGAGGGCACAGATGAGGACGTTGGTGAGGGCGAAGAAGAAGGAGGTCCAATAAGTATTGGACACGACAGTATGGATACCATTATATAGCACCTCACTGACACCAAAACGACCGAAAAGGATGGCCATCACCTCGCTGAACACATAAAGGAACAATGGATTGACGCCAAAGACGAGAAAAGGCGTGGTCCATTGTTTCTTTCCTTTTATATCAATAAGGTACATAAGTAGTCCTTGCAATGATGCCGCCAGCCCACAGGTCATTAGCACGAAAGAGGGGCTCCATATACTTTTGTTGAGAGGCAGACCATATTGCAGCAGATACCCTACAAATACCATCGTTGCCCCTGCAATCATGAAACTGAGCACCTTATTGTTCGTCTCTTTCGTTTCCATCATCAGTTTTCCACAGAAAAAGCCGATAAGCGTATGTGCTATGGCCGGGAGCGTGCCCAACAGCCCCTCCGGATCGACCGCAGTATGGTATAAATGATTCTCACCAAGGATAGCACGGTCGATAGCCACAGCAATATTCGATGGGTCCTCAGTGTAGCCATTACCAATGAGCAAGATAACAGCATAGATAACAAGAATGCCCATGATGCATGGCATGATGTATCGATGACTTACCAATATGGCGAAGAACGACACCACACAGTAGCAAAGCGCAATACGTTGGAGCACCGCCATGATACGGAGGTGAGAAAGTGATGCGTCGCCCCACACCGCAGAACCGAGCCAATTGATTGCCAGTCCAATGGCAAAGATGACAATCGTTCGCTTGATGATTTTCCAAACTACCTTAGACGACATTTGGAAATTAAATTTCCGCAACGACAAATAAGTGGAGATACCCATGATGAAGAGGAAGAATGGGAACACCAAATCACAGGGAGTCATGCCATTCCATGCAGAGTGCTTGAGAGGGGCGAAGGTGTCACCCTGTCCTGCGTTGACGAGAATCATGCCAGCCACAGTAATACCACGGAGAACATCAAGTGAGATGAGGCGGGATTGCTTGGACATTGATGGTAATCTATTAAAATTTAAATTTAAAAATTATAATATTATAAGATTAAAAGAAAGAGGAGAAAGACAACTGATTATTCCAATATTATTGTGAGACGATTTGGACATCGTTGTCACCTGGGCGTAAGAGGAGGCCGGTACAGGAAGGCGCATCGACTTTATAAGGAGTCCACTCCAGTTTGTCCCATTCGATGCGGTCTGTGGACTGAGCCACGGGTACATGCGGTATGAGCGAGCCATCACGAACAAGGATGACACATGGTATCTTTCCCGCTTTAATATTGCGGTAACCTCCCGCATATACCTCACCAGTCTGATAATCTATCCATTTTCCTTCGGGCAGGTATACCGTCCTTTCATTGCCCGACTCCATAAGTGGTGCAACAAGTATCTGCGAGCCATACATATACTGATCCTCACAATACCATGCTCCTTGGTCGTGTGGGAACTCCACGAACATCGCCCGCACCATCGGCAGTCCACGGTTAGAGCAGTCCTTGGCCTGTGCGTAGACATATGGCATGAGACGGTATTTCATTTCCGCGCTCTCACGGAACGCATCGGTGAACGATTCGCTGATAAGCCACGGTTCGGTAGGAGGCGCACCATGAGCCCTTGTATGCGACGATAAAAATCCAAAGGGCAGCCAACGACGGTAGATGTCTTCTGGTGATGCTGTGACGAAGCCGCCCATGTCATGGCTCCAGAACGAAAAGCCTGATAGTCCGAACGACAATCCCCCACGCAAGTCACCCATCATGCCCGTGTTATTCGTTGCCGCGTCGCCACCCCAATGCAGTGGATAGCGCTGCGACCCCGCCCATGCCGAACGAGCCCATATGACCCCTTCGCCATTGTTCGTTTGGTTGACGATTTCCCATAGAGCCTTGTTATAGCGCAACGGATATAGGTTATGTTCGTAGAACCCTGTCTTCCCCGAGGCATACAAACCGTTGAGCGGTGCAGCCTCTCCAAAGTCGCATTTAATGGCCCCTACCCCTTGCCGCAGCAGTCCTGCTATCTTCTCTTGATACCAGTTCACTGTAGCAGGGTTGGACAAATCGAGCACAGCATCCTCGTATGGCATTCCACCCATTGCGTTTTTCACGTGCAGGCCCTTTTGCACCAGTTCATTGAAATATCGGTTTTTCGGAGTGAAATACGGCAGTTGCCACAGGCACACATGAAAACCGTCACGTTTCATCTGCGACAGCATCGCCGTGGGGTTCTCAAAGCGGTCTTTAGCAAATTGGTAGTCGCATTGCCAATCCACGCCGAACCATCCTGTGTCAAAATGTATCACATCACATGGTATTTTGTGAGAACGCAGTTGCGAAGCTATTTCCAGACCCTCTTTCTGCGAGAAATAAGTGATGCGGCTCATCCACGTGCCGAATGTCCACAGCGGCAACATCGGACTTTTTCCCGTAATGTCCGTATAGGCATCAAGAATTTCCTTTGGTTCACCGAAGAAGATAAAGAAATCCATCGTCTCATCGCCCATGAAAAGTCGGTCAGCGCCGATGTATGACGCGCCGAAATCGGCAGTCACAGGTGCGCTGGTATGCATGAACATGCCATAACCACGGTTGCTGAAGAAGAATGGTATGGGTTTGTACATACCATCTGTTTCCGGTCCCTGCGGATCAGTAACAAACAGATGCACTTTCTGTCCCACTTTGTTGAGCGAGGTAAACGATTCACCACACCCATAGATACGTTCACCCGGCGAAAGCAAAAATACAGGGTTGATGCTTCGCGAGTTATCCGCCCCTCGTTTAATGAAACAGAAGGGAATCAGTTTCACCTGTGTGGAATCATTGTCGATGAGAGCCCTTGTCTGCGTAAGGATTTTTCCGGTTTTATCTTTGAGGATAATACGCCAGGGATATTTCTGAATCTCCACAATCCCAAATTCACTCTCGTAACGAACCACTTTCCCATTGTCGGAAGCGCGCCATGAGTTATCCGTTGGTGGCACTTTTGCCAACATTGGGTCGGTGGAATCCTCATTTGGCGGTACAATGGGCGTGGTGAGCATGGTGATACGCACCGTGCGTGGTGATACAAAACGCACCTGCATACGTAGATTCGGATCGTTGTCGTATGCCGCATCGGGAAAATCGAGCATCTGTAGCCTTTGAGGCCAGTACCCATTGAGGTTGAATGCCTGTCGCGGTGCCAATCGATAACGTTTCCAATTGACAAGTCCCTCTCCTGTGGCCATATTGAACGAGGCAAGGCTGTCAGCGAAAAAATACGTGTTTGACAAATCGTTGAAATCAGCCGACATGTCTTTAGGTTGAGCTTGAAGATACTGTATGCCGCCATTCGTTTGTATCTGTGCCTGTGCCGTGATGGTGAGAAAACAGGCGAAAGTGAGGATGATTTTTTTCATGATGATATGAGCAATGTTCAACGTTCAACATTCAAGGTTATTTGTGCATCTTGTAGACCGACTGCACGTGCTTTCAGAGAGACAGAGCCGGGTTGTTTATCCGCTTTGAGGACAACGAGACATTTACCATTGAATGCATGGCGCTTGTTGTCCTGGAAACGTTCTAGAGATGTTTGCAGACCATTGTCGACGCCCTCAATGGTTGCTGCGCCTTCTAAAGTGAAAAACACTTGGTTGTCCGCCAAGGGACACAGATTATTGTCCTCATCGAGCACCTCGACGGTTACGAAAGCAAGGTTCCGGCCATCGGCAATAAGCGATGTCCGGTCAGGAGTTAAACGTAGGTGATGTGGCTGTCCTGCCGTGCGTATGGACTTTTCGCCCACCTTATTCCCGTCTTTGCGTGCCACCACCTTTACCTCCCCTGGTTGGTAAACCACACGCCATGCAACATGGTATTCCGTTTCCATCTCTTGGAGAGGAGCGCCAACCTTTTTGGAACGAACACCTTGGCTTTGTCCGTTGACAAACAGTTCCACTTCATCGGCCATGTTGTAATAGCACCATACATCTATGGTATCCCCGGGCAAGTGGTTCCAGTGAGGGAAGAGATGGAGAACCTGTTTGTCTGTCCATTCACTTTGGTACATGTAATACACATCTTTCGGGAATCCAGCGAGGTCGATGATGCCAAAATAACTGCTCCGTGCCGGGTAGGCATATGGCGTAGGTTCACCGATATAGTCGAAACCTGTCCAAATGAACTGCCCCCCAACAAAATCATTATGCTTGACCACGTCCCATGTTTCCTCGTGCGTGCTACTCCACGACGCGTGCATATTATCGTAGGCACTACATGAGAATGACGGGTCAGTATAAGGGAGCCACCACTCTTTGGGAGCCTTATAGACCGAATCGCTAGGCATCATATAAAAACCCCTTGTCTGCAATGCGGACACACTTTCAGAAAAAATAAATGGTTTGTTCGGGAAATTATTAGGCACATCTTTCACCCACTCATGATGGTAGTTGAACCCGATGATATCAATGGCACCACTTTTGAAAAGATGGTTGTTAGGGTTCGGCTCGTTGCATCCTGCCGTAATGGGTCGTGAGGAGTCATATCGTTTCACTATTTCTGCCAAGTGTTGTGTGAGCAGTGAATTGACACTCATCTCGCCCTCCTTGGCCAATGTCGAAGCATCATGGCCAGCGTTGAGGATAAGGTTCGCTTGTTCAAGCGTCAGCGTATCCGCTTCAGCGGACGACCATTGTTCAAGCACCTCGTTGCCAATGCTCCACATGAGAATTGAAGGGTGGTTTCGGTCGCGCAAAATAAGGTCAGAGAGGTCGCGTTCGTGCCACTCATCAAAGAAACGGGCATAGTCATTCTGCGTTTTCTTGCGCCGCCACATGTCGAACGACTCATCCATGACGATGAATCCCATTGTATCACACATGTTGAGCAGTTCTGGTGCCGGAGGGTTGTGTGAACATCGTATGGCATTCACGCCCATGTTGCGCAGAATAATAAGTTTTCGGTGTAAGGCATCCTCATGTATAGCCGCTCCGAGGCAACCCAAATCATGGTGCTCACATACCCCATTGATTTTGAAGTTTTCGCCATTGAGCCAAAACCCCGTTTTGGGGTCGAAACGGAAAGAACGGAATCCCGTTGTTGTTGACACCTCGTCGACCACTGTACCCGCTTGGATGATTTGTGTCTTCACCATATAGACCTTAGGGGAAGATACGGACCACAGCAACGGCCTCTTTACTTTCATCCGCATGGAAGCCATTTTTGTTTTTGATAAATCTATACTGGCCGTTTTCTCCGCCACCTGGTTTCCATAGAGGTCGTAGACAACGTTTTTCACTTGGCATTGGGGAGCGGTAGTGGACATGTTTTCAACTGTAACATTTACCATCATGTTTCCATCGGCTTCCGTTGCGACATGCGTTCCCCAGTGCGCCACGTGAATGAGATTGGCACGCGTAAGCCATACATGTCGGTAGATGCCACATCCGCTGTACCAACGCGAGTTGGGTTGGTCGCTATTGTCTACGCGTACGGCAATGACATTATCGCCACGCTTCAGATAACGAGTGATGTCATATTCGAACGAACTGTATCCATAGGGACGATAACCCACCTTCTGCCCGTTGACGTATACCGTTGAATTCATATAAACGCCATCAAATTCTATGAAGAACGCATCGTCGCCAATGTTGTCAATTTGCAGGTGCTTACGATACCACCCTATCCCACCAGGCAACGCTCCCCCACCAGCTCCCGAGGGGTTTGCAGGCGAGAAGTCACCTTCTATAGCCCAGTCGTGAGGCAAATCGAGTGTCCGCCATTGGTTGTCGTCGTATTCTGGGGCAGCGAAGTGAGCTGAATCAGCCAAGTTGAACTGCCAATTGAAATCGATGTTTTGGTGATCACGCGCAGAGAGAGAGAGTACGAGGAGAAAGAGGGAAAGGCAAAGGATTTTTCTCATGGGTTTTAGTATTGATAGCAGCTATAGTATTTATAGGAACTATAGCTTTGGAAGATACTTTATAGAATTGATAGACGCTATAGACCAAGGCCTATAGCGTCTATCGAATAAATGGTTATAGTTTCACTCTCAATTCTTTACCACTGTAATTAACCATTTTACCTTGTGGCTGTTCCAGGTCGAGCGGTTGTACCTTTGAAGGAGATACGACAACGATGTTGAAACGACGATTCTGCAACATACCATCGAAGGAGCCTTTTCTTTCACCAAAGGTTATGGTTTTTGAAGCCTCATCATAATAGATGTCGATGGTGGAGTATTTCCCACGTTCGTAATTGTAGTTCGTACCCTCATCCTCATAGAGTTGGAAGGAAGCGTTACGCCCTTGGTAAACATAAAGGTTAATGAGTTCAGCCGGTTTCTCGTCGCACCACTCCATTTCCGGGCCAAAAGGTATGATGGAGCCTTCAGGCACAAATACCGGAATGCGTTCAAACGGAGCATCCGCCATAATGGTCTGTCCACCGTTATAATGGCGTCCAGTATAGAAGTCATACCATCCCTTTTGTTTGGGTAGATACACCTGTCGTGAATAAGTCTTATAATAGCCCACGGGACATGCCATGAGTGATGGTCCAAACATCCATTGGTCTTTGATGTCGTAGACATTGTCGTCGCCATTGAAGTCCATCACCAATGCCCGCATTAGCGTATAGTCACGGAAATGAGCCCATCCTGCCATGGAATAGAGGTACGGCATGAGACGGTAGCGCAGGCGGTCATACCATACGATGGTCTTGTATGTGGGGTGGTTTTCCGGAGCGATGTTCCACACCTCGCGCAATGGCCACTGGCCATGGGCACGGTAGAGCGGGATGAAGCAGCCGAACTGGTTCCAACGGGCTTGTAATTCACGCCACTCCTTGAGGTCATCGTTTTCCTCGCCCGTACTGTCGAAGAGTTGTTGAGCCGCCACATACCTGTTTTCAACACAGAATCCACCTTGGTCCATTCCCCAGAACGGCAATCCCGCCATTGAATAGTTCATGCCCGCCGTCATCTGTGCGCGCATATCCTCCCATCGTGTACCGATGTCGCCACTCCATGTTGCCGTACTATAACGTTGTTCACCGGCAAAGCCACTACGAGTGAGCAAGAACACACGTTGGTTTGGATTGGTAGCCCTTTGACCATTGTAAATGGCATCCGCATTGACGACGGAGTAGGCATTGAAATATTCAGTCGATGACCCGAGCACCGTAGGACCACTAAGCGCCTTGCGGTACCACATCGGCGTGCAGTCGCGCACATTTGGCTCCGAGGCATCCATCCACCACGCGTCAATACCGTACTTATATTTCGTATAGAGGTTTTCGTTCATCTGCCGCCAGAACATCTGTCGTGCACCAGCGCTGTACGCATCGTAGAAAGAACCACGATATCCCAGCCAGTCGTGAATGTCATCCTTAATAGCCTGGTGGTATATCCAACCGTTAGCATCCAGTTCCTTGTAGTTATCCACTGTATCATAGAATTTGGGCCATACAGAAATCATGAACCGTCCGTGCATGGCATGCACACTGTCGAGCATTGCCTGTGGGTTGGGATAGCGCGAGGCCTCGAAGGTATGGTCACCCCATGAATCCAGTTTCCAATAGTTCCAATCCTGCACGATATTGTCGACAGGAATATGACGACGGCGGAACTCGGCCAGTGTCTCTTCAATCTCGAGCGAAGACTTGTAACGTTCACGGCTCTGCCAGAATCCGAGCACCCATTTGGGATAGACGGATGCTTTGCCTGTAAGTGCACGGTAACCCGCTATCACCTCGTCAAGATTGTTTCCCGCGATGAAATAATAATCCATATCGCGCGCCATCTCATTCCAGATGCTCAGTTGTCCCTGTTCTTTTTCCGTAGCAGGCGTAGCAGCCCTCAGTCCGCAGTAACTCACGCCACCATCAGGCAGCCATTCAATGCGCAGTGGTACACGTTTTCCCTGCTGCATCTGAAAAGTGAATTTCCACGCATTGGGGTTCCATGCTGTTCGCCACCTCTCAGGCACCACCTCTTTTCCATCGAGGAACACCTTCATGTAACCTGCATAATAAAGAATGAAGTGGTAATTGTTCGTCACTGGAGCCTCCAGGAATCCCTCGTATACAACTTTCGCGCCTTCGAGGTTGAAGCCCTTTGGCAAAGCGTCTACGCCCAAATCCCTTGCGTGCCATTCGTTACATTCTGGTATGGCGTGTTCGTAATAGATACTATCTTCGGCCTGAACTATAGTCTGTCCATTCTTATCCGTATATGTTCCCGTAAGAGAGCCTTTTTTGCCCTGCTTGTCATAGAGTGTGAATGCCTTATGAAGTTGTTCATAAGGATTGGGGTTCCCCCATCGGCAGTAGCTATAACTATCCCACAGGATGCCATAACAACGGTTAGATATAACGAACGGAACGCTCACCTTCGTATTGTATTGGAACAGGTCTTCATTTTTCCCTTTCATGTTCAGTTCTTCCGCCTGATGCTGCCCGAGGCCATAGAACGCTTCATTGTCAGGGCTATCGAAAAGAGCGTGCCAAGTCCACCCGTTGCGTTGTTCTTCAGTGAGAGTCCCCACTCCAATTTCCCGTTCAGGCACTATAAATCGTGTGAAAGTTTTTCCACCTTGGTCCTGTTCATTGAGGATGATTTCACCTTTTGAATTGGTGAACTGCACATGGCCAGTGTTTACATCAACCAAGGCGTGGATATTATTCGTTTTCACATCAACAGTGTTTCCTGTCTGAGAAATTTGAAACACCGCGAATGTAGATTGCGGCACGATGATGAGACTTTGTTTCTCAGGCACTGAACTTTCCGGCGTGGCCTGCACCCGGATGATATTGTCATTGATAATTTGCAGACGTACCACTTTCGGCCCGTTGGCAGCGCCATTTTTAACAGGAATGGTGACGAAATTTCCGTTTACGGTGTAATCAGCAGCGTATGACCATGAAGCACTGGCCAAAAACACCGCTGCGAGAATAGTTTTTAGGTAATTCATATTTTCAGTTTATAGTTATTTATTAGTAAATTGATGCAAAGATACTGTTTTTTTACGTAGAAAGTTATCCGCAAAGGTCAAAATCTTTGAAAAAGGCGTGTTTTTTTTGAAAAAGCCGTAATTTTGCAGGCCAAAAGAAAAAACGTGATTTAACTATTGTCTGTATGAAAAAAATCTGTCATTACATATCCGAATATTTGGGTGTTCTGGTATTGTTGGCCGCTGTGTTGGCGTTAGTTTTCCCCGAAGTGACAAGGCAAGTGTCTCCGAAGGTCATCAATTACTTATTGGGGTTGGTGATGTTTGGTATGGGCCTGACGTTGAACCTTCATGATTTCAAGGTAGTGTTCAGTCGTCCAAAAGATGTCATCTGCGGCTGTCTCGCCCAATTTACCGTCATGCCTTTATTGGCCTGGTTATTGGCACGTCTGTTTTCTCTTGACGATGCCTTGGCACTGGGAGTGGCATTGGTTGGTTGTTGTCCTGGTGGGACCGCTTCGAATGTCATCACCTATCTCTCAAAGGGCGATTTAGCCCTGTCTGTAGGTATGACAAGCGTATCCACGCTATTGGCACCATTGCTCACCCCCCTATTGACGTGGCTTTTGGCGGGCCATCGAGTAAACGTTGATGTGATGAGTATGTTTCTGAGCATTCTATGGGTTGTCATCCTGCCCATCGTCATTGGTTTCCTCGTGAAACATTTCTTACCGAAATTTACCCATGAGGCCGTTGATTATCTTCCCGCCTTCTCTTCCCTGGCCATCGCTGCGATAGTCGCCATCGTTATTGGCGCCAATGCCGAGAAGCTGTTGGTTGGCGGTCTGACAATAGTCGTGGTGGTGATGCTGCACAACCTATGTGGTTTGTCTATAGGTTATGCCATTGGGCGCCTATTGAGACTTTCCCGTCCTAAGCGCAAAGCCATCTCCATCGAGGTGGGTATGCAGAATTCTGGTTTGGCCAGTAGCTTGGCCACCCTTCATTTCGCCGCTTATCCCATGGCCACTATTCCCGGTGCGATATTCAGTGTTTGGCACAATATTTCCGGTGCCATCGTAGCTCGTGTTTATTCGCGTAAACTGTAAAAAAGGCCAAAAAGAGTATTAGAAATCTAAAGATTTCGGTTAAGGATGGGGATAATTGGGAAAAAAAGTGTATTTTTGCAAGATATTTACTTTGGAGGATTTTGGTGAGGGTATAAAATTGATTATTGACTTACAAGATGAAATATACATTAGTAACGGGCGGATCGAGAGGTATAGGTCGCGCCATTTGTGTGGAGTTGGCCAAGATGGGCCAACCTGTGATTATCAATTACCAGTCGAATGTAGCCGCTGCAGAAGAGACGAAAGCTCTCATTGAATCAGCCGGCGGCACAGCCGAATTATTACCTTTCAATGTAGCCAACGAAGAAGAGGTGGACCAAGCGTTGAACACTTGGGAGAGCAATCATCCAGACGACTATATCTCCGTATTGGTGAACAACGCAGGAGTGCGCCACGACAACGTGATGTTCATGATGTCGGACGAAGAGTGGAATGATGTGTTGTGCATCACATTAAATGGTTTTTTCTTTCTTACCCGTCGTCTATTGAAACACATGATGCCCCGGAAACGTGGTGGTCGAATCATCAATATATCCTCGTTGTCGGGTGCCAAGGGCTTACCCGGTCAGGCAAATTACAGCGCCGCCAAAGCAGGACTCATAGGTGCCACGAAAGCGTTGGCCCAGGAAGTGGCTGCCCGTGGCGTGACGGTTAACGCCGTGGCCCCAGGTTTTATCGAAACAGACATGACAAAGGATCTGCCCGAGGAAGAGTTGCGCAAGACCATTCCCATGAACCGTTTTGGCAAGCCAGAGGAAGTAGCGGCAGTGGTTGCTTTCCTCGCTTCTGAGCAAGCAGGTTATATTACAGGTGAAGTGATTCACATCAACGGAGGTCTATATACGTAAGCCCCCAACCTTAGGAAACATGTAGAGAGGCAAGCGAGCATTAGATATATGGCAAGAAGAGTAGTGATAACAGGAATGGGTATTTGGTCCTGCCTAGGAACAGATATTGCGACGGTGAAAGATTCTCTCTTTCATGGAAAGTCAGGCATTGGCTTGGCTCCAGACCGTCTTCAGTATGGTTATCGTTCATGCCTGACGGGATTGGTTGCCGAGCCCCTCATCACCAAGCAGATGCTTGACCGCCACATGCGTTCAGCCATGTCGGAAGAGTCGCGTTACGCCTATATGGCCAGCCAACAAGCGTTGGCGCAAGCAGGTATTGACGACGCCTATTTACGCGGCAACGAGGTAGGCTGTATTTTTGGCAACGACTCCTCTGCAGTTTCTGTGATTGAGACTGCCAAGATTATGGAAGAGAAGCACGACAGTGCCATGCTCGGTTCAGGCATTCTTTTTCGCTCATTGAATTCCACCGTGACGATGAACCTGAGCAGCATTTTCCATTTGCGCGGTGTAAACTTTACGGTGAGTGCCGCCTGTTCCAGTGGAAGTCACTCTATCGGTTTGGCGTATACCTTCATCAAACATGGCATGCAGGATATGGTCTTATGCGGTGGGGCCCAAGAGGTGAACCATCTCGCCATGTCTTCTTTCGACGCATTGCTGGCTTTCAGCGTACGTATGGACGCCCCCATGGTAGCCAGTCGTCCATTCGACCGTGACCGCGATGGTCTTGTCCCTAGTGGTGGAGCCGCAGCGTTGGTGTTGGAAGATTATGAACATGCCGTGAAGCGAGGAGTTCCCATCCTTGCAGAAATCATTGGCTATGGCTTTTCGAGCAATGGACAAGGCATGTCGCAGCCAGATGACGAGGGCAGTTACGTTGCCATGAGTCGGGCTGTAAAAGAAGCCGGCATCACCCTTGACGACATTGACTATGTGAACGCCCATGCCACATCAACCATTCAAGGTGACAAATACGAGGCCATAGCCCTTGGCCGCCTATTTCATGGTCAGCGTGCCTTGATCAGTTCAACGAAGTCGATGACTGGTCATGAATGTTGGATGTCAGGAGCCAGCGAGGTCGTGTACTCCACGATTATGATGCACAACCATTTTGTGGCACCGAATATTAACTTTGAAAACCCTGACGAATATTCAGAGAAACTGAAAATCACCGCCAAGACTGTTGAGACCGATGTGAATTGTGTGTTAAGCAACTCGTTCGGTTTCGGTGGAACCAATTCGGCTTTGATAATTAAAAAATTATAAAATTTAATAATTAAATAATTTAAAAAATTGAGGCCGACGTTTTTTCCGTTTTTCAAACTACATGTATCGCAAAAGACAAAAAAGATAGTACAAAAAAGAATCAACAAAATACAAAATCAATTTTTAAGGAATAAGAGATATGAAGAAAACGATATTAGCGACCTGTATGCTGCTGGTAAGCCTCTGTGCCATTGCCAGCAACGGAATTGTCATTACAGAAGGAACAACATCGTTTCTCCGTGAATACGAGACAGCCAATGTAGTGTTCAACTGGAACGAAGCCACTTGGGACATCACCCTTCCCCTATCCGAACATTGGGGCAGCAACAGCGACAGTATGAAAGCCGCAGGCAAGCGTTATTTCGTGGATGGATTTAACGACACGAGTAAGAAACTACGTATCAACGACAACAGTGGCTGTAAATACCGTATTGAAGTACATATCACCAACCTATCCTATTTCACTAGTCCACTACCCTTTTTAACCGGATACAGGCATCGGGTGAGCGGCAGCATTACGGTTGTGGCCAATGCCACGAATGAAACCGTCTGCGTTATATTTGTCGATTCATTCGTTGGGGGTCGAGACACGGACTTCAACGACAGTTATACCGAGTGTATGGAAGACCTCGGCAAAAAATTGGCAAGCCTATAGAATAGGCGTTTAGGCTGCTCAGGACATCAGCAAAGAGGGAAATTCCTAATTGTTACAAAACAAACGACACCTCCCCATGAACCTATCCCCATCGTTAAAAGACCGATATACGAAGGAACAACTTTCCGCTCGCGAAGCCCAGCGTCAGGCTGAGTTCATCGCGTGGGGACCTGTGGTGTTTCAGGTGTCACGTCTGATGGTGAAGTTTGGCATTCTCGATCTGTTGCGTGACGCTCCCGAAGGGTTAACCCGTATGGAACTGCGTGAGGCCACCGGGTTGAGCGACTATGCCGTTAAATGCCTGACAGAAGCTAGTCTGAGCATCGGCACTATCTTAGTGGACCCCACTACCGATCGTTTTACTTTGTCGAAAACTGGCTGGTTTCTACTCAACGACCCTGCCACACGGGTGAACATCGATTTCAACCACGACGTGAACTATGAAGGGTGGTTTCATCTGGAAGAGTCGTTGAAGAATGGCAAGCCCGAAGGTCTTAAGCACTTCGGTTCATGGTCTACTGTATATGAAGGATTGTCATCTTTGCCCGAACATGTTCAAAAGAGTTGGTTTGGTTTCGACCATTTCTACAGTGATTCCTCTTTTGGCGAAGCGCTGGGGATTATCTTCGACAAACACCATGTGAAAACCCTGTATGATGTAGGTGGCAACACTGGCAAGTGGGCCTTGCGTTGCGTGGATTATTCAGAAGATGTACACGTCACCATACTCGACCTTCCACAACAGATAGCGATGATGGAAGAGCATATCGCCGGCAAGAAGGGAGCGGAGCGCATTAGCGGTTGCGGCATCAACCTCTTGGACGAGCAGTCGGCTTTCCCTTCGCCCACCACAACACTTGACGGCATTTGGATGAGTCAGTTCCTCGATTGTTTCAGTATGGAAGAAATTATCGGCATCCTTTGTCGCGCCAAAGAAATCATGTCGGAGAATACCCGTCTATTTATCATGGAAACGTTGTGGGACCGCCAACGTTATGAACCCGCCGCATTTTGCTTGACGATGACAAGTTTATATTTTACTGCCATCGCCAACGGCAACTCGAAGATGTACAACACCGAGGATTTGAGTGCATGCATTGCCCAGGCAGGCTTGGAGGTGGAACGGATATACGACCATCTTGGACAGGGTCATTCGATTGTGGTATGTAGAAATCGAGGATGAGGGATAAGAAAAAGAAAATGTAATTAATAAATATGACAAGAGCAGAGATTGAGGACAAGGTGAAAGCCTTCCTCGTTGACGATTTGGAAATTGACGAAGAAAAAATTTTCGCCGATGCCCGTCTAAAGGAAGATATGGGTATCGACAGTCTTGACTTTGTTGATATTGTGGTCATCGTAGACAAATATTTCGGTTTTAAGATTAAGCCCGACGAAATGGCTGAGGTGAATACCTTCAGCCAGTTTGTAGATTATATTGAAAGGAAGATTGGCGAGTGACGAGTTATGAGTGACGGGATGAAGGAGAGCGTATAAAAAATAGATGACCGAGAAGAAAGCAGAAAAGGAATGGGCAGGAACAACCTATGGCAACCGATGGATGCATCGTTGGTTAATTCGGCTGCTGAAGGTGACGGACGTGAGGATAATATATCTTTTCACGTCAGTTTTTGTCATACCGTTTTGTTTACTTTTCAATCGCAGTGGTAAGATTATCTATCATTTTTTTCGTAAGAGGATGGGATATCCTCTACTTCCATCATTGTGGAAGGCTTACCGCAACCACTGTCTATTTGGCCAGGTCGTGATTGACCGTTTTGCCATGTATGCCGGGAAGCATTTTAATATTGACATAGAAGGTTATGAACATTTCCAATTTTTAGCCAAGCAAGAGAGCAGTTTCATCCAGTTGAGTTCTCATGTGGGCAACTATGAGATAGCCGGCTATACCCTTGTCGCTGAGGACAAGCCTTTCAACGCCCTAGTCTTCGGCGAAGAAAAAGCCATTGTGATGGAACAGCGCAACGAGATGTTCACCAATACCAATATCAAGATGATTGCCGTGAAAAACGACATGAGTCATCTATTCGAGATAGACCATGCTCTAAGTGAAGGCGAGACAGTGAGCATGCCCGCCGACCGAATTTGGGGTTCACCCAAACACTTGGTCATTTCCTTTTTGGGCAAGAATGCCCGTTTTCCCGCCGGCCCTTTCAAAGTCGCCACAGTTCGTAGCACCGATGTCTTGGCCGTAAATGTAATGAAAACCTCGACTAAGACATACAAGATATACGTCACCCCTCTCACCTATGACAAAAGAGCCAATCGACAGGAACAAGTTCGCCAGTTGTCGATGGCGTACGTCAAGGAACTGGAAAGGATAGTAAAACTCTATCCCACACAATGGTATAACTATTTTGATTTTTGGAAAGATGAATGAAGACCCACGCTACCCCACCCCGGTTTTTTTGCGCACGATAGACATCCATGAGTTGCTACCCCAACAAGAACCGTTTGTGATGATTGACCGCTTGGTGTCATTCACAATGGAACGGACTGTATCGGAGACCACCCTCCGTGCTGGCAATCTGTTCCTGGACGGCGAAACATTCAATGCCTCTGGTTTGGTGGAAAATATCGCCCAGACCTGTGCCGCCCGCATTGGTTACATCAACAAATACATCTTGAAGAAAGGTATTCAATTGGGATTCATTGCCGCCGTTCGTGACATGACCATCCACGCCAAGCCCCATGTAGGTGACACCATCGAGACAAGTATTGACATCGTGGCCGAAGTGATGGGCATGATATTGGCCACTGGTACCGTGACCTGTGGTGGCAAAACTTTAGTGACGACCAACATCAAGATAGCTGTGAAAGAAGGAGAATGAGAAAATGGAACAACAAGAACTAAAAGCGACAAAGGAACTGGCCATTCGTTTCAGCGAAGTAGACTCTATGGGAGTGGCGTGGCACGGGTCGTATGTAACTTATTTTGAAGATGCACGCGAATATTTCGGAGAACTATTCGGACTGAGTTACAATTTCTATATCGATAATGGTTATTACGCCCCTATCGTTGACTTGAACATCCAATACAAGAAAGCCATCCGTTATGGCATGAAGCCACGAATCACCATCACCTATCATCCCACGGTAGCCGCCAAGATTGTGTTCGACTACGAGATTGTGGATGGAAGTGACGGCAGTCTCATTGCCACGGGAAGTACTGTCCAAGTATTCATGAACATGAATTATGAGTTGGTGTGGGCCAATCCTGATTTCTATCTACAATGGAAAGAGGAACACGGTGTTCTCGACATTAAAGAATAAGTTTGGCACATCCATTGTATCCAAGACATGGTTTACAAAATAGCAGACAACATCACATCACCATTAGGAATGACGACAGCAGAGAACTATTCCGCTGTTAAGGATGGACATAGCGTTCTGCGTCATTTTGTCGGCAAGTGGGGCATCCCCGAGCCGTTTTGCGCTTCGCTGTTCAGCGATGTCCAAAACGACGCCATGCTTATCGATGGAATGACTCGTTTTGAGTCAATGGTTGTCTGTAGCATTCGACATGCCCTGAAAGACATCACTTTCAACATAGCTGGCCCTGATGTGGTATTTCTATTAGCCACCACGAAAGCCAACGTGGAACAGTTAGGTTGTGATATGACAACCCCCTCAGTGGTTTATCCTGGCGAGAGTGCCCTTCATATTAGTCAAGCAATAGGTATAACTACCACACCGATTGTTGTGAGTAATGCCTGTATATCCGGTCTCAGTGCCATCATCGCAGGCTGTCGATTATTGGAATTAGGACAGTATGCCCACGCTATCGTCTGCGGCGCCGACGTGTTGAATCGTTTCGTGATTTCGGGTTTCCAATCTTTGAAGGCACTGTCAGAGGACACCTGCAAGCCTTTCGATATGGAACGGTTAGGACTGAATCTAGGTGAAGCAGCCGCTACGATAGTATTGTCCGTAGAGCCAGGCAATGAATCCCGTCCTTGGTCTATTCTTTCGGGAGCCATTCACAATGACGCTTATCATATCAGCGCCCCTTCAAAACGAGGTGATGGTGCCTATCTTTGTCTGAAAGAAGTGCTTCAAGGCATTGACATAAATGATTTGGCTTTTGTTAATGCCCATGGCACCGCCACATTGTTCAACGACCAGATGGAATCTGTGGCTATTGAACGGGTTGGGTTGGGTGACATTCCCGTAAACGCTCTGAAAGGCTATTATGGCCATACCCTTGGAGCCGCAGGCGTTGTTGAAACCCTTTTGTGTATGCGCTCTTTGGATGACCATACGGTGTTAGGTACCAAAGGGTATGAAGAGTTGGGCGTTTCAGGCAAGATTCGCATATCTTCGACGCATGGGACCACTGACAAGAACTGTTTTGTGAAGATGATTTCGGGTTTTGGTGGTTGCAATGCCACGTTGGTGGCTGGACTAGTGACAAGTGAAGTATTACGATTGAGGAGTAAGGACAAAGAACCTATGCCTCTCCTTCTGAAAGAGAGAGAGAAAAAGAACATACTTTACGAGACGAAGGATGAAATATGTATCATGCCCGAGGGTGTGACACTGAATGATCAGGCGTTAACCTGTCATGGTCATGGTAAGGAGTTATTAACAAACCTTTATAAGGAGTATGTAGGCGACTATCCCAAATATTACAAAATGGATGGTCTGAGCAAGTTGGGCTTTATCGCAAGTGAACTGTTGCTGCATAGTGGACGAGGAAACAAGACCGAGACAAGTGATGACGCGGAATTTACCTTTGGACGATGTGCCATCATCTTGTTCAACCATTCATCGTCACTTTGCGCTGACAAGCATTATCTTGAATCCATTGAAGACAAAGACAATTATTTCCCTAGTCCTTCGTTATTTGTATATACCCTGCCCAATATTGTGACAGGTGAAATAGCCATCAAGAATGGATTGCATGGAGAAACGGCGTTCTACATTCTACCCGAACGTAACGAAACGACAATGCGTCAAGTGGTGGATGCCACATTTCTAGACCCTAGCATCGACAGTATGATTACGGGGTGGATCGATTACGAGGACGACCAGCATTTCGAGGCAGACATGAGGATGATAAGAGTAAAACGTGAAAAGCCACGATGACCTGTGGCGCTAAAATACAACGAACCAAAGAAGTACACGGAATAATAAAATACTTAAACTCACATACAATGGAAGAGTTAAAATTGGAATTGAAAGAACAGATTATCAAGGCGTTAAACCTTGAAGAGATGACACCTGACGACATCGACGAAGATGCCGCTCTTTTTGGCGACGATGGTCTAGGACTTGACTCCATCGATGCCTTGGAACTAATCGTACTGCTTGAGAAGCGTTACGGCATCAAGCTGGCTAATCCCGCCGAAGGGAAAGCCATTTTCAAGAACGTATCGACCATAGCTGAATATGTGAGTAAGAACAGGAAACGGTGAGCAATAAAATTGTGATAACGGGAGAAGGCATCGTATGCGCCATTGGCCATGACAAGGCCAGTGTGGTGGATGCGTTGCTTCATGGACGGACAGGAATCCACGCCATGAAGCACCTTGGTTCCGTGCACAAGGAGTTGCCCGTGGGTGAGGTGGACCTCAGCAATGATGAGATGCAAGCCCTGTTGGGGTTAGGACCTTCTGAGGAGGTGAGCAGAACCACCATGATGGGCATGATGGCAGTGGAGCAGGCTCTAATAGATGCAGAGATTAATGACGGGAAGGATGAAAGGGGGATAAAAAGTCAACGTATCGTGCTTGTTTCCGGCACTACCGTTGGTGGTATGGACATCACCGAGAAATATTTTGGCCATTTGAAAGTTTCCGACGAACACCTCGACACTCTTCGACATCATGATTGTGGAAGTTGCACCCATGATATTGCCAACTATTTCGGCATTTTTGATGACTGCACTACCATTAGTACCGCATGTTCGTCGGCCGCCAATGCCATCGTTCTAGGAGCCCAACTATTACAATCGGGACAAGCTGATATTGTTGTCGCCGGTGGCACCGAAGCCCTGTCGTTATTTCATCTGAATGGATTCAATTCATTGATGATACTTGACAAGGAACGCTGTCGTCCTTTCGATGCCACTCGTGCGGGACTTAACCTCGGCGAGGGAGCCGCATATATTGTGATGGAACGTGAGGATATGGCCCAAGAGAGGAACGCCACCATCCATGCCTATCTTGCAGGATATGGCAATGCCTGTGACGCCTTTCATCAGACAGCCTCGTCGGATAATGGCGAAGGCGCCTACCTCGCCATGCGTGAAGCCATCGAAATGGCAGGCATAACAGTAAGCACTATCGATTATGTGAATGCCCACGGCACTGGCACCCCTAACAACGACCTATCGGAAAGCGTCGCCCTGCACCGCATTTTTGGGAATGACATGCCACCCGTATCGAGCACAAAATCATATACTGGACATACGACAAGTGCCTCTGGGAGCATAGAAGCCGTGATATGTCTATTGGCCATGCGACACCGATTTATCCCCTCGAACTTCGGTTGGCAACATGCAATGGAGGGAGGCATCCTACCTTCGATGGGTGTTTCCAATATCGCTCTTCGTTATGTGCTATGCAATGCTTTCGGCTTCGGAGGCAACGACACCTCGTTGTTGTTCAGCGCCCAAGTCCCAATGGTTAGCCTTCCCGCCATCCATTCCAACATAGCCCTCAAAGAATTGTCCCGCGTTGAGGTAAACACAGAAGAAGACCTAAAAGAGCTAAAAACATACGTCAGCGTATTGGAATCCCGTAGAATGGGAAAGTTGATGAAGGCTTCGTTGCTCACCTCTTTGAAAGCCCTCGACATTGCCGGCATTGAGCGCCCTGATGCCATCATTACCGCCACCGCCATGGGTTGTTTGGAGAACAGTGAGCGTTTGTTGGAGCAGATAGAAGCCGAAGGTGAGACAAGTGTCAAACCTACCTATTTCATGCAAAGCACCCACAACACATTGGGCAGCAATATCGCCATTCGCACCAAATGTCATGGTTGGAATGTAACATTTACCCATGGTAAACAGTCATTAGATTGGGCCCTCCGTGAAGCCAAAATGCTTTTGGGCAGTGGGCGTTACAAACGAGTGCTGGTGGGCGTTCATGATGAGTCAACCCCTCTGTATCGTACTTTGCAAGACAGACTCGGTGAGAGCGAATCGCCCATTGTTTATTCCTTATCATTGATACTGACATGTGGAGAATAATACCCTTTGCCCTTGTTCAGAGCATATTGTTGGCCGCAGGCCAGGTGTTTCTGAAGTTTGCCATGGTCCGCATGGCCCCATTCGGTTGGACCAAAGAGTTTTGGGGTAGTCTGTTGCTGAATTGGCAGTTTGCAGCCTGTGGCATCAGTTTTGCAGCCGCTTCGGTCTTATGGATGTGGATGGTGAAGCAGTTTCCACTGAGCGTTGTCTATCCCATGATCAGTCTGAGTTATGTGTTTGGCATGATAGCCGCCATCGTGTTTTTCCACGAAGATGTATCAGCGATGAAATGGGTTGGTGTAGTGCTTATTATGGCAGGTTGTATATTAATAGCAAGATAAACATGAAAAATAAAATCATACTCTTATCGCTTTTGGTGCTGTCATTTCACAACGTGTGGAGTCAGACTGAGCGTCAGGTGAAAGCCGTCGTTGACCAAGCTTCCGCTCAGCTGAAAACCATGCAATGCGATTTTGTTCAGACAAAGCATCTGAAACTCCTCAATGACCGTATGGTGTCGAAAGGCAAGATGTATTACCAACAACATGACAAACTACGTTGGGAATACGTGTCGCCCTATCAATATACCTTCATTATGAACGGACAACAAGTGTTGTTGAAAAACAACGGTCGCAAGGACATGATTGACGTGAATCAGAGCAAGGCCTTCAAGAGTATCGCCCAAATCATGTTGAACAGTGTGGTGGGCAAATGTCTGACTGCCGACAAAGATTTCCGCAGTAGCATTGACATCAGCGGCTCTGAATATATAGCCACATTGCAGCCTTTAAAGAAAGAGCTGAAGAGCATGTTTGAAAAAATAGTTCTCCATTTCGACAAACAACGATTGTTAGTGACCAAGGTAGAGTTGCTAGAGAAGAAAGGCGACCGCACCATTATTGAATTACGCAATATCGTGACCAATGCCAGTATACCTTCGAACACGTTCTCTGTTCATTAGTCTACTGCTTGCTCTGTACGTCCAAGCCGTAGCCCAATCGTTGCTCCCTCCCGAGGGCGGCACTGAGCGTTATGCTGTTTCCATCGAGATGCCACGAGGATACATCAGCGGCATCAGCATCATGAAAAACGATGGCGAGCGGATGATATGCAGTGTGTTCAACGAATTTGGCGTGTCTGCCATGGATTTCACCTATGACCTCAATCGTAAGAAAGTGAAGTTGTTAAGCGTAATGTCGATGTTGGATAAATGGTATATCAGAAGAGTGCTTCGCAAGGACCTTCGCGCCCTTCTTGACCACATGAGTCGAGGTGAGACTATGTATGAAAACAAGAAACGACATGTCGTTTATCGGTTTGATACAATGAAAGCCGAAGAAAAAATAGAGGATATGGAGTGAGGAGTTTGACATTCCATCCTTCATCTTCCATGGAGAACGAAGATGGTTTGAAAAAGGGATACAAGATAACTAAGAAAAGGAAAAAATATAATATGATACTACGAGACGATTTATACATACTGGACAAAAAGACACAAGCAGGTGACAGTTGGCAATGCCAGGTCACGCTGAACCCAGCTTGTTCCATCTATCAAGCCCATTTCCCCGGTGAACCCATCACACCTGGCGCCTGCCTATTGCAGATAGCAAAAGAGTTATTGGGAGACATCCTACATCATCCATTGGAGATAGTATATATCAAGGATGTGAAGTTCACCTCCGTAATTAGACCCGAAGAAACGCCCAACGTCACCTATTGTTTCAGCCATATCGAAGAGGCAGGAGACAATGAGGTGAAAGCCAAGATTATGGTGGAGCACGAAAGCCATCCATTGTGCAGCATCGCCTTCACCTGCAAGAAATGTTGACACTATTGTCATGACCGACCCACGAAAGACCCTCAACGAACGCCACATCTGCGTTGTCATCCCCACCTACAACAATTGTGGGACGATAGTTCATGTGGTGGAGGAGACGAAGTTGTATTGCGACAACATCATCGTGGTTAACGACGGTAGTACTGATGACACAGCATCCGTTCTATCAAACATTGATGCCATCACCGTCATTAGTTATCCAAAGAACCGCGGCAAAGGCTATGCTTTGAAACAAGGGTTCAGGAAAGCCCTGTCCATGGGCTATTCTTATGCCATCACTTTAGATGGCGATGGACAGCACTACCCCAAAGACATTATTGAGTTCCTTCATGCCAACCAAGAGCATCCAGGCGCTCTTATTATTGGCAATAGAAACCTACATGGCGTGGAGCGTTCGAAAGGCAGTTCATTTGCCAACCGCTTTTCCAATTTCTGGTTTTTCGTCCAGACTGGCAAACGGTTGGGAGACACCCAAAGTGGCTACCGCCTGTACCCATTGAAAAAGTTACATGGCTTGTCGCTTCTGACCTCAAAATACGAAGCAGAGTTGGAGCTATTGGTTTTCCCTTCATGGCACGGTGTGGAGTTGAAAGAGATACCTATCGACGTGTATTATCCTCCCAAAGAAGAACGAGTCAGCCATTTCCGCCCTGGTAAGGATTTCACCCGCATCAGTATCTTGAACACCATTTTGTGTGTGTTGGCTGTGGTTTACGGACTCCCTCTCCGTCTGTTCCGTTTTCTTGCCAAATGGGGCCGCACACTTTATTCGTTGTTGTTGTTCGTCGTGCTCATGTTGTTCATCATTACCCCTTTTGTATGGGTGTATACGAAGTTTGGCAAGATGACGGAGAAGAAACGTGAGACCCTCCATCGAATTATTTACAACATCTCTCGTTTTTTCATGCTGAAACATGGTATTCCCGGAACCCATTTTACCTACCATGTAGCCGAGGGTGTTGACTTCAACAAGCCCAAAGTGATTATCTGTAATCACCAGTCCCATCTGGACCTCATGTGCCAGTTGATTTTCACCCCCAACATGATATTCCTAACTAACGACTGGGTATGGAAAAATCCCTTCTATGGACTCTTGATTAGGAATGCCGAATACTTCCCCGTTGCCAATGGTATCGATGCTTTGTTGCCCAAGTTACGATCATTGGTGGAGCGAGGTTATAGCATCGCTCTTTTCCCTGAGGGCACCCGTTCGAAGGATTTACGCATTGGTCGTTTCCACAAAGGAGCCTTTTATATTGCCGAGCAACTGGGAGTGGACATATTGCCCATGTGCCTATATGGCACAGGACGCGTTTTGCGCAAGGGAACCCACCATCTTAACAAAGGTCCCATACATATTGACGTGCAAGCCCCTATCACGGGCCAAACATTGCATGAGCATGGAGAACTTCGACAGCAAGCCTCATGGATGCGCAAAGAATACAAGGAGTGGTATGAGAAACTGGCAAACAAGTTTGAAGTATGAGTAAGCGCATAACCACCTCCATCGTCTTTATAATTATTACCTTCTTGGCCTTTGGCCAGGACAAAGAAACAAATATCTGGGAAGGCACATCATGCCACAAAACAGTGGAGATGACTCCGTATATAGCCCCTGGCGATGACAACATGGCCGTGGTGGTATGTCCCGGTGGTAGTTATTTCTGGCATGACATGGAAACCGAAGGTCATGCTGTTGGACGTTGGTTGCAGAGCCATGGCATCAGTGCTTTCGTATTACGTTATCGCACCGCCTATGTTCCCGCTTTCCTATTTCGTTTCCGCTATGTGTTCAGGGGCAACCGATATCCCGACCCTCAGGATGACCTGCGCCAAGCCATCCGCTATATAAAGAGTCACCATGAAATATTCCACATTGACAGCACCCGTATAGGAGCCATGGGGTTTTCCGCTGGTGGTCATCTGGTAATGTCGGCTGCAGAATTATTCGTTGGCAATGACAGGCCTTGGTTTGTGGCTCCCATCTATCCTGTGGTGACGATGACCGAAGCGTGTGTTCACAAACGGTCACGCAGGGCACTACTAGGTGAGAGCCGTCTTCATAATGAACTTTTAAAAGACCTATTGTCGTTAGAGCGGCATGTGCCATCGGACTGCTGTCCCGTCTTTTTGGTCAACTGCAAGGATGACCCTGTGGTGGATTACCGCAACAGTGTGTTGCTAGACTCAGCACTTACCGCCAAGGGAGTGCCACATATATACCTACAGTATGAAGAAGGAGGACATGGTTTCGGAGCCAGCAACACGAAAGGAAGCGAAGAATGCAGAGGGTGGAAAGAGGCGTTTTTGGAATGGCTGAGGCATATTGAGTGATTATAGGAATACTTTGTTGGTGCTGATTGTTTTACAGGTTATAATTGTTATAGCGACAATAGACACCATAGGTAGTTAATAGTGACGATAGATTTTATAAGAGGGGTTGATTATCCCTGTTTTTTATTTTTTAGGGAAATTATTCTTTTTTTTTGAAAGAATTGATTAGTTTTGCATTTTAGGCTTGAGAAGTAAATACCATTTGAGATGGTAATGAGAGCCTATCCATGATGAGAAGGAGCTTCTATTCAAAAAAGAATATGTTGAAAGACCCTAGATTTGACGATATCCGTCCATACTACGAAGAAGAGATTCCCGCAGCCATGCAACGCATTGCGAACTGCGAAGTGTTTCCCTTGCTCTCCTCGTTTGTTTATCCCGACAAATCCATAGAGGAGATACGTAGTCATGTGTCCTCGTTTACCAGTACCCGTGCTTTCCAGCACGACACGATGTATAAAGTAAACGAGCAGATTATCAAACGGAGCATCACAAGTTTCACCTGTTCTGGAATGGAACGTCTCGACCCCAAAGCACAATATCTCTTCGTGTCTAATCACCGCGATATCGTTCTAGACGCCTGCCTGCTTCAATATGCCTTTGTGAAAAACGGTTTCGAGACTACCGAAATCACCTTCGGTGCCAACCTGATGATCAATCCTACTGTTGTGGACATCGGCAAGAGCAACAAGATGTTCAGGGTGGAACGTCCTGGAGGCAACCTGAAAGATTTCTACAAGAGTTCGCTCCATTTGTCGGAATATATCCGTCACACCATTCTGGAAAAGAAACGCAGTGTGTGGATAGCACAGCGCAATGGAAGGACAAAAAACGGCATCGACTCTACAGACCAAGGTATCATCAAGATGTTTTGTATGAGCGAACCCAACGACAAGGTCAAGGCCATAGACGACCTACATATCGTTCCTATCTCCGTGAGTTACGAATGGGAGTCATGCGATGTGTTAAAAGCGTTGGAACTATATGAGTCGCAGTTCAGGAAATATACGAAGAAACCAGGTGAAGACCTCAACAGCATCATCACCGGGATTCTTCAGCCCAAGGGTCGCGTTCATTTTTCATTATGTGAGCCAATCACCACTGCTGAACTTACTGCCTTTGAGCAGCAGACGAGAAACGAATACCATAAGTCGGTAGCCCACCTAATTGACAAACGCATCAATAGCGCCTACCGCCTCTACCCCAACAATTATATCGCCCACGACTTATTATATGGCAGCAGTCGCCATGCGCATATGTATACGAAGGCCGAATACGATGCCTTTGTGAAACGCCTGGATTTACTGTACGCATATGACACCTGTGACCTAGAACGTTTGAAGGAAATCTTCATCAGCATCTATGCCAATCCTGTCAGAAACTGCGAACGGTGAATGATAATAACATGCGCAATGAACAGTGAGGGTTAAGGGTTAGAAAAAGAAAAGAGATGACAGCATTTGTGACGAAAACTTATGACTATTTACGGTCGCACCGGACCTTGCGCCGGTGCAGTTTTGTCGTAGTCACTCTCCTACTTATTGGATTGTTTATCGGTCAGCGTTACCAAGAAGACATCACCGATTTTCTCCCATTAGGAGCACAGCACCGCAAAGCCATGTCCATCTATCAGGAGATATCCGGTGCCAATCGCTTGTTTGTGCTCTTTCAATCAAAAGACAGCACAGAGTTGCCACCCGACAGTTTGGTGTCAGCCATGGAGACCTATCAAGACATCTTGTCGTCATCAGATACCGAAGGCGAGACTGCCGGTCTTTTCACTCAAGTGGATTATGACCAATTAAGTGAGACTGCCGATTTCGTGTACCGTAACATCCCTTATTTTCTGACTGACGCCGACTACAAACGCATGGACAGTCTGCTCAGTCAAGAGCATTATATCACCGAGCAATTACATGCCGACAAACAAATGCTGATGTTTCCCGTTTCAGGGCTATTCAGCGACAATATGCAGCGCGACCCCCTGAACCTGTTCACACCCGTGGTATCAACATTGGAACAGAGAGCCAGTGGAATGAACTATGAAGTCCACGATGGATACATCTTCAGTCCCGACATGCGTCGCTCACTGATGATGTTATCATCGCCTTACGGTTCGAGTGAGACCGAGCATAATGCCCATTTGGTGCATTTGCTTGAGTCAGTCGCCGATTCCACCACCTTATCTCACAGCGGTTTGTCCATTCACATTACTGGTGGTCCCGCCATCGCTGTGGGCAATGCCCGTCAGATTAGACAAGACAGTCTGTTGAGCGTATCGTTGGCCGTCTTGCTCATCGTCGGACTGCTATACTATTCTCTGCGCAGCGTGAGGAATCTGTTGCTTATCGTGCTGTCGATAAGTTGGGGTTGGCTTTTCGCCATGGGCTTGTTATCCGTGGTTCACGACAACGTGTCGATGATTGTCATCGGCATCTCTTCGATTATCCTCGGCATAGCCTTCAACTATCCCCTCCACCTGATAGCCCATATGCAACACACCACTACGGTGCGCTCAGCGCTGAAGGAGATAGCCCCCCCCCTGATAGTGGGAAATATTACCACGGTAGGAGCATTTCTAGCCCTTGTCCCCTTGTCATCGCAAGCTCTCCGCGACTTAGGCTTATTCAGTTCGTTTCTGCTCATTGGCACCATATTGTTTGTCCTCATCTACCTACCCCATGCCGCCAAGGCACGACAAGGACACAGCACCCCCGCCATCATCAGTAAAATAGGACTGTTCGAACTCGAGAACAAACGATGGCTCGTTGTTGTTGTGGCTGTCCTAACCCTCGTGTTCGGTTATTTCAGTTTAGGAACCACTTTTGACGTGAACCTCAGCCACATCAACTACATGACTGAAGAGCAACGAGCCGACATGGACTATATGCAACAATCAATGAGCAGCACGAACGGCGAGAAGACCCTTTACGTGGTATATGAAGGAAAGACAATGGACGAAGCCCTTGACCGCTGCCAGTCTAACCACAGCAAGGCAGATTCGCTATTGAAAATCGGAGCGGTGTCGGGCATTAGGAGTAGTTTCCCCCTCCTTTGCACGAAGAAAGAACAGGAACGACGTTTGGCACAATGGTCACAATTCCTTTCCAAGCACCAAGATGCCTTTGAACGCATCCTACCCTCCGAAGCCCGCCGGGCGGGTTTTGCCGATGGTTCCTTCGACGACTTTTATACTATCCTTCATTCCCATTATGAGCCACAAGACCATTCCTACTTCGCATCATTCAGCGCCACCGCGTTAGCCGGCACAGTCAATATCGACAGTATTGGGGGAGTCTATAGCGTAGTCGACCACCTGTACGCTGATAGCAGTCATATAGCAAGTGTAATGCAACAATACCCCAATACGGATACCGGCGTTTACGCCTTTGACATTGGACACATGAACAGCGCGATAGCCACTACCCTATCCGACAATTTCAACTACATTGGTTGGGTCTGCGGACTGATTGTCTTTTTCTTCCTATGGTTCTCTTTGGGAAGTTTTGAACTGGCCATTCTCTCATTCCTTCCCATGGCCATCAGTTGGTTGTGGATTATGGGCATCATGACCCTTTTAGGCATCCATTTCAACGTGGTGAATGTTATTTTAGCCACTTTCATCTTCGGTCAAGGCGATGACTACACCATTTTCATGGCCGAAGGATGCCAATATGAATACGCCTACCGCAAGAAGATGATTGCATCGTACAAAAACAGCATCATCATCTCAGCACTAATTATGTTTTTCGGTATCGGCACCTTAATCTTCGCCAAACACCCTGCCCTTCATTCTTTGGCCGAAGTGACCATCATCGGCATGTTTACCGTGGTGTTTATGGCATATCTCATTCCTCCACTCCTATTCAAATGGTTGGTATCTAAGAACGGTACGTACCGTAAGCGTCCATTGACCATTCGTCGGCTGTTACACATCAGCAACAACGACGAGGTGTCACTGGTGCTGGACCGATACCGTTACAAAGGCCATGAAGTCCTTGCATCAGTGAGACGACACTTGCGTCAACATGACGAATATACGTCATGGACAAAGGAAAAAGACATGAAGGAACAAGTTGTTGTAGTGAACAGTGGCTATGGCGAGTTCCCATTGCTGATGGCCCTCCACCACCCCGACAAAACATTTGTTACCTATGAACGGGATGAGGAAAAACGTCTCTTGGCGAAATATAGCGCAGAAGGATTGGTGAACAACCTGAATGTGCTGCCTTTGGAGGAAATGGGGGCAAAAGTGTCTGTCGACTCCACAGTGATTGTGTTGGATGAGGACGGAGGAGTTCTTAAGTTTTTGAGTTCTTGAGTTTTTGAGTTTGTTAGTTTTTAAGTTTTAGAATTTATTAGTTGGAAAGTTTGACAATAACAGATATGAAAGAAAAGATAAGAGCAATAATAGAAGAAGCCGCTCCGCTCGTTGACGCCGACAGTGATTTTCTGTTCAGCGAATTGGACTCTCTTGGAGTGACACATATCTTGATGTCACTATCAGAAGAATTCGGGATTGAGTTGGAATCCTCTGATGCCACACCGAGAAATTTGAAGAACCTCGATAGCATTGTGGCGATGGTGGAGAGGAAAATGGGAAATAAGTGACGATGAGTCGTTATTCGATAAAGAAATGGGATTTTCAATAGTGAGTTGTGAATTGTATAGAAGACTATATTAAGAAGCACGCCCGGGAACATCCTGAGAAGGTGGCTGTTGTGTGTGGTGGCATTTCCACCACTTACGGAGAATTGTGTGGTCAGATAATGGCTTGCGTAGAGGAATTGCGTAGAGAAGGTATCACCGCTGGTAATGTCATTACATTCCGCAATACCCAGAGTTTGACATTCCTTCTCACCTATTTTGCCCTGCATGAGATAGGAGCCGTCGCTCTCCCTTTGGAAAGCGATGTCAGCGACGAACAGTTACACATCATAGCCAACCATTATTCTTCGTTTACCCCACCCAAAGGCGTGGCAGACATCTTGTTCACTACGGGCACCACCGGTCGCAGCAAGGGAGTGATGGTGAGCCACACCACCATTCTTGCCGAAGCAGAGAACCTTATTTACGCCCATGGTTATACCGCCGACCATTTATTTATCATCAATGGTCCACTCAACCATATTGGCTGTCTGTCAAAAATTTATCCTGTAATGTTCACCGGCGGCACCCTTTACTTGTTAGAAAGCATGAAAGACCTAAATGCCTTCTTCCATGCCCTCGACTATCCTTGCGACAAGGTCGCCACTTTTCTTGTTCCCACGAGTGCCCGCATCCTGATACAGTTGGCCTCACAGCGGTTGAGCAGTTACCGTGACAAAATTGATTTCATAGAGACTGGCGCTGCTCCCATGTCACACTCTGACATGCAGACACTATGCCAATTGCTCCCCCACAGTAGACTATATAACACCTATGCATCTACCGAGACCGGCATCATCAGCACCTACAATTTCAACGATGGTCGTTGTCAGCAAGGTTGCCTTGGAAAACCAATGAAACACTCATCCTTCTTTATCACCCCCGAAGGTCAAGTAGCCTGTAGTGGCAAGACCCTCATGGTAGGTTATGCCGGTGAAGAAGCGCTCACGCGCACTGTTCTTCGAGACGGAGTGATATATACTGCCGACAATGGTTATTTAGACGATGAAGGGATGCTGCATCTCACTGGCAGAAATGACGATGTGATTAACGTTGGCGGTTTCAAGATTTCACCTTCCGAGGTGGAAGATGTGGTACTCGGCCATCCCAGCGTGAAAGATTGCATCTGCATCGGCGTTTCTTCTCCCCTTACAGGACACGCACTGAAACTGCTATACGTGCTTCACGAAGGCAAAGAGTTGGACAAGCGTGAGATTGCCCGTTTCATCAACGCCCATTTGGAGCGATATAAGGTACCTCAGTATTATGAATGTGTTGCAGAGGTGAAGCGTACATTCAACGGCAAATTGGACAGAAAAGCCTATCAAGAATGAGGTTTTGCTTTACGAAGAAGATTCCCGAATTGTATATTGTTAATTAAGCATTATGATCATCGATAAGTATTTCAACGATTTTGAGGACACCGTAGCCTATCTGAAGAGCGTCCCTTATGACGTGACTCGCAAGGAGTTATATGGAGCCAGCTCCCTCTATGCCGGTTATGATGTTGACGATGCGTCGACCATTGAGACATGCCATGATACGTTGGCCACGGAATGCATCAAGCTCTGGCCCGTTTTTTCAACACCCATGTCCCCATACGTTGTGTCGGTATCATGGGGGGCCATTCCCTCTTGCGCACCGACACAATGTTCGAAGCCATCGCCCATATCAGCAAGCGGTTGACCGAAGATGGTTTTTACATGCTCAGCGGAGGTGGTCCCGGTGCCATGGAATCCACCCATTTAGGAGCGTGGATGGCCGGCCAAAGCGACGCCGACCTGTCGGAAGCCGTCCATATGTTATCGTCGGCTCCATGTTTCCGCGATGAAGGATGGTTGGAAACCGCCTTTCGTGTGATGCAACGCTATCCGCAATCCACATACGACAGTTTGGGCATTCCCACATGGCTTTATGGCCATGAGCCCTCCACACCCTTTGCCACTCATATCGCCAAGTTCTTCGAGAATAGTATCCGCGAAGACAGCATTCTAACCTTGGCTTTCGGTGGCATCATCTATACCCCTGGTAGTGCCGGCACCCTTCAAGAGATTTTCCAAGATGCCGTTCAAAACCATTACCTTTCATTTGGTTTTGCCAGTCCGATGGTGTTCCTTGGCAAAGATTTTTGGACGAAAGAAGTGCCCATCTATCCTCTGTTGGAGGACATGATGGCGCGTGGAAAATACAAGAATCTTCTTTTGACGCTGACCGATGACGAGGATGAAGTGGTGGGTGCGCTGAAGGATTTTCAGGAGATGACGAGCAAGAAAGATTGATGCCATGGTCCGTTGCGGCCTTTTGCTATTGGATAGTTTTTAAAGAAACATTAAAAATGCCACGTAGGTCGCTAATAGCCGTTAACGACGGTAATTTGATTGTTAAAAGTGGACAAATATTATGACGATTTGTCGGAAAAACGAAAATTGCTCCTAAATTTGCAGCAAAATTTAAAGACTAAAAGATAATAAGATTATAAAATTAAAAGACTATAAGATATAATGACAATGAACATGAAAATGAAAAGTATGATGGTGGTTATCGCCCTTAGTGGTATGACCCTGTCGATGGGAGGCATCCGCGAGGCGAATGCCGCTCCCCTTCCCCCCGCTGGTCATGTAGACCTGACCTACGCTGCAGAGAAAGCCCTTCCCGCTGTGGTGCACATCAAATATGTGCAGACCTCGAAAGTGCGTTCTGTTGACGTTCAGTCAGACCCGTTTGAAGACTTTTTCAGCGACCCCTTCGGGTTCTTTGGCAATCCCGGTGGCGGCAGTGGTAAGGGCGGCACACAACGTCGTCAGGTGCAGACCCCTCGTAGAGAGGCTTCGGGCAGTGGAGTCATCATCAGCAGCGACGGCTATATTGCCACGAATAACCATGTTGTTGACGGAGCCGATGAATTAACGGTGACGTTAAACGACAACCGCGAGTTTTCCGCCCGCATCATCGGAACCGATCCCACCACCGACCTGGCATTGATTAAGATTGACGCCAATGGTCTACCCGCCATTACCATTGGCGACTCAGAGAAGTTAAAAGTAGGCGAATGGGTATTGGCCATCGGCAACCCGTTCAACCTGAACAACACCGTTACCGCTGGTATCGTCAGCGCTAAGGCCCGTTCATTGTATGCCAACGGTGTAGAGTCGTTTATCCAGACCGATGCAGCCATCAATGCTGGTAACAGCGGTGGTGCTTTGGTGAACACCAACGGAGAGTTGGTTGGCATCAATGCCATGCTCTATTCCCAGACTGGTAGTTACAGTGGTTACGGCTTTGCCATCCCCACCTCGATTATGACCAAGGTCGTTGACGATTTGAAGCGTTACGGAACCGTTCAGCGCGCATTGTTAGACATACAAGGACAGGATGCCCACAACTATATCGACGCAAAACGCTCTCAAGGCGAAGAAGTAGACTTAGGCACCAATGAAGGTGTTTATGTGGCCAAGGTGAACGAAGGCGGTGCTGGTAGCGATGCCGGTTTAGTAGAAGGTGACGTTATCATCTCTTTAGACGGCAAGGCCGTTACCAAAATGGCTGAGTTGCAAGAGATTCTTGCCAGCAAGCGTCCCGGTGACAAGATACGCATCGAATTCCTCCACAACAAGAAACGTCAGGAGAAGACTGTGACATTGAAGAACGCCCAGGGCAACACAGGTATTGTGAAACCCGCCGACTTGGATGTTCTCGGAGCCAGTTTCAAGGAGTTGGACGATGCCAAGAAACGTCAGTTGGGTATCAGCTATGGTCTGGAAGTTATCAAGGTGAACAATGGTGCCTTGAAAGATGCCGGTGTGGTGAAAGGCTTTATCATCCAGAGAGTGAACGATGAAGTGGTACGTTCGCTTGATGACCTGCAGAAGATTGTAAAGGAAGCCTCGACGAGCAAGGAGCCCGTTCTCTACATCCAAGGTGTCTTCCCCACAGGCAAGAAGAAATATTTCGCCATTCCTCTTGAGGACTAAGAAATATGTGGCAAGACGTAAGGGGTGAGGGATAAGAGATTACCTTAGTGACAATTCTCTCACCCCTTGTCTCTTTATAACAAACAAATTCGCAAAATCTTTGCGAATTTGTTTGTTATATTTGGGAAATGCATTATTTTTGCAGATGCTATCAACGACAAAACACCATGAGACAGTTAAAAATAACCAAATCGATTACCAATCGCGAGAGTGCCTCTTTAGACAAATATCTACAAGAGATTGGCCATGAAGAACTTCTTTCCGTAGAGGAGGAAGTGGAATTGGCACAGCGTATCCGCAAAGGTGACCGTGAAGCGTTGGAGAAACTGACCCGTGCCAACCTGCGTTTTGTCGTTTCCGTAGCTAAGCAATACCAAAACCAAGGGTTGAGTTTGCCTGACCTCATCAACGAAGGCAACCTGGGCCTTATCAAGGCCGCCGAGAAATTCGACGAGACCCGTGGTTTTAAATTCATCAGTTATGCCGTATGGTGGATTCGCCAGAGCATCCTTTCCGCCATTGCCGAGCAGAGTCGTATCGTGCGCATCCCTTTGAATCAGGTGAGCAGTGTTGGCAAGATTAACCGTGCCCTGAGTAAGTTTGAGCAGGAGCACGAGCGCCGTCCCAGTGTTGACGAGATTGCCGATCGTGTTGACCTACCCCATGACAAGATAGAAGACGCCTTGAAGGTAGGCACACGTCACGTCTCCGTAGACGCTCCCTTCTCTGAGGGCGACGAAAACAGTCTGTTGGATGTGCTTCCGAACCCCGACACCCCCATGGCCGACAATGAACTGGTAGCAGAGTCGTTGCGTGATGAGATAAAACGTGCCTTACAATCGCTGAATGAACGTGAGCGCAACATCATCGAAGCTTTCTTCGGCATCGACCAGCCCGAGATGACGTTGGAAGAGATTGGCGAAAAATTCGGTCTTACCCGTGAGCGTGTTCGTCAGATAAAGGAAAAAGCCATCCGCAGATTGCGCCATAACACCAAAAACAAGACGTTGAAGTCGTATTTGGGACAGTGAAAGAGAAATTTTAAAATTATAAAATTAAAATATTTAAAAATTTAAGATTTGAGAATTGAAAGATTCAAGAATTGTAAAATGATTGGGTTAAAGGAGGAGAAGTAAAAGGAGAAGGTATAAGGTGAAAGGGGGGCGAGGGATTAATCCAAAGAAATATACAGACAGAATGAGAATATTCAAGATTTTGGGCGTATTGCTATTGTTTACGTTCATGAGTATCGAGGTTGGCGCTCGTGGTGTGGAATGCACGCGGGTGTATGCCTTTGGTTTTTCCGCGTCGTTTAACGATTCCATCGTCTATTTCACAGAAATACAAACTATTGACAGTGCCTATTTGGAAGGTCGCACCCATTTCTTGGTAGAACGTCAGGAGTATTCGGCTCAGTTGAAGAATTACTTCACGTCGATTGGCGAGGAAGGACGAACCTGTGTCATCTTTTACGCCACTTCGGAAAAGGAAATTATGAAGAAGTACCTGAAGTTGCGCAAAGAATATGAAAACCCCAAGAAAGGGCATCCACGTTTCCGTGTGGTAAACGTGATGAAAGACAGTTTTGTTTTCCAGGCCGTAGAGCCGACGAAGAGTTATAAAGACCCTGCCGAAGTACGCAAAGAACAAAAGGCAGCGCGTAAGGCTGCCAAGAGAGCCGCAAAAGAAGCCACCAAGAGTCAGATACAGCAATTAAAGCGATAGGCCGATGGAAGCGAACATCAACGATTTTATCATCGCCGACCTTCCTATTCGGATTATCTTTGCCCCGAGTCGTTACAACGGAATGCACCTATTGCGTTCTTTTGAGCCTTTCCGCGTACCGCATATTGATGGCACCCCACATTTGGAAGTAACGGTTGATGACACAACACCACCCATGCCCAAGGAGCGTCGTGAGCGTATCCGCACCTTCGACACCGGCAACGGCGATACCGTGGTGGACCTATTGGATGATGGAGGCTACCAATTCATCATTCGTGACATCCGTGGTTATGACTGTTGTCTATTACAATCCGACAAGGGTTTTCATCATTGTCGTGTGGCCCTGAATGGCAATTACGACATGCGATGCTACGGGCTAAACAACGCCATGATGTTGTCGTTTGGTTTCAGTTCTGCCAAATACCGCACTCTACTGATTCACGCCTCTTTGGTGCGTAAGGATGGCTATGGTTATGCCTTTACTGCAAAGAGCGGCACTGGCAAGTCTACGCAGGTGAGCAATTGGCTCCGCAACATACCCGGATGCGACTTGATGAACGACGACAACCCCATTGTACGCGTCATTGAGGGCCAAGCATATATCTATGGCAGTCCTTGGAGCGGCAAAACGCCCTGTTACCGTAATGTGAAAGCCCGTTTGGGAGCCGTCACGCGTATTGACCGTGCTTTGGAAAACAGCGTGGAGAAACTATCTCCTATCCAAGCCTTCGCTAGTTTCCTCCCATCTTGTAGTTCAATGAAATGGGACCCCGACATCTACCATGAAGTGTGCGACACCGTCACCCAAGTGGTGGAAAGCACCGGCATATATATCCTACACTGTCTACCCGATGCCGAATCCGCATGGGTATGTTATCAGGCCATTGGCATAAAGGATTAAGTCTTCATGAATATGCTGAAATGGTTCAAGAGGCTCTTCCGGAGGGGCAAAAATACACCTCAGAAGAAGAGGGCAAAAATCAACAAGATACAGTTTCCAAACGAGGTGTTGCTGCCCATGGTAGTCGCTGATTTGGAGCGAGGCAAGACCGTCACCTTGAACCTCCGTGGGTTCAGCATGCGACCTTTTTTGGAAAACGACCGCGACAAGGGACTGCTGACGTTGGCTGTCAACCCCAAGGTTGGCGATGCTGTCTTGGCAGAGATATCGCCAAAAAAATATGTCTTGCACCGTATCATAGCCGTTGATGGAGATGACGTAACCCTTCGTGGTGATGGCAATTTGAGTGAGGAGCATTGCAAGATTAGTGACGTGAAAGGGAAGGCCCTGGGTTTTTACCGCAAGGGAAGTTCCAAGTTGGACAGCACTGACGGCAAGAAATGGAAAATCTATTCCTGGTGGTGGACCCGCCTATACCCCATCCGCCGTTATCTGTTGGCCTTTCACCGAAGGATTTGGCTGAAAATATTTAAACCGAAAATACAATGAGAGCAAAAGAAGGATTTGTCCTGCGTACGATCGCAGGCGAGAAGATTATCGTTGCCGAGGGAAAGCAGAACATCGACTACGGCAATATCATCAGTATGAACGAGAGTGCCGCTTATCTCTGGGAGGCCATCCAGGGCAAGGAGTTCACGGCAAAAGATTTGGCCAAATTGTTGACCGACGAGTATGACGTGGATGAGGAAACTGCTTTGAAGGACAGTGAATCCATCATCAAGAGTTGGTTGGAAACAGAAATTGTTGAAGAATAAATGAAGGGTAAAAGGGTAAAAAAGTAAAAAGGTAAAAAAGTAAAAGTGCTATAGTACTGATAGTATTGATAGCATCACAAGTTTTTATAATCATAAATAAGGCGAGCACTTTTGCTCGCCTTATTTATTGTGCAACATGATAGTATCATGTGGGATTGTTTTGGTGGAACAGTTGCATGCGCTCGTCGAGGATGGCATATTGATGGTCCTCAATGAAAGATGTGCATACACGAAGACCCTCCTGATGGCTGCCTGTAGTGATGAGGCAGATGGCACTCACACCATAGTACATCAGTTCGTGGGCCAATGTGCCGCTGTCCATGCCCGGATAGCCAATGGTGAAATAGAAACCATCGGCAATGGGTTGGTCGATGTCCGTATCATAGACGATGTGGAAACCATGGCGCAAGAAAATCTCCTTGAGTTTCTTCGCCCTCTTGCCATAGACCATCACATCGTCACGGAAATTGTACTCACCATCACATGCCGCTCGCATCATCTCCGCCATGGCATATTGAGCGCTATGACTCGTTCCCGATGACAGCGCATAGAGCATACGCGTAGAGAACACCAGGCCGAAAGGCAGCCCTTCGTAGCGTGCCGAGAGATCGTTGAAATGACGATGGAACAGTTTGTCGCCGATGCATGTCACACCGATACGTTCACCCGCATAACTGAAAGCCTTTGATCCACTGATGAGCAGGATATAATTGTCGGTGTATCGTGCCACGGTAGGCTGATAAGGAGGTTGGAAGGGCACACTGAGGTCCTGTCGGAAGTCCATCGCAAAATATGCCAGGTCTTCCATGACGATGGCGTCGTATTTGTTCGCCAACGCACCTATGCACGCCAGTTCCTCCTCGTTGAGACATATCCACGCCGGGTTGTTCGGGTTACTATAGACGATGGCACAGATGTTTCCGTTGGAGAGATACGACTCCAGTTTGGGAGCCAGTTTATCACCTCGGAAGTCATAGACATCGAAAGTGATGTATTTCACCCCCTGTACTTGCAACTGCATCTTTTGCACGGGGAAGCCTGGGTCAATGAAGAGGATTGTATCCTTTTTCTTGTCCGCTTGTGAGCATGTGAGGAACGAGGCGAACGTGCCTTGCATGGAGCCACACACCGGCACGCATCCTTCAGGAGAGATGTCCACGCCTATAAACGCCTTGACGAAACGCGACGCTTGTCGTTTCAGTTCAGGGTAGCCCTGAATATCCGGATAACTATGTGCAATACCCTCTTCGAGCGCCTTGATTTGCGCGTTCACGCCCACTTTGGCGGCGGGAAGTCCAGGAATGCCCATTTCCATCTTGATAAACTCTGTGCCCGTTTTTTCTTCAGCAAAGGCAGCGATGGCTTTCACCTCACGGATGGTCGCCTTGGCGAAATCCTGAATGCCATAGTCGCGTATGGCATTGTCAATGATATCCTTATTGATGGGAGTGTTCATTTCTGCTCATTTTTACCCAAAGCCAGCGCCTTGATATTTGCGTCAACGACAGCCTGTCCTTTACGTTGGAAGACCCTTGTCACCGCCTCTTCCAGTTTATTGTATTCGATGCCCAATGCTTTTTGGGCCGCACCAAGAAGGATAACATTTGCCGAGCGCGGTATGCCATTCTCCTTCGCCAATCGATCGATGTCGACCACAATGACATTACCCACCTTCTCCAGTTCCGCCATCACCTTCTCAATATCAGGATAGTTGGGTATATTGACGAAGGGCGAAGCCGATGTGATGATCCATCCGTTTCTGTTGAGATACGGCAGATAGCGCAGTGCTTCCATCGGTTCCATGGAGATGATAACATCCGCCTGGGCGATTCCGATGAGGTCACTTGCTATGGGTTCCGACGAAATCCTGAGGTTACTCTGCACGTCGCCTCCACGTTGCGACATTCCATGTACCTCTGCCTGTTTGATATACAGGTTTTCGTTCATGGCCGCCTCGCCGATAATTGTCGCGATGGAGAGGATGCCTTGTCCTCCCACACCACAAAGAATGATATCTGTTTTCATTTTTTCTCCTCCTTGGCTTTTTTCTGTTTGAGATGACGTTGCAGCGTCTGCATACACTCCCTACGTGGAATAATAACGCTGAGTCCCTTATATTCTATTTCCTCACGGATAGTCTTAGTTATCTCCTCCATATTTTTCGGTAATGGAATGACCACTTTGAGATGTTCGTCAGAGACACCCAGTCCGCGGCATATCGCCTCGAACTTATTTGTTCCCGCCGAATCCTGCCCACCCGTCATAGCCGTAGTGAGGTTGTCGGAAATGATGACAGTGATATTCGCATTTTCATTTACCGCATCGAGAAGACCCGTCATTCCTGAGTGAGTGAACGTTGAGTCGCCAATGATGGCGAGTGCCGGCCACTGTCCAGCATCAGCAGCACCTTTCGCCATAGTGATACTCGCACCCATATCCACACATGAGTGAATGGCCTTGTAAGGCGGTAGGAATCCCAATGTGTAACAACCAATGTCACCGAAGACACGAGCATTGGGATAGTCAAGCAACACTTTGTTGAGTGCCGCATAGACATCGCGGTGACCACATCCCTGGCAGAGTGCAGGTGGACGATTAGCCACATTTTCCGCTTTCTCGAACACCTGTTCCACCGGCAAGCCCATAGCTTTCTTCACCCAGTCGGGATTCAGCTCACCCGTACGTGGCAGGTCGCCCGAGAGACGGCCTTTGACCGTATATTTTGACGGTAACGCACCAATCATCAACTCCTCGATGACCGGCTGTCCCTCTTCGATAACCATGAAGGTATCCGTTATCTCCGCTAGTTGTGCCAACAATTTTTTAGGCAGTGGATAGGCAGCCACTTTGAGTACCGGATAAGGACATCCTTCCGGGAAACATTCATTGAGGTAGTTGATGGCGATGCCCGAAGCCACAACTGCCATGGAATGGTTATCAGCCATTGTGATGCTGTTGAAGGGACACGTTGCAGCCCACTCCTCCAGTTCCGCCTGTTGCGCTGTCACATGGTCGTTTCTTCTTCTTGCGTTTGCCGGCAGCAGCACCCAGTTGGCCGCCACGGCGTCGTAGTTCAGTTCGTTTTCATTGCGTGGAGTCTCCTTGATATTCACCACTGCCCTGGAGTGCGCCATGCGCGTAGTCACCCTCATGAGCACCGGTAGTTTCACCTTTTCGGAGTAGTCAAACGCCACCTCCATCATATCGTACGCCTCCTGCTGCGAACTAGGCTCGAACACCGGTATCATGGCGAATTTGCCATAGAAACGCGAATCCTGCTCATCTTGTGACGAGTGCATAGAAGGGTCATCGGCAGCAAGCACCACAACACCACCATTTGTGCCCGTCATACCCGAGTTGACAAAGGGGTCGGCACAAACGTTCATTCCCACGTGTTTCATACAAACGAGCGCTCTTTTGCCCATGAACGACATAC
This sequence comes from uncultured Prevotellaceae bacterium, assembly GCA_900313615.1. GTDB lineage: Bacteria > Bacteroidota > Bacteroidia > Bacteroidales > Bacteroidaceae > Prevotella. The sequence goes on from OMRP01000020.1 coordinate 55,938, forward strand.
CCAACGCCGCCTCCATGGCCGTTTTTTCGTTTGTACACCACCTGCGGTGCAGGTTTCTCTGATTAGCCACGGGCGACTCCTGGATATATTCCGTTATTTCCGTTGATGGAGTGCCCGGATAGGCGTATACGCCACTGATGCCAGCATCGATGGCACCTTGCGCAATAGCCTCATCACCTAATAAAAGTTTCTTCATTGTTTATTGAGTTTTATGAGTTTTTGAGTTTTGTGAGTTTGTAAGTTTTTAAGTTTGTGAGTTTTAGTTGATAGTAACGGAGAGTGGTGCATGGAGCGCATTGAGGTAGTTTTCGATACGCATCTTCCACTCATCGAACGTTGTGACATCATTTTTGCTCCATGCTGAACCGAAGTAATAAGTAAGTCGCTGGTTGCTTGTGTAGTTTTTCCACATTCCAACCACATGACCTGCGATACCGTTTTGCGGAGTCTCATCCCAAAGCGTCTTTGTCTCGTCTACCCCTTGTGGGAAGAGCGCCGCAACATAAATCTGGAAGTTTTGCGCTTGCGGATTATCCGTTGGATCGGCGTATGCCACATAGTCACGTGCCGTTGCTATGGTTTGAGTGTCCTCTTGGTGGACAACCACACCAGCAGCCACATCACGCGGAGCCGACACACCCTCATACCAGAGTACCATCTTATTGAAATTGGAGCCTTTATCAAGGCTGATGATTCGATGTTCAACCACCGTTTCACCCTTGACAACCGTAGGGTTATATGTCAATTCAACGGTGAAACGCAACGGCCCGTTGTCGAGTATCTTATACTCTTTATAGCAATAAGGCAATAACAATTTCCCATCTACGACAAGTGCCGGGGCGCCACCACCAAGCGACGGTCCCACTTTATAACAGTCGAGGCCGTAACCATGATCAAAATGATATGTCGTGGCATACTCCATCAGTTTCGCCTCCTTTGTCTTTCCCTGTTTTGTGAGTTCCTGTATCTCATGGTGATGAGCCAGTTCCAGCGCATAGCGTTTCTCCACCTCAAGGTCAGGTGTGTTTTTCACCCACACATCAACACCAAACGCCCTTTCTCCCGACCGTTGCAATGCCGGTCCATAAATACGATACGCAGTTCGGTCGTTCTCCCATGCTATGTCGTCGACACGTTCCGGGTATTGCCTACCACACACGAACGTCTTCATCTCCTGTGGCGTTCCTTTAGCAATGTTGTAGACCGCCTCGCCACAGGGTCTTACTGCTGCATCAATGAGCAGCAAACCATCATATGTCAGTTGGTACGGCACCTCCTGCCCGAGAGCATTGGTGACCACCACTTTTTTATCAGCAGGAGCAATACCTAGTTTACTGAATACCTCCTGTGCATTTACTTCCACCAATTGTTGCCGTTGTTGGCGTTCTTGGTTGGTTACTGTCACCGTTACAGTTTGGGCTTGAGCGGAGATGGTTGCCAAGAATAATACCGTAGTGAAGAGGGTGCGTGTTGTTTTTTTCATAATTATTCCAAATTTTCAATGAAAAATTGTGAGATTTGTCGGAGGAGATGTTTCCGGGTATTTCCCCCGCGGATGCTGTGGTTTCGGTTGGTGTAGATGACCTCCTTGAAGTCGATATCATGTTGTACAAGCGCCTCAGAATATTCGAATGCGTTTTGAGGATGCACATTGTCATCCGCCAGGCCGTGGCAGACGAGCAGTTTTCCATGCAAATCTTTCGCTCTCGCTATGGGGTTGACACCATATCCCGTCGGGTTTTCGCGAGGTGTACGCATGAACCGTTCCGAATAGACAGAGTCATAGTAACGCCAATTGGTGACCGGAGCCACCGCAACACCAGCTTTAAATACCGGTCTGCCCTCACTCATACTCATGAGCGTATTAAATCCTCCGTAACTCCATCCCCATATACCGATATTGTCCTTGTCGACGTACGGCAACTGTTGCAAGTAGAGCGCCGTTTCCACTTGGTCTTTCGACTCTAGTTGTCCCAAACGGAGGTATGTGCATTTCTCGAAGTCGGCTCCACGGCCACCCGTTCCTCTACCATCGACACAAACGATGATGAAGCCCTGTTGAGTGAGGTAGGCATCGTACAGCCCACCCTGCCCCATCGAACCTATATTCCAAGCATCGACGACCTGTTGGTTTGCCGGTCCACTGTATTGGAACATGATGACAGGATATCGTTTGCTTTCATCGAAATCGACTGGTTTCATCATCCATCCGTTAAGTTTTACGCCCTCCGATGTTGTGAAGTCAAAGAATGTTTTCCCTGGCAGGTTATAATCTTTTATTTTCGCGATTAGTTTTTCGTTTTCAACCAATGCTTTCACTTGTTTTCCCTGGTTGTCGACGATAGAGAACACATAAGGATGGTTTGCTGTGCTCCATGTGCAGACAAAATATTTGAAGTCTGCCGTGAAGAGGGCGCTGCTCGTTCCACCGTTGTTGGTGAGACATTTCGTTGGACCGTTGATAACCGTGGCATACACCTCACGTTGCAATGGGGACTTCCCCGCCGCTTGGTAATAGAGTGTATTGGTCTTCTCGTCAAGACCATACACCTCCATCACTCCATACGCCGCGTTGGTCGCCTTAGCCTCTAGTTGTCCATCCTGATTATAGACATACAACTGCATGAAGCCATCGCGGTCGCTAGGTACGACGATATGTTTTTTCGTGAATTTTATCTGTTCCATGGCCTCCTCCTTGACATATTTGTCCACTTTTTCAGTGAGCAGCGTCTGGTACGAGTCCGTCTTGGGGTTCCACGCCACGATGTTGAGTTCATCCTGATGTCTGTTCATGGTGAAAAACACAACATGGTCAAAGTCGTTGGGTTGGAGGATTCGTGGGATATATCCATCCTCAATATAGGGCAGGTTGATTTTGTTTGTTGTTGCCGACGCTATGTCGTATGCCCACGCAGAGCATTTGGCATTGTCCTCTCCCGCCTTGGGATATTTGTATTCATACGCCCCAGGGTATACATCATATTGTTCGTATTTCGGTTTGTCGCCGGCAAAGAACTGCAAAGGGTACATTTTCACCATCGACTCATCGAACTTGAGGTAACATATCTTTTTTCCGTCGGCCGAGAATGTCATGGCGTTGCTAAACCCGAACTCTTCCTCATAGACCCAATCGGGGATGCCGTTGATGATTTTGTTTTTCTCGCCGTCATCGGTTATCTGAGTCTCTGTAGAGTTTTTCAGGTCGAACAAGAAGATATTATTGTCCCTGACGAACGCTATTTTGTCGCCTTTCGGTGACCATACGGGGTTTTGAAGTGGTCCGTTTTTCGACAACAGGATGATGTCTTTCGTTGCAATGTCGTAGACATAAAAGTCAGCCTTAAACGAACGACGGTAGATATAGTTGGTGTTCAACTGTAAGAGCATCTTTTTTCCGTCTGGACTCATTTCGTAGGCATCGAAGTCGGAGAGCGTGTTTTTCAGGTCTCCGCTGAGTTGATTTGCATCGAAAAGAACACCTGTCTGCTCTCCAGTCTTGACATCAAATTTGAGGATTCGTGCATTTTGGTAGTCAATTTGTGCATAACTCACTCCGTCAGCAAGCATATTCATCTCGTAGATATAATCACTGCGGAACGTACCATCTACCACTTCGCTAATGGTAAGGTTATTCCCCGCAAAAGTCGTTGCGGAGAACAGGCACATCAAGAACAAAGAATATACTTTTTTCAATGTTTTCATAGGTCTACAATAAAACATTGCAAAGATAAGGAAAAAATGAAAGATTAAAGAATTAAAAGATTAAAAAATTAAAAGAGGAGCAAGACCGTATAATTATACAATTGTAAGTCACGATTTCTAAAGAAGAGGAATGGGAGGTAAATAAAGATTACTATAATAATAGCAGCTATAAGCTTCGGATGAAGGATATAGCTGCTATTGGGAGTTAAGATTAATAAGCGCTTGTGGGTAATGAAGATTATATAAATTATTATCTAAAAACACTAAAATGTGCGGATTTTGAGTTTCTTTTTTAGCTTAAGGGGAAAATTTCTTCGATAGCAACGTAAAACTGCGACGAGCTGTCGCAGTTTTTACTTTGGGAGCCTACTGGCATAGGTGATAATACTATTATTATACGCGCATGAGATTATGCCCAAGGGGAGAAATCGCGAACTTCTACCAATTCTGTCGTATTGCTGATGCGCAAGAGGAAAAAAACTACCGGATAAAAACTTCGGAGCGTAAACTGGTGCAAATCTGCTATCTCTACATCTATTATATGGTTAAATATTTGCAAAATCGTATATAATATACAAAAATGAACAAGTCATACGCCACTAATTTCAAATAATATTTGTAATTTTGTAGCAAAATTACGATAATAAACAAAATATTTTGTATGATACGAGATTTTTGGGTAAAGAACTATCTTTCCATTCGCGACAAGCAGGAATTAAGCTTCGTGGCCAAGGGACCATCTTCGGAACTTGTCACCGAAGTTGCTGATGGTGTGTTCTTATACAAGTTAGGCATCCTATACGGTTCAAATGCGTCAGGCAAGTCGAATATGCTGATTGCCATGAACGAAGTGTTCCGCCTCTTGGTCTTGCCAAAATCGGATGCAACTGACGGCATTGGAGGTTGCATTCCATTTGTGCTCACCAAAGATGAACCAACGGAAATGCATGTGTCATTCTATGCCAATGACACTCGATATGACTACGATGTTAAGTTTGACGGCAAGCATATTTTGAGTGAAGCCTTGTACTATTATCCAAACAAATCAAAATCTCTGTTCTATGAGCGCAGTTTTGTGGGCGAGAACGTACAAGCCGACATCAAGTTCGGTGCGAGTCTCAAACTGCAAGTCAAGACACAGGAAAGCATCCGCGAAAACACCTTGAACAACCACAGTGTGTTGTCTGTTTGCCGAAAGGCTGCCTTGAAAGAAGACATAGCTCCGTTCAACACAGTTCACAGTTGGCTTATGGCCAATTACCATGAAGTGGATGGCGATGTTGAAAAAGGAATTGTTGAAATCTTAAAGGATGCTTATAGCATTCCAAAGAAGCGTAAGTTCTATAACACCATGCTTCAGAAGGCCGACTTGAACATTTTGGAATATCGTCCAATCGTGGAAGACCGCTTTGTGCCCAACGATTTCCGTGAACGTATCCTGAAAGAGAATATACCGGTGGAAATGAAAGATGCCCTATTGAAGCCGACCACAGATTCCATCACTTTCTTGAATCATTCTGACAATGGCGATTTTAACATTCCGCTTAGATGGCAGTCAAAGGGTACTCAGAAGTATATCCGTATATTGGAAGCGTTGTATGACATGATAACAAGTCCTCATGTGTACTATCTTGATGAACTGGGCGAGGATTTGCACAACGATCTGTTGTACTACTATCTCAACGTCTTCATCTTCAACTCTGACAAGTCGCAGCTGATT
>OMRP01000017.1 GCA_900313615.1 uncultured Prevotellaceae bacterium
GGAACTGTCGGAGGTGGGACAGACCGTCCAACATGGCAACCACCTTGAGAGGGAGACGTTCGAGGCCAATGGCACCACGTATGCCGTTTGCGACACGCGTTTCCGACCGGAGAGCAACGCATCGAAAGCCATACGGCGCATGAAACAGTCGGCATCGGCCACCGCAGCCTCAGCAACGGAGGGACTGGCCAACGGATGGCAGAAGGCGAAGAAACCGTTGATGTGGACGGCCCTAGCAGCCCTTGTCATAGGTGCTCTCATCCTTTTGGCACCTACGTTGAAAGGCTTGTTTGAGAGCAGCGGCTCCTCACAAGACGGGGAAATGGCAGCAGCTGACACCACGGCGGTTGCCGACTCTGCCGCCCTCCCCGACGAGGAGGAAGTAGCCGCTGCAGCAGAAGAAGTGGAAGATACCAATGAGCCAGTTCCTGCTGCACCTGCAACCCCTGAGGTTACGGAAGAACAAAAACGACAAGAACAGCGAACTCCTGCCGATCCAGCGTCGAAACCCACGGTGGCTTCCACCTCCCAGCCGTCGAAGCCCAAAGCGACCACTTCGACCACGCAACCTACTTCCACGCCAAAGTCATCGGCCAAGCCAGAAGAAAAAAAGCGTTCTGCCGATGATATCTTGAAAGAAATACGCAGACAGGCCATCATGGATGAGATACATGGTAATTAATGTTTTGCTATGGCAAAAATCTATTTCAACTCACGTGATGAGATGACCTGTGTCGACACCGACTTGATAGCCGTGATACAGGCCAACGGCAACTATTCGAGGGTGGTGTACATCACAAAACGGGAATTCATGCTCTCCCACGGCATCAGCAAACTCGAACAGATACTCCATGAACACAAAGAACCGAAGACGCGTTTCATACGCCTCGGACGAAGCCTAATCGTCAACCATCGTTACTTACATAAAATCGACATTATGAAACAACTAGTCATCCTCTCCGATGGCTCCAAGGAGGAGATTCGCCTCAACTTGCCCAAACCCATCGTAAAGACATACAAAAAAGCCATCGCCATGTCGATGGAAAAGAAAGGAGGCCTCGTATGAAAATCATCATTGGCACTGAAGGACAACAGCCTTTCAAAATAAAAGGCGGCGCTGTGAGCCGACAACATGCCGAGGTGGAAATACTGGGTGAGGGCGACAACGCCAGATGGACGCTGCGTGACCTCGACTCCACCAACGGCACGTTCGTACGCGACGACAACGGCGTGATGGTTCCCGTGGGGAAAAAGGCCATCTCACCCATGACATTCATCTCCCTTGGCCCCGACAACTCCAAAGGATGTTCATTCTACGCCCGACAACTGCTCAATCCCGGTGGTTTCACCGAGGAATATGAATTCATCAATGAGAAGGAAGATGAATATGAGGAGAAGCTCGAGGCTATCGACAAAAAAGCTCGACTCATCAAATGGGCTATCTTCGCCATCAACATCGTCATCGTCGTATTCTCCATCGCTATTGAAAACCAAATGAGTCTATGGATACTGCGAAGCGGCACCATTCTGTCGACCTTCTTCGCGGCCATCTACGATGCCAACGGCTCGAAAAAAAGACTGAAAAAGAAATATGAACGTTTCCACCACTGTCCTAACCCCGATTGTTCACACAAACTCACATCGGCGGAGATAAGGAACATGAGGTGTCAGAAATGCAAGAAATGAAAAAACTGATGCTCATCCTTCTCATGGCCTGCATGGCCATAGGAGCCAAGGCACAGACCACCTACGTGCTCCTCACGGGCGTGTCGAAATACCAGACGCGTAAAGCAAATCTGAATTTCTCCACGAGAGACGTGAAGGAACTTGACACCATATTCAAAAAGCAAGGGTTCATCGTCAATAAACTGACGAGCCGCTATGTGGTGCGCGACACAATCAGCAAGAAAATAGATGCCATTGCACGACTGGCAAAACCGGAAGACACAATCATATTCTTTTTCGCGGGGCACGGCAAACCCGGAGGTATCGTCATGCAAGACCTCTCACTGCTCTCCTATCACGACTTGGTTGAAATGCTCATGCAGACCAAGGCACAAAATATCGTGTGCATCATTGACGCATGCCACTCTGGAAGCGTAGCATCCGATGTTAAGGAGTCTTATGAGTCATGGGACGAAGAAGCGAAACAGCGTGGCATCTCTTTCATCATGGGGTGTCGAGCAGACGAATATTCCTATGAAGACGACTGGACGGGAAATGGCCATTTCACTCAGGCGTTGAAAACAGGATTGCGCGGAAGGGCTGATGGATGGACGAGTAAAGGACCAAACGGAACGAAAGACTGCCAAGTGACGCTTTACGAACTATATAGGCATATCTATGACTACGTGACGAGGATGACAAAACAATACGTGAAGAAACAGCACCCCCAGCTTATTGCACCACGTTCGGCATACAACAAGGTCATTACTCAATGGAACCAATGAATGGTGCCCTGTCCTTACACCTTCTCTCCTTCATGGCCAGTACGATGGCATATACGTTGCCTGTCTCAAATCGCTTCCCATTCATTTCGTCAAAAAACTCCCCCCATTTCGTCAAAACTCATGCCGTAATCCTTGACCGCGGCTCGATATTTCATTATCTTTGTATTACGAAAAACGTATAACAATAACCCAAATAACATCATGGAAACAAAGAAATTCAAGTTCAAGACAAAAAAGAACCAAGAAGGAAAACAAGATGGTCCTAGCAAAAAGACCATCATAGCTGGAACAACTGCAGGTGGTGTGGCTTCTGTAGCTATAGGTGCGGGCATCGCCGCCGCTACCCAAGAGGACGAAGTGGAGGGACCTGCCAACCTTCACACACAAGAGGAGCAAGTGGCCGCCGCTGGAACACAGCAAACAGCACAGGCGCAAGTGCACCATACCGCCGCTACGGAACAACCTGCTGAACCCCAACCCGAAGAACAACCCGAGGAACAACCAGAAGAACCTCATTTCGAACCTTTGGAAAAGGAAGAATCTCTGATGGAGGGTCTCACTCCCGACGACGAGAACGGAACATTGACAAAGGAAGAGTCGCTGATGGAAGGGCTAACTCCCGACGACGAGAACGGAACATTGACAAAGGAAGAGTCGCTGATGGAAGGGCTAACTCCCGATGACGAGAACGGAACATTGGCGAAGGAAGAGTCATTGCAGGAAGGACTCACCCCCGACGACGAGAACGGCCTTTTGGCAAAGGAAGAGTCGCTGCAGGAAGGACTCACTCCCGACGATGAGGCCAGTCAAATACTCAAGGATAGCCTCGTAGACCCCGACGACATCGACGAGCAGGCACTCATCAACGTCGACAACCTGTCAACCATGGACACCGCCGACGGAAGACAGGTGGTGGTGGCTAATTTCCATACGCCCGATGGCGACAAATATATGCTTGCCGACCTCGATGGCGACGGTGTGTTCAGCGATGTGCTCGACCTCGAAGGCAACCATGTGGCGACAGCCGAGGGCGGCGCTACACTGGCCGACCTCGTAGAAATGAGCGACGACAGCGCGGGATACCTGCCGCCCATGGAAGATTACGTGGCGATGGGCGACGATCCCGCTGATGACATCATCGATACTGACGAGATGCTCATGGCGATGCTCGACGACCTCGATGACAAGGATACGGACAAAGAGGTGATTGTCGGCGATGATGACCTCGACGCATTGGATGACCTCGATGATGATGGTGACGACGACGATGATGATGATGACCTCGCCGACGATATCAGCGACGATGAAGATGATGATGTCGCTGATGATACGCTTTTGACTTAACTAACATACATAACACGAACGACCATGTCACAGGATAATGACAACAGGGGAATACCGTTTCTCGGTACTCCACAGAAACTCAATAACTACGAACATGTCTACGGCATCAAACGACCGGGAGTCATTGGACAAATCTACCAGACCAAATGCCCTGAATGTGGTGGAACGGTCATCATCTCGCCGTCAGACACGAAACCGTTGAAAACGAAATGTATATACTGCAAGGCCATCATCGTCACTAGGGCCATCACACGCGAAGAGGCGGCAATGGCGGTGACAAAACCGGCACCCATGTTTGCGACTTCTGTTAGCTCGGCACAACAGCCTGAAGGTGTGGGGACGCAACGCCAGTCTGCCAAACCAATCACAAAGACGGTGAAGGTAAAAATGCCCAAAGGTTTGGAAGGAAAAGCCAAACTGGTGTGGGGCGGATTCTTCAATAGAAAGAAATATGTCCTACACATGGGGGAGAACACCATCGGACGACAAGACGATGACCGACCTTCCGACTTGATGTTCGACGATGAATACATGAGCCGGCAATCGGTGCGCATCGATGTGCAAAAAGCCAGCAAAGGTCATTTCTATAAACTCACTGTGCTGCATACGGCCAACCCCGTGATGGTCAATGGTGAGGAACTCAGAGAGGGCGACAGCGTGTACATCAATTACGGTGACACCATCGCCATGGGTTACAACACTTTCCTAACCTTCAAAAGCGATTAAAACCATGCGTATACATATCCATTCCGCATATTCGTTCCATCAACTGGGACAGCGCGGCGACCAAGAGGACGCAAGGTGGCCTGACTGCCCATCGGCGAATGACAGACAACGGTTCTTCCTCGTGTGCGACGGGGTGGGGGGCAATGCTCGTGGCGAGGTGGCAAGTCATGCCGTGTGCAAGGCTTTCGCAGAGGCACTGGAGAAAACGCCATTCGACACCGACTTCTCCAACGAAAAGTTCGCTCAGACGCTCCACCATGCCTATCTCGCTCTTGACAAAAGGGCAAACGACGACAACAAGGGCATGGCCACAACGCTTACCTTCGTATGCTTTCATGGCGCGGGGTGTACGATGGCGCATATCGGCGACAGCCGTATCTACCAGATTCGTCCTTCGGAGGGCATCATCTATCGCTCTGATGACCATTCGCTGGTCAACTCGCTGGTGCATAATGGAGTGGTGTCGCCTGAAGAGGGGGTAGACCATCCACAGCAACATGTCATCACACGCTATATGGAGGCGGTGGATAGCGAACACTACCGACACCAAGCCACGGTCATGCGAACGGACAACATCCAGGCGGGCGATTACTTCTTGCTCTGCACCGATGGTGTGCTGAACTGCGTCACTGACGACCAACTGCTCGAACTGCTCAACGACACGACAACAAGCACGGCCGACAAGATGGCGGCATTGGCGCAACGCTGTGCTGACAGCACGGATAACAACACGGCATGGCTCATTGCCATCGACCGCGTAGATGGTGACTCGGCTTCCTTCTCTTCGAAGGAGGATGATGCCGACGCGGCACCTGACTCCCAACCCACAAAACGGATGACTTACCCCCGCAAAGGGACGACGGACATAGATCCCCAACCGGAAAATAAAAAGTCATCGTGGATAAAACGAATATTTAGTTAGACCAACACAAAATATACAACTATTATGAAATGCTTCCGTTTATTTACCTTATTCTGCCTGCTGGTGATGTGCTCAATTATCTCAGCTGCCATCCCGATGGGAGGATATACGCTTCCGCCAGATTCCACCATCCTTAAAAAAGCCAATGCGGGCGATGCCACAGCGCAGTTCCAGGTGGCGCTCGAACTATTCAACACTCAGAAAGCTGACCAAGCGGCGCCATGGATGAAAAAGGCGGCTGAGGGCGGTATCTCTGGCGCTTCGTGGTTCCTCGGTCAGTTCTATCTCAACGGCACGGGCGTGCCGCGCGACTACTACCTGGCAGCGCAATGGCTGTCAGCTACGGCCACCACCACACACCGTGACGACATGCAGCGGCTTTACAACCAGCATAAAGACGACTCCTTCGGCCATTACCTGCAAGGTCTCAAGGCTTATTATGTCGAAAAAGATTATGCGAAGGCAGCCGAACAGTTCCGGCTGGTGAAACCCGCCGACAGTCCCGAGGGACTGACCATGCTCGGTGTTTGTCTGGGTGCGCGCGACAATAAGCAGCGCGACCCTAAGATGGCGGTGCAGACCTTGCAGCAGGCGGCAAAGGCGGGCAGTGCGGCAGCGAAATACTACCTGTCGGCAATGCTCGAGAGTGGCACGGGCACGGATAAGGATGATGCCAAGGCGGTGAAGATGCTTCGCGAGGCGGCGGCCGAGGGCATAGCCTATGCACAGTGCAAGCTAGGCATACGTCACATGACGGGCGATGGCGTCAGCCACGACTTATCCGAGGCGGCACGTCTCTTCCTTAGTGCCGAACGACAGCTGCACCTCACTTCCGCGGCGGCGAAGAACCTCGCCGAGTGCTATCGCCAAAAGGTGTCCCTTCTGCCTGACCTCGCCAATGCAGATCGGCGCATCGACCAACTCTCGCGTCACAAGAGCAATGGCTCCCTCGTCGCTATGCTGAGGATGTTATGATAATCAGCCCCAGCTCACTGGTGGAAAGGTTGGGTAATTAAACCATTTTAAATATGAAAAAACTATTATCAATATTGTTTTTCGCCTTCATGGCCAGTACCGTGGTCATGGCGCAAGAATCATCTGCTTCTGAAGCATCTAATGGTGAGAATATAACCATAACCGTCAAGGGTGTTGCCTTCACCATGGTCTTCGTAAAGGGCGGTACGTTCCAGATGGGTGCAACGGAAGAACAGGGTGGCGATGCTTTTGACCATGAGAAACCTATCCACAGCGTTACTCTTTCCGACTATTACATCGGAGAGACGGAGGTCACTCAGGCGCTCTGGCAAGCGGTCATGGGGCAGAATCGGTCGGAGTTTAAAGGCTCCAATCGCCCCGTGGAATGGGTGGATTGGAACGACTGCCAACAGTTCATCACTAAACTAAATGAACTCACCGGCAAAAACTTTCGCCTGCCCACGGAGGCGGAGTGGGAATATGCCGCACGTGGCGGCAGCAAAAGCCGTGGCTACAAATATTCGGGCAGCAACGACATCGGTTCTGTTGCATGGTACGATGGCAACAGCGACTTGACAACCTACCCTGTGAAACAGAAGCAGGCCAATGAGCTGGGCATCTACGACATGAGTGGCAATGTGTATGAATGGTGTCAGGACTTGTATGGTGCTTATGGCAGTTCCTCCCAGACGAAGCCCTTAGAATCATCATCGTCCTCCTACTATGTGTACCGTGGTGGCTGTTGGGGCTGCGACGCCAGATATTGTCGGGTGTCGTATCGCAGCGGTGACTCGTACTTCCACGAAGAAAACAGCCTAGGCTTCCGCCTTGCACTGTAGGGAAAGTCTTCCCCTTCTCTCTCCGAAGGAAGGGGAATTCCTCTCATTAATCCATGCTCTCCCAGGAGAGCATTTTTCTTTTTTTTCCCCTTCGTAAATTACGTTATCATAATACATTTCATGGTATTCGTAATCCGTAGTTCCCCTCATCCCCGTTTCTGTTTATGTCCTTTGCTCTTATGTCTAAAACAGTGTCCCTCTGTCCGATGCTTCTGAACGGACTATTTAATCTTTAATAAATGTTAATTTTTGAAAATATCAATCCGTTTTGTCGATAAAATATAAAAAAAGTAATATATTTGCATCGCAACAATAATAAGCTACATTCATAAAAGTTCAATTCAACTGGCGAGTTGTCGATATTTCATTACTCATTTGCTTGATAATGCATAAATGTTCTCCAAATAGTTATAGGTATTAGATGTTCCATCCGTTGTAAGTACCAAATCCATGCTGAAAAGTATTGAGATGGTGCAAGTTGCAAATTATGCAGAAAATATGGGTGGATAGAGATTCAACAAATCAATAGAGTGTAATTTTTCTAAAAAACCGACACAGTCCGAGAGGGATGGTGTCGGTTTTTGTATTTTTACTACTTTCCTTTTTTTGACTTTGTAATCGCCTTTTTTCCTATTTCCCTTTATATTTTTTTACTTTTTATTTACTTTTGCACTCAAATAACGCAATCATGCAAAGATATTTCATCTACCTGAGTTTCAATGGCGCACGATACCACGGTTGGCAGATACAGCCCAATGGTATGTCGGTGCAGCAGAAACTGCAAGAGGCTTTGTCTACCATCCTGCGCACTGACACTGAGGTGACGGGGGCGGGGAGAACCGATGCGGGCGTACATGCCGCCATGACGGTGGCTCATTTCGACGACAACAATGCGAATGTGGTGAAAATGGGAGGACCAAACCAACTCGCATACAAACTCAACAGGCTCCTGCCTTACGACATCGCCATACAGCGAATTGTGGAAGTGTCAGAAACGATGCATGCTCGTTTCTCGGCCACAGCGCGCACGTATTATTATTTCGTACATACTAGAAAAGATCCTTTCCTGGGCGACCGCTCCTGTTTCATCCACTATGACCTTGATTTCGCGTTGATGAACGAGGCGGCTGCGATGCTGCTCGAAAATGATGATTTTGCGGCGTTCTGCAAAACGAAGACGGATGTAAAGACGACCATATGCCAAGTGACCAAAGCGCAATGGGAACAAATCGATGAACACCGATGGCGATTCACCATCACCGCCAACAGATTCCTGCGTAATATGGTAAGAGCGGTGGTGGGAACACTCGTCGACGTGGGACGGGGTAGGGTGTCGCTGCAGCAGTTTGCCGACATCTTGGCTTCGCGACGGCGCACCGAGGCAGGTGAGAGTATGCCACCGCAGGCTCTTTTCCTACAGAAAATCGAATATCCTTTGTGAGGTGGTGTGAAAAGAATGTACCATAATGAATAAGAGCGGTCTGTCAATTGGCAGATCGCTCTCGTATAATTTAAAATGTCCCTCTTTTGATTATTTCCACCGAGGTGATTATCTCCACCTACGGGCGGTTCCTCTTCTGGCGCGATGCCTAGGAGGGGCTGCGTGACGACGATAGCGTGGTGGAGGAGCGTGACGGCGATAACGACGTGCAACTGGACGACGATAGCGCGGGGCAACATGTTTGCGGTAGTGTGTCGTGCGGTGGTGGCGGTAGTGTCGCGGAGCGCGATAGCGCTGCTGTACGGCATGGCGGCGAGGTGCTTTCTTGCGTGGTCCCATGTCGGTCAAGGCGTTGGCCGCCAACACCATTACAAGCATGGCGACAATGGTCAAAAGGAATCTCTTCATAAATGTTCTTGGTTGGGCGCCTGTGGTTAATAGTGCGACGTACTGCTGACGGAACCCTTTAAATCAATAGTGTCGCTATTTAAGGTCTCTGTTATTAAAAAGTAGTGAATATCTATGGTTTGCTTCTTTTCTGCAAAGATAATAAAATAATTACAATAATCAAAATATAATGGTGGAAAAAACATCAAATTGTCAAAAAAAAAGCATATGGATTTCCTTATTTCTACCTTATTAACCAAAAACGTGTTTCTTTGAAGGGCGTTTCTTTGATAATTGATTTTTTTTTCCTACTTTTGCACCAAATTGAAAAGGAAGAGTAAAAAAGTCAAGATAACAAGATAATCCCACTCATGGTACAAAATATTTTTAAAGGACTGGGCATCGCTCTTATTACACCGTTCACTCAAGATGGAGCGGTGGATTATGAAGCGCTCACTCGATTGGTTGACTATCAACTGTCTAACGGGGCCGATTTCCTATGCATCCTGGCAACGACAGGAGAGACACCATGCCTCAATAAAGAGGAAAAGCAAACCATCAAGGAACTGATCGTCAAACGTGCTGGCGGAAGGGTGCCCATCCTCATGGGATTTGGGGGAAACAACACGGCGGCGGTGGTCGACGAACTGAAAAACGCTGACCTGGCGGGAATAGACGGAATATTATCTGTATGCCCCTTCTACAACAAACCGTCACAAGAGGGATTGTACCAACACTTCAAAACCATTGCTGCGGCGACGGAACTGCCGGTGGTGCTTTACAACGTGCCGGGAAGGACGGGCATCAACATGAAGGCGGAAACGACGGTACGACTGGCGCGCGACTGCCAAAACATCGTGGCCATCAAAGAGGCAAGTGGCAATCTTGAACAGGTGGACGAAATCATCAAGAACAAACCTGACGACTTTGATGTCATCTCGGGCGATGATGCGCTCACTTACCCCATGGTGGCTTGTGGCGCGGTGGGTGTCATATCGGTCATTGGCAACGCACTGCCTAAAGAATTCTCACGAATGATACGCTTGGAATTCAACAACGAATTCGCGGCGGCAAGAAAAATCCACTATAAGTTCATCGACCTTTACAGCCTGCTTTTCGTTGACGGCAACCCGGCGGGTGTCAAGGCGTTACTACATGAGATGGGATTCATCGAGAATGTGCTCCGGCTGCCTCTCGTTCCAACGCGCGTAACCACACTGCGGCGCATGAGCGAAATACTCAAGGAACTGAAACTGTAATCTTCATTCCTCCACTCCTTCACTCCTTCACTATTAAAACTCCTATGGACGAGAAAAAAATCATCCACGAAATATCACCCCTCAACGGAAAGGATGTGCTCTATATCGCCGACAGACGGAAAAAAGAGTTCACATACCCTATTCATAACCATGTGGTGCAGGAACTGAATTTCGTGGAACATGCTAAAGGAGTGAAGCGTATCGTCGGCGACAGTGCCGAGGTGATTGATGAATACGACCTCGTGCTCATCACCAGTCCCGACCTGGAGCATGTATGGGAACAGAATGAATGTAGAAACGAGGACATCAGGGAAATAACCATACAATTCGACTTTGATATGGGGGAGGATGGGTTCTTCGGACGAAATCCTTTCTTTAGCATCCGTAAGATGATGAACGAGGCAAGGAAGGGGCTGGTCTTTCCTCTCGAGGCTATCATGAGGGTGTATCCGCTGCTCGATTCACTGAGCTCCATCGACGATGGGTTCTATGCTGTTCAACAGTTCATGACCATCCTCTACGAATTGTCGAAATGTCACGGGACACGTACATTGGCATCGTCGAGCTTTGCCAAAATCGCGGTAGAAGATGACAGCCGACGTATTCTGAAAGTGAAAAACCATATTTCGCTAAACTACAAGTATGAACTGCGACTGGCAGCGCTTGCTGATATTGCGGGCATGAGTCCCAGTGCGTTCAGCAGATTCTTTAAACTGCATACGGGAAGAAACTTGTCGGAATACATCATCGACATTCGTCTGGGATATGCTTCTAGAATGCTTGTCGACACGGCACGGTCCATATCGGAAATAGCCTTCGAATGCGGTTTCAACAACCTCAGCAATTTCAACCGCATTTTTAAAAAGAAAAAGAAATGCTCTCCATCTGAATTCCGCGAAAACTACCACAAAAAGCGCGTTATCGTGTAATTCGTCACTCATCACTCATCACTCGTCCCTCTTTATGTACAACACCCCGCTCATCCTCGAATTCCTCAGCCAGGTGGCACGCAACAATAACCGTGCGTGGTTCAATGACAACAAAGCCCTCTACCTCAAGGCAAAGAAGGAGTTTGAGCGTATGGTGGCTGATGCCATCGTTCGATTGGCGCAGTTCGACAGTTCCATCGCCCACATTAAGGTGAGTGATGCCACATACCGCTTCTACCGCGATACACGTTTTTCACCGGACAAGTCGCCTTACAAACGACATCTTGGAGCGTATGTCGCCGCGCATGGGAAGAAGGCACTGCACGGGGGCTATTACATCCATCTTGAACCAGGACATTGCATGTTGGCTACAGGTAGCTACTGGCTTCCGACGAATATCCTCACTGCCACGCGAAATGAGATAATGGTCAACCGTGAACGGTGGAATGAATGTGTGAAAAACACGGCTTTCCTCGACACCTTCGGCTTGCCGGGGGAACATTCCTTCGAAGATGAAAAGGGTTTCGGACTGTCGATGTTGAAAACGGCTCCGGCAGGATTCCCGCGGAATGATGAACACATACAATACCTACGTATGAAGGACTATTGTGCGTGGACCACCATACCCGATGATTTCTTCACCCAAAACGACTGTTTCGACCGCATGGCAAATGTGTTCACCATCGCCAAACCGATGATGGACTTCATCAACGCAGTCATTGATGACTATGAATGAAAACTTTAACTTTTCTCAATAAGTATCCTCGCATCCACGGCCACCACATTGTCTTTGTCGGCCAATAGCGGATTGATGTCCATTTCCTTGATTTCCGTAGCAAAGCGCAACAGGGTACTCAACCTGACGATAATTTCGGCATAGCGCTTCTCGTTGATGCCTACCTGGCCACGTGTGCCTTTGAGAATCTTGTAACCGCGTAATGAACGAATCATCGAATAGGCCTCGTCATAGGAGAGGGGAGCGAGACCGCTCGACACGTCTTTCAACACTTCAACGAAAATGCCGCCAAGACCGCAAAGCACCACATGGCCAAACCGTGGTTCATACTTGGCGCCGATAAACAACTCGGTGCCGCTAATCATTTTCTGAACCATAACAGCCGTGGCATCCTTAATCTTCATCATACGGTCGAACTCCAAAGCGAGGTGTTCCTTCGAGCGGATGTTCAATGCCACGCCACCAACATCACTCTTGTGGACGGGACCGACCACCTTGGCGACAACGGGATAACCCACTTTCTCGGCAAAGTCTATGAGTACGCTCTTGTCAGCACTCACCAACTCAGGCACCATGGGGATGCCGGCACAGGAGAGAAGATCGTGGACGAGTTCGGGAGAGATATATCCATTGCCTTTGATGCCACTGATAATCTCACGTATACGGGGAACATCAACGCCAAATAACTCTATTTCGGGCGGAGCAGGAGCGGGGGTTCGCATAATCTGGGTGAGGGCGGTGGCAAGCGTTACCTCGTCGCTGAAGTTCACATGACCTTTCTTAAGGAATTCTTCCACCTCGGGACCAGCAGTGTGCAGTGAGGGGAGAATGGGGAACACGGGTTTCTTGCACTCCAAAATCTTCTTGTGCAATACGTCGTAGGTCTCATACAGCTGCACCAAACCAGGAGTGCCAAAAATGACCATGATGGCATCGATATCGGTAAAGACATTTTCGCAGTAATCAATGGCTACACCCAACTGCTCGGGAGTGCCGGTAGCGAGAATATCAATGGGGTTGGCAACGGAGGCACCGGCAAAGAGTTTGCTCTTCAACTCCTCGGCCTTGGGACCGCTGATGGGGGGGACCTGCAATCCGCCTTTCGAAAGGGCATCGGTGAGCATCACACCGGGACCGCCGGCGTGGGTCACAATGGCAAAGTTTTTGCCGGTCAATGGGGGAAGGGTAAAAATACAACCTACGGTGGTCAACTCTTCACGGGAGAAACACCTTACGATGCCGGCCTTACGGAACAGAGCTTCGACGGCGGAGTCGCTCGAAGCGATGGCGCCGGTGTGCGACGAGGCGGCACGACTACCGCTCTCTGAACTGCCTGCCTTGATGGCGGCGATGCGACAGCCTTTGCGGATAAGCGAGGCGGCATGAAAGAGCAATTTGTCAGGGTTGGAGATGTTCTCGATATACAACAACTTCACCTTCGAATCGGTGTCGGGATTGAAATGTTCATCCATATACTGGAGCACGTCCTCGATGCCTATCTGCTTGCCGTTGCCAATGCTCCATACGGAACGGAACTGCAAACCTTTGATAACGGCACTTTCCAAGATGAAAACGGCGGTGGCACCAGAGCCGCTGATGAAGTCCACACCTTTGGGGTTCAACTGGGGTATGGGCTTGGTGAATACGCTGTGGTGCCACTCGGTCAACAGACCGATACAGTTGGGACCAATCAAGGAGGCGCCGTAACGTTCGCATGTGTCGAGGATGCGCTGTTCCAAGGCGGCACCGGCCTTCGTCTCCTCACCAAAACCGGCGGAGATGATAATGAAGGCTCTCACCTCTTTCTCCGAGGCCAACAACTCCACGTAGTCGGGACAGTATTTGGCGGCAACCACCAAAATGGCCAGCTCAGTGGGGGGTATCTCCTTGGCGTCGTGGAATACTTTTATGCCCTGCACCTCGTCTTCCTTGGGATTGACAATGCGTAGCGTTCCTTTGTAACCACCTTGAATAAGATTGCGAACCACGGCTCCACCGGGTTTGTGAACATTGTTGGAACCGCCGATGACCACGATGCTCTCGGGTCGAAGAAGTTGTCTGTTAATCATAGACTATTAGGTTTAAGATTGTTCTTTGCAAAGATAGTGCAAGGCGAGTGAAAAACCAAATTTATTTGAGCTTTTCCGAGCCGCCGCCTATCTTATGCAAAGATAGTTCTTATTTTTCTTATGGCCAAAAAACGTTGCGTTTATTTTGGAAAAGCATTTCTTACATTTCGTCGCCCATTACCCATCCCTCGTCGCTCATCCCTCCTCCCTCAACTCCACATCCCTAAAACAAAAGGGCGCCCGTTTCCAGGCACCCTTATTGGTTAAATAGTTGATTCAGTCTTATTTGAGCTTGAGCGACTCGTAGATGTGGTTGATTACTTCGTCGGTGAACTTCTCTTTGCCAGAGTCGTTGTATTCAATCTCAATGCCTACACACTTTTTCTTCTCGGGATAGTAAATGTACTTGATGGCACGGTAGCTGGTGCTGTACTCACTCTTCTCTTCCATCCACAGTGTCCACTCGTTGTCTTTCAGCTCGTCTTTCTTGAAGGTGGCGTCTTTGTTGGTCGTTTTCCAATCCTCGTACTCTTTCTTGACAACATCGGCAGTGAGGTCGTCCCTATCCTTAAAGTAGACAGAAATCTGATTGTTCAGAGTGTTGTCTTTCTCCATGGTGTATTGAAGAAGCCCTTCCTCACCGTCTTTCTCATCAAGAATCTTATTCTTATATTTGAACATACCATTGGGAATGTCAATGGTGTAACCTTTCTTGTTGTCGTAGGTCAAATAACCGTTCTCACCTGCGGTAGCCTCACTGGCTTCAGATGCGCCTTCAGCCTGTTCTGTAGCTTCGCCTCCAGCTTCAGTAGTTTCGGCTTGATCTTTCTTACTGCCGCAAGATACGGTCACCATGGCAGCACAGGCCACCATCATCATCATGAATGATTTCTTCATAGCTTTTTCGTTTTTTCTTTGGTTAATAATAATTATAATATATGCACCATTGGCGCATTTTCTTTTGCAAAGGTAGTTGATAATCCAATGATAATATCAATAAACAATTATAAAAATGTATATTTTTTATTTTTTTAACCCAATTCCCCTCATAACTCGTCCCTCACCATTCCCCCTTCTTTTTAGTTTTTTACCTTTTTACTTTCTTCCTTTTAATGGAATAGCCTTTTTATCTTTCAAAAATTTGTCAATATCAAAAAAACCAATTACTTTTGCAAAAAAATTAATAATAAGGCTTAAAATGAAGAAATTTATCCTTCCAATCATAGCCATGGCTATGATTTTGCTGGCGGGCAGTTGTACCACGAGCAAGCAGATACCGTATTTCCAAAATGCCGACTCCATCAGCTTTGCGGCATCTAAAGGTTTGTATGACGCACGTATCATGCCGAAAGATATGTTGCACATCACCGTGCATACCACGAATCCCACGGTTTCCGCGCCTTTCAACCTGACAGTTTCTCGTCATCTTGGTTCAGAGGGGTCGATATCAACGACAGGAGGTTCGCTGCAGGGATACCTCGTCGACAACAATGGTGATATCAACTTCCCTGTGGTAGGAAAAATTCATGTGCAGGGTCTTACGAAAACGGAATGCCAGGATCTTATTGAGTCAAAGGTTTCTCCGTATTTTGCCAAGTCGGAAAAACCCGTGGTTACCGTTACCATGTCAAGTTACCGTATCACTGTCATCGGTGAAGTGGGAAGCCCGAGAGTCATTCCTGTGACAACAGAGAAGATGTCCATCGTAGAGGCATTGGCTAGCGCAGGCGACCTCTCCATCTATGGTAAACGTGAAAATGTGATGCTTATCCGTGAGGATGCTACCGGACAGAAATCGGTACATCGTCTGAACCTCACTGATGCCAACATCATCAATTCACCGTATTATTACCTACAACAAAACGATATTCTCTATATCGAGCCCAACAGCGTGAAGGCTAAGAACTCTGGTATTGGTTCTTCCACCACCATTTGGTTCTCCTTCATCGGCATCGTCACTTCCGTGGCCTCACTGCTGGTGAACATCCTCAGAAACTAATACAAAGGTCTTGGTCCTGAAACCATAAGCATCGGGTCTTCCATCAAGGAAGGCCCGATGCTTTTTTGTTGAGTTTGGTGCCGTGTCACGGTTCCTTTCGTTCTTCTAACTCCGTCAAGTTCTTTCTTACGCTTTCTTCTACCTCCTTCTACATATATCCAACACCTCTCCTTTGAGTATCTACGCCCTCCCCTTGGGGAGGGAAGGGGTGGGGGCTTAGGGAAGGGCTAAGGGCTTCGGATGGGGGCTTATAACAAATAAACCGCGGAACTATCGTCCCGCGGTCATTTCTCTCATTTACTGTTCGTAAATTACTTCTTAGCAGCGCTATCAACAACAGCAGCGGCAGCTTTGGCGGTGCTGTCAACAACAGCAGCAGCGCTATCAGCAACAGCAGCAACAGTGCTGTCAGCGGCAGCAGCAACAGAGTCAACAACAGCAGCAGCGCTATCAGCGGCAGCCTCAACAGCCTCGCCAGCTTTCTTCTGATCGCAAGAAGCGAAAGAGATAGCAGCCATAGCTACGAACATAAATACCAATTTTTTCATTTTTCTTTGCTTTTTAAATTCTGTAAAACAATCAGTTGTTTATTAAAACGCTGCAAAGGTAAGTATTTTTTTTATACCCCAAATATTTTTTTAAGATTTTTTTTTGGCTTTTTTGTAACAAATCCGTAACTTGCTGGTAATCAGCAGATGCCGAATAGTTAATAATTCTTAATGAAATCGTTGTGTGCCCACACAATTCAAAATCTGGCTTTTTTATGCTTATCTCAGCCATGTCTATTTTCCCAAAATCTATATACCTTATTCCAGGGCAATCTATGCTTATTTAATGACCAATTCTTCCATAACCTTTATATATATAATCTGTCATCTTATCTGTGATCCTTGCCCATGAGCGTCCTGGTAATTCTAAAGAAGCCCATCCTTTCTTTGGTAACCCCTCTACTCCTAATAGATGGTGTGGTTCTCTCTTTCAAAAACTCTTCAACTTCTTTGTCTTTCTCATTATTATTATGTAATTTTGCAACATGAAACAGGCTATGATATTTGCCGCAGGTTTGGGTACACGACTCAAACCGCTCACCGATTCGATGCCGAAAGCGCTCGTACCAGTGGCGGGCAGACCGCTCATAGACCATGTGCTTCAGAAATTGAAGATGGTGGATGTCGACAGGGTGGTGGTGAATGTGCATCATTTCGCCTCGCAAATAGTGGACTATCTGAATAGCCATGCTTCTGAAAGGTTCGACATACGAATCAGTGATGAATCGGAACAACTGCTTGAAACGGGCGGAGGTATCAAAAAGGCTCGTCCTCTGTTTGATGAAACGGAGCCGATATTGATTCATAATGTCGATATCCTCAGTAATGCTCGCTTTGATGCGCTGTATAAGGTGAAGGCTGATGCGGTGCTGCTTGTAAGCGACAGACCATCTTCACGACGACTGCTCTTCGACGACGACCAACAACTCGTTGGCTGGAAAAACATGACAACGGGAGAGGTAAAATCACCATTTCCGTGGGTAAAAGAGGCTGATAGCAACGACCAACTGCATCGGTTTGCCTTTTCTGGCATTCATCTCTTCTATCCGTCACTCTTTGACCTCATGGAGGAATGGCCGGAGCGTTTCCCCATCATTGACTTCTATTTGAAGGCGTGTGCGCAGAAAACAATCAAGGCGGTCATACAACCCGACCTTCACCTCCTCGATGTAGGAAAAATCGATACACTCGACCAAGCCGAACAATTTGTAATGAAGGAGTGAAAGGGGTGAAGACATACCCGGCTAATCATAGACCTCAAATATCAAATCTCAAAAATATGCAACAGAAAATCATAATCCTCGATTTCGGATCGCAAACCACACAACTTATCGGACGTCGTGTGCGCGAACTCGACACATTCTGCGAGATATTACCTTATAATAAATTCCCCAAAGATGACCCCTCGGTCATTGGTGTCATCCTTAGCGGCTCTCCGTTCTCCGTCCACGACCCGGAGGCTTTCAAAGTTGACCTGTCGCAATTTGTGGGACGGATACCGGTACTCGGTATCTGCTATGGGGCGCAGTTCATCGCTCACAGTGGTGGTGGAAAAGTGGAAAAAGCTGGTTCACGAGAGTATGGCCGTGCTCATTTACAGACTGTAGACACCACGAATCCTCTATTCTGTGGATTCGAGCCTAATTCACAGGTGTGGATGAGTCATGGCGACACCATCACGGCTATACCTGAGGGATTCGAGTGCATCGCTTCCACAGCCGATGTTAAATACGCAGCCTACTGGAAACCTTTGAAAACGACATCTGATAAGATCGAGGCTTCTCTCTGGGCTGTCCAGTTCCATCCGGAGGTGTTCCACACCGTTCAAGGAACGCAGTTGCTCAAAAACTTCGTGGTCGACATCTGTGGTTCAAGGCAGGACTGGAGTGCGGCGTCATTCGTTGATACCACAGTGGCTGAACTGAAAGAACAGTTGGGCGATGACCGTGTCATACTAGGACTTTCTGGAGGTGTCGACTCGTCGGTGGCGGCAGTGCTGCTCAACAAAGCCATCGGCAAGAACCTGACTTGTATCTTTGTCGACCATGGCATGCTGCGAAAGAATGAGTTCACGCAGGTGATGGAGGATTATAAGGTCCTCGGACTGAACGTCATTGGCGTGGATGCCAGCGAACGGTTCTTCAATGACCTGAAAGGGGTCAGCGACCCGGAGCAGAAAAGGAAAATCATTGGCCGTGATTTCATCGAGGTGTTCAATGCGGAGGCGAAGAAAATCACCGACGCAAGATGGTTGGCGCAGGGAACAATCTACCCTGACCGCATCGAGAGCCTGAACATCACGGGAAAAGTGATAAAAAGCCACCACAATGTGGGAGGACTACCGAAAGAGATGCACCTAAAGCTTTGCGAACCGCTGAAATGGCTGTTCAAAGATGAGGTGCGTAGGGTAGGACGACAAATGGGAATGCCTGAACATCTCATCACGCGACATCCTTTCCCAGGACCGGGACTGGCGGTACGTATTCTCGGTGACATTACACCGGAAAAGGTGCGTATCCTTCAAGATGCGGATGATATCTATATCCGTGCCCTACGCGAATATAAGGTGCGCCTCTCCGGCGAAGAGGCTCGTCGCGTGCTCGCCGCTGGTGTCCCCACCAAACTCCTCAAATCCTCCGAGAGTACACTCAACCCACAACCCTCGACATTGGATAATTCTTCATTGCAAAGCGACAATTCAACATTACCCCAGCAACTGGAGGTGTCGCTCTACGACCAGATTTGGCAGGCGGGGGCTATCCTGCTCTCCACAGTGCGCAGCGTGGGTGTCATGGGCGATGAACGTACCTATGAGCATCCCGTGGCGCTGAGAGCTGTTACCAGCACCGATGCCATGACGGCCGACTGGGCACATCTGCCATACGACTTCATGGCTCGTGTGTCAAACGAAATAATAAATAAGGTGAAAGGGGTTAACCGTGTCTGCTACGACATCTCCTCAAAACCGCCATCAACAATCGAGTGGGAGTAAAGTTCACCTTAGAATAGGTACACCAACTTCCCCCCCCAAAGAAAGAGTATTCCAAATCCACATTTTATTTCAAATCATTCTTTTTCCCCTCCTTTTCCAAAGGAGGGGTAGGGGTGGTTTGTCAAATCTTTGTTGTGTATGTTGCCGTGTCATGGCAACCTCAAATAACCTTCAATCACAATCCCTCTCTCTATTTCAATCTTTTAATCTTCAATCTTTTAATTTTTTAATCTTTCAATTTTTTAATCTTTTAATTTTTTAATTTTTCAATTTTTTAATCTTTTAATTTTTTAATCTTTTAATTTTTTAATCTTTTAATTTTTTAATCTTTTAATTATTTAATCTTTTAATTTTTTAATTCTCCAAGAACTCCCTCACTCTCCTCGCATATTCATCGGGATAGTCGCGGTATGCTTCGTGATGTGCACTCTTCGGCACGATCCACAATGACTTCGGTTCTGGCTTGGCCTCGTACAGTGGATGAACCATCCACGAGGGAACAAACGTGTCATTGTCGCTGTGGATGAATAACATGGGCTTTTGGCAATGTTTCACCATCTCCACACTGTTGGCCTCACCAAAACTCCAACCATTCAATAACTTGCACAAAGCGCTGGTAGTATACATCAAAGGAATATCGGGAAGACCAAAACCGTCCTTCAACTCATACGAGAACTCGTCCCACACGCTGGTATAGCCGCTGTCTTCGATGTAGGCCTTTATATAGTCCATATCTTCCTTGCCCGATAGGTTCATTGCCGTAGCCCCGCCCATCGATGTGCCGTGGACAATAATCTCGCTGTCCAGACTGTCGCGGAATAGGTCATTGCACAATGGCAACCACTCTAGCATGTCGTCGGCATCTTTCCATCCCATCTGTATCATCTTGCCGTCGCTCTTGCCATGGGCGTGCAGGTCGGGGATGAAAATGTTCATGCCTAAGGTCTCACGGAAAAGATAACCTATGTAAAGGTAATATACGGCATTGCATGTATAACCGTGAATCACAAAAGCGGTCTTGCGAGTGGGGGTGGGCGCAGGGGCGTACAAAGCATGCAACTGCCGCCCGTCGCTGGAGGTCATGAAGGTGTCACGTATCACATGGGTACGGCGCAGACTGTCGGCCCACACCTTCACATGGGGGTATTCCTCGGTCAGACGCTGTTCGGCCAATAGACTGTCCCGGCCACTGCTGTCACCCAAAGAGAAATGTAGCATGTAGACGCTGCCGCCTACTAAGTAAAGGAGCACCACAACTATCAGTGTGATGCCCAATACCTTGAATAGCCTACATGTCTTATGCCTCATTCTTTTTCTCGAACTTCGATATAAGATTGGAATTTCTTTTTAACTTCGTTATAATGGTAGAATATAGTACCGTAATACCGAAACGCTTAACCTCTTAACTTCGCCAATGATTCCTTCAGCGCAGCAATTTTCTCCTGTGCGTCGTGTTGTTTCTTGCGCTCCAGGGCGACGACAGCCTCGGGGGCGTTGGCAACGAATCGTTCGTTCGACAGTTTCTTCTCAACACCCATCAAGAACCCTTCCAGGTGCTTCAACTGGGCTTCTTGCTTGGCAATCTCGGCGTCTACATCGATAAGGCTGCCAAGAGGAACGGCCCACTCGGTGGTGCCAACCATAAACTGGGCGGCGTCGCCGGGCTTCTCGTCGGCACGGCTCAGCGATTTCAGGTTGGCCATCTTCTCGACAATGGCTGTCTGGTCGCCCACAAAGTCATGGCCGATACTCAACAAATCCAACTGCTCCTTCGGGGCGATATTCTTCGTGGAACGAATGGTGCGAACTCCACTCACCACGGCTTTCACAGTCTCCATCTGGGCAATCAACTGCTCGTCGGTGGCAGTCAAGGCGCCCAATTTCAGTTGCTCGCGCATGATGCTGTCGCCTTCTTCGCGGTCATACAGATGTTGCCACAACTCTTCAGTGATGAAGGGCATGAAGGGATGGAGCATCTTCAGCAGGGTGTCGAAGTAACCTAGCGTGGCGTCGTAGGTGGTGCGGTCAATAGCACTGCTGTAGGCGGGTTTCACCATCTCCAAGTACCAACTCGAGAATTCGTCCCAGAACAGCTGGTATACAGCCATCAAGGCTTCGGAGATACGGTATTTCTTGAACAGGTCGTCTACCTCGGCGGAGGTCTTCCTGAGTTGGGCGGCGAACCATTCGGTGGCTACTTTGTTGGCGGCACTTTGCTCGGTCTCGCTCACCTGCCAGCCTTTCACCAAACGGAAAGCATTCCAGATTTTGTTGTTGAAGTTACGGCCTTGCTCACACAGGCTCTCATCAAACAGGATGTCGTTACCGGCAGGGGCACAGAGCATCATACCCATGCGTACACCGTCGGCTCCGTATTTGTCTATCAACTCGATGGGGTCGGGTGAATTGCCCAGGCTCTTCGACATCTTACGACCTAACTTGTCGCGCACGATGCCTGTGAAATAGACATTCTTAAAAGGAATCTTGCCCATATATACCTCGCCGGCCATAATCATACGGGCCACCCAGAAGAAGATGATGTCGGGGGCGGTCACAAGGTCGCTCGTGGGGTAATAATAGGATATTTCTTCGTTGCCAGGATTATTGATGCCATCGAACAACGACACGGGCCACAACCATGATGAGAACCAGGTATCCAAGGCATCTTCGTCCTGACGAAGGGTGAAATCAACACCTTTCAAAGCGGGATATTTCTCCAAAGCCAATGCACGTGCCTTTTCCTCATCTTCGGCTACCACAAAAGCCCCTTCAGCCACCACGGGCTCCCCTCCTTGGGAGGGACAGACTATATAGTATGCGGGAATGCGATGGCCCCACCACAACTGACGCGAGATACACCAGTCTTGGATGTTCTCCAACCAGTTCTTGTAGGTGTTCTTGTATTTGGCGGGGTAGAACTGCATCTCGCCACTCATCACGGGCGGTAGGGCGATGTCGGCAAAGTGCTTCATCTTAAGGAACCATTGCAACGACAACCGTGGCTCGATGGCGGTGTCGGGGTTGCGCTCGCTGTAGCCCACCTTGTTGGTGTAGTCTTCTACGCGTTCCATCAACCCGGCTTCTTTCAGGTCGCCGACAATCTGCTTGCGGCAGTCCATGCGGTCCATGCCTACATATAGGGGCGACTGCTCGGAGATGGTGCCGTCGGCGTTGAAAATGTCGATAGTCTCGAGGTTGTGGGTCTTGCCCAACATATAGTCGTTAGTGTCGTGGGCAGGCGTCACCTTCAGACAGCCGGTACCGAACTCAATGTCTACATAACGGTCCTCGATGACGGGAATCTCACGGCCTACCAAGGGAACAATCACCTTGCGGCCTTTCAGCCATTGGTTCTTCGGGTCCTTGGGGTTGATGCACATGGCGGTGTCGCCCATGATAGTCTCAGGACGGGTGGTGGCGACAACGGCATAATAGCCTTTGGCGTCCTTATGTATCACGTTGCCGGCTTCGATCAGCGCTTCTTCATTCTCCAACTGCTCCAAACCAACAACATAGTATTTCAAGTGAAAGAGGTGGCTCTGCTCTTCTCTGTATATCACTTCCTCAGTGCTCAATGCGGTGAGGGCTTTCGGATCCCAGTTCACCATGCGCAGACCACGGTAGATAAGTCCTTTGTTGTAGAGGTCGACGAACACTTTCGTGACACTCTTCGAACGGGTCTCGTCCATCGTAAAGGCGGTACGGTCCCAATCGCACGAGGCTCCCAAACGGCGCAATTGCTTCAGGATGATACCACCGTGTTCATGTGTCCAGTCCCAGGCATGACCTAAGAACTCGTCACGACTCAAGTCGTGCTTCTTGATTCCCTGCTCGGCCAACTTCTTCACCACCTTGGCTTCGGTGGCTATCGATGCATGGTCGGTGCCGGGTACCCAACAAGCATTCTTGCCTTCCATGCGGGCACGGCGTATCAAAATATCCTGGATGGTATTGTTCAGCATGTGTCCCATGTGGAGCACACCGGTGACATTGGGAGGGGGAATCACTATCGTGTAGGGTTCGCGGCCGTCGGGCTTCGAACTGAACAACTTGTGCTCCAACCAATACTCATACCATTTCGACTCTACCACCTGGGGGTCGTACTTCGTTGCTAATTCCATTGTACCTATCTTATTTTTTTATGTATGCAAGATCATTCACTTTTCACTATTCACTTTTCCTTTTTCCTTACCCCTCTCCCTCGGATTTTTCAATTTTGCCCGCAAAATTACGGCTTTTCCGTGAATTATTCAAATTCTACCATAATAAAGTAAGGAAAATCCTTTTTTTACACTATCTTTGCAGAAACAATACCTCAATAACCTATGATTAAACCACTTCTGCAATTCCTTGACGCTTCACCCGTCAATTTTCTCGCGGTGAAAAACATTGTTTCCAAACTTGAAAAGGCGGGATTCCGCTTGATCAACCCGTGCGAACCGCTCGGAAAGGTGAAAAAAGGCGACAAGTTCTTCGTCACAAAAAACGATTCTTCGGTGTATGCCTTCGAGATAGGTGCCAAACCTTTGGCCGACAATGGGTTCCACATGATTTGTGCACATTGCGACTCGCCTACCTTCCGCATCAAACCCAATGCGGAAATGCTTTGCGAGGGGGGCATCGTTAAATTGAATACGGAGGTGTATGGCGGCCCTATCATGTCTACATGGTTTGACCGACCGCTGACTATCGCAGGAAGGGTTATCCTGCGTACCGACAACCCCATGGAGCCGAAAACGCTGCTTATCCATGTGCAACGCCCACTGTTGCAAATCAGCAACCTCGCTATCCATTTCAACCGACAAGTGAACGAGGGGGTGTGCCTAAGCAAGCAAAAGGACATGCTGCCCATCCTCGGCATCATCAACAGCGAAATGGAAAGGGGCAACTTGCTCATGAATGTTATCCTAGGCGAATTGAACAAGCAACAGCCTGTTTCAGCCAACGACATACTTGATTTCGATATCTACTTGGCTGACGCATCGCCGGCATGTACCTTTGGTGTGCACGACGAATTCATCTCTTCGGGACGACTTGACGACTTGTCCATGTGCTTTGCTGGTCTCGAGGCGCTCATTGCGTCCAAAACTTCTGACACCACGAAAGTGCTCGCCATCTTCGACAATGAGGAAACAGGGTCGCAGACCAAACAAGGTGCGGGCAGCCCGTTCCTCGCCATGATGCTCCAGCGAATCGCTTTGGCTCAGAGTGGCACGGTCGAGGGATTCTACCAAGCAGTGGAGAGGGCGTTCATGGTGTCGGCTGACAATGCACATGCGTGGCATCCGAACTACAGCGAGAAATATGACCCGACTAACCATCCCGTTCTTGGCGGTGGCCCAGTCATCAAGTTCAATGCAGCACAGAAATATGCTTCCGACGCGGCTTCGGCGGCTGTCTTCGCTGAGGTATGCCGTAAGGCGGGCGTTCCTTGTCAGCGTTTCGTCAACCATAGCGATGTGGCGGGAGGAAGCACCCTCGGCAATATCCTTGCCTCATCCATTCCTCTCCGTGGTGTTGATATGGGTAACGCCATCCTCGCCATGCACAGTTGTCGCGAAACAGGCAGTGTCGACGACCATCTCTTCTGTGTCAAGGCATTCACCACCTTCTACAGTCTATAATATCCCCCCCCTTCCTGTAAAACCCTTGGGCGATTTTTGGTCAAAACTTGGTTCTACAGTCTATAATGTTCCCCTCGTTCCCCTCCTTTTCCAAAGGAGGGGTTGGGGTCTTTATTAAAAAGTTCTTCGAGGGAGGTATCAAATTCTCGTTCCCCTCCTTTTCCAAAGGAGGGGTTGGGGTGGTTTGTCAAAAAACAGTCCCAACCTCTTTCATCTTTTAGTCAAGCAAGTTCTTAATTAATGTTAACAAATTTCGTTTTTTCTTATTTCCTAGTCGAAGTTACGAAATAAATGTCTACCTTTGCATCCGCAAATAAGAAAGAAAGGGTGCCTTAGCTCAGTTGGTAGAGCATCGGACTGAAAATCCGTGTGTCCCCGGTTCGATTCCTGGAGGTACCACTCCTCCTTTCATTAGCCCGGCGAATGGTTTCGACCTTAGTCGGGTTTTCTTATGTCTGAAAATCAGGCGCTTATATCGTGAAAACAGTCTCTATTTTGATTCACTACGACAGGAGAATTAGTGTAAAATTCGTGGTGAAAGTGACCAAAATAGGACTAAAAGTGACCTCAAAAGACATTTTTTGATACCCATTTTGATACCCACTTGGCGATTTTTGATACCCATTTTGCATGTATTCTGGTTTCGAATACTTCCCAAAAGGTGAAAAATCAGCCAAAAAACGCTTCCATCACACTAAAAAAAGTTAAAAGTTATGGCAAAAAATGCTGTAAAGGTCCATTGGGACAGGAAAAATTTGTGTGAGAGACGCGGTCACGGGTACATTGAAATCTCAATCTATTTAGGAGCCGGACAGCGGAAGTTCGTTACTATTGGTAGTGCTACAGCCATGGAATGGTTGCGAATCAACAAGAGCAAGGAACTAAAAAAAGAAGTGGAGAAGTATGAAGCCGTTGTCAAATCGATGGTAGACAATGGCGAGGAGATGACTTTGGCAAATCTTGATACCCATCTTCAGGTTCTGGAGTTGATTACCACGAAGAAGAAACCTGCGAAACAAGGAGAGGTGAACGATTTGTCAGAGAGTTTTGTCGATTACATACGTGAGTTCATGGAGGACGAGGGGTGTTCTAAAGCCACCATGAAGCATAAGCGCGTGGTGTTGCGCTCTCTTGAAGACTTCGGGCGCATTCAGACGTTTGAGGATTTGACGCCCTCGAACATCATGGCATACGACCGGTGGCTGCACAATGGACAGCGCACCGATGTCACCATCAGCCAGTACCATAAATACGTCCATTACTACATCAATATGTTGCTGATGGAGGAACGCATACCGAGTGATCCCTATAAGAAAGTACGCATCAAGAAGGGTGAGAGTAAAATACGCCAGCCACTCACCGAACAAGAACTAATCAAGGTGAGGGATGCCGAGTTGGAGCGCGATAAACTAGACCGTGTTCGTGACCTTTTCATTTTCATGGCTTACACTGGACTCTCCTATGCCGATACTCAGACCTTCGATTTCAAGAAGATGGCCGTGTATGATGAGAGCGAAAAGATGTATTACATCGATGGTAGGCGCATGAAGACCAAAACGGAGTTTTTCACACCTATTCTTCCTCCAGCTCTTGCGGTGTTGAAGAAGAATGATTTCCGATTGATGAAGATTTCCAACCAGAAGGCGAACGACCATCTCCATACCATCGAGGAGAAGTTGGACATCAAGCACTCGATGACCTGCCATATCGCCCGCCACTCCTTCGCCACTCTCTGCCTTTCGCATGGAGTGACGATGGAAGGGGTGTCAAAGATGCTTGGTCACACCAACATCAAGACCACTCAGCGATATGCAAAGGTGTTGCAGATGAATATCAGGCAACAATCCGTCAAGTTAGTCGGAAGCCTGTTATGAAGTGGTGAGTAGTGAGAGGTGAGGGTGAGGGGTGAGAAATAATGGGTGTTCTATTCGTCTTGGATGCGGTAGAACACCCCTTTCATTTTCTTGCTCATTCCATGTTCCGTGAACGTGGCCGTGATTTTCTCGCACAGGTACCTTCCGCCCTTTATGTGGAAGACTGCCCTCACGTCAGGTATTTCGTCTGCGAGGAAGGAGAAGTTGTATTTCTTCTTCCCGTCGATGTGGCGCAACATGCCCCTGTCTATCGCCTCGCTTGGACGATCCAGGCGCAGCGAGAATAGTGAGATAATGGCGTTGAAGTTGTTGTCCGTCATCACCTTGTCGATAACGGGACATGGTTGGAGTCCGGGAATGCGGATGTTCCCGTCCCAGAACGCCACATATAAGCAGTCGAAATAGTCTTCCGACTTCTCTTTCTCCCCTCTCTCGATGGCCAGTCCTGCCTTGCTCTGCGCCAGGGCGCCATCGTTGTAGTCCGTTTCTTCATAGTCAGTGCTCCTTCCCGTTCTTGCCCCTCCGAAACCAGTGGAGCCTCCCGAGAATCCGCTGCTTGTGTTTCCTTGTCCGTCGTCTTCGTCCGTCCATGAGACGGCACTACCCATCTCCCCACATTCAAGGAAGATGCACGGGCCATGGTCGTCGTCCGTGTCATCTATCCATGCCGGCACTACTTTTATCTCCAGGTCTTCGGCATCGCTGTCCACCAGCCGTTTGCCGAACTGCGCTATCGGCTCCAGACGGTTGTAATACTTGTACCAGTTGTACGTCACTCCGTCGCGCTCCTTCGACTCAATCAGTTCCGAGCGGTAGCAGAACATGATGAAGTACGTGTCCACGTCCTTCGCATAGAACAGCTTGTGTCCGTCGGAGCCGTTTGGATAGCCCCTCGTATATAGCTTCCTTGTTCCTCCCGTCGGTGTGGTCCATTCCTCGTATCCGCTTTCTTTGAGGGGGTAAGTGAATACGAGCAGCTGGACGAGCGTATCAAAGACCATCGCTTCATTCTTGTGCTCGCGGATGTACCACTCACAGGAGCGATACGCCCAGTAGCGATTGTCGTTGTCCGAGTATGCGATGTTCTTCACGCCGATGTAGCCGCAAGCATCCTCTTTCGCCACCTCTGCCGTGTATTCATTCAGCACCTTGTCTATCATGACGGGTGCCGTGTTCTGAATCAGGTAAGTGGAGAAAGCGAAAGAGATGCGTTTCGCCTTGTGGTCGATGGTGAACTCCCCGAAAAGGAAGTTCTCCATCTCTTCGAAGAATTCCGTCAGC
Source organism: uncultured Prevotellaceae bacterium (assembly GCA_900313615.1). Lineage (GTDB taxonomy): Bacteria > Bacteroidota > Bacteroidia > Bacteroidales > Bacteroidaceae > Prevotella. The sequence goes on from OMRP01000017.1 coordinate 28,396, forward strand.
GACCAATGAGGGAGCGCGATGGCGAAGTTGCGCACGCCCCATGTGTATGGGAGTGTGTTGCATATTAGCAGATACTTGAAGTCAGTCTGCTCTATCGCCGAGAAGTTGCCGGTGTAGCCGACGGCTTCGCATATCTTATTTAGGAGATGTAGGAGATAGGGCTGGAATGTCAGTTCCCTTTCATTATGACGCCAAGAATATACCCCGCCATGATCCTGGTCGACGAAGACCTCGTTCTGGAGGTTGCCCGATGAGTTATTCACCCACGGCAGTGCCACCGTTTCCCTTTGAGGGTACGGGAGCCATGCCTGTTGGGGCGTGAGGTTTTGAGGGTTGAGCGTATTGGGGTAGCCCAGCGACAACATATTGAGATAGATATCATCGAAGGAGGAGTTGAAGTTCTGCTCACTGCGACCTTCGAGGAACTGCGTCTTGACTTCGACTTCCGTAATCTCCGTGACGGTGATGGTGCCCGACTTGATGAAGTTGCGGTCGCGGATGTCGCAGTCAAAGACGATCTTTTCCTTTTCCACGTCCTGACGATGCAGATGCCCAAAGATACCGATGTTCTGCGGACAGTCCTTCAGCGGAAAGGTGATGGTCAGCGTGTAGCTGTCCGAGCCCGTGAACAAGTTGTTCTCAGCGATGAAGTCAAAAGATGATCCTTTTTTCAGTGCGGCTATTTGCCCGTTGATTATGATTTCCATATAATTGTTTTTTTAATGCCGTAAAAATATTGAACATATAGAAGCGATAGAAAGACAATGCTTTATTTATTGTTAAATATCCTTAATTAAAAAAGCCTTCCTATTTTTTTGTTACCTTTGCAATCGAATTAAGACTGTCGTTTTGAGACTTTTTAATTAAACAACCTTTTTTTAGGATTATGGATAAGAGTGACATTTATTGGTGTTTATCTTCTGAAGGGATACAATCTTTACTTGGAGATAATATAAGTTTTCTATCCTCTGGAATAGAAAACAAAATTGCCGAAAAAATAGTTAATTACGGAGTAAAGCAATCTGAAAAAAACTTATGTAATGACTGCATAAACTACGTTCTAGAAAAAAATGACAAAAAAGAGGTGGAAATAGTTTTATTTGACATTCTCTTAAAAGAGTATCTTTTTTACATGGGTGAAACATGTTATAAAAAAAGTAGGGATTTGGCCCAATCTTTTATAGGGCTAGCAGGTATCTTTTCTGAAAAAAAAGAGAAGGACTTTAAGGAAAGATATGCTAAAGCATTTAAATATGTTCCTTTACGCCTTAATAAATTTCCTTATGTCATATTGGTAAATCTGTTGTATTCTCATGAGTTCATTTCTATTGCTGATTATACCAGACTTATAATTAAATACATGGGTAATACACATGTTCATTTTGAAAACATTTTATGCCCAACCGAGCATCCTTTTAAAGGTGAACGTTTGCTTGATATTATCCTAGGGAAAGACCGAGCAGAAATTAATAATTATTACAAAGAACATTACGCAGACTGGGATGTTATGAGAAGGGGCATTAAAACTGACTATGCAAAAGTTTTTTTTCGAGAAAAACATCGATTAATTTTCTGCAACGTATTTGGAAACCTAGATATATATAAATGAACATTAAATATCACAAATTATGTTTGACAAGATTAAAAAAATAATGCCATGGAACAAAAGACCTACCATGGATGAGTTTATCGAAAGGAGTCATAAGAACCACGGGAGCAAGTATAGAGGAAATATTTCCTTTGAAAGTGCTTGGAAATGTACGTTATGCGGATGTACTCAATATGAGGGCGAAGACAGTCCATCCTCCTTATGTAAACGATGTGGACATCAACGTTACAGACACGAAGAAAGGTCATAGATTCTTGTTCTTTACATTTGAATCATTTTCTCCTTGATTTGGGTGTCTTGTTTCGGATTAGCATATCATATTCATCCTGCGCCTTTTTGATTCCCGTGTCGCCAGTGACCGTATTCACGGTGACGAAGGGCTCATCGAGCCGTTCTTTGAGCTGCTTGATGACAGAGGCGTATTCACGCATCAGGGATTGGGTGGCAGCGATTTCGGCTGAAGCCTCCCCCTGTCCCCCTCCCGAAGAGGGGGTAACGTATATCACCTGTGATTGAGCTGCCTGCGGCATGATGGAGCGCGAAACATCTTCACTGCGCAGAGATCCAATCGTGTTGGTTCGCTGCGCATAGTCCAGCGCTTCAATCATGGGTCGGGCTACGGGCGATTGCAGCAGCTCTTGCGATGCCACCCACTCCCCTTTGTGGACGACTCCGGCCACCTCGTCTTTCTTTCCCTTTGGCGTGAATCCACCTTCGGCATATCCTTGCGCCTCCGATGCCTGTTGCTGCTTCTTGATGGCAGCTACCTGCAGCATTCCGGCAGCTATTGCCGACGCTGCCGCGATGGGTGCCAGGATATAGCCGATGACCGGCACTGCCGCAGCGCTGCTATAAGCGTTCAAGGCTGCAGTTGCCGTCTGCGCCACCGCCTGAATCACTTGCATGGCGAACATCTTCTTGTTTGCCTCCTGTTTGATACGGGCGATGTCGGCCTCCTTCTGCTTCTCCAGTTTCTTGACGATGTAGTTGTTCCCCTCGGCGTTGGATATTTCCGACTGGTACCGTTTCTCGATGGCTGCACACTGGATGTCCGTCTCCGCTTGCACGAGCGCAGTGAGTTGCTGGAAGATGCTTCCCATCCCTGAGGAGAGGACATCGAGGGCACCGGTCACGGCTTTGCCCATGTCAGACTGCAGCCATTCCTGCATGTCTTCCGTCCATTCTTCGAGGAAGATCTTATTGTCATCGAGTTCATCGATGCCATATTTCTTGCGCAGCGCACGTTTCGCCTTTTGAAAGGCTTCCTCGATGCGCAGTTTCTCCTTGGCGTTGTCGCCAGCCGCTTTCAACTCGATGTTGTATAACTCATTCAGTCCCTCGAGGTCGCCCATGTACTTCGACATCCGCTCTTGGCGGTTGTCACCGAAGTATTCTTTCTTCAGGTCGGCGAGCCGCTGCTGGTGTTCTTTCTCTTTCTGCTCCGCCTCCTTTTGCCGTTTCTCTTGGTCAGCTATGAGCCGATCCTGGTATGCCTTCTCCGCTTGCAGCCGCTCCTTCGTTCCCTCCTGTGTGAGGGACACCATGCGTTTCAGGTGTTGCAGTTCGAGGAGCTGCAGCGTATCGTCGTACAGCTGCTTGTCAATCTGTCCGTCGATATAACGCTGCTTCTGCATGGCCACTGCCTCACTGTAGAATGTATCCTCGTCGGCAACCGTTTTCTTCTGCGCTTCCTCACGTTGCTTGCGCTGCGCCTCGTAGTAGCCCACTTGGGCGTTGAGCTGTTCCTGCTCCGCCAGGTCGGTTCTCTCGAGGACTTTCTTGTGGTATTCCTCCTCTATCTCCATCATTCGGGCAGTGTACGCCTCGTAGTTCTTTTCCCCTTTGGCGTATGCGATGCGGTTGAGCGCTTCCTCCTTTTCCTTCCATTCTTTCTCCGCCTTGAGCTTGTCCTCATGGCCAGTGTTCTTGCCACCTTTTCCCGAGGCCGCATCACCAGCCCCGGGCACCGTCGGAGCGTCGGGCTGTTCACCTTCCGGGTTTTCTTTCTCTCCACTCACCTCACTCTTTTGTATGTCCTTGCCCCATAGTTTCGTGACGCGCTCCTCCGTCTGGTTCAGCACCGTCATCTTGTTGTCGATGCTATTGAGTTTTCTTTGGATGGCTTGCACCTCACCAGCCCCCTGAATAGATTGGTGATAAGAGCCAGCCGCCATCGCACCGCTTGTCGTTTGGGGATGAGCAGACGACTGCGCCGCGTTCTGCGCGTTCCTCTCCTTCGTTTCCTTCAGCTGGTCTTCCAACTCCGCTTTCTGCATCTGCAGGTCCACCTTTTGGGAGCCAATCTCCTTCAGTTTCTCCTTGGCACCCATCACCTCGTACATTCTCACGAGGGATGCGATGTAATCGTCCAGAGCCTGTTTGTTCGCCCTGTACTTGCCCGAAGTCTTGTCCAGCTGTGCGTTGTAGTTGGGGATGGTCTTGCTCAGCTTGTCGATGGCCCGCTGCCTTTCCTGAAGGGAAAGCGTTTCGTTCTGCGCCGCAGCCACCAGCGCATCGATTTTCACTTTCTCCTCCGCAGCCCTCTGCGCCGCCTCCTTTCGGATGTTGTTGATGTTCTTCATCACCTGCGCCTCCGTTTGTTGCGACTTGATCCATCGGACGAGAGCGACGACCGCCACGGCGATGGCCACCGCCAGCAGTCCGTAGGCCGTCTTTGCCGCCAGCGCATTGTTCTTCAGAGCGATGAGCGACTTGTTGTATGCCTGTTGAGTGGCGTTCGCCCCTCGCGTCTGCCAGATGATGCGCTCGTAGGCTAATTTCAGACCGTTGAGCATCACCTGTGCTATGGGCAGCAGGACGTTTGCCGTTTTCACGACAGCGTTCCAGACTGCCATTGCCGCTGCCGCCAGTTTTGTCTTCACGGCAGCGAGGTTGACAGCGATGGCGTATGCGCCCATCACCACCGTCACGCTGATGATTTCCGCTTTGTATCTGATGAAGAAGTTGATGACCGTGGACATCATTTTCAGGATGAGTGTGGTGCTGCTGATGACGTGCCGCATGACCGGCATCAGTTGCTCACCAAGCTGCACCGCCAGTTCCTTCACTCGCTTGCGAGCCTTGTCCAGCCCAGCCTGTACCGTGTTGTTCTGCACGTTATACTCGCCCGTAACAGAAGTGGCTTCCTCGAAAGCCTTCCTTGCCTCGTCTTGCTCCCATCGGAGCATGTCGAGGTTGCCGGCGAGAGCGGAAATCACCTGTGCCGCCCTGGCACCATTCTCGCCCATGTCCTTGAAGACCGGGGCGAGTACGTCGATGCTGCCCAGTTCATGGAGCCTGTCGAGGAGCATGATTAAGCCCTCATTTGTGGAGCGTTTTAGCGTCTCCTTGAACTTCTCCGCATTGATGCCCGTGGCCTTGATGACCTTGTCCTGCTGCTTGAACATGTCCATAATCAGCTTGGAAACGGCAGTCGCCGACATTTCCACCGCCTGGCCCTGCGAGTCCAGCACGGCAGCGAAGCCCATGATTTCAGGAATGGTCATCTTCGCCTGTGCCCCGACGCCCGCCATTCGCTTTGCGAAGTTGGCGAGGTAGCCGGCACCAGCCGTGCAGTTCTGTGACAGCTCGTTGATCACTGAACCCACGGCGAGCAGTGCCTTTTCTGTGCCGAGCCGTTGCTCGTCGCCGAAGATGGCCGTCAGTTTGGAGAGGGTTAGCGTTGCCCCCTCACCTAACTCATCGAGCGCCACGTTGATTTGGTCAGCCGCCTTGACGAAGCCGAGGATGTCCTCTTTTGAGGTCTTTCCGAGGCGTCCTGCTTCCTCTGCGAGGCGGTTCAAGTCCTCCCGGCTTGTTCGGGTGTCCATCTTCTTGAACTCCTCGTTGAGGTCAGCCACTTGGTCGGCTGTCATTCCCGTGTATTTGCGGACGTTGGCCATTTCAGCGTCCATGTCCGCATACGCCTTCACCGCAGCCCGTCCTGCCATGATCAGGCCGGTGACAGCGGCTGCAGCACCCATGATGGTCGCTTGCCAGTCGTTGACAATGCGGTTGAAGCGCTGCCATCGTCCTTCGCCCTCGCGAAGGTCGGCGTTCACTCTCTCCAGCTCGTGCTTTACTCGTTTGATGGCTTCGCACTGCCGGTTCCACTCCGTGGTACCGCGTTCGATGCCGTTCAACTGCTTTTTCAGCGTTGAAAGTGTTTTGTTCAACTCTTTCGGCGTTGCCTTGTCGAGGTTGCGCAGCACCTTCTCCACCCCGACGGTAGCCGATTCTATCTGTGCTATCTGTCGGTTGGTCTGGCGCAGTTCACGCTGTAGTCGTGTCAGCTGCTGTTTGTTTCCTGCCTTTGCCGCATTTTCTATGGCTTTTTCGAGGTCCTGGGATTTCTTTTTCAGGTTGTCGAGCATGTCTTGGGCTTGTTTGCCGTTGACGGTGAGTGTTACGGTTGCATTTGCGTTGATATTGGACATGGGATGAGGTATTTTATGATGATGCCCCAAACGGCTGTCTGAGGCTTGACTGGGCGAAGATAGGCGAAAAATTTGGGGCACTAAAAGACACTGTATCAGCACGTTTTCCCCGTTTTTAGGGGGTGGATTTTTGGCAAAATCCGTAAATTTTTAAGGGGTTAAAAATGTAAAGTGCTGATTATTAGTGTCTTCGGGGATTGTTAAGGGGTTTCCCCTTAACCGCTCCGCAGGAAGACCCCCCACGCGCCCTGTCCTCGCCCTCTCTCGCTCACCCCTCGTTTCGAGCGGAATATGTTAAATAAATTAACAATTATCGTCTATCGTTGGCGTGATGCTCCAAATTTTGGCTTTTGTGGTCGCTCCTTTTCTTTGAGTGTCCACCGATGACCGAAAAGTCGCAAAGTTGCGCCATGCTGACGAAAGCCGAAGCGGTCGCTCATGGGTGCGGATGTTGCCGATGGTTTCGCATTTGTTCATTATTCCGCTTTTGAGCCGAGAAAAAGGCGAAGGGTTACACCAAAAAACCGACTTTTAGGGTTGCGTGTTGATGGTTACGGCAGACTTGAGCGACACCGAGCACCGACCGAATGGGCGGTGATGGGCTACGGGTGCGACAAAAAAAACCTCAGTCATCCGACGTAGGAGGTTGACCGAGGATTTTAATGTCGTGCCTGTGGCGATAAACAAGCCGACACTTATTACCTTTCATATCGGACTTGTACGACATCAAAGGAAATGTGTGTCGGCTTATATATTGGGGGATTTATTCCCAATATTCAAAGCAGCGGAGGAAATCCGCTCTTTTGATTAATATGGGGCCATCCCATGGCATTATTAGAATTACCTCCATTATTGTATGCTCATTATCATACCAAAAGCATTGATAAATCTCATTGATACAAAAGTAGGCTGAATATGGAAATGATTTATCTATACATTTGCAGTGCATATCATTCAGGATTGGATTATTTCGGACACAAAGATACTGTCATCAGATGAGAAAAGCAAATGTTCATCATGTTTTTGTGATGAACGGTGAAATCTTTTGTGGCTTTGCCATGGGGATGCTTGCATCGGTTTGGCGAGTGTTTGCGAGTGAAGCGAGCGACGGGCTTTCGTGTGCCGTAGGCGAGATGGCAGAAGTGGAGCGGAATGGAGAGATGTGCCATTGGGTGCGCCGCGAGGACTGCCGACCGTCCGACTTGTAATGCAGTGAAATGTAACAGCGCAATCCGACGTAGGAGGTTTGCGCCGTGCAATGGAGCGAAATGGAGAGGCGGCAAGTGTTGTGTGTGACGTTGCTGGAGGCACAAGCACTCTATACTTGAGGTCAGCACTTCTCGCATCAGGCGCACCCTGTGGCTTATCCGGAATGAAGAGGAGCGGAGTGACAGCCGCCCACGGTCGCACGAAAGACCGTCATCCACTGTGCAACAGGAGATAAAACACGAAGGGGCTTGGGGTGGGGCTGTTGGGGCGTACCCTAGAATCTTGATGCAGGAGTTATCTGCGAGAAAAAATAAGACAATATATTTTGTGGAATGGGATAGTATTGTTAATTTTGCACCCAATAATATGTAGGCTATTTCTGTCTGAGATAAATCAATCTATAAAAAATAATATGAGGAAGAAACTACGATTTTTGTTTTTGCCGTTGCTTTTGTCGCTGTTTACGCTGTCAGCGGCAGGGCAGACGACACCAGAGGTGACACTCGATTTTACGAGTAATGACTGGGGCTTGCCTGTTGGAAGTGGAAATAAAGGAACGACTGCCCGAGACTTTACCAGCGGCAGATACACCATTACCCTGGAGGCCACCAGTAGCGGTTATTATTTTAACAACACTGACAAATATCTTATGTTGGGAAAGACCGGGGCTACCCTGACACTGCCGGTCTTTGACTTCGATGTAGAGAAGATAGTGGTAACCGGCAGAAGCGGCGCTTCAACTGGTGTTAAAATGAATGTTTATGTAGGTGATGATGCTGTCAGTACGCCAACTACGGGAATCACCGGCAGCAACACCTACGAGATTTCCTCGGCTTACCAGGCGGCGGGTAATGTGTATGCTCTGAAAGTTACAAGTAGTCATAATGCGCAGATTACTAAGATTGAAATCTACAAGAAAGAAAGTAGTCTTACTAATCCTGATTTGAAGTTCACGACAACCCCTAATGATGGCAGTGATTATAGGGTGCTTCGCGGCAGTACGATGACGTTGACGGCAGCCTCCACCTCGGCTACACCATCGAGTGGAGCCATCACTTTTACGAGTACCAATTCAGACAGCAACGTCAGTGTTACTGACAATGGTGACGGTACGGTAACCATTGACGCCACGAACGCGACCGCCAACAGCACGTTCACCCTTACCGCGTCTATCGCTGCAACCAGCACCCATTCGTCCGGAACAGTGCAGGTGACGGTGAACGTGAGTCTTCAGGATCCTATGCTGGAGTTTACCTCTACGGACGGGCTGGAGAGCGGTGAATATAAGGTACGCTTAGGTCAGACTGTAACTATTCAGGCGACGTCAACGAGCAGTCCCGCGTCTTCAGGAGCCGTGACCTATACGTGGGATCCCAGTGCCGTGTCCTCCCTCGCTACGGTGACTGACAACAACGACGGTACGGTGACCGTGACCGCCCTTTCCGATGCCGATGCCGGTACCTTCACCCTGACCGCCAGTATCGCCGCTGCGGGCAGTTTTGAAGAGTCAACGGCGACGGCGACAGTCCGCATTATCGACACCCGTGCGACTCCCGACTTCTACTGGTCGACCAATGCGGTGACGTTGACTGCCGGCGATGAGTTTACCGCTCCGACATTGACCAACACCAGTGATGGTACGGTGACTTACAGTAGCAGCAATCCTTCTGTGGCCACCATCGACGAGAACACGGGTGAAGTGGCACTTGCCGGAGGCTTTGGCACCACGACCATCACCGCTTCGGTAGAGAAGACGGCCACTTATAAGGCTGCCACCGCCAGCTACACTCTGACTGTGCAGGACCTGAGCGGAGATACCTATGTGCTGGTGACGGACATCAATGAGCTTTCCGCCGGGGATGAGATTATCATCCTGAACTATGCCAACAAGATGGCAATGAGCACTAACCAGAAATCCAACAACCGAGGTGCCACGAGTATCACTATAAAAGGATCCACGGCCTATGCTAACGACGAGGTGCAGGTGATTACTCTGGAGGGCGATGCCGACGGCTGGTACTTCAATGTCGGCAACGGCTATCTGTATGCTGCTTCGTCGAGCAGCAACAACCTCAAAACAGAGACGACACCCGATGCCAATGACAATGCGAAGGCAATGATCGGATTTTCCGGGTATGTTGCAAGCGTTGTGTTCCAGGGAACGAACACCCGTAATGTTTTACAATTTAATACAAGCAGTGATGGACTGTTTGCGTGTTATTCAAGTGCATCACAGAAAGACGTGGAAATCTTCAAGAAAGGCACGCCTCCCGCAGAGGTGACGATTACCCAATGCCGTGCCTTGGCTGATGGTACTAGCACCGTTTTGGCACTAGATGGCAGTACCGTTTTGGGCAATTATATAGATGCCGAGGGATGCCATGTCTTTGTGCGTGACGGAAAGGGAGCCAACCAAGCCATAGAGATCCTATTGGCAGGAGAGAGCAGTGCTCCTACCTGGGCCACTGCCAAATATACCGTGAGCGGAGCGTTCACCGGCATCCGTGAAAAGACCGCGACCGTTGACCGCCTGAACTGCAGCGGGCCCCTCGCTATTCCAGGTGAGAAAAACAGTGGTGACGTAACCCCTGTAGAACTCAGTGATGTGACCAATATCGCCGATTACAGCGGCAACTCTGTAGTGCTGACTGACCTGGCCTGCACCAATGACGGCACCACCTGCACCATAGGAGGACTGACCGCCAGTACCGTGTTCAAGGGTTATACCCTGCCCTATGAGGGAGCCTATGTCGATGTGGGCGGTATCGCCTACAACGGCAACACCCTTCACCTGATGGACTATTCCGAAGGGTCGGGAGCCACTCAGTCTCATCGTTGCTTCGTGTATGTGTTCGACGAGAATCGTGCCATGGCACTGCCTACGCCCGATAATAATAATTATAATGATGTGACAGCCCGTATGGTTCGCACGTTCTATGCAGACGGATGGAACACGCTCCGTCTGCCGTTCCATGACACCACGGAAGATTTCCTTTCCGTCTTCGGCGCAGATGCCATCCTGTCAGAATTTAATGGTCTTGAGAAGGATGCCGAGAGCAACACGCTCATCATGCGTTTCTCCGGAAGTAATGCCACCACCCCGGGAAACGAAAAGAATCTGTTGTTGAAATTGGGTTTGTCAGAAAATCTTGTGAATCCCAAGTTCGCCCGCGTGACCATTGATCCCGATAAGGGTGCGGACAAGTCGGCGAACATCACTCTTGGCGGTGAGACCTACACCGTGACCTATCGTGGTATTCTCGCGCCCACACAGATAAACGCCAACGACGGAACGAAGCTGTTCCTCGGGACGGCGGGCAATGAGTTGGTGTATGCCAGCGTGACGAATAACCTGCGTGCCACCCGATGTTATTTCGATTTGAGTTTCGACGTGCTGGCGGCCGATGCCTCCATCAACACAGCCTTCTTTGAGGTGACGGGTGAGGAAGTGACAGCCATCGACGGTGTTCCCGTGATGACGGCGAAGCAAGGAGCCGTCTATACGGTGCAGGGCCAGTATGTCGGCGAGCGTCTGGAAGGGTTGTCCAAGGGCGTTTATATCGTGAATGGTAAGAAAGTGGTAATCAAGTAAAGAAGGAGGAACGAATCATGAGAAGTCCATATAGCGCACCCAAAAGCGAACTTGAGAAAATAGACGGTCACCTGCAAGGGTTGCAGTTTTCACGTGTAGGTGCCCAACGTCAAGAAGAGGCAATTATCTACTATCACGGCAACTCCGAAGACCCCGACGAAGCACGTGCTGACGTGTTCAATCTGTGGGACGAGGAATAGGTTTCACATAGGAACAAAGAAAGCGGGTTTGGTTTTGCAGGCCCGCTTTCTTTGTCCTGTTTAAGTAAAGGGAAAAATGATTTGATGAGAATTATCGATGTAAGTTGCGAAAAAAGAAAAAAGGAACGATGATGAGAGTGGCGACAAGTGCTGCGATGAGCAGCGCCTTGGAAAACGAAAAGGGTGAAGATTTCTTCACGTTGTCTTCTTTGATTGACGCGGACTGCTCCGACTTGTCGATGCTGTTCGCCAAAGAAGATTGTTGTATGGACTGCTTGCTGGAGCCTGTGGAAGCGTGCAAGCCATACATACCCACCCTGACCCTCCCAAAGGGAGGGGATGGAAGGGCGGTGGGACGCTCGGCATCGGGTTGGCTGAGGAAATACATATCGTCGGGTGACCCTTTAGGGTCGCCTGACGGATTAGATGTATTTTCAAAGCAGGATGGGAATAGTTCGCCTGTGGCGAATGTTATTACCAGGCTGTCAGCGTTGAGTGCAAAGAATTTGCTGAGGGAGTCGGTTGCAAGCGAAGTGTAGAGACGCTCTGAGCTTTGCGAAAGCGTCTCGCTCTTTCCTTGCACCGACACGGAGGATTTGGTGGTTTTGCAGGAGACTGCAAAACCTACCAAAGCGATGATTGAAATAATTTGAAATAAATGTTTCATTTGATTTGGATATAGATTTTGTGGCCTTGTTCCTTATAGCTTTTGAGAAGACGATATACCTTCTCGAAGGCTGTCTGTGAGTTAGTGACCGTTCCTTTCACTGTGTTGTATCCAACAATGATACATCCAGCGGAGGATTTTTCGGAGACTCCTTTGTGTATGAGGATCCCATCGAATCCGGGCACGTCGAGTAGTCTGGGCACCTTGCCTGAGCAGAACGCTTTGTAATAGGGTTTGAGTGAGAATTTTGGAGAGACCACATCGAGGGTGACGCGATATCGTCCCCGTGGTATGGCCGTTTTCGACTTTACTTTGACTTTGAGGATTTCTGCCAGGTTCATGTCATTTGTCAGCCCCCTGTCAGTGTCCTCTATGGTGTCGCATAGATAGTTGCCTTCGGCATCGTAGAGGTGGCCGATAGAGTATAGTCCGTGCGATGGACGGTAGCAGCGATCAAGTGTTATTGTTTTCATTATCTTTGCCCAGTTGTTCATTGAGGTATTCCCGGATGCGATGCTCGGACTCTCCGAGCTTTGTCTTGAAGTAGATGGACACGCCGAACACGCCTCCGGCGAAAGTGAGCGCCTGTGCCATGTACCATAGGACTCCTTCCGTCACGTCGCCGTTGACGAAGAAGGAGATAAATGATAGTATGACACCAGAGATTACCATGATTGTTGCGGTGCCATATTGGATGATTTCTTTACTGTTTGATGTCATGGTGAGTTGTTGAGTCTTTTAGTTTGTGAGTTTATGAGGTTTTGTTATCTTTGTAGATTCTGATAGCGTAAATCCTTCCGGAGCCGTTGTGGTAGATGGAGCCGGCTGTATTATTGATGCAGCCACGTCCGAAGAAGCGACCCAGGCCCGGTTTGTTTAAGCCAACGAAAGGGTCGTGTGGCGTAGAAGCCGTTACTTTTACCCCGTCAACTTCTATCCATTGGATGTCTTGTGTCGCAGAATACATCTCACATCCCATCCTGACGGTATATTTTACGTTGTCGGAAAAAGTTTTAGAATGAGTAACGTTACCTACGACGGTGTTGTTCGTCGGTTTGCAGTTGGTCCTGATTTTTCCGTTTGCGGCTAAAATAAGTCCTATGCCTCCGTTGCTTGCTGAACCGTAAGAGCCCCAGTCCACGATGACCCAATCTTTTCCCGACACCGTGACGGTCCGCATGAATGTTATTTCCCACATCCAGTTGCGGGGAATTGCCGGTCCAGAAACGTTTCCTGGACGTCGAAAGCAGTTGTTGTAATCCACCGAGATATAAGGCGTTCCTTCGTCAGTTCCTTTGGTGGGCGTACCTATTTTGCTGAAGGTATAGCCGGACACCCTGTCAAACCAATCCCCGGAAGCCCAATTTATGGGATTCCATTCATAGAGAAGGGTGAATCGGTCGGCTTGTTCATAGACGGGGACGGAACCGAGGAAGGCTTTTTGGACCTCGTCGCTGCCGAGGGAGAGTTTGATGTTGGAGGAATCTATTTTCATTCTATGATTATGTAAAGTGTGGTGGGTGATTTTTCGGTTAGGGCGTCGTAGTCGGACTGTGAGATTTTGACTATGTTGGTGATGTCAGAGGTGGCGGGCAGGGCACCTATTTCCTGTGGGGAGTATGAGGGCTTGGTGGGTAGGAGAGCCCATTCAGGCACGACGGGGATAACCGGTTTCTCGTAACTTCCCCAAAGTACGGACTGCGTGGCGAAGTTGATGGAGACGATGGAACGCTGCATGAGGTTGCGGTTATAGCGGCTTCCCACCTTCGCCAGTTGTAGTAGATGGTTTGTTGGGTCGATACATACGATGTTGAAGTCATCGTATGAGTAGCCCGATGAGATCCGAGACACACTCTGCTGTGTCTGTCCGTATGCCGCGCACGCCACTTTCGCCACTATCTGTGACGGATAGTCGGCGAGAGTGCCTATAGCGTCGGCGTGCGTGTGTCCCGCCAGCCAGCATACAAACTGTCCCCCGTCCTCGATGAACCGTTGCACCTCATCCTGCAGCAGCAAGAAACTGTTGTTGTTATACAGCACGCCGTGCCCCGCCGTGGATTGGCTTTGGCTAAGACCGCAAGGGAAACAGTTGATGTTTCCGATGACGATATGCGATGCTATGACCACCACTTTGTCGTTCGTCCTAGCGTCTTGCAGCACCTCTTTTAGCCAATGGCATTGAGCGGTGGGCTTGTACCTGGTCACCGTCTCGCCATCCACGACCACCTCCTCCGTCTCGTTTCCTTCCGCCATGTAATCCAAGACGATGAGTCGCACTCCGCTGGGGTAGTCTTTGTAGTAGAAGCAATAGCCGTTGTCCTCCGCCGTTGAGGAGTCCCCGGCGCTAGGTGTTCCTTCGCTCCAGGTTCCCACAGGTTGTATTACGTTCCAGTTGTCGACAGTTATCGTTTCCCCCGAGTCGGGATCCGTTTCCTGCGTCTTGATGAAAGGTCTTATGAATTTGTTGTATGCGTCATTTCCCGCATGGGCTTTCCAATAGTACGTGCTGCCGCTGTATGTTGCCGTATCATGGTTGCCGATGGCGTTTAGAATCTTTTTCGCCCCGTCCACTCCTCGGTGTGCCATATCGTTGGGGTAGGAGTTCGCCACAGAGTCGCCCGTGTTCACTATGTCGTCGATGAAACTCAGGTAATAGTCGTGGAACGCCAAGATGCTCCGTAGGTTTTTTTGCACCCCGTGAATGTCCGAGAAATGAATGAGCACCGTGGTGTTGTTTACCGACTGCCCGTTTGCCGGGTCGCCCCTGTATCGCATCTGCGTTAGGAATGCCTCCGCCTCTTCGTTGTATTGAATCACCGGCGGAGTTGTTGTCAGTTGTTCTAGTTTGTCCGTTATTTCCTTGTGCGTCCCGTTGACAGTGACATATTGGTTAGCATAGAATGTGTCCAGCGTCAGTCTTATGTATTTTGTGTTTTCCCCCCTTTCCCATGTCCCCGTCTCTCTTGTCGCCGAATGGTTGAGCGTTAGCAAGATGCTGTTCTCGGGCAAGTATTGTTTGTTGTCGTCGTATGCAGCAAGCCCCGCCAGGTTTTCCTGACAGTATGCCGCGATGCTGTAGTTGAGTTTTCCATAAGCCGTTACGTCGATGTATCCGCTAACGTAGAAACGTCCCGAAGCCCCATAGTTCGATACCAGAGAGCCGTCTTCCGCCCTTATGTATTTCTTCGCCTCGCGGTTGTATTCCGATAGGTTGTTTGCGAAGAAGTCCATGTTTGAGAAGAAAGCGTCCGCTTTTGAAACCGTTTCCACCATTGGTACCACCGTTTCCTCTATTTTCGCGTCAATGGCGCTCGGAATTTTCGCATAGACGTCCGACTTCGTGGTGCAAATGGTGAATCGTATGAATCTCGTGTTTTGCCCTTTCACCCATGTTCCCGTCATGGTGCTAGAAGCCGTAGCTATGATGCTGTTTTCGCTGATGTATTGCTTGTTGTCGTCGTATGCCGCCAATAGTGCCACACTCTTTGTGTTCGCAAATGTTAGCCTGTAATCCAGGCATGGTATTTGGGACACGTCAATATATTCGGGTGTCATGTAATAGACCCCCGAAGTGCCGTATGTGTCACTTGTCGAGCCATCCGCTGCTAGAATAACCCTTCTTGAGTACCTTGGCAGGTAAGCACCGAAGTCTTTCAGCAAGTCGAATCCACCGATTTCTCCCACCGTCCGTCGCATGCTGTCCGGCAAGAAGAAGTGCCAGTTGCGGTACGACCAGTTGTCCGTGTTGTATGCCATGAGCATCCATGCGTCCTCCGGTAGCGTGAAGTATTCGTTGAAAAGACCTTTGATGCTGACCGTCCCGAATACGCCCACCACCTGTCCAGTGAGACTGTTTAGCGTAGCAGGGTCAGTGGCCATGTATCCGCAGGTCACCCTCCTTGCTGCCGTCGTGTATCCATATAGACGCACCACCGTTCCTTTCGGCATTTTTTTGTTGCTGTACGCTATCACATAGTTTCCCACAGGCGTGGTGATTTCTCCCGTCGTGTAGTCGATATTCGCCCCACTGATCGAAGCGAACCCTCCCACATCCGACTGTGTAGAAGGCAGCGATAGGTTCCACGCTCGATGCCTGATGTCCGTTTTTATGTCCTCTATCGCCTTACCGTTAGGGAGCATAGACTGGCGCTGCACATCCGTTTTGTTGTCGAGGTCCACCACTTTCGAGAATACCTCGAAGTTTGCCGGGTCGATATAGGTGCCAGGATTGCCAGGTGTACCCTGCGGTCCAGTGTCTCCTTTGATGGAACCCACATTTTCCCACCTCAATTCGCTGGTGAAGGCATACAATGATCCGTCGATGAGGTAGAGCGTGGCTTTCTCCTCGTCATTTGGGAAACGCGGCAAGTTTTCGACCGAATCTACGATGGCGAGCCTTTTGAGCGGTGAGATGCTAGCCGTCTGCTCTATTTCTTCAACGATGCGTTGGAGGATAGCACCGAGGCTGTCCGGTGAGATGCTTTCCTCTCGAGTCTCTGCTCGGAGGGAGGTGATGATTTCTTTAAGATTGCTCATTTTTTGCCTGATTTTTGGCAAAGATAGTGACGGGTGGGCGGTGAGGAAAAGACAAAAAGAGAGAGGTAATTTTGAAAGTGTCGGATAGATTTATTAAATTTGCAGAGTATCAAACTAAAAATAGTAGCAACCGTATGAAAGAACTTACCATTTACACATCTGAACGTCTTGGTATATCGGCTAGGACTAAACGTGTGGCTGAAGCTATTTCTGCAGCACTCAATGATTTGCAAGTGAAGCATGGTGTGTTAAAAAACACGAAAGATTATTGGTGTAGGGACTATATGCCAGTAATGATATCCGATGATGGAAAATATGCACAATTCACGTACGAGCCAGATTATTTGAAAGAGAATGAAAAATGGCGTGATTATATCACGAATCAGCAGGACGCATGTAATGGTAATGATGAACTAAATCTTTTTATGCCTTTTGACATGGACATCGTCTTTGATGGCGGTAATTATGTTCGTTGTGGGGATAAGGTCATTATGACTGACAAGATTTTTAGTGAGAACCCCGATAAGAAAGTAACCCAACTGTTACAGGACTTAGAAAAAACGCTTAGTGCTGAAATTGTTTTGCTGCCGTGGGATATGAAAGATTCTTGCGGTCATGCTGACGGCATGGTGGCATACCTAGGCGATGGTCGAGTTTTATTGAATGGCTGTTGGAATAATCCTAAACGAAAACAAAGTTTAGCATTTCATAGAAGGCTTAGGAAAATCTTGAACGGCCATTTTAATGAAGTAATAGAACTTCCCTTCTGGGATGCTGATGAAGATTCGTGGTGCTATCTCAATTATTTGAAAGTTCCTGGTGGTGTTTTGCTTCCTTGCCTTTCTGAGAACTGTGACAGTACAGATGATATAGCGGCAATGGATTCAGCGGCAAAGGTTTTTTTCGAGAAATTATTTTCTAATGAGAAAGTAATTTCTATCTATGCTAAACCCCTTGTTAAAGGTATAAATGGAGGTGGGGCATTACATTGTGTTACTTGGGAGTATATAAAGAAAACAGCACAGCCATGATAGAGGATTGTCAATGGTTATAGCGGCGGTATTTGTCATCGATGGCACGAGCCACGAGTCCGACAAATTCCTGGCCGATAGACTCCGCCATGAAGTCGCGTAAGTTCATGACGGAGGCATAATATTTTTTGGAAAACCAGCGTTTGGGTTTGCGCTTGCGGTCGCGTCCTATATCCCCCGGGTTGCCACGGGGGATTTCCTTTCCCGTGCCGAAGTCCTGCCAGAGTCCGTATTCAAGGAAGGCTTGTGAGAGGGACGCTTCAATGAAGCGTCCCTCAGCCGTTGTCTGTACGGACATGGGAGATTTGAGCAGTCGCCCGGTGTCGATGACATCGAGGAGGGTGATCTGCTCTCGCCATATCTTCAGCATGGTGTTGTTAAATGCCGTGATGAACTTTTGGCGTTCTTGCTGGGAGTCTCTTAATTCAGGCATTGTCCCATTCTTCAGGGTTGAAACGTAAATCGGTGTAGGTGTCTACGGCGATTTGGAAGTAGGCACAGGCGCATCCCGAAAAGAAATAGCGGTCGATTTCTTGGAAGGAGATGCGGGGGTCGAGATAGAGTGCATACTGCTGTAGCTTCGTCTGTTCAAGGATGAGCTTGCTCATGAACTGCCGGAAGAGCTCGCGCATGGATTCCATGCAGCGTTGCCTTGCGGTCATGTCGTCGATGGCGTGTCGCATGGCGAGGAACACCGTCTTCACGCGGCGCGTGTGCGGTGTATTGTTCAATTCCGTGTATCCTTGCGAGATGTCCGAGACGCAGACGAAGGCTTTGTCTGATTGCAGATGTGCTAACGCTTCCTCGAAGCCTTCGAGTCCGCTGACGCGGCAGAAGGCGAAGTCATGCTCACGTGCGAACTTGTTTCGTGCGGTGAGATCCAGGAAGAAAGCGGTGGCGTTCCAGTTGAAAGTATTTGATACCTCCCCCTGTCCCCCTCCGAAGGAAGGGGAAATGTTGCTTGTTGGCATAGTTTATGTATTACGTTTGGTTTGATTTCTATACTCCTCAGCCTCTCTTGCTTTTGCATCAAGCTCAGTCAGGGCGCGGTGCGTGTCCATCTTTTTAATGGCTTCCTCCTTGGTGACGTCGCCACCAGTGAGAGCGCGAATTTGCGCATTAGTCGAATCTCGTAGGTTCGCGAAGAGATTGGAACTTCCGCCCAACAAATTTCCTCCGTTGTCGGAGGACAAGGGCTGGAAGAAATGTGGAAAGAGCATGGCGAAGTATTGCTTCAATGATGCGAACCAATAGAAAACGCTCACAAGTTGCGCTTGGGAGGGTTTTATATGTTCGCAATCGTAGAGGACTTGGGACATTTGTAGAAGTAGAACCTCC
>OMRP01000015.1 GCA_900313615.1 uncultured Prevotellaceae bacterium
GAGGATGAGCGACATGGGGGGAACGGTGCCCGTGAGCAGGTAGAAAAGTGTGGCGCCGAGGGCGTAGACGTCGATTTTCGGTTGGAAATCCGTCACCGCGCCATACTGCTCGATGGGCGAATAGCCGTCGGTGCGTCCAAAAGAGGTGTGCGTGGTGGTGAGGTTGCCCTTGCGGTCGAAGTGCAGCGACACGCCGAAGTCGATGAGCACTGGTTCCTCGTATTGTGTTTTTAGGTCACGCCGCATGACGATGTTCTCCGGCTTGATGTCCATGTGGAGGATGCCATGGCGGTGGATATAGGCCACGGCCTGGCAGATGGGTCTCATGTAGGAGAGCGCCTGTTCCTCGCCCATGGGAGCCTTGGACTTGATGCTACCGCCATCGAGGTACTGCATGACGAAGTAGGCCGTGTTGTTGGCCTCGATGACCTCGTTGACGGGCACCACATGACGCCACCCCTCGTTCTGCTTATCGTTGGGGTTCTTCACGTGGCATATCTGATGCAATAGGCGCCCTTCCTTGATGAAGTCCTTCAGGCTATCCTCCACGTCTTCCTTCGCCTCGATGGAATACTCCACCGTCTTGCCGTCGGCGGCACGATGGCAACGTCCACGCACAAAGTGTTCCTTGATGGCGAACCAAGCCTTCATCTCTATCTGGCCGTAGCGTATGATGGCCCACACCTTGTAGGTGATGCCGAAACCGCCCTGTCCGAGCACTTCTTCAATATGGTACTGGTAATGTTCGCCCGCCCGTCCGTCTTTCATGTCGCCGCCTTCAATGACGGTGCCGGGAGGTAGCGGGAATTCATATTGTTTTTCTGGCATAACGAAAAAAATTATTCTACACGGCAAATATACATCATTTTTCCGAGATGGGGAATAAATATGGAAGAATTTCACATGATTTTGTTGCGCGCTTGTCCGGCGGCCTTTTTATTGGCCGCCTCCTTACGCGCGCAACACAAAATCATGTTCTTTTCTTATTTTAATGAGGAGAAACTAGAGGGCGAGGCGGAGGCCGAGGCTGAAGTCCGAGCCGTCCGGCGCGCCGCAGTGGCGGTACGCAACTCGGCAGCTCCAGGCAACGAGGTACCAGCTGCCACCACGGATCACGCGGTCGGAGCCCGAGATGTTGTTGCAGGGGTTATTGGAAGGAGACTTACTGTAATACTCTTTGTCATACCAGTCCTGACACCATTCCAATACGTTGCCGCTCATGTCGTAGGGTGGGTCTTTTTGCCACTGTTGTCACTATACCACGCCACTGAGCCGATATCGTTGGAGCCGGCATACTTATAACCGCGGCTCTTGTTGCCGCCACGGGACGCATATTCCCACTCCGCCTCAGTGGGCAGGCGAAACTTCCTTCCCGTGAGTTGGTTCAACTTCGTGATGAACTGCTGGCAGTCGTTCCAAGAAACTTGCTCCACGGGCAGGTTCGAGCCTTTCCATTTCGACGGGTTGCTGCCCATCACCGCCTGCCATAGCGCCTGCGTCACCTCCGTCTGACCGATGTAGTAGTTGGAAAGCGTCACGCGGTGCGCGGGCTTCTCGCTGCTGCCAGCATCGCTCCCCTGCTCCGAGGTAGCGCCCATGGTGAACGTGCCGCCCTGCACCGCCACCATGGTGAAGGTGATGCCATTGGCTGTGATGTTGATGTTCTGGTTGGAGAAGGTAGTGCCTGTTGTTCCACTTGACGAAGACGACTGCTGCGCCTCGATGCGTCGAATCTCGTCTGCTAGGCGCGAGTAGTTGGGGCATTCTTTCAACTCTGGGATATTCTGCGCCCTTTTCAGCATGTTCAGGGCACGGGAGGTATTTCCCTGGCTTACCAGGGTCTTGGCCTCTTGGATGGTTTGCCCAATGGCATCGCAGAAGTCCTGCGCCATGGCCACAGTACAGGCCATGAAGATGAGGAGGAGGGTGGAAAGGAGTTTTTTCATTGGTTGGTGAATTAATACCCACCCCAAACCTCCCAAATGGAGGGAGATGGGGTTAGAGATATGGTTTGTAAATATACATTAATTATATAGAGAAAGAGTTATTGAAGTGAGACAACACTCGGTAACTCATAAATTCTTTTTATTATGAATCTTTCAGTTTTATCTTCAATTCCGACTTACTACCCACCTTTACGTCCTCCGGTTTGCAACCGATGTAACGAATCTCGAGTGTTGCACCCGGTTGCACCTTAATTGAGAAATAACCGTTTTGATTGGATACAGCTATATTATTGGTTCCTTTTTCTTTGATACTAGCACCAGCAACTGGGCTTTTCTTATAATAAATCGTACCTGTAACAGTCTTTGTATTCTGACTTGCCTGTGGTGTTGTAGATTGTGAAGAAGGACTTTTACTAGCTGTTGAACTGGTGCTAGTAGAACTTGAGGAAAACGAATGTTGTCCTTCGATGCGACGTTTCTCCTCGGCTAAACTGGAGTAGTTGGAACAGTTCAAATCACGGATTGTTTGGCTGTCTATAGCCCTTTGAAGTAGATTGATAGCGTGAGTAGTATTGCCGTTGTTCACTGCTTGTCGGGCTTCGTTGATGACCATGTCGATGACTTCACATTGCGCCATGACCGCGGTGCTGGACAAAAGGGCGAGGAATAGGATGGAAAGGAGTTTTTTCATTGGTTGGTGAATTAGCACCCACACCGCCCCTTCCAAAGGGAGGAAGAGGTTTGGGGAGTATTAATGATTGTTTTCTGCAAAAGTAGTGAAAAATTATAAAATTAGAAAATTATAAGATGAAAAAATAGCCTGCTTTTATTTCATGTATAGTCTTTACCAGCGCCAATGTTTCGAAGGGCTATTGGTTTATTCCAAACAGTATCGAATTCACAATATTCCGGAATTGACAATTTGTAAGTGACATAGTCCGTGAACTCTCTAATATATTGGTAAAATATAATGCGGTTGGCGATAGCATGTAAATGGATAGTTATTCTCGAGCTTTTTTCTATGGTTCCGAACAAATATGTTTTATAGCCTTCCAATTCGACAACAAACATTTTTTTCGTTATTCTTGCAGTTCCTGTATTATCTACATTAAAAACATTGCCTGACAAGACAAGCTCCCCCTCCCGGATGATGATATAATCATTGGTATACCCGTCTCTATCATAATAGTTAAAGCTAACTCCCTGTCCACTCTTAAACGCCTCTGACACTTGTGCTACTTTGAATTTCGTCCATTGTTCCTCAATTTTCTTCCAGGATTTCATCTTCACGTCAGAATAATTACCATTAGGATTTCTCTGTTCATAGTGGTCAGCCACATGAGCTATAACTTCTCGCTGATTATTCTTTTCTTTTGAATAGAAGGTAAAGTGATAGTCTGTTTGTTCATATCTACCTCGACGATACTTTTGTTGTTCACCAGACAATACATCATCCACCTCGTCGAAGCGTATGATTGTATTCAAAGTGTAGTTATCGCGAGTCTTTTCGAAACTGACAATAGCAGCCCCCTCTGTTCCGACAAAGAAGTCTTTGCCCTTGAAATGGATTGAGTCATACACCATACCGTATGAGACACACGCCAAAAGGACCGTGACCAAAAATTTCGATGTTCCATCCCATTCCGTGAGGAGCCAGCAGATAAGAACGAGAGCCAGTGGAATGACAACGGACAAGATGGCCTTTATTACGTTCGACTTTTTAGAGTCCGGTGCACCTTTTGGGTTAGTCGAATTGCAATAAACTATCTCGCCGATGTCATCAGGTATATATCTGAAGGGACAGTTGCCCTCCTTCAGTTGCTTCAACAGATCATCATCAGTGGGTATATTCAAAAAAACCATAGTAATTAGAAAATTAAGAATCGGAAAATACCCATCCACCTCCCGAAGGAGGGATGAGGTTTTTATGGCGTGATTTTGAAATTGACGGGGAGGCTTTGGATGCAGCGGACAGGGTGGCCCTGATGATGGGCGGGTTTCCAGCGGGGCATGGACATAATGAGACGCACGGCCTCACGGTCGAGACCTGGCGAGACGGAATGGACGACGCTGGGCGACGACACGGAGCCATCGGCCTCGACGATGAACTGCACCACAACCCTACCCTCTATGCCCAAGGCAGCGTCGAGCCAGGGATAACGGATATTGGCGCGGAGAAAACGATACGTATCTTCGGGGGTATCGCGGAAAGAGGGCATATCTTCAGTAACGACGAACACCTGTGCGCTGTCAACGAACCACGGCTGTGGGGTGCAAGGCACGGCCTGACGTTCGGGAATATCTGCCTTGAGCAGCGCCTTCGTCTTTTTACTGAAGAACGGCTGCAAATCGGCAACGGTCACAGCGCCCAGGCTATTATAGTCGTCATCGTCGGAGACAATACCTAGGTCGAAGAAAGCACCGACTCGCATGAGGCACATATCACCCAAGTAAAAGCCATAATCTTCATAATTGACATAATCATCATAGGATGGTATGGCCGAAAGCAACAAAAGCTGCAATTGGACATAGTCATCGTGGCCAGGAGTGCATGCATTGGTCTTGAGCATATCCTTGGTGGTGAGTACGCAATCAGCAGTGAGGTCATAGGTAATGAGCCGCTGGCGGTCGGTGACCTGCTCCGCAGTATCCTTTGGGACGATACGGTTGACGAGGCGCAACGACACATACCTGCCCTCGATATATTCCATCACATTGAGGCTGATCATCTCGTAGTAAGTGCGCAGCCCTGGCTCATCAGGCATCTGGGTGAGGGGCTCTCCTTTCGCTGTGAGGTATTGCTGGATGGCGGGGAGAACTGTCTCTGACTCCTGTCCGAACAGTTCTTTGGTGAGGTAACGCTGCAATGCGGGCATCGCCGAGAAATGGAGCGACAAGGGCCATTCCAAATCCATCTTGACGAGGTGAAGGGTGTTGCCTTGCCTGCGGAGGTATTGCTGTTGGTGGAAAAGCATGCGGTGTCGCTCCGTCTGAGACTTGGCGGTATAGACGGAGGAGGTTGCGGTGCTGGCCTGCGAGATGATGGTGCTGTCCTGCGCTTTGGTGATGGCGATAGCGGTAAAGAGGTATAGTAGGATGATAAGTTTTTTCATCGGCTATTTTGTATTGGATGGTGCAAAGATAGGGAAAATTTAAAAATTATAAAATTATAAGATTAAAAAAATGAGGTTGGGACAGATAGGGAAAATTTAAAAATTATAAAATTATAAGATTAAAAGGGAAAATTTAAAAATTATAAAATTATAAGATTAAAAAAATGAGGTTGGGACAGATAGGGAAAATTTAAAAATTATAAAATTATAAGATTAAAAAAAAGAGGTTGGGACAGATAGGGAAAATTTAAAAATTATAAAATTATAAGATTAAAAAAAAAAGAGTTTTTGGTCGTCGTGATACGACAACATACCCAACAAAAGATTACCACTGAACCTATAATAAATAAAAGAAACGAGGCATTATATAAAAAAAAGAGAGAATTATTTTGGATGCTAAATGCCTTGCATTACCTTTGCATAAGGAAAACTGCGGCTCGGGATAAGAACCGAGTAAACTCGTTCGTTCTCCTCTCGCCTTGCATTACCTTTGCATAAGGATGCATAAGGAAAGGAACATTATCTTTGGATAAAGAAAGAACAACAAAAAATATAACCTATGAAAAAGTTAGTACTATTTTGCCTCGGTCTGCTCATAAGCGGGGGGACGATGGCCATCGACATGGTGCACCTGCATCAACTGGGACTGCCCCAAGGGGTGGTGGCCGCCAGTAAATATTTCGAAGACGTGTTTGCCGATGTGCCTCATGCATCGACAGACCAAGACTACGAAAACAGTACATTTCCCGGACTGGAAGAACAATACACTTTCTTCGTGGAACGTCTGCCGAAAGCCGCTGACGACGATTTCTACCACATCAACCTGTGGATGTACACATCGTGGAATGATAAAGTGATGAAAGTGCTAGCCCAAGAAGGACAATATCACGACCTGCTTATCAAAGGCATCTGCTGCATGGTGGATAAGCAGCAACGGTTCATTGAGCATAAGATAGAAGAGACCGGACAGACTGTGATGTTACAGGATTTCGGCGAGGCTCCCGTGGTGGTGGTGCAGGCCGAGGAGTTCAACGGCACGATGCATGCCTTGCAAACGACATTACTCATCTATCCCAACACGAAGGAGGTGAAGGTATTGGAGAACGAGCAGTTCGTGGCCATCTCACATACGCTCACCAACATGCTCATGGCTGCGGAGATGAATCTGGCGCAGGACTATATCATCACTACGAGCACGGAGACGCGTTCCGAAGAAATGCCGCTTCGTGAGAACAATGAAATAACAATGTTCTACAAGCAGTACTTGTTGCCCTCACTAAATATCTACAACGCCAAGGGAGAATTGGTTCAGAGCGTTACACTGCCACAGGATGAAGTGGATATGGTAAGGTGAAGGAGATTTGAGATTTGAGAATTGAGATTTGAGAATTGAGAATTGAGATTTGAGAATTGAGATAGTAATGAGAGGTGAAATAAAAAGAAATGGAAGTGCCCCCATCACTTCCATTTCTTTTTATTGTGTTTCGAGTTATTGTGCTTCGAGGAGGAGGACGCGGCTGGACCAGTCGTTTTTCTTGCCCCACTCCACTTCGTTGCGGTAAGGCATTTCGAGGCCGCGAGTCATGAGGTATTCGCCGGAGTAGACCTGGCCCTCGCAGTCGAGTGGTTGGAGGTCGATGCGGTTGAGCTCATGCACACGATAGGAGCGTGCGGCATCGAGACCCGCCATTTTTACACGCGGGAGATGCTCATTCTGGAACGACTCCGTCTTCCACCAGTAGAACACCGCCTTGTCTTTCTGTTCCGTGACATACATCATCGAAGCCAACCCGAGATGGTCGTAGGGTGAGACGAGACGGTAGATGTCGCCAAACTGTACGATGGGACGAATCTGTTTGTATTCAGCTATGGCGTTGCGACATAACGTTTTTTCCTCTTCCGTCATGTTCTTCGGTTGTATCTCCATGCCCAGTCGTCCGCTCATCGCCACGTCGATGCGGTATTTGAGCGCCGTAGTGCGGAACACCGTATGGTTCGGTGTTGCCGAGATATGGCTTGCCATGGCGATGGCCGGGAAGAAATAAGATGTGCCCCACTGCATATAGATACGTTGCAACGCATCGGTGTTGTCGCTCACCCAAAACTCATCGAACCACGGCATGACACCCCAGTTGGCCCTGCCACCACCGCTGGCACAAGCCTGGATGGTGAGATCGGGATATTTCTCGCGTATGCGTTTGCATGTCGCCTCGAAGCCACGGTGATAAGCGATGTAGAGATGGCTCTGGTCCGCCAACGGGAGGTATTGGCTACCGTGATTCATGATGGCCATGTTAGCATCCCATTTGATATAGTCGATTTCCGGATACTGTGACATCAGTTTGTCGACCACGCCGAAAACGAAGTCCTGCACCTTGGGATTGGACAGGTCGAGCACCAGTTGCGTGCCTCCACGTCCGAGCACCGGGTCGCGTTGCGGTGCCTTAATGATCCAGTCAGGATGTTGCTCATATAGTTCACTCACCGTATTCGTCATCTCCGGTTCAATCCATATACCGAACTTGATGCCATGTTTCTTCGCATCGCGAATAAGCCCATCGATGCCCTCCGGCAGTTTGGTGCGGTCAATCTCCCAGTCGCCAAGCGACGAGTTGTCGGTCTTGCGCGGATATTTGACACCGAACCATCCATCATCCATGACGAACAGTTCGCCACCCATGTCGGCTATGTCGCCCATCATCTGGTCCATGCCCTGCTGGTTGATGTCGAAATACACCCCTTCCCATGAGTTGAGCAGGATTTTCCGTTCGCGGTCACCGTGCATCATCATGTATTTGCGTCCCCATCTGTGGAAGTTGCGTGAAGCCCCCGACAGTCCTTCGCAGCTGAAAGTGAGCGCCAATCTAGGTGTGATGAATTTCTCCCCCTTCTTCAGATGGTATTCTGAATTGTCTTCGTTGATGCCCGCAAAGAAATAGTGGTATTCGGTGTCATCGGTCTCTACCTTCAGTCGGTAGTTGCCACTGTAACAGAGTGCCGCGCCGATTACCTCGCCTTGGTTCTCACGAGCCTTGCCATCGAGCGAGAACATCACTTCGGCATGGTCGGTATGTGAATTGCGCACCCCGTCCTTGTTTTTAATCACTTTTTGGCCTGGCTGAACAGGTTCCTCCACCAGTCGTGCTTCGTTGGCCCACGAGCCATAGAGGTGAGACATCCACACATTGCCGCGCCTTATAGGGAGCATGGCCGAGGCGAACTGTGTGAGAGTGACGGTAGATTTCTCATTGTTGGTGATTTCCGTCCATGTCTCTATCATGTCGACATCGTTATAAGCCTTGTAGCAGAGGTCGACCGTGACGGGATACACCTTATCTTTAAGGTGGATGCGTGTGACGGAGCCGCCCCGTTCGGAGGTCGTCGATGTGCCAGTGACCTCAAGTTGCGTACTCATGTTGCCATCAGCATGTTTGATGGCGAGAGCCACCTCTGCCGGTGTGTTCATGCCGTAAGCCGGGTAGGCATCCATACGTCCTTCGGCATGGCGCTGCACATGGTTGAGGTCGGCGGCAGGCAATTTGGCACCGAAATAGACATATTCGGGCTGTTTTCCGTTGTCAGCATTGAGCACGAGCGAGATGTTTTTCGTTTGGATGGTGACAGGGCCCGCCATAGTCAGCATTGTGGCCATCAGCACGGCGAGCATGAAAATTGTTCTCTTCATAGGGTGTGTGGGAGTAAGTTTTTTGGTTATAAGGGTTTAGAGGTTGTTTGCAAAAATACGAAAAAAAGGTCAACCCTTATGTGGTTGACCTTCCTTATTTTTATAGGATGTCAAAATAGTATCAACAATGGATAATTATTTATTAAAGAGTTTATGAGTTTGTGAGTTTGGACGAATGACGTTTTTAGGAGTGGAGGAGTAAAAGGAGTGAAAGGAGTGAAGACGAATGATTATTATAGGAGTGTAGACATATGAGGGGTTAACTCAATGCTTTTGTGGGTGGTCCATGGCGAGTCGCAGCCCGATGTACGGGTTGGAGTCGGTGAGTTGTCCATAGGAGCGGTGATACACGATAGCCTGTCGTTCGTTGTTGATATATCCCCCGCCTCTATATACGAAGAGGTATCCCCCATCTGTAGGTTGCAGTTTGGGCTCCGTGCCATAGCGTGAGAAGCCTGTGGAAGTCCACTCCCACACGTTACCCGTCATGTCATATAGTCCCAGTTCATTAGCTTTCTTCGTCTTTACGGGATGCGTAAAGCGTCCGTCCCTTTGTATCCATGCTACCTCGTCGCATTCGTCAGAACCCGCATAGAGTGTTCCTTTGGAAAATCGTCCGCCCCGTGCTGCATATTCCCATTCCGCCTCAGTAGGCAGTCGGAACGAGAGGTTCGTCAGTTCGTTGAGTCGGTCAATGAAACGTTGGCACTGTCCCCAGTTTATTTGCTCCACCGGATTCTGGTCGTCGCCGGTGAATCGCGAGGGGTTGCTGCCCATGACCGCCTGCCAAAGAGCCTGTGTCACTTCCGTCTCTCCAATGATGAAATCTGCCACCTCGACCTGATGTGCCGGTGCGTCGGTGGAGAAATACAGTTCGGAGGTGACATCGTGTCCCATATCATAAGAGCCGCCCTTGACCTCTACCATGATGAAAGTGACGCCATTAACGGAAGCGGAATAAAGTTTTGGTTTCCCTTGATTTTGAGATTTGGCTGTCATGGCAAAAAAGCACATCATGGCAACCATCATCGCTAGTTTTTTCATTATGTTGTTTGTTCGTTTTCTCATTGAAGGTGCAAAAGTACTGCAAAAAAACGGCAAAAAAGAATGAAACGGTTTAAAAAAAGGTAAAAGGGTAAAAAAAGGTAAAAGGATAAAAAAGTAAAAAGGGTAAAAAAGGAGAAAGAATGGTAACAAGGGTGCCGTGGCACTGCACCATACTCAACAAGAGGGAGGACGAAGAAGGAGGAAGGACGAGAGGTGAGATATCAGCGATGGTAGTTGCGGAGACGGAGGCTGTTGAGCACCACGCTGAGGGAAGAGCATGCCATGAGGGCACTGGCCCACATCGGCGTAAGTTGAAAGTCGACGCCGAAGATGCGCAGCGCTCCCGCCGCCACGGGTATGGCGAGTGCGTTGTAGACGAACGCCCAAAACAAATTTTGGTGAATCATCGCCACCGTACGACGTGAAAGATCCACCGCCTCGGGCAGTCGTCGCAGGTCGTCGCCCATGAGCGTCAGTTGTGCCACATCGATGGCCACGTCCGCCCCCTTGGCCATGGCGATGCCCACGTCGGCCCGTGCGATGGCCGCCGAGTCGTTTACCCCATCGCCCACCATCGCCACATGATGACCTTCTTGACGGAGTCTGTGCACCAGTTGTTCTTTATCCTCCGGTTTCACCCCACTCTGCCAGTGTTCGATGCCCGTAAGTTGCGCCCAGTGTGCCACCGCCTCTTCATGGTCGCCACTCATCAAATACACCTCGACACCCATATCCGTCAGTTGGCGCATCGCCTCAGTAGCATGCGGCTTGAGCGTCTCGCGCTCTTCGAGCGGCAAACTGTCAGCCTTGGTAAAGTCCACCTGTTGGTTGGGTATGGTGAGCGTGCCCGTCTTGTCGATGACCAGAGCGTCGATACGCCGAATATTCTCCAGCGCCGCCGCATCTTTTACCAGTATGTTTTTCTCCGCCGCCCGTCCGATGCCCACCATGAGCGCCGTAGGAGTAGCCAATCCCATGGCACAGGGACAAGCCACCACCATCACCGTTATCGCAGACAGGACAGCCTCGGGCAATCGCCCTGCGCCGCCAATGAGCAGCCATAGCACGAAGGAGAGTGCCGCCAGTGCCAGCACCGTGGGAACGAAGATGGCAGCCATGCGGTCGGCCACACGTTGCACGGGAGCCTTGCTGTCCTGCGCTTGCCTCACCTGCTCTATCATCTGGGCCACCGCCGTCTGCTCGCCCGTGCGCCTTGCCCTCATCTGTAGTTTACCCTGACGAAGGATGGTGCCCGCCATCAACGAGTCAGCCCGTCGTTTGCCCACCGGCGCCGGTTCCCCAGTGAGCATCGATTCATCCACATAAGCCGCATCGGCCGTCATGAAACTCTCCGCCGTCACCACCGCCCCATCGACAGGAATTTTCTCCCCTGCCCTCACCTCGAGCACATCACCCGGCGTGATGGTGGAAACAGGCACCTCATCGATATGGCCGTCGCGCACCAGACGAGCCGTCTTCGGAGCCAACGACATCAGACGTCGCAGGCTACCAGCCGTGGCCCTTCGTGCGCGTTGTTCGAGCACCCGTCCGGTGAGGACAAAGGCGATGATCATTACCGCCGCATCGAAATAGGTATGCCATGAAGCCGTTCCCCACAGCCGGTCGCCCCAAAATGTATTCACCGTGCTAAAGAGGAAAGCGATGGTGGTGGACAGAGCCACGAGCGAGTCCATGGACAGCAGGCCATGGCGTATTTGTTTGGCTGCCTTAACATAAAACGAACGTCCGCACGCCACCATGCTCACGAGGGCGAGCGCCAATGACAGTTGGTTGGCGGCATCCCGTCCACCCACATTAACCCATCCCATGGAAAGCGCCATGACCAAGGCAGCCAACAACCATGCCAAGACTGTACGTCGCAGCAGACGTCGGTATTCGTCGCGCTCCAATTCCTCTACACGTTGTTCCTCCTCAACCACCATGTCGAAACCGATGTCGTTGAGTGCCCCTTTCATCTGGGCAGGAGAGGCGGTCTTTGGGTCATAGTCCACCACGGCATGTCGTGCGGTAAGGCTCACCGAGACCCCATTCACGCCAGGCATCTCGCGCAGTGTCTTCTCCACATGCGCCTGGCACGAGGCGCAAGCCATACCAACGACAGGGAACGTTTGTTTCATATTTTTTGCCATTTGTTATCTTAACATGCAAAAGTAGCGAAAAATAAGGAAAGAGCAGCAATCATAAAATGATTTTTCACTATTTTTGCACCATGCTGAAAGATAAAAGAAAGAAAGAAAAAACAAATAACTACAAACTTATGAAAAGGCTATTATTATCAACATTGATGGCTCTGACCGCCATAGGTATGGCAAAGGCCCAAGACGAGACGCCCCAACTCGAGTATGTCATGGAACTGAAGGTGAACTGCGAGGGAGCCTACCAAGTTGGCCAGACCTCCCATGGTAACCGTTTCGTCATCCCCATCGTAGGTGGTACATTCGAAGGTCCCGAGTTACGAGGCACCATTCTTCCCGGCGGTGCCGACTATCAATTGCAAGACCAAGCCCACGGCCGCACCGAGGTTGAGGCCATCTATAGCATCAAGACCGACGATGGCGTATTTATCCATATCCGCAACAAGGGACTCATCTGCATGGGTAAGGACGACAACGGAGCACCCCAGTTTTATTTCCGCACCACTCCACAGTTTGAGGCGCCTCAAGACAGCAAATACGCTTGGCTGAACAATGCCATTTTCGTATGCCAACCCAGCATGGGTGGCGGCGGAGGTGCCATCTGCCTGAAAATATGGAAGGTGAAATAAAGGAAAAGTGAAGAGTGATATATTTTAGTGGATATATATCGACAAAATAACATAATCAAATAATAAGAAAAAAGATGAAAAGACTATTTTCCACCTTAGTTGTTTTGGCCATTGTAGGTGTTGCCAACGGCCAGAAGACACGTGTTATTGAAGAAGGCGGCTTGGGCCAATACAAAGCCATCATGAAAGAAGAGCCTTCTCTTGAGGCCCATACTGTCATCGTTCCCCAAGACCTGACGCCATTTGGTCCCGGTCATCGTCTGCCCGTCTTGGTATGGGGCAACGGAGCCTGCAACAATTCGCCTTTCGAGCACATCAAATTCCTCAACGAGATAGCCTCGCATGGCTATATCGTTGTGGCTACGGGTTTCATCCCCATGACCGACGAATGGTATCGTGGTCCTATGTCGAAGAGTGAGCAACAGATAGAGTCCATCGACTGGGTGATAGCCCAGAATGCCGACGAGCAATCGCTCTATTACAACAAGATAGACACGAAAAACATCTGTGTGGCAGGCATGTCGTGCGGTGGTCTTCAGACCTTGTTCAACTGTGCAGACCCACGCATCACCCTGCTGATGATTTGCAACAGTGGATTGTTCAACCAAGAGAATGCCGGCAGTGCCGTTGGTGGCATGCCCATGCCCCCAAAAGAAAAGCTGCAGGAGATACACACGCCTATCATGTATATGCTTGGCGGAGAGAAAGACATCGCCTACGGCAATGGCATGGACGACTTCCACCGTATCAATCATGTGCCCGCCTGCGCCATCAACTACCCTGTGGGACATGGCGGCACCTATAGCCAGCCTCACGGAGGAGAGTTCACCGTAGCAGCGCTTGCATGGCTCGACTGGCAGATGAAGGGTGACTTGGAGGCAGCGAAAATGTTCCTCGGCAAGGACTGCGGACTTCTGAAACGCGAAGGTTGGAAGATTGAGAAGAACGCGGTGTTCGAGTAATATATATACCCACCCCCGGCCCCTCCCCAAGGGAGGGGAGACCCACCACCAACTTTCTCTCCATTATTTCGCACAGCTTTTTCGCCTACCCAACCCTCCCAAGGGGAGGGCTTCCAACCCATCCCTAAATCCCTTCCCAATTCTTGGGAAGGGACTTAACCGCTCCTACTCGTCGCTCAGGCATTAAGGTACCCTCGGACCATCAAAGGTCCGGGGTATTTTTGGAGCCCCTCCCCCGGCCCCTCCCCAAGGGGAGGCCCTACCCCTCCAGGATGGGAAAGATACTCTTTTGTCCCACTCTTCCATGAGAGAGAATATGGAGAGAAAGGGTATTATGAGTCAGCGGGTTCGTAGGCTCCAGAAGGCGACGGCAGCGGCGGCAGCAACATTGAGAGAGTCGACACCATGAGCCATGGGTATGCGTGCCACATAATCGGCTGAGGTAATGGTCTCATGAGGCAGACCATCACCTTCCGTACCCATGATGATGGCCAGACGCGGTTCCGTAACAAGTGTGGGGTCATCAACAGCCACCGAATTATCGGTAAGCGCCATGGCCACCGTGCGGAACCCGAGTTGATGAAGGTCGGTCAGAGGTCTATCCAGCCATGTCCATGGCAATAGGAACACCGACCCCATCGACACCCGTATGGCACGACGGTTGAGTGGGTCACAAGCGTTTGTAGTCATCAGCACGCCATCGATGCCCAATGCCGCTGCCGAGCGGAAGATGGCCCCGATATTCGTGGTGTCCACGACCCCATCAATGATGACCACACGTCGTGCGTCACGACACACCTCCTCGACCGACGGCAATGGTCGTCGCCGCATGGCACAAAGCACGCCACGCGTGAGCGTATAGCCCGTAAGTTGCGCCAACAGTTGGCGTTCGCCCGTATATACTGGTATATCGCCACAACGGGCTATGATGTCGGCGGCATCGCCCATGATATGCCTGCGTTCACAGAGGAGTGCCATCGGTTCATAACCCGCATCGAGCGCCACACGAATCACCTTCGGACTCTCGGCGATGAACAGTCCTTTTTCTGGTTCAAGACGGTTGCGTAGTTGCGCCTCGGTGAGTGTGGAAAAAATGTCCACACCCGATTGGTTGAGCGATGTTATTTCAATCATTTTTTGTCAGTAGTGAAAGAGAGGCGGAGTATTTCCGCGTGATGACCAGGAAGAATAATATGATGGTTGCCGATGGGACAGGTAAGGAAATAATTGGCGAGCGCAGGGTCATCGAGTTTTATGAACATTTGGGTCCGGCACAAGTCGGGTTTGTCCTGACATTCCAGCAAAACCCCTTCAGCAACGAATGAGCGCGATAGATCGCCAGCGAGTTTAAAGATGGTGACTGGTCCTGGTTTCACATACCCTCGTATGGCCACACCAATGCCCGATTCGAAATGCGTGTCCAACTCATAACGCTCCACCATGTTCAGAGGTATGGTGCAGTGAGCAAAGAGCATTCGTCCCGTCTGCGGGTCGATATTGGCCGGATTGGCCTGAAAACCAGTGATGCCCGTGAGCGCCTGCGCCACTTTCATGGTGAGCATCGCCGGCACGTCGCCTTCGCATCCCGCGACGAT
Organism: uncultured Prevotellaceae bacterium; assembly: GCA_900313615.1. GTDB lineage: Bacteria > Bacteroidota > Bacteroidia > Bacteroidales > Bacteroidaceae > Prevotella. The sequence continues at coordinate 15,134 of OMRP01000015.1, forward strand.
GCCTTCACTATTGAGAAGCGCCAATGCCAAACAACCTGTGTTATGGACAGTTGAGAGAAGGTCGAAACAGCGTAGTGTGAAGCCCGAAAGATGGTGCTTTTCGATGATGGTTTTCAAGGCGTGGTAGATTATGGTTGCACCTTTGAGATTTGAGGTTTGAGATTTGAAGTTTGTGATTACCCGGTGATAGTCTTCACTTCCCCGCCCTTCTAGTCCTTTACTCCCAGCCGAAATTTGGTCGATGGCAGTCAGCAGTTCATCCATGGGCACGTCGACCAGTTCGACACCCAGCTTCTGGCGTACCACGTCCCTATCGGCCTGACTGGCGATGAGCCAGTCGGAAGGTTTTCCAATAACGCCCAATCGTGTATCCATCAACATACGCCGTGCCTGCTCTACCCTCTCCAGGAGTCGTATGCGTTGTGAAATATAATCCGCCGTTCCATGAATGATTTCGCCCTCGCAACCTTGTTGACGCAAGAAAGCCAGTATCTCCATCGACGCCGCCAACGAATTGCTCTTTCCCGAGGTGAGCAAGTAGAAAGGATGGTGAGCACAATGTAGCAAGTGGTCGAACATCTGAAGGAAGAGTCCTTCGGTGCCACCAGTGCGCACAAAGATAAGATTTATCGTTGAGGAACCAAAGTCGGTATAATTGGAGCCCTTGAAATCATAATCAAAGTTTAGGCTACCGAAGAAATCATTGGTCACTCTATCGATGGCTTTTTCATCGTGCAGTGTAGAGGTGAGGGTGTAGATAGCGATGGACATGGGTGAAAGGCATAAGGGTAAAAAAGTAAAAAGGTAAATCATGAAATGCGATGCAAAAATACTATTTTTTCTTGAGCCATCAAAAATGGGGACATAAAAAATGTCGCATCTCCCGACGCGACATTTTTATCATTCTAACAAAGCGATATTATACCTATTACTAATACTAATATAAACTAAAATTACGCATCATCAATGATAAATCATTTTTAAAATATTTATTCGACAAATCTGCTGATATTCAATAACGCTGCAAAGATACTATTTATATTGTGATAGCGCCATGATAATTTGTTTCAACGATTTTGCGAAATGTAACAAAAGCGCCAATGCTACATTTAAGTAAGTATTTGGGAACAACCTTCAACCTTATATATATAAAAAAGAATAAATTTGCAAACAGAAAATCAATCATTAAATAATCATTATTCTTATGGCAAGACGTAACAGGATGAGAAAAAACATCATCACCCTCCTCATGACGGCCTTCATGATGCCAGCTATGGCACAAAACCCCGTCATCCGCGACCAATTTACCGCCGACCCCACCGCCCGTGTATTCGAAGGCAAGGTGTGGCTCTATCCCTCTCACGACATTCTGCCCCCCGAGGGGCAGCGCCAAGACTGGTTCTGCATGGCCGACTACCATGTGTTCTCATCGGCCAACCTGACCGACTGGACCGACCACGGCATGATAGTCAGTCAAGAAACTGTGCCATGGGGCAACCCCACGGGCTATTCGATGTGGGCACCCGACTGTGTATATAAGAATGGGAAGTATTATTTCTTCTTCCCCAATGCCCCGAAAGGAGGCCGTGGTTTCGCCATCGGCGTTGCCACGTCCGACCGTCCTGAAGGACCGTTCACCTGTCTGCCAGAGCCCATCAAAGGTGTTTCGGGCATCGACCCCTGTGTGCTCATCGACGATGATGGCAGCGCCTACCTCTATTGGTCGGGCATGGGCATTCGTGGCGGCAAGTTGAAAGACAACATGACAGAGCTTGCCGGACCATTGACCGAGGTTCGCATGCCCCGCCGTCCCGACGCCAATGGCAATGCAGGTCCCGAGATGCCCCCAATGATGGTTGGCGGCGAAGAGATGAAAGGTTTGCCAGAAGGTTTCAAGGAAGGTCCTTTCGCCTTCAAGCGCGGCGGCTGGTATTACCTCACCTTCCCCTGGGTACGCTCGAAAGAAGGCACCCCCGGCAATGGCACCGAGACCCTGGCCTATGCCATGTCAAAGAGTCCGTTGGGACCATGGGACTTCAAAGGAATCATCATGGCCGAGCACGACAACGGCTGTTGGACTAACCACCACAGTATATTGGAATACAAAGGACAGTGGTACATTTTCTACCACCGCAACTATTTCTCGCCCCGTGACGACAAGCGTCGTTCCGCCTGTATCGAGAAGATTGCGTTCAACGCCGATGGCACCATCCAAGAAGTGAAGGAAACACTGCGCGGTGTGGGCATTAACCAAGCCACGGAGCGTATAGAGATAGACCGTTACAGCGAAGCCAGCAATGGTGTGACAACCGCTTTGGTGGACACCACCCGTACCTTGAGTAGTCTTGCCGCCACACTGCCCACCAAAGGCAGTTGGATTCGCTATGCCGATGTGGACTTCAGTGCCATTCACGATGGTTACGTGATTGTCAACGCCATGGCTCATGAGAATACAGAGTTCTACCTGCGCGAGAAGAGCGCCACAGGCAAAATCATCGCCAAATTGCAGATGACTGTAAAGAGCGAACAAGGCCCCTTCCGTCGCGACATGAGCGGCCGTTGGCTCACGTTGACCGCTCCCCTGGAATATACACCGAGTGGTGTTACCGATGTTGTGGTCACCTGCGAGCAGGAAGGCATGAGCGTCGACTGGGTGCAGTTTAAGAACCGTCCAAAATATTTCTCGCCAGTTAGCGGTGCCAGCAGCACCCCCGACGACAATGGTTTCATCCGTCGCTGGATGTTGCTCGAGCCCATCAAGCAAGACATCCGTTCGAACATTGTCTTCACCGACAGTTGGTTGCGTGACGCTTTTGGCAAGACCTATTTCAAGGATCAACTCACCGTGCTGCCCTCAAATGGCCAGAAAGTGAAAGTTGACAAGCAGACCCTCGCCTGGCATGCGTTAGACAGTGAGAACTACAACGTGAAACTGTTCCGTTTCGCTGAGAAATGGGGAGACCAGACCTACGGTTCGTTGTTCTGGGGTGTCACCGTGATAGACAGTCCCGAAGAGATGAGCGACGTTCGTTTGGCCGCTGGCAGCAATGGTGCCTCGATATGGTGGCTCAACGGCCAGGAAGTACTTTTGCTCTCCGGTGACCGTCGCATGGTGGTGGATGACGGTATGTCAGCCCGCCTGACATTGAAGAAAGGCCGCAACATTCTCCGCTGCGCTGTCATCAACGGTCCTGGACTGAGCGATTTCTGCGTCAGATTCCTCGACAAACAAGGCAAGCCAGTGAAAAATTTGAAAATTACGAATTGAGAGGGAAGAGTTATAAGTGAAGAGTGAATAGTTAAAAGTGAAAAAATTTCCATAATCTGAAATAACTACACAAATGAAAAGAAGACATACTATTTTGGCGGCCTTGAGTTTAACGTTAGCCGTCAATGCCCAAATAGGACAACCTTATATCCACGACCCCTCGACCATTGCCGAGTGTGATGGCAAGTATTACACCTTCGGCACCGGCGGTGGAGGCCTCATTTCCGAAGACGGTTGGTCGTGGCATAGTGGTGCCGAGCGCCCCGGTGGCGGTGCCGCTCCCGATGTGTTGAAGATTGGCGACCGTTATCTGGTCATTTACGGTGCCACCGGTGGTGGTCTGGGCGGCGGCCATAACGGTCGCATCCTGACCATGTGGAACAAAACACTTGACCCCAAATCGCCAGACTTCAAATATACCGACGCCATCGAGGTTTGCTCCTCCGACGGCATGGAAGACCAGGACGCCATTGACCCCGGCATGCTGCTCGACCCCACAACAGGCCGTCTGTGGGTAAGTTACGGCACCTATTTTGGCACAATCCGACTCATTGAGCTCGACCCAACTACTGGAGAGCGCAAGAAAGGCAATGTGGAGAAAGACATCGCCATCGACTGCGAAGCCACCGACCTCATCTATCGCAATGGTTGGTATTACCTATTGGGTACTCACGGCACTTGTTGCGACGGAGTGAACTCCACCTATAATATCGTAGTGGGTCGCTCGCGCAGCGTGGAAGGGCCATATATGGACAATGTAGGCCGCGATATGTTCAATGGCGGTGGCAGGATGGTCATTGCCGCTGGCGACCGTGTATGCGGTCCCGGCCATTTCGGCCGAACCATCATCGATGACGGCATAGAAATCATGTCGTGCCACTATGAAGCCGACTTTGAGCAAGGCGGTCGCAGCGTGCTTGGCATCCGTCCGTTGTTGTGGAAGAATGACTGGCCCGTTGCCGGCGAGCGTTTCAAGGAAGGCGTATTCGCCATCCTGTCAGAGCGTCGCGGTTACTCACTGGAGTTGTCCGTCGATTTCGTCCGTATGGAGCAGCAGCGTCAGCGTTTTTGGCAGATGGACCCCAACGAGCCCGTGGTTCCCGTAGCCAACCAGACGTTGGATCAAGTTAAAGGCACCTGGCCCCAGGGCGAGATAGGCGTTCGCTGCGGTGACTATATGTTCCGTCCTCACCAGTTGTGGCACGTCACCCCGCGTCCTGAAGCAGGCGGCTATCTTGGTGGTCCGTTGTACAGCATCACCATAGAAGGCACCGACCGCGCCTTGACAGCCACCGCGAACCTTGAAGTGACCAGCCGCAGTTACAACGGCAGTGAAGAACAGCTATGGCGCATCGAACAAGCCACTGACGGCACGTTCCGCATCATGCCCTATGCCATTCCAGGCCAGCAAGGCAAGAACACCCGCTACTGTCTCTATTCTGCCGGTGATAGCACACCGACCTTGGCAGAATGGGATTTCAGCAGTGACAATTCGAAATGGAATTTCAAGAAAGATTGAACCGTTTGAGTTAAAGTTTGAGCACTACAAAACGACTGCGTGCCTTCCACCACGGAAGGCACGCAGCAACACAAAAATATAACAAGCGGTTTGTAGTAGTCGAACTGAAACATTCTTTCCTCAGGGTGTAAACTGTATTAATTCATATTACATGAAACCCATATCATACCCCGAAGGATTACGTTGCAAAGATATGAAATATTTTTATGAACGACTTTAAATTACGTAGCATAAACTTTCAATAATGTATCATCAAATAGAAAAAATCCAACTTTTCCGCAAGAAAAGTTGGATTTTTCATTAGAATCCTGAATTAAATCATACCTTATTCGTTGGCAGGGAAGATGACGCGATAGTGCCCACTGAGGTGCATAAAAGCGAACAGACGCAGCAGGCCATCGTAGTAAGCATCGAAGTAACCATCTTCGAAAGGCACATGACGGGCGTTCCACAGTGCGTCGACAAACTCCTTGGCTTTCGCATGGCTGCACATGACCGAAGCCGCCGCCAATGCACCCATCAGACCGATGGAATGGCGCAGTTTAGGTTCCGAGCCTCCAGCCGGGAGTATCTCGCGTCCTTCGGGCAGAGAGCCATCGACACGATATTGGTCCACATAATCATTGATGCCCTGCGAATAGAAGAAATTCTGTATGCGCTCACCATACTGTTGCTGCCACTCCTTGTCGTCGCAGCACCACTCATAATCGAGCGCGATGTTCATGGGCACACGCCATGAGTCATAGCGGAAGTTAGCGCTTCCCCTCATGAAAGGTGATGGTATGACCTTTCCCTCATAGTCGCATATATCCGGGTTGAGTCCCGTCTGCGGGTGTATGGCCTTGTGTAGGAATTCACGCGACTTCAGCGCCGCCCCATGCCAATACTCCGCCCTTCCATCATCGGCCCAGCGGCTCCACACCTCGTAGAATGCCGGTATGTGGTATGACGGGTCGGTGCTCCTGCTACCGAAAGCATCTGGCGTGAACGTGATGAGCTGGTATTCAGGATGGAGCAGCGGCATCTGCCTGTCGGTGCCATCCTTTGCCATGGAACAGTTGAGTATCCGTTTCGCCTCCGCCTTATAGTTAATGCCCGTATTGTCGCCCCACTGGTTGGAAGCGAAGATGAGCGCCGTGACGAAATACAGTTCACCGTCGGATGCCGCCCCTTCCGAATTGTGCGTGCCATCCGTCTTGCAACTCCATGCGAAGTATCCCTCGCGCGGTCCCGACTGGTGTTGCATATATGTGCGTGCCCAGCGCCACAGACGGTCGAAAATCTCCTTTTTGTTCAGTTGCACCGCCACCATCATTCCATACGACATTCCTTCTGTTCGCACATCGTGGTTTTTCACGTCAGAGACATATCCCATGGTGTCGCCCACTTCGAAATACACCTTGTTGGGTCCTGTGAACACATCGTTGAACACCTCGTCGAGTTTCGCCTCCACAGCTTGTGGTTGGTAACCCATGTCGACGAACACATTGCGGCATTTGCGTGTTTCAAAAGCCCCCTTCTCCCAAGGAGAGAACGACTGAGCATAAGCCGTCGATGCAGCGAGGAGCGAAGCGGCAATAATCATTTTTTTCATTTTGTTGCGTAGTTTTTATATTCAAAATCGTCGATGTCAACATAGCCTCCCACCTGTTTGGTAGCATAGCAGAATATAGCGAAGCGAGTGCCCATGAACAGCCGCTGCCAATCGAAGCGCATCTTATAGTCAGAGCCTATGCGTTGCCATTGTTGACCATCGGTGCTATAGTAACATTTGGCAATATCTTTTCCCGGCATGAAGTCGGCATCGATGCGCAGCCACACCTTTTTCGCTTTTAGCGACACCGTTTCCTTATCCGTTGTCTCCACCCCTTTCACTATCTTATCCCTGTCGAGGTTGACCACCTGTTCACTCATCGAGAGTTTCATTTTTCCACCCTCTTTCCTAACAGTGAGTACCCCAGAATGGCCATTGAACACCGCGAATCCCGCGCAATCGCCATCTTTAAGGTGTGAGAGGTCGAGCTGGACAGTAGCGCAACACGCCGGTCCTTCCGTGCGTTGCGAAATGGTATTGGGAGCCATGTAGAGGTTATCCACCACCCTACTCGTCTTCAGTCGCAGGAATCCCGGTCTTTCGGTGAGCGACCAAGCGTTGTCCACCGGGTTGTGGTTCCACTGCCAGAGGATATTCAGTTTGTTGGCGTTGAAATCATCGCTTGTCACCAAAGGATGGAAAGGCTCGTTCAATGCCAGTTTAGGCATGGTTGCTGGTACATGTCCCGCCTTGTCGCCGAGGATTGGCCATCCGTCAATCCAATGACAGGGCAATGCCGTGAGTATTCTACCCACGCCCGTACGGTCTTGGAAGATGATGCCATACCACTGTCCATCCTTACCATCGACGATGGTGCCCTGTCCTATGTACGAAGCCCCGCCAAATACCGTTTCAAGGATACATTTTTTCTCATACGGGCCATGGATGTCGTCGGCACGGTAACACACTTGTCGGCGCGGTTTTCCGTTGGGCCAAGATATCATGAGCAGGTAATATTTGCCATTATGTTTTATCATGCGGCTTCCCTCGAGCAATCCCGTCTCATCGGGCTCACGTTGGAATATCTGCATCTGCGACCCCTCTTTCACTGCCGAGAAGTCAGGTTCCAGTTCGCACATTTTTCCCGTTTCATAGATTACATACACACGGCCATCGTCGTCGAAGAAGAGCGATGCGTCGTGGAAATGTGGCAGTCGTGACACCAATGTCCATGGGCCTTCCGCCTTTTCTGCCGAGCAGATGTATGTGTCGCCCATGTTGCCTGGCTCATTGGGAGCGAAAAGCGCATAGAACCGTCCGTTGTGGTATTTTAGCGACGTTGCCCATTGTCCTCGCCCATATACCGTTCCCCCATTGAGGTCGTATTTGGGCGAATCGGTCAGTCGGTCGAAGATATACCCCACTGTCTCCCACGACGCAAGGTCTTTCGACCGTAAGATAGGCGCTCCCGGCATGAGATGCATGGTGGTGGAGACGAGGTAGAACCAGTCACCCACGCGTATCACATCCGGGTCAGGCACATCAGCCCATAGCATGGGGTTGACGAAACGCGTTTTTAGCGATGTCGACACATATTTAATGGCATCTTCCATTCCCCTGCGCCAATAGTCCCAGTTATGGTCGCCCGCCAACACCCTCATCTGACAAGGTATCTCCTTGGCACGCAGCTCCTTGACAAAGTCCATGTTCGCCTCGAGCGTGAAGTCTTGGTCACCACAGTCAATGAACCAATCGACCATTCTCCATCGGGCCACATCCCTGTCGTTGGCCTCAGATACCGCTTTAATGGGGTTATGTCGCTCCACATTGTTCTGTCGCCACTCACCTCTCGGGTCGTTCTTGAGAAAGTCGAGCGGTTGTCGACGGAGGTAAGCACTCATGGCATATACCACTCGGAACATCTCTGGATGGCGCAGTCCGTATCCCACGGCACCACCGCCTCCCATGGAGAAGCCCGCCACCGAGCGCATCCCCCTTCGCGAGTCGATGCGATAAGTACTTTCGATGAATGGCACCAATTCCTGGAAGAAATAATCCTCATAGGGCCATTCCTGTTCGTTGAACCAAATCATCCGTCCTCCTTCATTGGCTTCAGCACAAACGATGACCATCGGCACCATCTCACCACGAGCTGTCAGGTCATCGACCACCTGCTTGAGGTGTCCATCTTCCACCCACTGGCTGCTCGGACAACCACCCCCATGGAGGAGGTAGAGCACGGGATAGGCCGCATTGGACGTATTATATCCTTCCGGCAGGCATACCACATATTTGCGCTGCTGTTCTCCAGGCAGGAGCGAACAAGGCATATATTGAGTAGCCACCGTGCATCCTTTTTCGGTGGTTATCCCATCCATTTTGTCAACAATGCCGTTTGCCAGCAATGGTGAAACAAATGCCATGAAAGCCCAAAAAGCCAATGATTTTTTCAATGCGCTCTTCATCATCATACCATAATAATTTTTAAATATTTTGCAAATATACATAAAAAAATGGCCATGTGCTGAATTTGCCGTTACAAAAACTTTAATTTTTCTACCAAATTCTTTGCCAAAAAGAAAAATCGGGTTAACTTTGCAAAATATTCTAACAAAATAATCATTACAAAAACAGCGAAGGCAACCCGCTCTCATTGCCTCATTAATGCCTAAGAATTAATGGTTATACCTAGAAGAAGCACGATGAAAACAAAGTTATTACTCGTTATATCATTTCTGCTCATCCCCCTGTATTGTGCTTTAGCGCAGACGGGAAAGTTGTTCGATGCCAATCAACAGTTGTCGAGCAGTTTCATCAACCAAGTATATTTGGACAACGACGGTTTTATCTGGATAGCCTCACGAAATGGCCTAAACAGATATGACGGCTATCAGTTTGTCATTTTGAAAAAGGAGACCGAGTTGTACAACGAGATGGCCAGCAACTACGTGAACTGCATATTGCAGGACAAGAACGGCCTTTTCTATTTAGGTATGTGGGGCCATCTGCAAACCTACGACGGCCAGTCGTTTAAAGATGTGGAGGTGAAAGCCATCGATCCCAACAACACCAGTTGCTATGTCACTTGTTTTGTAGAGCGTAAGAATGGTGAAGTTTGGGCAGGCACGTCAGGCGCCGGAGTGCTGAAGATAGACGACCGTGAGCACGCCCACCAAGTGAGCAACGCACTTAAAGACATCCATACCGTGAACGACATATGTGAAGACAAAATCGGTCATCTATGGATTGTGACTCGTGACAATGGTTTGCTGGAATATGACGGTCACCAAGCCGTGAGCCACCTGAATGAGAGTCCACTCAACCTCTCCCTTTATCGGGTATGTGTTGATGCCTCTGGCAAAGTGTATGTAGGCACGCTCAACGATGGTCTTTACGTTCGCGAAGGTGGTCAGTTCCGCCATATAGACAACAGCGGAACCAAGCCTATCTCCGCCCTCTATTTCAACCGCAAGGGCGAGTTGATGATAGGTTACGATGGCGGCGGTTTGGGCATATACGATCCCAAGACCGGCCAAATCACCGACAACCCCTATTACAGCACTGAAATAGACCTATCGAGCACCAAGGTTTATTCCATCACCGAAGACCATAGTGGCAATATCTGGCTTGGTCTGCTTCAGAAAGGACTATACATGCAGCCCGGCACCCCTTCCGGCTTTGGTTATATGGGTTATAAATTGGGCAACCGCAACCTGATTGGCTCTGCCTGTGTCATCAGTACGCTCATTGACAGCCGTGGCCGCATCTGGATTGGCACAGACAAAGACGGCTTGTACTATTTCAGTTCCGACAAACAACTATTGAAACATTTCAAAGAAGGTTTTCCCGAGACCATCATGACCATCGAAGAAGACAAGAACGGACATATCTGGATTGGTGCGTATAATGACGGCGGAGGATGGATAGACCCCAACACCTACACCTTCCACCGTTACCCCTTCGACATGGAAAACCTGAGCATCTTCGACATCGTCGTTGACCAGCAAAACAGGGTTTGGATGGCCAGTATGCACTATGGTCTACTATTGTTGGACCAGAACACCAACCAACTGACGGTGTATAATAAAAAGGACAATGCGGAAAAAGACCATCAGGTGAACAGCATCGCCAATGACTATCTTTCGCAGATTTCTCTTTCCCCAGATGGCAAACGCATATATGCCTCCACCACCATGGGTTTGTGCTGTCTCGACATTACCACTGGCAGCTGGACCAGTTTTTTCGGACAGAACTGCATCAATTACGGCTCCCCTAACCGCATCGCCCGCGAATATGACGGCATTGTGTGGATAGGCACCAACGACGGTCTGTACTGCTATGATCCATCGAAGAAAGAATACCGTCTATACACCGAGGAGAAAGGTCTCGCCGACAACGGCATCGCCTCGATAGAGCAAGACCGCCAAGGACGGTTGTGGATAGGAACCGACCATGGTTTGCGCTGCCACAACCCCAAATCTGGCGAAACACGCAACTACTTCATCGACAACGGTTTGCAGTCGAATGAATTTTCCGATGGTGCTTCGTGCATCTCGGCAGATGGCGTGATGCTCTTTGGTGGTGTTGGCGGTGTCACCTGGTTCGACCCTGAGCGTATTACCGACAGCAAGTGGGATGCCACCGTTCAACTGAGCCGTTTTTGCATCAATGGTCAACCTATCAACAAAAGCACCCAATCCGGTAGTTACCACATCACCGACACAACCATCATCGCCAGCCAGAAGTTTGACTTGAGTTATCATGACAACTCTTTCTCTATCCAGTTGACGACGCTGACCTACGACAACCCCGAACATATCACCTATCTCTATAGTGTCAACAATGAGTCGTTCGTCAGGCTTCAACCCGGTTCCAACGAGTTGATGTTCACCCACCTTTCCCCCGGCACCTATCGTTTCCGTGTGAAGGCAGAGCGTAACGGCATAGAAACACCCGAACGCACTTTTACCGTGGTGGTACACAGTCCGTGGTACCGTTCCACCCTCGCCTATATCCTCTATCTGTTGGCCATTGGATTTGCCATCTGGCAATTCCTGCGCTTACGCGACCGCAAGGAACAAGACCGTTTGCGCATGCAGGAACATATCCATGCAGAAGAGATGAGCAATGCCAAACTACGTTTCTTCATGAACATGAGTCATGAGATACGCACACCTATGACGCTGATTGTCACCCCTCTCATCTCACTCATCAAGAACGAGAACAACGCTCAAAAGAAGAGTATCCTCCAAACCATCAAGCGCAACGCCGAGCGCATTTTGAGTCTTATCAACCAGATGATGGACCTGAGGAAGATAGACCAGGGACGGATGGCCATGCATATGTCGAAGACCGACCTTATCCCATTTGTCAACGAGTTGTATAGTCTGTTTGAGCTTCAGGCGAAGAATAAAGGCATCAACCTGACGATGGAAAGCGACAGCGACAGCATTCCTGTGTGGATAGACCGCAAGAATTTCGACAAAGTGGTGATGAACATTCTATCGAACGCCTTCAAATTCACCCCCACAGGCGGCAACATCGCCATTCGTGTAACCCACGATGCCCAGGAAGCGCACATTTCCATCAGCGATGATGGAGAAAAGATTCCCGAAGACAAGTTGTCGAAGATTTTCGAACGTTTCTACCAGACCGACTCCACTATCAACGGCCAACAGCCTGGCACTGGCATTGGTCTCGACCTAGCTAAGTCGCTTGTGGAACTTCACCACGGCACCATCAGCGCCCACAACCTGGAGAAAGGTTGCGAATTCGTTGTTACACTGCCGCTGGGTGACAAGCACCTCAAGCCTGAAGAGAAGATTACCGACACGCTGATTCTCGACACAGACGAGCATGAACAACTTCCCTTGGAATTGGAACAGCAAGATGCCACCGATGAACGCAAGCAACAAGACCGTTTCACCATTGTCATTGCCGAAGATGACGACGAGATACGCCAACTGTTAAGTCAAGAATTGGGACAGGACTACGACGTGAAGGCCTGCGTCAATGGCCGCGAGGCCTTGGTAGAAGCCCTTCGTTGCAAGCCCGACCTAGTGGTCAGCGATGTGATGATGCCCGAGATGGACGGCAACACGCTCTGCACGAAGATTAAGTCTAACCCCAACACGAACCATATCCCCGTTATCCTTCTCACTGCAAAGAGTCTTGACGAAGACAAGCTGACGGGTCTGGAGACTGGTGCCGATGCCTATATTGTGAAACCTTTCAATATGGACATCTTGCGCCGCACGATTATCAATATCATCAGTAGCCACCGAATGTTACGTCTAAAATATGAGCGTAACGACCAGTTGGAAGACAAGGTGGACAACATCGACATCAAGTCGCCCGACGAGAAACTGCTCGAGCGCGTGATGAACACCATCAACAAACATATTGCCGACTCCGACCTGAATGTGGAGATGATAGCCGAGGAGGTAGGCATCAGCCGCGTTCACCTACACCGCAAGATGAAAGAGTTGACAGGTCAGACGCCTCATGACTTCATCCGCAACATTCGCTTGAAACGTGCCGCGAACCTATTGGTGAACCAAGGCATGAACGTGACGGAAGTGATGTATGCTTGCGGATTCTCCAACACAGCGTCGTTCTCCACCTTGTTCAAGAAATTCTACGGTCTATCACCACGCGACTACATGAAAGAACATGGGAAAGGATGAGGGGTGAGTTACGAGTGACGAGTTATGAGTGATGAGTGACGAGTTATGGGGGATGAGTGACGAGTTATGGGGGATGAGTGACGAGTATGGAGATTTGTGGGTTGAGGGGTGAGTGAGAAATTTGTAAAAAATAAGGAGTAAGTGTCTGTATTATCGGATTTTTTCCTTATATTTGCAAAAATTACCACAAATTACTAACCCAAAACCAATAACAACGATGAAAAAGACTTTTAAGAATTGGGGTGCCCGTTTTGCCCTCGTGCTATTCTTCACATGTGGCTTTAGCATGATTGCCGACGCCCAGGTACCTTCCATCCCCCGCAGACAGTCCACCTATCGTGCCAAGCCCAAGCGTTCACAGACCCGCTCTTCGAACAATACCGTTTGGGGTACCCAGTATGACTGGCTGTCAACCCGTTATTGCACCTATTCCGACATCCGCAATTTGGACCGTGGCCAGGTGCGCGTTCTGAAGAACTCCATCTACGCCCGTCACGGCCGTCGCTTCCGCGATGCCAATCTGCGCCGTTATTTCCAGTCGCAGCGTTGGTACAACCCCTGGCGTAGCGAGGTGCCTTCGCGCGAATTTAACAGGTATGAGAGTTACAACATCTCGTTCCTGCTGAGGTACGAATAGGAGGGGCAGGGAGCAAGGAGCAAGGGGCAAGGAGCAAGAGATTTCCCACTGGTTTATCTATTACCCCTTACGATCAATTCAATTCCTACTCACTTCTTACTTCTCACCTCTTACCGTTATAGCATCTGAAGATGTCGTCAACCGCGGTTGACGGCATCTTTGGTGTTATGAGGCTAACAATCCATGTGACAGGGAAGCCACCAAGCATGGCTATGGCACCACAGTTGATGGGGTTGATGGGATTGCCCAACAGCATGTTGACCACGGTGAGTCCTACACCCCACACGAAACAAGCCCACACCGCCGTCGTTGTCACGCCACGCCAGTAGAGTCCCATCATGAACGGAGCGAGGAAAGCACCCGCCAGCGCGCCCCACGAAATACCCATGAGTTGGGCGATGAATGTGGGAGGATTGAGCGCTATAAGCAGCGATATGACAATAAAGAAGACGATGAGCACACGCATGACCACCACCTTACGGTGTTCGACCTTTTCCGACACCTCATCGTCGATGCTCCCCTCCTGCACCTCACCCGGCAGCGCCTTCTTGTCGCGATAGATGAGGTCGAGTGTCATCGTCGATGAAGATGTGAGCACCAAAGATGCCAGTGTCGACATCGAAGCCGAGAGCACGAGCAATACCACGAGGGCGATGATGAAATCAGGCAATGTTACCAACATCGACGGCACGATGGCATCGAAGTCGAGTTTTCCCGAAGGCAACACCGGCGGCATGCCAAAGAGCCGTCCGAAACCACCGAGGAAATAGCATCCCCCTGCCACCACCAGGGCGAAAACGGTAGAGATAATTGTTCCTCGTTTGATGGCCTTTTCATCTGTGATGGAATAGAATTTACCCACCATCTGCGGCAAACCCCATGTACCCAAAGACGTGAGCACCACCACACCGAGCAGGTTCCACGGGTCGGGACCGAATATCGAGGCGAATCCACCATTGGTCTCCGCGCTGTTGTCGGCAGGCATCTGCGCCAATTTGTCGACCGCCGCCGCCAGTCCACCTTGCGTGTTGAGAACCGCCGCGATGACTGTCACAATGCCAAAGAGCATGATGACACCCTGTATGAAGTCGTTCATCGCCGTGGCTTTATAACCGCCAAGAAAGACATACACCGCCGTGAAGACAGCCATGAATATAACACAATATTGGTAATCGATGCCGAAACCCATCTCAAAGAGCGTGGATATACCCTTGTAAACGCCCGCCGTATAAGGTATGAGGAACACAAAGGCAATGACGCTAGCCGTCACACGCAATCCTTGGCTTTGGTAGCGTGTTCCAAAGAAATCGGGCATGGTACGACTCTCTATATGTTGTGTCATCAATTTTGTCCGTTTGCCTAGCACCAACCAAGCCAAGAGCGACCCTATGACCGCATTGCCTATACCTATCCACGTGGAACTAAGACCATATTTCCAGCCAAACTGCCCAGCATAGCCCACGAAGACCACAGCCGAGAAATATGACGTGCCATAGGCAAATGCCGTGAGCCACGGGCCTACGGTGCGCCCACCGAGAACAAAGCCATCTACCGAGCGTGCTTGTTTGCGGGAATAAAGTCCCACGAAGACCATCAAGCCAATAAAGATGATGGTAAGGAAGATTTTTATAAACATTGTTTTGAGTTATTTCTTGGGGGTGACAGGTTGATATTGACAGTTAAGGGTGTTAAAATGCCACTTGGAGTTGTGCCTGTAGCCAATTATAATCATCTTGGAAATGACTGAGGACGCGCGTGTATTGCAGTTGGACTCGGCATTTTCGGTAGAACCAATATTGCAGGCCAGCCGTGAGTTGAGTCTGGTAGTAATCCATTTCCGGGTTTCGGTTGAAATAGTCAGCGGATGCCACCACATCGATACCTTTTCCAACAGGCACACAACCCGTGACATATCCGCCATTACTGTTTACCTCTCCATCTTTGCCCCACATATATTCACCACGCACGCTAATGCCCCCCGATGTGGAGGCAGCGCCCGCCGCAGTTGGCATTTTCCATTCCGCTCCCACGCTTACGCGGTCGCGTGTGTAGTCATCGCCTTCCTGTACAGAAGGGTTCCACGCTGCCGTTCCCACGGCATGTCCCTTACCTTTCTGTCCCGAGCAGACGAAGCGCAGTCCGTCGATTGGCCGCACATCAATTTTGGCAATAAAATCTTTATTGTTGTTACCATCGCGCCGGTTGATGCCTTGTCCATTCATCACCGCCAATTCGTAGAGCAGGTGGTTGTTGAATAGCGAACCATATACCATCAGTCCCAGATCGCGTCCGTAGTTGACCCCATTAAGTGGGTCAGGTCCCTCACCAGCGAGAAAGAGCGTTGCCTGCGAATAGACATCGATGAGTTCAAGCATGGTAGGCGACAGCGGGTTCTCCATGGAGAAACTATGTTTGAACTGTCCGATACGCACTGTCAGCGCATTGTCGCGCGTGAAGCGGTAGTCGGTGTAGTATTCCTGCACCACACTGGAGAAATCGTGCATAAAGAGGAACGACCATCTATCGGTGATACGCGCCTTCGCCCATAGCAACGTCCGTTTGAGGTTGAAATCGTTGGTCTGTTTGCCATTGGCATCGTTCCAAGCATACCCAGCCTGTCCGTATCCATGAAATTCCACACGGCTGGTGAGTTCCTTGAGCCAATCGATGTTACTTTTTTTCTCTTGCGCCATGCTTGTCAGTGAAACCATGACAGCCATGGCTACCACCAATGTCATGCTTTTTACCCGTTGTCTGTAAAGCGGGCGAGTAGGATTTCCATTCATAAGAACCTTTTAAAATCAAATTTGCCACCGCAGTTCCTCCTGCGGGGGAGGGAGTGTATGAAAAACTTCTTACCTTTTTGAGAATGCAAAGATAAGCACAAAATGTCAAAATTGCGCATTATATGGTATTTTTCTTTCATTTTATCGTGAAAATGAACGTTTTTGTAACATTCAGGCAAAACAGCGTGGCCGTTTTGACAGGTATCTCGCCACACCCCACTTATTGATTTATCTTTTCTCAATATTTTTTCGGGAACCAATGATTCAAATAAAAAATGAAAAATCATTGTAATTATCAGAATTAGCACTATCTTTGTATGTTGTAAAAACAAGCATTTCCCTTAAAATGAAGAAATTTTGCCTTTCATTGTTATTTTTGCTGCTTGGCATAGTGGCCCAAGCACAGACATTTTATGAGATGTCGTTCGTTATGCCCAACGATAATGAAACCTTTTTGGGATTGATTATCTACAACGACGAGAGCGATTGCAAAATGCGGTTGGTAAGTGCTCGTTCCGTCGCAGAGAACACTGTTTACGAGGCCAATTACACTTGTCATGTTGAGGACAAACAAGACTCCGAGGATATAGGGGTGATGTATTATACACCTACGGAGGAAGGGATGCCCAGCCTAATTTGGTTCTGGCAGAAGAACGATCTCTCTGACCTTTCCGACACTCCTTTTATCGCTTTTGACCTCAACGACAGCGAATCCTGGTTTGCCGCCACCTCGTTCGAAGAAGTGAGTCTCGCCAATATGGACGAGGAATACGTCAGCCAATTCTATAGTGCCAACGAGCCAGAATACCAAATGTTGACGGGAGCTGCCGATGTGGTCAGGTCACAAGCTTCAACCCCTATGGTAATCGGTGGCAACGACTCCCCTTATGGCGGCAATGACTCCCCCACCCTGTCTGACCAAGCACCAGCCTTCCACCTCATCATCGCTGCCAACACCATGGTGAGTGACATTGGTCCCGCCTGTCAAATTGATTTCAACAATGTAAGGAGCGAATTTGCCGGTGTTGCCAAATGCTTGGGCATGCGGCTCGACGAGGCCCTGATAGTCGGCAACAACTACAGCAAAGATGCCTTGTTCACGGCCATGAACAATCTCCATCCTGGGAGCGATGACGTGGTGATGTTTGTCTATACCGGTCATGGATTCCGTTTCAAGGACCAGGCCGACGCATACCCCAATATGGACCTCACCAGCACCGCTTATGAAGATGCCTTGGAGAACTATGTCTCATTGAGCGACGTGTTCAAAACCATCACAAGCAAAGGGGCCCGATTGAACATTGTATTGAGTGACTGCTGCAACAGCGAAGTAAATCTCACGCAGCCCATCATCAGCAGCAATTCCCTGTTCTCGCGATCGAACACGAGTTTCGACCGCAACAAGGTTCAACAACTATTCCTTCGGTCCCAAGGCAACATCATCGCCACGGCCGCCAGTCCAGGAGAAGTGGCTTGGTGTGGTAGCAATGGCGGTTTCTTCTTGCTGAGTGTAATAGAAAGCCTTCGCAATCAAATCAGCGCGATGAGCAACACGCCCCCTTCTTGGGATGCCCTGATTAAAAATGCCATTGATGCCGCAGCCAAGAAGTCGGAGAACAGTGAAGGCTGCAAGAAACAGAACGGAGTGAAATATGTTGAGATAAAGTGATGAAACCTTTCAAGGATTTCTTTCCTAGGTATTCTTCACCAGAAACAAATAAGATTAGCGGTAGCAAAAGCAAAGGGGCGACTTCACAGTCGCCCCTTTTCCTAAAAATCATTAACCTAAAAAACACTAATTCCTATATTGGATTTCGAATATTATTTTCTTTTTTTTATTGTTCTATAGGTTAGGCATTTGATCACCTATAACCCGGATTCTGGTATGCATCTTTCTCGGCTTCATCCATCTCCATACCTTCGAGCTGTCCCTGTGGAATAGGACGGAGGTAGTGTTCTGGTTTGATGGTACGTTCGAACGTCTTCAGGTCCTTATCAGTATAGCCTTCTCCTGCAATACGGTATGTGCCAGCACGTTCAGCCCATGTCTGCGTACGCACGAGGTCGTACCAACGGTAGCCCTCGCCCCAGAATTCACGACTGCGCTCATCGAGGATATAGTCGATGGTGATGGTGGCCGGAGTGGCGCTTGTCATGGCTGCACTATTGTCGATAGCCGTTTCATACTTCACATTGTCGTTTTGGTTAAAGGACATCTTACCAGCACGAGCACGGAGCACATTCACCATATCGCGAGCATCACTGTTCTTTCCAAGTTTCACGGCAGCCTCGGCAGCGATGAGATAGAACTCGGAGAATTTGGCGATATTCCATGGACGCGGGCTACCACCGTTCACTTTGCTACCTAAACCACCATTGTTGTCAGTACGGTAGATACCGATTTTCCAGTTGATGGGGTACTTCTTGCGGCTGATATGGTTAACGGCCACCACGAAGTCGGCACGACCGTCCATTTCACCAAAGCCCATTTTGCCATCGTTACCGGTATAATTGATGTTGCCATCTTCACTTTCTGGCACCCAACTGAAGTATACTCCATCAGGAAGCACCTGCATGCCATTTGCACCGAAAACGTAGGGTTCTTTGTTACCAGCCTTATGCCAGTTGGTGTGGTAGCGCAGGGTGAAAGTAGCGTCGTAGCGTGAATCGATTGCCTTGACGGCATCTTCCCACACACCACCTTCCATGAAGTTGTCGGCGATGGGAGCCATACGTGTCCAAGGACGTCCAAGAGCCTGAACGGCTTCACGCTGCACGGGATTGATGACTGCACCTGATGCGGCCTTAGCCGTCATCTCAGTGTAGTTCCAAGTCTCCATCCAGTAGGCGAAGTTTTCGGGCGAGCCGCCGCTACCCCAACCATATCCTGTTCCACCGTTACCATATTTCTCATTCTCATCGTGGTCGGCATAGAGCATGATTTCGGCATTGCGGTCGTTGGTAGCCACATTCACATCATAGAACGTTTCCTGCAATTTATACGGTCCGGGGTTGTCGATAGCCGTCTTGGCCACTTGATAAGCCTGTTGGAAATACCATGTGGCATCATGTCCATCGAGGTCCTGACGAGCGCACTCCGGATAAGTAGGAATGCCCTTCGGATTCTCCAACCACCATCCGAAAGTGAGGTAAGCCTTTGCCAAGAAGAGACGAGCAAGGTTCTTCGTAGCCGTGCCAGTGAGGCGCGGGTTGTCGGGCAGATTGTTCACCGCGTAGTTGAGGTCGCTAAAGATGGCTTGGTACACTTCAGGCACCGTGTTACGCACAGAAGTACGAACGGTAGAAGTATTGAACTTCAACGGTCCTGCACCCAGATCGAGGGGTACACCACCAAATGTCTGCACGAGCATGAAGTAGTCGAAAGCACGGAAGAAATATGCCTCAGCAAGCACTTCCTCGCTCATACCAGCCGCAGAACCATTTTCAATGATACCGCTAGCCGTATTGATGTTAGAGAAAGCGTTACCCCATAGTAGGTCGGAGCGGCTTGACGAAGCCGTAAGATTACCCACACCCGAGAGGTCAGCGTCCTTGAAGTTACCATCTGCCGACTGTGCCCATGTATACTCGTCGGTACCCGTCTCGCAGATATTGAGCCAATAGCCATTTCCATAGAAGTAGCGCAGGTGCGCATAGAGCGATGTCAGACCGCCCTCGATACCCATGTCGGTATTGAAAAACGAGGGGTCGAGATTGCTGCGTGGTTGTTCGTCGAGAATATCCGAGCACGAAGCCAACATACCTCCGAGGAGACACACAGCACCTATTTTCTTGAATATGTTCGTTTTCATGATTTATTCAATGCTAAATGATTAATTCTGTATCCTAACTGTTCTAATTGATTTATAATTCTGAATTAGAACGTGATGTTGACACCAAAGAGGAAGTTACGCGTAGCCGGCGTATTGTAACCTACGATAGGCATGCGGTGTGCTCCAAATTGATAAGCCACAGCCGTGTTCTCGGTAGCCCACGAGTTGGTCTCGGGATCAAGTCCACTCTCATTGTTGAACGGCGAGAAGAGTACGAACGGGTTCTGAACGGTAGCATAGAGACGCAGGCGGCTGATGCCGAGGTCACGCACGGCCTTGAGGTGCTCGAAATTGTAACCCAAGGTGATGGTGCGTATTTTCAGGTATCCAGCATTGAAGTAACCGAGTGTGCTACCATATTTGGGGTTATCACCACTTTGGATGCCACCTGGTTTCGGATATTTTGCACCTGTGTTGTCTTCAGTCCAGTAGTCCACATCGAGCTGTCCACGACGGCCTGTGAGCATGTTCAGATAACCGTTGGAAGAGTGGATTGCGGAGATGAGTTTGCCACCAATCTGGAATGCGCCAATCATGGTGAAGTCGAAGTGCTTGTACGACACTGTAGTGTTGAAACCACCCAGCAAATCGGGTTCCATATCCATGATACGGCGGTCCTCCATACCAATAGCGCGTGTCGGTTTGCCATTTGCATCGAGTACATCGTCATTGTATTTCACCTTAATCATACCGAGGTTTCCACCTGGCTCGAGGATGTCGAGGTTGGTGATGGGATTGCCTTTTTCGTCGGTACCCACTTGGTACACATCTTCAGCGTTCCAAAGGCCATCATACTCAAAGTCGTAAATAACATCGATGGGATGACCTACGAACCAACGGTTAGCCTCGTCTTCTTCCTTACCAGAAGCCAGGGCTGTCAGTTTGTTGCGGTTGGCATAGAGGTTGATACCAGCATCCCAGTTCCATCCATTCTTGTTGTCGATAATTGTTCCGTTGAGCGTGAACTCCCAACCCTTGTTCTCAGTCTTACCGATGTTACCCGTGAAGCCACTCACACCTGAAGTGGAAGGCAATGACAGATTGAGCAGGATGTCGTTGGTCTTCTGAATATAATATTCGAAGGTACCAGAGAGACGTCCATGGAAGAGAGAGAAGTCAACACCGAAGTTCCATGTCTTGGAGTATTCCCATCCAAGTTCTGGGTTGGGAAGAGCGGTCACATAGTAACCCGGTTTGTAAGAAGAACCGAAGTTATAGTTACGAGTGGAAAGCGTACCCATGGTTGAATAAGGATTGATACTCTGGTTAGAGGTCTCACCGTAGCCAACACGCAGTTTCAGGTTGTCGAGCCAAGTAACGCCCTGCATGAACTCTTCACGCGACATGTTCCAACCCAGTGACACAGCGGGATAGGTATGCCATTTATGTCCTTCAGCCAAACGAGACGAAGCGTCAGCACGAACAGCCACGGAAGCCATGTATTTGTTGTCGTAAGAATACATCACACGACCCATCCACGACATCAGGCCACTCTGCCAGTAGTTGAAGTTTTGCAGTTTGGCTTCACCAGCAGCCTGGTCAAGTGCATAATACTGCATGAAGTCGCCTGGGATGTCCTGAGCACTGCCACCTATTCTTTCATAGGTTGTCTGTTCAGCTGAATACATACCCACGATATTGAGGTTATGCTTCTCAGCGAAGGTACGATCGAAGGTTACAATGTTTTCCACTGCCCAGTTGCGGGTCTGGTCGTCCGTTACACTTCCGCCGTTGACAGCGTTGGCATCTTTGTTGTTCACGCCAGTACCAGTGAAACTTCCACTTTTTGCCGAACGGAAGTTCAAACCGATATTGAGGCGATAGCTAAGTCCTTCCACCCACGGGCATTTCACTTCACCGAAAATGGTATTGTAAGAACCGATACCCTTGTTCTCATTGAGCCATACATCTTCAAGGCTCTCCATGAGGTCGCGAGTCATCACGACTTGATCATCGGCAGGAAGTGAGATGTAACGTCTCAGATCACCATTCTCATCATAGGGAGAAGCAATAGGAGTCATAGCCAGCACATTGTACATGCCACTCACACCCTGAGTAATGCGGTAACTGTTATTGGTAGACAATCCGAAGTGGAAATACTTGCCAATGAACTGATCGAAGTTACCCCTGATGCTTACACGGTCGTAAGCCTGAGTGGGCACCACAGCCTCATCACGATAGTAACCAGCGCCGAAGCTGTAACTGCCACCATTGGTTCCTCCCGAGATGGTGAGGTCATGGTTGTGGCTGATACCGGTTTTGTAGAAGAGGTCCTGCCAGTCGGTATCAATATCATCACTCTCAGCAAGGGAGTTCTCATATTTTCCAGCATACTTACGGAATTTGGCGTAGGTAGGTCCGTCCATCATCGGGTATTTCTTGAATACCGTCTTGAAGCTCACGTAACCATTGTAACTCACCTTGGCAGGAGCGCCTTGGTAACCCTTGTTGGTAGTGATGATGATCACACCGTTGGCACCACGGGAACCGTAGATAGCGGTAGCGGAAGCATCCTTGAGGATGTCCATCGACTTGATGTCAGCAGGATTGATATCAGACAGCACACCCATGAAAGGTATACCATCGAGCACGATGAGCGGGTCGTTGCTGGCGCTAAGCGAGCGTTGACCACGGATACGGATTTGCATCTCAGCACCCGGTTGCGACGATGTCTGTGTCATGAGCACACCAGCCACACGACCTTGCAAGGCCTGTGCAGCGTTAGTAGCAGCCACCTGATTCAGTTTCTCACCGCCGATGTTGGCCACAGAACCCGTAACCGCTTCACGGCGTTGGGTACCGTAACCGATGACCACCACCTCGTTAAGGTTGTTTCCCTCTTCCTCGAGGATGATACTAAGGTTGGAGCCAGCGCCCACAACCACTTCCTGCGACACATATCCAACATAGGATACAACGAGAGTGGCACCTTGTGGGGCATCCAACTCGAAGCGTCCATCGAGGTCAGTCACAGCCCCGTTGGAAGTGCCTTTAACTTGAACAGTAGCACCGATGAGCGGTCCTTGCGAATCACCCACGTAGCCTGTCACTTTCTTGCTCTGCTGCACAGCCTCAGCCGACTGGTTGTCGGGAGCAGCCATAGCAGTCTGTGGGATGGCGAGCAGTCCGAAGAGCGAGCACAATCCCACGCAAACAGATTTTCCAAAGTTCACATGCATAGCATTCTTTTTTTAAGTTGGTAATATATATAATTAGGTTATGTAATTGTTGAGTGTATTTACAGATTTGTCAAAATACAGGTTATTTGGTGTTGCAGATTTGTCTTATTTTTGTTTTTATTCTTTTCATTATTGTGCGCTGGCATTTGCCGAGTGCCAATAATTATCCTTATCGACGACACAAAGGTATACATAATTAAAAATCATTCCATTAACGTTTGTTCCAAGGGTTTTAGATTTTGTTTCATGCAAAAAAAAGGGCGAATTACGTAAATAATTCGCCACAATGGAACAACAAAAATAGATGTTTTTAGGTGCTGCCTTCATTCTTTTTTTCCTTTTCGGCAAATTCGGTTGGCGTCATGCCGTAGTAACGTTTGAAGACGGTGGAGAAATAAGTTTGGTTATTGAATCCCACGGAATAGGCCACTTGTGCAATATTGATTTTTCCTTCTCGTATAAGGCGTACCGCCTGTTCCAGTCGCAGGTTACGAATGAACTCACCCGTAGAGATTCCCGTTATCTCCTTCATCTTACGGTGCAGCTGAGTACGTGACAGTCCCACCTCCTCCGTCAAGCGGTCGACATTGAAATCAGCATCGGAGAGGTTTTCGTTGATAGTCTTCATAATACGTTCCATCAGCGCGTCGTTATTGCCTTTCACCACCACATTCTCCATTCGTTCCTCCTGTTTCTGCGCACCTGTGAACTTGCCGCGCAGTCGTCGGACATTGTCGACAAGGTTGTCGATGAGAATATGCAATTCCTCCATGTTGAACGGTTTGGCCAAATAAGCATCCGCCCCCTTCTTGAGTCCCTCCATGCGGTCGCTCACTTCCGCCTTCGACGTGAGCAAGATAACAGGGATGTCGCTAATATTGGCATTACTCTTGAGTTGTTTGAGGAACGTCAGTCCATCCATCTCCGGCATCATGACATCGCAAATCACTAGGTCGTAATCATCTGAAGTAAGCAACATCTTGAGCGCCTCCCTACCATTGACCGCCCCTTCTACCCTGTACCAATCAGCCAGTTCATTCTGTATGTAATGAACCACCTCTATGTCGTCGTCGACAACGAGCAGTCGTAAGTTTCTCGATGCCTGTCGTTTTCCGCCATATTTTCTCTCATCCTTTTTGCCAACGATTTCTTCCGGTTTCAGATGGGCATTTCCCAATGGCATTATCACCTCGAGGCACGCCCCACGCTGTCCGTCAGTGCGGTTGTATGCCTTAATGGAGCCACCGTGCATCTGCACGATGCTACGGCTGAGGTTCAGTCCGATGCCCGTTCCCTCGATATGGAAATCGTCGGCATTGTTACCTTGATAGAATCGTTCGAAGAGGCGCTCCGTCTTTTCATCCTTGAAACCAATGCCACTGTCGACCACTTTTAACGTGACCTGTTGTCCATCATGTGAGAGGATGAGCCTCACCTCTCCCCCGTCGAAGGTATATTTGAATGCGTTGGAGAGCAAGTTGCTCACCACCTTATCAAATTGTATGCGGTCAATCCACGCCATGAGTTTTTCATCTTCGTGGTCGAAGGTGAAAGAAATGTTCCGTTGTTTCGCATTAAAATGGAACAAAGCGCATATACCCTGTATGAACGGTACGAGGTCAGTTTCCGAGCAATGCAAGTGCATTTGGTTCTTGTCGATTTTCCTCTCGTCCAATATTTGGTTCACCAATAGCAGCAACCTATTGGCATTGCGGTCGATGGTATCTATGTCGTTGCGGTTTTCGCCATCGGTGATTCGCTCCTTGAGTTTGTTGAGCGGTCCCATGATGAGTGTCAGCGGCGACCGTATGTCGTGTGTGGCATTGATGAGGAATCGCATCTTTTGTTCATCGAGGTCAGCCTTTCTTCTGCGCTCCCTGTAGAATAGAGCCAATGCCACCACCGATAGCGCCGTCAGGGCGTAGAAGATATAAGCCCATGTGGAGGCATACCATGGAGCCTTCACTACTACCGTCACTTTTCGCACTGACGAAGAGTACAAACCGTTTCTTGCCGCCCTCACCTCGATGATGTATTTTCCCGGTTTCATACGAGTGAACGACACCCCATTGGAACCATTCTCCATCGGTATCCACTGCCCACCATTGACTCTGTATTCATAATTGATATTCTCCGCATCCCTGAATGTGAGCATGGAGAATTCCATGGCGAATGAGTTTTGGTCGTAGGGAATTTCGAACACATCGGACAGACATCCCGTCGGCACGCCATCTATAGTGAAATTAGTGAGGAACACTTCCCCACTGAGTGATTCGCGGTTCCCCGTCACCTCATCAGGATAGAACGCCACGATTCCTTCGTTGCTACCATAGCATATACGGTCGTCGGCGGCCTGTACCAAGGCACCGAGCGTAAACTCATGAGACTCCAACCCATTGCCTGAGCTATGGGGAATGAACTGTTTCCGCTGATGGTCATATTGCCATATACCGTTTGCCGAACTGATCCACAAGTCACCATTTTTAGAGGTGGCGATGGTGTATACCGGTTTATCCTCCATATCCTTTGATTCTGGAGGAGCGATTATTTTATTATCCTTACGCTTGTAGCGGTAAAGGCCACTATCTGTGCCTATCAAGATGTCGCCCTCATATTCGCACAGCGAGAAGCACTGCATCCCTTTTAGTTGCACATCCCATCCAAAGACCTTGAAATTATTGTCGGCAGGGTTCATCACGCTCAAGCCATCGACAGTAGCGATCCACAATAGCCCATGGCTGTCGATTAGCAACGCCTTTATCCAGTCGTTGCATAGCGCACCCTTCCCCCCGGTGTCATACATTGAATATTGGCGTGTCTCACCCGTAGACGTATTGTAGATGCACAGTCCCTTACCATAGTTACATATATAAAGGATACCGTCGCCGTCATCCGTCATGCAGTTGATTCCCCATCCATCCACTTTCAGTTTAGGTGTGCTGGCACCCGTTCCCGGGTCATAGGCATAGAGCACGTTTTCGCTACCCACCCAGAAACGCCGTTGGAGATCGCGGTATATACAGTTAGCCCCCGCCGGCGAATGAGGCGCAGGCGATATTTTTCCGTTCCTGTCGAATTGGTAGATTCCGCTCTTCTGCACGGTACACCATATACTGCCATTGTCGCCGAGCGCCACACTTGACACACCGCTTCCGAGAATGAAATTCTGGTTGACGAATTTCCATGTGGCGAAAGCGTTCTCCCTCTTATTCGTCTCGTAGAGGCCCTTTTTGTAGCAACTCACCCACAGGTTTTGGTCCTTGTCCTCAAAGATATGGTTGACATTGGTCGTCGTGATATCGTATTTGGCATTGGCATTGCCCACTTGTTGCAGTCGCCTTTCTCCAGCCTCGATGACGAACAGGCCTCGTCCGGACGTGCCCAAGTAGATATTTCCAGCATGGTCGACCAAGGCGCTACGTATGGACACCTCGCCGTCGAGCACCGACATGTCGTAGCCAGCATCGGAGAGTTGAGCCGTGGCATAGTCGTATCGTAGAATACCGAACATACAAACTGCCAAGAACCCCCTTGAGTCAGGTTTCAGGAAACTCACCACGGGACCATATTGTGACACATAATCTTTGGTGGCCGTAGGCTGCAGTTGGTTTACCTTTATCTTTGTGATGGTGTCCGTTTGGTATCCTCGCCAAAGGTTATGCTGGTCATCTTCGAAAAGGATGCCCATGAAGTCGTTGTTCTGCCGACGCGAGAATTGCTTTTCATGGGTTATCTTGTCATGTCCTTTCCTCAGCGCGTACATACCATATCCCGCTGTGGTGATGAGCACATTACCTTCGGAATCCTCCATAAGGAACTCCACGCGCGGCTTCACACCTTCGGGGAAAGCATAGCGCACGAAGCAGTTCCGCTCATAGTCGAAACGGCTTATACCTTTCGACGAGCCAATCCACAGACGGTGTTGGCTGTCGACGAGCAGTCGTGTTATATCGTTATCCTGCACCGACGTTGAATCATTGCGGTCGGTGAAGTAATGTGTGAATCTGTATCCGTCGAATCGGTTCAGTCCATACAGGGTGGCCACCCAGATATATCCGTAATGGTCCTGAGTAATATAGTCTATCATGCTGCTCGACAGTTTGTCGGCAGTATAGAACACGCCATTGTCAGCCCTCGACGGCAATATCGACAGACTGCAGGCGACAAGCGCCAAAAGGCAGGTAAACCATCTTTTCATCATTCGATTCTTCGGGATTTTTAGTGCCAGATTATTACAGCAATTCGTTATTTCGTTCATTCGGTAGGATGGTATCACGGCATCGTGATGATGCTGCGGTGCCACCTATTACCGGATGCTTCTCGGCGACTCCTGTCCGTGTAGATAGGAGTGTTGATAACCACCACAGTCGATAACGATTTTCTCAAAAACGATAGCTGGATCGAGCGGTTCGATGCGCAATGTGTGCGTCCCCGGAGCGGCTGTGATGTTGACGACTGATGTCACCGCCCTTCTTGCCACGGTAGGATAATACACTGAATATATGTTTTCCGGATTTTCGTTCAAGTTTTGGTTGAAGTTAATGATCTGTGGCTGCTGGTCGTCGAGCGTCACGCGGTAACGCAGTCCCCCTTGGTTGAGGAAGTCGAGCGTAGACTTCACCACCACCATCACACTCTTGATGTCAGACAGGGTGCTGAAGCGGTATGTCAGCGATGCCCCACTCACCTCTTCCTTATATGGCTGCAGGGAAATTCCACTGAGGGTTCTTCCCATGAAAGGAATTACCGTCCACTTTGCCTGGGCAGCATCCTCCTTGCTGAAAAAATGTTCTGCCTCGATGGCCACCATACCATTGGCCTCAGAGAATACGTTGCCCCCTTCTTCCGTGATATCGAGCCGTTTCACGCGAGGCATGATGTTGTGTGGTCCGAAGTCGTCATTCCAACTCCGGTAGCCTATATGCTTCTGCGTCATCATGCCGTTCCACTTACCATTGGCAAAGTCGTGGTTGTAGGCCGCACAGAGAATAGAGTCGCGTTGGAATGTCTCCACCACCCTATCCGCCCACATGTTGGCGTCGGGGTTTCCCTCTTCGTAACATTTCAGGTTCATGGCCTGAGCGTAGTACATACGATAGATGTTCGCCATAGCCTGTATGGGGAAGAGTATGATTTGCTGGTACGTGTCGTGATATTCCGGTTTGAGCACGGTGAACTGCCGTAGTGCCTCCATCTCCAATCGGTCGTAGTCGGCCACCACCTGTTGCCATTCTCCCGTGGCAAGGTTGTATGTATGGCGGTCAAGCATCTCCGCCGTGATGCGTCCATTGTATTTGCAGCACAGGTTGAGCAGTCGCGCCGCTTCTTCGGCCTGTTCTTCGCCAAAAGAAGCACGACAGAATGCCAGCGTATGGTCGGGGATGGTCTCCTCACCCTTCCATGCCATGTCCATAAACAGTTGTATGGGATATTCCATGGGTTTGAGATCGCCCACATTGAGCACCCACAAGCGGTCGATGCCATATTCTAGGGAGAGTGTCAGTTGCTCCCACATATTCTGTATAGGTGTTACATTCAGCCATTTACTGTTGCGAGGCGCCCCCACATAGTCGACATGGTAGTAAAGTCCCCAGCCCCCGGGACGATTGCGTTCCTTGGCTGTTGGCACACGGCGCACATTGCCCCAGTTGTCGTCGCAGAGCAAGATGGTCACATCGTCGGGCACGCGCATGCCCTTGTCGTAGTAATCGAGCACTTCCTTATATAAAGCCCATACTTGGGGAGTCTCCTTGGCCGGTCGCTTCGTCACCTCCTTGATGATGCGCCGTTGGTTATTTACGATGTCGAGCAGCAGTTTGGTGTCAGCCTCCGCGCTCATGGCCTCATCGCCGTCGCCACGCATACCTATGGTCACGATGTCTTCCGTGTTTTTGATGCGTTCGATACCCTCACGGAAGAACCGGTCGAGCACCTCTTTGTTGGTGCTGTAGTTCCAAGCTCCATATTCACGGCGGTGGCGCGCCCATTCCTGGTGATTGCGTGCCATGGGCTCATGGTGTGAGGTGCCGATGATAACCCCCATCTCGTCGGCTGTCGAAGAGTTTAGCGGGTCGTCGGCGTAGAAAGCCCATCCCCACATGGCCGGCCATAGAAAGTTGCCTTTGAGTCGAAGAATCAGTTCAAATACTTTTTCATAGAAGTCATGTCCGCCATATTCCGTTCCAAAAGTGTTTTTCACCCACGAAGTGAGGCATGGAGCCTCATCGTTGAGAAATAGTCCACGATAGCGCACCACCGGTTCTCCGTCGGTGTAGGAGCCATTGTTGAGAAATACCTTGTCATGCTTTTCCACAGGCACATCCGCCCAATAGTACCACGGCGACACCCCCATCTGCCTTGACAGTTCATAGATGCCATAGATAGCACCGCGTTTGTCACTTCCCGTGATGTTGACACGACGGTTTTGGATATCGATGATATATTTCTCCCGAGCTTTCATCTTCGCATCAATGGCGATGATAATCTGAGCCTCGTCACGTTGCCCTGTGATGGTCGCCTGCGCTCCACACACCCTGTTGATGTCGGTGCATAGATTGTTGGCAGCACGTTGGACCCCTTTGTCGGCTGTGTCGACGAAAATGGCAACACGTCCACCTTCGTTGAGGCACCATCCCTGGTTGTTGAAGTTGACAAACGACTCAGCTGCCTGTGTCTGGGCAGCGAAGCATGAAAACAGAAGAGAAATCAAAAAATGGAACGTTTTTTTCATGACTCCATACGGTTAGTTTCCGCAAAAATAGTATATTTTGGGGTAGTTGCAAAAAAAAACGTTCCACAATTATTATACATGAAACAAATTCAAAAGTAAAAAGGGAGTTTTTTTTAGTTTGCATCGAGTAAATGCCGTTTAATTTCTTACCTTATGCGGCGTAGTAAAGACATCAGCTCGGGGAAGAGATGCGGTGTCACCGTCGAGGAGAAGGAAGAAACGCTGGAGGAACAGGCACAGCGCATGTAGTACGACACCTTACTTATTTATAACAGGCACATGGCGGACTACTACCGCGAGCAGTTACTGATGAGCAAGGAGGCGCAGGACTACACTTACCACCTTAAATGTTGTTAAACGCCTCCAAATTATGGTTAAGATGCTTTTGTGTCCCAATTAGTTTATGTAATTTTGGAGTCGTATTCCAAATATGCATAAAAAATGGCAAGTAATTTGTATCTCAACCGTACAATAGAAAGTGTCATCAAGGAGGCCTCCAAGTATTTCTCGGTGATTTCCGTGACAGGTCCTCGACAGTCTGGGAAGAGCACTCTTTTGAAACACCTCTTCCCCAATGTGCCCAAATACAGTCTGAAAGACGTTAATGTCCGCGAGTTCGCTGACCACGATCCCGTTGCTTTCCTTCATCAGCATCCTCATGGTATGTTCATCGACGAAGTTCAGAAAGGACCAATGCTATTGGAGTATATCCAAGGCATTGTTGATGACTACCCCGATTGTCAGTTCCTTCTGACCGGCAGTTCCAATTTTGAGTTGCTAAACAGCTTAAGCGAGTCGTTGCCTGGACGAGCTGGAGTTTTTGAATTGCTGCCTATGACCTATCGCGAAACGGAATCCACAATAGGTGAGGCAACTTTAGATGAATTCCTCTGGAATGGTTTGTATCCAGCTATTTGCGCCAAGAAGAACAAGGCAAAATTCTTCTATCCTTCCTATGTCAAGACCTATCTGGAACGTGATGTCCGTGATTTGCTGAAAATTAAAGACCAGATGCTGTTCATGAAATTCATGAAGCTCTGTGCTGCCTGCATAGGCTCCATCTTCAACGCCTCTGAGATTGGGGGGCAACTTGGCATCGACAGCAAAACAGTCACCAGCTGGTTGTCAGTTCTTCAGGCCTCCTATCTAGTCACCTTGCTGCCGCCCTATTACGAAAACATTTCCAAGCGACTTGTCAAGAGCCCAAAGTTATATTTCAACGACACAGGATTGGCCTGCTTCCTGCTAGACATTGAAAGTTCCCGCCAGTTAGGACGTGACAAGATGCGTGGAGCTATCTTCGAAAACTATGTCGTGATGGAAGTCATCAAGCATCGCTACAACCGTGGATTACTCAATGGCGTCTATTTCTATCGTGACTCCAATAAGAACGAGGTCGACATTCTCCTAAAAGAGGAAGGCGAGATTACTGCCATCGAGGTCAAGTCGTCAATGACTTACCATACATCGTTTGAAGACTCCCTATCCAAACTTTCATCTTGGATTAAAACGCCAGTAAGAAACAAATACATTGTCTATACGGGAGATTTTGAAAACACGGCAAGTGACATCAAAGTCATCAACTATAGGCATCTGCTGGAGTATCTGCCTCAGAATATAGAATAAAGAAATCCCGCCTCGCTTTATATTTTTCGAATAATCCGTATTTTTGCATACATCAACCATCATAATACCAACGTACATGACCACAAGAGAAGAATTGGAGCACTGTCCCGCTTTGCAGGAAGAGTTGCGCCGTATGATGAACGGCGAACATTATGATGCACACACACCAGAGATGCGTGCTTGGCGTAAGGAAACGAAGAAATTGTTGCGCCGACTGAACATCACAGAATACCACGAAGACAGCATGCGCGACATTGTGCATACGCTGCTTCCCAACTGCGCTGACGACGTGTATGTGGAACCCCCATTCTACTGCGACTATGGTAACTTGATATATGCCGATGAAGGCGTGTACATCAATTTTGGATGCACCATCCTCGATGGAGGCGGCGTCTATATCGGCAGAAAGACACTTATCGCCCCAGGCGTGCATATCTTCACCGCCGAGCACCCCATCGAGGCAGCAGAGCGCGACCAATGGGAGATGTGCCGCCCTGTGAGGATTGGCGAACGCTGCTGGATAGGTGGCGACGTGACCATTTGTCCTGGTGTGACCATCGGTGACCGCTGTGTTATTGGCGCCGGTTCGGTGGTCATTCGTGATATCCCCAACGACAGCGTGGCAGTGGGGAATCCATGTAGGGTTATTAAGAAAGTGAATAGTGAATAGTGAAAAGTGAAAAGTGAAGAGTGAAGAGTGAAGAGTGAAGAGTGAAGAGTGAATAATTAAAAGTGAAGAATCTATTTGAATTGATGAAGAAATAATACTAAAACAGGGAAATATATAAATATAATGTGTATATTTGCAAAAGTAAACTTTTTTCAAATATGCAAACTACGCCACCTCCCATACACCCGCCCTCGCATGATGCGGTCTACCAACAAAGTAACAACTATCACGGCATCCCTTATCAGCAAGGCGCTCCGAACCCACAGGGCAATAACATTCCCCCTTACGGCAGTAGGATACAATTGTGTCAAGACGGCAAGTACCGCTGGATCTACGAGATGCACATGATGAAAAATCCTGTCATCTTCTTCACCGTACTGAAGATTTTCGGATGGATTTTTTTTATCGGTTGGCTTCTCTTGAGCATTTTTGACCTCATCGACGGCAACGGCTTGGAAATCATTCTCAAAAGCGGCATGGTGATGTTTCTCTTTTTTCTCGGTTTCACCGTACTCACCATCTTGGGCTACACCCTTGTTGCCGCCATGAACGGTTGGAAATATGTGGTGCTCTTCGAAATGGATGACCATGGGTTGCTCCACCACCAAATGAAAGAACAGGTAAAAAAAGCCAAGGCCATCGGTTGGCTCACCATGTTGGCTGGTGGTGCAAGTGGCAACCTATCGACGATAGGAGCCGGCATCCTGGCTGCGACAAAGACCACGAGCGCATCGGACTTCGCCCATGTGCGCAGTGTCAAACCACAACGGCGATGGAACACCATCAAGGTGAATGAACCGTTGAGCAAAAACCAAGTATATGTGGAGAAGGAGGACTTCGATTTCGTATACAACTATATCTTGGCAAGATGCCCTAAGGTGAAACGCTGATACCCACCCAAAACCTCCAGTACCCACCCCAACCGTCCCAAAGGGAGGGAGAACATTAGAATACGACATACTTAATATTTTAGGCTATGACATATTGTAGTAATTGCGGAAGTGCAATAAATGACGGTGAGAAATTCTGTCACGAATGTGGAGCGAGAGTTGAGAATACAGGTGCAACATATACTGAAGCAGAAACTAAGCCTATGTTGACACCCCAACAACCCAATGAGATGCCCCCAGCACCACCCCAGCGACCTGTCGCCCCACCACCCCAGCAACAGATAGGAGCGCCTCCCATTCCGCCACAGCCATCCACGGGAACGCCCTACAGAGCCGCACAACAGCCGGTGGCTCAGCCAACACCACCAAAGAAGAACAACGGAAAACGCATCGCTTTACGGGTGTTCCTGGCTTTTCTCCCCTTGATTATCGGTGTGGGCGGCTATTCCATTTGGTATAACCTCGGCAAGAAAGTCACCGAAAGCGCATTAGAGCCCTCGCCAGAGCAAAAAGCCAAGGCCAGCAAGGAAGGAGACTTAGTGCTTGAAGAAAAGAGTGGCAAGAGCACGGAGAAGCAAGGAAAAAGCACAGAATCCGTCGCGAAAGACAAAGAAAAGGCCCCCTCCTCCGCCGAGCCAAAGTCCATGCAAATAGACATCAAGGTCAACACTCCTTCGTCAGGCACGACAAGTAGTAAAGGTGTTGTCCGCGACAATACCCCTGCACGTAGTACCGCCAGACAAGGAGAGCCCATGGGCATGACTGACGAGGAATACGAAGCTACTTATGGTAGACGACAGAACGTACCATCCATCTCCTCGCAACAAAGGCAGCAACGACAGAGTACACAGCAACAGACACGCCGTCGTCGATCCGCCGAGGAAATCGTGGGCAGTTTCGGTCCAAACACCGATGAATCTGCCCGTGCCCGTGTTCGACAGTTGAAGGCACAAGGACGCCTTACCGCAGAAGAATACAACGATTGCATGCGTTATATAGACCGAAGACGGCACGCCGGACAGTAAGGAAGGAATTTCATCATAAAAGAGCGTTCTTTCATACTTTTCGGGATGTGAAAAAGTGAAAAGTGGCGTAAGGCATATTATCTTTGCAAAAAGAGAAGCTGTGAATCAAGAAAAAGGAACTAAAGAAAAAGCCATTATGAAAAAACTGATTACCATTATGCTGCTCACCGTGGGCATGGCGCAGGGAGCAAGCGCACAGGATGCCATTGCCAGCATCCGCAAAACCTACAATGAGACAAAAGCATCTGCCGACCAAATGATAAACGCTTATGCCAACAGAAGCAAAAATCCTGACGAAGTGATGAGCGAAGGAGGTTGGCCTCCCGCTTTCTACGAGACAACGGTGATGCAGAACCTGCCAGCCACAGGGCCTCACAAAGAGACGTTCCGTTTCTTCTACTACGATTATGAGGACTATGAGCGCGAGGGGGGACCAGTATTTTGGCGTAAGATTCATTTCGCCACGGTAGCGTATAACTTTGCTGCCCGCAATTATTATGAGGAATACCTATTCGACGAAAAAGGGAACATTCAGTTCATCTATGCCCGCAACAGCGACATGGACGAATATATACAACTTGACTTCCGGTTCTATTTCGACAAGGGGAAACTGATTCACGCCATCATCCAAGGAAGGAACGACTTGGAGGGTGACTTCACGTCCTTATATACTGGCAAGAACCCGCCACAAAAGTACAAGGATTATGTGAACGGTTACATCAACTATACGAAAAAGGTGAAGGCCTTGTTCGATGCCATCGACTCAGGGGAACACTTTTGATGCCCCCCACCAACTCCCCCGAGGGGAAGAGTAACTACCAAGTTGACCTATAGAGAATCTACGCCCTCCCCATCGGGGAGGGATGGGGAGAGGGCTTTACTTATAAACTTTGATTTCCTGTTCGCCCTTCATGGCACGGTAGACATTGGTGGCAAGGGCGGTCAATTCATCCTCGCCCGGGTAGATGAAGACCGGTGCGAGGAACTGTATGCGCTCTTTGATGCCCTCGGTGACGAACTTACTGTGTGAGATGGCCCCTGTGAGGATGATGGCATCAACGTGTCCGTTGGTGACGGGCGCCAGCGAGCAGAGCCAGCGTGAGATCTGGTAGACCATAGCGGAGAGTACGAGGCGTGCATGCTCGTCGCCCTCATTGATGCGCCGTTCTACCTCGCGCACGTCATTGGTACCGAGATGTGCTGTCAGTCCACTATGTCCGTTAATTTTACGGAGCATCTCCTTTTCCGTATATTGGCCATTATAACACAGTTTCACCAGTTGCACGGTAGGCAACATTCCCGCCCGTGAGGGTGAGAACGGTCCATCGCCACTGAGGGCGTCGCTGCACTCTACGGCACGTCCGTGCTTGTGCATGGCGAAGGAAATACCGCTGCCCATGTGGCAGACGATGAGATCCTGCTCTTCATATTTCACGCCATGCTCCCGGCAGTAGCGCTTGGCTATCTCACGTTGGTTGAGCGCATGCCAGATGGTCTGGTGAGGCAGTTCGGGCATTCCCGTGATACGCGCCACATCATCCAGCTCGTCAACGACCCCTGGGTCAACGGTGAAAGCACGGCATCCCGGTATCTCCTTGGCCATGGACAATGCGATGAGCGATCCGAGGTTGCAAGCATGGTGCAAGCGCGGTGTTTTTGTATCCTCGATTACCTTGTCATTGAGTTCGTAGACCCCACTCTCGATAGGTTTTACCAATCCGCCACGTCCCACGATGACATCGAACTTCATGTCGACGCCCTGCCGTTGCAGTTCCTCGATGAGTTTCTCCTTGCGGTAGTCAAACTCATCCATGATGAACGGATAGCGGCACAGTTCCTCGTAGGGGTGGTTGATAGTGGCGTGCATCAATAGTTGGTCGTCTTCAAAGACGCCCACTTTGGTGGAAATCATTCCCGGATTAATGGCAAGGATTCTCATAATATTTAGGTATAGTAGGTTAACAATGGTTTTTCCGCACAAAAATACGAAAAAAATAAGGAAACTACAAAGAAAAAAAGAGTTTTTTTCGATAATCATGATTATCTTTCTGAATGACATTACTGGCGCCATCCACTTAAGACACCATGAAAAAGACAATAACGCCACATTAGCATGGCGCCATTGTCCTTTTTTGTTCTTAAGACCTTTCAACTATATCTCTATACCGAATGAAATGGACTGGAATTTAGGTCCCCAATCACTTTGCAACACATTCATTGGACTGTATTTCACGTAAAAAGTGATGCTTGGGTTGTAGAAGTGCAACATCCAATCGATGGTGAAAGGACTTTGGTGGATACTTTTATCTATATCCTTCGTCGTACCTTCGTCGGTCTTGTATTTCGTCTTTATACTGCCATAAACATTCCAGTTGAGCACCGGACCAATTCCTATGCCGAAATGACGGTCAAATTGAAAACAATACTCTATGGGAAAGGCGAGACTAAACACTTTGATGCGCGAGAATTTGGGACGGGCACCTTCCGGATAATCCGTAGCGATGATATGCCCCTCAGCGTCTTTGTCAAACCGTGTGCTGCCTGTCATACGGTAGTTGCGCCAATCGAGGGCGAAGCCTGTTGACAGGCGATGATGCCTTCCCGCATCTAAATAGTGGTTATACTGCGCTATTGTCCACATGAGTTCAAATGAGCTATTGGTGCTGAAATCAAGAGGTTCTTTGGCATTGAGCACAGCATTCCCACCTACGCCAAATTTCATTACAATATCGTTCCTGCCTCTGTCATTACCACTAAAATTACCCACCCCCCATGTCCAACGCACGGGATTGATTCTCGTTTGGCTCACATAGTTGCTGTCAACCAATTGGATGCTGTTCTCATAATGGTAGTTATCATTCCCCTCACAGCCAATGACCTCAATTTTTTGAATCGAGTCGCCCGTGATAACCGTCACGCTCTTGGGCTTGTTGATAACTACCGTGTCATTGCCTGTCACTTGAGCATGGCTGGCCAACGATACACCCAGTGCCATGCAAATCATTAGTTTTTTCATATCTGATTGTCGTTTAAGTTTCTATTATGTATACGAGGAATTGAATTATTCCAAACTACTGATCAATCAATATCATCCCCAATTCTTTCAGTGATGCCAACGCTCCTTCCATATAGACGACGATAACATGATATACGTTGCCTTTCTTATTAGATTTGAAACAAAGGAACCTGTTCTTGCCATTCTTTGCCGGCAGCTGCCGTTTCAAGGTCTTCACTTTCTTGCTCCGATAGTCGGAAGAGCCTATATGTTCTTCTTTCTCTACCAGTGTTGACACATGGTTTGCTTCTTCCTCTGTGCCGTCGAAGGCTACGCTGTGGAAAAGCGACAAACGGTACTTCTGCATCATTCCGCCCTTGATTCGAGTCACAACCATCCGTTCTTGTGGGATAATTTTCCCATCGAACAGCGGACGGACTTGCAAATCGTTTTGCGCACGGAGCACAATGGCCATAAACACCAATAATATTAAAAATAATAATCGTTTCATATCTGTCTGTCGTTCTTTATTCTGTTGTGAACATATCTATTAGCTGCGATTCCATCTCGTTTTCTTCATCCATTTCGTTCATATCACTCAGAGTGCGTTGCATCTCCATAATCACCAGGTCGGGGTCGGTGCATTTCTTGCCATAGATATAGGCCACACATTCATTGTCGGACGAATTAGATGAGAGCACGTAATATGCGCCAAAGCCAACCAACAGTGTAATCGAAGCAGCGATGGCTATCTTACGAAGCCTCTTGATGTGCGGGCGAAGTGCTACAGGTGCTGCTTTATTGGTCTGCATCTCTACAGAATGAGCCATTTCACCGTCTTCTGAACTGAATGGCAAGGCTGCGAAGTTGCGGAATAATTCCGCATACTCTTCCAAATCGGGCACGACATCCTTGCCATTATAATATGCATAGAGCATTTGCTCCTCTTCGAGAGTCGTCTCCCCCTCAAAAAAACGCTCCGTCAGCCGTTTCATATCCTCGTCTTTCATCATCATGATTTCAATATATCGTGTTCGTTGTTCGATTTCTTTTTATTTTTTAGTAATTCAAGGGTCTCCTTTCTGGCTCTGCTTAGCATTTTCCTCACCGCAGATTCAGTTTGGTTGGTCAGCACCGCAAT
Source organism: uncultured Prevotellaceae bacterium (assembly GCA_900313615.1). Taxonomy (GTDB): domain Bacteria; phylum Bacteroidota; class Bacteroidia; order Bacteroidales; family Bacteroidaceae; genus Prevotella. Next base: position 53,653 of record OMRP01000015.1, read on the forward strand.
ATCACGGATTTCCATTCCTTCCAGATGTCTTAGCCTGAGAATGATTTGGTGTCTGGTGGGCAAGGTGTCTATCACACGCATCATCCGTTCCATTCGCTCATCTTCCACTGGCTCTTCTTCTGGGATGTCCTGGGGAGTGTATCGTGGCTTTTTCCTCCGTTGATAGTCAATGCTCAAGTTCCTTGTCAAAACGAGGGCTAGCCTGTCGGGTGGCGGCACCAAGTCGTCACGCATCTGCCAAAGCTTCAGAAGCACATCCTGCACGATGTCTTCTGCATCTTCTGCCTGATTGGTATACCGCTGCGCCAAAGTTATCAACTTTGACCGCAGACGCTGCACCTCATTTTGAAACGTTTCTTCTGTCATTCTTTGCTTATAATACGCATCGTTTTGCGTTTTGTGACACAAAAATGCAAAAAAAAACAGAAACCACAAGGAAAAACGAGTTTTTTCGATAATCGACAATACCTTTGCCCATATCAGACAGGTACAATTCACAGAACCGTATGGTTTTTCATGAAGACATCTCTTTCTTCACCAAATGATTGCGGTCCAATTGCACCACCACCATATTCGAAAATAACCTTGTCGGAATATGGAATGAACATCATATCCTCATTATATTCCTTTTTCTCCTCCTCATTCAAAGGGCGATTGTAAATGCGATAGGAATACATACCCAAAGCAACTCTACGAAATCCAACAATAGAATAATCAGAGGGAGAGCCTGTTGTTTCTATTGAAATACAACCTATTTTTTCCAGTTTGCTTTTGATTCTGATAAGTTCCTCACTATTCATCCCCACTTTTTGCATCAAGGTGGGGATTTCTTTTAATTGGACATGCCAATTGACAGACCACACCGAATCCTTTTTCCCCTTTACATGGAAAATTGGAATTTTGTTGTGGTCAAATTCTATATGCATTTGTGCTCCACTGTCTATAGATTGGTAAGTATAATCTATCAGTTCTAGCATTCCTGTTTTATTCTTCTCGTAATGTTTAGCCATGATATCTGGATTACATACCGTGCCGAACCTTGTGGGCGAGATAAAAAAAGCCCCTATCAGGATTATAATCGCACACCCCCATATAGAAATAATTGTCCAAAAACGTCCTTTCTTCCAAAACGACATCAAAAACACCACAATTGCCCAAATTAACAATGGAATGGCAAGCCAAAAACCTATAATGAAAAGAAAAAAAGCCATAAAAGGGTCATCTATCATATACCAAACGAACCAACTTACAAAACACATCGGGATGATATCGATGTATTTCTTCTTGTCTTTTATTTGGCTTTTTTCTTCCATATACGCTGGTTATGATGCTCTTTTCATTATAACAAACGTTAAATGAAATGGTAATATTTTGTTCTATTATTTATTTAACTATCTTTGCATAATAATAACTGTTTATCAAGTATGAAAAATACAATCGCTTTGTTATTATCGTTGTGCTTTATTGTTTCATGTAATACGATATCGAAGAGTGTTAATAATCCATACAGGAATGCATATAAGTATATCGTGAAAGATTTGATGACAAAGAAGAAATACATTACTGTCTGTGACAGTTTATTTGAATTTGACAGATATGGAGCAGAGACTCTTTTGAAATTAAAAGGACATTCTGACGCATTGCTTTTGGGAACAAGTTCTGATAATAATCCAACTATAGATAGTTTAATACACCAAGTGTCCATCGAAGTCAGCAATCCTGTTCTTTTCTTGCTTTTTTCTAAGATGGATAACAAAATGATAATGGCAGATATCTATGATTATCGTCATTTTACCAAATATAAAAGTGATAGATTTACAACCGTCAGACGATATCTCTTTATGTTTGATAACAAAATGAAGATAAGCAGTGTTACTTCTACTAATATGCAAAGTGAATAGTA
>OMRP01000016.1 GCA_900313615.1 uncultured Prevotellaceae bacterium
TTTTAATTTTATAATCTTTTAATTTTATAATCTTTTAATTTTATAATCTTTTAATTTTATAATCTTTTAATTTTATAATTTCCCTCTCTCTTTGAAAGCTATTGTCCAGCACGAAGTGCTTAACTTCCTCTTATAACTTCCTTTTATAACTTCCTCTTTAACTCCCTTTCAATTCCCTTTAACTCCCCTTTAATTTTCTAATTTTTTAATCTTTTAATTTTATAATTTTCTTATAGCATCTCCTCCTCTTCACGAATGATGGGTGTAGCGGCTTCCACTGCGACAGCTCGCGCACGTTGTCTTCCAACTGAGGTCCCGTCTCCGCCCATTTGAATCCGTAGCGGTTATATATCGGGATGAGGTCATCGAAGAACATGGCGTTCACGCCCAGTCCCTGGTATTCGGGATGCACAGCCACGAGCAGCATCTCCGCATTGTCGTCCGGCTTCCATTTCAACGCTTTCAGGAAATGGAACCAACCGAAGGGGAACAGTTTGCCTTTCGATTTCTGCATAGCTTTTGTCAGGCTGCCCATTGTGATGGCCACGCCCACCACCTCGTCTTTGTCGTTCACCACCACCGGCATCAGTTTCTTGTCGATGAGGTCGATGTATTTCTTCACGAACTCGTCCACCTGCTTTGGCGACAGTTCCGAGAATCCAAAGATATGGGTGTAGCAGATGTTCAGCAAGTCGAATATCTTCTGACCGTAACTTTCCCTTATCTGTTTGTTCGTCACCTTTATCACGCGCAGGCCAATCTGTTCGCGGGCATACTGTGCCACACGGGCATAACGTGCCGGCACCTCCTTGGGGATGTCGATGTGCACCTGCAGCCAGTCCACCTCCTTCACAAATCCCAGCGCCTCCATGTGGCGGGGATAATAGTCGGGGTTATACACCGTGTTGATGGAACCCGTCAAGTCGAAATCCTCCACGAGCATACCCTCCTTGTCGAAGTCGGTGATACCCATCGGGCCGATGACGGCGTCCATGTCGTTCTCTTCTGCCCAACTCACCATCGTATCGAGCAATGCTTTCGACACGTCCATGTCATCGATGAACTCAATCATCGAGAACCTGGCGTTCTTCGCTTTCCATTTCTTGTTGGCTTTTCGGTTGATGATACCCACCACGCGACCGGCGGGTTCACCGTCGCGATAGGCCACAAAGGTCTGGATGTCGGAAAATTCCAACCCTGAGATGGTGCGTACTTTGAACAGTTCGTACATTGCGCTCTCGAATTCGGGCACATATTGCGGACAGTCGCGGTAGATGATGTCCACCACATGGATGAAGTCATGCATCTGCTGCTTGGTCGTCACTTTTTCTACGGTTACCTTTCCCATCATGCCAATCTTTTATGTCCTGTTCGATACTCCATGGGTGTCACTCCCGCTTCGGTGCGGAAATACTGGCCGAAGAAAGAAGAGTTGGGAAAACCGAGGCGGTTGGATATCTCCTTCACGCTCAGGTCAGTGCTTGTCAGCAGCCGATAGCAGTCTTCCATCACGCTCTCCGTTATCCAGCGCATGGGGTTCTTTCCGCTCACGCGCTTGCTGATGGTCGACAGGTATTTCGGAGTGATGTTCAGTCTGTCGGCATAAAAAGCCACTTTTTGCCTTTTCTGCTCCTGTTCTGAAAGTTCTTGAAGGAATTTGTTGAACAGTTCCTTGTCGTGCATCGTCGAACTGTCGTCAACGCGCGACATGTTGTCGTTGCGCATTAGGTCTTCGCAAAGCAGCAGCATCAGCATACGCAGGAAGGCGAAAACAATCTCGTTATACAGTTTCGGCTCCTTGTTGTTTTGGAACAGCTGTTGTGTATATTCGGTAATGCCTTCCAACCAACCAGTCTCTTTTACGATGTATATCTCTTTCATATACATCGCCTTGTTCCAGATGAAAATTTGGTTGCCTAATACCGACTTGAGCATCTTGTTCGTCAACAGCAGTGCGTTGGCCTCAATGTCGGTGCTTATCATCATGGGCTGCACCAGTTTGCCGGCGGGGATGATGAGCAATTGGCCCGGCTTCACCTTTATCTGCGTGTCGCCTCCCATCTCCACCATGATACGACCGCCTTGGCAGTGCACGATGGTGTTGTATTCCGCTCTCATCGTCGAAAGATTAGCCACGTCGCGCAGGTTGTTGATGAACAGCACGTCATCGTTCACCACCTGCACAGAACCGGTATGACTAACGTTTTCAATAAACTCTTTGGTGGGCATTTTCCTGATACTTTTCATGCCTATCATAAATTTGGATGCAAAATTAGACATTTTTATTCATTTATCAACGTCGAAAACTTCTTTTAAAATGTCTAATTTAAGAAGTGTGGTGGAAAATGACCATTTTGAGAGAAGAATTAGACTATTCTACCTGCTTTTTTCATAGTTCATCGTTCATAATTCGAGGGAAATTCTTCGCATCCAGCATCCAGTCCATTGAAGCCATTTCACCTTGGTATTTGGGATGTTTGGCGCAGAAGTTCACGGCCTTCGCCAGTCCTTTTTTGCCATATTCCCTCATCCATCGTCGGAACAGTGCATTTTGCGTGTTGAAATAGTCGAGTTGCAAGCCTAGATTGTCTTTCATTGTCTTGTTGTAAAAACGCAGAAAATCGTCACGTTCATCGCCGAATGGCTCTTCCTCGACATCCTTCTTGATTGTCGCCTTTTCGGTCGTCTTTCCCTCCATCATTTCGGACTTGTTTTCCACCATTTCTTCTGTCATTTTTTCTAACATTTCAACTTCATTTTCTTCCGTTTCCTCGCTCATTTTTTCCACCTCTTCTTTCCCTTCAGAAATGTCGTTTTCAGGTTCCTCAACCTTCGTCATTTTCGGCTTCCCTATTTGTGGCAAGATGGCAGTAAAAAAGGCTTGGCACACCTTACGTTCATCGTTGTTCTCCACCTCTTCGAACGATGATTTCTCTCCCCTCATTTTGTAGTTGAATGCCGCCCGCATCACATGGCAACTGATGTGTGGTGGCAGTGTCAGGATACAATCCATCACCGTTGCCTTGATGACGAATGTCGATGTGTTTTTCTTGCTGTTGTTTTTCTTCTCGGTGCTGTTTTCAGCCCTGTTGCCGATTTGGCAACAAGCGCTACTTGTGTTGTTCATGGCTATTTTGTTTTTATGTTAGACGGAACAAAGATAAAACGACTTCTCCCATTTCTTTTGTCATCCGTTAAACTTAGTTGAGTATATACTCCATTTTAATAGCATTCATCAAAAATATCTAATGAACATGTTGATTTGTCACAAAAAAAAAGTATTTTTGCACATCTTCTGATAATTCTCATTACCGGAAATTCAAGTTTTTGTTATGATGCAGCCAGAAGAAAAAGCAAGGGTTATTATAGACCAGATGTTTGAGAATGCAGGTTGGAAAGTGGTGGATAGAGATTTCTATTCGCCAAATATTACAGCGGCAGCCATACGGGAAGGTCTCTTGGAAGGAAACCGCGAAGCGGATTATTTCCTTTTTGTAAATGGTGTTGCTGTTGGTATTTTGGAAGCGAAGCGTAAAGAGGTTGATGTCACTTCTGAAATAGTCTCTGAACAAGCTGGACTGTATGCTCGTGGTGTTCCTAACTTTTACAAAGCCTATTCCCGTCCTCTTCCTATCGTATATCAGTCGAATGGTGAGTCAACATACTTTCGTGACTTTCGTGAAAAAGACGGGGAGCTAATAGAATTGAATCGTATCCACACTCCGAAAGAAATTGTCAAAATGTTGGGCATAAGTGACCCATTTGCTGGGCTGCCTACATTGAAAGAAAAGGGCTTGCGTCATTGTCAATTTGAAGCTATCACAGAACTGGAAAATAGTTTTAGGGCAGGTCAGAACAAGGCGTTAATAGTGTTGGCTACAGGAGCAGGTAAAACCTACACAGCTTGTTTGGCTGCTTATCGCCTCTTGGCTTTCACTCCAATGAAGCGAATTCTCTTCTTGGTTGACCGAAACAACCTTGGGAAACAAGCAGAAAGTGAGTTTGGCATGTTCCGTCTCACAGAGAATGGCGACCCCTTCAACACAATCTACACGGTAAACCGTTTGAAATCAGCGAAGGTACCGTCTGATAGCAATGTTGTGATTTCTACTATTCAACGTCTATTCTCTCTCCTTACCGGTCAGGAGATTGTTGATAATGATGATGATGACGAAGACACTGCCACGGGTGAAGTGCAGTTGACGGGAAACATAACCTTGCCGCCAAACTTCTTCGATTTGATTATTATTGACGAATGCCACCGCTCCATTTATGGCAATTGGAAGAAGGTGCTGGAATACTTCAATACAGCTAAGCTGATAGGGTTGACTGCCACTCCCGTTCCTGAAACGAAGGCTTTCTTTAACAACAATATCGTTGTAAATTACACACTAGAACAGTCCATCGTGGATGGCGTTAATGTGGATGCCCGTATCTATCGCATCAAAACAGAAGCCACAGAGAACGGTGGTGCCATTCTCAAAGGTGACAAACTTAGACGTGAAACACGCTATACAGGTAAAGTTGAGACAGTTCGCAACGAGGAAACCAAAAATTACACCAAGGAGGAATTGAACCGTAGTGTCATCAACCCAGCTCAAATCAAATTAGTGTTGGAAACATACCGTGATGTTGTCTATACAGAGATGTTTACAGACCCACAGCGTGAGCCCAATATGGATTATCTGCCGAAGACACTTATTTTTGCCTTAAACGAAATTCACGCGAATAACATTGTGCGTATCGCAAAGGAGGTGTTTGGAAGGACGGATGAAAAATTCGTACAAAAGATAACCTATTCTTCTGGTGACAGCAATGAACTGATACGACAATTCCGCAATGACAAAGAATTTCGTATTGCTGTTACTTGCACACTTGTGGCAACTGGCACTGACGTAAAACCCCTTGAAGTGCTAATCTTCATGCGCGACGTGGCTTCTGAACCTTTGTATATCCAGATGAAGGGCCGTGGGGTGAGGTCAATTGGCGACGATCAATTGCGTAATGTCACACCGAATGCGTTCAGCAAGGATTGTTTCTTTCTTGTTGATGCGGTAGGTGTAACTGAGAGCCAGAAGACAACGACGACACCGGCAAGTGGAGAGTCAGTGCAGACAATCACACTGAAGCGGTTGCTCGAACTGCTTACTCATGGCAATGTGAACGACGACTACCTACGATTGATTGCAGCCAAACTCGCTCGTATTTACAATAAAAGCACTGAAAAACAACGTGAAGAGTTCCAGAAATTGGCTTTTAGTGGAATGCAAGAAATTTCTGCTGCCATCTTTGCCGCTTTCGAGAAAAACTCCCTTCCTCCTTATGAAAGTATCGACGAACCCAATCTTGAACGTAAGGGACTCGTGGCACCTCTGACTCATCACCCAGAGGCACGTCAATACTTGCTCATCTTGGCGGCAGGATTTGTCGAAACTCTGATGCCTGGTGAAGACAACTTAATATCAAAGGGCTTCTCACAGGAAGAGGCAAAAGAGGTTACTTCGGCTTTTGAGAAATACTGCGACGAACATCAAGATGAAATAGAAGCGCTGCGCATGATTTATAATAACGACGGAGAACCATTGACTTACGCAACGCTGAAGGATTTGGAGAACAAACTGAAATTGGCTAACAATAAGTTCCAAGCATCACGCCTGTGGAACTGCTATAATATAGTTGATCCGAAGTCTGTGAAGCATCGTAGTACAAAGGAAGAGAAAGAAGCCCTTACTAATATCATTCAGTTGGTACGCTTTGCAAACCATCAGATAGAAATATTGGAAAGCCTGTACCCGTCGGCACAGCAGCGCTTCAATCTTTGGTATGGACAGGTACAACGCACAGTGACGGAGTCACAAATTGCCATTATCCGTCAGGTTGTTGATTATATTGCTTCAAACGGTGCTTGTACCATCAAAGATATTATCGACGATGACAAAACAAAAGCTGCTCAACTCATCCAAGCTTTTGGAGGGAAGTCACAGGCTGATGAAGCACTCGTGTCTTTATCGAAGTTCTTACTATACAGAAAAACAGCATAACATAATATGGCAACAAATAAAGAGACATCACTTACAAAGAAAGTATGGACGCTGGCTACAACCCTTTCAGGTCAGGGTATCGGCTTCACTGATTATATCACGCAACTAACATATCTCCTCTTTCTGAAGATGGATGATGAGAACACCGAATTATTTGGTGAGGATTCCGCTATCCCTGAAGGCTATCGCTGGAAAGACCTCATCGAACTAGACGGTCTTGACCTGATTAATCAGTATGAAGAAACGCTAAAAAAACTTTCAGAAGAAGATAACCTTATTGGTACCATCTTCGTGAAGGCCCAGAACAAGATTGACAAGCCTGTCTATCTTCGCAAAGTGATTACGTTGATTGACGAAGAGCAGTGGTTGGTGATGGACGGTGATGTCAAAGGAGCCATTTATGAAAGCATCCTTGAAAAGAATGGTCAGGACAAGAAGAGCGGTGCGGGTCAGTACTTCACACCACGTTCCCTGATTTCCGCCATGGTGGATGTCACCCGTCCTCAGATTGGTGAAACGGTTTGTGACCCTGCCTGTGGTACGGGTGGCTTTCTCTTGGCTGCCTACGACTACATGAAGAACCAGTCGCAGGATAAGGCCAAACGTGATTTCCTCCGTGAGAAAGCGCTTACGGGTTATGACAATACAGCCCTCGTGGTAACGCTGGCTTCTATGAACCTCTATCTGCATGGCATTGGTACTGACCGCAGCCCGATTCTCTGTGAAGACTCTTTGGAGAAGCAACCGCAGAAGTTGGTGGATGTAATTTTGGCCAATCCTCCATTTGGCACCCGTCCATCGGGTAGTGTTGATATTGACCGGCCCGATTTCTATGTCGAAACAAAGAACAACCAGTTGAACTTCCTCCAGCACATCATGGTGATGCTGAAGAACACTGGACGTGCAGCTGTTGTCCTTCCCGACAATGTGCTCTTTGAGGGCGGTGCCGGTGAGACCATCCGCAAGGAGATGTTGAAGAACTTCAACCTGCACACCATACTTCGCCTTCCAACAGGAATCTTTTATGCCCAAGGTGTGAAGGCCAACGTCCTTTTCTTCAAGAAAGGAGAGCAGACAAAGGATGTGTGGTTCTACGACTACCGCACAGGCATCAAGCACACATTGGCCACCAAGCCGATGATGCGTCACCATCTGGACGATTTCGTAACTTGTTACCATGCTGAGGATATTACTCAACGCAAAGAAACTTACAGCGACGAGAATCCTAATGGGCGTTGGCGCAAGTACCCTGTTTCGGAGTTGCTGAAACGCGATAAGACCAGCCTTGATATTTCCTGGATCAAGCAGACCAACGACAATGATGACATGACATTGGCAGAGCTGATGAGCACCATTCAGCAAAAGAGTGACAACATTAGCATAGCCGTTACGAAACTGCAAGAGTTGATGGCTAATATCAAGGAGGATTAAGCATGAATGACATACAGCTAAGGGAAGATGCTCTGTTTGAGCGTATATCCTCTCTAATAGACCTTGCCCACAAAAGGGTTAAGACTACCATTGATACGACAATGGTTTATACCTATTATGGTGTTGGGCAATATATTGTTGAGGATGAGCAACAAGGTGAACGACGGGCTCAATATGGTCAGGCTGTTTTGAAGAATCTATCAGCCAGGTTGACTAATAAGTACGGAGAAGGTTGGTCTGTTGATACTCTGGAAAATTGCCGGAAGTTCTATCGAGTATATTCAGGGTATGAAATCTCGTCCGCAGTGCAGACGAAATCCGAAACACTGTCTCGGAAATCCGATATTCAACCTCTGGAGATTTCCGAAACGCTGTCTCGGAAATATGGGAACAATCTGTCTTTCACACTCTCCTGGTCTCATTATCTGGTACTCATGCGTATCAAGAATGAAGAGGAACGTCGTTTCTATGAGATTGAATGTCAGAAACAAGACTGGAGTGTGCGACAATTGAAACGAGAATATGGGGCAAGCCTCTATGAGCGTTTGGCTTTGAGTCGTGACCCCAAGGAGGTCCTGCGCTTATCACAAGAGGGACATACAATAGAAAAGCCTAACGATATTATTAAAGATCCTATTACGTTAGAGTTTCTTGGACTGCAACGTGATAACAGTTTCAGTGAGTCAAACCTCGAATCTGCCATTATCAGCAAACTGCAAAATTTCTTGCTTGAAATGGGAAAGGGCTTCCTGTTTGAGGCAAGGCAGAAAAAATTTACATTCAACGAGAAACACTTCTATGTGGATTTGGTGCTGTATAATCGTCTGCTTCAATGCTATGTCCTCGTAGATTTAAAGGCAGATGAACTATCACATCAAGACCTCGGTCAGATGCAGATGTATGTCAACTACTACGACCGACATGTTAAAGAGGCTTTTGAAAAGCCCACAATAGGCATCCTCCTATGTAAAGACAAAGACGATGCTCTTGTGGAATTGACTTTGCCAGAAGATGCCAATGTTTACGCTACGTCATACGAATTATGTATCCCAGATAAAGCCATCCTTCAGTCGAAGGTAAAGCAATGGATTCTGGAATTCGAGGAGCAGCGAGAGCAGAGCCAAGTTGACTCGGATTCTGCCGAGTCGCGACAAGTTTCGCATGAAATGCAATTTGAGGAAAGCAAGGAGGATTAAGAATGGACACAAAGAAACTACGCCAAAAGATACTCGACCTTGCAATTCGTGGTAAGCTCGTGCCGCAAGATCCAAACGATGAACCAGCATCTGTATTGCTGGAACGCATCCGTGTGGAGAAAGAGAGGCTCATCAAAGAGGGAAAGATAAAGCGAAGCAAAAAGTCTTCTTCTGATACGCCCCATTATGAGAATGTGCCGTTTGAAGTGCCTGAGAGTTGGGAGTGGACAACAATCAATGATATATGCTCAAAAATAGGTTCAGGAAGCACTCCTAGAGGTAGTAATTATGCCGAAGAAGGAATTCCATTTTTCCGCTCTCAAAATGTATATAACGATGGACTTGTATATGATGATATTAAATACATATCTGAGGAAATTCACGAAAACATGATTGGCACAGAAGTTCGAGCCCAAGATCTACTTCTCAATATAACAGGAGGATCTCTTGGTCGATGTGCTATCGTACCTGATGAATTCCGTAAAGGGAATGTCAGTCAGCATGTATGTATTCTGAGAACCATTGTTGTTTTGCCTGCGTATTTACATCTGTTTATCATTTCTGATTATTTCGCATCTACGATGATTTTATCGGGGAGCGGACGAGAAGGATTACCTAAATATAGTTTGGAAATAATGCAGATTCCACTGCCGCCATACGAAGAACAGAAGCGTATTGTGGCAGCCGTTGAGAAATGGTTCACTTTGATTGATACATTGGAAACTGCAAAAGCCGATTTACAATCTTCCATAACACAGGCTAAGTCTATGATTCTTGACATCGCCATTCATGGTAAGCTTGTTCCACAAGACCCGAATGATGAGCCAGCCATAGAACTGCTGAAGCGCATCAATCCCAAGTTTTCTCCTTGTGATAACGCGCATTATGAGAATATACCTGAAGGATGGACTGTTTGCGTCCTTGAAGAAATCATTGATTATGAGCAACCACAAGCATACATAGTACAATCGACAGATTATAAATCACAGAACAAAACCCCAGTATTAACAGCCGGAAAATCTTTTATTATTGGCTATACAAATGAAACTGAGGGAGTCTTCACGGATTTACCAGTTATAATATTTGATGATTTTACCACAGATTCTAAATTTGTTGATTTCCCCTTCAAGGTCAAATCATCGGCTATGAAGATACTTCATGTTAAGGATGGAATCAACATTCAATATGTCTACCAGTTTATGAGCACAACAAGGCTCATTGGTGACACTCATAAACGATACTGGATTTCAGAATACTCCAAGCTCCATATACCTATTCCACCAAGAAAGGAACAGGATAGAATTATAAATAAAGTAAACGAATTATTCCAGAGTCTTGACAACATCAGTTCCGAACTATAAGTTGGCACTGATGTTGTCTAATATGTGGTAGTATTGATTTATTGCGGCGACTATTCTTTCTTGTTCTTCTTTTGTTGGAATTGGAATAATCAATTCTCTGAACATCTTTTTATTCAGGTGTGGAATGGCCGAACCGACTTTGTTCTCTCGTAAAGCCTTTTGATAGAGTTTAACGAAATAGAGAACATATTGAGCATTTATCTCACCGTTAATTTCAAGCACTTTCATTGTACTTCCTTGATAGCCTTCTACTGGTGTGTGGAAAACTTCTCCAGAGTTTTCACCATCTACGAGGATTAATGTAGTACCTACAGGTACGTACTTTCCCGACTGTTTAGAAGCATAGTTGCCAGTCCTTAGCCCCTTGACATCTATGTAGGGATAATCCTTATTGGTAATGGGCTGACCTTCATTCAAACAGCAAATATTGCCAAGCGGAACGACACACCAAGAATCGGGCACATTCTCATAATGCGCGTTAGGTTGCGCTTATATTGTTACTGTTTTATTCAAAACAGAAATAACATGGTAACAAATTTTGAGAATCAACTTAGCAAGTCAGACTTGGCTAAGAACACCATCACTTCGTATGTGTGGACGGTGAAGTACTTCAATGCGAAGTACAAAGAGATTAATAGGAAGAACCTATTGGCTTACAAAGGTTATTTAATGGAAAAATACAAACCACAAACGGTGAATTTAAGGTTACAGGGTATCAACAAGTATCTGGAGTTTATCAAAAAGGATAAACTAAAGATGAAGTTCGTTAAGGTTCAGCAGAAGAATTTCCTGGAAAATGTCATCAGTAATGAGGACTACAAGTTTCTGAAGACACGCCTAAAGGCTGACGGCTACGACGAATGGTGTTTCGTGGTGTGGTTTATGGCGGCCACGGGTGCCCGTGTGAGTGAGTTGCTGCAGATTAAGGCTGAACATGTGGTTGTGGGACATCTTGATATCTATAGCAAGGGTGGTAAGCTTCGTCGTCTCTATATCCCTAAGAACCTACAGAGAGAAGCTAAGCAATGGCTGGCTGATAAAGGCGTTTCGAGTGGCTATATCTTCCTCAACCGCTATGGAAAGCGCATAACCACACGAGGTATCGCTATTCAGTTAAAGCATTTTGCAGACAAGTATGGCTTGAATTGTGAAGTAGTCTATCCACACTCTTTCCGTCATCGCTTCGCCAAAAACTTCCTCGACAAGTTCAATGACATCGCCCTGCTTGCCGACCTCATGGGGCACGAAAGCATTGAAACCACACGTATCTATCTCCGCCGCACCGCTACCGAGCAGCGTGCCATCGTAGATAAGGTGGTGAACTGGTAAACACAAAAAGACCTATGCATTGGGCGATTCACATTAGTGAAAAGCCGAAAGCATAGGTCTATTGAGCATTGTACGTATTACATGGGCTCTGCATCCTCTATAACACTTATCAAGTCAAAGAGTCTGTTACCTTCAATCAAGAAGTTTTCCAGAACATCATTTCCGTCTTTGAATCGTGTTATTTCTTTGGAGAATGTCTCATCGCACAAAGCCGCATGGTCCTCGCAAGAGAGAAAATGATATGCTTTGCCTTTATAGGAGAAACGCAAATCATATCTCTGAACTGCAAAGTCATAGAGGAACGTTTCCTCCGTGCTATTGCGATAACCATGATAAAGCCCTCCGTTTTTGTCGTAGTTAGGTGGGTATTTACTATTAAACGGATAGCCCATAAGGTCGTCCTTTACATATTCGTATGCCATATTATAAACTTTCTAAGGTTTCACTTAACAACTTCTCCCACTTGGGATTGTCTGAAATTGGATGATTTGATATTGGTTTTCCTCCTTTCCAGTCGTGATAATGTATGCCCAATCCATCATGATCTGTTGTGTGTATCTCCACCACTTTCAGACAATTCTCATCATAAACAGCTATGGACTTGATGCCTTCTCCATTCTTATTCATCATCGCATAGATCGAATTAGGTGAATGGCTTTCTTCTGGCATCTTCCCTGGGGTCTTGGGGTCTTTAAATTCAATAATCTTAACCCCATTGCTCAGAGTTTCCACCGTTTTCCAACGACGTCCTTCCTCAGTCTCAGTCGTTCCTTTGGCTTTACTTCCGTTTGCACCCATTTCTCAACATATTTAAGCGTTTGTTAATGTGATAGGTACTAATCATGGTGTTTTCGCCATCGACAACCTGCCCATACCGAATAATCTGTTGGGGGGATAATCGTATCAACGCCATATTATACCCTTGTCTCCATCGATAAAGTGCCAATCCGTTCTTGTGAACTCCGTTGCTGTTTATCGCAATAACGGAATTCTGGAAGTTCTCGGGATAACTATACCAATAACTGTCACTTTTAGACCAAGTAATATTGGGATAGAGATTACCACCTTCTTTTTGAATGAGCATGCTCATGTATGCATTGCAATAGGCATGGCGGTATCTCATTTCAGCAGGCATGTCTGTGTATTGTGACATGTCTGGACCAATAACTCCTTCACATTGGCATAGAAATGGGATGTACTTCTCGGGATTTCGAAAGACTCGCAGAAATAGTTCATCGTCTATATAGAAATGAACAATGCATTCTGTCGCTTTGTAGCTCCACGCTTCGTTGAATGGAAGTAGTGAGGTTGTTGTTGTCTTAAAATTAGGTTCCAGCACTGGCCATTTCATCTCACCCGCTGTAGGTAAGTAGCCGTAAATATCAGTCAAAAAAATATTCATAGCATTTTCAATGTTCTTCATGCGTTTGGCATGTTTTCCACTGAAAGATGATATATAATCTTCGACTTGCTTGTTGTATTCTTTTATTGATGAAAATAATATGTATTTTGAAGACATATCTAAAATTAATTTAGTTATGTCCCCATGGAAATCGCTTTACGCAACTTCTTTGGGGGCACGAAAATAATGTTTCATATCTCTCGTGTCGTAAAGAAGTGCGTCATTGTCATCGGAGAAAATATGATACCTTGCAGACACCGTTACACGTCGGACTTCATCACGCTGATCTTTGTCTGGAGAGGAGTATACAACTGATTGGATGTACAACCATCTGCTACAAATGACTCGCTCAATGATTGCGTCCCTCTGCCTTTCTTGCAAGAATGTATCAAGGTCAAACTGTTTGTGGTTTGGGAGTTCCAATGGAATCTCCTCAAATGAAATGCCTCCGAGTATTTCATCAAATACACTAGAGGCAGGTGTGAGTTTTTTTACTTTCTGGATAAACTGCTCTCGGATAGCATTCGTATCGATGTCATCCCAAGATAATGCAGCGTGGTCATTGGATAGGTGCTTTTTGAATGTTTTACAAAAATCGACAAACGTCGAGAGTTCTGCACCACTGAGCTCTGCAATGTGACGTTTGGAGTTGTTGAAGTATGACTTCAATCGGCGGACGTGAGCGTCAGCCAATAGAGATAGCAGATTTTCATCTATACATCTGCTCTCAACGTTTTCAATCTCTATCCCCTGCTCACGGGCAATAGCACGTATGGCTTCGATACGCAAGCCACTGGCTTTTATTACGACATCAGCTGATGTCGCAAAACGAGAAACGCTTTCGAAGATAGCCTCCAAGTGTTCCTTCAACGTACTATCTGATAGAGAAAAACTCATTCTTTCTTATTTATATGTGCAAAGATACGGCATTTTTCTGAGATTTGGTTATTTCTACAACAGATAAGTGCAGAGTTTCCTTCATTTTATTGATTTTTGTATTTCATCAAGAACAGCAAAGAGTTCTTCAATCTTGGTTACGATACGGAGTTGCTCTTTGTATGGTGGTAACGGGACTACAAGTTTATCTAACAATCCAGAAGATAGACCTTGAAGTCCTATTCCTTTTCCATGTATCTTATCTGTCCATTTGTAGAGCATAAGAACATATAAATAAAGAATCTGGCAAACATCCCCTTTAGCTCTTAACCTATGAATATGATTTTGAATACAAATGTCATAATCGTAATTCCAAATAGAAGCTCGCCCAATGTCACCTCCTTCACATACTAACAAGTCTCCTTTGATAACGGTACACTTCTCCAACTCAGAATCCTTAAAATACATCTCTTTTACTTCGGTAAAATCAAAGCAATTCCAATACACATTGGAAGTTGTAAGATAGGGTTTCAACAGACCTTCCTGAGAATCAGACTTGTTCAATGCCTTACCAGTATTATGCTGAAATAGGCTTCCTAATGTCGTCCAACACCAGCTATTGGGCAACTGGTTGGTATCATGCGCGTTATCAGAAGGAGTAAATTTGGGATTGATACGCTTCAAAAGCTCAATAGCAGGCTCTTCATTCGGGTCTTGCGGAACGAGCTTACCGTGAATGGCGAGGTTGAGAATCTTGGACTTGGCCAGAGTAATGGACATCTGCAAATCCACTTTTGCTGTTTCCAAAGTGTCAATCAAATTGAACCATTGTTCAATAGCATCTACAATTCTCTTTTGCTCATGTAATGGTGGTATTGGGATAAAGCTATCTACAATTTTTTCTTTTGATATATTGGGTTGCGCTCCACCGCCACCAAGCATAATAAAATCGTCCTTATGTGAGAGTAAATAGTAGAAAAGATACTTTTGTTCTATTCCTTGATAGTCCACACATGCACAGCAAGCTTGATTAGTAGTGGCGGGGAAAGTTAGTATTCCAACTTTTCCTATAGTTGCGCCATACATGGCTATTAGGACACTTCCTGCAGGATTCAATTTGACGGAAGTCTCCTCTAATGCTTTTTGAGTGATTGTCTCTGGGATTTCAGAAATATAGCCATCATTTAAATCTCCTGTTTTTAACCATGGAATATCTCCTCCGTAGTAATCTTTGTTAAGACGACTTGGCGTTGCTCCAGATTGCCATTCTCCTATATCACCAAGTTTCTGCCATTTCCATCCTTCAGGCACTTCAAACGGCACATTCTCATATTGGGGCGTATCAGAAGTTTACTTTCTGTTTCTTTCTTGAGAGCTTGATTTTGCCTTTCGCTTTTTTTTCATTACTTTTGCACCAACAATCTTTTGTTTTTGAAATTTCTAACAATAAACGAATAAATACCTTGACGTTAATGCAGCATTTTTTATCTTACATAGTAGAATTGTATAATATGAAACGACTATTATATCTAGACTATCTGAAAGTGCTCCTGACGGTGATGGCGCTATTCTATCATGCTGGTCAGGCATACGCCGGTGGTAGTTGGGCATATGCTACCAGCAATTCAACCGAGGACATTCACCTGTCGGTCAGCGACATCGTCTTCGACTGGGGCGGCTGGGGCGGCCAGGCCAACGCCAGCGAGAACAGCATCACTTTCCCCAACTGGGCCAATAACTATTGGGCCATCGACAACCTCAGCACCGACGAGTATACCCGTTTGGACATGGTGTTTGCCCAGCCCGTGAACTACTACCGCATAGTGGTGAAGGCGGTCTATAGCGATGAGAGCGAGACAGAGAGCGTGGTGCGCTACGGTGCTACGAACCATAGCCTGAAGTTTGAAAAAGGAAAGACGCTTGTCAAGATAGTGATGTTTCAAGGCGACTGGGAGGGACTCAACAACGATGAAAACGGCGAGGGCGTGACGGCGAAGATTTATTTCGAGAGCATCACCATCCTCACCAAGGAGTCTGCCGACGCATCCATTATCAAGACAGTGGTGACCTCGCCCAAACTTGGCACGGGCATGGCCAACCCGTTGTTGGACTTCCAGTTCTGTGCAGATCCCACGGCTGTGGAGTACAATGGCCGCCTCTATGTCTACGGCACCAACGACCACCAACAGTATGACGAGGGAGCGGAAAGCAACACCTACGAGCGCATCAAGTCGCTGGTGATGATGTCGACCGACGACATGGTGAACTGGACCTACCACGGACAGATTCCGGTGGGCACGGTGGCTCCGTGGATCATGGCCTCGTGGGCACCCAGCATCATCAGTCAGCAGCAAGCCGACGGCAGCACCCTCTTCTCTCTCTACTTCTCCAACAGCGGATGGGGCACAGGTGTCATTCAGGCCAAGTCGCCCGTTGGCCCATGGACATCGCCTCTCAACACCAGCCTCATCGATGGCAACAACGAGACGGTGAAAGGCAGCGGTGCCATATTCGACCCGGGAGCCGTCATAGACGACAATGGCGACGCATGGCTCTCCTTCGGCAACTCGCAGGGCTGGATAGCTAAACTCAACCCCGACCTGCACTCCTTCGCCGAAGGACCAGTGAAACTGTTGTCTCCTTATCATTTCGAGGCGAATGAACTGAATTATATCAACGGCACATACGTCTATACCTACAACAACGATTGGAGCGAACACTCTCCTTGGACATGGGGTGGCGAAAAGCCGACACAGTGCAGCATGAACTATTTCACGAGCAAGACACCACTCGATACCGACTCGTGGGTCTATGGGGGCAACTACTTCAAGAACCCCGGCGATAACGGCATGGGCTACACCAACAACCATAGCCACCTGCACAAGTACCAGGGACACTGGTATCTGTTCTACCAGACCAACCTGCTTGAGCCTTCATTAGGCTCCAATGGCGGTTTCCGCAGCATCTACGTAGATGAGATGGAAGTGGACGAAGAGAACGTTGTCCTCCACGAGTGCATCCCCACGAAAAAAGGTGTTGGCTCCATCAAGGATCTCGACCCATATACCGTACAGTACGCCGCCACTAGTGCTGCCACGCTCGGTATTCTCTACCAACCGACGGATGACGTGGGCCACATGGTAGCCACAGTGGGTACCACTTGCATTACCGCCGATACACCCACCGAGGGCGTCATAGAGGTGCGCAATGCCGATTTTCAGACAGATGCCAGCACGATGAAGTGTTTGGTGAAGGGCAGTGGCACCATCACCCTGCGCCTCGACGACAAGAATGGGGACGACATCGCCACCATCAGTAGTACGGGCGACAGTTGGAATACGCTCACCGCTCAGCTCTCTCCTCTCATCTCAGGCACTCACACCATATACTTGATTCTCAAGGGCAACGTGCAGTTCGATAAATGGCAGTTTGTCAGTGGCTCGACAGATGCTATTGGAATCAAATTAGATGACGGTGCACAACATAAGGGTGCCTATGACTTGCTGGGCCGTATGCTCATCTCTATTCCTCAAGGTACACCCGGTCTTTACATAGTGGATGGTAAGAAATACCTTTCCAAGTAAAAAAAGAAGTGGCTTAACTTATTGAGGCGCCTTTGCCTTTCGTTTTTTTCATTACTTTTGCACCAACAATCTTTTGTTTTTGAAATATCCAACAAGAAAAGTATGAAAGTCATCGACAACCAACTGATAGACAGCGTGGTGGAACAGGCGAGAAAATCACCGCGCCTGAGGATGAACCACAACTTCCACCAAAGCCTGGACGATAAATGTCACCGTTTCCTCAACGCCTTGGAAGTGGGTACGGCGATTCCCATACACCACCATCCCACGAAAGATGAGACCATCGTCATCCTGAAAGGAAAAGTGCGTGTAAGCACATACCATGATGATGGCCAGGTGAAGGAGAGCGTGGTGCTCTCGACGGCGTCGGGTGTCTACGGTGTTGACATCCCCAAAAACACATGGCACGATGTGGAGTGCCTGGAGACGGGAAGCGTGTTGTTCGAAACGAAGGAAGGTCCCTTCGTGGAGCATGAGAAAGATGGGATATTGGTACGCACGAAAGACATCTACTTGGCTGGGGGCTGTTTCTGGGGAACGGAGCATTACTTCAAGCAGATAGAGGGTGTGGTGGAGACGGAAGTGGGCTTTGCCAACGGACACACGGAAAACCCGACGTATAAGGAGGTGTATACCGACCAGACGGGGTTTGCGGAGACGGTGCACGTGAAGTACAACCCACAGGTGGTGAGCTTGGCATTTCTCTTAAGGATGTTCTTCAAGGCCATCGACCCGACGAGCCTGAACAAACAGGGCCATGATGAGGGAACACGCTATCGCACAGGTGTTTACTATACGGAACTGGAGGACCTGCCCATCATCAAACAGGTGTTTGCTGATGAACAACGGAACTACGACCAGCCTCTGGTGGTGGAGAAACAACCTTTGGCGAACTTCTACACCGCCGAAGAGTATCACCAGGACTACCTCGACAAGAACCCCACGGGCTACTGCCATCTGCCTCAGTCGTTGTTCGAATTTGCCAGACAAGCAAAGGAGAAAAAAGGGGGTAACTTTGAATAAGTTACTCCATCTCGGGATAAAAAAAGAAAAGTTCTTTTTGTTCTCCCCTCGATTTTTCGAAATTTTGCACCCGATTTTTGAATGGTATACCCTTGGGTAACAATTCTCCCCCCTCAGGGGAGTTATAGGGGTTACCAGTGGAAGACAGCCTAACTACCAATATTGGAGAACAACTTGTATTATGGAAACAGTGTGGAAGGCACCCAGGCGGGAGCCATCGTTGGACTTGTCTTCAAAGCAACCTATTGCTCGGTGACGCTCACGAACAACTATTATTGCACAACGGCCGACATTACTGGCACCTCTGAAGGCGACATCGTCGCCAACCACGGTGTCGTGATGGCTTACGACGATATCGCCGACTACGATATGGGCGAATTGAAGGCTGAATATGAATACGATGGTCCCAAGGCGTATGCCAACGGTATCAGCTTCGGGGAGAAGGACTACACCTGCTCGTTGCTGCTCTCCGACGAGGGCAACGTCAGTGACATCCTCAGCGCCAATGCCGGCCGTACGCTCGATGTGACGCTCAAGGGACGCACGTTATACAGGGATGGCTCGTGGAACACCCTCTGTCTGCCGTTTAGCCTGACAACTATCGGTAAGACTCCTCTGGTAGGCTCAACCGTCAAGACTCTATCCCAGACTTCGTTCAGCGAGGGAACGCTGTCGCTTGATTTCGGTACCCGCAGTTATGAGGTAGAGGCGGGTAAGCCGTATGTGGTGAAATGGGATGACGAGGATACGGACATCGTTGAGCCGGTGTTTGCCAATGTCACCATCAGTGGCGATGCTCCGGGAAACGTCTCCTCCAATGCGGTGACCTTCCAGTCCATCTACGACCCCGTGACGTTCGAGGGTGAGGACAGAAGCGTACTCTATATGGGTGCAGACAACACGCTCTACTATCCCAGCGCTTCCATGACCATCAAGGGCTTCCGCGCCTACTTCGTGCTCGACGGCCTGGTATGCGGTGACCCCGCATCAACGGGCAACATCAACAACTTCGTGCTCAACTTCGATGACGAAACTACGGGTATATCCCTCACCTCTCACCCCTCATCCCTCACCTCCGACTACTTCACAATCGATGGTCAAAAACTCAACGGCAACCCCGTCAAGAAAGGCGTTTATATCCACAATGGCAAGAAAATCGTGGTGAAATGATGTTCCGCATGGTCGGGTTCAATCCAACCTACTGCTAAATAGAATATTGGGGGCGTGTCAATTCGACATGCCCCCAAATTGTTGGCTTATCCTGAAAGAGTTAGTGTTAATGGATTTTATAATTTGCAAGAATTTTCGGATAATTTGATAGTCGACTATATAATTTGCAAGAAAAATTTGCAAATTATAAAAAAGATTGTTATTTTTGCATCAAAATTATGAAATTATGATTGAAAGAACCCTGAAAGGTAAACTCATAGAGTTGACGACAAAATATCCTATTGTCACATTAACCGGTCCGCGTCAGTCGGGTAAATCAACGTTGATGAAAGCTACGTTCCCTACCTACAAATATGTCTCGCTTGAAGACATGGACATGAGGCAGTTTGCCCAAAACGATCCACGCGGATTTTTGTCCACTTATTCACGAAATGTCATCATTGATGAAGCCCAGCGTGTACCGTCATTGTTTTCATATATCCAAACGCATGTGGACCGATTGAACGAGACAGGAATGTTCCTGTTGGCGGGTTCCCATAATTTCCTCTTGATGGAGCATGTCAACCAGTCCTTGTCAGGGAGGACGGCAATATTGAAATTGCTTCCGTTTTCTCATGAAGAAATGGTCAACGGTCAGATATTACCAGCAACCATTGACGAGGAGATTTTCCAAGGAGGCTACCCCAGACTTTATGACAAGCATATTGCTGCAGAGGATTTTTACCCACACTATATAGAAACATACGTAGAGCGTGACGTACGCCAACTCAAGAATATCGGTAACCTGGGCAAGTTTACCCGATTCATCAAGCTCTGTGCAGGACGCATAGGGCAGTTGCTGAATATCTCTTCCCTGGCTAATGAATGTGGTATCACCTTACCTACAGCTAATGCCTGGCTCTCAGTTTTGGAAGCGAGCTACATTTGCTATCAGCTGAAGCCGGATTGGAACAACTACGCCAAACGTCTTGTGAAAACACCTAAGTTGTATTTTTATGATACGGGAATTGCATGTTCTCTCCTTGACATCAAATCTGCCAGTCAGGTTGCCAACCATTTTCTCCGTGGCGGACTGTTTGAAAACATGGTGATTAACGCCTTCATCAAGCGAGGATGGAATGCGGGTAAAACTCCAGATCTACGCTTTTGGCGAGATAGCCAAGGCAACGAGATAGACCTCTTGGAATATGGTGGGAACGCACCTATGGCTTATGAGATAAAGTCGGGTGCCACTTTCTCGTCGGACTTTTTCAAGGGGCTTTCCAAATGGTCACAACTATCCGATATTCCTTCCGACAACCTTCACGTTATCTACGCAGGTGACCAAAACCTCAGTACTACAAAAGGTAAACTGGTGGCATGGGGAAATACATTGTGACTTAAAACGTGTCAATTCGACATGCCCCCAAATTGTTGGCTTATCCGGAAGACTTAGTGATTAGGACAAATATGTATTGTCCTTGTTAATAATACGTTGACAGGCTTTCCGTTTTGTCTTCCGGCTTGCCAGTCATTCGTAAAACTTAATGCTTTCAATACAGCCTTTTCAAAATCAGATAATGCATCAGATTTCTTGCCATATATTCTTGCACCAATTAAATGTCCTTTTTTGTCAATGACGTACTGCACCTGCACTGTTGATTGAAGACGCTCATTTTCCGGATAATCATAATGGAAATGATTAACAAAATCATTTAAGAAACCACCGTCGCCACCTTTGTGTTTGGGCATCTCTTCAACAACTATATAGACATTTCTTCGAGTCATAGCATCATATTGGGTATAATCCTGCTTATGTTCAACAGATTTGCAGGAATACACACCTGTTATTATTACAAACAACAGACAGAATCTACTGATTTTTGATAGGTATTCCGATATCATGGGGACAGTGATGTTCGGCCCCGCCATGATGTTCGTATGTATCTTATTCATAGTCATTTCTTTTAGTACTTATAATTGTTGTTGATAGCGAGAATGAATAGCAGGAAATGGTTATTATGGCAAATCAGTCTCATTCAAAATGATTGTTGGTAAGCGTAACAGGGCATTCAACTTACATATTGCAAAGATACGTTTTTTCTATGACAATCAATGTGGAAAAACAAAAACTTTGGCATTTTGGCTTGGGTTTCACGGATTTTGTCTATATTTGCAATGTCTTTGCAAAACAGCTTTACGCTGATTTAGTTTGCGTCTATGAAAAAAGTGCTCAAATGGATTGTTGGCATCATCTTGACGCCCATCCTGCTCTTTTTGCTGCTGCTCATATTGCTTTATATACCACCCATACAAAACTGGGTGGCGCAAAAGGTGGCATCCTATGCCTCGGAGAAAACGGGCATGGACATCAGCGTAGGACACGTATCCTTGAAGTTCCCACTCGACTTGAGCGTGGAGGATTTCAAGATGATAAAACCCAATGACTCTATCCCCAACCAACGTGACACCATCGCCGACGTGGGCGAGCTGGTGGCTAGCGTGCAGCTGCTGCCCCTGTTCAAGGGAAAGGTGGAGGTGGATGAGCTGACACTGCGCCGCACGAACATGAATACCAATGGCTTCATCCCCTCGGCGCGTGTGAAAGGACGCTTCGATGAACTGAGTGTGGTGAGCCACGGCATAGACCTGAAAGAAGAGGGACTGCGGGTGGACAAGGCATCGCTCGACGGTGCCATCCTCGATATCGCATTGGCCGACACAGTGCCACCAGACACCACGGAGAGCGACGCCAAATGGCGCATCCTCGTAGATAAACTAAACATCAAGAAGAGTGACGTGACCCTCCACATGCCGGGCGACACGATGGTCATCGGCGTGGGCATGGGCACGCTCGAGGCGGAAAATGGACGCTTCGACCTGGGTAAGGGGGAATACGCGTTGGGACGCATGGACTGGAACGATGGCTCGCTGCGCTACGACAACCGTTTCGCTCCGAGGGTGAAGGGACTGGACACCAACCACCTGTCGCTCACAGACGTAAACATTGGCATCGACTCGCTCCATTACTTAGCACCTGACATCAGCGTGAACCTGCGCGACTGTAACTTCCGAGAACAGAGCGGACTGGCGGTGAACCACCTGAGTGGACCGTTGCGCATGGATGGGAAGACGCTCAGCGTGCCGGCACTGGAGATGCAGACGGAACACTCGCGGCTGTCGGCACATTTCGAGATGGATCTCAATGCCTTCGACGACCAACAGCCGGGAGAGATGTTCGCACAGGTGGACGGATATGTGGGCAAGGAGGACATCATGCGTTTCGCTGGCGGGGCCATGCCACCGGCGATGGTGAGCCGATGGCCCAACAGGGCGTTGAACGTCAACGGGCAGGTGCGAGGCAACCTGCAACGGCTGACCTTGCGGAACATGAACGTGACGCTGCCCACGGCGTTTAACATGACGGCTTCGGGCACCATCGACAACGTGACGAACTTCGACAGGATGAATGCCGACGTGACACTCAAAGGTACGACCAATGACCTGGGCTTCGTGACGGCGGCCCTCGACCCTGCCACGCAGAAAATGATTCGCGTGCCGCAGGGCATAGGCATCGACGGACGGTTCAAGAAAACGGGCAGTCGGCTGGGTGCAGATTTCACCGCCACACAGGGTGGGGGAAAAATGGTGGCAAAAGCCAATATCGACACGCGACAGATGGCCTACGACGCCGACGTGAAGGCGCAGGCGTTCCCGCTGCAGAACTTCCTGCCGGGATACCAACTGTCGCCGCTCACGGGTACCATCACGGCACAGGGACAGGGCACTGATATCTTCAATCCCTCGACGAGACTGAAGGCAAAGGCCAACCTGACGAAATTCTCGGCTATGGGCTATGACCTCAGTACGGTGAAACTGGATGCCAGTCTCGACAAGGGAAGGATGCTGGCGGAGGTGGAGGGACACAACTCGCTCTTCGACGGTATGCTCTATGCCGACGGACGCATCAGCCGCAAGGCCATAGATGCCAATATCTCCGCCGACTTCGTCAAGGCTGACCTCTACAAATTGGGTGTCACCGATGGACCGACAACGCTGGGCATGTGCGCGCACATGAAGGTGAAGACTGACCTGAATAGTTACTACGACGTGCAGGGTGAGGTGGACGACTTGGTGTTCAGCCAACCGGGAAGCGACCTGGCGGCTGAACTTATCGACATCGACGTGTTGCTCAACAACGACACGACGCACGTGAGGGTGAACAGCGGTGATTTCGAACTGTCGTTGGAGGGCAAGGGCGGATACCAGAAGATTCTCAACAAGGGACAGCGGCTGGGCAAGGAAATCAGTAAGATGATTGCCGATAGAAAGATTGACGATAACGTCATCCGTGAGCACCTGCCAGATGTGGATGTCTATATGAGCGGGGGCAGTGACAACCTGCTCTCGAGGATGTTCGAGGAACAGGGGATAACCTACAAACAGGTGTATGTAAACATGTATTCGTCGCATGTCAATGGACTGAACGGCGACGTGAAGGTCGACTCGCTGACGGTGAACGATATGCTCTTCGACCGCGTGCGTTTCGCCATCAACACCAACTCGACGGGATTCAAATACAATGCCGAGGTGCAGAACTTCGAGGGTAATCCTACCTATGTGTTCAGGGCCAATGTGGATGGCTCACTCTTCGAAAACGGGTCGGACCTGTCGACGCGGATATACGACGCCAACGACTCGCTGGGCGTGAAACTGGGACTGAGGGCGATGGTGCGCAACGACTCGCTGTGCCTGAACTTCTCTGACTTGGAGCCAGTGATAGGATACAAAAAATTCAAGGTCAACGAATACAACTACTTGCGGCTGGGCAAGAAACAGCGACTGGCGGCAAACGTATACATGGCGGCCGACGACGGCACGAGCATACACCTATATACCGATGACGAGAATGTGGCGGCCGACCAAGACCTCACGCTGAGTATGCAGAACCTCAACCTCGGCGACATCACTTCGGCGGTGCCTTTCCTGCCCGACATCACGGGTATTCTCGATGGCGACTTCCACGTGGTGAAGACGGATAAACAACTGACGGTGTCGAGCTCGGTGAGTGTCGACGACATGACGTTCGAGAAGAATGTGCTCGGCGACTTGAGCACGGAATTCGTGTATATGCCGAACGAAGACGGGTCGCATTATATCGACGCTGTCATCTACAGCGACCAACGTGAGGTGGGTACCGTCGTGGGCACATACTATCCCGAAGGAAAGGGTAGGGTGGATGCTGACTTCAACCTGGCGAGGATGCCTTTGGCATTGCTCAACAGTTTCATGCCCGACCAGATATTGGGATTCAAGGGCTATGGCGAGGGAACGCTGAAAATCAACGGACCGCTGTCGACGCCCAACATCGACGGGTCGATATTGCTCGACTCGGCATACATCCTGAGCGTGCCGTATGGCGTGCAACTGCGTGTGGACAACCATCCCGTAAGAATCAATAACAGCCACTTGCTGTTCGAGGATTTCAAACTCTATGCCTATAACGACAAACCGCTGACACTCAACGGACAACTCGATTTCTCCAACCTCGACCGCATGATGATTGACCTGCGTATGTCGGCACGCGACTTCGAAATCATCAACGCCAAGGAGACTCCACGTGCCGAGGCTTACGGCAGGGCTTTCATCAATATGTTCGGTAGAATACAGGGACCGCTCGACGCCTTCCAGATGAAGGGACGCGTGGACGTACTGGGAAACACGGACCTCACCTATGTGCTCAAAGACTCGCCACTGGCAGAAGACACTCGTCTCGATGAACTGGTGCAGTTCGTCGACTTCAGCGACTCGACGACACAGGTGGTGAACCGACCGCCTATCTCTGGTCTTGACATGGACCTGACACTGAACGTGGACGAGAGTGCTCGCATACGCTGTGACCTCAACGCCGACCACAGCAACTATGTGGACATCATGGGCGAAGGTAACCTGCGACTGTTGTACAACGTGACCAACAATTTCAGGATAACGGGACGATACACGGTGAACAGCGGAGAGATGAAATATTCGCTGCCCATCATACCGCTCAAGACGTTCACCATCAAGGAGGGCGGATACTTGGAGTTCCAGGGCGTGCCCGACAACCCGAAAATCAATATCACCGCCACGGAGAAGGTGAAGGCCATGGTGAACGATGATGGTGGGACTGGCAGAAGTGTCGACTTCGAATGTGGCGTGGTCATCACCAAGACACTGCAAGACATGGGACTGCAGTTCATCATCGATGCGCCCGATGACATGTCGGTGAGTGGACAGCTGGGCATGATGTCTGAAGAAGACCGGGGACGTCTGGCTGTGGCCATGATTTCAACAGGTATGTATATGGCCGATGGCAACGAGTCGGCACTGTCGATGAACAGCGCCCTCAGCTCGTTCCTGCAGGCGGAAATCAATAATATCACTGGCAATGCGCTGCGCACGCTCGACGTGAGCATCGGCGTCGACAATGCTACGGATGCCTCGGGTGCCATGCACACCGACTATTCATTCAAATTCGCCAAACGGTTCTGGAACAACCGTCTGCGCGTGGTCATCGGCGGAAAGGTGTCGACGGGAAGCGATGCGTACAACAGAAACCAGACATTCTTCGACAACGTGACTTTCGAATACCGCCTCAGTCCGACCAGCAACAAATATTTGAAACTGTTCTACGACCGCAGCACCTACGACTGGTTCGAAGGGGAGATAGGCGAGTTCGGCGCCGGTTTCATGTGGAAACGCAAGCTCGACCGACTGAAGGACATCTTTAACTTCAAGTCTGAAGAGCGGACAACACGCTCGAGAAGTGACTCATTGCGACATACGAGAAGAGACACCACACAGATTCATCAACAGTACACACCACGGCCATGAACAAGTTGCACAAACATATCGTTTCATATATCACGCTCGCACTGACCACGGTCGTAGCGTCGTGTTACCCCACAAGTGCTCTGGAGGAGGGGGAGGTGCTTTATACGGGCATCGATGATGTGGTGTATGAGAACTATGAGAAGAACGACCATGCCGTGTATGTGCAGGAAGAGGTGGCGGCGGCACTCGACTGCCCGCCCAATGGGGCATTCATGGGCAGTTCAACAGTGAGGACGCCTTTCCCCATTGGTCTATGGGTGTGGAACGCATTCTCGAAGTCGGAAACGGGATTCGGAAAATGGATGACCAAGACATTTGGCAAGGCACCGGTGACCGTGACTTCGGTGAACCCGGAGATGCGCAGCGTGGTGGCCACGTCGGTGCTCAAGTCGCACGGCTATTTCCACGGCAACGTGACATCGTACACCAAGCAGGGTAGCAACCCCAAGAAACAGAAGATAGGTTACCGCGCCGACATGGGACACCTGTTCCTGCTCGACAGCATCGAATATGTGAACTTCCCGCCCGAGGCGCAGGAAATCATCGACAGCACATGGGAGGAAAGGGAGATATACAAAGGCGCTCCCTTCGACATCGTGTCGCTCGACGCGGAACGCTCGCGCCTCTCCGACCTGTTCCGCGACAATGGATATTTCTACTACCAACCGGGATACGCCTCCTACTTGGCCGACACCGTGGCACGACCGGGTTATGTGCAACTGAAACTGCAATGCTCGGACAGTTTGCCACCACAGGCCTTGAAAAAATGGTACATCGGAAAGATTGACCTCACGCTTAGAAAATCGTTCATGGAGAAGACAGACAGCGTGCACAAGGGCAGGAGGTTGACGGTGCATTTCAGTGGAAAGAAAATGCCGGTGAGGAGAAGCGCACTCTACAGACAAATCAAGATAAGACCTGGTAGACTATATAGTTATGGCGATTATCTGGAGTCGGCCAACAACCTGTCGAACATGGGCATCTTCAGCATGGTCGATTTCAAGTTCACACCACGCGACTCCACTTTCATCAGCGACTCGCTCGATGTGGCCATCAACTGTATGTTCGAGAAACCTTATGACTTCTACGTGGAAACGAACGTCACGGGAAAAACAACGGGATTCCTCGGACCACAGGTGGTGGTGGGTCTGACAAAACGCAACACTTTCGGGGGTGGTGAGAAATTGGACATACGACTGCATGGGTCGTATGAGTGGCAACTAGGAAAGAACTACGGCGACAACGACGTGAGCATCAACTCGTATGAATATGGTGGCGAGGTGTCGCTGGAATTCCCCAGACTGTTGTTGCCCTTTGAAAGTCTATGGGGACAGAAAAATCGGCGTAGGTTGAGACGGTTCTTCATGAACCCGTCGACAACCATCAAGGCCAGTTCGAGCATCATCAACAGAGCGGGCTATTTCACCCGCCATATCGTATCGGGTGAGTTGACGTATAACTTCCAGACTTCTCACAACTTCAAACATAGGTTGAGTCCGCTGGTGCTGGAGTACAACTACATGCGACGGATGAGCGACGAGTTTGCTTATGTAATCTTGGTAAACCCATACCTCTTGATGTCCATGATGGACCAGTTCATTCCTAAACTGCGCTATACGCTGTCGTACACGAACAAAGACAAGTCGAGATGTCCCATATCGTGGGAGACAACCATCAGCGAGGCGGGTAACCTGCTGTCGTTGGGGTATATGGCTTTCGGCAAGAAATGGGATGAGAAGCAGAAAAGCATGTTCAACAACCCCTATGCGCAGTTCTTCAAGTTTGAAACGGATTTCACCAAGACGTGGAAGGTGGGAGACTATTCCCAGCTAGTGGGACACGCTAACCTAGGCATGGTGTATGCCTATGGCAATTCGGAATGGGCTCCGTATACCGAACAATTCTACGTGGGTGGCGCCAACAGCATCAGGGCTTTCACGGCGAGGACAATCGGACCGGGTGACTATTACGTGCCGAAAGAAGATCGCGGATATTCATATATGGACCAGATGGGCGATATGAAACTGCTCTTCAATCTGGAATACCGTGATCGACTGGTGAGCAACCTCTATTGGGCAGTTTTCCTCGACGCTGGCAACGTGTGGACATTGAAATACGATGAAGACAGGCCAAAGTCACACTTCAAATTCAAGAATTTCTTGTCGCAGATGGCTGTGGGAACGGGTGTGGGACTGCGTTATGACCTCGACTTCTTCGTCATACGCCTTGACTGGGGTATCGGACTGCATGTGCCGTACGATACGGGACGCTCGGGATTCTATAACATCGACAAGTTCTGGCATGGACAACGCCTGAACCTCGCCATCGGATATCCGTTCTAAGGGAAACCTCCCCCTCGCCCCCTCCCAAGGAGGGGGAATGCAGAACGCAATGATTTTATTTATTCTGACTGCGAAGATGATGAGCTTGCGAATAATTTTGAATTGTTAATTGTTAATTGTCAATTGTTAATTGTTAATTCGAAATAGTGTTTTTTCCCCTTTTTTACGTAACTTTGCACATCCATTTGAACACTAAGACATTAACATAAAATATCGAAGATATGAAACCAACATTATTGCTGCTGGCGGCCGGCATGGGTAGCCGCTACGGAGGATTGAAACAACTCGACGGTCTGGGACCCAATGGCGAGACCATCATGGACTATTCCATCTATGATGCCATCAAGGCTGGGTTCGGAAAAATTGTGTTCGTCATCAGGAAAGACTTTGAACAGGATTTCCGCGACAAAATACTCTCGAAATATGAGGGACACATACCCGCTGAGCTGTGCTTCCAAGGCCTCGACGCGCTGCCCGAGGGGTTCAGCGTGCCCGAGGGAAGGCAAAAACCATGGGGTACCAACCATGCGGTGATGATGGCGGCAAAGGCTATCAAAGAGCCGTTCTGTGTCATCAACTGCGACGACTTCTACAACCGCGACGCTTTCATGGTCATCGGCAAGTTCCTCAGCGAACTGCCCGAAGGCAGCAAAAATAAATATGCCATGGTGGGATTCCGTGTGGGCAACACGCTGTCGGAGAACGGCACCGTGGCTCGTGGCATCTGCTCGACCAACGACGAGGGCAACCTCACCACGGTGGTGGAACGTACCGAAATCATGAGGGTTGACGGGCCAGTGTGCTATAAAGATGAGCAAGGCCAATGGGTGGCTGTCGACGACAATACGCCTGTGTCGATGAACATGTGGGGCTTCACTCCCGACTATTTCGACCATTCCGATGCCTATTTCCGTGAGTTCCTCAGCGACCCGAAGAACATGGAGAACCTGAAGGCGGAATTCTTCATCCCACTCATGGTGAACAAACTCATCACCGATGGCACATCGACGGTGAAAGTGCTCGACACCACATCGAAATGGTTCGGCGTGACCTACGCTGCCGACAGACAGGCTACCGTGGACCGCATACAGCAACTCATCAACGAGGGTGTCTATCCGCAGAAACTGTTCTGAGAAATGGAGCCTATCCATCTTGATTTACTCAACGAGCAAGATCTCGGAGCACTCTCGGAGATTGTCAACGAAGCGGGGAAAATTATCATCACCTGCCACAAGAGTCCCGATGGCGATGCCCTCGGGGCATCGTTGGCGTGCGCTGAATGGCTTAGGACAAAAGGCAAGGAGCCGCTCATCGTGGTGCCTGATATGTTTCCCGATTTCCTCAGGTGGTTGCCGGGCGTGGAGAAGATTCGCCGTTACGACAAGCATAAGGAGGAGTTGGACAAGGCCTTTGAGGAGGCCGACACCGTCTTCTGTCTCGATTTCAACGCCACCGAAAGGGTGGGACTGATGCAGAAGACGCTGGAGGAGTGCAAGGCGAAGAAGGTGCTCATCGACCATCACCTCGAACCGACGGTAGAGGCGGAAGTGAGTATCTCGCATCCCGAGATGTCGGCAACGTGCGAACTGCTCTTCCGCATCATCTGGCAGATGGGTGACTACGACGCCATGAGCAAGCATTGCGCTGTGGCTATCTACTGCGGAATGATGACCGACACAGGTGGCTTCACTTATAACTCCACACGGAGCGAGATATTCTATATCATTGGGCAGCTGCTGGCAAAAGGTATCAACAAAGACAAGATATTCAGGAATGTGTACAATGTGTACAGTGACTGGTGTATCAGACTGAGGGGATATGTGATGTACCAGAAACTCAACGTGCTGCACGATGAACACGCCACCTATTTCGCCATCACCAAAGAAGACATGGCACGTTTCCATTTCAAGAAAGGTGATGCCGAGGGACTAGTGAACGAGCCGCTGCGCATCAAAGGCATAAGGTTGTCGATATCGCTGCGCGAAGACACCGAGACTCCTGGATTGGTGTGGGTGAGCATCAGGTCGGTAGACCACTACTATTGCGACGAACTGGCACGAACATTCTTCAACGGCGGTGGACATGCCAATGCTGCCGGTGGCAAACTCTTCGGAGGTGTTCAGGAGGCGGAACGTATCACCCGTGAGGCCATCAAAGCATTCGCAGAGAAATATAATTAAGGAAAAAGTGAATAATCTATGGAGTGAAGGAGTGAAAGGAGTGAAGGAGTGAAGACAATAGAAGTGAAGCGTGAAAAATCAGCGTCGGAGTAATGTCCACTTTAACTCCCACTTTATCTTCCATGAGCGAAGCGAATTTACTTCCACTTTAACTCCCAATTAATAAACTCCCCCTTTAACTCCCTATTAATTAACAAAATACAATGTCAAAAACGAAAATCATCATGTTGGCCCTCGGCGTCTGTTTCTTGTTGTCTGCTTGCAACAAGACGGAGACTTATGCTGAGTTGAAAGACAAGGAGCGGTCAGCCATCAACCAATTCATCATCGACAAAGGTATCAAGGTCATCAGCGAGACCGATTTCAAGGCCAATGGCGAAGTGACCAATGTGGCAAACAACGAATTTGTTCTCTTTGGTTCGAATGGTGTGTATATGCAGATTGTCAGGAAGGGCTGTGGCGAGAAAATCAAGTCTGGTGAGTCGGTAAATGTCATCTGCCGATTCCTCGAACGAAACGTCATGGCCGATACATTGCAACTGACGAACAACTCGTTATATTTCGCGTCGATGCCTGACGTGATGCAGGTGAGCAACACCTCCGGCACGTACTCGGCTTCTTTCGCCAAGGGAGCGATGTACAGCGTGTATGGACCCTCGGTACCCACTGGATGGCTGGTGCCGTTCCCGTATATCAACGTGGGACGTCCGGTGAACGAGAACGATGAGATAGCGAAGGTGAAACTCATCGTGCCGGCAGAGGCTGGACAGCAAAAGGCCTCGCAATATGTGTATCCGTGTTATTATGAAATTACTTTTGAAAGAGGAATATAACCATGACACTTATCAAATCCATCTCCGGCATCCGGGGAACCATTGGCGGCAAAAAGGGCGACACGCTCAACCCGCTGGATATCGTGAAGTTTACTTCGGCCTATGCCACATTCATTCGTGAAAACGGTGGAACAGGACAACATGCTGAGTTCAATGACCACCGTCCCACCATCGTTGTGGGGCGCGACGCTCGTATCTCGGGTGTCATGGTCGACAGCGTGGTGTCGGGCGCACTCATGGGCATGGGCTATGATGTGGTGAACATCGGACTGGCATCGACGCCGACCACTGAGATGGCGGTGAGGCTGCTGGGTGCCGATGGAGGCATCATCATCACGGCCAGCCATAACCCACGGCAATGGAACGCACTCAAACTGCTCAATGCCGAGGGCGAATTCCTGAATGCCAAGGAGGGCGCCAGGGTGCTCGCCATCGCAGAGGCTGAGGATTTTGAATATGCTGAACTGGAGCAGTTAGGCCATTACATCAACTGCGACGAGGCCGACGACTGGCATGTCGACGAGGTGCTAGGACTTGACCTGGTGGATGTGGAGGCTGTCAAAAATGCTCATTTCAAGGTGTGCGTAGACACCATCAACAGCGTGGGTGGCATCATCCTGCCTAAACTGCTCGAACAGTTGGGCGTGGAGTACAAGGTGCTCAACGGTGAACCGAATGGTGACTTCGCCCACAACCCCGAACCGCTGGAAAAGAACCTTACGGGTATCATGGACGAGATGAAGAGTGGACAGTATGACCTGGGTATCGTTGTCGATCCCGATGTCGACCGTTTGGCGTTCATCTGCGAAAATGGAAAAATGTTTGGCGAGGAATATACACTGGTGTCGGTAGCCGATTATGTGCTGAGCCACACGCCGGGCAATACGGTGTCGAACCTGTCGTCGACGCGTGCACTGCGTGATGTCACTGAACGTCATGGTGGCACCTACGCGGCGGCTGCCGTGGGTGAGGTGAATGTCACTACCAAGATGAAAGAGGTGGGTGCGGTCATCGGCGGCGAAGGCAACGGTGGTGTCATCTATCCCGAATGTCATTACGGACGTGACGCATTGGTGGGCATAGCGCTCTTCCTCACAGCCATGGCGAAGAGAGGTGGCAAGGTGAGTGAGTTCAGGGCCACATTGCCTGACTATTTCATCGCGAAGAACCGCATTGACCTGACGCCGGAAACGGATGTCGACGCCCTGTTGGTCAAGGTGAAGGAAATGTATAAGGACGAACGGGTGAACGATATCGACGGTGTGAAGATTGACTTCGCTGACCGCTGGGTCCATCTGCGCAAGTCGAACACCGAGCCGATTATCCGCATCTATAGCGAGGCTCCCACCATGGCTGAGGCTGATGAGCTGGGACAGAAAATCATGCAGGTAATCGCCGAGATGTAACAACGAATCCCGCGAAAAGCATACTGATACCCACATTCCGAGGAGTGTGGGTATTTTTCATGGACTCTCCCTTCCTTTGGGAGGGTTGGGGTGGGTTAACCAAAAAATCGGGATGTGCTCAATCAGCACATCCCGATTAATTCATTTCGTTTCTATCTCCTCTTTCATATCAATAAACTGCTTTTTCGCATCGTAAAATTCGTACTGCAAGAAAGCCATCTTCTGTGAGGGGATGATATGCACGCCCAAACCGTATTTGAACTGCCAACGCCGCTTCAGCGACATGATGCCCTTGTTGATATAGGCAGCCACATAAGGATGCACATGCAAGTAGAAACTCTTGACGCCAATCTTGTTGACCAGGTGATCAATCTTACTCTCCAATTGGTCGGTGAACAATATGCTCGACCGGATAGTTCCTTTACCGAAACAGGTGGGACAAGTCTCTTCTACCATCACGTCCATGGCAGGACGCACGCGCTGGCGCGTAATCTGCATCAATCCGAATTTGCTCAGTGGCAAGATGTTGTGACGGGCACGGTCTTTCTGCATGTTCTTGCACATACGCTCGTACAACATCTGTCGGTCCTCGGCCAGGTTCATGTCAATGAAGTCGATGACGATAATGCCACCCATGTCGCGAAGTCGCAACTGACGGGCTATCTCGTCGGCGGCACCCAGGTTCACCTGTAGCGCATTGGCCTC
Source organism: uncultured Prevotellaceae bacterium (assembly GCA_900313615.1). Classification (GTDB taxonomy): domain Bacteria; phylum Bacteroidota; class Bacteroidia; order Bacteroidales; family Bacteroidaceae; genus Prevotella. The sequence goes on from OMRP01000016.1 coordinate 33,732, forward strand.
CTGACCATTCTCCGAGCGTGTGCGGTTGCCACTGTTCACGTCGACGACGTGCAAGGCTTCGGTATGCTCGATGATGAGGTAGGCTCCATGCTTGTAGTTCACCGTCTTGCCGAAACTCGACTTCAACTGTTTTGTGACGTTGTAATTGTCGAAGATGGGCACGTTACCTGTGTAGCGCTTCACGATGTTTGCCTTGTCGGGCGCTATCAGCGTCACATAGTGCTTCACCTCCTGGCACACGTCATCGTCGTTGATGAAGATGTTCTCGTATGAGGGATTGAACAGGTCGCGCAGCATGGCTACGGCACGGCCCGTCTCCTCGAACACCAACTGAGGACGGGTCTGCGTCTTCTGAACTTTCGTGATGGCTTCCTCCCATCGCTTCAACAGCACTTTCAATTCGCTGTCGAGCTCGGCCACACGCTTGCCCTCGGCAACGGTGCGCACAATCACACCGAAGTTCTTCGGACGGATGCTCTGGATCAATTGCTTCAGGCGAGCACGCTCCTCGCCGCTCTTGATCTTCGAAGATACGGAAACTTTATCATAGAACGGCATGAGCACCAGGTAACGCCCTGCAAAACTCAGCTCGCCCGTAAGTCGCGGACCCTTCGTTGAGATGGGTTCCTTCACAATCTGAACCAACACTTCCTGGCCTACTGTCAGCGTAGTGGCTATGCTGCCGTCTTTCTTCAGATCGGGCAGGTGGCTCGCTTTAGAGATGGGATAAAGTTTCTTCCTGTCGCTCTGTACTTGTTTCAGGTACTTTGCGTAAGAGTCAAATTGGTTTCCTAAGTCAAGATAATGGAGAAAAGCGTCGCGCTCAAAGCCCACATCCACAAAACAGGCGTTCAAACCGGGCATCAGTTTTCGGACCTTCGCAATGTAGATGTTGCCGACAGAGAAGGAAGCCGAACGTGTCTCGTTCTGATACTCTACCAGATTCTTGTCTTCCAGCAGGGCAATCGATATTTCTTTCGGCTTGACATCAATTACTACTTCGCTGGTCATTGCTCCATAATACTTAGTGTTCCAAAAAAATTGGCATGTCGGACAATTCCACGCTAGGGAGAGGTCGGACATGCCGTGGCCGGACAGGCTGGCAAGACTTTACTTGCTCTTATGCCTGTTCTTTCTCAGTCTCTTCTTTCTTTTGTGAGTAGCCATCTTGTGGCCCTTCTTCTTCTTTCCGTTTGGCATAATGATTGAATTGAATGTTTATTTTGATGTTTTTCGATTCAATAAGGTCGGATTAATCCTCGTCGGTCACTTCTTCGCCTTTCATCTGGGCAACGAAGCTCTTGGCGGGCTTGAAGCTGGGGAAATCGTGGGCGGGGATGACGATGGTAGTGTTCTTGGAGATGTTACGGGCGGTCTTCTCTGCACGGTGCTTCACGATGAAACTACCGAAACCACGAAGATACACGTTTTCCTTCTGCTCGAGAAGGCTCTGTTTGATCACTTCCATGAAAGCCTCAACGGTCATGGACACATCTTTCTTGGCAACCCCTGTTTCCGTTGCAATCTTATTGATAATTTCTGCCTTAGTCATTGGATAATAATATATTACGATTAAACTTTTTGTTGATTAAACTCATTTTGGGTTGCAAAGATAATGCTTTTTCATGGGATACCGAAATCTTTTTTGTTTTTTTTGCTAAAACATATGGAAAATAAAAAAATCCGCGCCAAGTAACTATGCTTGGCGCGGAGATGATGGGTTATTTACGAAGGTGTTAACCCTTCATGTTTCGGTATCCGGCCCTGATTAGTATTCCATTACAGTCTCGAGTTCCTTGGCCTGGTCGATCATCTTTTGCACTTCCTTCACGCTGGGAACGCGGTTGCAGAGATTCTTCTGGGCGTTCACTTCCTCGAGTTTCGGCTGCAGGTTCTCAGCCACGCGATGACGGAACTCCTTCACGGTGTCGACGCCAGCGGCTTCAAGTAATTCGGAGAACTGCGGTCCTACGCCGTCGATGCGCATCAGGTCGCAATGGTTGGTCCAGGTGAGGATGAGCTTGGGTGAGATGCCCGTCTCCTCTGCCAAAGCCTTGCGGCCGGCGGGCTTGGCGCATTTTTCCAACAACTTGGCGTCGGTGTCGATGCCGGCGGCCAACAACTTCTCGGCGTAAACGGGGCCGATACCTTCAATGTCGATAATCTTGTAAATCATGGCAAGTATTATTTAAAAATTAAAAAATTAAAGTATTAGACTTCTTGCTAATTGTCCCTCTTTTCTGCAAATTTACGCATTTCATTACAAAAAAAGTTATGAATCAGTCTTTTTATAATAAATTTTAACGTATGCGAGATTTTCAAACTCTTTGATAGCTGAATTCTCAAAAAATATCACTAATTTCGTGCCCGAAAACTCATAAATTCACAAACTCATCAACTTATAAACTCACAAACTCACTATGGGTATCGTCATTGGCATCGACGTGGGCATCAGCACCACAAAAATTGTTGGATTCAACAAAGGCAAGATTATTTCTCCGCTTCGTATCACGGCGGCCGACCCCGTGACATCACTTTATGGGGCGTTTGGTAAATATCTCTATGACAATAAGGTGGATCTCGCCGACGTGAAGAAGGTGATGCTCACGGGTGTGGGCAGTGCTTATATCGACAAGCCTATCTACGACTTGTCCACGGAGAAGGTGGATGAGTTCCGCTGCGATGGTCTGGGTGCCCGCTTCGAGTCGGGCCTCGACAAGTTCATTGCAGTGAGCATGGGCACGGGCACCTCGTTGGTGCGCTGCGACGGCGACGACATACGTCATATCGGTGGCATCGGCATCGGCGGCGGCACGCTCTCGGGACTCTCGCGCATCTTCTTGCAGACGAGCGACATCCGTCAGGTGCAGGCCTTGGCCATGCAGGGCAACCTGTCGAAAATCAATCTTCAGATAGGTGACATCAGCGCCCATCCCTTACCGGGACTGCCCATGGACGCCACGGCTTCGCTCTTCGCCAATGCGCAGGCCGACGCAGCGAAGGAGGATGTGGCCCTCGGACTGATACACATGGTGTTGGAGTCGGTGGGCAGCGCGGCGGTGCTCTCGGCGTTGAACAGTGGCATCCGCGACTTTGTGATGATAGGACAGCTCACCCTGTTGCCCCAGTGCCGCGAGGTGTTCCCACATCTCGAACGTCTCTACGGCGTGCATTTCCGCATACCCAAATATTCGGAATTCTGCACTGCCATCGGCGCGGCACTCTGTTATAAACCATAATGTTTTTTGGACGCTAAGGGGGCATCATTCGTTCTGTTCGATGGAATGTAGTGAGTGATGAGTGATGAGTGACGAGTGCCAAGTGCCGAGTACCGAGTGAAGAATGGTAACCTCTTGCTCCTTGCTTCGCCCCTTACTCCTTACCTCTTACCACAAATGATAGAAACAATGAAAGAAACACCCGTATTGCTGCTCACGGGTTATCTGGGCAGCGGAAAGACAACATTGCTCAACCGTATCCTCGCTAACCAGAAGGGGATACGTTTCGCCGTTATCGTGAACGATATTGGCGAGGTAAATATCGATGCCGACCTCATCCAGAAAGGTGGTATCGTCAACCAGAAAGACGACAGCTTGGTGGCCCTTCAGAACGGCTGCATCTGCTGCACACTGAAGATGGACCTGGTGCAACAGTTGATAGACATCGAACGCATGGACCGCTTCGACTATATCGTCATCGAGGCCAGTGGCATCTGTGAACCCATGCCCATCGCGCAGACCATCTGCTCGATGCCGATGATGGCTCCCGAGGTGACCAAGGATGGTGTGCCGCGGCTGAACTGCATCGCCACAGTGGTCGACGCACTGCGTATGCGCGATGAGTTTGGCAACGGTGCCGACTTGCTTCGTCAGAACATCGACGAGGAGGATATTGAAAACTTGGTTATCCAACAGATAGAGTTCTGCAACGTCATCCTGCTCAACAAGGCGGCAGAGGTGCTGCCCTCGGAACTGGAGCGCATACGTCAGATTGTCAAGGCCATTCAGCCAAAGGCAGAGATATTGGAGTGCAACTATGGCGATGTGGATCTCGACAAACTGATAGCTCCGCGTTATTTCGACTTCAATGCTGTGGCAGGTTCGGCCACTTGGGTGCAGGAAGTGGAGAAACACCATGAAGAGGACGAGGATGAAGATGATGATGACCATGACGAACATGAACATGACCATCATCACCACCATGAACATGAAGAAGGCCATCATCACCATGAGCATCACCATGAGCATGATGACCACGAGGAACATGGTCACCACCATCACCACCACCATCATGACCATGAAGGGGGTGAGGTGGAGGAATATGGCATCGGCACTTACGTCTATTACCGCCGTGCGGCATTCAACCTAGGACTGTTTGATGAGTTTGTGGCTCGCAAATGGCCGAAGGGCATCATCCGCGCCAAGGGTATATGCTGGTTCCGCGATGAGCCGCAGACCTGTTATGTGTTCGAGCAGGCGGGGCGACAGGTTTCTATCCGCAATGCTGGACAGTGGTATGCCACGATGCCGAAAGACGAACTGATGCAACTCTTCGAGCGTGAGCCTGGGGTGGTGCAGGACTGGGATGAACGCTATGGCGATCGCATGCAGAAACTGGTGTTCATCGGTCAGCATCTGGACAAAGACTTCATCAAGCGCGAACTGGACAAGTGCATTGACGAATGAGTTGGACGGAACCGAAATTCATTATCACCTTGAAAGGGGATTTTCGCATGGGGATGGTCAGGCTGCACCGTGACCTACTCAAGCCGGGTGACGTGTGTCTGGGCGGCGGATTCTATGAATTCGACCGCTTAGCCAACCGTCTGCTGCTCGACGAAGAGTCGACGGACTTCGGCGAGCCGCGATGGAATATCCTTGAGGGGAATGGCACGCCATTGCGCCTTCCCGAGGCATTGCGCGGTCTGACCATCGTCTATCAATACGATGACTATTCCCAGGATTACGTCGTCACTGACCGCTTGACGGTGGAATATGTGTGAGTGACTCCGTTTGAATGATGGGTCAGGAAGTGCTTGGTGTCGTGCGGATCGTGCGGAAAATGATGGGTATGTTATATTTCATCCTGCAGCATTCCCCTTTGCGCCTTCCTGGACTCCACTTCGGCATGGCTTTCACTACTCGGAGGGCCTCTTTGTCGAACGAGGGGTGCAGACTCTTCACCACCTTGATGTCGAAAAGGCTGCCGTCCTTTTCCACAATAAAACCGATGATGACACGTCCCTGAATGCATGACTCCTCTTCCCCTTCCGGCCAGCGCAGGTTTTCCGCTATGAAGTTATATAGTCCTCTCGTCCCTCCACGGAAAGAAGGCATATATTCGGCATCATCAATGAAGATAAGTACGCTATCCTTGCGTTCACCCGTTTCCTGTGCCAACGCTGGCAGCATGCTCCATACCGACAGTATGGTAAATAATACGATTCTTTTCATTTCTTTTTTTGCAAAGATAATCATAAAACTCTCTTTTTACAAGACCTCCATGTGTTTTGACACAGTCGAGAATAGTAACTGTTTGAAAAACAACTAATTGAATATTTTATCTTGAGATGTTTGACACAACACTTCAATCTATTTCCGATGCATTATAATTACCAGGTATTGTCTTCACTCCTTTCACTCCTTTCACTCCTCCCACTCCTCCCACTCCTTAAAACATCTTCATCTTCTTCGCAAATTATTTGCAGAGATGTGAAGAATGTTGTATTTTTGCAATACGTAAAGACCAAAACAATCGAGTTATGACATTAGCAGAAGCATTGAGCCAGCGCAAGGACTTGCAGGCGCGTATTGAGCAACTGAAAGAGAGGTTGCTCAATAATATCAAGGTGCAGGAGGGTGAAGAGCCGACCGAGGACCCAAAAGAACTGATGGCGGAACTAAATGGGTGTCTTGACCAGTTGGAGACGCTTATTTTCCGTATCAATGTCACCAATATGCAAACCCTATCGGAGGGTAAAACCATCACTCAGATGAATGCCGAGCGTGATGTGCTGAAAATGAAGGTGGAGTTCTTGAGAAACCTCACAAATAGTGCATCACAACTCAATAATCGCTACTCACGTTCTGAGATAAAGATGGTGACAACTATTGAGGTGAAGCCCTTGCGCAAGCAGATAGACAAGTTGTCGGAGGCGTTGCGCCTGTTAGACATGAAGATTCAGACGCTCAACTTCACCACGGACTTGGTGGAAAAGTAACTCACAATTGACGATTACCCTCAATACATGTGCTCCCTCCAGAGGGTGGGGGAGATCCTCATTGCCGGCAGACAGACGTAGGGCGAGTTGGAACCTGCTTGGATAAGCATCTATGGAGCCCCGGGGCGGGCGTTTCGCATGGAGCAAGCCCATCATGACTGCATGTAGCAAACGGCTGAAACCTATTTTTGTCTGGGTTTTGCCTGCATGTAGCACTTCGCACTACCGCCCAACTGACTACGACTTCTGCCGGTACCTTTTTTGTCGCCGGGCTATTGACCGGCGCTTTTGTTTATTCCTTAAATGGTAACCATTGCTCAACCCATTCCAGGATGGGTGCCTCGTGGATGTCGATAGGGTTGGACAGGGATAGTCCTATGAGGCGGATGGGTTGTTCGCCCCCGATGTCTTGTGACAGGGCTTTGGCCATGGGAAGAATCTGTTCCTTCGTGGTCAAAGCATGGTCGGCAGACATGCTCCGTGTGATTTGTGTGAAATCGGCGTATTTCACTTTCAGGGTGAGCGTGCGCCCTTCAAAGGCTACTTTCTCACGCCTTTCGAGCAGTTGCAAAACCGTGTGATACACCTCTATGGCAATGGCTGATGATGATTTGATATCGGTCTCGAAGGTATGTTCGCAACCCAATGACTTACGTTCCCACTCGGTGACTACGGGGCGGTGGTCGATGCCCCGTGCAAAGCCATACAGCACAGGACCCAATTTCCCAAAATGCTCGCACAGGTGTTTCTCGCTCAATTGGCGGAGGTCGGCACCCGTGAACACTCCAATGTGGTGGAGCCTCTCTGCAGTTTTCGGACCGACACCCCAGAACTGTTCGATGCGCAGTTTGGAAATGAAATCGAAGGCTCGGTCGGGATGAATCACACAGAGTCCATCGGGTTTGCGGTAGTCTGATGCTATCTTGGCGAGAAACTTGTTGTAACTGACACCTGCTGAAGCCGTCAGGTGTAGTTCTGAGCGGATACGTTGACGTATCTCAGTGGCGATGTCGACGGCCAGATCCATGCCTTTTTTGTTTTCCGTCACGTCAAGATAGGCTTCATCCAAGGAGAGGGGCTCTATGAGGTCGGTATAGTCGGAAAAGATGTCCCTCACCTGACGTGAAACTTCTTTGTATCGTTCAAAGTGGCTGTTCACCACGATGAGGTGGGGACAGAGCCGCTTGGCCTTGCTCATGGCCATGGCGGAGTGAACCCCATAGCGACGGGCTTCGTAGGATGCAGTCGACACCACACCGCGTGGCCCGTCATAACCTACGGCAATGGCTTTGCCGCGCAGTTCAGGATTGTCGCGCTGCTCCACAGAAGCGAAGAAGGCATCCATGTCAATATGTATGATTTTGCGAACCATGGAAAAATGTCTGGGCAAAATTACTGCTTTTTTCCTATATGGTCAATAATATTTGCCTATCATTGTAGAAGGATGAGTGGAAACAGTCTTTGAGGAAATAAATGCATCATATTATCTTACAGATTTAAAATATTTGTATTATCTTTGTCGGTAGAAGAGTAAACTATTAGGAGTAGATAGTCGGTTGTTTCCGAGCGCAGTTTTTATTGTATCAATAATCATACAAAAAAGCAACCATGAGTCAACAGGTATATATAATTTCTTCAAAAAATCGAAAACCTCTGCCACGATATGGCGCCCCATTGCTGTATCTTTGCGGAAAATTATATTCTAACGCGTAAACTAATAAGTTGAAGATGGCAAACAACGATAGAGGGCAAAGCCTGATTACCAAATATGTTTGGGTGATAGAGACCATTTATCGCGCCAAGAAAATCTCGTTCAAGAAATTGAATGAGAAATGGCTTCGTGATGACATTAGCAGAGGTGTGGATATTCCAAAACGTACTTTTGACAACTGGCGTTATGTCATTTGGGATATGTTCGGTATCAGCATCGTCAACGAGAACCGTGGTGAATACCGTTATTATATCGAGAACGAAAAAGACTTCATCAATAATGGGTTTAGCTCATGGTTAATCAACACCATCAGTGTGAGCAATGCCTTAGCAAACAGCCAGAGCATCAAAGACCGCATCATTCTGGAATACGTGCCGTCTGGCCAGAACTACCTTCAGCCCATCATTGAGGCAATGAAGGAGAACCGTGTACTCAACATGACCTATCACAGTTATTGGAAGGACGAGGAAAACAACTTCGATGTGCAGCCGTACTGTGCAAAACTGTTCCGGCAGCGTTGGTACATGGTGGCACGAAGCACTGATCCATATTATTATAAAAATGGACCGTTCATCTATTCTCTTGACCGAATTAAATATCTTCACGCAACAGATGAGAGATTTGAAATACCAAAGGGTTGGACAGCCAAGGATTTCTTTGATGGTTGTTTTGGCATCATAGCCGAACAGTCTGTCAAGATTCAACCTATTAAGTTAAAAGTATCAGCAGGGCAAGCCAACTATATCCGCGACCTGAAGATGCACGAGTCGCAGGAAGAGATAGAGCGCAATGAAGAGTATAGCATCTTTACCTTCAATCTCCGTCCAGAGTTCGACTTCCAGCAGGAATTGCTTTGGAACGGAGAGGATATGGAAGTGCTGGAACCCTACTGGCTTCGCAAAGAGATTGCCGGTAAGATAAATAGAATGTGGAACAAATATAATAAGTAAAAATTTCATTTATGTACATGACAATCAGCGACGTAACCCTAAAATATCTTTGTCAAAAGTATCGCCATGACATTGGATTGGGTACAAACAAATTCCTTCCTGGTATAAAAATCCGCTATGTAGCAGCAAACAAACATTTCGGCTATGCCTATTTCGGAGATTTTTTCTTCTTTGGCGATGACTTTTATGTTTGGGAGAAAGACGACAAATATGCAGCAGACCATAATCAGGACATCGTTGAGGAAGTATTTGGCGATGAATGCAAAGGGCGTGGCTATGCCCGCAGAGTCATATTTGCCGGTGTTTTGACGGATTTTACCGACGACAATGGAGAAGGAATATACACTGGTGATGTTATAAAGGTAGAAATGAAGGACGAATACACAAGATATTTTGCTGTTGGAGCCTGGAGTTATGAAGATGGCAAAGGAGAGTATTGCTTCATCCTCGACAACCACAATTGGTCGATGGAAGATTGTCAGAGGCAGCATTATCAGATGACACGTGTGGGCACAGTGTTTTATCAGTTGGACGCGAGTGATTCAATTAGGGTCAACCATCGTGTCATGAACTTTAATGGATGGAGAGATACAGAAGAAGACAGGCTGCAAAAAGTCTTAATGGCAAAATACACACCCAACTTCGATCAGGAATTCTGGAAATATGGAGGACTTGAAATAATGGGAGTAGAATATGATTGGAGATAAATAATAGAAACTAATATGAAAACGAAACAAAAAATCGATCAAACGCGCAAAGCTCGCGTTGGTGCTATTGGTGAGAATTTGGTTGTAGCAAAACTAATGCAGCAAGGATGGGACGCTTTTAATGCGAATTGTACCATCAAGAACTATAAGTCTGTTGATATTGTTTGCCTCAACGCAGACTTGAAGGAAAGTGACGAGTTATGGTGGAAGCCTAGAATATCTCTCGTGCAGGTCAAAACATGTGTACAGAATATTATTCCTGCGGGCTTTAGCATACAAGAAGCACTCAACAAAGACTATTTGCAGCAGATGGTGAAAGGCCCGTATGTATTTGTATCTGCAAAGCCGAATGAAGACGGATATGCGTTCCGCTATTTCATCATTTCTCGCACCCAATTCATAGATTTACTATACGTGGCACACCATTATTATGTGAACGTTCTTCATCAAAACGACAAAATTAAACTTTCTGCACCATCCTGTCTCGCCATTAGTTGGTTGGAAGGTAAGCCTGAGTTCTCTCCGAGAAATCAGGCAGACTTTGGCAATCCATTATCGGAATCGTGCGAGGATAAGTGGGAGAATATTTGGAAAGACTGAAATGAAAGATTTTGCAGCAATTGATTTTGAAACCGCCAACAACGAGCGCAGCAGCGTTTGCTCTGTTGGTATCGTTATCGTTAGGAACGGCGAGATAGTCGATTCGTTCTACTCCCTCATTCAGCCCGAACCGAACTACTACAACTACTGGTGTTCGCAGGTTCATGGCCTTTGCCGGAGAGACACAGAAGATGCCCCCATCTTCCCTGAAGTCTGGGCACAGATAGAGCCGCTGATAGAGGGTCTGCCCCTTGTGGCCCACAACAGACCCTTCGATGAAAGCTGTCTGAAAGCCGTCTTCCGCGTCTATCGGATGGACTATCCCGACTATGAGTTCTACGACACCCTTTGTGTTTCGCGGCGAGTTATGCCAGAATTGGAAAACCACCAGCTCCACACCGTCGCTGCAGCTTGTGGCTACGAGTTAGAGAATCATCACCACGCACTTGCTGATGCAGAGGCATGTGCATGGATTGCAAGAAAAATTTTATAAATATAAACAATTATGAAAATAGAAACAAAAGGTATATTTGAAGCTCTTCCCAATTGTATGTCTCTCCAAGATATAATAGATTATTTAGATTCGAGGAATTATGACGAAAGGAAAGCGAAAGAAGAATATCACGAAATGTACGAAGAAGGTTCCATCATTCTAAATAATAGAATCAAAGTTTCATGTGAGAGTAAGAATAGAGTACAAATCGAATATACCGAATTTGAACGTCGTTCTATTGTAAAGGATGACTATATAGTACATCAACCTTCTTGGCTTATTGTGCCTACAACATACTCTAATGATGTGTGGGTGCGAGGTTCTGTAGTATGTTATTTTACCAAACGGGAAGAACAGAGTTCCGATCCATTTGTGGGACAATTCAAATGCAACCATTCAGTTAAAAGAACATATTCAGGAGTTGTACATTGTCCATACACAGAATTAACTGCACAAAAACTTGAACTGATGTTAAAAGATAGCATATGAAATCTTAAATATAACATAGATGAGGTTCGGTACGATGATGTTGAAGCGGATAAGTTAAGTATTCAAATTCCTATCATTTTAAATGATTAAACTATAATAATATATGAGTGCCATTATTTCTTTGGGTGATTTAATTGCTCAGAATCCTATAATAACAATTCCTCCTTATCAAAGAGGATATATCTGGGGGAAAAACAGAAAAGATACATCAGAGAATTCTGTAGAACATATTTTACGAAGTATCAGAGACAGCATATTAACTCCTTCGATACCCAAACAATTATTTCTTCAAGGTCTTACTGTGTCTGAAACCTCAGATGGGATTAGTGTCATTGATGGTCAACAGAGAATGACCTTTTTCTTCTTGTTGCTTACATGTTTGCAATATAAGAATAATATGCAGATACGTTATAATGTAAGACGTGATAATTGTGTGGGTGGCGCAGGTGAGTTTTTACGCAGTATTATTGGTAAAAGCACAGATGAATTACATGAGATGGCCAAAGAAGACACGAACGAAAAATTTCAGGATTTGTATTTCTTCAAAAAAACTATCAGAACCATACTGGCAGAGAACATACCTCATGAAAGGATTAACGATATACTTACCAATATCCGGTTCCTATATATTGTAATTCCTGACAGGAAAGCATCGACAGTGTTTACTATGATGAATGGCAACAAAGCAGACATGTCCGAAGAAGAAATTATAAAAGCAGAATTGCTACGCCTTGTTTCTCTTTCGGATGATAATAGTGAAGACATACGCTGGGAGCAGAATGCCTTAAGAAGCCGTTATGCCAGAGAGTGGGACAAGTGGTTGTACTGGTGGAATCAAAATAAAGTTAGAGAATTCTACCGCACAGAAGGACATACCATGGGATGGCTATTGAGAACTTACTTTGTTCGTCGCGCGCAGGGGAAAAAGCAGTTTTCTTTTGAAAATTTCAAAGAAACATGCCTCTTGGGGGAGAATCCTGAACTCTCTGCAAAACAGACTTTCTATGATTTGAGGCATCTTCAAAAGTCATTTGAAGACATATATAATAGTGCGTATGAAACAGAAAGAAAAAAGAGACTACACAATATCATAGGCGCAATTTTATTATTGCTTCCCAAAGGGGATAGGAGCAAGTTTATTATAGACTATTTTGCTCATGCAAATTCTTTCGATGTGCGTGACTATTATAAGATTATTTTCCTTGAAAGCGGTCTTTCACATTCACAAATTATTAAATATCTTTCAAATATAGATGCTGATGAAGAACTGAAAACAAAGAAAATTGAAATGCTACGTTCATTGTCAAGTGATAATCTCTATAATGAAGATAATAGCTATGCTTTTTTGCAATTACTACGTCGAAATATTGAAGAAGACACAAAACTTGGAAGACCTTTTGATTTCAAAATCTGGAAAGAACGGTCATTGGAACATATTTTCCCAAAATCAAAAGTCTTTGATTCCGTTAGCAATCAGATTGAAGCAGGAGAAGGCAATAACGAAGATATGCTTGACCGTTCAAAATTTAATGGGAATGGTAGTGAGCATTGTATTGGTAATTTGGTACTTCTCTACAAAAATGAAAATTCAAAATTCGGCGCAAAAACTGTTGAAGAAAAAAAGAGTATATATTTCCAAGTTGACGAAGAAGATAAACCCTTCCGTAGTCGACATTTATTGCATTCCATGTCTGTTTTTGCCAAAAGTTCATGGGGTATAAGAGAGATACAAGAAAATAAGGAGTCAATTCTCAATGAAATAAAAAACTACTATGGCATTGAAATATAATAAACTCGTATCGGGTGAAACATACAAGCTTTCGTATATATTGTCTGACGACAATAGGGTTATTATTCCCGACCTTCAAAGAGACTATTGTTGGGGCGACAAAGTAACGTCTTCGGATATATCCAAAACTTATGCTTATGCTTTTGTGGAGGGTCTGATTAATAATCTTGCCAATGATTCTCTTAATTTGGGGCTTATTTATGGATACGAGGCACCTGCTGGTCATATTCAACTTTGTGATGGACAACAACGCTTCACCACATTGTTTTTACTTATTGGTATGATCAACCGAAAAACGGAGAATAATGGATTTCAGAGTTACTTGATTTCAGACTTTGAATTGTCTGATGATCACGAACCACGACTTCAATATGCAATAAGGGAATCATCTCTATATTTCCTAAGTGACCTCACCATGCATTTTTTCCTTGGTGGACATAACCTGCATGTATCTGACATAGAAAAGCAATCGTGGTTCTTTAATGATTATAAGCTAGATCCCAGCATTCAAAGTATGCTAAAATCGTTGGAAGATATAGAAACGATTCTTGATACATCTGGATTAAATCCTGTGGATATAGGAAATAGGATTGTTGATAATCTGACATTCATGTACTATGATATGGAAAATCGCCGTACAGGGGAAGAAACTTTCGTCATAATTAACACAACAGGAGAACCTCTATCAACAACGGAGAACTTGAAAGCGATGTTATTTAGCCATCAAAGTAATGAACAAAGGAATGAATGTGTTGACAGATGGGAAACTTGGGAACAGTTCTTTTGGAAACAAAGAGATAAAAAGAAAAATGACACCGCAGACAATGGAATGGCGGAATTCTTCAGGTGGATAATGTTATTGAGACATCATGAACTTCAAGAAGAAACGGAATTTGAAAAAATTCAAGAGTCAGGAAGCTACACATTGGATCTTTCAATTCCTGTATCATTGTTAAACGAATATTTTGAAATCGTAAAATGGTTATTTGATGACCAAAATGGTGTTTTTTTAAATAATTTAGCTTGGCTTTCACCTGAAGAAGGAAATCATGAACAGATTGTTTGGTTTAGGTTATTACCAGTTATTGCTTATGTCAAACGTTTTCCTATTAATGACTATCTGAGACAACATAATGATGCATCGATTGAAGATTATAAACGTTCCGTAATAAGAATCAAAAACCTTTTTAAGAGCCTTAGTAAAAACAGAAATGTCCAAAGAGCAATTAAGACTTTGTTACCTAATGCTCTTTCACTAATTCAGCGGATGCCATCAGATGATATCGTTTCCTCAATTTTGATTGAAGATGGTATTTCTACTATGATTCTGTCTGAGGAAGTAAAGAAAAAACTATCTATATATCAAGATTCTGATTCCAATCGCAATAAAATTGAAGATGTATTCTGGAAAGCAGAGGAACATAATGTCTGGAATGGAGAGATTATGCCAATGATAAGATGGTCTATTGATGACGAAAATATTTTTGACTTTAATGCCTTCAAAGAATATTGGCGAATATTCAACGCACTTTTTTATGGTGAGATGGATTATGCAGAGTTAGATATAACTCGAAGGGCTCTTATCGCTCATGGTCTGGATAATTATCCTAGATATTTTAGAGGAAACACTAATTGCAGCTTTGCATATGAGTATAGCGATTGGCATGAATTGATATTCTCAAACGTTTCTTTGTTCAAAACTTTCATGGATCAAATAATAGGATTTGCATCAAAAGAAGAATTGATTGAACGTCAAAATGTCATTATAAATCGATTCCCATACCATAAAGAGTACGCAGAATTTGTACATATACCTCAATTATTACAGTATTGTGACGAAAAGAATATTCAATTCTGGTGGGGAACATGGTTCTTAATGAAGAAACAAAAATGGTCAGCAGAACATGCAAATATAAAAGCATATAAGTACTATCTAAAGCTAAAATTAGAAGCGGAAAGACCTGGATGGAAACTTCAATTCTGGCCTCGTAACGAAACGTGTGTATTTTATGACCAAATTGCAGATAGAAAACCATATATCGCAGTTGATATGATATGGAATACAGGTGAAAACCATGACTTAATGGAGATAGATCTATTCCTAAAGCCAACTGATATTCCGGAAATCCGCGAATATGCCAAGGCTTTACTGAAATCTGTAGCAGATAGTTTGTCATATGAATGGATAAACGGCCGGTATCGATTGTTTTTAGATTTACCAAAAGATGAAAATGAATCGTTTTTAATGATGGACAAGTGCAGACATGCCCTGTTTAATAAACTGTCAGAAAATGAGTCATTGTTGAATTTTGAAAACAAGTGACGATATGCTAAAGTATATCTCCAATGCCGACCATTTTAAAGAGGTGCTATCACGGGTTCAATCCGTGAAGCACATGCTTTGGATTGGTACTGCCGACATAAAAGACTTGTATGTAGAGGTGGTCAAAGAGAAGAAGCCTTTTCTTGCTCTTATCGCATGCAAAAGAACCTGGTCTGAACTTTCGTGAAGATTTTGACAAGTACCCAGTGCTGTATGACCGCTTGGAACGTGTGCTTTGTCCGCGTGTTCATTTCAAGATGCTTGTGTTCGATGGGAAGGAGGTGTATGTAGGAAGTGCGAACCGGTGCTGGAATTGGCATGAAGGCTGAAACTACTCGCAACTTAGAGGCAGGCATATTAACTGATAATCAAGAAATCGTAGAAAAGGCCATGAACCAGTTCGATGATGTCTGGACAGGAAAGCATTGCAAATCATGTAAGCGTAGAGACTATTGCTCAGGCCCAATCATTTAATCAAGACAAAATGTACTTTTCTATAACCTCTGCCGCATGTTTGCGTAAGTTCGAATTTTCTTTGCACAAAAATTTGAATATTGATATAATATGAAAAGTTATCGATTCGTACATTTGAATGTTCACTCCCATTATTCAATAAATGATGGGTGTGCCAGCATAAAGGAACTTGTTGATGCTGCCATCAAAGACAAGATGCCTGGCATTGCTATTACTGACAATGGTAATATGTTTGGGGTGATGGAGTTTTTCGATTATGTTTCTCGTATCAACAATGAAAGACGGCAGAAGGGGAAGAAACCTTTTAAGCCTATCATTGGTTGTGAACTGTATGTTGCGCCAGGAGCAATGGAGGACAAGAAACTTGGCAAGCACTGCAAAGGATATCGCTTAACAGTCTTGGCAAAGAACTATCAAGGCTACAGAAACCTCATCAAGATTGTCAGTAACTCATGGACTAATTGAAAAGTTGGACTTAAATATTTATTATCATGACAAAAGAAGAGTTAATTGCAGCACAAGCTAATATCGAGAAAGATATTATGCTATGTGCAGAGATAAATCACTTATCAACACCTGAATTAAAGGCGATTCCAGATGGTATTTATGATGCAGAAAAATATCTTTCTTCTTCTCCACGTATCTTGTGGATATTGAAAGAACCATATGACGATTTTACTCCTGTAGGAAAGCCATGCGGCGGTGGATGGTCATTGTATGAAGCTTATGATAATGAAGATGCATGGAAGAATCGTACATGGCAACCCATGATTTATATATCGTATGGTATCCTTAATCACTTAAAGTGGGAAGACATGAGTTATATTAGAGGCGACATATCTATGGTAGATGTCCTTAAGCAAATTGCATATATTAATGTAAGCAAAATGCCGGCATTAAAACAAACTATAGACAGTGATTTGTACGAATATTACACTATATGGAGATCAATTTTATTAAAACAAATAGAAGTATATGACCCACAAATAATTATTTTTGGCAACACTTTTAAATTCTTTAAGGATGATTTAATTGGTAATTTTGTGGAGCCTACCAAAAAGATCGATGGGGTTGTTCATATCTATAAAAAGGAAAGAACTATGTTTTTTGATGCATATCATCCCAATCAAAAAGCAGTAGGTCGTGGCATTTATGTAAATTCAATTATAGAAAACTGCATATAAAAGAACTTTATCTGCATTTCCAATTCTTCCTTGGATTGGTTCCTGCAAAATTATAAATACTTCAGAAGCAATCATATAATAATAACATTTCCTCGACCTCTGCCACCAACTGGCAGAGGTCTTTGTTTTCTTTGCACCATAAAACTTCACATGAACTAAAAAAATATAAGAAAATGGCAGCAAGGAAGAAACTTGATTTGCTCACAGCAGTTGAGCAGATTGTGGAAAAAGCAAAGGGTACGGGGCTTAGTAGTGACTTTTATCGTAAGGCTGACAAATATATTAAATATGTGGCTGAAAAGATGGAACTCACCAAGGAGCAGAGTGTGATGATGGCACTGTTTGTAGACAACAGTGATGATACCAGTATAACTATAAGTGACTTCGGCAAGTTCTTGGATTGTCGAACAACAAGAATAATTTGGTATATGCAGGAGATTGATGTTCTGGAAAAAAGAGAACTAATCAGATGCAGTCGTGATGGTAACCGTATCACTTATAGGGTTCCCTTGGAGGTTATAGAGGCTTTTAAGAACAATGAGAAGTACATTTCTAAAGACTGCTCTGGCCTTTCATGTCAGGAGCTGTTCGGAGAGATAGAGGATGTTTTTGATTTGCGGAAAGATGGCGAATTGACTTATGAAGCTACTGTTGAGAAGATAAGGCATCTGTTCAATTGTAACAGCCAGCTACTTTATGTTCAGAAGGTACGGAGCTACAACATGTCTGAGGTTGATACAATGATGCTGATTCTCTTCTCTCATCTTTTTGTGAACAACAATGATGACAATATCAGGTACCACGATCTCGATTTCCTTTTTGAGAAACGCTGCTGGAACAGGATGAGGTCATATCTTAATGATGGAGAACATATACTTCTTACAGAAAAGATGATAGAGTACAACAACGACGACGGATTTGTTGACAGGGAATCTTTCCATATGACAATAGAAGCCAAACGTCAATTGTTTGCAGAACTCAACCTTTCCTCCTTGAATCAAAGCAAGGCACGTGGCGATATGATTAAGTCTGAGGAAATAGTGCCAAAGAGTTTGTTCTATGGCGACAAATTAAGCTCCCAGATTGAAGAATTGGGCGGACTACTGGATGACGTGCAATACAAACAAATCCGTGCACGCATGAAAGATTCGGGGTTCCGTTGTGGCTTTACTTGCCTCTTCTATGGTTCTGCCGGAACTGGCAAGACCGAAACAGTGTTACAACTGGCAAGACAAACGGGTCGTGACATTATGCAAGTCAATATATCCCAAATTAAGAGCATGTGGGTAGGCGAAAGCGAGAAGAATATAAAGCAAGTATTCGACAATTATCGGGCCAAAGCAAAAGAGTGTCGTATTACCCCCATTCTCTTATTCAACGAGGCTGATGCAATCATTGGTAAACGTCAGGAGGGAGCCGAGAGAGCTGTTGACAAGATGGAGAACTCTATCCAAAATATCATCCTTCAGGAAATGGAAACACTTGACGGAATCCTCATTGCCACAACCAATCTGGCACAAAACATGGACAAGGCTTTTGAACGGCGATTCCTCTATAAAATCAAGTTTGAAAAACCTACCACAGAGGCTCGTATGAGTATGTGGCGTGAAATGATACCAGTTCTGAAGGAAGAGGAAGTACGAATTTTAGCCACAAAGTATGATTTCAGTGGCGGTCAGATAGAAAATATTGCCAGACATTATACGATTGGAAACATCCTTCATGGTGAGTCCAAGAACATTGTGGAAGAGTTGAGCGTTTATTGTGACAGCGAAAGACTTGAAACCAAAGGGACAAAGAAAATAGGTTTTTGCATGTAAAAAAGATATTTCACATATACTAAATAAAATCGTTAAAATGACATTAAACAGCCTCCGTTATGATTTTTATTGACTAAATATGACAATATTAAGTTTTTTATATATTTTTGCAGTCGGATAGACTAAAAACCGACACGACTATGAAGAAGTTCTTTCTTTACTTATTGCCACTGGTGATGTTGTGCGTGACATGCGCCACATCCGAGGAGGCGCGGCAGCGGAAGATGGAGCAGAAAATGCTCGTGGCCCAACGCGTCAAACAACAAATCAATGACATGCGCTTCCGTATTTATGTCGATGTGATGCATCCCACGAGATACCCAGCCCGACACCTCACTTCGGCCTACTATCTCGAAGTGAAAGGTGATACCGTCGTCTCATATCTGCCCTATATGGGACGTGCTTTTAATGTTCCCTACGGTGGAGGAAAAGCGCTTAATTTTGAGGGGAAACTTCTTAATAGTAAAGTGCAACAGGAAAGGTTCGATCGCTATATGATAACTCTCGAGGTGAGCAACGACGAAGACATCTACCGTTATATCATCGACACTTTCGACAACGGCTCTTCCACTATCTTTGTCTATGCCCGCGAGCGCGAAAGCATCAGTTTCTCGGGAAGGATGGAAGTGAATGAGAAATGAGAATTACGAAATCCACGCAAAACTTATAGCCCGTTGATCCATTGTGCGATGTCGCTGAGTACTTCGGGCGAGATGGTTTCTTCTATCTCACTGTATTCGGTGAGTAATCCGGTGGTGCAGTGCTGGAAGAGGTGATTGAGTGTGGGATATTCCTTGACAAGGTTCTTTTTAGACTTTGGTAATAGTTGTCTAATAGCTGTTAAGTTCTGCGATGAAATCACCTGACAGTCGCGGTCACCATTGAGTGCAAAGACAGGACAACGTGACTTGCGTATATCGGCAGACGGGTCGTAGTCGATGAACCATTGCAGCCACCTCATCTGTTGCACCTCTGGCTGTTGTCGAAATTGCTCTACTGTCATAGTCGCGGGCATTCCTGATAATTGCTGTATGCAGTTTTCCTGTTTTACTAACAGTGTGTCGCCTTTCACACCAGGACCAGCCAAGGAAACGATGAAGTCGGTTTTCTTGCGCGAAGCAAGCATGAAAGCGATGGCACCGCCCTCGCTATGGCCGAGGAGACCGACTTTGCCGAATGCTTTTTGATGGCGCAGGAAATCAAGGCCAGCCAAGGCATCACGCATAAAGTCCTCGGTGGTGGCATTTTTCACCTCGCCTCCCACGGAGGCACCTGTGGCACGGTCGTCATAGCGCAATGTGGCGATGCCATGGCGAGCTAGGTAGTCGGCGATGACCAGGAATGGGGAGTGGCCCATCAATTCCTCATCACGGTTCTGCTGTCCGCTGCCTGAGACGAGCAATACGACGACAGGCTTTTCCTTCGATTGTTTGCTATAGCCGACAGGGTATGTCAGTGTGCCTGCTAACGTGGCGCTGTCTTTCTCGTTTCGGAAGGTCACTTCTTCCGTCTCGTAGGGGTAGGGTGGTTGTGGGCGTTGCGGCCTTTTCATCTCAGGGACACCCCTTGTCAGCACGAGTGGTAGCGATATGCCGTTTTGTGAGAATGTGCCATCAAGTTTGTCGTCTTTCAGTCGCGCCCTGTAGGTTACGCCCAACGTCTCTATTTTTATGGCAATCGAATCATCCGACAAGAATTCTTTATAAGCACCAATACCCTTGGCTCCTTGGTCGGGGCTATCGAGCGTAACGGTAACATAGCCGTCGGCTTGTTCAAGATGAAGCACCAGCGTTAATGATACAGGCCCTACTTTGAGTTTACCCGACCACGAGCCAATCAGCGCCGTAGTAGGTTGTACCTGTGCCTGGCTCGCCAAGGACGTGAGGATTATGGTAAGCAAAAGGATGGCTTTCTTCATTGTCTTATTCATGATGGAATGGTATAGTTGTTGCAAATATAAACATAAACCTCCATTTTATTCATCTGCAAATGGTTTTTTTGGAACATTTAACAGCCATATTGGGCATTATACCCTTGAAACCCTATCTTTCATCAAAAAAACGTTAGGTTATTTGGCAAGAATCAAAATTAGCCTTAAATTTGCACCGATTTTTTACTCAACTAATTTAACACTATAATTAAAAACAAAATTTTTAAGAAAACTATGAAAAAATCATTCATGCTGATGATGGTGGCTGTGGCCGCCATGGCAACAGTGTCTTGTGGAGACAAGAAAGTACAAACTGAAGGAACTGAGAATGGTGGAGAACAAACCGAACAGAAGGTTGACACTGCCGCCAAGGCTGCGAAGACCGAAAAGGTTGAGAAAGCCGACACTGTGAAAGGTCCCACCACATTGGATTTAGGCCGTGCTACAGTGGATGTTCCCGAAGGATGGTTCGTGAAGAACCCGAGCAAATCATCTTGTCGTATTGAACCATTGGAGAAGCCTGCCATTGAAAAGAAAGGCAATTTCGGTTGGAATGTTTACATCAGTGTATGGGACGGCGATGTGTTCAAAGCAGAGAAATTCATTGAAGACGACAAAAAGGTATTCAAGGATACGAAGAAGATGCCCGAAGTTACTTTCAATGGCGTGAAATATATGTATAATTTCTACGACTATGAATTCGGTAAGCACAGTGTGCTGGCCGCACCCCTGCCTGAAAAGGGAGCCATCAAGGTGGAAGTGGGTGGTTATGCCGTTGAAGACGCTGATGTCGACAAAATCCTGAAGACCTTGAAGATTAAATAAACTTCGAAGGAAGCGTTTGATAAGCGCTATCCATTTGAACAGATATCGTAAATAACTGCATCTTTCCATAATTGGAAGGGTGCAGTTTGTTGTTATATTCTGCCATCGTTCGAAACTATAATCAAAATCATGCTATTTGGGTATTGCCAGACTAGGAAAAGATGTGTATCTTTGTCAGCAAAAATGAAGAGATGATAACTGTTGCAATAGGTTTGCTGATACCCCTTTTGGGCACGGTGCTCGGTTCGGCTTTCGTGTTCTTTATGAAGAAAGATATGCCCGTTCCCTTGCAAAAATCATTGCTCGGCTTTGCCTCGGGAGTGATGGTGGCAGCTTCGGTGTGGTCGTTGCTCATTCCTGCCATGGAGATGGAGGAGGGAAAGGGGGCGATGGCCGTCGTGCCGGCTGCCGTGGGCTTTTTATTGGGTATGGCTTTTCTGCTGCTTATTGATGAACTGACACCCCACTTGCACCTGAGTGCAAAATCTCCAGAAGGCCCTCGGTCACATCTCTCACGCACCGCGATGTTGGCTTTGGCGGTCACCATCCATAACCTACCAGAGGGTATGGCCGTGGGTGTCGTCTTCGCTGGAGCAGAAGAGGGTGCGATGGGTGTTTCGGTGGCCAGTGCCGTGGCGGTATCGTTGGGCATCGCCATTCAGAATATTCCAGAGGGAGCCATTATCTCCATGCCCATGCGTGCGGCGGGCAATTCACGATGGCGTTCGTTTGCCATAGGCAGTCTAAGTGGCGTGGTGGAACCTATCGGTGGACTGGCTGTGGTGCTTTTGTCCACATTGCTCATGTCCGTGCTCCCTTATATGTTGGCTTTTGCTGCTGGTGCCATGTTCTACGTGGTCATTGAAGAATTGATTCCCGAGGCGTCGGAAGGCAAGCACACCAACCTAAGCACCATCGGTTTTGCCATCGGTTTTGTATTGATGATGGTGCTCGATGTCGTGATGGGATGATACAACCATCAGTCAATTCAACAAACGATTTGGGTTCAGGTGGTATTCGAATCACAAGACGATTACAGCCATCTGTCAAGGGCATGCCAGCCGCCACCTTTAGACGGAATCATTAGAAAAATAATAACCGCAACAATAAAGGCAGGGAAAAAAACTTTGACGCTGGCTTCTACGTGGCCTGCTTTGAACAGTCGCACTACAGAAATCCATAGAGCAATGTCAAGGCACAGCACAACGAAATCCTGTTCGGACTGAATGGGGAGGCACGCGGCATCATATACCGTTGTTCGAACTATACGGGGATATACAAGACATAGAGCCACCTGGCGAATTCGCGGATAGGTAACTCCGGCCCGCGATAGCAAAAAAGACCCAGAGCCGTGTCGTGTGGCTTTTACACATCACACCTTGTCAAGAAGAGCCTTATTTTGCCCATAACCTTTAAAAGGTATTAAAAACATTACTTTTGTTTGCGGTTTATTTGGTAGGTGGTATTATTTTTATTACCTTTGTATCGTCAAGTAATAAAACATCGCAGCTATGAAAAGATACAAAGTTAAAGAGATTATCAAACTTCTTGAAAGCGATGGATGGTATCTCTCTGCGACAAAAGGAGACCACAGACAGTTCAAGCACCCGAAGAAGCCAGGGAAAGTGACGGTGAGGGGAAAAGACAGTGAGGTCTTGAATCAGTTCTTACTGAACAGCATCTGGAAACAAGCGGGGTGGAAATGACCAGCCTTGCTTATCGACAACAACAAACCAAAACAAAAGACAAAAATACAACAATGGAAAAAATCAGAGTAGACGTACAATGGTGCGACAAGAATTTCGGAGCCTCTCTTGGCGAGAATGTGCCCGGTGCCGTAGTGGTAACCGCAAAGACATACGAACAATTGCTCAACGATGTGCCTGAATCTCTTCGTTTCCATGTGGAGGGCATGCTTGCCGATGGCGACGACGTGCCCCAGTGGTTGCGCAACGGGGACTATGAGCTGGAATACAACCTTGTTGACACAGCCACCATGCTCCATGCCTTTGAGCCTCTTTTGTCGCTTGCCGCCATTAGCAGGGTCACCGGTATCAACCAGCATCAGCTATCCCACTACGCCAACGGATTGAAGCAGCCCCGCCCGCAGCAACGGCAGCGCATCGTGGACGGCATCCACAAGATTGGTCGTGAACTATTGGCTGTTGTATAAGTTTTATTGTTTGACGACATTGCTTAGCGTCAGCTTGGCGGGGCATCACTGTCCCGGTCTTTTTCTTACTATCGTTTTCCTTTATTGTCCAGCCACCGCAGGAACCAAATGAAGAGACCGACGACAACAATGGTGACAGCCACGTCGACGGCGCGTTTTCACTGCTCCTAAAACGAAGGCTACTTGACCGCTTCTTTTGTTCAATTTGTCGTTTAAAACGGTTTGGGTTCAGGTGGTAATCGAACCTCAATCGCCGCCGTCAGAACTTTCATAGGGGTTATAGTAAAAACCACCACCCTCAATTACTCCATTATGGCAATATTTCCATACCCACCACTGGATGGGAAATGTAATGATAGGAAGTAAAGCAAAGCTCAGGAGTGTAAACAGGAAACCACGGAACCAGGTCCTCGGCCACCAACCTCCACAGTAAAAGAGGAAAAGCGCAACCGACACACCTACTATCCATAATATAGTCCAAAGAGTTTCCATGATTATTAGTTTAATAGAATCTGTCCTAATAGCATCATGGGGCATCACAATAAGCCGAACTTTCACCGAGTCCTTCATCTAACCATCCACCATTGCAAAACTTCCATATAACGTATTGGATGGGAAAGGTAACTATAGGAAGGAAAGCGAAACTCAATAGCGTAAAAAGAAATCCACGGAACCACGTCCTCGGCCACCAACCTCCGCAGTAGAAAAGAATCAGTGCAATAGTTACACCTACAATCCATAATATAGTCCAAAGAGTTTCCATAATCTCTATTTTAGGGATTTCTGCAACAAAAATAACATTATTATTATTATTTTCCAAATTAATTCACCTTTATTTTGGTCTTACGGTTTAAAACATTTTGGGTTCAGGTGGTATTCGAACCTCAATCTTCCATGTCTCTCGAACTCTGCCAGCAGCACATACAGCGCGGCATACGCGACATCTTCAATGCACAGCTACAGATAGCCGAGCGGCGCATCTACGGATTCACGCGCCGGCCCGAACTCATCTCGCGCCGAACGAGGCACCTCCGGCGCGAACTCGCAGCTGCACGTCACTCCGTCAGTCATAGCGGGCAGGGGCTCACCGCCACCGCACAGGTGCCGCTCTACATCCGCTTCCTCGACATGAAGAAACACGGCAACCTCCAAATCTACAACCGGCAGATCTACGGCATACTCTACCACCGGGTGCTCAACCGAATACGCTACGGCTACACCGACGAGATAGCACAACAAATAAGAAAAAGATTAATCGAAGCAGGAGCGGTACTAAGGTGAAAAGTCAGTCGTCACTACTGTAATCTGATCCTGGAAAAAGTTCGCCGTCTCCCCATCCGCCGCGATAAATCATCCAAATAACATATTGGATGGGCAATGTGATGATGGGAGTGAATATGAGTGTCAACATAACAAAACAAAAACCACGCCACCATGTGCTGGGCCACCATCCTTTGCAATAGAAAAGGAAGAGAGCGACTGCTGTCACCAAACCGACTAATATAACCCAGAGAGTTTCCATGGAAATAATTGCTAATTATAGGCGGCAGTACTTTCATAAGGGTCATAATGCCCACCGCTACCCTCTATTATACCGTTATGGCAATATTTCCAAACCCACCACTGGATGGGCAATGTGATGATGGGAGTGAATATGAGTGTCAACATAACAAAACAAAAACCACGCCACCATGTTCTTGGCCACCATCCTTTGCAATAGAAAAGGAAGAGAGCGACTGCTGTCACCAAACCGACTAATATAACCCAGAGCGTTTCCATAACGACTTTTGTTTCTTGATGCAAAAATAAACGACGCATAATGCTTTTACAAGGGTTTTTCCCTATTGTTAAGGGGGAAAACCCCAAATTTATGTTAAGTTTAAAACGGTTTGGGTTCAGGTGGTATTCGAACCAGAGGTTGGAAAGGGATTCGCTGAGCCCGGCAATATATTTTTTCTGCTCCCCGATATGTCTCTTCATGTCGTCGATGTTCTTCTGCATACTCCTGCCGGCTTCCGCATCACCTTTTTTCTTCGAGTTTAGGAGACGTTTCTGGGAGTCTTCGAGAGTTTTCAGCTCACTCTCGAGTTTTTTTAGTTCGTTCTGTGCGTTTTTGCTGTTTACGTCGATGACGGCTCTGAATACTTCTTCGTGTCCCATAATAATAGGTGGTATGTTTGCTTCTCTTGCAAATATACCACCTATATCTTTGGAGCGAAAATACCACTAAGCCGGATTCCTCGACTCCTCGTATGTTTGTTGCACGATATCCTCCAGTTCTCTCTTCGACTTAGCCCTTAATGTGGTAATTTTATTTATAGAAGACAGCCAAAGGACGGCACAATATTCATTATTCTTGAAATCAACATACGCACTAACTACCTTATTCTCGCTACCGAGATCATACATGTTCCTTAGCCTGATTTTGGCCTCAGGTCTATCCTTTTTTTGTCTTCCCATCAGCCAGACAATTATCCAGGATGTTATTAAAAGTGCGAGAAATTCCATATATAGTATGTTTAGTGTTCGTTGTAAAAACCCCCTATACTCCCGCACCGGGGGCTGAAGAGTTCTATCTAAAATGATTTATTAAGACGCTGCACGGTAGGTTGCTCTAAAGGCAGACCGTGAGCCAAATCACTTGCAAACTTATTGATACCTTCGCGTATCTTCTTGACCTGGGCCTCGTGAGGTACTCGCAATGACGCGATATATTGTCGAAGCACAGAAGCGTTCATGCCGATGTATTTTGCGAATGCTGTCACATCGATTGGGTAATAGTCAAAAAACGAACCTATGTCAAGCCTGAAGTCAAATTGTACTTCAGGGAATCTACGTCCCTCTTCTTCCTCCATTTCTTTGTATTCTTTTACAGTGACAATGATGTCATCCATCGCTTCGCGGGCGGTCTTGCCATAGCCGGCCAGGCCACACTTACCGACAGGATCGGGAGAAAAGCATGAGAAATTACCTTTTCCTTTTCCGCGTTCAACGTAAACAATTCTCTTAACGGTTCCCATATATAATGAGTTATAAATATTATCAAAGTAAAGAGTCCTATTATTAATTAGCAAAGTAATTCGGCATGGAAAAAGTTGTGGGGGTTATTCCCCCAACAACTTTTTTAAGATTTCTCGGAGAGTACCGTTTAAAACGGTTTGGGTTCAGGTGGTATTCGAACCGGAATTGCTCCAATTCTTTGGACACCTTCAGTTTACTTTGTCTCTCCATCGCCACACCATTTAAAAGCCCATAGCATCCATCATCGCATCGTATTCCATAGGATTACTTGGCATGTCACCATACATGCCGTCAGTCAGCGCATCCCAGGAATCCTCTTCTGTCCATTCGTAGCCACCTTCATTGTAGCTTTCGCACTCGTAATCATCGTACTCTTCATAAGAGTCATCATAATAATCTCTTGCCATAATCTTTTGTTTTTAATCGTTATTACTCTTATTTCTTTACCAAAACACTCTGGGCGTTTAAAACGGTTTGGGTTCAGGTGGTATTCGAACCCAAAAGTACTTTTTTTCTGAATTATTGATTAAAATGGTTATGTTAATATAGTATTTTAACCTCAATGCCTGTCGGTGTCTTAGTTGTGGTTTTAT
The DNA here is from genome assembly GCA_900313615.1 of uncultured Prevotellaceae bacterium. Taxonomy (GTDB): domain Bacteria; phylum Bacteroidota; class Bacteroidia; order Bacteroidales; family Bacteroidaceae; genus Prevotella. Next base: position 61,034 of record OMRP01000016.1, read on the forward strand.
TGAATACGCGATGTTGCATATCTTATATCTTTGCTATGTGATATAAAGCATTCGGTATTTCAATCGCGCACTATGACACTTTGGGCAGTACAGCGGGTCATCATTTCCTTTTAGTATGTCTTCCTCCTTATTTCTGATTATTGAGCCACATTTTGGACAGACGAAATCTTTATCAGACTCTCCAAACGTATGATATTGTTTACTCTCGTTGTGTTCTATAACGAATGCATGGCAGTTAGGGCATTGCCTGCCAATATCACATGACACCGCACCATGAACGAAACTTATAATATCCTCATGGTAACCACAGTCGCAACATTCAATCTTTCCCGCGCCACCCATTTGGGAAAAACAGAGATAATGTTCATCCGGTTTCAAACCCAATTTCTTTTTCAACATAATTTCCTCTTTATCTTTTTTCTTTTCTTCTCTTGTTTTCTTGTATTTGCTAACTGCTACATTAATTAAAATTACAGGTAGGAACACGGTTGCGAAGGGTGCCGTAATCAGAAGAGTCAACCACTGCTTAAACGTTGTTTTCTCTGAATCCTTGTTCTTCTTGTTATTATAGACCCGAATGCTGATGGTTAAAACAAGACTTATAAACCAATAGATGAGTACATAATGAATCCAATTCATAGTTTTCCCTTCTGTATTGTTTAAGATTAAAATGGTTCTGTTACTTATAGAAACTTTGCAAATATAAACATAATAATCGACACAAACAAAATAAATGGGCAAAAGCCTAAAATATGGCACGGATTTATAAAAACACTTCCATACCATTGAGGTTATCATAGACCAGCCCGGAGCCGTAGCAGACCTCCGCATTGAAGAGCTGGCACGTCGAAAGTGTCTCGTCGCTTTCTATGAGGTCGAGGACACGGAAAGGCAGATTGTTGTCGCCTCCCCACGGCATATAGGCGAGGTTTTTGTCAACGATGAAGGGAGCGGTGTCCTCCGATTCACGGAAGACTTCGGAGGAGTTGACCGTAAAAGCAGCACTTGCTTTGAGGTCGGGGATGAGTTCTACGCTGTTAAAAGAAAAATCCATAACTTTGTTTTTGATGCAAAGTTATGGATTGGTATGTGATGGGGAAAAGACAATAACTATAGACTATTAGTCATTGTCGATGTTCTTTAACATGAAAAGGCACCTTCCTTTTCTATAGTCTTTAGGTGACAATCTCTTTTTACAATCAAACGCATTTTTATAATCGACAACGTCCCATTCCCATGCTTCCTGCATGATATATTTTTTATCGTATAAAATCCATATAAGTTTATCCCACTCATAGTTGGTTGCTTTAGGAGCCATTGTCACGAAGCTACCAGGCTTTCCACTGGGACGATTGGCTTTTACTTGGTATCTTATGCCATTGAAGACAAAATCAGCCCCCTTGCTAACAGCGGTTTTGTCTTGCATATATTCAGAATATTGGTCTTCAGACATTCCTATGAGCATTGCAGCATCATACTCTGAAAGAGAACTGGTAATCGATGGTGATACTCCAAATTTACTTTGCCATGCTAAAGCAATTTCAACAAGATTATCTCTAAGCATATACATTATTTTTAAGTTTAAAACGGTTTGGGTTCAGGTGGTATTCGAACCGACGAGTATTTTTATCTTAAAAGTTACGGGATTTGGCATGTCGTGTCCTTTTTTTTTATTATATTTGCAAAAAAAACAAGAATGAAGTTAAAGAAACGAGGTAAGAAACTCTTCGCCTACCTTTTAGTGGCACTGCTCTCTTTTCCGGTGGCATTGATTTCATGGTGCTCATCTTGGTATGATGTATGTACCGTAAGTCTCATTATTTTCGTTTTTTCTGTAGTCAAAAGTATCTGTATATATTTGGCCAACTTTTACGACAAATACGGGCTTTTGAGCAGGCAAGGGCCAGACACACTGTTCGAATACGAGCCGGGCGACAAAGAGTATGAAGAAGAGAAGAAATGGCAGCGATAGTTTAAAACGGTTTGGGTTCAGGTGGTATTCGAACCCTGAATTTTTTTGGAGATTAAAAAAATTTGTTTATCGTTTGCAACGAGGATTCCGTAGCTAATGACTACCGATTCTTCGCCAGAATGAGGAATGAGCAATCATTCCTCAAACTTTTTATAGAACACAAATGATATGGTGGAGTTGAATTTCGTTCATTTTGTTGTATTTTTGCAGTAAAAAAATCAGTTATGACTATTATATCCAACTCCGAAGACAGCAAAACAACATTTCTCGAGCTAATAAATCAGAGAAGAGCTTTGAACAACGAACTGTCAGTTGTGCTTCGCCATTACACAGGCATATCGTCCACTCTACTTGCTCTATTGGCTGTGTTTGGTGATATAGCTTCGTTTTCCCTTCCAGTAAGGATTCTGATTTCAGCGAGTATGACGTGTTTACTTTCATCTGTTCTGTCGGGAGTGTGGTGCTGTATGGCAGTTTATCTAACACGCGAAAGAGCCATGGGAAGAGTTCTCGAACAGCTGAGGACGAAAGCCGGAAATGCTCAAGGGTCAGTATCTCCCCCTTTCGGATTCTCCTTTTTTGTGCGATTCTGCCCCACCATGTTGTGCTTGGGCGTTCTATTCTTATGGCTGAGCGCCATGTTTTTGTTGTTTTTTTAATGCTTTCTTCCATTTTTTTTGTGTTTTTTATTTGGAAGTTAAAATATTTTGTTTATCTTTGCAGTTGGAATAGCATCAGGGTTGAGCCTTGGATTGTAACTCCAGGTAGTTCTTCCTTTTTGCTATTTCTTTTTTATGTATTTCTTTATTTCTTCTGGATTGTCAGAAATGGAATGGAGGACGTATTCTCCCCAGTCCCACTCCCAAACAATTATACATTGTTCATCCCCTTTTACCTTAGTGGAGAAAATATGACTTTGCTTTAATTTTGGCTTTTGGTTATGAGGCGGAAGTGTCGATGGTCCCAGGTATTCACACTCTTTTTCTTCAAACACTTCATTTATACGTAGTAGCATCTTGTTTTTTTCTTGATAGTGTTTGTTGGGTTGGTTGGTCCATTCTGTTATTGATGCTCTTGATATATTTATAGGATGGGGAAATTTCGATGTGTTGATAGAAGTCCCCTGTAGTGGTTTGGCTTGTTTCCTTGTCTGCTTGGCATCAGCATTTGCTAATGATCTGACAATCCGGCATGCTGCACACAGTTCATTCTCGGGCACGAAAGCGAGGTTGACTTTTCCCTGTGCGATGTCGCAGTCTCGGCAACGTCGTATGGTGTATGGGTTGTAGTCCGGAATAGTCTTCTGCTCTATGCCTGGATTGAAGTGGAAGATGCCCTTGTTGTCCTTTCCGGTTGCCGCCTCTCCGAGTGCCATTGCCTCGTCGTGCGGGGTCACGGGATACTTTGACTTGCGGACCTGGACAACAGTGCATCGGCAGTTCCAGCCGTTTGGGTTTAAAACGGTTTGGGTTCAGGTGGTATTCGAACCGTGAGTATGGCCCTTCCCTGGTTCCTGACAGGCGACTTTCGTCGCTGCCAAGCCTGGGAGAAGAAGGCCTGACGTTCGAAGTTCCGGTCGAACTCGTCGGTGAGTTCTACCTGAATGTCGCGGAGGATGTTTTTTATTATTTTCTGAATATTTTCGGGCATTTTGTTTGGAGGTTAGGGATTTCTTTGTATCTTTGCAGTGTCCTTAGTGACTACCCGCTGAGTATGCGTGGGGATTGGGCTTTATCGTACCGTCCCATTTGGCTGTCTTCGGATAGCCTTTTTTATTGTTCGATACGTTTTCTGAACTCCTTGTAGAACGTTCTCTTCATAACAAAGTTCCTTTCCACAGACACCATCTTTTTCCCAACTGCTACCAGCACTTCCAGTGCCTCGTTGTTAGCCTCGAAGTATTGTTTGATTTCTGTGGCCATTCGTTTAAAACGGTTTGGGTTCAGGTGGTATTCGAACCATTAAAAATGAAATAAGTCATTTTAATCGCTACTACTATAAAACGCAGCACTCTTTTGTGTGTTGCCATCTCCATCTCCCCATCCACCATGGTAAATCATCCATATAACATACTGAATAGGGAAAGTGATAATCGGAGTAAACAGACAAGTCAATATGATAAACAAAAAACCACGAAACCATGTACTGGGCCACCATCCTTTACAATAAAAAAGGAAGAGAGCCACCGTCAGCACAACCCCAACCAATATTGTCCAAAGCGTTTCCATGATTTCTGATTGAAATAACTTCACCACAAAAATAATATTAATAATAATATTTTCCAAATTAATTCACCTTTATTGTTTAAAACGGTTTGGGTTCAGGTGGTATTCGAACCTATCGGCATTGCGAACAATTCAGGTTGCCTGATTCATAGTTTGGGAACACGCTTTTTATAGTTGTTTCGGTGGCAGTAGGTTAACCGATTCATAGTTTAGGCAATTATTATATGTATATACATACGTGCGTATGGAGAAGAAACAAGGAATATCGAAAGAGGAAATGCGCCAGTTGGTGGAGTCGCATTCGTGGATCAAGTCGCCGTTCGCCTACACCAAACTGGGTGCCAACCTCTCGCTGGTGCAGCAGCAGTCGCTCCTCATGGTCAGCGACCATCTGCAGACGTATATCAAGGACTTCTACAACCTAAAACTGGATAAGTCGAAGAAGCGCCCCAAGTCGCTGTTCACGGAGCACCTTTTGAAGAACGGAATACCTCCGTTCCGCATCTATCTGGCCGACCTCGGTGTGCAGGCGGGCAACTACCGCGACGTGCGCAAGGCCATCAACGAAATGGCGGTGATGGTGGAGCACCCAGTGCTCGACGATGACGGCATCCCCACGGGTGAGACGGCCTTTAACCCGGTCTTCGAGGAGTTCAGGGTGAAAGAGACTGGCGACTACTACCACTACGAGCGCGAGAATGAGGAGGGGCTGATGGAAATGGCGGAGTCGGTGCGGCACTATGGCTACATCGACGTGCAGATCAACCCGAAGGTGGCCGAGTGGGCTTTTGATATGTCGGCGGGATATGTGAACCATTTGAAACTGATAGCGCGTTATAGTACAAAGCGCCCCACGCCGCGCCTCTATCTCATGCTGATGCGGGCGATAGGGCAGGGGAAGAAACGGGTGCGCTACACGCTTCAGGAATTAAAGGAATACCTCGGTATCGTGCCCTACGTCAACGAGAAGGGCGAGACAGTGACACCTTACCCCAAGTTCGCCCACTTCCGCATCAAGGTGCTCGACGCGGTGCGCGACGACCTCGACCGCATGGCGAAACTCAACCAGACGGACATCCGATTTGAGTATGATCTGATTTATCCCGGCAGCCGTAAGCGTGGCGAACCTGAATATATTGAGTTCAAGATTGAGCGCACTCAGTTGGGCGATGCGTATAATGTTATCGTCAATCACCAGCCGTCTGAGATAAAGCAGCAACCCCGTCAACAAGAACTTTTTATGGAAGAGTATAAAGAGAAGTTTAAACAGTGCTTGGCAGAAATGGCTGAAAAGGTTGAAGATGACAGTGTAAAAGCGAAATTGAAAATGATGCAGTTTGAGCATTTCGACACAACCAAGAAGGTGCTTTACATTCAACTGCCCGACTCCGACTATTACCAATGGATAGAGAGCGACAACGTAATCCGATTCGTATGGGGACATCTTTCCAAGCATTTCGGGAAAAGCATCCAGCTCCAATATAGGCTGTTGAAAAATTCACCGAAACCGTGACAACCTGTACCAAATGTTAAAATCGAAAAGGGTATATTTGCATCGTAAACGAATATATCCTTTTTGATTTTTTATGAGCGAGGAAAACGAAAAGAAATCTCCGACCCTTGATGATTTCATCATCACCGAGAAGGTGGATGCCTTCTGCAAGCAGTATCGCCCGGTCAAGGAACACACCTTCGCTACCGAGGCTTTCAACGAAGAGCGGCTGCGTGAGTTCTTCAAGGCTTACGAACTGTTCTCGCAGGGCGACCCTTTGAAGGTGTATATCGACGAGCTGGCCGCACGCGACTATCACATGTCCGTATCGGTATATGGCGAGCCAGCTATTATAGTGGAGGAAAAATTCGACTGACATCTATCAAACCAATCAAAATAATTGTATCAGCATGGCAAAATATTATTATGAGTTTCCTTTCGACAGCAAGGAGGGCAGGGCACTGGCAAAGTTCCACCACGCCTGCGTCAACGCCGAGCGCATGGCGGAGAAGTATGCGAAAGGTATGGGGGCGGTGTCTTATTATACAAGCCCGCATTACTTCACCGGCGGCGTGGAATACTTGGTCTTCGCAGATCCCAAGAAGGTGAACACCGACATCTGGAGGCTGGCCAACAAGACTAAAGACGGCGAACAATGGTGGGAACCTAATGTGGAGAAAGTGGCGGGGTGCGTGAAGGCGCGTGAGAATTTCACGCCATCAGACGTGGCCGGGCGCACTTATTCCAAACGTCCCAGCACATGGGACGAGGTGCGCAGGACGTACACTCTGGACGAATGGCTGGCTTTCATAGGATTCAAGACATCCGGCGACAAGGAGATAGACAGCAAGGCCATAGTGGGCTTGTTGGGCGACAAGCAATTCTACAAGTACATCGACATCATCCCGAATGCCGCTCCCGTGGCGGGCAGGAAACGAAGTCGTGACGGGTCTAAAGCCGTGACCGCCGAGCAGGAGCGGATGAAACTGCCGGTCGTCAGGACAGAAGACTTTTACCAGATAGTTCATGCCCACAACGTAGCCGCCGAAAACGAAAAAGAAGGAAAGCCCCTGAAGGTGGATGAGAGCACGCCTGTGTTTTTCGCCCATGCTGGGAAGTGGAACATCGGGCTTGACCGTCTAATAGACTGCGGGGATTATGACGGCTTCGCGGAAATCACCGCAGGGATGTTCACGGCAAGGAAAAACTTCATGCTGCGAGAATTGAATAGGAAATAGAAAACGGCAATTCTCCCAATTACCGTTTGTTGGGGTTTACGTGTGGGCGCGGAGCGTCTCCGTAATCTGCCACACCTTCGGGGCTGTAACCGCTATAGGAAGACTGGCGCCCGCCTTGCGTGAGTGCCAGTCTTATTGTTTGCATCCCGTCGCTCACCATGTCCTTGTATTCGTCTATCCGAGCTTCATATTGGCTGATGCGCTCTTCGTATTGCCGGCGCATATCATCTTCACGCTCCTGATATTCTCTTCTAAGCTGTGCCTCTTTCTTCAGCTGCTCGTCTTTTATCCGTTGAATCTCCTGCATGTGGTCAATTTTCATTTGCAGGATTTCCATCTGCGATGTATTATCTTTCTCGTTCTTTTCATTTTTCGTCGCTTCGCTTTGCAGCCGTTCATCCCCTCGCACTGAGGCGCGATGTGCCGTTTTTGGAATGACTGTCGCCGGACTGTCGCCGTCAAGAAAGAACTCCGAAAGGTCTATGTCATAAAGATTGCAGAGCAGCACCATTTTTTCTACTGGCAGAGGATTGGTCTTGTCCTTCATCCATCGTTTCAGGCTCACATTATTCACCTCCAGGTCTTTCATAAGTTGGGTGAGTTTTAGCCCCGACTTCTCGAACCACTGTCCAAAGAAATCGGCGTTGTACGAATACTTTTTCATAATCATTCTGGTTTATGTTTGACAAATGCTTTTCTTAAAAAATGTTTATCTAATCAAAATAAATAATCATTATAGATTGATATTTATTTTAGTTTCGTACTTTTGCAACAAAGTTACAAAATATCAATGAAATGACAAAAGAAGTATTTTTGAAATTGCACGCCCCTGGCGGTCATCTTGAAGCAAAAGACCTGACCGCCGAGTTTAAAACGGTTTGGGTTCAGGTGGTATTCGAACCCTTTAATTGGTAATTTTTTGAGGCAAAGATAGTTGTAATTTTTATAATTACAAAAAAATGAAAGAAATAATGAGCAATTTATATTATTCCTTCATTTTTTTAGTAATTTAGCCGAAAAATGGCAAAGCAAACTTTAGTATTCGAATCATCAAAAGAACTATCCTTAAGAGATGGTATGTTGGTCATTACCAACAGGGAGACTGAAGAGACGACATTGCGCTCGTTGGAGGACATCCAGATGATCATGGTGGATAATCATTCCGTCAAGATAACGATTCCTCTCATCGCTAAATTATCGAAATTAAATATCGGTGTTGTGTTCTGCGACGAGAAACATATGCCTGTGTCGATGTTGTTGGATTTGGAATCTAATACCTTGCAGTCGAAAAGGATAAGATGTCAGTTGGCTGCATCAAAACCAGTCAATAAACAAATATGGAAACAAATTGTAGAGGCTAAAATCCGTAACCAGTCTTTATTGCTTGAGAAATTGGGCATTGGCAAATCATTGCTTGCCACCTACTACAACAATGTCAAAAGTGGCGATTCCACCAATCGGGAAGGGATGGCTGCAAGAGTGTATTGGTTGAAACTCATTGGAAAGAACTTTATTCGTGATAGGTTTGGAGGACCTCCGAATGCTCTCCTTAATTACGGCTATACCGTGCTCCGTTCTATGGTGGCCAGAAGTCTCATGAATGCAGGACTGCTTCCTCTCGTGGGAATCTTCCATCATAATTGTCACAATGCTTTTCCTTTGGCCGATGATGTTATGGAACCATATAGACCTTATGTTGACTATCGGGTAATAATAATGCTGAAAGAAGGACTGACGGAAGTGTGCAGAGAATCGAAGAGACGGCTATTGGAATTATTTTATCAAGATATTTCTGCTGACGCAATGTCATTGACGGCTTCTTCACTGGCTGGTATTTATGAAGAAGATGGTAGAGTTATTGTTTATCCAACGATTTGAAAATATGTGGATCTATGTTGTTACAAGTTTCACCCGCTATAACAAGGTGGGACGAAAAGCAAAGGATGTTTTTCAAAAGTCAATAGTTAAAGATGGATTCTTCCAACTACATGAGAATCTGTATGTCAGGTATTGCAGCACGGTAGGTAATGCTAATATGCATAAAGAACGAGTAAAGAACGTCATACCGATAAAGTGTTGCGATGTGAGCATTATTATGACCGCTGATAGTCAGGAAAGCAATATCTATCACAGCCTTAATAGGAAAAGGTCAAAATGTATTGTTTATGGAAAACATGGCAATGTGGAATTCTTCTAGAATTGTTTTACTAAACAAAGAGCCATTTCCCTCTTTAAGACAGGAAACGGCTCTTTGTTATATTGCTACAAACTGAGCGTTACACCGGAATCTTGTCGATGCGACGCTGGTGGCGACCACCTTCGAAGTCGGTGGCGAAATATTCGTCCATAATCTTGCGAGCCATGTCTTCATCGATGAAACGACCAGGCATGACGAGCACATTGGCATCGTTGTGCTGACGGATGAGATGGGCAATCTCGGGAATCCAGCACAGGCCGGCGCGAATGGATTGGTGTTTGTTGAGGGTCATGTTGATGCCTTCGCCGCTACCACAGACAGCGATGCCGGGATAGACCTCGCCAGCTTCGATGCCGCGTGCCAAGGCATGGCCGAAGTCGCTGTAGTCGCACGAGTCCTCCGTGTAGGTGCCATAGTCCTTGTAAGCGTAACCTTTTTCTTCCAGGTATTGCTTGACGAATTGTTTCAAAGCATAGCCAGCATGGTCGCTGGCTATGCCTATGGTTTTGAATTCCATCATAATTGCTAATCCTAAATTTTGAATTGTTAATTATGAATTGTGAATTGTAATTATCCTAACAGTTTCTTCACCTGCTCGTAGACGTTCTGGCCGTTGTAGCCCAGTTTCTCATCGAGCACTTTGTAAGGAGCGGAGAAGCCGAAACTCTGCAGACCCCATACGGTACCGTCGGCACCTACAAGACCTTCGAGAGTGACAGGCAGACCTGCAGTCATACCAAACTTCTTCTTGCCAGCGGGGAGCACGCTCTGTTGGTATTCCTTCGATTGGTTGCGGAACAAGCCCTCGGAAGGAACGCTCACGATGCGCACTTTCACACCGTCTTCGCGGAGCAGTTTGGCACCGGCCTCGAGGGTCGACACTTCTGAACCGGAGGCGAGCAGTATCACATCATAGTCTTCATCACTACCAGCCACTACATAAGCACCCTTCATGGCCTGCATGTAGTCGTTGCCTTCGGGCAACATGTCGATGTTCTGGCGCGAGAAGATGAGCGCCGTCGGCGTATCGGTGTTCTCCATAGCCATGCGCCAGCAGACGGTTGTTTCCTCTGCGTCGGCAGGACGAACAACCAACATGGAGTTCTTGCCGTGGTGGTTCTTCAGTTTCTCCATCAGACGAATCTGTGCTTCCTGCTCAACAGGTTCATGGGTAGGACCATCCTCACCCACACGGAAGGCATCGTGTGTCCAGATGAACTTCACGGGCAACTCCATCAGGGCAGCCATGCGCACTGCTGGTTTCATGTAGTCGGAGAATACGAAGAAGGTACCGCAGGCGGGGATGACACCTCCGTGGAGTGCCATACCGATGCAGCAGCAAGCCATGGTAAGTTCGGCCACACCAGCCTGGAAGAACGCACCGGAGAAGTCGCCACGCACGATGTCGTGTGTCTTCTTCAGGAAACCGTCGGTCTTATCGGAGTTGCTTAGGTCGGCGGAGGCGCAAATCATGTTGGGCACCTCTTCGGCCAACACGCTCAGCACAGTGGCAGAAGCGCCACGGGTGGCAGCACCGGCTTTCTGCTGAACCTTGTTCCAGTCAATCTTTGGAGCCTTGCCGCTGAACCACTCTTCCATGAGTTTGGCCTGCTCGGGATGTCCCTTTGCCCACTCAGCTTTGGCGGCATAACGCTCGGCGCATATCTTCTTCAGTTCTTCAGCACGCTTGGCATATAATTCTTTCACTTCGGGGAAGATGACGAAGGGATTCTCCGGGTCAGCACCCAGGTTCTTCATCGTCTGAACGAAGTTGTCGCCGCCGAGCGGAGCACCGTGGGTGGCGCAGTTGCTCTCATAGCTCGAGCCGTCAGCCTTGCGGGCACCCTTGCCCATCACACAGTGGCCGATGATGAGCGACGGACGCTCTTTCTCTGCCTGTGCCTTCTTGATGGCCTCGCGAATCTGGTCCACGTCGTTGCCGTCAATCTTCTGCACAAACCATCCCCAAGCCTCATATTTCTTAGCGGTGTCTTCGCAGGTCACCACTTCTGTCTTCGTCGACAACTGGATGTCGTTGGCGTCATAGAACATGATGAGGTTGTCGAGACCGAGGTTACCGGCGATACGGCCAGCGCCCTGGGAAATCTCTTCCTGCACGCCACCATCGGAGATGTAGGCGTAGATGGTCTGGTTCATCACGTTGCCCAAGCGTGCCTTGAGGAACTTGGCAGCGATGGCGGCACCCACAGCGAAGGTATGGCCTTGGCCGAGAGGTCCAGAGGTGTTCTCAATGCCGCGTGCTATCTCACGCTCAGGGTGTCCGGGTGTCACGGAACCCCACTGGCGCAGGTTCTTCAGGTCTTCCAACTCATATTTGCCGATGAGCGTGAGTTGTGAATAGAGCATCGGAGCCATGTGTCCGGGATCGAGGAAGAAACGGTCACGTCCTTCCCACGAGGGGTTCTCGGGATCGTAGACGAGGAACTCGCTATAGAGCGTGTTGATGAAATCGGCACCACCCATAGCACCACCGGGATGGCCACTCTTGGCTTTTTCTACCATTGCAGCTGCAAGGATACGGATGTTGTCAGCTGCTTTGTTCATTACTTTGTTGTCGTTCATAATAAATTGTTTTTTATGATTTTATTTGAAGTTAATTCGTTTCGCTCATGGAAGTTAAAGTGGGAGTTAAAATGGACATTACTTCTACTCGTTTTTTACCTTTTTACTTTTTTACCTTTTTACCTTTCAAAGCTATTGTCCAGCACGAAGTGCTTAACTTCCTTTTTTACTTCCCTTTTTAACTTCCCTTTTCTACCCATTAATAGTTAATACAATCAGCGACTTGGCGGGAACTTTTACAGTGAGTTCTCCCTTTTTCAGTTTGGCGTCTTTATATTCGCGCGGAGCCACACGGTCGGGATGTTCAAAGTCGTTGTAGTCGGCCACCGACTTCGATGTGAGAATCCTTCCACTGACGCTCTTGGCTGCGAAACCGTCGATATTGACGGTGATGGTCTGGTCTTTGTCTAGACTTACGTTGGTGAGTGCAAGCACGAGACTGCCGTCCTTGGTCTTTGCCGACGAGGCGGAGAGCAGTGGCAGTGTGCGATAGCCATCGGAACGTGTCTCGTCCATGGCGGTGAAATACTCATGGCGCACCTTGATGGTCTCGCTCTCGATGTCGAGGGGCAGGTAGGTGGCCTCCATGAACGGGGTGTACATTTCGAATACGTGGTAGGTAGGTGTAAGCACCATATGTCCAGTACCCTCTTGGTCAGTGAGAATCATCGACTGCAACACATTGACCACCTGTGCGATGTTCGCCATGACGAGACGGTCGGTATGTCGGTGGAACACATTGAGCGAGAGGGCTGCCACGAAGGCGTCGCGAAGGGCATTCTGCTGATAGAGATGCCCAGGAATAGTACCGGGTTCCTCATCCCACCATGTGCCCCATTCGTCGAGGAGCAACCCTATCTGATGGTTGGGGTCTTTCTCGTCCATGATGGCCTTGTGCTTCTTGATAACGTCTTCTATCTCCAGACATTTGCCCAAGGCCCAGTAATATTGGTCATTGTCGAATTGTGTGGCCGACCCTTTCGAGCCGTTCCATCCTGAACAAGTGTAGTAGTGCAAGCTCACGCCGCTCATGCGGTTGCCGATGCGGTCCATCAACACCTGTGTCCAGTCGTAGTCGTAGTCGGAGGCTCCACTGGCGATGCGGTAGAGTTGGTTGTTGCTGTAGTCGCGCAGGTAGGTATTGTATTTGCGGAATTCGTTGCTGTAGTATTCTGGTGTCATGTTGCCACCGCAGCCCCATGCCTCGTTGCCAATACCGAAATATTTCACATGCCATGCTTTGTCGCGACCATTCTGTCGACGCAGGCGGGCCATCGGCGTGTCGCCATCGCTGGTCATGTATTCCACCCATTGTGCCATCTCCTTCACCGTACCGCTGCCCACGTTGCCACTGATATAAGGCTCGCATTCCAGCATCTCGCAAAGGTTCAGGAACTCATGTGTGCCGAATGAATTGTCTTCGATGGTGCCACCCCAGTTGTTGTTGCGCAGTGAGGGGCGTTGGCTGCGTGGACCGATGCCGTCCATCCAGTGGTAGTCGTCAGCGAAACAACCACCAGGCCAGCGTAAAACGGGCACTTGAAGGGCTTTCAGCGCGTTGAACACATCTTTGCGATAGCCATTGATGTTGGGTATAGGTGAGTTCTCGCCCACCCAAAGTCCGCCATAGATGCATGAACCCAGGTGCTCGGCAAACTGGCCGTAAATCTCCTTGTTGATTTTTGGTCCCGGTTGGTTGGCATGGATGGTTGCCTTGACCGACCCTTGGGCGTATGCCATGGACGACAGTGCCATGGCTGCGATAAATGTTGCTAATGTCCTTCTCATAACAGATTTTGAAATTTGAGGTTTGAGATATGAAGTTTATAGTCTTATTCCTATTGATCCGTTGACGCTCCAGTCGGTGATTTTCATGTGGTTGTCGCCAAAATAGTGATTATAGTGGTTCACTTGTCCGTAGGCGTTGATGAAATAGCGCCCCAACTGGTAGGTCACCGACATGCGTGCATCGAAGTTCAGCGAAATGCTGCCATGTTTCTCTGCGGTGCCCTTTGGCGTGATGGCGAAGTCGTCGGGCCAAGTGCCATCCACGGGTAGAGCTTTCTTCCCATCGGGTGAGATTTCCCCCGGTTTGAGGAATATGTCGTAGTTTGACTCGTAGAGGTACGCCTTTGCTCTATTGTAGAGGGTGAACTGCGGTATGGCGATGACGTTCACAAGAAGATTCTTCGTTGGAACCCAGTTGTAGGTATAGCCCAAGCCAATGCTTCCTTCGTATATCTGCGTACGTCCAATACCATTCATTGTCTGAATAAGGATGGCGTTGTTGTCTGACGCAGAGTTAAGTGACGTGTAGAACCACGATGCACCCACCACGATGGAACCTGCGGAGCGCAACTGTATGGCCGACTGGTCGTAGGCGGCGGCATGGGAGAACCGTTTGCCGTTGAGCATATAGTAACCGTCAACCAGCGTGGTGTGGACACTCAGTGGGTCGTCGGCATGGCCTTCCGATTTCCAATCAAACTTACCATCTTCATCAAAGCCGCTGAGACGTATACCCATGTCATTGGTCTTAAACCGGCGCAGGCGTAGGCTGATACTGAAGCGCGACCCAGTGGCAGCGAATAGGAAATTTCTTCCTTGGCCTTTGGAGAGAGAGAGGCTATAACCTAGGCCGTAACCGCGGTAGCCCACCCACAGACCTATTGACGATGATGTATTAGGTGAGACGGTTGTTTCCCATTCGTATTCACCGTTAATTCCTTGCGAAATCAGCGTCTCTTCGCTCATTTTCGTGCTTGAACGCAACAACATGTCGTTGGCGTTGTAGCGAAGGATTATCTGCCAAGGCTTCTCGGGAATGGCAATGTAATTGGTGTCGATACCCGAGACAGACATCTCGTCAATGAAAGAAACGAGACGGTTCCATTGCCTTGACACCCAGTTCTTTTTTTCCTGGGCTTGCACTTGACAGCAAAGCATGGCAATGAGCATGATGGCAACCCCTCTTTTCATGGTGCAAATATACTCAATTTATTTGTATTTGCCGATGCTTGAGCATACTATTTTCAACAAGATATCCCCAAATCGCCAAAAGTGCGATTTGGGGATATGAAGATAGATGTCTTAACGCTTGTTGTCCACAGCGCATTGCTCGATGGGCAGACAGCGCTTGTAGTTTTCAATATAACGCTCGAAACCAGCCACATCCTCGGCTGTGGGTACTATCTCCACGCCAGTGTTGCCAGCGAAGACCACGTTCTCGAGATAGTCGGCGAGTGAGAGTCCGTCGGTGTTGTTCACGGCGTAGGCAGCGAGCAACGCGATGCCCCATGCTCCACCTTCGCCTGCTGTCTCCATGACGGAGATGGGACTGTTGATGGCGGCCGCCAGCACACGTTGTCCCACACCCTTTGTCTTGAACAATCCGCCGTGACCTGTGATGCGGTCAACGCGTATCATCTCCTCTTTAAGCAGGATGTCGTTTCCTATCTTGAGCACACCTACCGAAGCATAGAGATGTGCGCGCATGAAGTTGGCGAGGTTGAAACGGTCATTGGCAGAGCGCACGAAGAGTGGGCGTCCTTCTTCCAATCCTGTGACAGGCTCACCGCTGATGTAGTTGTATGATACCAATCCACCGCAGTCGGCATCGCCCGTGAGGGCATGGTTGTAAAGTTTGCCAAACACCTCGTTCATGTCGACAGGCACACCCAGCAGTTGCTGGTATTCCTTGAACAGTCCTACCCATGCATTGAGGTCGCTGGTGCAGTTGTTGCAGTGTACCATGGCCACGAGCGAACCGTCGGGGGTGGTCACCATGTCAATCATCTCATACGGGCGGGAGAGTTCTTTCTCGAGCACAATCATAGAGAACGACGATGTGCCGGCGCTCACATTGCCCGTGCGCTGTTTCACAGCGTTGGTGGCTACCATACCCGTGCCTGCGTCGCCTTCGGGCGGACAAACGGGAATGCCTGCTTTCAGATGACCGCTAACGTCGAGTCGCTTGGCTCCTTCTGGAGTGAGGAAGCCAGCGTCGGCACCGGCGTTGAGCGATTTGGGCAGTATGTCGAGCAGTTTCCATGAGTACCCTTTAGGTGCCACCAATTCGTCGAATTTACGCACCATCTCGGCATCGTAGGTTTTCGTCTTGGGGTCGACGGGAATCATACCAGAGGCATCGCCCACGCCAAGAACGAACTGTCCTGTCACCTGCCAGTGTACGTAACCCGCCAGTGTGGTCAGGTAACGGATATCGGCTACATGCTCATTGTTGTCGAGAATGCATTGGTAGAGGTGGGATATGCTCCAACGCAAGGGAATGTTATAGTTGAACAACTTGCTCAATTCAGCTGCCGCTTTTCCTGTGTTGGTGTTACGCCATGTGCGGAAAGGAACGAGAATCTCGCGGTTTTCGTTGAAAGCCATGTATCCGTGCATCATCGCACTGAAACCGATGGCTGCCAAGGAATCAATCTCGCAGTCGTACTGACGTTGCACATCGCGGCGCAGGTCAGCATAGCAGTCTTGCAAACCGTACCAGATGGCTTCGGTGCTATAGGTCCACAGACCATCCACCAATTGGTTTTCCCATTCGTGGGAACCTTGGGCGATGGGCTTGTTCTCTTCGTCGATAAGGACGGCCTTGATGCGGGTGGAACCGAACTCAATGCCCATGATGGCTTTGCCCGATTCTATTGTCTGTTTTGCTGTCATCATTTCAACGCTTTATTCAACATGTAATATACCTCATTCATCTGCAGCTCATGCTTGAACTCGCTGGTCTTGGTGTCCTTGTTAATTCTCACATATTCGATACCCAGCATCTCAGCGAAGTCTTCCCAGTACTCCTCGGTGATGTCGTAGGAGAAAGCACTGTGGTGTGTGCCACCAGCCAGAATCCATGCGCCGGCACCAATCTCGAACGTGGGTTGGGGCACCCAGAGGGCGGATGCCACGGGCAGGTTGGGCATGGGTTTCGGTTCGATGCACTCCACTTCCTGTGAAATCAGGCGGAAACGGTTGCCCAGGTCGACGACGGTGGCCTTGATGCCACGTCCCACTTTCGACGTGAACACGAGACGGGCCGTCTGCTGCTTGCGAATGCCAATACCCAAGAAATGCACTTCGAGTTTAGGTTTGTCGACGGCGATGAGCGGGCACACCTCGAGCATGTGGCTCTGAAGACATGAACTGCGGTCGCCGGCGAAATTGAGGGTGTAGTCCTCGAGGAACGAGCAACCGGTGGGCATGCCTTGCTGGATGACCCACAACGTGCGGTAGAGGCAGGCTGTCTTCCAGTCGCCCTCGGCGCCGAAGCCGTATCCTTCTTCCATCAGTCGCTGTGAAGCGAGACCCGGAATCTGGTCGAAGCCCACGAAATTGGGATCATTGATGTCGGCATCACCCAGGTCGTCGAAGTTGGTGGTGAAAGCAGTGGCTCCTTCGTCTTTCAGCACACGGCGGAGAGCAATTTCAGCCTTGGCGGAGTTTTTCACCTTCTCCCAGTACACCTCTTCGCCACTCTCGTCAATCTTGATGGTGTAACGTTTTTTGTATTCCTCAACCAAGGTGTCGGCCTCAGCATCCGTCACTTTCTTGAAATATTCCATGAGCGAGCTCACGGGATAGTAGTCTACATGATATCCCATGCGCTGTTCAAACTCCACGCGGTCGCCATCGGTCACAGCCACATTGTTCATGTTCATACCGAACATCAGGCAACGCACATTTTTGGCATCAGCCACACCGGCAGCCACACGAGCCCAAACGGCAATCTTCTTCTGGGCATCTTCGTTTTTCCAGTAGCCGCAAACCACCTTGCGGGCCACACGCATACGGGTGCAGATATGTCCGAATTCGATGTCGCCATGGGCGCTCTGGTTCAGGTTCATGAAGTCCATGTCCATGGTGTCCCAAGGAATCTCGGCATTGTATTGTGTGTGGAAATGGAGCAACGGCTTCTGCAAGGCTTGCAAGCCTTTTATCCACATCTTGGCGGGAGAGAAGGTGTGCATCCAGGTGATGATGCCCACGCATTTATCGTCGTTGTTGGCGGCCTTCATCACGTCTTCCACTTCCTTGCTGCTGTTGGCAGTGCCTTTATATACCACCTTGATGGGAATGATGCCACTGTCGTTCAGACCGGCCACCATCTCCTTGGAGTGTCCATCAACTTGTACTACGGCATCGCCTCCATAAAGCAACTGTGCTCCAGTGACCCACCAAATTTCAAAATTATCAAATGCTTTAATCATAATAGTAATAAGCCCCCCTCTTATCCCCCGAGGGGGAAGACCGGAACAGGGGCATGGGTCTTAGTTATTAAGTTTTATTGTTTCTTTGGAAAAATACTTATTTGCGTCTCCTCCCCACGAGGAGGATGGGAGGGACTCTTATTTCTTTTTCTGTCCGTAATAGGCGTTGGGGCCATGCTTACGGCTAAAGTGCTTTTCGATGAGCAAAGGATTCATGGTCGTTGCGGGATTGACAGTGAACGACACAAAGGCCATCTTGGCCACCTGTTCCATCACCACCGCATTGTAGACGGCGTTGTCAGCATCCTTTCCCCATGAGAAAGGGCCATGGTTCTTCACCAGTACGCCAGGTGTGTGGACGGGGTTGATGCCTCCCTCTTGGATACGACGCACGATGACATTGCCTGTCTCCAATTCGTAGTCGCCTTTCACCTCCTGCTCAGTCATATCGCCGGTGCAGGGTATCTCGTCGTGGAAATAGTCGGCGTGTGTCGTACCGATGTTGGGTATGTCTTTGCCCGCCTGTGCCCAGGCTGTGGCATACGTGGAATGGGTGTGCACCACACCACCAATCTCGGGGAAGGCACGGTAGAGCACCAAATGGGTAGGGGTGTCTGAAGATGGGTTCAGGTCGCCTTCCACCACCTTGCCGGTCTCGAGGTCCACCACCACCATGTCGCTGGCTTTCATCGTGTCATAACTCACGCCGGAGGGTTTGATAACCACCAAACCTTTTTCTCTGTCGATGGCCGACACGTTACCCCATGTGAAAATCACGAGATTGTGTTTCACCAAGTCGAGGTTGGCGCGGAAAACTTTTTCTTTTAATTCTTCTAGCATGTGTGTTTGTGAGTTTTTAAGTTTGTGAGTTTGTGAGTTACTCAGTTTTTGAGTTCTTAAGTTTGTGAGTTTTTAGTTCCTCAGCGTTTTTCAGGTGCGGTCCTTACTTCTTTTGTTAAATCGATAGAGGGCAGCACCACGTTTGCTACTTTTTTTATCCACCAACTCGGTCTTTTCAATGAAATCGAGAATCTTCATGCGCTTTCGGAAATTGCGCTTGTCGATGGTCTCGTCGAGAATGGCTTCATACACCTGTTGCAGTTGGGTGAGCGTGAACAGGCTCGGCAGCAAATTGAAACTCAGCGGCTCGGTGTCGATACGTCGACGGAGCATGCCAATGGCTTTTTCAACCATAATCTGGTGGTCGCCGTAGAGAGGAGGCATGTCGTTGATGGCCACCCATTCTACACCATGTTCCTTCTGCAAGCGGTTGTCGTAGTCCTTCACGTTGATCAAAGCGAAGTAGGCCACACTAATGACGCGCTCGCCGGGGTCGCGGTCAATGGCGCCGAAGGCTCCTACCTGCTTGAGATACATCTCCTTCAAACCCGTCAACTGAAAGAGGGTACGGTGGGCTGCATCTTCCAAACTCTCTTTCTCGCCTACGAAGCCTCCATAAAGGCTCCATTCGCCTCGTCCAGGATCCATCTGTCGTCGACCGATAAGAAGTTTTAACTTGCCCTCGTCGAAACCGAAGACGATGCAGTCTACTGACACGAAGTATTGACTATGTTCACTATAATATCTCGTCATAAAGGGTTTGAAGTTTTGTAGTTGTGAAGTCTTTTTTCAGGTTTTAAGTGTGAGGTTGGAGGTGTAGAACAACCTTTGCAGGTGATTCTATCACCTCTAACCCCAACTTCTCACTTAAATTGTCAATTACCAGAAGTAGATATAGAATGCTATGGTGAGCGAAATGATGATGATGGTATGGATCACATCCCATTTCGTCCAAGAAGCTCGTGTAGCCGCTTTCTGCTCGGGAGTGGCAGTGCCGAACACCAGACCCTGAATCTGTTTCTCGTCGGGTGCGGGAGTCATCAGACTCACCACGATGACCACCAGACAGCAGAAGACGAGCATGACACCGCAGAAATACAACCAGTTAAAGTCGTAGAATATGGCTTTGAACCAACTGTCGGCGGCTTCAGGAGCATTACTGTAGTAAACTTTTGCTCCCAGACGGGTGATACCGATGAGAATACCTGAGAGCAAGCCCCATTGGCCACCTTTAGGTGTGGCACGTTTCCAACAGATACCAAGGAGGAAGGCGGCGGCGATACCAGGAGCCAGCACACTCTGCACATCCTGCAAGTAGTTGTAGAGCACATTACCTACAGAGCGCATGATGGGAATCCACAGAATACCGAGAATCACGATAACCACAGTGGCAATCTGTCCGATACGCACCAAGCTCTTCTCTGAGGTCTGCGGTTTCAAGCGCTTCCAGAAGTCGATTGTGAACAGCATGGCTGATGAATTGAACAACGAAGCCAGTGAGCTCATCAAAGCGGCGAGGATACCGCATACAACCAAACCTTTCACACCTGCAGGCAGCAACTTAGCCACGAGGGTGGGGAAGGCAGCGTCGGGAGTGCTCAGGGCGAAGGTCTCGCCATTGACCGTCACGCCATTCTTGCTCATGGCAAAGGCAATCATACCCGGGATGAGGAACAGGAACACGGGCAACAATTTCAGGTAAGCACCGAAGATGGTACCACGGCGAGCCTCACGCTCGTTCTTTCCGGAGAGTACACGCTGAACGATATATTGGTCGGTACACCAGTACCAGAAACCGATAACAGCACTACCTACCAAAGCACCCAACCAAGGATACTGCGGGTCGCGGAGGTCGCGTATCAGACTAGTCATGTGGTCGCCATAGTCATTCGTAGTCACAGCACTACATGTGGCCATCATCTCATCCCAGCCACCGAGAGCCCTCAGACCGAGCACCAGGATAATCAATGAACCGAGCAGCAGGATAGGTGTTTGCAGAACAGAGGTGTAGAGCACACTCTTCATACCACCAAAAATGGTGTAGAGGGCGGTGATGAGCACCAAGCCGATAGCGGCAATCCAGAAGAAGTCGATGCCCCACAGTTCTTTGATGCCGAACACCTGCTGGAACACGAGTCCACCAGCATACACGGTCACGGCCACTTTCGTCAGCACATAGCTGATGAGCGAGATGACGGAGAGGATGGTGCGGCTTTGTGTGTTGTAACGACGCTCAAGGAATTCAGGCATGGTGTAGACCATTGAACGTGTGTAGAAGGGCACGAACACCCATCCCAATATCAAGATCATCCAGCCTTGTATCTCCCAGTGGGCCATGGCCATACCCGATGAAGCACCAGCACCGGCCAATCCGATAAGGTGCTCACTACCAATGTTCGATGCGAAAATCGACGCACCAATCGCAATCCATGTGGCGTCACGGCCACCCAAGAAGTAGTCTGCTGAGTTGTTGTTCTTCTGGCTAATCACCCAGAATACGATGCCAATGAGTGCGCAGCAAAACACACCGATGACAATCCAGTCTAATAATTGCATAATAATTTAAAGTATTAATAATATGGGATTAAAATGGACGGTTTGGAAAACCACCTTTTTAATACCGATTGTTGAATGATCATTACTTCTTCACAGAGAATTTGTACACCAGATGGCTGTAATACTTCTCACCGGGTTTCAGGTAAGGTGATGGCCAATCTTTCTTGTTGGGTGAGTCGGGATATTTCTGGCTTTCCAGACATACACTCACGTGTTTGGGATACTTAATGCCGTGTTTGCAGGCGATGCCTGTTCCTTGGAAGTTGCCAGTGTAGACCTGCATGCCGGGCTCGTTGGTGAATACCTCGAGCATGATGCCCGTCTTCGGCGAGAACAGTGATACGGCTACTTGGCTGTCGTCGCCCTTGCCATCTTTGTATGTGTTCAAGCACCAGTTGTGGTCGTAGCCTGTGGCATTCTTGATTTGGTCGAAGGTGCTGTCGTTCACATGGTCGAGGATGGCATGTGCCTCACGGAAGTCCATCGGCGTGCCTTCAACGGGTTTGATTTCACCCGTTGTCATATAGGTGGCGTCGGCAGGTGTCCAGTTGTCAGCATTGATATACATCACCATGTCCATGGCTTCCTGTGAGGGGTCGCCGTTGAGGTTGAAGTAACTGTGGTTGGTCATGTTGATGACGGTCTCCTTGTCGGTTGTGGCCTCATATTTGCAGTCGAGGGCATTGTCGGCAGTGAGCGAATAGGTGGCGGTCACCTTTACTTCGCCTGGGAAACCATTGTCTCCATCGGGCGATGTCAACGTGAGCACCAAGGTCGAGTCGTTGGGCTGCTGTGCGTCAAACACCTGATACATCCAGCCGCTGGTACCACCATGGAGACAGTGGCCGAAGTTGTTGCGAGGCAATTGGTATTCCTTGCCTTCAACGGTAATCTTGCCATCCTTGATGCGGTTGGCATAACGTCCTACGGTTGAACCGAAATCGCTTGGACTGTTCACGCTGTCGGTGTACTGGAGTAGATTGTCATAACCCAGTACCACGTCAGTCATTTTGCCGTCTTTGTCGGGCACCATGAGTGATACCACGCGTCCACCAAAGTTGGTGATGCAGGCTTCCATGCCTTGAGCGTTTTTCAAAGTGTAGAGATGCACTTCCTTACCATTAATCACGGAGTCGAAAGCCAAAGGGTCAAGTCCCGATTGGGTCAAAGTCTTGCCATTTTCTTGGCAACCGCACAACAGGACCAAGCAGGCTCCTGCGAGCACAAAAAAGTTTCTTGATTTGGTGTTCATAAGAAAGTTAAATTGTAGATGAGTAGATTTTGGGTGTAAAATTACACTTATTTTTTGAAAGTGCAATGTTTTTTCCAACTTTTTTTTCGAATAAGTGTATTTTTAACACTTTTTCGCTAATTCGACCATTTTCAATATCTTATCGATGAATGGCCATTGCTTATGAAGGGTGTATCTCTAGTGGAATAAAAAATACGGCTGCACTACTAATGGTGCAGCCGTTTATAGATAGGATAGGGAACTTTGTGACGATGTCAGCAGATGCGGCGTGAACCGTCGCCGATAACCACGTCGATTACTTTTGGCTCCTTACCGTATTTTTCGAAGTAACGTTTCTTGGCATCAGCGATAAATGGCTCGTAGAGCTCGTCTTTCACCAGGTTGATGGTGCATCCTCCGAAACCACCGCCCATGATACGGCTGCCCGTGACGCCATTGTCGCGTGCTATGTCGTTGAGGAAGTCGAGTTCTTCGCAACTGACCTCATACTCCTTCGACAAACCATCGTGGGTCTCGTACATCTTGCGGCCTACGGTCTCGTAGTCGCCAGCCACCAAGGCATCGCACACGGCCAACACGCGGTCTTTCTCACCCAACACGAAGTGGGCACGCTTGTAGTCTTCTTCGCCCACTTCGGCGCGTACCTCTTCCAGTTGTTCCCATGTGCAGTCACGTAGTGTTTCGAATTTGCCTTCTGGATGTTTGGCTGCGATGTGCTTCACCACGTTTTCGCATGAGTTGCGGCGGTCATTGTAGGGAGAACCTGCCAGTTCATGTTTTACGCATGAGTTGAGCAGTACCAATTTGTAGCCTTTAGGGTCGAACGGGAAATATTCAAACTCGCGGCTGCGGCAGTCGAGACGCATCAGTTTGCCTGCCTGTCCAAAGACACTGGCAAATTGGTCCATGATTCCACAGTTCACACCGCAGTAGTTATGCTCAGTGGCTTGTCCGGCAAGTACCATGTCCCATTTTGACACCTTGTTGTCGGCGAACAGGTCGTTCAGTGCAAAGGCAAAGCAACTCTCCAACGCTGCCGACGATGACATGCCGGCACCCAGGGGCACATCACCCGAGAAAGCCGTGTTGAAGCCCTTCACGTCGACGCCACGCTTGCGCATTTCCTGCACGATGCCATAGATATAACGTGCCCATGAAGCACGCGGCCCTACGGGGTCGTCGACTTTGAATTCCACTTTGTCCTTCAGGTCAATGGCATAGCATATCACGGTATTCAAACCATTGGGGCGTACTTCGGCCATAATGCCACAGTCCACGGCACCTGGGAATACGAAACCACCGTTGTAGTCGGTGTGCTCCCCAATGAGGTTAATACGACCCGGTGAATGGTAGATGTTGCCTGTCTTGCCATCAAAATGTTTGATGAAACGACTTCTTACGTGTTCAATATTCATGAGGTAAGATTATAAAATTAAAAAATTAAAAGATGAAATAACGCGGATGAACTTCATTCAATTATCAATGTTCAAGTTTCAATCCACCTTGATGTCCTTATTTACATTTCTTGAGCCGATGAGGGCATAGAAGAGAATGTAGGCCAACATGCCGATGACTAGCCAGTAGCTGTTGATGATGCCGGCACTCTTGGCGATACTCTCTTGTATAAGCGGCATGATACCACCGCCTACCACCATCGTCATGAAGAGACCCGAAGCAGCCTCGGTATATTTGCCCAGGCCTTCAACGGAGAGGTTGAAGATGCCACCCCACATAATCGAGGTACACAGACCGCAGACGGCGATGAGCACACTCTTCGTAGGTACAGGGTTGTCGCTGATGAGCGAAATGGTCATTTTGGAGCTTTCAGGCATGAAGATGGCGATGACGAGCAGGGTGATGGCCACCGCTGATACGATGGTCAGCTGAGTGCGCGTAGACACCTTGCCTGAGATGAAGCTAGAGCAGAATCGTCCCACCATCATCAGGAACCAGTAGGCAGCGGCGTAGGCACCACCCACCACGGCGGCTCCTTCGAAACCGAGGTCGGTGAGGTAGAAATTCAACTGCATGGGGATGCCAATCTCAATACCAACATAGAAGAATATGGCGATGATACCCAATAGGCAGTGGCGGAAGGCCAACGGGCTGCGCTCGTATTTGGGTTGTTCCTTACCCAACGTAGGCTCGGGAATTTCCACACGACTGATGATGACAAAGGAGATGGCGAAGACAGCCATACCGATGAAGAGCAGTGGCGAAACGTCGCTCATATGCGTGTCTTTCGTTACCGTGCCCACCAAGAGACCTGTCAGCAGCGGGGTCAGTGTACCTGTCAAAGAGTTTAAGGTACCGCCAATCTGTATGAGCTGGTTGCCTTTGTTGCCACCACCGCCGAGGAGGTTCAGCATCGGGTTCACCACGGTATTGAGCATACATACACAGAAACCGCAGATGAAAGCTCCCAATAGGTAGATAATCAGATTGAGCGTCACGGTAACACCTTGGTATTCAAAGAGTCCCGTTTCAGCACCTACCAAACTGGAGAGGTACTGGAACGCCAATCCCACAATACCTACAATCAAGGCTGTGAGGGCTGTTTTCTTGTAGCCGTATTTGATGAGCATCTTACCCGCGGGAATACCCATGAACAGGTAGGCAGCAAAGTTCATCAAGTTACCCCAAGCCTTGGCAAAGGGGAAGTGCTCGCCCCAGATGTTGCCAAAAGGAGCACCCATGTTGGTCACAAAGCTGATCATCGCGAAGATGAAGCACATGGTGATGATGGCAATTATCTTGCCATTGGTCTTGTTGTTTTCCATATAGTTTTTAGTTATTTTTCGTAATCACGTTATATTGCCATCATAACGTGATTACGAAATTATATATTATGGTAAGGTAAGTATTACTGTTGTACTCCGAACTTATAGATAGTCTTCTGCTTGTATTGCTGTCCGGGTTTCAGAACCACGGAGGGGAAATACGGGCGGTTGGGACTGTCGGGGAAGTGCTGTGCCTCGAAGCATACGGCACTGCGGCGGGGGAACGTGGCACCATGCTGACCTTTGAAGCCTGAACCGAAGTTGTCAGTGTAAACCTGTATACCGGGCTCGGTGGTAAACACGTCCATCGTACGGCCGCTCTTGGGCTCGTGAATACGTGCTGCGAAACTCAGTTCTCCCTCTTCGCGCTTGTTCAGCACATAGCAGTGGTCGTAGCCTGAGCCATTGCGTAACTGTTCATTGTCAGCATCGATATCCTGACCGAAAGTCTTTGGCTTGCGGAAGTCGAAAGGTGTGCCTTCCACGAAACGAATTTCTCCCGTGGGGATGCTCGTCTCGTCGATGGGCAGGTAGAAGTCGGCGTTGATTTCGCACTCCAAGTCCTCGATGGTAGGAGTGGGGTCTGCGATGCCTGCCAAAGCGAAGAATCCGTGGTTGGTCAGGTTGATGATGGTTTTCTTGTTGGTCGTGGCCATATACTCGATGACCAGTTCATTCTCGTTAGTGAAAGTGTAAACAACGGTCACTTTCACTTCTCCGGTATAACCTTCCTCACCATAGGCGGAGATGAGGTTGAGCACCAACGTGTTGTCATTCATCTGCATAGCATCCCATACGCGTGCGTGGAAGCCTTTCGGTCCGCCATGGAGGGCATTGGGTCCATCGTTAAGGGCCAATTGGTATTCCTTGCCTTTTAGTTGGAACTTGCCTCGGCAGATGCGGTTGCCGAAACGACCGATGAGCGTGCTAAGGTAAGGCTCAGTTGTGTTAATTGCTTCTTGGATGTTGTCATGTCCCTGGATCACATTGGCATATTTGCCGTCGCGGTCGGGTACCATGATGGCTACGATAGCTCCGCCATAGTTGGTGATGGCCACTTCGTTGCCAGCGCTGTTCCTCAAGAAATATAAGTCTGTTTGCTTACCATTGATAGTGGTCTGGAAGTCTTCTCTGCGCAGACCACACAAATTTTCTGTTTCCATCATAATCGACTCGTTTTTAGTTAAAATATTAGTAGTCTGCAAAGTAACTGAAAAAAATCGATAATGACGAAAGAAACGGGGAAAATGAGCAAAAAAGAAAAGTTAAAAAGTTTTAAAAGTAAAAACTTGAATGTTCAACTTTCAATGTTCAATCTTCAATGATCAATGTCTCCAACAAGTCAGCTACCACATAACTGCTTCCGCCCACAAAAATAAAGTCGTCAGGTGTGGCATCGGCGAGCGCGGCGTAGTATGCCTCGGCCACGGTGGGGTAGTGCATTCCGTGCAGGCCATGGGCGGCCGCCTTTTCTGCCACCCTGGTGGAGGGAATGGCCCGATGGGTACTGGCTTGTGTGAAATAATAAGTGGCTTGTTGGGGCAACATGCCCAGTACGGTGTCGATATCTTTGTCGTCCACCATGCCGAAAACGATGCGCATGGTACGGCAGGATTGTCGTTTGAGTTGGACATTGAGGTATTCCCATCCCCCCACGTTATGGCCCGTGTCGCAGATGACGGTAGGATGTTCTTGTAGTCGTTGCCAGCGTCCCACTAGCCCTGTCATCTCACAGACATGTGCGAAGCCTTCGCGTATCTCTCCAAGTCCTTTTATCCAACCATTTTTTCGCAATACTTCACATGCCCAAAAAATCGTATTGGCATTTTTCTCTTGGTAGTAGCCCCGCAACTCGTAGGCCACTCTGTTTTTGCCGTATCGCTTTCCCTCATTGACATCCAAGTCCACCACATAGGCTGGGTTGTCGCTGTCTTTACCCAAGTTGCCCACGACTATCTTGTCGTCTTCTGCGAAAATAATAGGTGCTCGCCGTTCAAATGCCATGCGTGCAAAAACGGGACGCGTCTGTTCATTGGCCTCGCCGATGACTACGGGTACGCCATTTTTGATGATGCCCGCTTTTTCCGAGGCAATCATCTCGAGGGTGTGGCCGAGAAATTGGGTATGGTCGAAAGAAATGTTGGTGATGATGGAAAGGATGGGGGTGATGATATTGGTGCTGTCGAGGCGTCCGCCCAATCCCACTTCCACCACGGCGATGTCGACCTTCTGCTCTTTGAAATACCAGAACGCCATGGCTGTGGTCAGTTCGAAGAATGAGGGATGCCGGGGTTCAAAGAACGAGCGGTGCTGAGCCACAAAGTCAATGACCTCCTGTTCGCTGATCATCTCGCCATTGACGCGTATGCGCTCACGGAAGTCCACTAGATGGGGTGAGGTGAACAGTCCGACGCGATGTCCTGCCGCCTGGAGGATAGCCGCCAAGGTGTGCGACACGCTGCCTTTGCCATTGGTCCCCGCCACGTGAATGGTTTTGAACGCATGGTGAGGACACCCCAGATGCTTATCCAAGGCCATAGTGGTTTCCAACCCCGGCTTATAGGCTGAGGCTCCCACTTTCTCGAACACGGGTGCGCTCTTGAACAGATAATCTATGGTTTCTTTGTAAGTCAAAAGAATGACGAATAAAAAATGCCCCACGGGCTATTGTCCCCACTCCTTCTCTCTACGACTCCTTCACTCCTAATTAAAATAATTCCGGAATCGTTGGAAGATGGTTTGTTTGGTCTTCGCGTCGCCTTTGAAGTTGTCGCTGTCCTTTAACCGTTCCATCATCTCACGCTCTTCACGATTCAAGGTCTTCGGCACATAGACGCTCACATTCACCACCAAGTCGCCGTAACCGCTGCCATAACCTTGAACGGCAGGCAGTCCCTTGCCACGCAGGCGCAGCGTCTTTCCCGGTTGCGTGCCTGGCTCGATTTTGATTTTCACCTTCGTGCCCTCGATGGTTGGTATGCGTACATCGCCACCCAAAGTGGCGGTGGGGAAGTCGAGCAAGAGATTGTAAATCAGGTCTTGCCCATCGCGGATGAACGTGTCGTTGTCCTCTTCTTCGATATATACCTGAATGTCGCCAGGGATGCCATTACGGCGTCCAGCGTTGCCTTTGCCGCTTACGGTGAATACCATGCCGTCGCCCACACCCTTGGGGATGTTGATTTCCACCACTTCTTCACCTTTCACTACACCGGTGCCGCCACATTCGGCGCAGCGGTTCTTGATGACGGAACCCTCACCGCCGCAGGTGCGACAGGGAGCCTGTGTCTGCATCATACCGAACATGGTTTGTTTGGTACGCACCTCCACACCACTGCCATGGCAGGTGGGACAAGTTTCCGAACCACTGCCACCTTCTGCACCACTGCCCTTGCAATGTGGACAGGTGATGTCTTTCCTGACCTTGAACTTTTTGGTACAACCGGCAGCCACTTCTTGCAATGACAGACGTACTTTGAGCCTGAGGTCACTGCCTTGGTGACGTGCGGCCTGTCGACTGCCGCCGAAACCTCCGAATCCGCCTCCGAATCCTCCTCCGCCAAAGACGCTGCCGAACATCGAGAAGATGTCGTCCATGGAGAATCCACCACCGCTGAAACCGCCCATGCCTTGCAGACCATCGAAACCGAACTGGTCGTACTGTTGACGCTTCTGGGGGTCGTGGAGCACGTCGTATGCCTCAGCCGCCTCCTTGAATTTCTCTTCGGCCTCTTTGTTGCCTGGATTGCGGTCGGGGTGGTATTTGATGGCTATCTTGCGATAGGCTTTTTTGATATCGTCTTCTGAGGCGTTTTTGTCTACGCCAAGCACCTCATAATAATCACGTTTTGCCACTTTCTTAAATTAATGTTTAGCGTTGAGGGTTTAGAGTTCCGTGTCCTGTCGGCTCAACCGATAGTTATACTCTTCTTTTTACTTTTTTTACCTTTTACTGTCCCACTGCCACTTTGGCAAAGCGAATCACTTTGTCATTGAGTGTGTAACCTTTTTGAACGCAGTCGATAACCTTGCCTTTATTCTCGTCGCCCATGCCAGGCACCAAAGCAACGGCCTCATGGTAGTTGGTGTCGAAATCGTGGCCTTTAGTGTCGATAGTCTTAACGCCCATGCCCTCAAGTACACTCATAAACTTCTTGTAAATCAGTTCCATTCCCTCTTTCAGGGCGGCGGCATCATCGGTATTCTTAGCGTTTTCGAGTGCACGCTCCATGTCATCGATGACAGGCAGAATGGTCGTCACCGCCTTTTCAGAGCCATTAAGAATCAATTCGGCTTTCTCCTTGATGGTACGTTTGCGATAGTTCTCGAACTCGGCCGATTTGTAGTAAAATTTCTTCTCCCATTCGGCTGCTTCTGCCATGGCTTTGCTCAGGGGATCGGTATCAGCCGCCATTTCTTCTTCGGCAGCCACCTCAGGCGTCTCCTCGGCGGATTGCTCGTCTTGGGTTTCCTTGTCGTTTACTGTTTCTTGATTCTCACAGTCCTGACCTTCAGTCTGCTCGTTTTTTATTTCTTCTTGTTCCTTTTCTTTCTTTGCCATGATGATTGTTTTTTTGTTCTTCTACACCCTTGTCAGCAAAAACCTTGCCAAAGTGGCATAAAAGGTGTTCTTTTACCCTTTTACTTTTTTACTTTTATTCGTACATCTTTGCCTTTTGCTCCTTGATGGCCTCATCGTAGATGTAGTCGTCATACTGCATGAGTTTGTCGATGGTTCCTTTGGGAGTCAGCTCGATAATACGGTCTGCCACGGTCTGTATGAACTCGTGGTCGTGGCTGGAGAATAGGATATTGCCTTTGAAAGCCACCAAGTTGTTGTTGAAAGCTTGGATACTTTCCAAATCGAGGTGGTTGGTCGGCGTGTCAAGGATGAGACAGTTGGCGTTTTTCAGTTGCATACGTGCTATCATACAGCGCATCTTCTCGCCACCGGAGAGCACATTCACTTTTTTCTCCACTTCCTCCTGCTTGAAGAGCATACGGCCCAAGAATCCTTTCATAACCACCTCGTTGCCTTGGCCATATTGGCTCAGCCAGTCGACAAGGTTCAGGTCACTGCGGAAGAATTCGGTGTTGTCGAGTGGCAAATAGGCCGTGGTGATGGTGATGCCCCATTTATAGGTGCCACCGTCAGCTTCGCGGTTGCCGTTGATAATCTCGAACAGTGCCGTCATGGCTTTGGGGTTATGGCTCAGGAACACAGTCTTCTGGCCTTTCTCAATATTGAAGTTCACATGGTCGAAGAGCACGGTACCGTCGGCATCCACCGCTTTTAGGTCCTGCACTTCGAGAATTTGGTTGCCGGGTTCGCGTTCCATGGTGAAGATGATACCTGGGTATTTGCGGCTCGACGGACGAATCTCCTCTACATTCAGCTTCTCAAGCATTTTTTTGCGTGAGGTCGTCTGCTTGCTCTTCGCCACGTTGGCGGAGAAACGGCGAATGAATTCTTCCAACTGTTTGCGCTTCTCTTCTGCTTTCAACCGTTGGTTCTGCGCCTGGCGCAGGGCGAGCTGCGAACTCTCGTACCAGAAAGAGTAGTTACCCGAGAACACTGTCACCTTGCCAAAGTCGATATCCACGGTCTGTGTGCTCACAGCATCGAGGAAGTGACGGTCGTGGCTGACCACCAATACGGTCTGTTCGAGGTTACTCAGGTATTCCTCCAACCACTGCACGGTGTCGAGGTCGAGGTCGTTTGTCGGCTCATCGAGCAACAGGTTGTCGGGATGCCCGAAGAGGGCTTTGGCCAGCATCACGCGCACTTTCTCGTTGTTCGACAACTCACTCATCTGTTTGTAGTGCAGCTCTTCCTTCACTCCTAGGTGTTGCAATAACTGCGCGGCGTCGCTCTCTGCCTCCCAGCCGTTCATTTCTGCGAATTTCAGTTCTAGTTCGGCGGCTCGGTTGCCGTCTTCCTCGGTCATTTCCGCCTTGCTGTAGAGCGCCTCGCGGTCTTTCATGTTCTTCCACAATGGTTGGTGGCCCATGAACACCGTGTCCATCACGTTGAAATCATCGTAACGGAAGTGGTCCTGCTCAAGCACGGACAACCGTTCGCCAGGAGCCATCTCCACTGTGCCTTTGTTGGGTTCCAGTTCGCCGCTGATGGCACGTAGCAGCGTTGATTTGCCGGCACCGTTAGCGCCGATGATGCCATAGATATTACCTGGCGTAAACTTGATGTTTACGTCTTTGTAAAGCACTCGCTTGCCGAATTGAATGGCGAGATTGGTTAAAGTGATCATATACTTTATTATTGGGAGTTAAAGTGGGAGTTAATTCGCTTTGCTCATGGAAGTTAAAGTGGGAGTTAAAGAGGATATTACTCAACTACAGGCATTTGTCCAGCACGAAGTGCTTAACTTCCTTGTTTTACTTCCCTTTTTACTTCCTTTTTTATACCTTTTCTATTTTCGGGTGCAAAGGTACAAAAAAAAAGAATAGTACCATTATCTTTTGATAAGATAAACGATATCAACGTATAAAAAATGAACAAGTTCCTTTTGTTCTACTCTCGTTTTTAATTATCTTTGCACACAAAATACGAACGAATCATGAAATATGCGAATCAGAAGGGCGACTACGACCATTATGTGGTGGAACAGGAAGCACCTTTGTTGGCTTGGCTCATCGACCATGTGAAGTCACTGAGCAAATCTAAGGTAAAGGCCACACTGCAAGGTCGTGGCATCAAGGTTGATGGAAAGGTGGTGACACAGTTCGACTACCCCTTGAAGCCCGGCATGAAGATAGCGGTGAGCAAGACAAAGCGCAACGACATTTTCAAAAGTCGTTATGTGAAGATTGTTTACGAAGACCGTTTCCTGGTGGTGGTGGAAAAGAACATAGGCATCCTGTCTATGGTTGCCGGCCATAAATCGCTCAATGTGAAGTCGGTGCTCGACGACTATTTCAAGAAGTCGAAGCAGCGGTGTACCGCCCATGTGGTGCATCGGCTTGACCGCGACACTTCAGGACTGATGATATACGCCAAGGACATGCAGACGGAACAGGCATTGGAGCGTGAGTGGCACGACTTGGTGTATGACCGTCGTTATGTGGCCGTGGTGTCGGGCGAGATGGAGGAGGATGGTGGCACCGTAGCTAACTGGCTGAAGGACAACAAGGCGTATGTCACCTACTCGTCGCCGGTTGACAATGGTGGAAAATATGCCGTTACGCATTTTCATACCCTGAAACGCACCACCGACCATTCACTGGTGGAGTTCAGCTTGGAGACAGGGCGCAAGAACCAGATACGTGTGCATACCGCCGACATGGGGCATCCTGTGTGCGGTGACACTAAATATGGCAATGGCGACGATCCCCTGCATAGGCTTTGCCTACATGCCTATGTCCTCTGTTTCTTCCATCCTGTGACGCATGAACGCATGGAGTTTCAGACGCTCATACCTACATCGTTCCGCTCACTGTTCAAGTAATATAAATGGAAGTTAAGGAAGACGTAAAATGGTAGTCAAGCACTTGTGCTGAACTTAACTTCATATTTAACTCCCATGAGCGTAGCGAATTAACTTCCCTTTTAACTTCAAAAAATAAATAAAATGGATGAAAATCTCACTTATATCGTTGCGTGCATCGTGGTGCTTGCCTTGGCTTTCTTCTTCGTGAAGAAAATAGCCAGTTGTCTCATTAAGTCGGTCATCATGATATTGTTGGCTGGTGCCATGACGTTTATCTACTTCAATTACATCAAAGAATATGACGAGGGTGAGGAAAAACCCGAGGTTATCCAAAAGATGGACCAGAAGATGCACCAACAGATAGAAAAGATAAAACAGCGCAAGAAGTAATTTTTTTGGAGTTTAGAGCCCCTCACCCCACACCACTGATAGTATGGCACAACCCCACGTTAGTTTAGACCTGATGGAGTATATCGAGCAGCAGGTGTTGCCCCGTTATACCGCTTTTGACAAGGCGCACGACTTGACTCACGTGACACGCGTGATACGTCGTTCTTTGGACTTGGCACGGCAGATGGGTGCCGACCTCGACATGTCGTATACCATCGCCGCTTATCATGACCTTGGACTGGAGGGGCCGAGGGCCGTCCATCATGTCACGAGCGGAAAGATACTGATGGCCGATAAAAAGTTGCGCAAATGGTTCACTCCCACCCAACTGACGATGATGAAAGAGGCGGTGGAGGACCACCGCGCTTCGGCGGCCAAGGCACCCCGTAGCATCTATGGGAAGATCGTGGCTGAGGCTGACCGCGATCTAGAACCTGACACCGTGATACAACGGACCATTGATTTTGGAAAGTCGCAGCATCCTGAATATGACAAAGAACAGCATTGGCAGCGGTTCATGGAACACATGAACAACAAATATTCGTTACATGGCTACATCCGACTGTGGATTCCTGGTTCCAAAAATGAACAGTATCTCAAGGAGTTGCGTGAACTGATAGACCATCCCGAGCAAATGCGTGAACGTTTCGACAAACTGTTTGAAGGGTAAAAAAGTAAAAGGGTAAAAAGGTAAAAAAGAAGCGACAAAAAGAAGCGACAAAAAGAAAAAAGATGTCCACTATTCAAATAAAAACGAATTCTCCTAGCGCCTGGGTGTTGGCGGCCCGACCGAAGACGCTTACGGGTGCTGCTGTGCCAGTGATGATGGGGCTGTCGCTGTCTTTCGCTGATAGTGGTGTATATCAATTCAAGGTTGTGCCGGCCCTGCTCTGTTTGCTCTTTGCTTTCGTGATGCAGATTGACGCCAATTTCATCAACGACTATTTTGATTATAAGAAAGGCATCGACGATGAGCACCGACTAGGCCCTCGCCGAGCTTGTGCGCAGGGATGGGTAACCTCCGCCGCCATGAAGCGTGCCATAGCCATTACAACCCTGGTTGCTTGTTTGACAGGATTGCCTCTTATCCTCTGGGGAGGTTGGGAGATGGTGTTGGTGGGCGTATGCTGTGTGGTGTTCTGTTTCCTGTATACCACCCACCTGTCGCGTTGGGGCATGGGCGATGTGTTGGTGCTACTCTTTTTTGGTCTGGTGCCTGTCTGTGCCACCTACTATTTACAGCGACAGATGCTCTCAAAAGAAGTGGTGCTGTCGTCGTTGGCGTGTGGCATGGTTGTCGACACCTTGCTCATGGTAAACAACTACCGGGACAGGGATAACGACCGTCGTACTGGCAAACGCACGTTGGTGGTGCTGATAGGCGAGAAAGCATCTGAGTTGTTGTATTTTGCTTTGGCTCTTATGGCTTGCCACATGGGACTGACCTTTTTCTTCTCAGGACGGTATTTCACCTTTTTCCTGCCTTTTGTTTATCTGTCCCTGCATGCTCATACCTATCGCAAGATGAAGAAGATAAATAAAGGGAAAGCACTAAACCAGATTCTCGGTATCACGGCACGCAATATTTTTATATATGGTTTGCTTTTTACTATAGGTGTGTTGCTCGATGTGGCTTTTAATCTTTGGAAATAAGGGAGTTAAGAGGTAATAGTTAAAAGGTAATAGTTAAGAATTAATAATTTAGAGCTAATAGTTGATAGTTAAGAGTTATAACAAAGTGAGACCGAATCTCACGACTCAGTCTCTCTATAATCTTTCATTAATGAAAAGCACAATTATAGTTAATAAAACATAACCGTTATCATCTATTTTCTCTTTAGACTATACAGGATTCAACTCTTTTCATTCAGTCCCCAACCCTCTCGACGATGAAGTCGCAGGCGGAGAACCAACTGCCGTTGTAGTTGGAACTTTGACGGGTAGTGACACCGTAGGTCAGGTTGCCATCGTCATCGACGGTGATGTCGTCAAGCCAGATGCGGTTCCAGCCGTAGCCTTGTCCGCCATTAGCCGCAGTCTTGTCGATGTCGAGGACGGTAACGAAGTCATGATTGCTGGCACGCCGTTCGAAGCGGCATAGTGCAGAGAACCAGACATTGCCGCCTGTATTTCCCATAGCGGGAATCTCTTTGGTGCTGACTTTATCACGGCCCGTTTTTGCGAAAACATAAACATTGGAATGTTCTGCCTTGGAGGCACGCACCACGGCGGAGACACTATAGCGGCCGGGGCGCAGACCGTGCAGCGTGGTTTCGGCTTCGAATCCTTTGCCTGCATCTCCTTTTACTTCCAAATAGCCTTTCCGATCATCGCCACTATAATGTTCTCCACAGGCTGTAAACTGAGTTCCGGCATTGTCATGGCTGAGTTTCCAGAAGTTGCGGTTCAGGTAGTCTTGGTCTTGCTCATTCAAGTTGTCCATCTCTGCCGTCAGATTCCTTTTGGCATGGATACTTTTACGGGCTGTTGCCACTTGTTGCCTCTGGCCTGGGGGTACGGTGGCCTCCAATGCATCTATCAAGCCACACAGTTTTTCGGTTTGCCAACTGGAGAGCAAAAATGGGTAGTTGTCAACCTCCTTGTTCAATGTGTGGAGGATGGCCTCCAGTTCGGTCATGTTGGCAGTGCGGCTCAACTCCCACATACGGTGCACTTTTGCCTGCAGGGCATCATAACTGGTATACACATTGGGTATCTCTGACGAACCGTTGAGTTTCGCCACCATCTCTTGGAATTTGTAGCCGTACTTCTCCATCACGGTGTCGGTCTCCAAAGTTTTGGCACGTTCAGGGTCGCTTTTCTGGAGCCCACGCACTAGGTTGTGTGCCACGCCCAATCCTGTGTTGGTCCTGTTCAGGTACTCATCGGGGTCATAGGATTTCATTTGTGGCGTGTTGTCAATCTTCGGAGAATGAAACTCGTAGATGATGCCTTCTACCATATAGAATTTATGCTTGGTGTCGCCATCGGTCAGTTCTGTGTCCGTCCATGTGAGAAGGTAGGTGGAGCGGAAACCGTCATCATCCTTGAAACTGATGATGCGGGTATTCATCGACGGGTAGAGTTGCAGGGGGAACGTTTGTCCTTGCTCGCCCCAGGCAATCTTTACGCCTGGGAAGACGGCCTGCTCGTCGCCAGCCGTATAACTGTAATAACTATTGGCAAAGGGTGCCTGCTTGTCGAAGGCATCGAGCATGGGGCGCAGTGGCAGTGTGGGGTCATCGGGCACTTGGTTGAACGAGAAACGGTGACCGTCGATATACAGTGGTCCGATAGATGCTACGACGTTTGACTTGCTCTTCGAGAGTTCCACCACGTGGATTTTCTCTTTGGGTACCAGTCCTCCTCCATCCAGACAACCCCATTCGCCCCATGCCACAGTGATGGAGTCTTCGTTCATGCTCTTCAACTTGGCATTAATGCTTTTGGGGAATATGCCATATATCGTCTCTACAAAAGCCGTGCGCATGGCCTGGGCATGCTTGTTCTCCTGGGCATGAAGCCATATTGCGGGCATCAGCAGGAGGGCTGTTATCAATAGTTGTTTTTTCATGTTGCTTTCGTTCATTTAGAAGTTGATATAATTGGCAGTACTGTCATTTTGTAATCCGTTCAAGGCCTGCTCCGCCTGTTTGCCAACAATGTGGTTGACCAACCGTTGTAGGCGAGCATCTGCAGCGATGAGTTTCTCCAAATGGGCATCCCTGACGCTGTCGTCAAGGGCTTCCATTTCTGCTTCAAGACGTGCGATGCAGTCGGCAAGGTTCTCGGCTGCTGAAGCGGAGTCGACTTTGGGCTTTTGCGACTCGTTAACTGTTGCTTTGTTTGTGTTATACTTGTCGGGAATAGCCTGAGCCACAATGGTTCGCTCTGTTGCTTCCGTGGAAACAATGTATTCAGTAGGTTGAACACTATCAGTGGGAACTGTATTCTTCTTTGCCACCATCGTAGACTGCTCAGTGCTTTCTTGTTTGGGAAGAAGCACTATCAGCAGTAGTATACTGGCTGCAATGGACAGAACTGTAGTAATGTATGGCCAATAGCGACGTCTGGGAGTATTCTTTGTTGTATCCATTCGCTTCATCAGCCGCTCGCTCATGCCGGTGGGCATCTGAGGCGTGTCGGCGTATTTGCGACGAAGGGCTTCGCGTAGGTCCGTATCTTTATAGTTTGTCATATTGCTTCAGTTTTTTATATAGTTTCAAGCGGATTCGATAGAGGCGGTTGGCCAAGGCATGAGAGGTGGAGTCCATAATGAATGCGCATTCTGACAGTGGGCGGTTCTCGAAGTAATGCAACGTAAGCAGTAGCCGTTCGTCGGGCGGCAGCTCATCCATCAACAACTGCAGTCGTTGTATGCGATCCTCGTTGCCAGTGGATAGTTCTGCCGCAATCTGCTCGTCGCTAATGTCTGTCTGCCAAACCTCGGTGTCGTCAATCGAGGCAATGAATGGACGATGTCGTTTTAGGAAGTCCAACGTCAGGCGATAGGCGATGCGGCTAAGCCAGGTGGCTAGTGAAGCCCGCTTCGGGTCGTAGCTGCCGATGTGGCTGAAGGCACGTATGAAGGTGTCCTGCGTCAGCTCCTCCGCATCCATCTGGTCGCCCACTTGACGAGCAATCATTGCGAAGATGTACTGACCATAGCGGCTGACCATCAGCCCCATGCCCTTGTTTCCACCGCATTTTACGATTTTTACTATCTGCTCGTCGGTATTCACTTGTTTTAGAATTTTGAACGATCTCTATTCATATATACGACTGTTTTTACAAAACATCCCGCTTTTTAGAGTATTATTTTGATTTTTTCGTCTTTGGAGGCATTTCTGCTTAACCAAAATCGGGCGAGGATGGGAGACACATCCTCGCCCGAATCAGTATGTTTATGAGTTTGTGAGTTTATAAGTTGATGAGTTCGTGAGTTGATGTGTTTGTGAGTTGATGTGTGTTTGTGAGTTGATGTGTTTGTGTGTTTTGAAAAAAAGCCCATGAATATCAATTTTAAACTCTAGGACTAACCAACTCAAAACACCCCAACTTAAGAACTCAAAAACTTAAAAACTCAAGAACTAATTAAAGAAATTCCACGACACTCCAAAACGGAGGATGCGTTGGTTGAGCGGATAGTGTGGTGCAAGGAAATAGTTACCCGCCGTGTAATTCACGTGACTCATCATCACGAAGAAACGTGCCTGTTTCAAATGGAAATTGGCATATACGTTTACGATGGGGTAGTTGCCTATGTCGACGCGGCTGTCAGCATTTTCCTGGACGGCATATTGTGCGATGCCCGGCACGAAGTCGGGTGCATGGTATTTTGTGAACCAACGTATATCGGCTCCCAAATGACATTTCAGCACCTTGGCAATGAGAAAATCCAAGTAAAGATTGCCATATACGTTGAGGGCAGGAAGAGGCAGCACATCTTCGTCGGTGCTTTTTTGGTAAGTAACCACGGCATCCAAACAGAGTGGACCTAAGCGGAAATCTTGGGATAGTTGTGCCGTTAGCACATTGGTTTTCCCTTGTCGCACAAACACTTCGTTTCCTAGCCGAAGATTGTCTTCGTTTACGGAATAGTTGGTGGCAAAATAGG
>OMRP01000018.1 GCA_900313615.1 uncultured Prevotellaceae bacterium
CCCCGACTAACGATTAGGTTTTCTTAGCGGAATGGCCCGTCTGGATACAGTGGAGCCGCCCATGGGTTGGACGGCTCTGTTATCCCTCTGTATCCAATATGGGGTCAGCATTGTTGCTGGCGGGTTGCTCCTCAGCAGAGCCCGTTTCATCATCCGGTTGCGGTGAAAAAAAAACGACGAATAATAATACAATGTTAAATTTTTAATTAACTTTGCAACGGCATCGCGAAGTCTACAGGCTTCAGACACACTAATTGGAACACTACCTATGGTTCTTCCTTTACTGTTTTATGAGTTGGTTTTTCTTAGTAGGTTATTGTATAATTAATGTAATCAATTGAATGAAGACTTTATTATTATTGTTTGTCCTTTCCTTTGTCTCTTGCATTTCAATAGACGAAGATGGAGAATATGTTGGAACGATATATATATCGTCGGTATTGCAAGTTCAAACACATAACAAATCCATTTTTTCAGATTATGCCAGTTCGTTGAAAAAAGCTATTGATGGTACGGAAGATGATTTAAAGTCTTTTTGCTTGATGGACTTTGATGGCGAAGGTGCCTATGACCATGGTGGAGTCTTGATATGTATGATAGATTCTATTGGTGAGATGAAATTCTTAGAAGCAATGAAACTCATGAACCAAAAAGAGAAAGACCATTTGAAGGTTTATCTACGTGTCGGCATGGAATACGGACAAAAACCTTTTTCTTACGATGATATCAAGAATTATCAAAAATACTATCCCTTAATAGCGGAACAATTGGGCGAGTTTTGATGTCAGGTGTATCAAGAAACAAAGATTTCGGGCGAAATCGATATAGAAACACATCGATTTCGCCCGAAATGAGGAATAGGGAATAATATTATTTCTTCACCACTTTACGGCCGTCTTGGATATAGATGCCCTTCGGCAGACGGGTGGCATCCATCTTGCGGCCGTTAAAAGAAATAAGATTTTCTTCGTCATTTTTGTTATAATTATTATTCTTAGGGAGTTAAAGTGGGAGTTAATTCGCTTCGCTCTTTTCTAAGCAGGAGTTAAACTGGGAGTTAATTCGCTTCGCTCATGGAAGTTAAATTGGGAGTTAAAATGGACATTACTCCGCCTAATTATTCACTTTTCACTTTTACCTTTCCATTATCCCACTTGGCTGCCGGGTTTCACGTCTTTCGTTGTGGTGACGACGCTCAGCGTCTCGTCGAAGTCGACAGCGGAGAGAATCATGCCTTGGCTCTCGATACCCATCATCTTACGTGGAGCAAAGTTAGCCACGAACAACACACGCTTGCCGATGAGTTCTTCGGGGTTGTCGTAGAACGTGGCGATGCCCGAACAGATGGTACGGTCGGTGCCGCTGCCGTCGTCGAGGGTGAACTGCAACAGTTTCTTCGATTTCTTCACACGCTGGCAGTCTTTCACTAGTCCGACACGGATATCCAGTTTCTCAAAATCCTCGAAACTGACGGTATCTTTGATGGGAGCAGCTTTGTATGTTGCCGCCTCATTGGCTTTTTTCGTAGCCTCCAACTTGTCCAGTTGCTTTTGGATGACCTCGTCTTCGATTTTCTCGAAGAGCAGGGCGGGCTCGGCCAGCTGATGACCAGCCTTGAGCAGGTCGGTGCTGCCCAACTGTTCCCATTCGAAGTGGTTGATGTTGAGCATCTCGCGCAGTTTCTTCGACGAGAAGGGCAGGAAGGGCTCGAAAGCGATGGCCAGGTTGGCTGTCAGTTGCAGGCAGATATTGAGGATGGTCTCGCAGCGCTTGGGGTCGGTCTTCCATACCTTCCACGGCTCGCAGTCGGTGATGTATTTGTTGCCGATGCGTGCGAGGTTCATCGCCTCGAACTGGGCCTCGCGGAACTTGAACTGTTCGAGTAGGCGTTCCACCTTCTCCTTCACGTCCTTGAATTCGTTGATGGCATTGCGGTCGGTGTCGTTCAACTCGCCACAGGCGGGCACCACGCCATTCCAATATTTCTTCGTCAGCTGCAGGGCGCGGTTGACGAAATTGCCATAGATGGCCACCAGCTCGTTGTTGTTGCGGTCTTGGAAGTCGCGCCATGTGAAGTTATTGTCCTTCGTTTCCGGCGCGTTGGCCGTGAGCACATAGCGCAGCACGTCCTGCTTGCCCGGCAGGTCGACGAGGTATTCGTGGAGCCATACCGCCCAGTTGCGCGAGGTGGAAATCTTGTCATCCTCGAGATTGAGGAACTCGTTGGCGGGCACATTGTCAGGCAGGATATACTGTCCGTGGGCTTTCATCATCACGGGGAAGATGATGCAGTGGAACACGATGTTATCCTTGCCGATGAAATGTACGAGGCGTGTCTCGGGATCCTGCCACCACTGTTGCCAGGGTCCCCACTTCTCCGGCTCGCGGTCGCACAGTTCCTTGGTGTTCGAAACATAACCGATGGGCGCGTCGAACCATACGTAGAGTACCTTGCCTTCCGCTCCCTCCACGGGCACGGGGATGCCCCAGTCGAGGTCGCGCGTCATGGCGCGAGGCTGCAGGTCCATGTCAAGCCATGACTTGCACTGGCCATAGACGTTCGAGCGCCACTCCTTGTGCTCCTCCAGAATCCATTGCTTCAGCCACTCTTGGTACTCGTTCAGAGGCAGGTACCAGTTTTTCGTTTCTTTGAGAACAGGTGTGGAACCACTGATGGTCGATTTGGGGTTGATGAGTTCGGTGGGAGAGAGGTCGCGCCCGCATTTCTCACACTGGTCACCATAGGCGCCTTCGTTGTGGCAGTGCGGACATTCGCCTGTCACGTAACGGT
Organism: uncultured Prevotellaceae bacterium; assembly: GCA_900313615.1. GTDB lineage: Bacteria > Bacteroidota > Bacteroidia > Bacteroidales > Bacteroidaceae > Prevotella. Next base: position 2,792 of record OMRP01000018.1, read on the forward strand.
CGGCGAGGAATTGTTTGGCCTCTTCGTCGTATAGTTGAGTGGTGGTCTCCTCGGTCAGTTTGCCCTCGTCATAGAGCTTACGGAACCACTCAGCGGCGAACTTATGGTGAATGTCCGATGTGGTGCGGCTGTAGATGTCGAAAGATATGCCGAACTGCTCAAAGCTGTCTTTGATCATCTGGTGGTAACGGTCGACCACATCTTGTGGAGTGATGCCTTCCTTGCGAGCACGTATGGTGATGGGCACACCATGTTCATCGCTGCCACCGATGAAGATAACATCCTGCTTCTTCAGCCGTAGGTATCTCACATAGATGTCGGCAGGTACGTAAACACCAGCCAGGTGGCCGATATGTACGCCGCCGTTGGCATAGGGTAGGGCGGCGGTGACAGTAGTGCGCTTGAAGTTTTTCTTTTCCATTGTGTTTTTTTTAATAGGGAGTAAAAATGGGAGTAAAAATGGAAGTTAAAGTGGGAGTAAAAGTGGAAGTTAAAGGGGCGCCTCGGATTTTTCACTCTTCTCTTTTCGCTTTTCCGTTTATTTTTTACCTATTTAATTTTTGAGGGTGCAAAATTACGAAGAAACGAGTGAAAAGCCAAATTTATTTACGCTTTTCCTATTAGTAGTAGTCTCGATGAAGTCAAAAAAGCATATTTTATTTTGTTTTGCGGAAAAAATACAGTAATTTCGCTGCATCAATCTGGCCATGATGAAACGCGTGGTGCTTTTACTCAGCCTTTGGACCTGTGCCATGATGACCTTTGCACAGGCGGATGATGGTGTGCAAGACAGTTTGCAGGCCCAGGCACGCATGCTCATGGTACAGGAACAGTATGACAAGGCCATGCCCATACTTCTCCGTTGCGACAGTTTGCTCAAGGCCCAAGGCAAGGTATCGAAGAAGGTTCAGCGTGATGTGGACGATATGCGAGCCACCTGTGCCCACCAGATGGCGTTGGCAGAGAACAAACTCGGTCATTACCATGAGGCGTTGCGTCTGGTGACCCAAGCCGTGGATATCCGTCGCCGACTCTATGGTACTGGCGACACGCTTTTCGTACAGTCGCTGAACCGTCAGGCTAAGTTCTACTCGTATGTAGGAAAACTGAAAGATGCCCTTCGCGTGAGTGCCGAGGATGTGTCGTGTCGCAGGAAAATCTATGGTGAGAACAGTCTGGAGTATGCCTTGGCCCTCAGCGACATGGCAGGTTATCACTCGCGCAGTGGCAATTATCCTGATGCCATGAGTGTGGGCACGGCAGCCTTGGAGATACGTCGTCGGTTGGCTGGTGAACATTCCTTGGAATATGCGTCGTCGCTGAACAACCTTGCCCGTTATAACTCCTACATTAGCAACTGCGAGGAGGCTATCCGTCTGGGTGAACAAGCCATCGCCCTGCGTGCCGAGTTGTTGGGTAAAGAGAGCGAGGAATATGCACAGTCGCTCTCCAATCAAGCGGGCTATTATTCGCGTAAGGGCAATTACCCCAAGGCCATAGAGTTAGGCACCGAGGCGTTAGAGATACGACGACGTGTGTTGGGCACCAACCATCCCGACTATGCGCAGTCGCTGAACAATTTGGCCAAATATAATTCCTACCTCGGCGACCAGGAGGAGGCCATCCGTCTGGGTACCATGGCTCTCGAACTGCGCGGACGTACCCTCGGGCGTTACCACCCCGATTATGCGCAATCGCTGTCGAACCTGGCTGGTTATCAGTCGTGGTCGCAGAATTTCCAAGAGGCCATCCGTATCGGCACCGAGGCGTTGCACCTGCGCGACACCATTTTTGGTGGCCACGACCACCCCGACTACTGTCAGTCGCTGAACAACCTGTCGAAATATAATTATTTCCTCAAAAACTATCCCGAGGCCATCCGTCTGTGTACCGAGGCGTTGCATATCCGTGAGCGCATCTTGGGAAAGGACCACTACGACTATGCACAGAGCGTGAACAACTTGGCCGATTACAACTACAAGTCGGGTAACTATCCCGAAGCCATCCGTTTGGGCAAAGAGGCCCTGGGCATACGACAGCGGGCACAAGGCGTGGACCATCCTGAATATGCGCAGTCGATGGCCAACTTGGCCATGTATTATTTCCGCAACAACGATGCTGACTCCACGGAGATGTTTGCCGTGAACGCCACGGGACGCTATATCCATGTCATCCTCAGCACATTCACCTCGCTGACCGCTGACGCTCGCAACAAATTCTGGAAAAACCAACGTGAGTGGTTCTTCAGGTGGATGCCTACTTTTGCCTATACCTTCAAGACCGATGCCTTGACAGCCTTTGCCTACAATGGCATCTTGTTGAGCAAGGGTTTGTTGCTCAACAGTGAGATAGAGATGAGTAACCTGCTGTTGGAGAGTGGTGACATGGAGGTGGTGCAGTTGTACCACGACTTGCAAATCAACCGTGGTCTGCTCAACCGCCAATATGAACTGCTTATCAACGAACGTGTGCTCAACACCGATTCGTTGCGACAGGTCATCGGTAGGCAGGAGAAACAACTGGTGGCGAAATCGAAAATTTACGGCGACTACACCAGCAACCTTTATATTGACTGGAAGAAGGTTCGTGACCGGTTGGGTGAGCGCGAGATGGCCGTGGAGTTTCTCGCCTTTCCTGTCGATGGCGACAGTACCGTATATGTGGCGTTCACGCTCAAGAAAGACTATAACAGTCCGCATCTCATCCCCCTGACCACCCAGCGGCAACTGGCGACAGTGCCCAATAACGAATATTACACCACCACCGCCCTGACTGATAAGGTGTGGGGACCTTTGTTAAAAGAGATGGATGGAATGAAGGACGTGTATTTCTCACCGGCAGGGAACCTCTATAGTATTGCCGTGGAGTCGTTGCCCATCGACACCATGGGGCATTACATGTCCGACCGGTGGGAGTTGCACCGTATGTCGTCGACTCGTGAGTTGGCCCTTACCATCGAGCGTCCGGCCATCGAGCAGGCTGTACTCTATGGTGGTCTGACCTACATGAGCGGAGTCGACGTGTTGTTGGCAGACAGTCGTCGTTACGCTACCATGACACGTGATGCCAGCGAACAGATGTTTGCCATAGACCCCTCAGACTCACGTGGCAACGTGGAATACCTGCCTGCCACGTTGGTGGAGGTGAATGAGGTGGCTGCCACCCTCGACAGCATAGGTGTCACTGTCAATCTGTTCACCGATTCGTTGGGCACCGAGGCATCGTTGAAGGCCCTGTCGGGTAAGCATATCAACTTGCTCCACTTGGCTACACACGGCTTCTACTGGACGGAGAAACAAGTACAGGCAAAGAATACAAAGGTGCGTTTCCTTTCCGCCTACCGCAGCCAACGCGAGGAAGACCGTGTGATGGTGCGCAGCGGACTGCTCTTCACGGGTGCCAATGCGGCCCTCAATGGACAGGAGTTACCGCCCAATATCGATGATGGCATTCTCACCACACGCGAGATTTCCACCCTCGACCTGCGTGGTCTGTCGCTACTGGTGCTCAGTGCCTGTCAGACGGGTTTGGGCGATGTGAAGGGTGACGGTGTATTTGGTTTGCAGCGTGGTTTCAAGAAAGCGGGTGCGCAGAGTATCCTGATGAGTCTGTGGAGCGTCGATGATGAGGCCACCCACCTGCTCATGACACGTTTCTACGACAACCTGGCAGCGCACATGGAGAAATATGATGCCCTACGCAACGCACAACAGTATGTGCGAGGGTATGTGACCGAAGACGGGCGTTCTTTCGCTTCACCCTATTATTGGGCTGCGTTTATCCTCTTGGATGCGTTGGATTAAGACGAATGTTGAATGTTGAATTGGGAGTTTAGGCAAAACCATGAAGTGAAGAAGTAATAGTGGACAGTGAATAATTTTACACTTTTCGTTTTTAACTTTTACTTTCATGGGTATTTCTTACCCCTTGCCCCTTGCTCCTTGCCCCTAAATAATAGTTATTATGTTCTTTTGTCGAAATAGAATAGTACTGTTCTTGTGTCTTTTCCCTATCGTTGCGCTGGGGCAACAGACAAGTGTGGTGGCCGATGAGGTGACACGCTTGCCCATCCTTCATGCCAACGTATATACGGGCAAGGGCAAGACGTTCCGCTCCGCCATCTCCGACGAGCAGGGACGTGTCACGGTGACCTTTCCATTCAATCGTCTCACTGTGTCACATCTCAATTACGAGCGGCGCACCATCAGCCATCTGTCGGACACGATTTGGCTCAAGCCGCGATACAACAGCACGCCCGACGTGGTGGTGCGCAGCAAGGAACCTGAATGGATAAGACCCTTCCTCAAACGGTTTGTTGACGAGAAGACAACACGTTATGCGGCACACGACCATCCTTTTGCCTACCATTATTTTTCGCAGAGCATAGGCGAGAGACAGTATTATACGTATGAGTCGGATGGCTTGTTATGCTTGCGTTCGAAGGCGCATAATGGCTATGCTTTCTGCCAGGGTCGGGGCATCATCACCGCCGCCGATAGCACCGAGTTGACCGATGTGCAGAATCTGCGTCGACTGTTGCATGAGGATTTTGTCGACGAGATGGACCGTTCTTTTATCCGTGAGCATCGTTTTTATGTGAATGGAGACTACGAAGGACGTGCCAGTGAGGTGGAACTGCTCTTCCGCTCGAAGAAGAACACCGACGACCGAGGCCGTTTCGTCGTTGACACGACACGCTGTCTCGTCCTATCCGCCACGCGCACCCTGGGGCGCAAGAGCAATATCCACCTCCGTATGCCCTCGTTCCTTCTCACCATGGCGAAATGGCTCTCGGGCTATGGTGTGGATGCGTGGAACGTCGACTACCATGTGCGTTATGTAGAGAGTGGCGGACAGTATTATCCTGCCGAAGCAGCCTATAAATTGTTTTTCAAGGCCCATGAGAGCAGTCCCGACAAACGAGAGGAGGAGTTTTCCGAGCAGATGGGCGGTGGTTTCACGAACATGGAGTCGACACTCACACTCACACCCACAGACAGTGCTCTACCAACGGCAGATGACATCGTTTCCGCCGCATCGTTTTCTACCACCGACACAACCTCTGTTGTTGGGAAATGGCTCAACTTGCCGCGAACGTGGTACATCAAGTACAATAGTGATGCGGAACGTGCCTACGAGGTGCGGCTGGCACACCTCAATGCGGAATTGGTAATACAGGAATAAAGGGCCATTATACACAACGAATTCCACGAATCGATACGAATGTTTTTAACTGCAAATTACGCGAATCAAAGGTTATGATGGCCTTTGGTTCGCGTAATCGTAGTAATTATGAATAAAAGCGAGGAGAACGGTTGTTTTTACTCAGCCTTTTCCAACTTGATGTAGAAGAGGTTGGCCGAATTGGCTTTGGTCAAGGTATGTGACCCTGCAGCCAATGTGGCGGAAATGATGCCGTTTGCTCCAGTTGTCTTGGATCCACCGTCAATTTTTATGGTGGGCTCTGCTTCTGAGAAATAGAGCGTCATCGTCATATCTTCGGTGGTGGTAAAGGTTACCGATGTGCTCGTTTCCATTTTCAGACACCATTTGTATGTCGTGCCATCGACGGTAACCTCACCTTTGCTATTGCTATAGTTGCCGGTTATGTCGAAGAACGAGTTGCTGGGAGCGCCACCTTCGAAGTTGCAAGTGATTACGTCGCCTTGTGGCTGTGGGTCGTCGCCGCCGCCTTGTCCGCCACCGCTGAGGTCTTCGCCACCGAAGATGCCCACGAGGGCTGGAGTATAGTTGGTGATGGCTGTTTTCAAGGCTTCGTCCACGCTGTAGTCGTTGTCCTTGCCGTCGAAGGTCCAGGTGAAGTCGCCATGGTTCAGTCGTCCGGCACCGTAGAAGCCCACTACTTTTGCCGGCACGTCGGCAGCGGCATCAGGAGTATAACTGTACATCAGCGAACTGTTGGTATCGAAGTTGTTGTATGTGAAACCGCCTTTTTTCGTTTTCACTGTTGAGGGTACTTGTTCGTCGCGTGTGGTGGCTTCATAGGCATCGAACTCGACATTGTTCTCTTGGTAGGTCACATAGCGGAAGTTTTTCGTCTTCTCCACAAATGTGTTGCCGAAGCTCTTGACGATACCCCCATCTTCGTTCGAGAAGGTTCCTGCGCCACCAGCGATATCGCTGCCCTGCATGGATATGAGCATCGGTTTGTTGGTGCCACGGAAATAGTTGCTCTCCATGAAGAGACTAGCCCCCGTTGTAGCACCACCGCCATATTTCGACACGCCATCGTAGTAGTTGTTCCATGAGTGTACGCTCATGCAGCGGATACGCGGATGACGTGAGTCACTGTGGTCGTACCAGTTGTGGTGGTAGGTGATGTAGTTGGGGCCGTCGCCGCCCATACCGCAGAGGCTTGCCTTGCCACTGTCCCAGAAACGGCAGTAGGCTGTGGTGATGTATTTCGAGTCAGCCTTGATATCGACGGTGCCGTCGCCTTTGGCCTGGTCGGCATCGCTACCTGCCTGCCCGTAGAAGAAGTCCATGTTATGCACCCAGATGTTGCTGTTGTCGGTGTCCATGGATATGGCATCATCCATGAACAGCATGATGGCAAAGTTGCGGATCTCCACGCTCTTGCAGTTGCGCACGAGGAAACCGAAGCCGCTCACTGTGGCATCTTCGCCGATACCTTCCAGGGTGATGTTCATCTCGCTGTAACTGTTTTTGCCTTTTACCTGCAAGCCCTCTTCCGAACTGTCGATGCGGTCAAGGTCGTTGCGGGTCACCTTGCCGATGATACGGAAGGCGATGGGTGTGGTGTCATAACCTTTCTGGTAAGCGGTAAGGATATCCTGCAGACCGGTGAATTTCTCCGTTCCTCCCTTGCTATTTACTATCACGTCGGTGCTGATGGTCTTTGCCGTGTTCTTTGTCACGTATAACACCTTGGCACCGCTCTTCAACGTGCCATCATCGTTATAGGCCCCCACACCACTATAGTTCAGGTGGGCAAATCCCTCGCGGCTGTAGTTCACCACATCCATTGCCTCGGCGGTGCTAGCCTTTGTTTCGTCTTCAGTTTCACCGATGATGGGCACCACTTTAAGGCAGTAGTTCGACGCTTTCTTCAGTCCTACCACGTCGACACGTCCATAGGTGCCGTAGTCGCGCACCAGTTGGGCATCCACCTTGGTGTAGCTGTCATATTGTCCACCTTTTACGTATACGGCGTACGATGTGGCACCCTCATAAGGCTCCCATTCAGCATAGACGCTCTCCTGCCATCCCTTGGCTGTGGTTATGACCACACCATTGTTGGTTATGACAGCTTCCTGTCCTTGATCCAGTCCACGTGCGAAGGCGATGTCGCTCACCGAGCCGTAGTAATAGTCCGTCTGTCCCTGTTGGTTGGTCACGCTTACTGTGGATGCCCCCTTGTCGATGTCTACTGAGGTCAGGTCATCGGTGTTGTAGTATTTCACGTCGCCGTTCAACAGTTGGAACTGCATCTGGTTGGCATTGAAGTCCTTGGCCACGGCGTTGTTCACGACATCCTGGCTGTTTGTGCCTTGGTTGGCGGGTGTCACGATGGCCTGTGTGGGGTCGGGCTCTGCGCCCACCTCGATGCTGTAAACATAGACGCCACCAGTAGGGGTGAGTGTCACGTCGCCATCTTCGGTCACCGTTCCTTTGCCTGTCTGAGCACCCGTCGATGCGTCGAAGCCCGTAGTGCCAGAGAGATTGGAGGGGGTGATGCCGCGAGCAGTAGTAGAGCTGGAGGTCATGTATGAGATGGTCACCTCTTGTCCCTTTTTCAGGTTGGGGATAACGACAGGTGATGTCGGTCCCGCCAACCACATACGTTTGCCGCTTTCGAAACGGATATTTCCTTCGCCACTTTCAACGGCTTTGCAGGAGAAGATAAGTCCCGCTGCAACGTTCAGCTCGCTGCCATTGGCCATCAGCGGATCTTCTGTCAGTGCTGCGGTATAACTGTAGCGTTTTTTTGAACTGTCATAATACCAGTTGGCGTCGGCATCCATGTTGTTCTTGTCGGTCGAGTTGAGTTCGGCAGTGAAATCCCACGATTGTTGCGCCTGTGATAACTGTGTGCCGAACAGCAGTGCGGCCAGTACGATGATGCTATAGATGATATGTTTGCGTTTCATGTTTTGTTCCTCCATCATTTCACTGTCACTTTCTTTCCGTTTACGATATAGACACCTTTGGGCAGGTGTTGCAGGCTACGGCCCATGTATTGCCCTTGCAGGTTGAATACGCGGTTGTCGCCAGAGGAGATTTGTCCATCGATGGTCATGATGCCAGAGGCCTCGCCATCAACGGTGAAGGTGATGGCATTCACTGTCGCATCCTCGGCGAGCAAGTAGGCATTGAGCGCCTTGATATTGCTGCCGCTGCTGAGTGGTTGCAGTTGGTTGTCATTGGCGAAATAGAACACGTTGCCACTGGGTGTTGTCTCAGGGATGGTTCCTATGAAGGAATAGCCTTGGTTGCTCACCTCGGCACCCGAAGTAAGGTTTTGCAGTGCCACCTCGTCGAGAGAGAATTTCGTCACGGTCTGTGCTGGCTGAATGAGGTAGGGCATGCCCGCCTCGATGGTTGTAGTCGACTCATAAGCGATGTTTCCGTCGGCAGCGTTTTTGAATTGAGCCACTTTCGTGTCGCTACCAAAGGCTGTGGCAATCTGTTCTGCCGTCATGTTGAAGGGCAGGCACAGCGAGTTCCACTGTCCGGCGGTGATGTCCCGTGTCACCGTCACGCCTACAGTCTTGCCGCCGAACAAATTCAGTGTCTCGGCATTGTTGTTGTCGCTGTTGTCACTTAGGTCGGCGGTGTAATGAAAATGGATGTTTACGAGCGCCATGTCAACGGTCACTTGTGTGCCGTCGGCATAACTTAGGATAAGGTCATCACCGCTGAAGGTGATTTTCACGGCAAAACGATCGACGGCAGTACCGTCGATGGTGACGGTTTCACCGGTATCGGCCATCATCTTCGTGCTTATAACCACGAAGAGCATTATCAAAAGACCAATTTTTTTCATGTAATTACGGTTATCTGTTTGTTTGATTTTTTGTAGTAGATGCGTAGTTCGTAGTGATGCGTACAAAAGTAGGAGATTTTCAGCAATTCAGCAAATAAATAAGGTATAATAATTCGAAAATGCTTTGAAAACGTTTTCGGAAAGTAGGTGCTTTGTGGTACTAAGTAATCCTCGGCCGCTTTAGGTAGTATGGGATAATTATGGGGATTTTTGGGCTTATTTTGATTCTATGTATAGTTTCTCGTCGCGCCGTTGGATGTCGCCATAGGCGTCGGGCAGGTCGTCTTTGCTGATGGTGTATTCGCGGTTCACGGGTCGTCCCTCGTCGTCGAGGGAGTGGGAGAAGAGCCATAGATAGGTCTTATCGAGGTAGAAGATCCGCGCTAGCACACCGTGGTTGGCTCCCGGCAGCCAGTCATAGCGCAGCCGCTCATCGTGGTGTGTTTTCTGTAGGGCCTCCACCACTGTCTTCGACTGTTGGATGCCCACGGCTTTGTCGGCAGTGCCGTGGATAATCCACAGGGGCAGGTCACCCAGTCCCTGTTTGTCGCGCAATGTGCAACCGCCACACAGCGCCATGGCCGCCGCCACCTTATGGGGATAGGTGCCCGCATAGTCGAGTGTGCCATATCCGCCGAGGCTCATGCCCAGCACGTAGATGCGTGAGGCGTCCACTTGGTAATGGGCCTTTGTCCATTCCACCACATCGTCGATTTTCTTCGGATCCCATGACCCCGATGGATTTTGCGGCGCGAGGATGAGTGCTGGTATGGGTCTGCCCATGTTGATGGCCTGCAACGGTCCGTATTTGCGCACTTTCTCCAGGTCGCGCCCACGCAGACTGGCTCCGTGAAGGAACACCACCATCGGGATGGGCTCCGGCTCAATGCAGTATTCTTCAGGGGCGTAGACCCAGAATTGGTATCCGCCGGGTATGGCATTGCGGTAGGCGGTGAGCATGTCGTTTTGTGCTTTTGCCATGAGGGTCAGCACCGACAGCAGTATGATGAGGAATAATTTCTTGCGCATTTTTATATTCTTCTTAGCGATGATAGTCTTGGTTATGGTTTTTCTTCATTGCAAAAATACGAAATAATCTTTTCTTCTGGCCATCGTGAAAGGTTTATTAGTTTTTTTTAATTGAAGGAGGCCTAGGCATTCGGCAAGTCAAGAAAGTTCTGGCAAGTCATGAAACAGGGAATTTCATGGAAACCCTAAAAAGTACTTGTAAATCTTTGAATTCTATAGAAAAACTAGGGAGTCTATTCATTTTTTAACATAAAAAAGATTGCTTTTTTGAAAAGAAAAAACTATTTTTGCAAGTTGTATATTGTTTGTTAACCTTCAAACCAAATACTAATCAATTAGAAATCAATAACTTATTAATATCTAAGATTATGCGAAAATTTTACGTATTCCTTTTGGCTGTTGCCTTTGGCGCCCATCAGGCTACGGCGCAGACCATTCTGAGCGAAGATTTCGAAACGGAGAGTACCGAAACCGTTTCGCAACCCATCGCTGTTGGCGCAGGATGGACTACCGTGAATAGTTATACAGGCGATAATGCCAGTTTTAATTGGCATAACTATTATGCTGAAAAAGGAACCATCGGCGGTAAGCATGTTGCAGGCTGCGATGGTCCAACATACCAGTCTGATCCAAATGGTGGTTTCGGTCCACGCGAGGAGATTCTTCTCACGCCTGAATTGAACCTCGACAACACCTACGAACTGAGTTTCACCTTCCGAGTCAGTCCTATGAACCAGTACGATGCCTCGAAATACGACTTGGAGGTCCGTGTGGTGGAAGGTGGTGACTTGACCAATGCCGAGACCATCTTCTCCATCCAAAATCAAGCCATGATGAGTGATGCCGGTGTGATGGTTTATCCCATCACGTCGTGGGATCCCTATGTCGCGAAGATTGACTTGAGCGACTGGCAAGGTGAATCGGTGAAGTTGGCTTTCGTCTACAAGATGATGTCCAATATCGCCAATGTGGTGTGGCTCGACGATGTGGTTGTCAAACAGGTGACTCCGGAGACAGGTCCTCGTGGCGTTCTTTCCATCGACAGTTACAATTTGGGTAAACTCTATGTGGGCGAAAAGATGTATACCGAGGTCATCACCATGACCAATCAAGGCAAGAATGGTTTGCAGATAACGGGTATTGATATGCCTCAGGGCGTGGGCATCAACATCGACCCGAGCTCTGTCAATCTTGACAAGTTCGAGAATGTACAGTTCCAATTCTCTTATAAAGCATCACTCACCAGTCCCGCTACGGCCAACATCGTCATACACACCAATGGTGGCGATATACCCTTCACGCTGACTGCCACGAAGGAGATGGTGCCCGACGGATATATGCTCGAGACCTTTGATGAGTATTTCCCACCAGCAGGTTGGAAGAACAACGGTTGGGACGGCGCCTCGATAGCTATTGAGGGCGACCGTTCTGCCTACGCTTCTGGTTCTTATTCTGATAGTTATCTCACATCGCCGCGTCTTGACCTGCTTGAGGGCGGACAACTCACTTTCACTTATTACAACCAGTTCGATAGTTGGGAAGGCGACAGTTACCAGGAGAATGATTTCTCTGTGGAGGTGTCGTACGACGGTGGCAACACCTGGGTAGAGAAATGGATTTTTGACTATACATTGATGTCATACGGCGAGACGGTGACCATCGATCTGGGTGTCGGTTCCGACAATTCGTATGTGCGCTGGAAAGACTCGAAGATTGAATATGATGATGAGGGCGGTTCCGAATTCGCCACGTTCTATCTCGACCGCGTGCTTCTTCCCCATGTGTGGGGTGCTGATGGCACACCTAAGGGCTCATCGCTGGTGAAGCCGAAATTGGGTGCCTCCGACATCTATCCGCGTGACATCGTGCTGGAATGGACTCCCGCCCAATTTGCCGAGGGTTATAAACTCTATGTGGGCAGTGACGCCGCCGCCACCAACCTTGTCAATGGTCTAGACGTGAAGAACGTGCTCACTTACACCCTGCCCGTGGCCGACTATGAGACGACGTATCGCTGGAAGGTGGTTCCCTACAATAGTGTAGGCGACGCAGCCTCTTCAGAGGTGTCGACATGGATTTTCACCACACAGCCCGACGCTTCGGTGACTGAATATCCCTTCGAGGAGAATTTCACTGGCAATGGTCTGCCCAATGGATGGATGAGCATTCCCGCACCTACCTATAATCGCGCATGGTATGTGAACACCTATTATCCCTACCATAACGAGTCAGTGACCAGCAATGCCCTCACTTCGGGTTATCTGGCTACCGATGGTGAGCAGAACAGTGTCACCACGCAGAACTTCAAGATACCTGAGGGTTCGCAGATGCAAATCTCCTTCGTATGGGGCGATGACCATCCCAGCGACCTCGTGGTGGATCCTACAGGCATGGCTGTCAAGAACAACGAAAGACCTAACAACGGTGTGAGCGAAGGTGTGTTCCAGATTTTCGATGGCGAACAATGGATTGACGTGACCACTATTTCAGAGAACTCCTTCGACGGTGAGCATAAATACTGGATTGAGGAGAACATCGACCTGACAGCTTACGCAGGCAAGACCATACAGTTCCGCTGGATACATAAGTGTTACAACTCAAGTCGTGACGGTGGTACCTCTGTTGCCCATATCGTTGTGGAAGAGAGAGCCACATCTAAGGCCCGTTTCAACAAGACCGAATGGGCAGCTGGCAAGGTGAACTATGGCAAGGCCGTTAATTCCGGAGAGAAATTCACCCTGCTCAACAAGGGTACTGAACCGCTCACTGTGAAGAGCGCTACCTTTGCCAACTCGAATTTCTCCACCTCATTGGCTGCCGGCACTACCATCGAACCGGGTAGCGGTGCTGCTTTCAGCATGCAGTTTGATGCTCTAGAGACAGCCGATGTGGTTAACGACCAACTGACCGTGGAATTTGAGGATGGTTATACAGTCAGTCTGCCTGTCAGTGGCGAAGCCCTGGCAGATGATGTGCTTTATTACGCATTCGAACCCAACGACCTTGATTATCCGTGGACAGACTTCACCACCATAGATGTAGACAATGCCGTATCGTATGACTTCGTTTCCTATTGGCTCCACTTTGAGAAGAGCGGACAGAAATTCGCTTTCTGGCCCGCATGGGACGATATGGACCAAGGTCTTTATGGTATCATGGCTCCCCCGTCGGGTGAGTGGGCTCTCTTGGCCGCTTCACCCAACGATGCGTCGGGTGCTAGTGCCAACAACTGGATTGTGAGCAAGAAACTCACCGCCACCGCCGATTCGAAGTTCAGTTTCTATGCCCGTAACTGGGAGTGTCTGCAGAGTGTCATCCCCGACCCACCACATCGCGTGTCGGTGCTCGTGAGCGAGACAAGTGCCACCAACACTGGCTCATTCACTGTGGTGCTTCCTGAGGAAGAGATACCGTTCCTCGACGGCAAGGAGTGGCAGTATTACGAGGTAGACCTGAGTGCTTATGCTGGCAAGGATATCTATGTGGCCTTGCGCCATACTACCAACGGCACGAGCAATGTGGCCTTCTTCGATGACTTTATGTTCTCTCACTTCGGAACGGGTGTTACTGGCATACAGGAGATTGGTGGTGACATCACCTCCAATGCCCGTGTGATGGTTTACAACGTGAACGGAGCATTGGTGGCCGAAGGTCGTGGTCAGCAGACCATGCAGTCGCTGGCCAAAGGTCTCTATATCGTCAAGGTACAGGATGGCGATCAGGTGCGTACGTTCCGTGTAGTCCGCAAGTGATGGTTATCTAACGACAGAGGTAATGGGCGTGGCATATTTCCGCGCACATTACCTTTGTTTTTAAGTAAGTTTTTAAGTTGGTAAGTTTTTAAGTTAGTAAGTTTTTAAGTTAATTAGTTTTTAAGTTTTTAAGTTGGTAAGTTAGTAAGTTCTTTAGGAACCAAACTCTCAAACTCAAAAACTTATAAACTCATAAACTTACAAGCTCACAAGCTCACAAACTCATAAACTCATAAACCCACAAATTCACAAACTCAGCAATGAAACAATCGTTACTCATCTTTTTCCTTTCGTTATTCACTTCCACCGTCTTGGGCCAGAGTCGTGACAAAACGCTCACCATCACCGTGACGGTGAATACCGACGACATCCTCGTCGACCAAGTGGTGCAACTTACGCAGATGGATTATTCGCTCTCGTATGGCACCTTGAAACTGGATGTCAACGGACAGTGTACTGTTAAAGCCTATGCCGGCAACCATCGCGTGGAGGTGAATCGTGAGGGTTACCTCCCAGCGTCACTCGACTTCACTATTCCCGAAGAGGCTACTACATATGCCGTCAGCCTGAGTCTTGAAGAACAGGTGCGCAATCCCTTCGCCCTTTCTGCTTCATGGACACATGATGCCTATACAGGTGACAACACCGTGCAACTGACGTGGAATACGGAGCAACCAGCGTTCTTCGACGATTTTGAGGGTTATGAGCCTTTTGCCGTGACTTTCGGCGAGTGGACGGGTATCGACGCCGACCAAGAGGCGGCGGCAGCTTTGGTGGGTGACTATCCCAACCGAGGCCTTTTGCAGTATGCGCAGATCATCAACCCGTTGGCTGTCGACCCCACATGGTGGTACGACTATCCTATCCTTCGCCCCTACGAAGGCAAGCAGTATGTGGGTTTCACACGCACCTCATCGGGTGACGCCAATGATGACTGGCTCATTTCACCCGCCATCGAGGTGGGCACCGACAATGCCCTCATCTTCATGGGTAAGGCCGCTGACCAGTTCTTGGAGCGGTTCCAAGTGTATGTAACCACCCAAACAGACAACCCCGTACAGGGCGATTTCACCCGACTTGACCAAGGCAATTACGAGACAGCCGACTTTATGGGATGGCGAAAGTATGAGTATGACTTGTCAGCCTATGCAGGACAGACCGTCAAATTAGCTATCCGTTATATCAGTGACTACAACCATTATCGTTCCTTCATGCTCATGATAGACAATTTCTATGTGGGACAAAGCCGTAGTTATGAGAGTGCGAAGGTGAGGGCTCGACGCATCAACCGTTCCGAGGACAATCCTTATGAACTGTTCCGTATCTACCGTGATGGCGTGGAAGTGGGCAATACGGCCCTCTATACCTATACCTTCAAGAAAGAGACGGCCGGTGACCATGTGTATGGCGTGAAGGCTCAATATTTGGCTGCCGAGAGCGAGATGACAACCACCACGCTCTCCATTCCTGCTACTGGATTCTCGAAGGTTACCTTTGCAGTGACGGCGGATAGCAAACTCACCACCAATGGTGTGACACTTAACCTCGTGAGCACAGGCACCAGCGACACCTATGAACTGACGGTGGCCGATGGCATGGCTGAGATAGCCTCGCTACCTGACGGAGATTATGTTGTGAATGTGGAGGAGGGCGCCTTCTCTGGTTACCAACAAGCTTTCTCTGTCAATGGCGACCGTACGGTGGACATCGTCCTTACCGACAACATGCTCACGCCATATAATATTACCGCTGACGTCACCGATGATGGCGTTGTCGTGAGATGGAACCAAGAGTTGGTGTTCCAAGACAGTTTCGAAGATTATCCTGACTTCGCCACCGGTTCCTTCGGTGAGTGGAAATCGGTTGACCTAGACCAGATGCCCGTCTATCCTATCGGTCTAGGCGGTGCCACTAACATCGTCACCTTCCCTGGTTCGGGTACTCCGACGGTACCCACAGCCATCGCTCCATTGGTGTTCAATCCTTGGACCACCGTGCCGGCGATGATGCCCACCGACCCCGCCGTGCAGGCACCGACAGGTGACAAGACCATCGTGTTCTTCTCGCCACAGCGTTACCAAGCCAACAAATGGCTCATCTCGCCGGAGATAGAGATACGCGAAGGCTATGCTCTTACCACAACGATGAAATCATATGAGGGTATGTATGCCGAGAGCGTGGAGTTCTGCGTTTCCACCTCGGGTGACCAACCCTCCGATTTCACCGTCATCAGCAATGCTATGAATATTCCTGGCGGTGAATGGACCATCTACCAGACACCGCTCGCCGACTACGCTGGACAGAAGGTACGTCTGGCCATACACTATATCAGTTACGATACCTTCTTCCTACAACTCGACGATTTCACTGTAGGACCTGAGAGCGGTGAGGCTCCCTTGGTCGACTACGGCAATGTGGTGCGCTACGACATCTATCTTGATGGTGTGAAGGTGGGTGAGAGCAACACACCGACTTATACATTCACCAACCTGTCGGAAGGACAGCATACCATTGGCATCAAGGCCATCTACCTCAATGGGGAGTCTGATATGGCAGAATATGTTATCGATGTCGCTACAGGCATCGCCACCGTGTGTCTCGAAAATGCCGCCCAAGGTGAGGTGTATGCCATCGATGGACGGCGTATGACCGGCCATTGGAACGATCTGCCACGAGGTATTTATCTTGTCAAGAAAAACAACGAATATATCAAAGTACAAAAACAATGAGAAAACTCATGATAAGCATGGTGGCGCTGTTCTGCGCCACCGCTATCCACGCCCAACAGATAGAGGTCAATGTCCCCTTGTCGTCACTTCGCGCCTATGTTCCCTCAAAGCAATCATTGGCTCCCAGTCGTGCCGAGGGCCTTTCGGGTTTACAGCGTGCAGTGGGCTATGCCCAGGGCGACAGCATCACCATCAACGGCGCGAGGGTAGGTACTGCAGGCACCTATCCCGTAGGGGCAATCATCGACGCCTCTGTGCTTGAGCGTTTCGCTGGTTGCAAGGTGGTTGGTATTCGATATGCCGTGGCACAGGACATGGGTCGCATACGCGCCTTCCTCTATCCCGTTACCGAAGAAGGTTATATCGACGAGGGTGCTGCCATCACTAAGAACCAAAGGGCGTATGCCGGTTGGAACAATGTGTTTTTCAACGGCGATGTATCGTATGACATCCAAGGCGACGAGCAGTTGCTTGTGGGCTTCGATTATGTGGAGAGTGACGAGATGGTGGCCGCAGAGACGGGCGCTCTCTGCACCTATGGTGAATCGTCGGGCACAGAACTGATGATTTATGCCAATTTAAGCAGTGGCGAGGGGTGGTATCAGGTGAACAACCTCGGTTGTCTTTGTGTGCAACTCATCGTTGATGTGAGTTCGTTGCCAGAGAAAGATATCGACATTTCTTATTTTGACTCAGGATTCCGCTATAAGAAACCTGGCGAGGATGTTGAATTGTACGCTATCGTGCAGAATGTGGGTCGCTCAGATATCGCCTCCTATGAATTGGCTTACCAACTCGACGACCAGCCTGAGGCCATCGTCAATGGTTCCAACCTGAAAGAAGGCTTCAATGAGACGTTCCAACCTGTGGTGTCGTTACCATCAGATATCGCCATAGGCAAGCATACGTTGACGTTTTACTTGAAGAGTGCCGACGGTGAAACGCTGGGAGGAACGATGAAAGACAAGGAAAGTGTGAATTTCTATGTCTATACGCAGACCATGTCGAGACAGAAGGTATATGTTGAACAGTACACCGACCAGGGTTACTACCTCTCCGCCGATGTGAACAGCTGCTTTGCCAAGGCTACCTCCGTGAGTGACATCATGTGCATGGTGAATGTGTATGCGCCCGACAATCTGTTGGCGCTGCCTGAGTCGAATTACCTACATGACCTCTATGCGTATACCCTGCCATCGTTCACGGTCAACCGTTCTTACTTCCCTGGTGAGGAATACATTGCTTACGACCTCAACTACTATGTGCAACTGTATCCCACTTTCGTGCCAGGAATCATTTCCGATATTGTCATGGAAGACAAGGAACGTGAGGGATTTGCTACTGTGGATTTGGCTGCCGAGTATGATGCCGACACCCAGCAACTGTCCATCGACGTGAGTGGTGACCTGACCGATGAGGCAGAAGCCATTTTTGGCGATGTGGCTGTCACGCTGATGATTACCGAAGACAATGTGAAGGCGGCGCAACAAGTGCTTAACCCAGTCACTAACCGTCCTAGAATTGACGCTCAGTATGTCCATAACCATGTGCTCAGGCAATATGTCACCGCTCCCACGGGTGATAAAGTGGCGCTCAGTGGTAATACGTTTGCAGGTCATTTCACCACAACACTCTCCAGCGAGTGGAAGTCGGAAGACCTGAGACTGGTGGCAGTTGTCTCCCGTTATGCCACAGCGGTGACTGATGCCAACGTGATGGAGATGGATGTGGTGGGAGCCAACGACCTCGACCTTAGCACCATCGTGCCCACGGGCATCCGCAGCCTCACTCCCGACTCTTCTCCAGGAGAGGGGAGTGAATACTTCACCCTCGATGGCGTTCGCCTTGGTTCCGAACCATCTCAACCAGGTATCTACCTGATTCGACATAATGGGAAAACAATAAAAAAAGTAAAAAGGTAAATTACCCAGTTTGGGAGTTTAAGAGCTTTGAGAAGTCTGGACAATAGTTTGTGGATCCATAGACTATTGTCCAAATTCGTTACTTGTTACTTGTCACTCATCACTCATCACTCATCACTTGTCACTCGTCACTCATCACTATATCTGTTTTTGTCAAAAACAGCACATTTTCACCTAATTATATGGAAAAAACATCGAAAAACCGTCGAAAATTTGTTCATTATGTAAAAAATATCTAATTTTGCAAGTTGAACCATTGGCAACAGGCATTTTTGCCCACAATAACCTAACGAATAAAACTTAAATAATTAAATAATCATTTAAACGTAACGCTTATGAAAAAAGCTAAACTATTATTATTGACACTGCTCGCCGTGTTGGGCTATTCCAACGTGCTGGCAGAAACGGTGAGTCCATATACTGTGGACTTCGAGACAAAGGTGACGACCAATGGTGTCCCCAACTTTGCCGTAGCTTCCAATTGGGGGCATATTGCAGACTCCTATGAAGATTATTGGGGAGATCAAAGTTATCCTACTTACAGCTATTCAGAGACAGCTGGTATAGACGGTACGCAGTGCATGAGTATTTACACTAATCAGGGAAGCAACGGAATATACGACTTGTTGGTTACTCCCTTAGTGTCTGGTGAAGTGACCATCTACGCTAAGCCGATGTACTCATCCTATCTTAGTACTGCGTTTGTGGAATTCTGGTCGCTCAACGAGGATGGAACAGCTAAAAACGAACGAATTGCTGTTTCCGAATTCACTGATGCAAGTGTTTGGACTCCAATCACCATTAATCTGAGCACCCCGCAGCGTATAGGTATTCGTACTAGTCAGGTGTATTTTGATAACTTTATGGCAGAATCAGCAACTATCATTCCAGAGGAGAAACTGACTGTCGTCGGACTGAGTGCCGTTTCGGGCAATACCCCCGTAATTTGTAACCAGACCGAAAACGGTTCGGCCGTCGTAACAGCCAACGTCAAGTTGCAGAACACAGGTGATGTGGACCTCGTGACAGGTGAGACAGAAAACTACACCTTGTCTTTTGCTTGGAAACAGTATTATGGCAGCACGGTTACCACATACGATGACGTGACATTCGATATTCCCGAGAATATTGCTGTTGGCGAGGAGAAGACCATCGCCGTGACATTCGATATTCCCGCTGAAGTGGCAAGTGCAATTTTCGCTAATCAGTCATCAGGGTATTACTATCTGAAAGTAAAAGAAAATGTTACGGGGACCGTATCTTCTTCCGAATTGCAGTGCCAGTTGAAGAAATACGAGTCGAAATTTATCTTCGATAAGGAAGGAACATCTTATTATAGTAGTTCAAGTGCTACGACGACACCTATCGACTTTGGTAAGATTACCGAATCCACAACATTAAATTATGAGATTTATAACTCAGGTAACGCTCCTGTGGTTATTAACAGTTTCACATTGTCCGAGCCGTTTATGTCCGATGCTCCCGCCACTCCGTTTAGTGTGGCCGGTGGTGAGAAGAAAGTAATTGCTATCACCATGCCTTTTGGTGAGCCGGGAATCTTCTCTGGCAATTTGACTATTAACTACACCAACTACGGTCAGGAAGCAGTTGATTATACTCTTGGTATCTCAGGTACAATCGTTGATGCTTCGAAGAACCTTATCACCTTCAGCAATGCCGACAATACCAACGGTCAGTTCCCCGCAGGGTCGATTCATTCCGACCAGGTGTATATCTCTTCTGCAACCGAGGGTTCTACGACGAACTACTTCCTCCAGAGCACAAGCACTGTTACCAAGTTCGTCACTCCGCTGTTGACAGCCACTGCAGGGGAAAGTTTCACCTTTGACGCTTGGTATTCTGGTTACAATGCAACAAATGGAACGGCTTATGTCACTGTTTATACTTCTCCCGACCGTGTGAATTGGACGCAAATATCCAAGGAAACTTATTCTGGTGGCATTAGCAGTAATATGAAGTCTTTTACTGCTACCATCGCTGAGGCAGGTGACTATTATCTGGCATTTGAAATTGGTTCCGCTACCAGGCTTGACAATATTTACGGCCTTACATTGGCTGCTGCTCCTGAGCATGATTGGTATATTTCTGAAGAGGCAACCATTCCTACCACAGGTATGCAGAACAATGATTACACTGCTTCAATCAAGGTGAAAAATATCAGTGCCGATGCTGACAACCTGACCGCCACCCTTTATATGGATGGCGAGGCCGTTGTTACCAAGGATGTTTCTTTGGAAGGCAACACAAAGACCGCTGTCGAGGGAACGGGAAACAACAACTATAGCAATATCAAAGACCCAGAAACCATTGAACTTACCTTCAAACCTCACACAGCGGGTACCCTTCCCACTTACATTGAATTAAAAGCTGGTGAGACAGTTTGCACTACGGATGAAGTGCAAGTGGAGATTGCTGAAGAAGTCGCAGTAAGTGGTATTCAAGTAGGTGAGAAAACTGCAACCAAAAGCTCTGTTCCATTCTATTTTACTTGGGCTGACCATAGTTCTGGAAAATCGATGTGCGACTTTGCTTATTCGAAGGAAGAGTTGGCCGCATTTGGAATTAAAGAAGGTAGCAAAATAAAGTCGATTACCTTTACAGGAACACCAACATCTTCAAAAACATTCTCAAATGGTTTGACGGTTGATGTTTGGGTAGGTATGGAAACTGATGGTACATTGACCTATTCTACAGCAGGTACTGCAGATACAGAAAACATGTTCCATCAAACGATTATTGATGAAGCCTCATATACTTTTACTTCAGGTAGTCCTATTGATTTCACAATAACATTTGATGAACCGCTAGTATACGATGGAAATTCCGCTATCCGTGTATTCACTAACACTAACGGTCATGGGTCATATCTTAATGTTAATTTCCCAGTAGATGATAACTATTATAATGGTTACTACGCATATGGAACCAATTCGTATAGTTCCGCATCTTGTACTCCCGTTGCATACTTTGACCTTGAAGTCGAGACTCCGAAACTCTTTGGAGCCGTGAAAGATATTTCTGGTAAGACACAAGAGGCTCCATTACCTCTCGCAGGTGCCAAGGTAACCATCAGAAGCTCGGTGGACGATGTGGAATACACTGGTGTCACCGATGAGAATGGTAACTACTGCATTGATATTGTCCAGAAAGACCTTACTTATGATGAGTTCTTCTGTGAACTTGATGGTTATGCTACGGAGAGTTACACCGAGAGATCTGGTAAAAATGTCACCTTCAATTCGGATTGCGACCTCTGGATAGAGGATTACCCATTTATCGGCGATGAAACAATAACGGGATGCTCCTATAATTTCGGCATGTACCCATGTGTCGAACTGACCATCTCTGAGTCCACTTGGGCTACATTCTACTATGAGAGGGACTCCTATATGGTTCCTGAAGGCCTGACTGCTTATACCGCTGTGAAGGATGGCAACGAGATCGTATTGTCAGATCGTGGTCTCTATATTCCTGCTGCATGCCCCGTGGTCATCAATGGTGAACCGGGAACCTATCAATTCAAGTGGACTGACACTTCCTATTCCTACACTGGCGACAACGACCTCATCGGTTCAGAGGAAGGTGGCACGTTTGGTCCCGACGGCGCGAAGTACTATGTGCTATCTTGGAAAAACAAGAACAAGAACGTGGAAGAGGTAGGCTTCTATTATCTCCAAGGTTCTAAGGGTGCATACGCCAAGGTGAAGGCTCACCAAGCTTATATGAAGGTACCTAGTTCTCAAGCCAATGAGGCTGGCTACACCTTCGTCATCAACGATGGTACAACAGGTATCTCTGCTGTGGAAGCAGAAGACTCCGTGCTCGACCTGAACCAGCCGATGTACAACCTCGCTGGACAACGTGTAGGCAAAGACTACCGTGGTGTGGTGATTCAGAACGGCAAGAAAACCATAAAAAAGTAAAAAGGTAAAACTCGTGTGACGGGGTAATCTCTCACCCCTTACCCCTCACCCCTTACTTCTATATGATTATGAAAAGAGAATATATTCAACCTGAGAGCAAGTACCTTACTGTTAACGGCGAGGCTGTGATGATAGGTGGTGGCGACGAGGAAGGCTATGGCAGCGCCATGGGCAACGAAGCCACTTTCGAGGAGCCGGCTGAGGCTGAGATTCAGGAATCCCTTCCCCAATCCACTTCGGTTTGGGAATAAGGAAAATTAAAAGATTAAATAATTAAAAAATTAAGCCGCAATAGGTTTAGTTTCTGGAAGTTGGTCCCAGCAACGTGTTACGCACGTTGCTGGGACTGGCTTTTTTGTGAGCCGCCACTGATGACTCTTTCATCCTTTTAGCGTGACACTGATTATACAAATTCAACTGATAGTTCTGATTTATTTATAGCCATTTTTGTAAATAATAAAAAACCATGGTCATTTCTGTGAAATTCTCAAAAAAAACATTATTTTTGCACTTAGACATTTTTTGACAAGAAAAACTTAAACAATATGCTTATGAAAACAATGAAGATGGCATTCTTGGTGCTGTTGGCCTTCTTAGGGGTGCTACAAGTCAATGCACAGTATCTTGTGGATTTCAATGAGGCGATAACCATGCCCACCAGCAATACGGCTAACCCTTTGTTTGAGGTGGCTACGGGCTGGACGCGCATAGCACAGTCTCGAGAGGGAGACGGCTACGGACCCTATTACATGATATATTCATATTATAGTGACAAGGGAGTAGACGACAGCGGAACTCTTTGTGCCAATGCACAGATAGCACCACAGTCAACCTACGACGGCACCATAGAAACTGTGCACGACTATATCGTGACGCCGATAGTGGAAGGCACAGTCACCTTGCAAGTGAAGGAATCTAACCTTTCCAGCAATACGTACAAGGGTTTTGTGGAGTTCTACAAGGCGAGCGATGATGGCAAGAGCGTGGGCGAAAGACTCACAGCCATATTGACCGACGCTGATGGCAACACCACGACACTCAACCAGAGTGGATTCGTAACCGCTACCATCCAATTGTCTGCACCCACACGCATTGCCATACGTGGGCAACATGTTTACTTCGACAACTTTACAGCTACCCATGCCACACTGCCGGAGTTAAAGGCGCTGACTATACAAACCATCTCCTCGGCGACGGTGCGCAACGGCAATAACTATGTTGACGAGAATGCTGATGGCACATTTAATGTTAAGTATACCGTTACGGTAAAGAACACGGGTACGGTCAACCTTGTGAGCGGCACAACAGACAACTATGCCCTGCGCGTGTTCCGACGTGGCTATCAGTCGACACAGTTCTCCAATGACTTCCCCGTGCCCGTCGACATTGCCGTGGGAGCAACAGCTACCTTCGACATTGACGTGGTGATGCCTGCAACGGCCGTCAGTAGTAACCGATGGGCTTACTATGATGTGGAAGACCGTCTTTCTGGTAATATTAAGCAGGGTTATTGGACCTATGTGCAAGAATTGGCACCGCGTTTTATTTTCAATACTGCCGACTATTCCATTTCCGACCCCAATAACGCATCAAGCCTTTCGTCAGGGGTGTCCCTTGGCATCATCACCGAGGAACAGGTGCTTCATTACATGGTGTGGAACACGGGCAATGCACCCCTCACCGTGCAGTCCATAGCTGTTCCCGACGGTTTTACCTCTTCTGTCACCAATGCCTTCGTGCTGGAAGCAGGCGAGAAGAAAATGGTGGATGTGGCCCTGCCCATCACCACACCAGGTATTTACTCTGGTAATATCGAAGTGAAGTACCTTGATAAAACGGGTTCGGAAAAAACCTATACGCTGCCCATCTCGGGTACCGTGGCAGACCCGTCGAAGAATGTGTTCACCTTCGATGATGGAAATGGTAATGCCAAGTTTCCTGAAAACTCGGTACATCCCGATGGTGTGTATATATCCTACGACAGCAATTCACAAAACTATTACATGCAGGGTGCTTCGGGCAAGAATGTGAAATTCATCACACCGCTCATGACCGCCACAGCTGGAGAGACTTTCACTTTCGACGCATGGATGCCATCCTATAACAATTTGGCGCAACTGACGGTTTATACCTCTACCGATCGACAGCACTGGACTGAGCTGAAACAGGTGAAATACAGTGAAATGTCGACAAGCGCCACGACCTTTGCGGCAACTATCGTCGAGGCAGGGGACGTCTATCTGGGCTTTGAACTTAAATTCACAGTGCTCGACAACATTTACGGACTGACTTTGGCTGAAGCGCCGGCACACGATTGGTATCTTGTGGACTCGGATATTCCCACCAAGGGCACGCAGAATGTTGATTTCACAGCTACAGCTCAACTCAAGAACATCAGTGCCTTGGTGGCTGAGGCCGCAGACTCCTACACCGCTACGCTCTATCTAGGTGACGAGATGGTGTCGGCTACTGCCGTGGCCTTAGGTACCAACCCCAAGACCAACACCTATTCATCGAGTGGCAACAACGACAATATCGCTGATCCCGCCAACTACATGTTCTCCTTCAAACCGCATGCATCGGGCAGTTTTAACGCCTATATCGAGTTCAAGAATGGCGACTACGTGGTGCTGACAGACCCTGTGGAGGTGACCATTGCCGAGGAAACCATCGCCACCGACCTGACTATTGGTGCCGCATCGACGGCCACGGACAATAACTCTCCACTCAACCTTAATTACAACAATAGCGAGAGCGTGTCGCTCTATAATGCTGCGATGCTGGCCAACTATGGATTGAAAGCGGGCGACAAGATCAAAACCATCACCTATAAGGCCTATAAGACCACTGATCCGAAAACCACCATCTTCAGTGCCTATTATGAGTGGACCGATGAACAGACGCAGTCACAACCCACCGAAAAGACAGCATACAGCACATCTGGCATGACACCTATCGTGGAGAACGAACGTCATACGTGGCAACAGACGGAGTCGAATGTGTTTGAGGACTACCTGGTGTTTTCTTTCGCTGAACCGCTGGTTTATGAGGAGGGCAAGAGCCTACGCATCGTGGTTCGCTCGGAAAATGAGGCGGAAACAAATAATTACGCGTCGGTTTATTTTGAGAAGGGTGACTACGGCAACCATTACTACCACCGCAACGACAGCCGTTCGGATGTGAAAGTGGTGGTCGACGGCAGAGAGGTGGACTCAAAAGTCGGCATTTATGCTGATTGGTATGCTGGCAACAATCCCGTAATCCACCTAGAGTTGCTTGTGGAGCCCGTGAGCATAGCTGGGCAAGTGACCAGTACCGAAGGACAACCCATTGAGGGCGCCACGGTGACGGTGTATAATGAGGAGAATGATGTGCAGTATCAGGGTACTACGGATAGCAACGGTCATTATTCCATCGGTGTGATACAGGGTACACTGACATACGTGGTCACTGTCATTGCCGATGGTTACGAGGAAGCATCGGCAGAGGACATCACCTTCACCGAGGGCAACGTGACGCAGGACTTCACGCTCACCGAGGCCATGCCTGAGACCGTGACTGTCACGCTCACCGCCGATGGTACGTCGTACAGTGGCAAGTGGGCCCTCGACTTCTCTGGTCTTGACATTATGGCCTATAAGGCGACACAGAAAAATTCCAATACTATCCATTGCGAGAGCGTGACCATCGTGCCCGCCAACATGGGCATCATCATCAAAGGAACGTCCGGAGAATATCAGGTGCCTACAACAACGGAGGAGTCAACGGATGATTTCACCGACAACCTGCTCGTGGCGAATGTCGATGAGGAGTATATCGTGACTGCTGCCGACGAGGGTTTCATATACCGCTATGTGAACAAAGAGGGCACAGCGATGTTCCAGAAAGCCGTGGCAGGACAGAGGGTGAGTGCCGGCAAGGCGTATCTCCGACTCGCGGAAGCCAGTGCGCTTGAGTTCATCGGTTTTGAGGAGAGCACCACTTCAATTCATTCTTCACTATTCACAAGTGATAATGATGCTGGCGTGTGGTACTCCATCGACGGACGCAGGCTCAATGGCAAGCCTACTCAGAAAGGCGTATATATCGTGGATGGGCAGAAAGTAATAGTGGAGTAAGGAGAAAAAGGCAAGAATTATCCCACAGGCTAATAACTTGTCAACTAATAATAAACTAATAAACAATGAAAAAAACATATATATCACCTACTACGAAGTGGGCAGACATCAACGAAGAGGCGCTTTTGCTAGGTATCTCCGAACCCATTATAGGTGACACCGATCCCTATCCCGAAGCGACCAACGAAGGTCTTTTCGATGAAGAGGATGATTATAACAATTATTATAGTTCTTATAACCAGTATCTTAACCGTAAATTATGGGAGAAATGATATACGATATTTTTCGCCAATTGAATGCCATACCCCGTCCTTCGCATCATGAGGAGCGGGTGGCTGATTTCCTCTGCCAATATGCGGAGAAACTGAACCTGGAATATGACCGTGACGACCATAACTGCGTGGTGATACGTAAGCCCGCTTCGCCGGGATATGAGAACGCCACACCAATAGTGTTGCTCAACCATATGGATATGGTGTGTGTGGGCTTTGAAGACCCCCTCAATGACCCCGTGGTGACCTACGAGGATGAGGGGTGGCTCAAGGCACGTGGCACCTCGTTGGGAGCCGACAATGGCATCGGTTTGTCGATGGCGTTGGCTGTGCTTGCCGATGACAGCATACAACACGGTCCCCTTGAGGTGATGACCACCACCAATGAGGAGGATGGCATGAGTGGCGCAGCCAATCTCAGCCCTAACTTCCTCAAGGGGCGTAAGGTCATCAATCTCGACTCAGAAGATTACGACACCATCACCACAGGAGCTGCAGGGGCATACTTGCAGGAACACCGCCTGCCCATACACTGGTTGCCTGACCCAGGAGGCAAACGGCGTTGGTATCGCATCACCATCGGCGGTTTGCAAGGAGGCCATTCGGGAGTGGATATCAATAAGGGAAGGGCCTCGGCCACGGTGTTGGCTTGGGCCATGCTCGCTGCCATTTACAATGAGGTGGACATCGCATTGGCATCGCTCTCAGTGGGTGAGGCCAACGCTTCAATAGCCACGCATGCGGAGATTGTGCTCACCGTGCCGTCGGGCGAGGCTGCTGAATATGTGAAGGCACAAGAAGAGGCTTTTAATGAATGGTTGCGAGAAGAATATGGTGACCGTGAGCCTGGTGCTTTCTGTCGCATAGAAAAAGTAGAGGCGGCAGAGCGCGTGATCGACGACAATGACTTCACGGCACTGATGACGGCGCTCGAACAGATTCCACAGGGTGTGGTGGCCATGAGCGAGACGATGGCCGACACTGTACATACATCGAACAACGTAGGACGGGTGATAGCCACCGACGAGGCGTTTGTGGTGACTACCCACACACGCAGTTTCTCTGATAGCGACATGGCATTGTTGGCAGCGGATATCAAGGATGTGTTTGCAGAACAAGGAGGCTCATCGACAACCATCATGGAGGCTCCGGCATGGCAAGAGAACCAACAATCTGATTACCTGCAACAGGTGGGTGATGTGTTTGAGAAGGTGCTGGGTTGGCGCCCACGTCCTGTCGCCATGCATTTCGTGCTCGAGGCGGGTTATTTCGTCAGGAAATATCCTGGCATCGAGATAGCCTGTATCGGTCCGCGAATCCTCGAGCCACACAGTGTCAACGAACGGGTGCAGTTGTCAACAATAGATGATATTTGGCAGGTTCTCGTAGAGTTGTTGAGGCAACTCAAATAAAGAATTTCGTTAGGTCTTTTGTCTTCATGAAGTGCACGAATAAAGTTTGATAATGATATCATGAAGACTAACCTTTTGTGGGGGTAGGGGTCTTTCCCTTACTCCTCAAAAGGTAGCATAGGTGAAGTGTCGCCCAACAGGTTATAGGTCATGCGATGGTAAGGTGTGGTGCCATACTGTCGGATGGCCTCGCGGTGGTCACGGGTGGGGTAGCCTTTGTTTTTGCGCCACCCATACTGCGGATAATCCTTGTCGAGTTGGTCCATGTAGTCGTCGCGGTAGGTCTTGGCCAAGATACTGGCGGCTGCTATGGAAAGATATTTGCCATCGCCTTTGACGATGGTAGCATAGCGTATGTCATGGTAGGGCTGGAAACGGTTGCCGTCAACGATGATGGCGTCGGGGCGTAATTCCAGCTGGTCCAAGGCCCGGTGCATGGCGAGGATGGAGGCCCTTAGGATGTTTATCTTGTCAATTTCCTCGGGTGTGACGATGCCCACGGCCCATGCTAAGGCATCATTCTCTATCACCTCACGCAATGTATGCCGTTGCTTGTCGGTGAGTTGCTTCGAGTCGTTGAGTTCTGCATTTTGGTAGTCGGGTGGGAGAATGACGGCAGCAGCAAAGACACTGCCTGCAAGACAGCCACGTCCGGCTTCATCGCATCCAGCCTCGATGCAGTTGGGAAAATGATAGGGCAATAACATAACTTTGAATTTTGAGTTTTGAATGTTGAATGGTCGCTCATGCGATTTGGAATGCAACAATTTTTCGGTCAATGACCTCAACAACCCGTCAACAATCAATAATCGTTAGAACATCTTGCTTACTCTTCTTACACCTTCCACGAGTGCGTCAACCTCGTCGAGCGTGTTGTAGAGAGCGAAAGAAGCGCGCACGGTGCCCAGTATTCCGAAACGGTCCATGAGAGGTTGGGCACAGTGATGTCCAGTGCGCACGGCAATGCCAAGACGGTCGAGCAAGGTACCCATGTCGAGGGGATGGATGTTGCCCACGAGGAACGACACCACGGCATCTTTCTCTTGAGCCGTGCCGATGAGTCGCATACCCTCGATGGTTGACAGCTGTTCCATGCAATGGCGGGTGAGTGCCTGTTCATGGGCGCGGATATTGTCCATGCCCAAGGCATTCACATAGTCGAGAGCAGTGGCCAGTCCTACGGTGGCTATATAGTCAGGTGTGCCGGCTTCAAATTTCAGCGGTAAGCGTTCGAAAGTGGTCTTCTCGAAACTCACATGTTCTATCATCTCGCCACCACCTTGATAGGGAGGCATACGATCGAGCCATTCCTCCTTACCATAGAGTACGCCGATGCCAGTAGGCCCGTACACCTTATGACCGCTGAATGCGAAAAAGTCGCAATCGAGCGCCTGAACGTCGATAGCCAGATGGGGGGTGCTCTGTGCACCGTCGACCATCACGGGTACATTGTTCTCGTGTGCGATGGCGATGATTTCCACTATAGGATTGATGGTACCCAGCACATTGCTCACATGTGTGACACTCACCAGTCGAGTGCGTTCGGTGAACAGTTGGCGGTAGGCTTCAACATCTAGTTCGCTGCTGTCGTTGACGGGAATGATGCGTATGGCGATGCCCCGTTTGGCAGCCATCAGTTGCCAAGGCACAATGTTGCTATGATGCTCCATCTCGCTGATAATCACCTCGTCGCCTTCGTGCATGAAGGCTTCGGTGAACGAGGATGCCACAAGGTTCATGCTCTCTGTGGTTCCTCGTGTGAAGATGATTTCCGAGGTGCTACGTGCGTTGATGAAGCGACGTACCGTCTCACGCGCCGCTTCATGCTGCTCGGTGGCCTGCTGTGAGAGGTAATGAACGCCGCGGTGAACATTGGCGTTCACATTCAGGTATTCGTCGCGCATGGCATCAAGCACACACAGTGGTTTCTGTGTGGTGGCACCATTGTCGAGATATACCAAAGGTTTTCCATACACCTCTCGACTGAGAATGGGGAAATCGGTTCGGACGGCGTTTATATTGAACATTGAATGAAGGTTTAGTGTTGCGGGCTAAAGGTTTAGAATAGAGGGTTAGAGTTTAGGGTGGAGGGTTTAGTGTTTAGGGTAGAGGGTTTTTGGGACTATTCTCTTGCTCCTTGCCCTTGCTCCTATTTACACAACTTACACCCCTCGCATTTATTCAGTTCACCACGGAAGCGTTTCTCTACAAGGTACCGTAGGCGGTCGCGCAATGGCACCAACGCTATCTGCTCAATTACCTCGCCTACGAAAGCCTGTTGCAGCAACGTCTTGGCCTCACGCAGCGATATGCCTCGCTGCCGCATATAGAATAGGGCGGCCTCGTTGAGTTGACCTACCGTGCTGCCATGTGAACACTTTACGTCATCGGCATATATCTCGAGCATGGGTTGGGTGAACATACGGGCATCGGGGGTGACGCACAGGTTCTGATTCGTTTCCTGTGACTCTGTTTGTTGGGCGCCGGGGCGCACTAGCACTTTTCCGGCAAAGGCACCCACTGCCTTTTCGTCGAGCACGTATTTATATAGTTCGTTACTGGTGCAGTGGCTGGCAATATGGTCGATGAGCGTGTTGTTGTCCACATGTTGTTCCTTGTCGGCTATGACGCAACCATTGAGTATGCACGAGGCACCTTCGCCGCGCAGCATCACGTCAAGACGGTTGCGTGAGGTGCCGTTGTGTAGGATGATGTTGCCATGATGGAACAGACTCTGTGCTTGTTGGTCGACAAACACATTGCTCACACGGGTATTGCGGTAATGCGTCTCTTCGAGGCAGTACAGTTGGAGCGATGCCCGCTCGCCCACAAATACCTCCACCACCTGGGTGGTGAGGAATGGCAGGTCGTCGGCGGCATGGTCGCAGAAAAGAAGTGTAGCCTCGGCGTCCTCATCGACGATGATGAGCACGCGGCGGTTTGCCATCAGTGCCACGTCGGAACGCAGGATATTGATTACCTGTATGGCTTTGTCAGCCTTTACGCCACGCTTTACATGGATGAGCAATCCATCTTGGGTGAGCATGGTGTTGAGGGCTGTTACGGCATCGTCGGCACACTGAGCCAACTGCCCGTAGTGTGCAGCCACGAAGTCGGGGTGATCTTTGGCATAGGCTTTGAGCGAAGCCACTTCCACCCCTTCGGGCAATATGTTCTTTGGCTGTGAAGCACCATGGAATGCATCATTGATGACGAAAAAGAGTTGAGTGCTCAGGTTGGGCACGTCGCAGCGGAACGCTTCATAGGGATTGACAGGTATGTCAAGCCGTCGCAGGTTCAGTCCATAGTCAGGTGCGAAGAGCGTCTGCATGTCGGTATAGCGGTAACGCTCCACCTTGCGTGAGGGGAATCCCAGCCTTTGGAAATCATCGGCCGCCGCATCGCGCAGGGCGTTCATCACTGCCGCCCCATGTTGGTGTATCAATGCCCGTTGGCTACGATAGAGTTCTATGTATTGTTGCTCACTCTGCATACTGAAGGTTTAGTGTTGATGGCTTATTGCTGAGTGTCCTTCAGCCATTCATATCCTTTTTCCTGTATCTCCACGGCCAATTCGGGTCCCGCCGTTCTAACGATGCGTCCTTTGTAGAGCACATGTACCACGTCTGGACGTATCATCTCCAACAGACGATCGTAGTGGGTGATGACGATGCGGCTGTTCTCGGGTGTACGCAGTTTGTTCACCCCCTCGGCCACAATGCGCATGGCATCGACGTCGAGACCAGAATCCGTCTCGTCGAGGATGGCGAGTTTAGGTTCGAGCATTGCCATCTGGAAAATCTCATTGCGTTTTTTCTCGCCACCGCTGAACCCTTCGTTCACCGACCTTGACGACAGTTTGCTGTCGAGTTCCACCACCTTGCGTTTCTCGCGCATGAGTTTGAGGAACTCTGACGCATTCAGTGCCGGTAGTCCCTGGAATTTGCGTTTCTCGTTTATGGCTGCTCGCATAAACTGGGTCATCGACACTCCGGGTATCTCCACCGGGTATTGGAACGAGAGGAACAATCCTTCGTGGGCGCGTTCCTCTGGTTTCATGGCAAGGAGGTCCTTGCCATTGAAGATGACCGTACCCTCGGTCACCTCATAGATGGGGTTGCCGACGAGTACCGCGCTCAGCGTGCTCTTTCCCGAACCGTTGGGCCCCATGATGGCATGGGTCTCACCGTCGCGGATGGTGAGGTCGATACCACGTAATATTTCTTTGTCGCCAATATGGGCGTGAAGGTTCTTTACTTCTAACATTATGTTTTGTTAAATGTTGAATTTTGAATGTTGACTTGTCACTTCGCGATGAAGAATTATGAATGTTGATTTTGTCATTCGTAATTCGTCACTCTTTATCCCACTGTTCCTTCGAGTGAGACGGAGAGCAGTTTCTGCGCCTCAGCGGCAAATTCCAATGGCAGTTTATTGAGTACCTCCTTGGCATAGCCATTGACGATGATGCCCACGGCTTGCTCGGTGGGTATGCCACGCTGGTTGCAGTAGAACAGTTGGTCTTCGCTGATTTTGCTCGTTGTGGCCTCATGCTCCACGATGGCCGTGTCGTTGTGTATATCCATGTAGGGGAAAGTGTGGGCACCACATTCACTGCCCAGCAGCAGACTGTCGCATGAACTGTAGTTTCGGGCATTGGCGGCATTGCGTGTTGCCCGTACCAATCCTCGGTAGGAATTTTGGCTCTTTCCCGCGCTGATGCCTTTCGAGATGATGGTGCTCTTGGTGTTGAGCCCCATGTGAATCATTTTTGTGCCAGTGTCAGCCTCTTGGTGGTGGTTGGTCACGGCCACGGAATAGAATTCGGCTTGCGAGCCATCGCCACGGAGTACGCAAGAGGGGTATTTCCATGTGATGGCACTTCCCGTCTCTACCTGTGTCCATGACAGCCGCGAGTCTTTGCCACGTAGGTCACCACGTTTTGTCACGAGGTTGAGCACACCGCCACGTCCTTCTTCATCACCGGGATACCAGTTCTGCACCGTTGAGTATTTCACTTCTGCTCGGTCGTTGACGATAATCTCGACAATGGCGGCATGCAATTGGTTCTCGTCGCGCATAGGTGCCGTGCATCCTTCCAAGTACGACACATAAGCATCATCGTCAGCGATGATGAGGGTGCGTTCGAATTGTCCCGTATTACGCGCGTTGATGCGGAAGTAACTGCTCAGTTCCATCGGACAGCGTACACCTTTGGGTATGTATACGAAAGAGCCGTCACTGAACACCGCGCTGTTTAGGGCAGCGAAAAAATTGTCGCGGTAAGGCACAACGGTGCCCAAGTATTGGCGCACCAAGTCGGGATGTTGCTTGATGGCATCGCCGATAGAGCAGAAAATGACCCCCATCTCCGCCAGTTTCTCTTTGTAGGTGGTTTTCACCGACACAGAGTCCATGATGGCATCGACGGCCATGCCGCTCAGTGCCAGCCGTTCCTCAAGAGGAATGCCCAATTTGTCGAAGGTTTTCATCACCTCGGGATCGATATCGTCGAGGCTCTTCGGACCGTCGGTTTTCTTTGCCAGAGGGTCGGCATAATAAGATATGGCTTGGTAATCGATAGGAGGCAGTGTGACATGCCCCCATTCTGGCTGTTTCATTGTCAGCCAGTGGCGGAATGCCTTCAGACGAAAGTCGAGCATCCATTCGGGCTCTCCCTTCTTGTGTGAAATCAAGCGCACGACCTCTTCGTTGAGGCCGCGCTCTATGATTTCTGTATGTACATCGGTGGTGAAGCCGAATTCATATTTCTTTTCCGCCACCTTACGGACAAAGTCATTGCCCATTTTTTTTGATTTGAAGATTATTGGGAGTTCTTGGAGTTTAGGAGTTCGGACATT
This sequence comes from uncultured Prevotellaceae bacterium, assembly GCA_900313615.1. GTDB lineage: Bacteria > Bacteroidota > Bacteroidia > Bacteroidales > Bacteroidaceae > Prevotella. Next base: position 36,859 of record OMRP01000018.1, read on the forward strand.
ACTCCATGGTATTGCTTATACCCTATACCCCGTTCTCCTACACTCCTAGTTTTACAACTTCTGCTGCACTTCAATCTCGGTATAGGTTTCGATGATGTCGCCCACCTGTATGTCGTTGAAGTTGACGAGGCTGATACCACACTCGAAGTTGACACCCACCTCTTTCACGTCGTCTTTGAAACGTTTCAGTGCGTTGATGTCGCCAGTGTGTACCACGATGCCGTCGCGCACCAGACGGGCTTTGTCGGTACGGTGTACCTTGCCCTCGGTGACAAGTGCACCTGCCACGGCTCCCACTTTGGAGATGCGGTACACTTCCTTCACTTCCACCTGACCGGTGACAATCTCTTTCTTCACCTTGTCGAGCATACCAATCATGGCATCCTTGATGTCCTCTATGGCATCGTAGATAACCGAATAGGTGTTGATTTCCACACCCTCGCGCTCTGCCAGTTTGCGAGCGGCCGACGAGGGACGCACCTGGAATCCCACGATGATGGCATTTGAGGCGTAAGCCATCTGCACATCGTTCTCTGATATCTGGCCTACGGCCTTGGAGATGACGTTTACATTGATCTTTTCGGTGGAAAGTTTGATGAACGAGTCGCTCAGAGCCTCGATGGAACCATCGGTGTCGCCTTTCACCAACAGGTTGAGTTCCTTGAACTCGCCCAGGGCGATGCGGCGGCTGATGTCGGAGAGGGTGAGGCGCGTCTGTGTGCGCAGGCCCTGCTCACGCTGCAGTTGTTCACGTTTGTTGGCTATCTCGCGTGCGGCCTGTTCACTTTCCATGATATGGAATGAATCGCCAGCCGTCGGCGCACCGTTCAGACCGAGGATGATGGCTGGTTCGGCAGGACCCACTTTTTCCATGCGCTGATAGCGCTCGTTGAACATCGCCTTGATACGACCATGGCTGGTGCCAGCGATGACCACGTCGCCCACCTTTAGCGTGCCATTCGACACAAGCACTGTCGATACGTAGCCACGTCCTTTGTCAAGAGATGACTCGATGACGCTACCCACAGCCTTGCGGTTGGGATTTGCTTTCAGTTCAAGCATTTCGGCTTCAAGAAGCACCTTCTCCAGCAATTCATCCACGCCGATACCTTTCTTGGCTGAGATTTCCTGGCATTGGTATTTGCCACCCCAGTCTTCCACCAACAAGTTCATGTTGGCCAGGTCTTCGCGTATCTTTTCGGGGTTGGCCCCGGGCTTGTCTATCTTGTTGATGGCGAACACCATGGGCACGTTGGCTGCTTGTGCGTGAGCGATGGCTTCCTTGGTGGTGGGCATCACGCTGTCGTCGGCAGCAATGATGATGATGGCGATATCGGTCACCTGTGCACCACGGGCACGCATGGCGGTGAACGCCTCATGACCCGGCGTGTCGAGGAAGGTGATTTTGCGACCGTCTGCCAGCGTCACGTTGTAGGCACCGATATGCTGTGTGATGCCACCAGCCTCGCCGGCGATGACATTGGTTTTGCGGATATAGTCGAGCAGCGATGTCTTACCATGGTCCACATGACCCATCACGGTGACAATGGGAGCGCGCGGCACGAGGTCGTTCTCGTCGTCCTCGTCTTCATGGATGGCTTCGCTCACTGAGGCACTCACATATTCAGTCTTGAAACCAAACTCATCGGCCACGATGTTGATGGTTTCAGCATCCAGACGTTGGTTGATGCTCACCATGATACCAACGCTCATACAGGTGCCAATGACCTTTACCACAGGAACGTTCATCATTGTTGCCAATTCGCTCACGGTAACGAACTCAGTGAGTTTGAGCGTCTTGCTCTCTGCCTGCATGGCCTCGTTCTCTTCCATGATGCGCTCATGCACGGCATCGCGTTTCTCCTTACGGTATTTGGCGCCTTTCTTGTTCTGTGTCTTGCTCGTGAGTTGTGCAAGAGTCTCTTTTACCTTGCGTGCCACATCCTCTTCGTTTACCTCCAGAGGTTTGGGCGCACGTTTGCGGTTTTTGTTCTTTTTGCCTTGGTTGCCTTGACCACCTTGGCTGTTTTTGTTGCCGTCACGGTTTGGCGAAGGTTGGTTGGCGGCAGCGTTGATGTCGACGCGCTCTTTGTTGATGCGGTTACGTTTTTTGCGCTCGCCGCTATGTTGTTGCTGCGCCTTCTCTTCGCGTTCCTTGCGCTTCTCTTCCTTCGACTTTTTCTTCGGACGGGTGTTCTGGTTGATGGCATTGAGGTCAATCTTGCCTACAACATTAAGTTTAGGCGCTTCTTTATGTTCACTCTTGAGGGTGAACACTTGGGAATCTTCCTTGTCCTCGTTTTGCTGTTCAGGAACTATGTCGTCTGCCTCTTGGGGAACAGTCTCAACCACTTCCTTTTTTTCTTCAGGAGGTGTGACCGTTTCGGCAACATCAGATTTGGCGACATTCTCTTCAGGTTGGGGGTTCTTCACCTCATTCTCAGCAGGTTGTGCTGCCGGTGTTTCCTCTTTTGCAGGCTGTTCAGCTACAGGTGCCTCAACCTTCTCTTTTGTTTCCGTCTTCTCCGCTACAGGGCTCTCGGCAGCAGCCTTGTCATGCGGTTTTTCTTCCTTCGCCGGTTCGGCGGCAATGGGCTCCGGCTTCTTCTCTGGCGTTTTCTTGCCAAGGTTGTCCAGGTCTATTTTGCCTACCTGCTTGAATTGTTGGCGGCCAGAAGAGAGCAGCACCTCAGCATGGTGGCTCTCGGACTTTTCTTCCTTCTTCTCCTTTCGTTTTGGGAAGATGGTGCTGGCTTGGGTGCGCAGGTCCTTGTCGGTCTTGTGGTTGTCCACAAGAGCCTGGTACTGCTCATCATTGAGTTTGTAGTTAGGATTGTTTTCCTCTACTTCGCCCAAGTCTTTTCTTTTTTTCAGGAACTCAACTGCCGTTTGGAGTCCTATATTCAGTTCACGTATTGCTTTACTTAGTCTGATACCCATTTATATCTCGGTTATTTGTTTTTTTGTTGATGATTACTCAAATTCAGCCTTGAGGATGCGGAGTACTTCTTCCACGGTCTCCTCTTCCAGGTCGGCCTTGTCCTTGTCGGTCAACATCTCACGCGGCGCTTTTAGCACAGCCTTGGCGGTGTCGAGACCGATGCTCTTGATGGAGTCGATGATCCAAGGCTCGATTTCGTCCTTGAATTCTTCCAAATCGACATCGTCTTCCTCTTCGTTGCTCACCTCGCGGAACACGTCGATGGTGAATCCCGTGAGCATGGAAGCAAGTTTGATGTTCAGGCCACTCTTTCCGATTGCCAGCGACACCTGATCGGGCATAAGGTATACCTCAGCCTTTTTCTCTTCTTCGTTGATGCTGATGCTCGTTACCTTTGCAGGACTCAGTGCACGCTGTATGTAGAGGTTGGTGTTCTGCGTGTAGTTGATGACGTCGATGTTCTCATTGCAGAGTTCGCGCACGATACCATGCACACGGCTGCCCTTGACACCTACGCATGCTCCCACGGGGTCGATGCGGTCGTCATAACTCTCCACGGCCACCTTGGCACGTTCGCCGGGCATGCGGGCGATACCCTTGATGGAGATGATACCGTCGGCAATCTCAGGCACTTCGGCTTCGAGCAGACGCTGCAGAAACAGAGGACTGGTGCGTGAGAGGATAATTTTGGGGTTGTTGTTGTCGTTTTTCACCTCGTGCACGATGGCGCGGATGGTGTCGCCCTTGCGGTAGTTGTCGCTTGGTATCTGTTCCGACTTCGGGAGAATCAGCTCGTTGTTCTCGTCGTCGACGACAAGCACCTCGCGTTTCCAAATCTGGTAAATCTCGCCACTGATGACTTCGCCCACGCGGTCTTTGTATTTCTGATAAAGGGAGTCGTGTTCCAATTCCAGAATTTTCGATGCAAGAGTCTGACGGAGCACGAGGATGGCGCGACGGCCGAATTTGCTGAAGTCAACACGCTCGGTCACCTCTTCACCCTCTTCATAGTCGGGTTCAATCTTTTGGGCGTCGGAGAGGCTGATTTCCTTATTTTCGTCAGTTACCTCACCATCGGCTACGACGATGCGGTTGCGGTAAATCTCAAAGTCGCCCTTGTCGGGGTTCACTATCACGTCGATATTCTCGTCGCTGCCGTAGAATTTGGCCAGGACACTTCTGAAACTCTCTTCGAGCACACTCACCAAGGTAGTGCGGTCGATATTTTTCGTTTCTTTGAAATCCCTGAAGGTTTCTATGAGGTTGGGGCCCTCATTGGTCATTTTTTTTGTAGCCATAATATATTTTTATTTTGTTTTTTTCTGAAAATCGGTGTTATTTGAAGGTGATGAGGTACTTGGTGTATTTCACTTCGTCCATGCGGAAGGTATAGTCCACCTCGGTGCTAACGAGGCGTTTTTTTCCTTCCATTTTCACCTTTTCGACAACGGTAACGATGAACTCGGGTGCATTCACCGACTTGAGCACGCCGCGCACTTTCTTGCCGTCGGCCTTGAGTACTTCCACCTCTTTGCCGATACAGTTTTCATATTGGCGCACCACCTTGAAGGGCTGTCCCAATCCAGCAGAGCCAACTTCCAGTTCATAGTCCTCCACCTCACGGTCGAGGTGGTCTTCGATGTAACGGCTCAAGGCCACGCAGTCTTCAATCCACACGCCGTCGGCATGGTCTATCTCCACGACGATGCGGTTGTCGGTACTAATCTCCACGTCGACGAGGAAATAATCCTGGTCGGCGAGCCACTCGTTCACTAAGTTTTCTACGACTTTCTTGTCAATCATGTTAATGTATTTATAATGAAAAAGAGAGGTTCTTTCGAACCCCTCATTCCACTGAACGGGTGCAAAGGTACTAATAAGTTCGCACCTGTGCAAATATTTGTAGTTTTTTTTGTGGTGAGAGCGTTTTGTATTATCGAATAACTTCGTAATAACGGTATAATGAAATGATGAATATCATTCTTACTCCTTCACTCCACTCAATATTCCCCTGTATCTCTCTGTGTCTTGGATGAGTTGCAACGCCTCTTTCATCACTTTGTCGGTGCGCAGTCCGTTTTCCGCAGCTCCCCGTTGATAATAGTATGCCGCCACGATGTCGGTCTCGAGCAGTTTCTTAATGGTGTCTTTGTGGTAGTCGAGGTCGTGGTCGAGGTTATGGGTGAGTTTTTGTTGCAGGCGGTCGAAATCATCCTTGGCTTCGTCGTAATAACCTTCGAATTTGGCCAGTTTGATGAGGTTGTCCATATATCGCTCCGTCTCGGGGTCGTATTTGAAGCCACTCTTGAGTACCCGTTGTTTGAATTCAGCATAATCGGCGTCGCTCAGTTGGAACTGAGAGGGTGGGGCGATGGTGGGGTGCCGCTTAATGTAGTCAATCTCATATTTGAGCATCACCTCTGTACTGTCCATGCCCGAGGTGGCCAGATAATAGGCTATGTTGGGCAATGAGTCGGGTTTTACTTCAATGTCGGGTTTGATGCCTCCGCCATCGCGCACCTCGCGTCCCCCTTTGGTATGGAACACCTGTGTGAGGGAGTCGGGGATATGTTCGGTATAGCCGCCTCGCGAATGTCGGTAGTTGATGGCTTGTATGCAACGGCCGCTGGGGATGTAGTATTTGTCCGTCGTGAGTTTGAGTGAGCCATTATAGGGTAGTTCCACGCTCATCTGCACCAGTCCCTTGCCGTATGTGCGTGTGCCTACGATGACGGCTCTGTCGAGGTCTTGCAGTGCTCCGCTCGTTATCTCGCTGGCACTGGCCGTCATGTCATCGACGAGCACCACCAATGGCATCACCGTGTCGATAGGTTCCACTTTGGTGATGTAGTCATGGTTGGAACGGGCCAATTTACCCCTGTTCGATACGATCAGTTCGCCCATGGGTACGAACATATTGACGATGTCGACCGCCTCCGATTCTGAACCACCGCCATTGCTGCGCAGGTCGAGTACGAAACCGCGGATGCCCTGTTCCTTCATCTCGATGAAAGCACGGCGCACCTCTTTGGCGCATCCCTCCGTAAACTGGCGCAGGCTGAGGTAACCCACCCCTCCCTGTTGTATGCCGTAGTAGGTCACGGCAGGGGTCTGTATGGTGCGGCGCGTGATTTTCATTTTCATCTTCTTGCCCGTGGTGGGGCGCTCTATCTTCAGGATGAAACTGGTGCCGGGGTCACCACGCAGATGGTCGCTCACATAACTAACGCTCTTGTCGGTCATCAAACTGTCGTCGATGCTCAAGATGATGTCGCCTTTTTTTAGGCCAGCCTCGTCGGCAGGCATTCCTTCGTAGGGCTCGTCGATAACGACCCTCTTGAGTTCGGCATTATAGCGAATGAGCGCGCCTATACCCGCAAACTTGCCAGTGTAAATCTCTTTCAGTTCCTGCATGTTTTCCTCGGGGTAATACTCGGTGTAGGGGTCCAGACTTTTGAGCATTGCCTTAATGGCTGTGCCCACCACCTCGTTGGCATCGAGAGTATCAACGTACATCAGTTCGAGATTCTTATAGATGGTGTTGAAGACCTCCAGGTTCTTCGACATATCGAAGAGATGGTTGCTGCCTCCTTGCGCATGTGTGGGCAAGATAGTCAGGAAAAGGGTGGCTAGAAGGATGATGTATTTCTTCATTGCTATGATGCGGCTAAATGATTTGCAAAAATACAAGATAATCGGCGGAAACATGACTTTTCGTCCGTTTTTTTATGATTTTTCAATGAAAATCGTTTTTTTTCGCCAAAAAGTTTGGTGGAACAAAAAAAACGCATTACTTTTGCAACCGCATTCGCAAAAAATGCTGCTTCAGTAGCTCAGTTGGTTAGAGCACCTGACTGTTAATCAGGGGGTCGTTGGTTCAAGCCCATCCTGAAGCGCCTTAAAAATCAAGGAGTTACGAGAAATCGCAACTCCTTTTTCTTTTCCATCTGATAAGTATCATCTCATATAAAATCATGACATTCAGAGATACTTTAAAAAGCATTTTATAGGGTATCATAGCACTTTTTAAACAGAAATCTTCTCAAAAAGTTGCACAATTTGACAACTTTTGCTATCTTTGCACCCATGACAAACAATCACAAAATCATTGACTACGATGCCATTCTTGATGCCAAGTTCGGCAAAGAAGGTACTCCCGAACGTGCAAGAGCTGAAGAGGCTGCCTATTCGTTCTATTCTGGTCAGATACTTCAGGATGCTCGCAAAGAGGCTAAGATGACTCAAAGCGAACTGGCTGAGCGTACACAGACCACAAAGTCGTATATTTCGAAGATAGAAAACGGCGTTATCACCCCAAGTGTCGGTGTTTTCTACCGTATCATTGCAGCCCTCGGAATGAGGGTGGAAGTGGTGAAGCCTGTGTATTAAGCATACAGAACCTTTGTCACTATAAACCAAATCAACACATCCTACATTGGACGTGTTGATTTTTCATTCTA
>OMRP01000014.1 GCA_900313615.1 uncultured Prevotellaceae bacterium
TTGCGCCGATGGTACTGCAATGCAATGCGGGAGAGTAGGTAGCCGCCCCCTTTCATAGACAGCGAGGACGTTCCCCAAAGGGAGCGTCCTCTTTTTGTTGTCTCTCACCTCTCACCTCTCACCCCTTACCCCTCACCTCTATCATAGCTATAGTTGCACTGGCCGCTATAGTTGCTTTCACAATATTTTTCCCCATTTCACGTTATTGCATTATGCAATGGACTGATAGGATAAGGCAGGTGAAAATCCTGCTTATTTTGGCGGCCATCATCATCGCTGTAGCATCGCTGGTGGTGTCACAATATCTGGTGCGTGACCTCTCTGAAGAGGAACGCAACAAGATGGGGGTATGGGCCGAGGCCATGCATGCACTCAACCAGGCAGATGAGAACACTGACTTGGGGTTGGTGCTCAAGGTAATTGATGAGAACAACACCATCCCAGTGGTGGTTCTCGATAACGATAACAATGCGCTGATATTCAGAAATGTGGAAGTGGATGGTAAGACCTATGATGACAGTCTGGCTTACCTGGCTGCTCTTGGCAGACATCTGAAAGCCAATGGGCAGTACATCACCATTACTGGGGATTCTGTCGTCGACACACAGTATGTTTGCTATGACGACTCGGTGATGATTAAACGCCTAAGCATGTGGCCTTACGTGCAACTGGGCATTGTGATGATTTTTGTGGTTATCGCCATTTTTGCCTTGCTCACCTCAAAACGGGCGGAGCAAAACAAGGTTTGGGTGGGACTGTCAAAAGAAACGGCTCATCAGTTGGGAACACCTATCTCCAGTCTGATGGCGTGGACAGAAGTGCTCAAGGAGACATATCCCGACGACGACTTGCTTCCCGAGATGGACAAGGATGTGAAACGGTTACAACTCATCGCCGACCGTTTCAGTAAGATTGGTTCATTGCCTGAACCGGTGCCCTCGAGTCTCAACGAGGTGATGGATCATGTCATTGACTATATGGACCGCCGCACGTCGAAGAAGGTAGAGATGGTGAAGGACTTGCCCGAAGAGGATATTATCGTGCCCATCAACGCATCGCTCTTTGAATGGGTCATAGAAAACCTGTCGAAAAATGCGGTCGACGCCATGGGTGCCGAGGGTGGGCGTATAACCCTACATGTGGAGGAGACCGCCAAACAGGCCATCATAGAGGTGAGTGACACGGGCAAGGGAATCCGAAAGAAAGACATTTCCAACGTGTTCCGGCCTGGCTTCACTACCAAGAAACGAGGGTGGGGGCTTGGTCTGTCATTGGCCAAACGTATCGTCGAGGAATACCACCACGGCAAAATCTTCGTAAAAAACTCAGAATTGGGCAAAGGCACCACTTTCCGTATAGAATTGGAGAAGTAAGAACCTTTATATGTCTCTATATCACCTCTTTTTTTGCAAAAAAAACGGGATAAATTACGCTATCTCGGAAAAAAGTTGTAATTTTGCAGCCCGTATGTGTGGTCATGAAATCATACAGATAGATCTTGAGGGGCTGAACGAGGATGTCCGCCACTTTTCTTTTGAGCTCGATGACACTTTCTTTGCGGCAATGGCTGCACAAAGTGAACGTCAGGCACACAAGGGATGTGTGACATTGGACATAGAAGGCTCAAAGGGAATTGGATGTTATGATTTCACCTTCCATGCTGAGGGAACAGTCACTTTACCCTGTGACCGCTGCCTCGAAGATATGCTGCAGCCCGTAACCGTCGATAGCCAATTGGTAGTGAAACGTGGAGAACCTGCCGAAGGCGATGACGATGAGGTGCTGATGGTCGACGACAAACAACACATGGTTGACTTGTCGTGGTTCGTTTATGAGATGGTGGAATTGGCCATACCTATCCAGCATGTTCATGCAGATGGAGAATGCAACCCACAGATGCTGGAGATGCTGGCAAGCCATACAGGAAGGAGTGAAGACAACAGTATAGACCCTCGTTGGAAAGACTTGGAAAAATTAAGAACAACAATAAACGATTAACAAAAAATGGCACATCCTAAAAGAAGACAGTCTAAGACTCGTACACTTAAGAGAAGGACACACGACAAGGCCGTGGCTCCCACATTAGCAGTATGCCCCAACTGTGGCGCTTACTATGTATATCATACCGTATGCCCGACATGTGGATACTATCGTGGCAAGGTGGCTATCGTTAAGGCCGAAGTGGAATAATGGGTAAAAGAAGAGCGGTCATCACAGGCGTGGGAGGCTATGTGCCCGACTACGTCCTCAACAACGAGGAACTGTCGCGCATGGTCGAAACCAACGACGAGTGGATCATGACTCGCGTGGGCATCAAGGAACGCCGCATCCTCACAGAAGAAGGATTGGGTACGTCCTATATGGCCCGCAAGGCCGCCAAGCAACTGCTCAAGAAAACAGGCGTCGACCCTGACAGTATCGACGCATTGGTAGTTACCACCTCGTCGGCCGACTACCAGTTTCCTTCCACAGCATCCATCGTGCTGGGAAAACTGGGGCTGAAAAACGCTCATGCCTTCGACCTTTGGGCGGCATGCTGCGGATTCATCTACACGCTCGACACTGTGTCGTGCATGATAGAGTCAGGCCGATATAATCGTGTCATCATCATTGGTGCCGATAAAATGTCGGCGTTGGTCGATTACAAAGACAGGGCCACTTGCCCACTTTTCGGCGATGGTGCCGGGGCGGTGCTTGTTGAAGCGACTGAAGAAGAGGTGGGGCTTATTGATTCTCATTTCCGTACCGATGGCAAGGGTCTGCCATTCCTCCACCTGAAAGCGGGTGGCTCGGTATGCCCGGCATCGCATTTCACCGTCGACCATCGTCTCCATTATCTCTATCAAGAGGGAAGGACGGTGTTCCGCTATGCGGTGACCAATATGAGTGATGACAGCGTGCTGATTGCCGAACGTAACGGCTTGAACAAGGACAATATCGATTGGGTGGTTCCACATCAGGCCAATATGCGTATTATTGAGGCGGTGGCCAAACGATTGGAGATACCCATGGAGAAAGTCATCGTCAACATCGAGCACTATGGCAATACCAGTGCGGGAACTATTCCGCTTGCGTTGTGGGATTATGAGAGTAGGTTGCGCAAAGGCGACAACATGATTTTCACTGCTTTTGGCGCCGGGTTCGTGCATGGAGCGTTATACCTGAAATGGGGATATGACGGCCAAACGGCAGCGGTTAAATAAGCAAAACGAATAAAAAACGCATCCTTCCTCATCGCAAGAATGCGTTTTTTTGTCCATCCACCCTTTCCCTTAAAAAACATCAAACCTTCAATACTAAACAACGTAATGCACAAAGCAGGTTTTGTCAATATAGTAGGCAATCCCAATGTGGGTAAGTCAACACTCATGAACCAATTGGTGGGCGAGCGCATATCGATAGCCACCTTTAAGGCGCAAACCACAAGGCATCGCATCATGGGCATCGTCAACACTCCCGACATGCAAATTGTGTTCTCCGACACACCGGGAGTGCTCAAACCCAACTATAAGCTGCAGGAGTCGATGCGTGCATTCTCCGAGTCGGCTCTCGCTGATGCCGATGTGCTGCTCTATGTGACCGACGTGGTGGAGAGTCCTGACAAAAATGCGGATTTCCTGGAGAAGGTGGAAAAAATGGATATCCCAGTGTTGTTGCTCATCAACAAAATCGACCAAAGCAACCAGGAAAAACTGGGACAACTTGTAGATACATGGCACACCTTACTGCCCAATGCGGAGATACTGCCCATATCTGCCAAGAACAAGTTTGGCATCGACATGCTGCTCAAACGTATCCATGAACTGTTGCCCGACTCACCGCCTTATTTTGACAAAGACCAATGGACAGATAAACCGGCGCGTTTCTTCGTGAGCGAAATCATCCGAGAGAAAATACTGCTTTATTACGACAAGGAGATACCTTACTCGGTGGAGGTGAAGGTGGAAGAGTTCAAGGAAGATGACAAACGCATCCATATCCGTGCCATCATCTATGTGGAACGTGACTCGCAGAAGGGTATCATCATCGGTCATCAAGGAGTGGCCTTGAAAAAAGTCAGTACTGAGGCGCGCAAGTCGCTGGAACGCTTTTTCGGAAAGAAAATATATCTCGAGACATACGTCAAAGTAGACAAAGATTGGCGCAGCTCGCAACGGGAACTTGACCAATTCGGTTATAACCCGGAATAATGTTTATGGCTTAGTGCTTAAGTCGTTTAAAGTATAGGGCTTACCATTTATCTCCTCACCTCATAAAAAGAAATGACATGGGAAATTTAGTAGCAATAGTAGGACGCCCCAACGTGGGTAAGTCAACACTCTTCAATAGACTCACCAAGTCACGGCGGGCCATCGTTAGTGATGAGGCGGGTACCACACGCGATCGTCAGTATGGCAAGTGCGAGTGGAACGGCCGCGAATTTTCTGTGGTCGACACCGGTGGGTGGGTGGTCAACTCCGATGATGTCTTCGAAGAGGAGATACGCAAACAGGTAATCATAGCCACGGAAGAGGCGGACCTGGTGCTTTTCCTCGTTGATATCTTGTCCGGACTCACCGATCTCGATGCTGACGTGGCGCAGATATTGCGCAAGACCAAACTGCCGGTCATGCTGGTGGTGAACAAGGTCGATTCCAATGAACAGCAATATGAGGCGGCCGAATTCTATAAACTAGGTCTGGGAGACCCCTGGTGTATCAGTTCCGCCACGGGTAGTGGTACGGGTGACTTACTCGATGAGGTGCTCAATAAACTCAAACCTTCCAACGAAGAGTTGGTGGAGGAGGGAATACCACGTTTCGCTGTCGTAGGTAGGCCTAATGCGGGTAAGTCGAGTCTCATCAATGCTTTTATCGGTGAAGACCGCAATATTGTTACCGAGATAGCGGGCACCACACGCGATAGTATCTATACGCGATACGATAAGTTCGGCTTTGATTTCTACCTTGTAGATACCGCTGGCATTCGCCGGAAAAACAAGGTGACGGAAGATTTGGAGTTTTATTCCGTGATGCGTAGCATTAGGTCTATCGAGAACTCCGACGTATGTATCCTCATGATTGATGCCACGCGTGGCATCGAGGCGCAGGATATGAACATCTTCCAACTTATACAGCGCAACAACAAGTCGTTGGTGGTGGTGGTCAACAAGTGGGACTTGGTGGAGGATAAGTCTCAAATGGCTGTCAAGACATTTGAACAGGCCATTCGCAGTAGGATGGCTCCTTTCGTCGACTTCCCCATTATTTTTGCTTCGGCACTGACGAAACAGCGTATTTTTAAAGTGCTCGAGACGGCCAAACAGGTGTATCTAAACCGTACGGCTAAGGTAGGAACGGCGAAACTCAACGAGGTGATGCTGCCTCTTATCGAGGCTTTCCCACCTCCTTCCATCAAGGGGAAATACATCAAAATCAAATATTGTGCCCAACTGCCAAATACGCAGATACCTTCGTTCGTGTTCTATGCCAACTTGCCGCAATATGTGAAAGAGCCTTACCGTCGATTCCTGGAAAACAAAATCAGGGAAAATTGGAACATGTCGGGCTGCCCCATCAATGTCTTCATTCGTCAGAAATAGTATGACTAGGTTGTATCGTGTGGTAGTCGGTGCGCTCGCATTGTTGTGTACGATGGTCTCTTGCTCCAAGCAGGAGGAGAAAGAGGATTTGGCGGCACGCACGGCGGAACTGTACTATGGCTATTTGCTTTCTGGCGACGTTACATCGTTCGTTGAGGGGATGGATGGCTATACACGACTGCCCGATGGTTATAAGGCGGAACTGCGTGACAATGCCTCCATGTTTGCCCATCAACAGCAGAAGATGCATGGTGGTTTGCGTTCAGTGGTGGCGAAGCGTAGCAATGCTGACAGCACGGTGGCTGAGGTGCTCATGTCCTTTGAATACGGGGATGGCACAAATGAGCAGGTGCTCGTGCCGATGGTCCGGCGGCGAGGGTTGTGGTATATGCGATAAAAAAATGGGAGGGGGTGTGTTAGATGCGTTCTTCACGCTCCACTTCTTTTACTTTCTTGAATAGGTCGGAAGCGAAGACGAGTTCGTTTAGGCGTTTATTGTTTGACGAGATGACATCGTCTTTGTTGCCTTCCCATTCTTTTTTCCCCTGATAGATGAAAATGATGTTCTCACCAATACCCATGACGGAATTCATGTCGTGGGTGTTGATGATGGTTGTGGTGTTGTATTCCTTGGTGATGCCGCTCAACAATTCGTCGATGACTAACGAGGTCTTTGGGTCGAGGCCTGAATTGGGCTCATCGCAAAACAAATATTGGGGGTTGAGAGAGATGGCACGGGCAATGGCCACACGTTTCTGCATGCCGCCGGAAAGTTCACCGGGGTATTTCTGTTGAGCCTCGACAAGGTTCACACGGTCCAGACATTCGCGGGCACGCTTCACGCGTTCGCGGTAATTCATGTTTGAGAACATGTCGAGGGGAAACATCACATTTTCCAACACAGAGAGTGAGTCGAAAAGGGCTGCTCCCTGGAAAATCATACCCATCTCCCTGCGAAGCCTTATCTTCTCGCGCTTGCTCATATTCACGAAGTTACGACCATCGTAGAGTACCTCGCCGCTAGTGGGGTCGAGTAGGCCGACGATGTTTTTCATCAGCACAGTCTTACCCGAACCACTCTGACCGATAATCAGGTTGGTCTTGCCGTTCTCAAAACGTGCACAGATATCGTGTAGCACTTCTTTGTCGTCGAACGACTTGTATAGGTTCTTTACTTCTATCATTGCGATGAATATGCTGTTTAGTGTTTCGGGACGAGTGCCTGGCGTTTTCGATGTGCTATTTTTTTCCTCTGTTCCTTTTCAAGACAACAACTGTGTGAGGAAGACGTCGCTGAACAGGATGAGCACGCTGCTCGACACAACGGCATTGGTACTGGCCTTGCCTACCTCCACCGAACCACCCTCAACGCGATAGCCATGGAATGACGATACGCTGGAAATAATAAATGCGAAGAAGATACTCTTGATGATACTCATCCACATGAACCAGGGATTGAAGTCATGCTGCAAACCGATGGTTAGGTCGTCGGCGCTGAGCACATGCCCCACAAAGGCTGTGGCGTAGGCACCGACGATACCCATAGCGGCACTGAAAATGACCAAGAAGGGCATGATTGTAACCATGCCGAGAATCTTCGGCAGGATGAGGTAACTGGCGGAGTTCACTCCCATAATCTCCAAGGCGTCAATTTGTTGCGTCACACGCATCGTGCCTAACTCTGAGGCGATGTTCGACCCAACCTTTCCTGCAAGGATAAGACACATGATAGATGAGGAAAACTCCAACAGCATGATCTCGCGCGTGGTATATCCTGTGACGAACTTTGGCATCCACGGACTCTGGATGTTCAACTTCATCTGTATACATATCACGGCGCCGATAAAAAAGGAGATGAGCAGCACGATGCCGATGGAGTCGACGCCCAATGACGACATCTCCTTCACATATTTCTTCATAAACATGCGAAAACGCTCTGGACGGCTGAAGGTCTTACCCATCAGCAGGAGATACTGACCGAAGGAACGTAGGTGCTTGATCATCGATAACCCTTAATTTGAACTGCAAAAATAACAAAAAAAGAAAAAAAACACGATAACGTGGATGCTTTTTCTTAACCTTTGATGTTATTTGGGCTTTTTTTGATAAATCAGTGGCTTCTGCCATAAAGATAAATAAGGGTACTAACTTTAAAAATAGGCTGCGTTTCGGAAGTAAAAAAGAAAAATACTTTTTTTCATTTTGTACTTCTCTCAACTTGCACTATCTTTGCATAAAAATTGGAAAGATGAGCGAGATAAACGAAAAAGTTGTGGGCTCGGAGACTGCTATGGAGTCGGAAGAACAGGTGCTTCGTACTGAAGGACTGGTGAAACGCTATGGCAAACGTACTGTGGTCAATGACGTGTCCATACATGTCCGACAGGGAGAAATCGTTGGACTTCTCGGACCCAATGGCGCGGGAAAGACGACGTCGTTCTACATGACCACGGGACTGATTGTGCCCAATGCTGGTCATATCTATATCAATGGTAAGGATATCACTGACTATCCCGTCTACAAGAGGGCGCGAGCGGGCATCGGCTATCTTCCGCAGGAGGCCAGCGTGTTCCGTAAGATGAGTGTTGAAGATAATGTTATGTCGGTGCTCGAGATGACCGACCTCAACCGTAAGCAACGCAACGAGAAACTGGAGAGTCTGCTCACGGAGTTCCGTTTGAACAAGGTGCGTAAGAACAAAGGCGACCAGCTGTCGGGCGGTGAGCGCCGACGTACGGAGATTGCGCGTTGTCTGGCTATCGATCCGAAGTTCATCATGCTCGACGAACCATTCGCCGGTGTCGACCCTATCGCTGTTGAGGATATTCAATATATCGTGTGGAAACTGAAATACCGCAACATAGGCATTCTCATCACCGACCACAATGTGCAGGAGACTCTCACCATCACTGATCGCTCATACCTGCTCTTCGAAGGTCGTATCCTGTTCCAAGGTAAACCCGAAGAACTAGCGGAGAACACTATTGTGCGAGAGAAGTATCTTGGCACTAGTTTCGTCTTTCGTAAAAAAGATTTCAGCCGCATCGATGAGGAACGACGTGCTCGTGAGGCGGCGGAGGAAGAGGAGAAATGATACCCACTTAGGGCGGGTAGCATCGGAATGTGGCATTCATGCTCTGATGGATACCAATAAGACATACAGAACCGGGGAAGGCCATCGCCTTCCCCGGTTCTGTGATAGTTGTACATGATCAATGGTGAACAAGAGTGCCAATTTCTTCTCCTGCCATCACCTTTTTCAGATTGCCCTTCACATCCATGTTGAAAACATAGATAGGTAGGTTGTTGTCGTTGCACATGACAACGGCGGAGAGGTCCATCACCTTCAGTCCGCGTGCCAGCACTTCGTCGTAGGTGATATCTGTGAACTTAGTGGCTGTGGGGTCTTTCTCTGGGTCGGCGGTATAGATGCCATCCACGCGGGTGCCCTTGAGCATCACGTCGGCCTCTATCTCCACACCACGCAACGATGAACCGGTGTCGGTGGTGAAATAGGGTGATCCCGTGCCGGCGGAGAAGATACAAACTTTGCCTTCCTCCATCGCTTCGATGGCTTTCCATTTTGAGTAGAACTCACCGATGGGCTCCATGCGGATAGCGGTGAGAACCTTGTTGGGAACGCCCTCGGCAGTAAGTGCCGACGACAATGCCAACGAATTGATGACCGTGGCCAACATTCCCATCTGGTCGCCCTTCACGCGGTCAAAGCCTTGGGTGGCACCACTTAGTCCACGGAAGATGTTACCGCCACCAATCACGATGCCTATCTGTACGCCCATGTCATACACTTCCTTAATCTGCTGTGCATATTCGGCCAAATGCTCCGGATCGATGCCGTAGCCTTTCTTACCCATGAGGCTCTCGCCACTGAGTTTTAACAATATACGTTTAAATCTTGCCATAATAGTTTGTGATTTATTGAGTTTTTATCTTTGAAAAATATCATTACAGCCTTGCTTCATTCCTCTCCTCTCTGAAATAACCTTCAACCCCAATCCGATAACTTCAATTGTAAATTTGAACAAACTCCACTTCCTTGAAAGCATAGAAGCGCTCCTTGCCCTCTTCATCACGGAGCAGTAGATGTCCGTCGGGTAATACTTTCACGATATTGGCCTTAAACTGCCCGTGGGCATCACGATACAAATACCATCCCTCACGACGGTATAGAGCATCGTGATATGCCTGTTCCACCTCTAAATGTCTCCCTTCGTACACTTGTTGCAAGCGGTTCGACAAACTTTCGATAATTCGTGCGAGTAAAACATCGGTGTCTGTCTCTTGGCCGAGAATCTGCCATAACGACACAGGATTCGGCGCGTCACTGTGGTATACATGTTGGTTGACATTGAGTCCAACACCGAACACACATTGTCTGATGCCACCTGCGGCAAGTGCTGTCTCGATAAGTGTGCCGCTGAGCTTACGGTCGTTCCAATAAATGTCGTTGGGCCATTTCAGGGTGATGTGGTCCACCAAAGTATCGAGCACATCTTTAAGGGCCAAGGCACAGGCTTCGGAGAGAATGAATTGTTGCGCTGGGGCTACTTTGTGAGGCTTCACCTTCACACTGAAGAGCAGGTTCTTGCCTCGCTCGCTTTCCCAGGTATTGGTGCCCTGTCCCCGACCTGCCGTTTGGTAGTCGGCTACACACACCAACATGTCGACATCTTCAGCGATATCGAGTTCACGCACGTAGCGATTGGTGGAATCCACCGTGTCGAGATGTATGATGCGATGTGTCATGCTCATAGTGATTAGAATCGTGGGGGCAGAAACGCTCCTTCAATGTGGTCGATGTGTGCGTTAGGCCCTTCGCCTACCACGGTGACAATATCAAAGCGCAACTCCATGTCAAGGGCATAACGTGATACGTATGCCGAGGCGGCTAAAGTCAATGAACGTATCTTGCGCCAGTCAACGGCGGTTTCTGGCTCGACGAAACTGTTGTTCCTACGTGTCTTCACCTCAACGAAGGCCAAGGTTTTCCCGTCGGGTGTCACTGCCACAATGTCGAGGTCACGCCTTCCGCTTTTCCAATCACGGTGGCGTATAGCATAGCCCTTGTCCCTAAGATATTGAGCGGCCATCTTCTCACCCCACTTGCCAAAATCATTGTGTTGCGCCATGACGTGTACATTGTATTGATTATGCAAAGATAATGCTTTTTTCCATTTTACGAGAGGTATGGAAAGATATTTTTTGAATGGCATTGTCGTTATACTTATTTTGACTCTAATTGTCGGGATAGGAGGTTAGATGTTAAACGATGATTAGGGAATAGTCTATCGGAAAATAGGACAAACCCTTTGGGGCGTAGGGAAAAAATGTTTATCTTTGTAGGCAGAAGAAGTAATCAACAACATAAATAAATAATGAGCTTATGAAAAAACTATTTACCTTGGCAGTGTTGATGGTGATAACTATCTCTGCCCACGCCATGTCGTTTACAGACGCTCAGCGAGAAGCGCTGTACCTTACAGACAAGATGGCTTATGAATTGGACCTCAGTCCAGAACAATTTGAAGCCGTCTACGAGATTAACTTCGACTATTTCTATAGTGTGAGCCATCGTCGCGACATCTACGGCAATTATTGGAGCCGCCGAGACAGCGACCTGCGTTTCGTGCTTAGCCCTTGGCAATATGATCTTTACAGAACTGCCACTTATTTCTATCATCCTGTCTATTGGTATCGTGGAAGATTCACGTTTACTATCTATTCCCGTTACACTTCACGCACCCATTTCTTCCGTTCTCGTCCTACCCGTTATTCCACATATCGGGGGGGATACAACCGTGGAGTCAGCCGTTACAGAGGACGGACCTTCAACGCACCACCCACACGCCCGAGCACTCACCAACAAGGGTCTTTTGACCATGGTCATCCCCGCACCTCGGGTAACAATCCTGGCAACCGTCCCCGTACTTCTGGCAATACCCCGAGCGGCAGTCGTCCACGTACCTCAGGCAACACACCGAGTGGCAGTCGTCCACGTACCTCAGGCAACATTCCGAGTGGCAGTCGTCCGCGCACTTCAGGCAACACTCCGAGTGGCAGTCGCCCGCGCACTGGCAACGCCCCAAGCAGCAGCCGTCCTCGTACTTCGAGTAGCAGAAGTCCCCACGCATCGGGTCACAAGTAAAAACGGTCTATTTACTGATTCAATATAATAAAAAGCACTGGTCTTTGGCCTCTCGGATAATGGCCGAAGACCAGTGCCGTTTTTATATTTTGGAAAAAGAAAGATTCTTTTGAATGACCAATACGTTTCACTGAATGGTTGCAAAGTAGGTTGTTGGGTTAAAAAAATAAATTTTTCAACATATATATTAGGCATTTACGCCAAATATTCGTAATTTTGCACCCCAAAACGAATTAATACAACAAAACAGTTAAGAACATAAGATGAAAATTTCATTTGAGAATCCCGACAAAATCAACGGTTTGTTGACCATGACTGTTGAAGAATCCGACTATCAGGAAAAAGTAGAGAAGAAACTCAAGGATTATCGTAAAAAAGCCCATGTGCCCGGCTTCCGTCCAGGACAGGTGCCGATGGGCATGATACGCAAGCAGATGGGTTCTTCTGTGAAGGTGGACGAGATCAATCGACTCCTCGGCGAGGAAATGTATAAGTATATTCGCGAGAACAACATTCAGATGCTCGGCGAACCGATGCCTTCTGACAAACAAACTCCCCAAGACCTGGAGAAAGAAGGTCCTTATACGTTCATATTCGATGTGGCAGTGGCTCCGGAGTTCACCATCCAACTGTCAGATAAAGATAAAGTGGAATATCTCACCGTTAAGGTGGATGATGAGCTCATCGATCGTCAGGTGGATATGTATGCTTCGCAACAGGGACATTACGATAAGGTGGAAGAATATGACGCAGACCAACGTGATATGCTCAAGGGCGATTTGCGTCAGTTGGATGCCGAAGGTAACACGCTCGAAGGGGGCATCACTGTTGACAGCGCCTCATTATTGCCTCAATATATTAAGGTGGAGGAGCAGAAAGCGCTCTTCGACGGAGCTCATCTGGGCGACATCATCACCTTCAACCCCAAGAAAGCCTATCCCGACAATGATGCTGAGATAGCAGCCTTGCTCAAACTCAAGAAGGAAGAGGTGGCGGAACTGAGCTCCGACTTCAGCTATCAGATCACGGAAATCAGTCGTTACGTGAAGGCTCCCGTCAATCAAGAACTCTTCGACCGCGTCTTTGGTGAGGGTGCCGTGGCTAACGAGAAGGAGTTCCGCCAGAAGGTGGCCGAACAGATACAAGCCCAACTGCAAGGTGAGACCGATTATCAGTTCTTGCTCAACGTTCGCAAGTACGCCGAAGTGAAAGTGGGTGAACTCACTTTCCCGGAAGAACTGCTCAAGCGGGTAATGAAAAACAACAACAAGGACAAGGACGACGACTATGTGGAGAAAAACTTCGCCGGAAGCATACGCGAACTGAAATGGCACCTCATCAAGGAGCAATTGGTGGCACAGAGTGGCATCAAGGTGGCCGACGAGGATGTGAAGGAAACGGCTAAAGAGGCCGCACGACAGCAGTTCGCTCAGTATGGCATGAACAACGTGCCCGACGAATACCTCGAAAACTATGCCGACGATATGCTCAAGAAACGCGAGAACATTGATGGGTTGCTTGACCGCACCATCGACCGCAAACTCACACAGGCCCTCAAGGGAAAGGTGAAAATGCAGACGAAAGAAGTGTCGCTCGACGATTTCAATAAACTTATCAGGGAGCAAAACGCACAATAATTCTTTTTTTTCGAAAAAAAAGTAAATTTCTATTTGGTTGTCGACTTTTTTGCTTATCTTTGTACTATCAAGAAAAGCAAAAGGGGCGACAACCTCTTTTTTTATCCTTTTTTAGACTATGAACGATTTTAGAAAATATGCCACCAAGCACCTTGGCATAAATGGAATGGTGCTAGACGATGTTATCAGCGCTCAGTCGCAGTATCTGAACCCATATATCCTTGAGGAAAGACAACTCAACGTTACCCAAATGGATGTGTTCTCCAGATTGATGATGGACCGCATCATATTCCTAGGGACACCAATCGATGATTATACGGCGAATACGCTTCAGGCGCAGTTACTTTATTTGGACAGCGTAGATAGTGGGAAAGACATTTCCATCTATATCAATTCACCAGGTGGAAGCGTGACGGCGGGATTGGGTATCTATGATACAATGCAGTTCATCTCCAGCGACGTGGCTACCATATGCACGGGCATGGCGGCCTCAATGGCGGCAGTGCTTCTCGTGGCAGGCACGGAAGGCAAACGCTCGGCACTCACCCATAGCCGGGTGATGATTCACCAACCATTGGGCGGCGTGCAAGGACAAGCTTCCGACATTGAAATTGAGGCGAAAGAGATACAAAAATACAAGAAAGAACTCTATACCATTATCTCAGACCACTCCCACACTCCTTACGACAAGGTGTGGCAAGACTCCGACCGTAATTACTGGATGACTGCCCAGGAGGCGAAAGAGTATGGCATGGTCGATGAAGTGCTCATCCGCAAGAAAGAACAATGAAGAAAGTATGTAATTTCTGCGGACGTGGCGAACGGGAGGTAAAGCTGATTATCTCTGGTCTCAATGGATTCATTTGCGAAGATTGTGTACAGCGGGCCTATGACATCGTCAAGACGTCGGGGGTGCTCGATGCTGGAAACAACAACTATGCCAATGAGGACTTCGATGTAAAGAAACTTCTCAAACCCAAGCAGATAAAGGAACACCTCGACCAATATGTGATTGGACAGGAGGACGCCAAAAGACACTTGTCGGTAGCGGTGTATAATCATTACAAACGCCTCGGACAGAAGGTCGACGACGATGGCGTGGAGATAGAGAAGAGCAACATCATCATGGTGGGTAGCACGGGAACGGGAAAGACGCTCCTGGCACGTACCATCGCCAAACTGCTGAAGGTGCCTTTTACTATCGTCGATGCCACGGTGTTCACCGAGGCTGGATATGTGGGCGAAGATGTGGAGAGCATCCTCTCACGATTGCTTCAAGTGGCCGACTACAATGTGAAAGCTGCCGAGAGAGGTATAGTTTTCATCGACGAGATTGACAAAATAGCTCGCAAAAGCGACAACCCATCCATCACGCGTGACGTGAGTGGTGAGGGTGTGCAACAGGGATTGCTCAAACTGCTTGAAGGCACGATGGTCAATGTGCCTCCACAGGGTGGACGAAAGCACCCCGACCAGGAATATATACATGTAGACACGCGTAATATCCTATTCATCTGTGGTGGGGCTTTCGATGGCATAGAAAGAAAGATTGCGCAACGCCTGAATACGCATGTTGTGGGATACAATTCTGTGCAGAACGTCAGGAACATCGACAAGGAGGATATGATGAAGTATATCCTGCCACAAGACCTCAAGTCGTTCGGACTCATACCTGAAATCATTGGACGACTGCCTGTGCTGACACACCTCAATCCGCTCGACAGAGACGCACTGCAGCGGATACTCATAGAACCGAAAAACTCCATCATCAAGCAATACCAAAAATTGTTCGAGATGGACGGTATTACACTGAAATTCGACGACGAGGCGCTCAATGTCATCGTTGACAAAGCCATGGAATATAAACTCGGGGCGCGTGGGCTCCGCTCCATCGTGGAGAGCATCATGCTTGACGCGATGTTTGAAAAACCTTCGCAACGTGTGAAGAAATTCACCGTAACCGCCGACTATGTGCGCGAACAACTGCATGACGTGCACTTTGTTTAACATCTGAGGGTTTCCCTCATACCCCAACTAAAACCTTGTCTTCAAGGATAACCCCAATCTGAACATGACAACCGATGTTAATCTGACCGAACAACTAAAACGACACTTTGGCTTCGATAAGTTCAAAGGCGACCAGGAGGCAATCATCCGCAATGTGCTTGCTGGTAACGACACTTTTGTGCTCATGCCCACTGGTGGTGGGAAGTCTTTGTGCTACCAATTGCCGTCACTCATTATGGAGGGAACGGCGATAGTCATATCTCCTCTCATCGCATTGATGAAAAACCAAGTGGATGTCATTAATGGCATGAGCGAAGAGGAAGGGATGGCTCATTATCTTAACTCTTCACTCAACAAGGCGGCGATAGACCAGGTGAAAGCGGATATCCTGGCAGGAAAAACCAAACTGCTGTATGTGGCTCCGGAGTCTCTCAACAAAGACGATAACGTGGAGTTCCTTAAGAGTGTGAAAATCTCATTCTATGCTGTTGATGAGGCGCATTGTATCTCGGAATGGGGACATGACTTCAGACCGGAATACCGCAATATCAGACCAACCATCCAACGTATTGGCGTGGCGCCGGTGATTGCATTGACGGCGACGGCCACTGATAAGGTGCGCACGGACATCAAGAAAAGTCTGGGCATTGCCGATGCACGGGAGTTCAAGAGTTCTTTCAACAGGCAGAACTTGTATTATGAGGTGAGGCCGAAGACAAAGGATATAGATAAGCAGATTATCCGTTTCGTCAAACAGAATGCGGGAAAGAGCGGCATCATCTATTGCCTCTCGAGAAAAAAAGTGGAGGAGCTGGCGGCGGTGCTCGAGGCCAATGATATCAAGGCCAAAGCATATCATGCGGGTCTTGATTCGGCAACACGTAACACCACACAGGATGATTTCCTCATGGAGAAAATAGATATCATAGTGGCTACTATTGCGTTCGGAATGGGCATCGACAAACCCGATGTACGTTTCGTCATCCATTACGATATCCCCAAGAGTCTGGAAGGGTATTACCAGGAGACAGGACGGGCTGGACGAGACGGCGGCGAAGGAAAATGTATCACGTTCTATGCTTATAAAGACTTGCAGAAACTGGAGAAATTCATGGAGAATAAACCGGTGGCAGAGCAGGACATAGGACGGCAACTGTTGCAGGAGACGGCGGCGTATGCTGAGTCGTCGGTGTGCAGAAGAAAGATGCTGCTTCACTATTTTGGTGAGGAATACAATAAGGACAACTGTGGCAATTGCGACAATTGTCTACATCCAAAGAAGAAAATCGAGGGCCGCGATATTCTGCTCATCGTGCTTCAGGCGGTGTCTGCACTGAAAGAGAATTTCCGCAGCGAATATGTCATCGACTTCGTAAAAGGAAGAAATACCGAGGACATCGTCTCTCACCATCATGATGAACTCGAGGAGTTCGGCAGTGGAGAGGATGAGGACGAGAAACTGTGGAACCCAGTGATTCGTCAGGCACTCATAGCGGGTTATCTAAGGAAGGACGTGGAAAACTACGGACTTCTGAAACTGACGGCTGCAGGAAAACGTTTTATTAAGAACCCGCAGTCTTTCCTCATTGTGGAAGATGCGGAATTTAACGATGATGAAGATGATGAGGGCGGCGAAGGAATGGGAAGCGCGCTCGACCCGGAACTGTATGCTATGTTGCGCGACCTCAGGAAGGAGATGTCTAAGAAACTGAAGGTGCCACCGTATGTGATTTTCCAAGATCCTTCGCTTGAACAGATGGCAACGATGTATCCTATCAACATCGAAGAATTGCAGAATATCCAGGGGGTGGGCGCCGGCAAGGCAAAACGGTATGGTACTGAATTCTGTAAACTCATCAAATGCTATTGCGACGAGAAAGAGATCGTGCGGCCGGAAGAGTTGAGGGTACGCACGGTGGCCAAAAAATCGATGGATAAGGTGAAAATCATCCAGAACATCGACAGACAGGTGCCACTCAATGAGATTGCAGCCAGTTTGGGACTCGATTTCGAACAACTGCTCGAAAATATCGAAACCATCGTGTATAGTGGTACAAAACTCAATATCGACTATTTCCTCGATGAAGAGATGGATGATGACCTGGTTGATGATATTTACGATTATTTCAGTGAGAGCGAGACCGACGACCTTGCTGCGGCCATGGAGGAATTGGGCGATGAGGCCGACGAAGATCAAGTGCGCTTGGTGAGAGTGAAATTCCTGTCAGAAATGGCGAATTAGTTATGAATAACCGAAATGCGTTAAATACAATTAAATAAGGAGAAAAGCCTAGCAGGCTTTTCTCCTTTTGAAAAAATATTGCTAATTTTGCACGCAATAAATTTTAAACTACATTATGTCCTCATTTGTTGCAGATAGAATCGTGATGGACGGTCTCACTTTTGATGATGTCCTATTAATCCCAGCTTACTCGGAAGTACTGCCCAAGACAGTAGAGTTGAAAACCATGTTTTCTAGGCATATCGCCCTGAACGTGCCTTTTGTTACCGCTGCCATGGACACGGTGACGGAATCGGCAATGGCTATTGCCATTGCTCGTGAAGGAGGTATCGGCGTGATACATAAGAATATGTCTATCGAAGATCAGGCTAGGCAGGTGGCTATCGTGAAAAGGGCGGAGAACGGCATGATCTACGACCCTGTGACCATCCGTCAGGGTAAGACGGTGCAGGATGCACTCGACATCATGGCTGAATATCATATTGGTGGCATCCCCGTGGTCGATGAAGAGAACAGACTGGTGGGTATCGTTACCAACAGGGACTTGAGGTTTGAACAGCGTCTTGACAGGAAAATTGACGACGTCATGACAAAAGAGAACTTGGTGACTACTCATCAACAAGCTGACCTCAGCGCCGCTGCACAGATACTTCAGGAACATAAGATAGAAAAACTCCCCGTGGTGGATAAAGACAACCGCCTTGTAGGACTGATAACATATAAGGATATCACCAAGGCCAAGGACAAACCGATGGCTTGCAAGGATGAGAAAGGTCGTCTGCGCGTGGCTGCTGGCGTGGGTGTTACAGCCGACACTATTGACCGTATGGCGGCTCTGGTGGAGGCTGGCGCCGATGCTATTGTCATCGATACGGCACATGGCCATTCCAAGTCGGTGATAGAGAAATTGGTGGAGGCAAAGACACAATTCCCCAACGTGGATATCGTGGTGGGCAATGTGGCTACTGCTGATGCCGCCAGGATGCTCGTCGACAACGGCGCTGATGCCGTGAAGGTGGGCATTGGTCCGGGTTCCATCTGTACCACGCGTGTCGTGGCAGGAGTAGGCGTGCCGCAACTGAGCGCCGTGTACGATGTGTATAGTGTGCTTAGGGATACCGATGTGCCGCTCATCGCTGATGGAGGACTGCGTTATTCGGGTGATGTGGTGAAGGCTATCGCTGCCGGTGGAAGCTGTGTTATGGTAGGCTCATTGGTGGCTGGCACAGAGGAGAGTCCTGGCGATACCATCATCTTCAACGGAAGGAAATTCAAGAGCTACCGTGGCATGGGTTCCCTCGAGGCGATGGAGAATGGTTCGAAAGACCGTTATTTCCAAGCGGGCACGAAGGATGTGAAGAAACTGGTGCCGGAAGGCATCGCAGGACGGGTGCCTTACAAAGGAACGGTGCAGGAGGTGATCTACCAACTTTCCGGTGGCTTGCGCTCAGGTATGGGCTATTGCGGCGCTGCGGACATCGAGCAACTGCACCATGCCAAATTCACGCGCATCACCAGTGCCGGTGTGTTGGAGAGTCATCCCCATGACATAGCCATCACCAGCGAGGCACCCAATTACAGTCGCCCCGAATAGGCATTGGTCTTTGATTGTTGAACATAGAAATGATATAAAAAGGTTTTGGTGGCCTGTTCCACTCCCAAACTTCTAATGACAATGAGAATAAAACATCTTTTGGGTATGCTGCTCTTGTGCGTTTCGGCTGCCCAGGCTCAAAATGATCCCATTATCATGACTGTCAACGGAATGCCCGTAACACGGTCGGAATTTGAATATTCTTATAACAAGAACAATTCCGAGGGGGTCATCGACAAAAAGACGGTGAAAGAGTATGTTGATTTGTTTGTCAACTATAAACTGAAAGTGGCTGCTGCCATTGAGGCGGGAATCGACACTACACAGGCTTTCAAGTCAGAATTTGCCATGTACCGCGACCAGCAGATACGGCCAATGGTTATCAATGATGATGATGTTGAGGCTGAAGCACGACGTATATACACCCGTACACAACGACAGGTAGACTCGCTAGGTGGAATGATTAAACCTGCTCACATCTTGCTGATGGTGAACCAGAACGCTACAAAAACGGAACAAGACAAGGCGAAGATGCGCATCGATTCCATCTATGGGGTGATACAACGGGGTGGCGACTTCGCTGAATTGGCAAAGTTACATTCTGACGACCGGTCGTCAGCACTCCAAGGGGGTGAACTGCCATGGTGCCAACCGGGACAGCTGGTGCAGGAGTTCGAGCGTGAGGCTTATGCTTTGAAGAAGGGACAGATGAGCCGGCCGTTCCTCAGCCCCTATGGTTACCATATTGTGTTGATGAAAGACCGAAGCATGTTCTTCCCTTATGACTCGTTGCGTACGGATATCATTACATTTATCGACAGACGTGGATTGCGCGAGGGTATCATCGACCATAAATTGGAGGAAATGGCACAGCAAAGGGGTGGCAACGCCACACCGGCAAGTGTGCTGGCGGAGATGACCGAACAGTTTGCCGCTCAGGATCCTGAACTGAACAACCTCATCCGCGAATATCATGATGGACTTTTGCTCTATGAAATAAGCAACCGCAACGTGTGGGACAAGGCCGCCAAGGATGAAAAGGCTCTAGCTGCCTATTTCCAGAAACATAAGAAGGACTATAAATGGGAGTCCCCGCGATTCAAGGGTATTGCTTATCATGTAAAAGACAAGAAAGACGTGAAGGCGGTGAAGAAATGCATCAAAAACATACCTTTCGACCAATGGGCGGAAAAGCTGCGCACGACCTTCAATGCTGACTCGGTGTTGCGCATTCGTGTGGAGAAAGGCTTGTTCAAACCTGGCGATAATGCATTGGTTGACCGTGAGGTTTTCGGACGTTCTACAACGGTGACACCGACGCCCGACTTCCCCATAGATGCTACCTTTGGCAAGGTGCTTAAGGCTCCGAAGGAATACACTGACGTGAAAGGACAGGTGACGGCTGATTATCAGGACCAACTGGAGCGTGAATGGGTGGCGGAACTGCGTAAAAGATATCCCGTGGTCATCAACCAGGCGGTACTCGAAACGGTTAACAACCATCAATAAACGACGAGATGAAAGTGAAAACGATAACAGGGTTGGCGATTGCCGTAATGACGATGGTCGTTATGGGTACCAACGCCCACAAGCCTAATCCAACGGCAATTGTTGCTGATACGGACACTGCAAGGGTGGATGTGCCGACAACAGGTGGCAACGTGGTCGATGAGGTGGTATGGGTCGTGGGCGATGAGGCCATTCTCAAATCCGACATCGAGATGATGAGGCTGCAGGCAGAACAAGAGGGATTGTCATGGGCCACTGACCCCGACTGCGCCATACCTGAACAACTGGCTGTGCAGAAATTGTTCCTTCACCAAGCTGCCATCGACAGCATCGAGGTGACGGAAAGCGAAATCACGCAAAGCATTGAAGAACAGTTGAATTACTGGATTCAGATGATTGGTTCGCGTGAAAAATTGGAGGAATATCGCAAGCAGAGTATCACACAGATGCGACAAGAGATGCACGATGACTTCAAAAACCGAGAGTTGGTTCAGAAGATGAGGCAGAAACTGGTGAGCAACATAAATGTGTCTCCAGCAGAGGTGCGCAGTTATTTCAAGGATTTGCCACAGGATAGCCTGCCCATGATTCCAACTATGGTGGAGGTGCAGATTATTACCAATGAACCACGGGTGTCGCAAGAGGAGGTGAATCGTGTGAAGAGTCAGTTGCGCGAATATACAGAGCGCGTGAACAGTGGAGAGACGACATTTGCCACATTGGCTAGGCTCTATTCAGAGGACGGCTCGGCACGGCAGGGTGGTGAAATTGGTTATACACCTAGGTCTGCGCTCGACCCGACTTTCGCAAGCGTGGCTTTCAACCTTACTGACCCCAAGAAAGTGTCGAAAATCGTTGAGACGGAATTTGGTTATCATATTATCCAACTTATCGACCGTCGAGGCGATCGAATCAACGTAAGACATATCCTAATGAAACCGCGCGTTAGTTCGGAGGCGATTACACAGGCCAAAGAGCGTCTCGACTCGGTGGCTAATGATATCCGTGAAGGGAAGTTTTCGTTCGATGATGCGGCTACGTATATCTCCGATGATAAAGACACAAAAAGCAATCATGGACTGATGGCTAATGTGACAGAACAGACACGAACCTCTCGTTTCCGTATGCAGGATTTGCCCACCGAAGTGGCACGGCAGGTGGAACGGATGCAGGTGGGTGACATATCTACGCCATTCGAGATGATCAACTCGAAAGGTAAGAGGGTATGTGCCATCGTAAAACTAAAAAGTCGTACGGATAGCCATCGTGCCACCATCACCGAGGATTTCCAGGTGATGAAGGATGTGGTGTTGGCCAAACGACGTGAACAGGCTCTTCATGACTGGGTGGCTCAAAAACTGAAAAACACCTATGTGAGAATGAATGAGCAATATCGCGGATGTAAGTTCGAATATGAGGGGTGGGTGAAATGATACTGTCTCGGTCATGGCTAAACAGGATGGCGGGCAGGGGCCTGGCGACAGTCTTGCTCTGCCTAGTGAGCATGACCGTATGGGGACAGAGAAGGGGTACGGGCGATGACCGTATCTACTTGGAACACTCCAACGAACTGCGGCACGATGAGATGCGTAAACCGGGTGTGCAGATAGTGAAAGGCAACGTGGCTTTCCGACATGCCGGGACAAGGCTCACATGCGATAGTGCCTATTTCAATCAAAACAATAATTCTTTCGAGGCTTTCGGACATGTACACATGGTGCAGGGCGATACCCTCTCCATGCAGAGTGACTATGCTTTCTACGACGGACGACCGATGGTGGAAATGGTCTATGCCCGCAAAAACGTGGTGGTGGTGCATAGGAAGACTTCAATTCTTTATACCGACAGCCTGAATTACGACAGAAAATACAACTTCGTCTACTTTGCTGAAGGTGGACACCTTGTCGATAAGAAGAAAAAGGTCGATCTGGTGGGTGATTGGGGTCGCTATAACCTCGACAGTCGTGACGCTGTGGTGTATTATGGAGTGGTGCTGAAAAGCCCAGATTACG
Source organism: uncultured Prevotellaceae bacterium (assembly GCA_900313615.1). Classification (GTDB taxonomy): domain Bacteria; phylum Bacteroidota; class Bacteroidia; order Bacteroidales; family Bacteroidaceae; genus Prevotella. The sequence goes on from OMRP01000014.1 coordinate 22,749, forward strand.
AGATACATACGGATACGTTGTATTATGACGCTCGCTTGGAACGGGCGCAGATAGTGAGTCGTTCTACTATATATTCGCTCAAAGACAATTATCAGATTGTCTCATCGAATGGCTATTATTACATGGCGGGAGATAAGACGGAACTGTTCGACCGCTCTACCATCGAAAATCAGCAGCGGATGATAACGGGCGATAGTATCTTCTATGACAGTGAAAAGAAAAGGAGCCGAGGAGTGGGAAACGTGGTCTATGTTGACAAGAAAAACAAAAATAGTATGACCGCGGGCTCTTTCGTCTACGATGAGACAACGGGAGAGGGCGTGGCGACACGTAATCCTGTGTTTATCGATTACTCTCAACGAGACACGCTCTACCTACATGCCGATACCATGAGGGTGAAGACATTCTTTATGGATACCGACTCGATGTACCGTGAGGTATACTGTTATAATAAGGTACGCGCGTATAGAATTGACGTGCAGGCGGTGTGCGACTCGATGGTGGTGTGCTCAAAAGATTCTTCGCTCGTCATGCTTAGAGACCCCATCGTGTGGAATGACGACCGGCAATTGCTGGGTGATCGTATCACGGTGTTCATGAATGACTCGACAGTGCGCGAGGCATGGGTGGAGGGCAATGCCTTGAGCGTTGAATTGATGTTCGATGGAGAACATTATAATCAAGTGGCTTCGAAAAGAATGAATGCATATTTTGACGACGCGGGGCACTTGAGGCTCAACGAGGCCATAGGGAATGTACAACTGGTGTATTATCCTATCGACGACAAGGATAGTTCGCTCATCGCCTTGATCTATAATGAGACCGATACCATGCGTATGTATCTCTCGGAAAGACGTAAGATGCAGAAAATATGGATGCATGCTTCCGAAGGTGTCGTTTATCCTTTGACTCAAGTTCCACCCTCTCGTGACAGATTGCCGGGGTTTGGATGGTATGACTATGTGAGACCGCTGAACAAGGATGATATATTCGTCTGGCGGGGTAAACGGCGTGAGACAAAGGAAGGGGGCAAGCCATGAGCCTGTTTCGTGTGCGCAAGCCTCGCCCTTTCCACCACGAGATGATATATCAAGGACGGAAGAGAGTGGGCGAGAACGACTCACCAACACGTATGCACTTTACCTCTGATAAGAACAAGGAAAGACAAAAGCGTGTAGTGCCTCTAGAATTGGTTCTATTAGTTGGCTTGGTATTATTGCTAGTCTATCTATTGTATATGTGATGTTTCTATATAACTCTTCGTTTGACATTTTCTTTGAACCTCGTTTTTCTTCCCTTTTAACTTCCCCTTAAATAATGAGTGATATCATACAACTCTTACCTGATAGTGTGGCGAATCAGATTGCTGCTGGCGAGGTGATACAACGACCTGCGTCGGTGGTGAAGGAACTGGTGGAAAATGCCGTCGATGCGGGAGCGAATAATATCCACGTGTCAGTTGTGGATGCCGGAAGGACTACGATTCAGGTGGTTGATGACGGTATGGGCATGTCGACCACGGATGCTCGTTTGGCATTTGAAAGACATGCCACGTCCAAAATAAGGCAGGCTGATGACCTCTTCGCTTTACGTACAATGGGTTTCCGTGGAGAGGCACTGCCCTCTATAGCGGCAGTGGCGCAGGTGGAGTTGCGCACGCGCAGAGAGGAAGATGAATTGGGTACATTGCTCAATATTTCGGGCTCACGGTTCATCTCACAAGAACCTGTAGCTTGCCAGCAAGGCAGTAACTTTAAGGTTGAAAACCTGTTCTTCAATGTGCCGGCAAGGAGAAAATTCCTCAAGTCAAATGCAACGGAACTGGGAAATGTGTTGTCGGCATTCGAACGTATCGTCTTGGTAAATCCCGACATAACATTTTCTTTGCAGAGCAACGGAACTGAACTGATGAACCTGCCGGCAACAGGACTTCGACAGCGCATCGTCGATGTGGTTGGAAAACGGGCGAATCAAGATTTACTGCCCGTAGAAGTGGAGACAGGATTATGCCGTATCTATGGATATGTGGGCAAACCAGAGGCATCGAGGAAAAAAGGTGCTCAACAATTCTTTTTCGTCAATGGGCGGTTCATGCGACATGCCTATTTCAACAAGGCTATACAGACGGCTTACGAACGCATAGTGCCCCAAGGAGAACAAGTGCCTTATTTCATCTATTTCGAAGTGGAGCCGGCTGATATCGATGTTAATATCCATCCCACGAAGACGGAAATAAAGTTTGAAAACGAACAAGCTATATGGCAAATCCTCACTGCTGCTATCCGCGATGCAGTGGGACGGTTCAATGAGGTACCAACCATAGATTTCGATACGGTAGGGCGTCCTGATATCCCTGTCTTCCATGAGCATGGGGGCACCACTACGATGCCCAAGACGGACTATAACCCTGGCTATAACCCTTTCGATGGTAATACGACGCGAAAGAAACAGGATGTGCCGGAGCAATGGGAGCAGTTGTTCCCAGATGTGGTGGAACGGAAAAAGGATCCTGGCTTGTTTGGACAGATGGATAATGCCGTGGATATTATTGATGATAAGTCAACTGACCACTATCAGTACAAGGGACGGTACATCATGACCGCGGTGAAATCTGGACTGATGGTTATCGACCAGCATCGGGCACACCTACGCATTCTCTATGAGGATTACATGAATAGGGTGAGAAATCATCATTGGGCGACTCAAAGGTTGCTCTTTCCTGAAGAACTGTCACTCTCGGCGACAGACAAAGTGGCGTTGCAGACAGTGGAGAAAGAATTGCGTGACTTGGGCTTCGATTTCGAAAAGACTGACGATGGGGTGGTGTTGAGAGGGATACCAGCGGGAATAGAGGATGTGGCGCCTGCCACATTGATGGCTGATGTGCTGGCACAGGCGGCATCGCTCGAACAAAAAGCAACAGAACAAATGATGGAAGCGTTAGTGCTGGGCATGGCCCGAAGTGCATCCATACCCTATGGCCAAGTGCTCTCCAACGAAGAGATGGGGCATCTAGTGAACGGTTTGTTCAGGTGTGGCGATGTGAATATCGCGCCCGATGGACATCGCATACATTTCATTCTAGAACAGCGTGAAATAGAAAAAACGCTCGGATAAGAGGTAAATTTTTCAACTTTTTTATAAAAAATGGCATTTTTTTAGACAAAAAATGAAAAAATATGAAGAAAAATGGAGAAGTTTTAAAATTTATTATTATCTTTGCCACCGAATTCGAATTAGATCTCTTCTTAAGAACATTAAATTTTTTTGATTGTTTAATATAAAAAGGTTATGAAAAAGTTATTCATGGTGCTGGCTTTTGCCGGCGTGTCTGTAGCCTCTATGGCTCAGGAAGACGCTGTTAATCGTTACAGCGTTGCAACGAATTCCTTCTGGAGCAACTGGTTCATCCAGGTTGGTGCCAATTGGAATGCATTCTACACTGACGAAGAGCATGGTGTACGTGGCGATGCCGACCTTTCGAACAGCCCGTTCGAGAAAGAGCGTTCAAGCCTCGGTGCTGCCGTTGCTATCGGTAAGTGGTTCACTCCGGGTATTGGTCTCCGTACCAAACTGCAGGGTATATGGGGCAAAATGCCTCATGTTGGTGCAACACCTAACGGTGCTCGCATGGGTAATGTAGAAGGCCGCTTCGTTCGTTACTGGACCTTGAGCGAAGACGTTCTGTTGAACCTCTCCAACATGATTCTTGGTTACAACCCCAACCGTGTTTGGAACTTCATTCCTTTCTTCGGTGGTGGTATCTCACGTAACATGACTGACAACTTCTATGCTATGCACCTTCGTGTTGGTTTGCTCAACGAATTCCGTCTGAGCAAGCGCGTGGCTCTCAACCTCGAACTTGGTTGGAACCGCAGCGAGGAAGACTTCAGCGGTGCTTGGGGCAACACTCTGAAGAATGCTCACAATGGTCGTGGATGGGAAGACAAAGACAACACTCTCTACGGAGAACTTGGCTTTACCTTCAACCTTGGCAAGGCTACTTGGGATGCAGTTCCCGATGTGGATGCTATTAAGCGCATGTACCAGGCTCAGATCGATGCTCTCAACTCACAGCTCAACGATGCTAACGCTGAGATCGCTCGTCTGAACAACCTGATCAAGAATCACAAGTGCCCGACCTGCCCCGACGTGCATGAGTTCATCACCACTCCTGTGTCTGTGTTCTTCAACCTCAACCGTACCGAGATTGCTTCGCAGAAAGACCTCGTGAATGTTCGCGCTTTGGCCAAGTATGCTGTTGACAACAACTCCAACCTGCTCGTTACCGGTTATGCTGATAGCGCTACCGGTTCGGTTGACCACAACCAGTGGCTGTCCGAGCGTCGTGCTGAGACCGTCGCCGGAGAACTCGAAGGTATGGGCGTAAGCAGCTCGAAGATTACTACTCGCGGCCTCGGTGGTGTTGACACCCTCTCGCCGATTGAGTTCAACCGTCGTGCTACTGTCCAGATCACTGAGTAATCTGAATAGAACGAAAAGATTTAGCGCCTCCTTTTGGGAGGCGCTTTTTTCTTTGTGTTAAAGAGGCAAAATGGTCCGTGATATGATAGTGTAAGCCAATGGCCCTTTACCTTCTATACAACAGGGTGGCTGTTCTCCTAGACAATTGTTTCTATTTGGGGCTTGTCTCCAGTTGTACGAAGTTGGCTAGTGGGAAACGCGAAGGTTATAAAAAAACGGCCGGAATCATATTCCAGCCGTCTTGTGTTGTATGGGATTCCAAAGTCAATTGTTGGGGTCTATTCAGGAGTCTTAGGTATTACCTTTTTCCTTCTTTTACTTTTCTCTGAACCCGATAATGCGTCTTACCTCGCGCAGCGTGGCTTGGGCGCTTTCACGGGCCACTTCAGCGCCTTCACGGGCTATTTTGTCCAGCAACTCTTTATTGGCAGAGTATTCTTCTATACGCTCGCGGATAGGACGGACAATGGCCACAACATCTTGAGCTATCTGTTTCTTCATGTCACCATAACGTAGGGTGCAGTCATTCCATTTTTCATCGAAATAGGCATACGTCTCAGGTGAGGAGCAAATCTTCATGAAAGTAAACAGGTTCTCTATTACCTCAGGTTTCTTGCTGTTTGGTGTCTGTGGACCGAGGTCAGTAACAGCACGCATCACCTTCTTGGTGATGGTCTTGTCGTCGTCACGTAGGTAGATACAGTTACCCTCGCTCTTGCCCATCTTTCCACTGCCGTCCAAACCAGGTACCTTTACGGCTTCGGCATTGAAATAGAAGTTTTGGGGCTCAGGAAAGAATTCTACACCGTAGATATGGTTGAAGCGACGAGCGCATTTTCTAGCCATCTCCATATTTTGCTCCTGGTCCTTGCCCACAGGCACTTTCACTGCACGGTGTTGCAAGATGTCGGCAGCCATAAGTGTGGGGTAGGTGAGCAGGCCGGCATTCACGTTGTCGGGTTGCTTGCGTGCTTTCTCCTTAAAGGTGGTTACTCTTTCTAACTCTCCCAGATACATGTTCATATTCAAGAAGAGATAGAGTTCCAACGTTTCTTTCACATCGCTCTGTATATAGATGGGCGCCTTCTTGGGGTCGATGCCACAAGCAAGATACTCGGCCATGATGGTCCGCGCGCTCTGTTGGATGTCTTCGGGTTTGGGGTGGGTGGTCAGGCTATGCCAGTCGGCAATGAAGAACATGCTGTCGTATTCATCTTGCATCTTCACAAAACTCTTCACTGCTCCAAAATAATTACCTAAATGTAGGTTTCCTGTAGGCCGGATGCCACTAACTACTTTTTCCATTGTCGTTTTGGTTGTTCTTGTTGATAATTGTTTGCAAAAGTACTAAAAATCCATGAAATCTTTTCATGTTGCCGGCCTAATTGTAATAAAATGCTATTTGTGAAGAAAAAAAGACGGAAAAATTTGTTCATTTCATAAAAACTACGTACTTTTGCAGCGCTTTTAAGACAAGGGCGTTTAGCTCAGCTGGTTTAGAGCATCTGCCTTACAAGCAGAGGGTCGGCGGTTCGAATCCGTCAACGCCCACTGGGGTGATTCCCCGTGGTCCTTCGGGGCTGCGGGGATATTTTTTTGATGGTAATAAAGGCAAAATATTTTTTCATTTCTCTTACTTAATCAAAATTTTGCATTATCTTTGCATCATAATCAATCACACTACTTATGTTAGCAAAACAATTATCCATATTCTTAGAGAATAAATCCGGTCGTCTTACTGAAGTGACCGAAGTGTTGGGCAACGCGGGGGTGAACTTGTCGGCATTGAGTATTGCCGATAATTCGGATTTTGGTATCCTGCGCTGCATCGTCAGTAACCCGGAAAAGGCATATCAAGTGCTCAAAGATGCGCATTTCGCTGTGAAAATCACCGATGTCATCGGTTTCACATGTGCCAATGTGGCGGGAGCACTGGCAAAAGTGTTGAGACATTTGTCGGAAAATGGGGTGTTTATTGAATATATGTACTCTTTCGCTGATGGCGAGATGGCAAACATCATCATCCGTCCTTCTGACCTGGAGAACTGTGAGAAAATACTGCAGACATGTGACGTGGGGCTTCTCGATGCCTCGGAACTCTATAAAATGTAATTTATCGAAGTGAAGGTGGTTGGAAGAGACTGCTGGATATTCGTTAGGAGAAGATAAAGGACAAAGGCCCACAGTGGGTAATGTCCTTTATCTTACTTTATCTCCCATTTTTCTACTCCTAATTATAAAACTTTAAGGTTTTATTTGGTGCGATTAACTGATAAATTTGTATTTTTGCACTCCAATTACTCGTAGATGATATGATTTTTGACAGATTGACCGCCATCTCACCAATAGATGGGCGTTATAAAGGTAAAACAGAACGGTTGGCAGGATACTTTTCCGAATGTGCTCTCATAAAATATAGGGTACGCGTGGAAATCGAGTATTTTATTGCACTGTGTGAGTTGCCGCTGCCGCAACTTGCCCATGTAGATGCCTCTAAAAGAGAGGCGTTGCGTTCTTTGTATCTTGACTTTACCGAGGAGGATGCCTGTAGGGTGAAGGAGATAGAAAAGGTAACCAACCACGATGTCAAGGCGGTGGAATATTTCATCAAGGAGAAGTTGGACCAAATGGGTGGCTTTGAACAAGTCAAGGAATTCATTCATTTCGGACTCACTTCGCAGGATATCAACAACACGTCGATGCCGTTGATGATCAAGGACGCTCTTGAAGAGGTGTATTATCCGACACTTGATAAGGTGATAAAGCAACTGGCGACTTATGCCGAATTGTGGAAAGAAGTGCCCATGTTGGCGAAAACTCATGGACAGCCGGCTTCGCCCACACGTTTGGGAAAAGAGTTCCAAGTGTATGTATATAGGTTGAATGAACAGCTGAAAGCCATGAAGGAAGTACCTATGACGGCAAAGTTTGGAGGGGCGACAGGCAACTTCAACGCACATCATGTGGCATTCCCTCAATACGACTGGCTGACAATAGCTGACCGTTTCGTGGATGAACATCTGGGCTTGAAGAGGGAACGCTATACCACGCAGATAAGCAACTACGATAACCTGGGCGCTCTCTTCGACGCTATGCGACGCATCAATACCATTTTGCTCGATCTCGACCGTGATGTGTGGATGTATATCTCCATGGACTATTTCAAACAACGCATCAAAGAGGGTGAGGTGGGTTCGAGCGCCATGCCGCATAAGGTAAACCCCATCGATTTCGAAAATAGCGAAGGTAATTTGGGCTTGGCGAATGCCATACTGCAGTTCTTGGCACAGAAATTGCCTGTCAGCAGGTTGCAGCGCGACCTCACCGACTCAACTGTGATACGCAATGTGGGGGTACCTATCGCCCACTCGCTGATAGCCATGGAGAGTACACTCAAAGGATTGGGGAAACTGATCCTCAATGAGGAGAAAATCTCTGAAGACCTCGACAAGAACTGGGCAGTGGTGGCGGAAGCAATACAAACCATACTCCGTCGTGAGGCTTATCCACATCCCTATGAGGCGCTCAAAGCCCTTACGCGTACCAATAAGAAAATGACAGAAGAGACAATACATGCATTCATAGAGCAACTGCAAGTGAACGAACAGGTGAAAAATGAATTGCGCAATATAACACCTTATAATTATACAGGATTGTAATACTTATCAATATCTTTTATTAACCAGCCGTGAGGCTACAACAAACATTTATTATGGAAGAAAACGAAAAATTGCAAGAAGGAATGGCTGCCGGACAGTCTGAGGATAACCGTGAGGGTTATCGGTCGGCAGAAGGAAATGGAAACTATTCGAGAGACTACAGGGGTGGACAGCGTCCCCAACGTCCACGTATCCACACAAGAGCCTATTCATCTGACCAGGGACCGGCCGAAGAGGGTGGCTTCCGCCCCGAAGGATTCGGCGCTGGATTGAAGACGGAGGGTGGCGCTCAGCGTCCCTACCGTCCGCGTTACAACAACAATGGTTATCAGCAGCGTGGTGGTTACCAACAGCGTCAGCAAGAGGGTTACCGTCCGCGTTACGAGGAACGCCAAGATGGCGAAGGTGGTTACCAGCCACGTCAGCAAGGTGGTTACCAGCCACGTCAGCAAGGTGGTTACCAACAGCGCGGTGGTTATCAGCAGCGCGGTGGTTATCAGCAGCGTGGTGGCTACCAACAACGCCAGCAGGGTGGCTATCAACAGCGCGGTGGTTATCAACAGCGCGGTGGTTATCAACAGCGTGGCGGATATCAGCAAGGTGGCTACCAGCAGCGTGGCGGATATGGCTATCGGCAACATACGCCGGGCTATGATCCCTCGGCCAAATACAATATGAAAAAACGTATCGAATATAAAGAGGTGAACATCGATCCCAATGCACCTATCCGACTCAACAAGTTCTTGGCAAATGCCGGTGTTTGTAGCCGTCGCGAAGCAGACGAGTTTATCCAGGCTGGTGTGGTCAAGGTGAATGGCGAGGTGGTGACCGAATTGGGAACCAAGGTGGTGCGCACCGACGAGGTACATTTCCACGATCAGCTGGTGAGTCTGGAAAAGAAGGTATATGTGCTGTTGAACAAACCGAAGGACTGTGTCACCACAAGTGATGATCCTCAGCAGCGTAAGACGGTGATGGACCTAGTGAAAAACGTTTGCCCCGAACGTATCTATCCTGTGGGACGTCTCGACCGCAATACAACAGGTGTGCTCTTGCTCACCAACGATGGTGACCTGGCCAGCAAACTCACTCATCCTAAGTTCTTGAAGAAAAAGGTATATCATGTGTTCCTCGACAAGAACGTCACAGCCCATGACCTCCAGCAGATAGCTACGGGAGTGGAACTGGCCGACGGCGAGGTGCATGCCGATGCCATCGAATATGCTTCCGATACTGACAAGAGCCAAGTGGGTATAGAAATCCATAGTGGCAAGAACCGTATCGTACGCCGTATCTTCGAACATCTCGGTTATCGGGTGGTGAAACTCGACCGGGTGCAGTTTGCCGGACTTACTAAGAAAAACCTGCGCCGTGGCGATTGGCGCTTCCTTACAGAGAAGGAAGTGGAGATGCTTCGCATGGGCGCTTTCGAGTAAAATAATACGATAATGCAATCAACGAAATCATTGCCTCGTACCAAGGTGGTCGATGTGCTCCAGCGCACCGACTATGGTACGGAGGTGTGCGTGAAAGGATGGGTGCGTACGCACCGAAGCAGTAAGGCTGTCGACTTTATCGCTCTCAACGATGGTTCTACCATCAAAAATGTTCAGGTGGTGGTAGACCCCACAAAGTTCGATGCTGACATGCTCAAACAGATAACCACTGGCTCGTGCATACGGGTACAGGGAATATTGGTGGAGAGCCAGGGCGCCGGACAGTCATCAGAGATCCAGTGCAATGAACTGGAGGTGTACGGATTGTGTGGCAACGACTATCCCATGCAAAAGAAAGGACAGAGTTTTGAATATATGCGGCAGTACGCTCACCTGCGACTGAGGACAAATACCTTTGGTGCGGTCATGCGCGTCCGTCATAACATGGCTATGGCCATTCATACTTATTTTCATGAGCATGGTTACTTCTATTTCCATTCGCCTATTATCACGGCTTCTGATTGTGAGGGGGCGGGGGAGATGTTCCAAGTGACAACGAAAAATCTCTATGACCTGAAACGCGATGAGGAGGGACGAATCATCTATGACGACGATTTCTTCGGGAAGATGACATCACTCACCGTCAGCGGACAACTTGAGGGCGAATTGGGAGCTACGGCTCTGGGGGCTATCTACACCTTCGGACCGACGTTCCGCGCAGAGAATTCCAATACACCGCGACACCTGGCGGAGTTTTGGATGATTGAGCCGGAGGTGGCTTTCATTGACAAAGACGACCTCATGGATTTGGAGGAAGACTTCATCAAGTATTGTGTGCGTTGGGCTCTCGATAACTGCAAGGACGACCTCGAATTCCTCAATAAGATGATCGACAAGACGTTGCTTGAACGACTCCAGTCTGTGGTGGAGGGCTCTTTCGTCAGACTGCCATATACCGAAGGTATCAAGATATTGGAAGAAGCGGTCAGCGCAGGACACAAGTTCGAATTTCCGGTGTCATGGGGTATGGATTTGGCCAGCGAGCACGAGCGTTATCTCGTGGAACATCATTTCAAGCGCCCTGTCATTATGACTGACTATCCCAGAGACATCAAGGCGTTCTACATGAAGCAGAACGATGATGGACGGACCGTGCAAGGTACCGATGTGCTGTTCCCGCAAATCGGTGAGATTATTGGCGGTAGTGTGCGTGAGGAGAATTATGATAAACTCATGACGCGCATCAAGGAACTCGACATCCCCATGAAGGATATGTGGTGGTATCTTGACACACGTAAGTTCGGCACTTGTCCTCATGGTGGCTTCGGACTAGGCTTCGAGCGTCTCATCCTCTTTGTGACGGGCATGCAGAACATTCGCGACGTCATACCCTTCCCGCGTACGCCGAAAAATGCGGAATTCTAATTTAACTATAGTATTATAGTCTAAATACAATTTGTGGTGCGCTGCCAATCAGCACACCACATTTTTCTTTTTTGCCCTTTTACCTTTTCACTTTTCCACGGCTCTTATTCCATTCTCTTCCAATATGATGAGATGACGTTTATATAGGTCGCCTATACCGCGCTTGAATGTTTTCTTGCTCACACCAAATGTGTCACGGATGACTTGTGCATCGCTCTTGTCGCCCAATGGGCAGTAACCGTCGTGTTCTTCCAAATAGTGCAACAACTGTTCGGCGAAGTCTTCCGTTCCCTGTCGGCCATGGGCCTGAAGCGATACGTCAATTTTGCCGTCTTCGCGCACCTGACTGATGAATCCTATGGCGCGGTCACCGCTGTGCAAAGAACGGAACACCTGGTTATCGTAGAGCAGGGCAGGATAGCGGTTGTTGACAATCACCTTGAATCCCAAGTCGGTTTTCTGCCATACCAGCAGTTCCACCTGGTCGCCGGGATAATAGGGTGGACGACGGTTGTCAAGATAATGTTCCACCTTGGCGGATGCCACGATACGATAACTCTCGCGGTCCACATGGATATGTACCAAGTAGGAATGACCTTTCATCATCTTCATCTTCTGTTCGCGGAATGGGCAGAACAGGTCTTTCATCAGTCCCCAATTCAAGAAAGCGCCATATTGATTCACCCATGTACATTCGAGCCAGGCAAAGTCGCCAACTTTGGCTTTGGGATGTTCGGTGGTGGCGGTGAGTCGCTCGTCTTGGTCGAGATAGAGAAAAACTTCTATTTCGTCGCCTACCTTCAGATTCTGGGGTACATACCGTGAGGGAAGGAGGATGTCGCCTTCGGGCCCCCCATCAAGATACATGCCAAAGTCTACCTTTCTCACCACACGCAACAGGTTATAGTCGCCAAGTCTCAACGGATCGTTCATAACGTTTCCTCCTTTCTGTCTTCATGTTCTAGGGTAGTTTCTTTTAGCTCTTTAGGAGCTACTATTAGTCCGTCTTTCAGGTGAATGGTACGGTCGGTAAGTTGTGCCAGGCTCTCATCGTGGGTCACGATAACGAAGGTCTGGCCAAACTGCTTGCGGAGGTCGAAAAACAATTGGTGTAGTTCGGCTTTGTTCTTCGAGTCCAGACTGCCGGAGGGTTCGTCAGCAAGCACCACGGCGGGGTTGTTCATCAGTGCGCGTGCTACCGCCACGCGTTGCTTCTCACCGCCCGACAATTCATTGGGCTTATGGGTGGCACGATCGCCCAACCCCATGAACTCGAGCAACTGTCGTGCTCTGGTGCGGGCTTCTGATGGTGATGTGCCGGCGATGAAGGCTGGTATCATGATGTTCTCGATAGCGGTAAATTCCGGCAGCAGTTGATGGAACTGGAACACGAAACCGAGGTGGTGGTTGCGAAACTCTGCCAACTTCGAGGCTTTCAGCGTGTCGATGTTCACCCCATCGATGACGATGGTGCCACTGTCGGCCTTGTCGAGGGTGCCGATGATTTGGAGCAATGTGGTTTTGCCTGCTCCACTGGGACCGACGATGCTCACTACTTCACCTTTGTTGATGTGCAGGTCGATGCCCTTGAGCACCTCCAGTTGTCCAAACCGTTTGGTGATGCCTTGAATGGTAATCATATGTTCGTCGTTTTATCTTTTCTAAATAGGTTGCGTAACCAATAGTGAATAGTCTGATAAGCGCTCTTCTCCTCTTGGTGCTGAGGCTCGGCAAAGGTCATGCCTTCCATGCGCTCTCCATATTGGTCGGGGAAGACAATCATGAGGTTCTTGCCTGAGAAGTGTTGCTCTATCTCGTCGGGCAAACGCTCCAAGGCGGTCTTGTACGACATGGTGCCCTTGCGTGCCGTGACTACCACGAACAGGTGGTCGCTATTGATGTTTCCTGCCAACTGGGGCATCTCGTTCCAATGGGGCATGGGAATGTACCGAGCTCTCAAGTTGGGACGCCGTTGCAAGGTGTAATGCTCTATTAATTGCAAGGTGCTCTCACGCCCATGGAAATCAATGCGGCATTCTAGATTGTTGGCCAAACGTTCCAAACGCTCCAGCCAACGGTGGAAACCTGGCTCGAACTCGGCACGTGAGGGTACGGCCACCTGTATGCGGCGTAGGGTATTGAGGGGTTGCTTCAGCCTCACGAAGATAATCTGGCGGTCAAGTCCATTGTACAGGCTTTGGGCAAACTCGCCCCAGAACTTGGGCGACACTTCTTTGTGGATGTGCATACCCATGACAATCTCTGATGCGTCGAACTCTTTGAAGGCGTGTTTGATGCCATTGGCGATATTGGCAGCCACACGAACCTGGGTCTGCATGCGCACATCCGAGGCGTTGGCTATGCGTACAAGCATGTCCAACAACTCACGCCCGGCCATTTGGTTCTGTTGGCGTTTCTCGTCGTCGTAGACAACGTTCAGTGCCACCATGCCACGGTTGAGCTTGTCGTTGCGCATGAGTATGGCGGTATTGATCAGTTTGTCGGCCACATCTTTGTATTTCACGGGGATGAGAATCTTTTCGTCATCCGTCTGCTCTGTAACCTGGGGTTGGGCCTTGGCTGCCAAAATGAGTCGTTTGGAGGTGCGCTCAGTGATCATCGTGCTGATGATGCAGGTGAAGAGAACCATGATGACCACACCATTGAGCATGTCGTCATTCACCAAGTATTGGCCGGGGGCTATCTCCAAACGACGGCCTACCATCACCATCGCGATGGCTCCAGCAGCATGTGCCGAGGTAAGTCCGAACATCATGTGGCCGGAGGTGAGGGGCAGGCGAAGACCGATGCATGTGGCATAGGCAGCGATGCCTTTGCCGAAAGTACCTACTAACACGAAGAGTAACACCACCCATACGATGGCTCCACCACCAAACAGGATGCGTACGTTGATGAGCATGCCCACACCGATGAGGAAATAGGGGATGAACAGGGCGTTGCCAATGAACTCGATACGGTTCATCAGGGGCGACAGACGGGGAATATATCTATTGAGGATGATGCCCGAGAGGAAAGCGCCAAAAATGCCTTCCAGACCAACCAACTCGGAAAGAAAAGCGCTCAGGGTGAGTTCGGCCAATATGAAAATAAACTGCATTACGGCATCGGAGTAACGACGCAGGAACCAGCGGGTAAGCCGTGGCACGAGCATCACCATGCCTACCACATACAAGGCGAGTTTGACGATAAACCATAGCCAAAAGATGGCACCGCCTCCGTGTTGGTGGGAACCGGCAATCGAAGCCAATACCACGAGCGACAAAAACAGGGCTATCATGGTGCCGCCAACGCTGAGTACCACGCTGGGGTGGCGCTGTAGACCGTATCGGCCCACAATAGGGTAGGCGACAAGGGTGTTCGATGACATGATACAACCTAAGATAAGTGATGCAGCAATGCTATAATGCAATGTGGAGGTGCCAAGGAAAAAGGTAATGATGAAGGGGATGGAGAAGGTGGTTAAACCGAAGAAAACCATTCGCCACATGTTCTTCTTCAAGTTCTCCAAATCCATCTCCAGACCGGCCAGGAACATGATGTAATAAATACCAACCTGACCGAATAACTCAAAGGAGTCATCTCGCTGGAGGATGTTTAGACCATATTGGCCAATGACCACTCCGGCAAGCACCATACCCACGATGTGCGGTATTCGCAACTTGCCCATGATGATGGGTGCGAAGAGAATAATGCACAACACCACGAAGAAGATAGCCGTGGGGTCGGTAATAGGGAAATAGTGGGCGATATCAAGGAACATGGTTCAGCCGTTCTACGTTGCAAAATTAGCCAAAAATCCTGAAAAGGTGGAAACAAATGCAATTTTCTTGCTCTTCTGTTGGACGAATACTGTCATATTGATGGGTTTTTGATAAAAAAAGTGACGTCAGTGACCTTTATCGGATGAAAAGTTGTAATTTTGCAGACTGAAACAAGGATATTATTAATACAACGAAAGATGAAAGTAGCAATTGTTGGTGCCAGTGGTGCCGTGGGACAGGAATTCCTGCGTGTGTTGGATGAGAGACATTTTCCTATCGATGAATTGGTGCTCTTCGGCTCAACGCGCAGTGCGGGTAGCCATTATGTGTTCCAGGGTAAGGACTGCGAGGTGCGTCTCTTACAGCACAATGATGATTTCAAAGATGTGGATATCGCCTTCACTTCTGCCGGAGCGGGCACGTCGAAGGAGTTCGCCGATACCATCACACGCTATGGAGCGGTGATGATCGACAATTCCAGTGCTTTCCGTATGGACGACGATGTGCCCTTGGTGGTTCCTGAATGTAATGCCGAAGATGCGTTGAACAGACCGAGGGGTATTATCGCCAACCCGAACTGTACCACCATCATGATGGTGGTATGCCTACAACCGTTGGAACGGTTGTCGCACATCAAGCGAATCCACGTTGCCAGTTATCAGAGCGCCAGTGGAGCCGGGGCGGCTGCCATGGCTGAACTGGAACAACAATATCGTGAACTGATTGATGGGCAGCCTGTCACAGTGAAGAAATTCCCTCACCAACTGGCTTATAATGTCATCCCGCAAATAGATGTGTTCCAAGACAATGGTTATACCAAGGAAGAAATGAAGATGTACAATGAGACGCGGAAAATCATGCATTCTGATGTGCTTTGTTCGGCCATGTGTGTCAGAGTATCATCGTTAAGGGCACATTCTGAAAGTGTTTGGGTGGAAACGGAACGACCCATCAGCGTGGCAGAAGCTCAGAAAGCGTTCGCCGAAGCTCCGGGCGTAACGCTCCATGATGACCCGACACAATTGGTGTATCCCATGCCTTTGGAGACGGCGGGCAAAGATGACATCTTCGTAGGTCGCGTACGAAAGGACTTGGCCAACGAATGTGGTCTTACCTTCTGGCTCAGTGGCGACCAGATACGTAAGGGTGCTGCCCTGAACGCTGTTCAGATTGCCGAATACCTGATAAAGGTAAAAAAGTAAAAAGGTAAAGAAGTAAAGAAGTAAAGAAGTAAAAAGACTATCCCTAGCTTCCTTTCTCCCTCCCTTTGGGAGGGTCGGGGTGGGTAACCCATGAGGGTTGGGGTGGGTTAAAAAATAAGAAAGAGTTGCCTCACGGTAACTCTTTCTTTCCATTTATCAAATTTCTGATGGGTTAATATACCCTCTTGATATGGCCTTGACTATGAGGTCCGCAATGTTACGGGCCTTGAGTTTGAAGAACAGATTCTTGCGATGGGCCTCAACCGTGTTCTCTGAAATAAACAGTTGCTCGGCTATCTCTTTCGAGGTGAGACCCTTTGCCATGGCTTCAATCACGTCTATCTCGCGTTGAGACGGCTGTTCCTGCATGATACCCGACTCGTCTGCCATCTTTTTGAACTCCTTACAGAAATACTGCTTTCCATGAAGGATGCTGTCTATGGCATTGACGATGTCGATGCTGTTCTTGTTTCGGAAGATGATGCCATTCACATGTTGATCGATAATCCTTCTGAACAGTGGCAAGTCGCGTATCATGGTGTTCACCAAGATAAGCGCATCGGGATGCAACTTACGGATGGAGGTGATCAGTGTGGGAATCTTCCGGTCGATAAATTGGATGTCTGTGATGTAAAGATCGTAATGTTGTTGCTCGATAGCCTGCAACAACTCTTGTTCTGACTTATACAAGTCAACAGCTTTCACTCCATGACGTGTAAGGATACATTCCATACCCACTAGCACCAATTCATGACAATCAGCCACGGCAATGTGCTTGTCTTGGAGTATATACTTGTTCGAATCTTCCATCGGCTGCAAAAGTAGTTTGATTGTTTCTTATAATCTTCACGGAATTCCGTAATTTTACCCAAAACCTATGTTTTACAACATTTATTAAGGATTTACGCCCTCAAAAACCATTTTTTTAGCCTAATATTATTAAGTAATCCATGATATTTATCGACGAATAGTATGAATGGCTACTGGCGGTTTTTCGGAAAGGTGTGGTTTCATCTGATAGTGTGTGGGTAATCTATTACAATGATAGTGTTGCCAATATAATATCTTTTTTGCCTAATAACTAACAATTTGTTACCTTTGTTTGTATCTTTGATGAAAAATGTGTAATTTTGCCCGACTTTTTACGGAAACATTATACAACATGATTTGGAACGAGAACATCGAATGTATGGATCGCGAGCAACTCAGGGAACTGCAGGGCAAGCGACTGAAAAAAATGGCTGAATATGTGTATCACAACACTCCATTCTATAGGAAAAAGTTTCAGGAGATGGGTTTGGAACCTGGTGATATACAGGGACTCGACGACCTTCACAAGCTGCCATTTACCAATAAACTCGACTTGCGCGATACTTATCCTTACGGGCTTGCGGCTGTTCCCATGAGCCAAGTGGTGCGCATACATGCCTCTAGTGGAACGACAGGAAAACCTATTGTTGTGCTCAACACACGAAAGGACTTGGCTATGTGGGCTGAGTCCATTTCTCGAGCGTTCTACGCCTATGGCGCCACAAAAGACGACTTGTTCCAAATTAGTTACGGCTATGGACTGTTTACTGGTGGACTTGGTGCCCACGATGGTGCTACCAACATCGGCGCTGGAGTGATACCTATGTCGAGTGGCAACACACAGAAACAAATCACGCTTATGCATGATTTGGGCGCTACAGTGCTCTGTTGCACACCCTCTTACGCCATGTTCCTCGGCGAGGCTCTGCGTGAATCGGAGTGGCCGCGCGAGGAGTTCCGCCTGCGCATTGGTGCCTTCGGCGCTGAGCCGTGGACAGAGGAAATGCGTGGAAAACTGGAACAGTTACTAGGCCTCAAGGCTTATGATATTTATGGATTGAGCGAGATGGCTGGACCAGGAGTTGGCTATGAGTGCGAGTGCCAACATGGTACCCACCTCAACGAGGATTATTTCTATCCGGAGATTGTCGACCCCATCACGGGTGAACAACTGCCCGAGGGAACCTTTGGTGAACTCACCTTCACACATCTTACAAAGGAAGCTATGCCGTTGCTCCGTTATCGCACCCACGACCTCACTGCCCTTCATTATGACAAATGCGCCTGTGGACGTACGCTCGTGCGTATGGACCGCATCCTCGGACGTTGTGACGATATGCTCATCATCCGTGGCGTAAATGTGTTCCCGTCACAGATCGAGGCGGTCATCCTCTCACTGAAGGAATTTGAACCGCATTTCCTCTTGGTGGTTGACCGAGTGAACAATACTGATACCAGTGAGTTGCGGGTGGAGGTGCGAGAAGAGTATTATACCGACGAGATGGGACAGATGGTCGGCTTGCAACGCAAACTCGAACAGGAGTTGCGCTCGGTCATTGGTCTGGGATTCAAGGTGCGCCTCGTCGAACCGAAGGGTATCGAACGCTCTGAAGGAAAGGCACGTCGTGTCATCGATAAACGAAAAATATGACTTACGCGATTATAGGTACAGGTGCCATTGGGGGCTTCTATGGCGGTCGTTTGGCGCATGCAGGTAAGGAAGTGCATTTTCTTTTGCACACCGATTATGACTATGTGCGTGACAATGGCTTGCAGGTGGATTCTTGCGATGGCTCGTTCCACCTCGACCATGTCAATGCTTATGCCTCCACGGCTGACATGCCCAAGGTCGATGTGGTTATCGTGGCTCTGAAAACCACGCGAAACCATCTTCTGTCTTCTCTTTTGCCGCCACTGCTCCATGAGCGGTCGTTGGTGTTACTCATTCAGAATGGCATTGGCGTAGAACAGGATGTTCAGACTATGTTCCCGGGGGTGTCGCTGGCGGCGGGTTTGGCATTCATCTGCAGCGCCAAGGCGGGACCAGGATGGGTTTCGCACCAATGCTACGGCAGTATCAACATTGGCAATTTCTCTTGTCAGGATAACGGTTTGGTGGAAGACTTGGCGGAAGATTTCCGTGAGGCGGGTATACAAACGGGCTTGGTGGAGTATCACCAGGCACGATGGAAAAAAGCTGTGTGGAACATGCCTTTCAACGGCATGACGGTAGCGCTGCATACACAGACGGACCAGTTGTTGGCACACCCTGCCACCGAACGGCTCATTTACGAGCAGATGATGGAGGTGATCGGAGCGGCCCACGCCATGGGCGTGACGGGCATTGACGCGTCTTTCGCCGACCAGATGATTGCCACCACCAAGGCCATGGTGCCTTATTCGCCCAGTATGCGCCTTGATTACGACTTCCACCGTCCCATGGAACTGGAATATCTTTATCACCGTCCCATCCGCATGGCTGCCGAAGCGGGCTTCTCCATGCCCAAACTCTCCATGCTAGCCGACGAACTGGAATTCTTGGCTACTACGGTTTAGTGGTTTTGCCTAACACTCATAAATGAAGCGGAGTCGGGAAAACAACCCGGCTCCGCTTCATCTTATTACGGCTCTTTAAGTAATGCCACTGTTTCAGTCGTCGATATCGAGAACGACACCGAAAGGTGTGAATTTCACCTCCAGATCGTCGAAGAGTTCGATCTCATCATCGTCGTCATCAATGTCTATCTTCCCGATGCGAAAACCATGGTTCTCCACTTTCACCCGTTGTCCGGCGGTCGAGGGAACGGCTGTAGTTGGAACTACGTGCCTCTTTCCATTCATGGTATCCCACGAATCACTGTCGAAGTCAATTTTCGTGCCGTCGTCAAGATAGACGTCATATTTGGTTCTTCCTGATTCATATTCGCACTCGGCATGAGTGATGGTGTGTCCTTTGAAATGTGTCTGTACAAAGTTCTTGATACTTGCAGGCAGTTTTTGGGGTGAGATAGGCTGGCCGGCGAATACTGTTGCCGAAATCATGCAGCAGAAAATGGCTGCGAGGATTATTCTAATACGTTTCATAATTGTAATGGTTTTTGTGTTGATGGATTATTGTTACTTGTCTTTTGTGTTGACAATGCAAAGGTAGGGACTGCTGTCAAAGAATCAAGGATTTCCACCAATTTCTCTCAAAAAGTGTGCGTCAGACAGAAAGAAATACGACTGTGAGATGCCAACTCGCCGAAATCTGTCGCAATAGCTCTGTCAAACGCAGGTAAATGTGGTGAACCAGCATCATCAACACTGCCATCGTACCCAACGGACAGCCACGATACCCCTTTTTGTTAAGAAGGAATAAAAATACACTCCTTTTTTTGTGGTGTGCGTTAATAATGGTATTTTTGTAAATTACTTTTGTAAAAGAGAAAATACAAAACACAACATTCGATATGAGAAAAACCTTTATTTCCCTTTTCCTTGTGGTTACTGCGGTATGCGCAGCCCAAACCAATGATGGGGGTATCTCCACGCAGATGCTCCAGCAGATACAGAGGGCACAGAAGAGCGGCACCACCGACCGCGCCTTGTTCAATGCCATCGCCTCCAACTCCATCGACAACCTGGCGCAGAATTTCGCCAATCAAGGACCGGTGGACACCTATTTCAGCGTGGAAACGAAAAAACAATCCATACACGACCAGAAAAGTAGCGGACGCTGTTGGATGTTCAGCGGCTTGAATGTGCTACGCTCCAACTTCGCATTGAAAACAGACTCTCTAACTGTGGAATATTCGCAGGCTTATCTCTTTTTCTACGACCAGCTGGAGAAGGCTAACCTCATGCTACAAGGGTGCATCGACCATGCACGTAAACCCATCGACGACCAACGTGTGCAGTTCTTCTTCAAGAATCCCATCGGCGACGGTGGCACATTCTGTGGCGTGGCCGACCTGGCGGAGAAATATGGACTGGTGCCTATGAGCGTCATGCCGGAGACCTATTCGGCAGAGAACACGAGCCGCATGGCAAAAATCATCTCTTCCAAATTACGTGAGTTTGGACTTGAACTGCGCCAAATGGTGGCGGACGGCAAAAAGGCTTCTGCCATCAAAGAACGTAAGACGGAGATGCTTGCCACCATCTACCATATCCTTTCCATCACAATCGGCGAACCCGTGAAAGAGTTCACCTACGCTTTCAAGAACAAAGAGGGCAAACAGATTGGCGAAGCAAAGCGTTATACGCCGATGTCATTCTACCAAGAAACGGTGGGCGGTCCCATCAACGGCACCTTCATCATGGTGATGAACGACCCGAGAAGACCTTACCATAAGACGTACGAGGTGGAGTACGACCGTCATACCTATGACGGACACAACTGGAAATACCTCAACTTGCCTATGGAGGATATCGAGGCGATGGCCATCGCCTCACTCAAGGATGGACACAAATTGTATTCTTCATACGATGTGGGGAAACAACTTGACCGCAAACGGGGATTCCTCGACCTCGAAAACTACGACTATGAATCGCTCTTCGGTACCACATTCCCCATGGACAAGGCACAGCGTATCGCCACCTTCGACAGTGGTTCCACGCATGCCATGACACTCACGGCGGTGGACCTTGACGAGGCGGGCAATGCCAAGAAATGGAAAGTGGAAAATTCATGGGGACCGTCCTACGGTCAGGCGGGATACCTCATTATGACCGAACGGTGGATGCGTGAATACATGTTCCGACTGGTGGTCGACAAGAAATATGTGCCGCAACAGCTGTTGGAAGAAGAGAAGCAGAAACCAGTGATGGTGATGCCCGAAGACCCGCTGTTCCAGATGGACGAATAAGCGATCTCGCTTCTCACCCCTCACCCCTTACTTCTCACCCCTTTTTTACCCCTCACCTCTTTCAAGTATGTAAAACGCTCGAAGTCATGAAACCCCATGGCTTCGAGCGTTTTTTGACTTCTGTCCACATCTGCGGGAGTGTTGTAGTCGGGAATCTCCGGCAAACGAATTTTTACCCTATCGGCCATGTTCTGCTCCACGAGCCAACGCAGGTTCTCCAGTGTCCGCACGTTGTCTTTTCTCGTATAGGCATGGTAGATAGTCGGGTTCATATCCTTCACATCAATGATGTATTGGCTGATGAAGGGCAGCAGCCGTTCCAGATGGGAGCGCTCAACATTGAGGCTCGTCTCCACGGCGATGTTCCACTCCGGTGGGGCTATCTGGCAGAAGGCTTTGATGAATGTGCTGCGCAGCAGTGGTTCCCCACCACCGAATGTGATGCCGCCGCCAGTGGCTTGGAAATAGAGGTCATCGAGACGTGTCTCTTCCAACAACTGCTCGGGGGTGATGGTGCGTAGCACTCCGTCGGGCTCAAGGCATTGGGCGTTCAGGCAATATCGGCAACGCAACGGACAGTTATGAAAGGCCACCAACGTGGTGATGCCCTTACCGTCGACCATGATACGGTGGCGACTGATACCTATGAGTGGTGCTTCCATCAATAACCTGGGTTCTGGCGGTTCGATGGGTTGAGGGCTATCACACGGGCGGGGATGGGGAACACGATAGTGTGGCGGTCCACCTCGCTTGCCAACTGTGGCCGTTGGTCGTAAGCCACATGGAACTTGTCGAAGCGGATGAGGTCCTGACGGCGCCAGCCTTCCCATGCCAACTCCATAAGACGTTCGTCAAGGATATTGTCGAGCGTGGCTACCCGGTCTTCCATGTCTACGCGGTTGCGCACCTGGTTCAACTCGTTTGAGCCGTCCTCGCCATTGCGTACCTTCGCCTCAGCCTTCATGAGCAATACGTCGGCATAACGGAAAAGCACGATGTCGTTGTCTTGTAACTTGCCATCGGAGAGAGCTGTGCGGTCCACTTCGTATTTGCTCATACGTGCACCGGCAGTGTCTTCATAGGGCTGGCCGGTGAGGTCGAGCTCCACGAGCAATGGTTCATAAATCAGTGGCTGGCCATTGTCTAACGTCACCACTTTATCGTCTACAACCACTTTGTCTGCGAAGAAGTTGAGGTCGAAACGATTATCTAGTTTGTCCGTACCATAACCATAGGTCTTGACAGTAGACACCGTGGCTGAGGTGCCGTTCTCCGAGGCCATGCCATACATGGCTCCGTGGTTGTAGTGACGCGAACGGAACAAATAGTTGAATGTGCAGGTGAACGTGTTTGGCTCCATGGGGATGACAAAAATATTCTCAACCGACTTGGTGTTGTGGACGGCGAAATTCGCAGTGTAGTCATCTTCAAGCTTATAGCCAAACTCTGACGACAATTGGTCGCACCAATAGATACATTCTTCCCAGGCGTTGCGACCACTGGGCATGACAAGTGTCTTGCCATTGGGACGGACGCCGTCTGTCCAGTCGTCATCCATCCACACCTCGGCGTTGAGGGCCATCTTGGCCAACACGAAGCATACCACGGGCTTGGTTATCCTGCCATAGTATTCTCCTTTGAGGTTGCTATGTTCTGAACTCAGTATGGGAAACACGTCTGTCAACTCTTTATAGATGGTGTTGAACAACTCGCTGCGTTCCATCTGCTTGGCTTCGGAGAAATCGATGTCGGTAGAGGTAATGTAAGGCACTCTTCCATAAAGGTCGAGCAGGTAGCTGTAGTACATAGCGCGCAAGGCACGCACTTCGGCGGATAGTTCCTCAAACTGCATCTTGCTGAGCAGTAAACGGTATTTCTCCATGTGTTCCAACGACTGGTTGCACATCACGATGACCTTGTAGAGGTAATACCAAGTGTCATTGGTGGCAGAACAGCCGCTGTTCCAAGTGTGCAGGTACAGACTTTGCCATAGACCTCCGTCGTACCAGTCGCCACCGCGCGTGGGTATCATAGCCTCGTCGGAAGAGAATGTCTGCAGGTCGTATACACCACGGTCGGTGCCCTGCAAGCCTTGACTGTCGCTGTTGCCGCCGATATGGTTGTATAGTGTTGCCACGGCATTGATAAACAGGTTTTCTGCACTGTCGAAAACCTCTTCCTCACTCAAACGGTCACGGGGGCTCTCGTCAAGACAGCCGATCAGTAGGCTGGTGCCGAAACAGATTGTCAACAAACATACCGTTTTCTTGGATATTGTAAATAACTTGCTAATCATAATGTTCATTCTTCAATGTTTAGAAACTAATGCTCACGCCCATGCTGTAGGAACGGTAGATGGGATAGGTGCGCTTGTCGTCGATGCCCAGAGTGTTGTTTGCCACGAAACTGTTAATCATCGGTGTCAACCCACTGTAACTGGTGATGGTGCCGAGGTTGTTCACGCTCAACGATAATCGCAGCGAACTGACGAAACGGGAATGTAGGGGTACATTGTAACCCAAAGTCAGGTAGTCGAAATTCAGGTAGTTGCCGCTCTCCAACCAGTAGTCGGAGGGTGTCTGGTCGTAAATCTGCTTCTCGGGCGCTTCCTTCATCACGTTGTAGTCGGGGAACGAGCCCATGTTCATGTAGGTATTGGCGGTGCCGTTGTAAATCTTATGGCCAAAAGCACCGTTCATCTGCAATGACACGTCAAAACGTTTATAGCGGAAACTGATGTTCGAACCCAGAGTCATCTTCGGTGTGGCTTGACCACAGATATGTTGCTCGGGTCTGCCGTCGCCGTCAGCATCTTCCAAATCATAGTATTTGCCTCCATCATCATATTCCTTAAGTCCTTTGCAGTGGGGTAGGTAGAACACTCCGAGGGGCTCTCCTACAATACGGTAAACTACATCGCTGTTGCCATGGAATCCTGCTCCATACAGACTGGCCATGCCAGAGATGTTATCGGCGGTGATGTATTGGCCTTGGTGGTAGCCTGAGAGAGAGATGAGTTTGTTGTGTTGCCACGACATGTTCACATTCACGTTCAGTTCCATGTCCTTGGTTTCTATGGGGGTGATGCCCATGCCCAACTCAAAACCGCTGTTGCTCATCGAACCAAGGTTGGCCAATAGTTTGTTGTAGGCGAAGGGGGGCACACTCACGTCATAGAGATATAGCATGTCGGTGGTCTTCGAATAGTAGTATTCGGCGGTCATCACCAAACGGTTGTTCCATAAGCCCATGTCCACACCGACGTTGAACGTCGAGCGGGTCTCCCATCTCAGGTCAGGATTGGCGTTTTGCGCATAGCCCAAAGTAACGGCGGAAGCACCATTCAGGGGAACTAGACCCATGGGTTGGAGCATCTGCAGCGAGTAGTACGAGTCGATACCGCCAAGGTTACCAGAATAACCGAAGCCACTACGTAACTTCAACTGGGTAATCCAGTCCACAGGGGCCATGAACGGCTCTTTCTTGATGTTCCATTCGCCAGAGATGGAGGGGAAGAAACCCCATTTGTCGTTCGCGCCCATCATCGACGAACCATCATAACGGGCGTTCACATTGAGCGTGTATCGGTCCATCAAGGTGTATTTGGCGTTGGCCAGGAAGGAGATGAGCACAGGACGTTCGTATGAGGAACCTGTGCCGCCGTAAGGACGAAGAGAACCGGCCTGCAAATTGTCATAACCGAATTTGTTGGTGGTGAACCCTTTCACGGTGGTGAAAAAGCCCGAACGGTTATTCTCTTGGTATTCGCCCAAGGCGGAGAGTTGCAATTGGTGGATATCCCAAGTGTGCGAATAGTCGACCTTGAGGTTGGCCAACCAGTCTTCGGTCTTTTTCTCACCACGGTATGCCTGGCCCTGGGCCCATACCCATGTGGGCATGAACTGACGATTCTCCGTCGAGTTGAAGGAATAAGAGCCGAATGCGGTCACCTTGAGGCCGGGAAGAATGTTAAAGGCCAACTGCAAGTGGCTGTTGAAACTGAGCATCTTCTCATGGTCTTTCTTCTCCAGCAATGCGAAGGGATGGTTAATCCATAGGGCGGTGGTGTTTTTCTTCCACGCTCCGTTGGTCATACCTTCATAGAAAGTCGGGTTTTGAGCCGCCGCCGAATAGAACAGTTCCCATTCGTCGTAGATGAATTTGTTGCGCTGCGACGAGCCGAAGACACCCAGGTCGATGGTCAAGCGGTTGTCGAAGGCTTTCTGTGTCAAGTCGAGTTTGGCCACGAAATTACTGAACGAACGGTCGCGAATCACTGTCTGGTGATCCATCAGACCTACCGAGGCGCGGTAGTTCGACTGTTCGGTACCACCGCTGAAAGCCACATGATGGTTCTGCACCAAACCGGTGCGGGTGATGGCCGAAGGGAAGTCGGTATTGAAACCACCATCGTTGTAGGTCAAACCCAAATTCTGTGCCGTGCGTATGTATCCATCACGGTCCAACATCTCCATATTTTTGTATACCGACTGGAAACCGAAGTTGCCATCGTAGGAGATGTGGAACTGCCCACCATGACCGGTTTTCGTCTTCACCTGGATAACACCCGATGCACCACGCGAACCATATTGGGCGGTTTCGGCGGCGTTCTTGAGGATGGTGAAACTCTCGATGTCGGCGGGGTAAATGCTCGACAGTGTGGCCAAGTCGGCTGTCACACCGTCAATGACGACCAACGGTTCGTTGCCGCCGGTGAGTGATGTGGTACCACGCACACGAACACTTGACAGCATGGCCATGCGATTGTCGGCATTGCTGACGGTCACACCGGCAGCCTGACCGCTCAGGGCAGAGATGGGATTGGTGACAAGACCTTTGTTCATGCGGTCCTCGGTCACTTGTCCTACTGATCCGTTTTCTATCATGCGTTCGGTCTTGAGACTGTCCGTCGTGGTTGATGTCTTTTTGCTTTGCGCATCGACATTTACGGGAAGAATAGAACACAACAATAGTGAGGCGATCACTTTCTTGGATACGTTCTTGATGGTAATTCTTTTCATCAGAAAATATGTAAGTTTGTAAATTGCTTTTTACGGGTCTATGGTAATTCGTTTACAAAAGTACGGGTGTATTATGTACACGTTACAGATTCTCTACATCTTTTTTATCAACTTATTGCGACAGGTCATATCATATTGCGACAAATGGGAGACAAAATTTCGATTATTGTCGCATATGTTTTGTGTTGCCCAAAGATTTGGTCAGTAGCATGGGATAGACATTATGGGTAGCCTTTTGTGAAGAATAATGGTGTAATTCCTTCTTGAACAAATTCAAAACCTTGAACGCTTCTCCGAAGGCAAAGATACTACTTTTTTTCATATCTTCGTAAAAATATGGACAAAAGAATGCGTTTTCGGAAAAAATCGCTATATTTGCAGTTGACAAGGAATGACGTAATCCTAAACCATTAACCTTTTACCGACATGCAGAAATACGCGGAATATATTCAGGAGATAGAGATCGACTCGCTGTGGAGTGGCAAGAAACACATCAAGTGGAGACTCGACCGACGGGTGAATATCCTGAGCGGCGTCAACGGCATGGGAAAGAGCACCATCATCAATAAAGTGGTGAAGGGACTCTCTGCCGGAGGCGAGTTTCCATCGCACATGCTCAAAGGGGTTCATTTGAAGGTTTATCCCGCCGAAGCGAAGTGGATACGCTATGATGTGATACGTTCCTTCGACCGTCCGCTTATGAGCAACGACATGATAGGGAAAATGGACTTGTCGCTGGCCACGGAACTCGACTGGCAACTATTTAAGTTGCAGCGCAAATACCTCGACTATCAAGTGAACATGGGTAACCGCATCATACAGGTGCTGCAGAGTGGCACTCCCGATGCGGCACAGCAGGCACAGGCAATCTCGGAACCCAAAAAGCGCTTTCAAGACATCATGGATGAATTGTTTGCCGATACGGGGAAGAAAATCGTGCGGACGGAGAACGAGATTCGTTTTTCGCAAATCGGCGAGACACTGGTGCCTTACCAATTGTCCAGCGGTGAAAAGCAAATCTTGGCCATCATGCTCACCGTGTTGGTTCAGGATGGCGAGGATTATGTGCTGTTCATGGACGAACCAGAGGTGAGCCTGCATGTGGAGTGGCAGAAACGACTCATCGACCTGGTGTTGGAACTGAACCCTCACGTGCAAATCATCCTCACCACCCATTCGCCGGCCATCATCATGAACGGATGGCTTGACAGCGTGACGGAGGTGTCTGACATTACTGACGTTGACTGATGGGAAAGAGATTGGGCGATAACCTATCGTCGGAATATATCAGCGCCGCCAATAAGATGAAGTCTAAACAGGGGCGCCGGCGTATCGTGGCTTATGTGGAGAGCTACGACGATGTGTTCTTTTGGCGTAAGGTGCTCAGTGAGTTTGAAAACGACAAACGCTATTTCGAGGTGATGCTTCCCTCGAAAATCAATCTGTCGAAAGGAAAGAAACAAGTGCTAATGAACCTGGTGAAGGATAAGGTGGGAAAGGATATGATAGCTTGTGTGGATGCTGATTACGACTTCCTCATTCAGGGGGCAACAGCGGTGTCGAGACAGGTTATTGAAAACCCCTACGTGTTCCATACCTATGTCTATGCCATCGAGAACTATCAGTGCTATGCGCCATCGTTGCATGATGTGTGCGTGATGGTGACGCTCAACGACCATGTGACCTTCGATTTCGAGGAGTACTACAGACAATTTTCTCAAGCTATCTTCCCATTGTTTGTGTGGAACATCATGTTCTACCGTACCAACCACTACTCCGACTTCACCATGACCGACTTCAACCGTGTGATTGAAACGGGCAACTTCAATTTGCAAGACCCCTTGAAAGGCATCATGAACGTGCGCAAGAAGGTGGGACGAAAGGTGAGGATGCTGCAGCAGGAGAATCCGGACGCGAAGGAGTTTTTTTTGGCTACCAAAGATAGCTTGAAAGATTTGGGGGTGACGGCCGACACGGCATATCTCTACATCCAGGGGCATCATCTCTTCGATAAGGTGGCTTTGCCGATGATGAACAAGATTTGTGATAAGTTGCGCCGTGACCGTGAAATGGAGATACGCCGCAAAGCGGTACATTCCACACAGATGCACAACGAACTGTCGTGCTACACGCATAGCATAGAACAGGTAATGTCGATGCTTAAGAAAAACATGGGCTATTTTCAGTCGGAGCCTTATCTTCGTCTCAAGGAAGACATCAAGCGCTTCCTTGAGGGAAAAGGCAAAAGTCTGTCGGCCAAAGAAAAGGCATCCAACGCTGTTGCCGACCTCTCGTCAACATTGGATGCCCTGTAAAAATGAAAATGACGTTTGAATTTCTTGATTACCAAGGTGTTGTCTTCACTCCTCCACTCCTTTCACTCCTCTCACTCCCTCCATTCCTCCTCTCTTTCACACATACGTTTCCAAAAATTTCACGGTGCCTTCTACCTCCACCATCTGTGTGGTGGCGGGGAGCAGCACGGTATCGCCCATGCGGAAGGGTATTTTGTTGCCTTCATCATCGGTCAGCGTGCCTTCGCCACGCAGGGCAATGAGAATGACGAAACTGTCCAATTCGCTGTAGTCGAGTGTCATGGGCTCGTCGAGGTCGTATATGGCAGTGTTGAAATATGGACATTGCACGAGCGACACTCCTTGGTTCTTGCGGGGAACGTATTCGGTGCGGTAGCTTTTCTCTACATGATAGTTGATGCATTCGGCGGCTTCGCGGGTATGCAACTCGCGATAGTTGCCGTTTTTGTCCTTACGCTTATAATCGTAGATGCGGTAAGTCACATCGCTTGTCTGCTGTATCTCAACCAGGAAACAGCCTGTGCCGATGGAATGGATGCGGCCAGCGGGAAGGAAAAACACGTCGCCTTCTTTCACCTTATATTGTGCGATGGCATCGGTGATGGTGCCGTCATCCACCATCGTCTTGTATTGTTCAGGAGTAATCTCTTTCTGAAGACCGCTGTAGAGCATAGAGTTAGGCTCGCTCTCCATAATATACCACATCTCCGTCTTGCCACGCGGCTTACCTTGGCGATGGGCAATCTCGTCGTTGGGATGCACTTGGATGGAGAGGTCTTGGTGGGCATCGATGAACTTGATGAGTAGGGGGAACTCATCGCCGAAACGACGGTAGTTGTCAACGCCTATCAGCTGTGCTTTCATCTCGTGGAGCAAGATGTTCAGCGACTTGCCTTGATAGGGACCATCGCTCACTACGGTCTCGTTGTCGGCAACGCCGGAAATTTCCCAACTCTCGCCCACCTGCTGCTGTTCGCTATTCAGGTGCTTGAATGGTATAATCTTGTCACCACCCCACAGGGTGGATTTCAATAACGGTTCAAATCTGATAAACATGTTTACTTTATTCGTTGAAAATATTATTACAATCTACTACAACCTATTACTACCTATTACTACCTAATCTAATCTAAGACAACCTATACCCCTATTTGTTCCTCATTTCATTCCCTCCCTTTGGGAGGGTTAGGGTGGGTATCTCATTCCCTCCCTTTGGGAGGGTTAGGGTGGGTATCCCATTCCCTCCCTTTGGGAGGGTT
>OMRP01000019.1 GCA_900313615.1 uncultured Prevotellaceae bacterium
GGTCCCACCTCTTCCCATCCCGAACAGAGAAGTTAAGCCCGCTTGCGCCGATGGTACTGCAATGCAATGCGGGAGAGTAGGTAGCCGCCCCCTTTCATAAGACAGCGAGGACGTTCCCCAAAGGGAGCGTCCTCTTTTTGTAATCTCTCACCTCTCACCCTTCACCTCTCACCTCTCACCCCCTCCCTTTGGTAGGATCCTTTAAACTTTCTTTACATTTACAATTGTGAAAACGTAAACGTTTGCAACTTCAAAATGTTGATTTTCAAGTTGATATAATATCTTACTGTTTCTTAAAAATGGTCAATAATGGCCTCATAGCCTTGGCTCGTAGCGTTTTTTTTCGTACCTTTGCACCGAGTTAATTAATAAACGGTTGACCAATGTTGTTTTAAACACGGTCTTCCAAGTACTAACAGGAGCTTTGGTAAGGGCTTTACAATTCATCCCAGTCCTGCCGTGTTATCGTGATGATTGAGGCTCCATAACCCATGTA
This sequence comes from uncultured Prevotellaceae bacterium, assembly GCA_900313615.1. Classification (GTDB taxonomy): domain Bacteria; phylum Bacteroidota; class Bacteroidia; order Bacteroidales; family Bacteroidaceae; genus Prevotella. The sequence goes on from OMRP01000019.1 coordinate 497, forward strand.
ACAATGAAGAGAATTTCGAAAATTGTTTTTATTAGCATGATGTTCTTTATGTCGATGCCGACATTGATGTTTGCAGAAGGTGAAGAAAATGATTATGATTGGACTCCGGTAATCGACGCAATTATTCAGGTAGAAAGCAAAGGAAACCCCAACGCCAGGAGTGGCATCTATTGCGGCATTCTGCAGATCTCACCAGTTTTGGTGCAGGAATGCAACAACATCCTCAAACGCCGCGGAAGCTCAAAACGCTACACTCTTAATGATCGTTTCAATGTGAACAAATCAAAGGAGATGTTCGTTATTATTCAGAGCTATTACAATCCCAAGCATAACGTCGAGCGCGCCATTAGAATGTGGCAGGGAGGCTGCAATTACAACGTACGCAGCACCCAGAGATATTATGACAGGGTGATGAGCTACATGCGCTAACAAATGTTAATTCAAAATTGTATACCGGTCGGTTCCTCAAAAAACCGACCGGCTCTTTTTTTTATACTTTATTTGTATTTATATGTTAATAAATGATAAATGTTAAAGACGACTTGTTTTTCATCCAAAATTGTAATACCTTTGTGCAAAACTATAAAACTCGTTTATTATGATTATCGCTTTAGTAATTGTGGCCATTGTCATTCTTGTGGCCGTGTGGTTGGTAGGTATGTACAACAGTTTGATTAAACTGAGAAACAACCGCGAAAACGCATATGCGAACATTGATGTGCAGTTGAAACAAAGGCATGACTTGATTCCCCAGCTCGTGGCTACGGCAAAAGGGTATGCCGCACATGAAAAGACGGTTTTCGAGGAAGTGACAAAAGCTCGCTCGGCTGCCATGAGCGCAAGTACGGTCAATGAAAAGGTGATTGCTGAGAACCAATTGTCTAACGCACTCGCCGGAATGAAAATAGCTCTTGAGGCCTATCCGCAACTCCAGGCTGACAAACTGTTTGTCAAGCTGCAAAGCGAGATATCCGATGTAGAAAACAAACTGGCTGCCGTACGCAGGTTCTTCAACTCGGCCACCAAGGAACTCAACAATGCCGTTCAGACATTCCCGTCGAACATTATCGCTGGCATGTTTGGATTCCAGAAGGAACCGATGATTGAAATACCGGAACAGGAGCGGGCGCAATACGAAAAGGCTCCGGAAATCAGTTTCTAATTCTGAATTGACTACGAAATAGAATGACATTGAACATCTCTTTTTCCGTTCAATGTTATATGTCTAATTTTCAGTGAATTAAGGTGCGATATGTAGGAATGCAGACACAGATCAGCAGGAACAATACGCTCAGCGTCTTGCTCCTGCTGATGTTCCCCGTCATCATTTTAGCGATGGTATGGGTATTCATCTATGTGCTATTTTATATACAGGGGACATATACCACAGCCAGTGGCGAAACTATATCCACGTTTGATATGGCGCTAGTGTGGGATGAGTTCTTGCATGTATTACCATGGGTCGTGGGAATAGTTGCAGTGTGGTTCACCATTGCCTACTTCTTTAATGCATCGATGGTTAGACATGCCACTGGAGCGAGACCGCTGACGAGGATGGAGAATATGAGGGTGTATAATATCGTCGAAAATCTCACCATGACGTGTGGCATGGATATGCCGCAAATCTTTGTGGTCGACGATCCACAACTTAACGCCTATGCAAGCGGCATAGATAGGAAAAGTTATGCTGTGACGCTAACCACAGGCCTCATTAACCTCCTCGACGACAATGAACTGGCTGGTGTGGTGGGGCATGAACTCACGCATATTCGTAACCGTGACACGCGCCTGCTCATCACTAGCATCATCTTCGTGGGTATCATATCTACCATTATGAGTCTCACCGTCAGGGTGATGTATGGTTTGTTGTGGTCAGGAGGTGGTAGAAGTAGGGACAATAACAACGCTGGAGGAGCGATCATTGTGCTAATTATTGGTCTTATATGCAGTGCGATTGCTTATTTCTTCGGATTGCTTACTCGCTTTGCCATCTCTCGGAAACGGGAATATATGGCTGATGCCGGAGGTGCTGAGCTATGTGGCGACCCCTTGGCTTTGGCTTCGGCTTTGAGGAAAATATCATGCGATCCGGGACTGGGACAGGTGAAACGCGACGATATCGCACAATTATATATCGTTCATCCGCAAGGCATAAAACAGGGATTCATGAGCTTTTTCAACTCGCTATTTAGCACGCATCCCGATACGGCCAAAAGAATTCAGATTCTCGAACAATTCTGAGATGATGCATTTCCTTGCACATTATATCGTCTGCTCTCCTTAAAGGAGGGCAGACTTCGTTTTTGGTTATGGGAAAGCGCCAAAATACGCGAATAAGGAACTAGCTGAAAATCAAAAGAGCACCTGCTCCAAATAAACATCCAACTCGTCGGCAGATAGTCCTGATGCTAATACCTTACCGCTGCTATCCACCAAAATAGTGTGGGGGATGGCATGTAGATGCAACGACTCGGCAGTCTCTCCTTCCCAACCCTTCGTGTCGCACAATTGTAACCACGATGGCCCCATACGTTCTATCGAACGGCGCCAGTCGTTGGCATCCAGGTCTAGCGAGATGCTTATCATGCCCACACCACGGTCGCGATAGTGATGGTATAGGCGCGACAACTTGGGCATGTCTTTCTGTGCTGCTGTGCTCCAACTGGCCCAGAATTCTATGATGGTATATGGGTTCTTACCCACTTCTTCTAACAGAGAAAGGTTGTTGCCGAGTGAGGAAGATAGACGGAGGTCGGGTAGGGTGGTGACTCCTTCGGGCTCGCTCAATGCCTGCTCCATCTCTTGGATACGGGGGCGTGAGCGCATCGATGCTGGCAACTGACTGATTAACGATTGGCGTTGTTCGCGGCTGAACGAATCGTCGTCAAAATAGGTCAAGATCGCATATCCAAGTTCGTTGGTAATGTTCTGCTCGGCTGCGAGGTATAGGTATTGGTTCTTGCGTAAGGAAAGGGTGTCGAGACGCAAGAGGGCGGCTTGCTGTTGGTCCTTCGTGGGCGAATCGCTGTGCATCGACGTCATGACAGCGTTCATCTCGCTCCCATAGCCCACAACCGAATCGTTTAATGCTTGCAACGCATCGTTCATCACGGTGCCCGAAACACTTCCTCCACCAGATGGTGACGAATAGTCGATGTCAATGACACCGGGTTCCAGGAAGAATGGCGAAATGATGGATTGGCTGCGGGCACTGTAAAGGAAACAAAGTGAAGGCTCTTCTACGAATCCTTCTGTATGGAAACGGCCATGGCTGACAAAGAGCGTGTCGAAACGTGTGCTTTCCGACAAGCCGGAGAGAAGATAGAGAGTGTCGCCATCGGACATGTCAGCCACACTACCGGAAAGGGTGTAATTGCTTCCCTGCTTGGGCTGACAACTAATCAGCAGCCCAAACAACGATACAATGGCAACAACAATACATTTTCTCATTCTTTAATAGTCAACCATCAATGTCCCTAACTCGTCACTGGTCATTGGTCACACGTCATTCACACCCCTCTTTAGAGGGGATAGGGGAGGATTCTATATAATGTACTGCGAGCTGATACTCTCGTTGTCTACAACACGGCGGATAGTCTCGGCAAACATGTCGGCTACGGACAACTGCTTCACCTTGGCGCAACGGTGTGAGTAGGGTATGGAATCGGTGAAGACAATCTCTTCCAAAGCGGAATTCTGAACGCGCTCACTGGCTGGACCACTCATCACACAATGCGAGGCACAAGCACGGACACTCTTCGCACCTGCGGCCTTCATGATGTCGGCGGCCTTGGTGATGGTTCCTGCCGTGTCCACCATGTCGTCTACGATAATTACGTTCTTGCCATCCACGTCACCGATAATCTGCATGCTTTCCACCACATTCGCGCGGGCGCGGGTTTTGTTGCACAGCACCAGGGGACATCCCAGATATTTGGCGTAGGTGTTGGCACGTTTTGAACCGCCTACATCGGGAGAGGCTATGCAAATGTCGTCCATTCCAAGACTTTGGATATAGGGGAGGATGACACCGGAAGCATATAAGTGATCAACAGGAACATTGAAGAATCCTTGTATTTGGTCGGCATGGAGATCCATAGTTATCACTCGGTTCACACCGGCGGCACTCAGAAGGTCTGCCACCAACTTGGCACCGATGCTCACACGGGGTTTGTCCTTGCGGTCCTGACGGGCCCAACCGAAATAGGGGATCACGGCATTGATACAACGGGCGGAAGCGCGTTTGGCGGCATCAATCATCAATAGCAATTCCATCAGGTTGTCGCTGTTGGGGAAGGTGCTCTGCACAAGAAACACATCGCGGCCACGGATGCTCTCCTCGTACGACACGGCAAATTCTCCATCGGAAAATTTGGTGTACTGCAACTTTCCTAACGGACAGCCCAAACTTAAACAAATTTTTTCCGCAAGGTATTTCGTGGCTGTTCCTGAAAATACCATAAACGATTCTTTCTCGACCATTGTTATATTTAGTTTATGAGTTTATCAGTTAATGAGTCAATGAGCTTATAATGTCCCAACCTCTTTTTAATTTTATAATCTTTTAATTTTATAATCTTTTAATTTTATAATCTTTTAATTTTATAATATTTCCACTTCCCTATCCCGCTGCTGACCGCAATTTGGCAAAGTGCTGTATAAGTTCCTTATAGTCGGTGCCGTGGTGGATGTCGAAACGGTTCCATAAGTCACCGCAAATCACCACGCCACCGAAGCCTAAATCCTTGGCTATGCGGATATTGTCGAGCGACATGCCGCCTAATGCATATACATGCTTGTCTATCAAGTGTTGCGAAGAGGCTTCTTGTAAAGCAATAGGTGAAAACGTGGCATGGAGATGTTTGTCCGACAGACTGTCGAACAGGTTATGGAGAAATACGTATTTGGATTGTTTCTTCGCGGCCTTCAATAACGAAAGGTCATTGCATGAACGGCTAATGTTGCCTTTATAGCCTTCCGGCTTTTCCTGGTCGGCACGGTCCAGATGGATGCCGCCAAGACCAAATTCTGTCTTCAGATAAAAATGATTGTGAACCGTAATTTTGCGATAATAATCGTCTGGCAACAACGATAATAGACGCTCAAGAAAGATGGGGGATGAGTCTGGCTTAAACAAGTGCAGGTCATCCATACCCTCGTTGAAGAGTGCGGCTAATATCTTGTCTTCCTCCACAAAAAAAGTGGGACGGGTCATCACTACGAGTTTCATAGTATTTGCAAAAGTATTAAAATATACCATAACACCCAAATTTTTATTCGATAAAATTGGGACGTTTTTGTATTTTTTGTATTTTTGCCATAATAATCACCCATCACTCGTAACCCATCACTCATCACTCATGAAAACTCCTTATTATATCGTCGACGAGAACAAACTGAGGAACAACCTTCGACTCATCTCTTCCGTAGCGAAAGAGACGGATGTGGATATCATATTGGCTTTCAAGGCATTTGCGTTATGGAAGACGTTCCCTATCTTCCGCGACTATATCCATGCCACCACGGCTAGTTCTCTCAATGAGGCGCGGATGGGTTATGAATACTTTGGTAGTCCATGTCATACCTATTCGCCAGCCTACACCGACGACGAAATCGATGACTTGGTGCGGCGCTCATCACACCTCACCTTCAACTCGCTCTCGCAATATGCCCGACTGGCGGAAAGGGCGAAACATGCTAACCCGCAACTGAGCATAGGTTTACGTGTCAATCCAGAATATTCTGAGGTGGGGACGGATATCTACAACCCTTGTGCGCCTGGGACACGATTCGGTGTTACCGACGACCAACTGCCCGACCAATTGCCACCGCTTGTCGAAGGCTTCCATTGCCACTGTCATTGCGAGAGTGGCGCTGACGTGTTCCAACGCACGCTCCAACATATAGAACGCCATTTCTCACGATGGTTTCCGCAAATGAAATGGATCAATTTTGGCGGTGGCCATCTCATGACGCGTGCTGATTACGACATCGCGTTGCTCAAACAACTACTCAATGATTTCCACCGTCGCTATCCACATTTGAAAGTAATACTCGAACCAGGAAGCGCTTTTGCTTGGCAGACAGGTGAATTGGTGGCACGTGTCGTTGATGTTGTCGAAAACAAAAACATTCGCACGGCCATACTCGATGTGAGTTTCACATGTCACATGCCCGACTGCCTTGAGATGCCTTATACACCCGAAGTGCGTGGTGCAGAAATTGTCTCTCCTGCTTCCATTGACACCTCGTCACTCACCCCTCACCCCTCACCCCTCACCCTTCACTCGCCACTCGTCACTCGCCACTCGTCCCTCCCCCCTCTCTATAGGTTAGGCGGCAACAGTTGCCTCTCCGGCGATTTTATGGGTTATTGGCGTTTCGACCATGAACTGCAGATTGGCGAGGAACTCATTTTTGAGGATATGATTCATTACACCACGGTCAAGACTAACATGTTCAATGGCATCCAGCACCCTTCTATCGCCATTCGCCATATTGATGGCACCGTCGAACTCCTCCGCGAATACTCCTTCGAAGATTACCTCCACCGCATGGACTGAGTATATTAAGTTAATATTGTTTTTAAAGCCTTAGATACATTTCCCCGCGACATTTCGTAAGAAAAAACTCATATTTCATAAAATGTGGGGATTTAATAAACCTTTTTTTTTGTTCCTTCAAAGAAAATAGGTATTTTTGTAGCCTAAATAAGGCTGTCCGCCTGTCTATATTTGACTTAATAACCGAGTAATATAATTAAATTAACCAATGATTATCCACATGAAAAAGATTACAATGTTTTTGCTTATGCTCCTATCTATGTGCATGGGAGTGCAAGCCGAAGAGGTAACGCTGTCGGATACACCAGTATCAAACAGCAGTGGTGATGGCTACCCCATCCTCTTGAGCGATGGTGGAACGGAACTGAAGAACGCAGGTGCGCACGTTGGCCAAGAGGTGAGGTTCTATGCCACCATTGAAACAGAAGGGGGGTTCCTACAGCTTTGGGAAGGACACTGGAAGGGCAACTACCTTGACGTCGATCCGGCCGACATCTCCTCCAAAGGGTATTTCTCCTTAAAACTTACGCAGGAGATTCTGGATGCTGCCTATGAACAGCAGAATTGGGGTGGTACATTCCTCATCAATACGAACTATGTACTGACCATAACCAAGATAACCCTTGCAGATATAGAGACCGTCTCTGGATTATCACTTGTGGGATGGGGCAAGTGGGACGATGGCATCATCCTGACCAACAACACCGATGGTTCGCTGACCATTGACTTCAACACCGTTGACGCTTGGAAAGGCGCCTCCAAATGGTTGGGCGGTTACGATGCCAGTGACTATGACTACCTGGTGTTTGAAGTCGCGCCTCTCTCTTCTGGCTCCTACGATGTCCAGACATATTTACAGTATGCCGAAGGCGAGGCAGAAACCATGCGGTGGACATTGGATGAGTCTAAGCGTTTCCTTAGATTGCCGCTGGATCCTGCCAGGAAAAATGCCATCAACCAAGTGGCTTTCCAAAACACCAACAACGAGGGTGTGCCCTTCACCGTCAAGGAGGCTTATTGGGTGAGCAAAATCGACTTTGCAGAACTGAACAGCGCATGGTACAATAAGGATGATCTGGAAGTGGCCGACCGTACCATGTTTATCAATTACGACAACTTCGATTACATGGTGTTCGAGTTCTCTTCCCAAACCACGGAGGCATTGGATTTCCTTCCGAAATATGGTGGAAACCTTAACGGCGAGCCTTGGTGGGTCAGTGACACCGCCTCTGACAAGGTGACAACCGATGTCAACTTAGTGACAGCCTTTGTGCCTCTAACCAATGCCACCATCAAGGAATTGTACTATATGGGCTACACTATTAATAAGGCTGGTTCCAATGCCAACCCGTCCACACAACCCTCGAAAGTATATGTAGCTACAAAGGACTATCTGCTCGAACAAGGTGGTTTCACTGAGGAGCAACTGGCCAATCATATCTACGTGCCTGCTGGCCGCTGGGATCTCGATATCTCGCATGATGGCGGTATCGGCGGTGACTCAAACTGGGGATGGAATGAATTCCGTTACACCGGCAACACCCAGACGATAACAAGCGGAATAGGTAATAGTGGAGGTACGATATGGAATAAGTGGGATTATGACAATGGCAATGTGCCGGTGGACGACTATGACTATGTGGTGGTGGAATTTGCACAACCCACGGATTCCTATATGCTCTATTTAGGAGGTTCGTCTATCATGGAAGGTACGGCAGTGGATAAATACTGCACCCAAGCTGTATGGAAATACAGCGGTAATGAAGAGAGCCTCACCTATATCGGTATTGCTACCAACGAGGCTTGTCAGGTGAAAATCAAAAGTGTGTATTTGGCTACGGAGGCATATGTGAACGAGCATGACCTGAAGAACGAATACAAACATCCGGAAACCTATTATGTATTGAGCCGCTATGGGCAACCCGAGGCTCCAAGTAGTGAATATGACAATTACGGTAAGTGGACGCCTGCTTCTTCTTCGAGCACCCTCGACTGGCAGTTCAACTATGACGAGGTCAATGAGTTTGAGCCTGATGAATACGACTATTTAGTGTTCAGGTTTACGAAGCCTACCACCACCCGCACAGCCCAAATCAAGGTCAGTTCCGGTAGCTACTCTTTCGCGGTTGATATCGCCTCTGAGGATGAGAGCCTCACCTGCAGACAGAAAGTGGTGAAGGTGGACGATGAAGGCCTATGGGAGCAGTTCTTTGAGACGGGGAAATGGATTGAGCACATCAGCATCGTCAACCCTACGGCGGGTGAGCAGTTCCAAATAGGTTATGTGGAACTCGTCAAGGTGGGAGGTTACACCGAAGCGCCCCAGGATATCTATGAACCAAACATTGACTTGACAGACTTCGTGGAGATACCGTTGAACGAATGGATGCAAACTATGTTTTCTGAAATAACGCTTTCGGAAGAGGAAAATGTTTATGGTGATACCCATCCTGTACTTAATGTAACGGCGGCAGCACAAACCATAACTGACGATGGCGAAGTGAAAGAGGGCGATTTCGAGGTGGATTATGGCTATGCTCCTGGTATATGGTTTAGAGGGAATGATACTAACATGTATGAAAAGATCACAATGGGCTACAACAATTTGGATTACTTGGTGGTGGAGTTCGACCGGCCAACTTCCTCGCTCACTGGATTCTACCTGAGAGCCGTTACGGATTGGGCTTCGGAATCACCGGATGCTAATGTAGAGGTATTGCCAAAAGACAACATGGCACAGCCCTTCTGCAAAACCATCTTCATCCCACTGCCCAAGAATGCCGAGAATATGGCCAACGATTTGGTAGCTTTCCAAATCCTACCGGTGTTCAAGACTCACTCTGTGACTCACATTGCACGCACATATCTTGCCTCTAAGGATTATCTGCTCGAAAAAGGTTATTCAGAGGAAGAATTGGCAAACGGCATCTATGGTGAGGGTGAGAGTGTGACGATAGGCAATACTGGCTATGCTACCATCTTCTTCCCGGGAGCATGGGACCACTATGTTCCGGGTGGACTGAAGGGGTACGACTATACGTATGAATATGAACTCAATTCGGGCGTTCCTCCCGTGCTCAGCGTAGATCACGAATATGTGGCTGACGAGAAGGTCAATGGCGATTACGCCGCTGTGCTCAAGGCGGAGGCGACGGTGAAACTGCCTTACACTTTCTACTTCCCCAAAGCAGAGACGGAACAACAGGGTACCTATAAGCATGGATACTACCCCTGTCTCTTTGGAACAGAAGAGGAGGGGGAAACAATCAATATGATTGGCCCGTCGCAAGTGAGGTATTATAAACTCTCCACCAAGAATGGCAAGAACGTGGGCTTCTACTGGGGCGCTCCCGATGGTGGACCATTCATCAACGGAGCCAAGAAGGCTTATCTCATACTGCCTAACTACGAGGCTTACGAAGCAGCCAACGGTTATGTGTTCGACGAGAACATGAACCTTGTACCTGACGGCACAACAGGCATTACCGACATCGCTAACGAAGCCAATAGCAATGCTCCGGCTTATAACCTCAGCGGTCAGCGTGTGGGTGCTTCCTATCGTGGCATCGTCATCCAGAATGGCAAGAAAACCACTCGTAAGTAGTATCTAAAACCCTTCTCCCTCCTCTTCATAGGAGGGGCAGGGTTGTTTATATAATAATGTCCCAACCCCTTTCTTGCTCCCTCTCAGGGAGGGTTAGGGTGGGAAAAAAAGAAGCAGTTATGAAAAAAGAAAAATATCAAGCCCCAAGCATGAAACAAATGATTGTGGACACAGTCGAGGAATTGCTGATGTTTGTGTCCGACAGTTACAGCGAGGATCCGCAACTCACCGATGAGGGAATTTTCGACGATAGTCTCGACGACGACCTTACGGAGGAACCGCATCCCAGTCTCCTATGGGAATGATTCTCCAATTATTAGTCAGAGGCACCCTATACTCTTTATGCCAGCGGTCACATCTATTGTGGCCGCTGGCTTTTTTTATGTGGCGAAACTTCTGATTTAAAAGAAAGCCTCTATTGAATCTGCGGAAAACATTTTTTTCAAAAAAATCTCGCAAAAGTTTGTCAGTTCCAAAAAAAACGTTACCTTTGCAACCGCGTTTAGAGAAACGCACCTTTTTGTGAAAGGTTTTATGCGGCAATAGCTCAGTTGGTAGAGCACGACCTTGCCAAGGTCGGGGTCGCGAGTTCGAGTCTCGTTTGCCGCTCAACATTCTGAATAAATACCAAGTCTATAAGACAAGCCCAGGTGGCGGAATTGGTAGACGCGCACGTTTCAGGTGCGTGTGCCGAGAGGTGTGCAGGTTCGAGTCCTGTTCTGGGCACTCATTTTATTCAGAATGGTTTTTGTCGGAGAGGTGGCGGAATTGGTAGACGCGCTACTTTGAGGGGGTAGTGTCAATTGCGACGTGGGAGTTCGAGTCTCCTCCTCTTCACAAAAACAAAGATTCTGGGAACAACCGCTATTGTTGCTGTTCTCTTGGAAATCTTAGTTGCGGCAATAGCTCAGTTGGTAGAGCACGACCTTGCCAAGGTCGGGGTCGCGAGTTCGAGTCTCGTTTGCCGCTCTGTTTTAGGATAAAAAACACAAAACCTCCATTTAATGAATTTATATCTTAGATACTTCGACAGGGAAACATTAGTGTATTCCGCCGATGAGGCTATCGATTTCCTATGCTCCATTCCGGAAATAGGAATGAATCCTGATTTGGAACAGGACATACGTGAATACGCTGAAAGCGACGTCTATTACCCCAAACGCTATAAGGTAAGACCGCGTGTCTATTTCATCGTCATCAAGACGGAAGCGGCCACAATGCTCGACTTCAAACAGAAAAAAGCACTCAGGACAAATACCAATACCGACCGCAGGGAAGTGCCACAGGCTGTAAATAGGCTCAACGAGGAAAAAGCGGGATGGTATGAAGGAACGCTTGACTTCAAGAGAGTGGTGCTCATGCCTTCCACCGGAAAACATGAATATCGCGACACGCGTTTCGTGGCGCAATGCAAGGCGCTGTCGGGACTCGATTGCTACAACCGCATCGTTGAACATCTTAGCACCCGTGTCGACAGAAGGAGTCAGTTCCCCTCGGCGAAAGGAAAGAACTTCAAGTTCAAATACCTGGGTATGTGGAAATAATCAAGTACTAATACTCCGATGCCATGAATAAAGTAATGTTGATAGGAAACGTAGGCAAAGAACCTGAGGTGAGGTATTACGATACCGACCAGGCGATGGCCACATTCCCCCTCGCGACCACAGAAAGAGGATATACCCTGCCTAATGGTACGCAGGTGCCTGAAAGAACGGATTGGCATAACATCGTGCTTTTCAAAGGATTGGCAAAGATTGCCGAGAAATTTGTTCACAAAGGCGACAAACTGTATATCGAGGGGAGAATTAAATACAGGACCTACGATGACCAACGGGGACAGAAACGCTTTGTCACCGAGATATATGGCGAAAACATGGAACTGTTGTCGCCAAAACCTCAAGATAACACCGAAAAGTGAACATGACAACCGGTGTCTTGACAATAACCCTCAATTCCATTGTTGAGTCATTCTCTGAAGTACATCTGTTGACACCGTCAACGGGTGTATACATAGCAGCCGCATTGGCTGCTGTGTTGCTTTTGTGCTCGGGCTTCGCCAGTGGCTCGGAAATCGCCTTTTTCAGTCTCTCTCCAAACGACCTCAATGAACTCGACCCGGAGAAAAACGATGCCGACAGGAAGATTCAAATTCTGCGCGAAGACAGTGAACGGACATTGGCCACCATATTGATAACCAATAACTTGGTGAATGTGACCATCATTATGCTCTGCAACTATGTCTTCGCTAATGTGGTCGACTTCGGCAAGGCGGTGGTGTTGCAGTTCATTTGCATCACCATCTTACTCACATTCTTGCTGCTTCTCTTCGGCGAAATCATGCCGAAAGTGTATGGACGGCAGAACCCGCTGAAATTCTGTAGGAGAGCGGTAGGGGCTATCATGGTGCTCCGCAAACTGTTCTGGCCCTTTGAATGGGTGCTCCTGAGAAGTGGGGTGCTGGCAGAGAAAGTGGTCCAGAAAGAAAACCATGTGCTCAGCGTCGACGACCTCGAACAAGCTCTCGAATTGACGGACGAGGAGGAGATTCGCGATGAACAGAGCATGTTACGAGGTATCATACGTTTTGGCGACGAAACGGTGAAGGAGGTGATGACTTCCAGGAGGGACATCGTCGACTTGGATATCAACAGCTCGTTCAAAGAGGTGCTCGACTGTGTGTTGGAAAACAACTACAGCCGAATACCGGTATACCAGGACAACACCGACAACATCAAGGGGGTGCTCTATATCAAAGACCTCCTGCCACATATCGACAAGGCGGCGTCCTTCAGATGGCAGAAACTCATCCGACCGCCATTCTTCGTGCCGGAAACGAAAAAGGTGGACGATCTGCTCAAGGATTTCCAAAAGAACAAAGTGCACATGGCTATCGTCGTGGATGAGTTCGGCGGCACGTCTGGACTTATTACGCTCGAGGATGTGCTTGAGGAAATTGTCGGTGAAATCAATGATGAGTATGATGAGGAGGAGAAAACATACTCACGACTGAATAAAAACACGTTTATCTTTGAGGGAAAGACACCGCTGGGTGATTTCTGTCGGATTCTCGACATCAACGACGAGACGTTCGAAGAGGTTGAGGGGGATGCCGACTCCCTGGCTGGACTTATCCTCGAGATAAATGGTGACTTCCCTAAAATTCATGATACCGTGGAATACGGTCGATTCCTTTTTGAGGTGCTTTCTGTCGAGGAACGGCGTATTTCAAAGGTGAAGGTGGTTATCCGCGACAATGCGGAAAAGGATTCCAAAGAAAATAATTAAGCCGCTGCATGCCTGTCGCTTTTTTGGAACAGTTGCCTGATGGCTCAAAAATGGGGGGCTGGCGCTTCGAAGAGACGCCGGAGGCCTTGGTGAAAATGTACCCATCTCTGAAGGACTGGTACATCATGCTGAAGGAAAAATACCGCAGTGAGACGCGTATCATGGAGAAGATGACGGTGCAGGTGTTGATCATGGCGATGGATGGATGCATAGGCGGCATGACGACGCCTCTGGTCAGCCATCTTGAGTCGGGATGTCCCATACTCTCCGATGGACGATTCATCAGCATCAGCCATACGAAGGGATTGGCGGTTGTGCTGCTCTCTGACGAAAGACCGGTGGGCATTGATGTGGAATACAGGAGCGACAGAGTGGCGAAAATAGCGCACATGTTCTTGCGGCATGACGAGACACCGACATCTGTTGATGAACAACTACTGATATGGTGTGCCAAGGAGGCGGCTTACAAATTGTTCAGTGCTGAAAAACTGACATTCGAACAGATGAAGGTGCTGCCCTTTCAATTGCAACCGATGGGCTGCGTGCAACTGATGAACATGAAGAGTGAAACGCTCGTTAATCTCTCTTACCATTTCGATGATGACTATGTCTTGGTTTACACGATTTAAGGGATATGTTGCTCGATGGGCGGTCCTATTTTGCTGTGTCTGCTTGCCTGGAGGTGCGTTGGCGCAGATGGATGCCCATGTGCATAAACAGCGGTCGTTCGCCAAAACGGTTCCCCCTGGCGACTATAGTGGACTGTCGTGGCTCGGCGGCAATGAGTATGCTGTGGTATGTGACAAGACGGATGATGCGTGGCTGCGGTTCCGCATCGACATCGACTCACTGACGGGGAAAATCAACAATGTGGAGTATGTGGGAAGGACGACGCTTGGAGCGCAACGGCGTGATCCGGAGGATATAGCGTTCGTAGCACAAGATAGCACGCTTTTCATCTGCTGTGAGTCGGATAATGAAGTGTGGGAATACCGACTAGACGGCTCTTGTACAGGACGGAAACTGTCGATGCCTAAGGTGTTCGCGAAGGCTAGGGGAAACTGTGGATTGGAGGCGCTGACCTATCACCCTCAGTCGAAGCGGTTCTGGGTCATCAACGAAAGTACCATCACGGGCGATGGCGACCAACCGACGGCGATGAACGGTGTGGCTGGTAGGTTGCGGTTACAGGTTTTTGATGCTGACATGAGGGCGCGTGAACAGTATTTGTATGTCATGGAAAAGGCGACTTCAGACAAACCGGCTGTCAACTTTGCCATGGGCGTAAGCGCACTGACGGCATTGCCAGACGGTCGATTGCTGGTACTTGAAAGGGAGTTTCATGTGCCTAAAGGAAAGTTGGGGGCGTACGCTCACTGCAAATTGTTTAGCGTCGATCCGAATAGAGCGACCCCCGTGGATACGGCGAAACCGTTGGCAAGTGCTGCGCCATTGCAAAAGGAATTGGTGTGCGAGTGGCGGACGACGCTCACACTGCTCAACCATGCCATAGCGAACTATGAGGGGATGTGTCTCGGACCGACACTCAAAGATGGTAGGCGGGTGCTCGTGTTGCTCTCTGATTCGCAACATCAGTACGCGGGGGTACTCAAAGACTGGTTCCGCACCATCGTCATCAAACCATGAAACGGATATAAGAACGGTCGTCGTTCGACTCGTTGCCATCCATGACTCCTTTCGTGGCGGGATGGAGACTTATGAAAAGGGGATCTTCACGGATAACTTGCTCCAAATAGGCTTCGGTTGAAGCCAAATCATTAAACAACTTGGGATAACCGTCGCTGGCAAGCACGATTTCTTCGGCAACGGGAACAAATAACACTCGCACATAATCCATGGCGATGGGATAGCCGTCTATAACGGCGAAATCAATGTTCTGTCGGCGGGTTGATTGGATGATGTCGGACAGGATGGCGGTACGACCGATATCCTCATGACGCAGGCGGTCAATGGTGGTATGTCCTTCTTCCAATGCTTGATGAAGAAGTGCGGAACGACGAAGGGCATTGGCTTTCTCGGTAGGTTTTTCGTTGGTGTAAGGTACACCATTCACCAAACACTGGCAGTCGCCAACCATCCATATCTCTTTCCTGCTGACGCTATAGATGATGGCACTGGCAGTCATGCGGTTCTCAGCATGGGTCAATAACGTCTGTCTGTCGATGCCCAAAGTGGTATAGAACTGACTGATATGGCGGGTTACCTCGAGACAGAATTGTGCACAGTCAAGGTTGCTGGGCATCTGCTCGATGAACGTGGCAATGGTTGTCGAGGCCAATCGACCATTGGTCATGTCGCTACGTAGACGGCGAAGGCTCTTGCTCGTACTGCCGTCGATGACGGCCACGTAGTCATCGGTTGCCACGATGGCGTCTTCCGACGGGACGGTGGGATTTTTCCCCCGGCTGAGACTTTCTATGATGGTCATGGCTGGAAGGGGTGTTGGTGGAACTTGTCCTTGATGGTGACGAGTGGCCCTTTGGCGGGAGATAGGGGCGGTCGCCGTATAAGCGGGGGATAAGGTCGCTGCGCCCTAAACGGCGTAACTCTCTCTCTATCTTCATCCGCTCAGAGGGCTGATACCAGAAGAAGAACTGACGCTGGGCCAATTTGTCTTGTTGACTGTGGGCGGAATACACCTCTTCCAACGTATAGGGGTCGTAACCGGTATACCAAGTCTCGGTGCTGATGGTCATCGGCGTGGGGGTGAAATCCTGTACTTGCTCGAGATGGAAATCAAGTCGTTTCGTGATGACGGCCAACTCTGCCATATCCTCGGCATGGCAGCCGGGATGGCTGCTGATGAAGTAGGGGATGATCTGCTGGCGTAGGTGCTCATGCTCGTTCAAACGGTCAAACTCGCGCTTGAATGCCTCAAACTGCTCGAAGGGAGGCTTGCGCATAAGACGGAGCACACGGGCACTGGTATGCTCGGGGGCAACTTTCAAGCGACCGCTGACATGGTGGCATATCAACTCACGGGTGTAGGCGTGGGCGGCGGCATTCACGTTCTCGTCGTTGCTTTGGTGTAGCAATAGATCGTAGCGCACGCCGCTGCCTATGAAGCTTTTCTTGATGAAGGGCAAGGCGTCGACACTTCGGTAAATGTCTATCAAAGCGCTGTGGTCTGTGTTCAGGTTGGGACAGATGGCGGGATGGATGCACGAAGGACGCTTACATACCTCACAGGCTTTCTTGTTCTTTCCTCCCATGCCATACATATTGGCAGAGGGACCGCCAAGGTCGCTCAAGTAACCGCGGAAATCATCCATCTTACTAATCTGGTGCACTTCCCGCAGGATGCTTTCCTTGCTTCGGCTGCAGATGAACTTGCCTTGGTGGGCACTGATGGTGCAGAAAGCGCATCCGCCGAAACAACCGCGATGGATGTTCACGGAATGTTTAATCATGTCGTAGGCGGGAATGCGTTTGCCCTTATACTTGGGATGGGGCAGACGGGTGAAAGGCAGGTCGTAAACAGCATCTAACTCGGCGGTACTCATCGGTGGATAGGGTGGGTTCACAACGGTGTACCACTCACCTGTCTTTTGGAGTAGACGACGGGCGTGAATCTTGTTCGATTCTTCTTCTATGTGGCGGTAATTTGCGGCTTCGGCACGCTTGTTATGTAGGCATTCCTCATGGCTGTTCAACAAGATGTCGTCGTCGCTGAGGCCTCCGGGGATGTCTTTCTCCTTGGAGAGGTAGACGGTTTGGGGCATGTCACGCAGACTGCTAAGCGCAATGCCATCGTCTAAGGCGCGGCACAATGACACGATGGCATGCTCGCCCATGCCATATATAATAAGGTCGGCTCCTGAGTCGTGAAGAATACAGGGTCTGAGACGGTCCTGCCAATAGTCGTAATGGGTAAGACGGCGCATACTGGCTTCGATGCCGCCTAACACTACGGGCACATCGGGATACAAACGTTTCAGTATCTGGGTGTAAACGATGGTGGGATATTCGGGACGGCAGTCATGACGTCCGTCGGGACTGTAGGCATCTTCACTGCGCAAACGGCGGTTGGCGGTGTATTTATTCACCATCGAATCCATACAACCGGGAGAGATGCCGAAAAACAGACGGGGACGACCGAGCTTCTTAAAGTCACGGTAGTCACCGTGCCAATCGGGCTGAGGAACGATGGCTACCTTATAGCCGGCGGCTTCTATGCAACGGCCGATAACGGCGGCACCGAAGGAGGGATGGTCAACATAGGCGTCTCCTGAGAAGAGTATGACGTCTAACTCTTCCCAACCGCGTAAAGCCGTCTCTTTCTTGGTCGTGGGCAACCAATCGGACAACAGAAAGGGCACCTCACGCCTATCCTCCTTCTGCATTGTGCTATACTTTTATTCGTTCACTTCCATGTTGGCAAAGGTTATGCTTCTTCTTCCCTTGCTTCCTCGGCCTCTATGCTGCTATTCCATTCATCGTACAACGACAGCAGATGGGTAAGGCCAATGGCTTTCATGTGCTTGTTGTAGATGACGTCCAGGCAAAGGTCCAACAGGTCCTTGTCGCTGCCAAAGGCACCGCTGAGCAAGGAACGGACGGTAAGTTTCAATTTGTCAACAATGGTCTCGTCGATGATGCCGTCGCTACCCACAAGGTTGTCTAGAAGTTGGTAACGACGCAGGGTCTGCAGGTGCTGGTCGCTCACCTCGATGCTGCGGGTGCCCGATGCATTGGCTTGTATCTTGTGTGTCATATTGATATGGTTTATTATGAATTCTTTAAAATCTGAAAAACACGGGTCAACTCATCAACTCACTAACTCATTTCACTTTTTTCCTTTCACTTTACCTTTCCCTTTTTCTTTCTTCCCTTTCAACAGGTAATTCATGATGCCGCGCATCACATGGCCTTGTGCCTGCGATGATTCGAGACATTCGAAGGGGAAACCCATGGTGAAACAACGGTAGTCGTTGCCACTGTAAGCCACAGCGGCGGAACGGCCATCGCCATAGAGCATGGCACAGATGCCGGGTTGTTGAGGCTGGAGAATGTCTGGTGTGGGGGCGGCGTAATGAGTCTCGTTCATCCTGCTGAAGAACGTGAAATCACCACCAAGACCTTGAACCTTGCCTCCATGGGTCCCTCGGTCACTGCCGCTATAACCTACTTTCAACACGGTGGAAAGGAAATGCTGCTGACTCCTCTCGGTCATGTCGGCGCCGACAAATGAACCACTCACCAATAGACTGCCGTGCTGTTTGGCGTAATGGGCGAGTTTCTGCTGCATCGTGTTGCTGATGGCTTGGTAAAGAACCAACGAACGACCGTCGTTACGCTCCAGACCCAAAACCAAGTCCACACAGTCGTAATCTGTCAATTTCATCTTCCCACTCTCCACCGACTCGCTTGAACAACTCACAATGTTGTAACTCTGGGCGGAACGGATGGCTTCGGCGTGTGTCTTCACATAGTTAAAGTCGTTGCCTGCTATGAAACGGCCGGCAAGTTCGTCGCCGCCATAACCCAATGAACCGGGACCTTCCTTGCCACGTTGACTGTTGTCGAAACAGGTCTGACGGCCATTCCAACCAGCCGTAGGACCATAGGTGATGCCGGGGTCGGCGTCGAGGTCAAATCCCTTGCGGTCGCCAGTGTCGATGGTGGCGGGGGATGTGAGACGGTGGAAACCGTTCACGACCAACACGGTCTGTTGCGCACCAGGCTGAATACAAGCGGATAGCACTTCTGACGGGAAACTCTCGCCGCCTTTGTTTACGGCGGTAACACGGAAATGATAAAGACGGCCGGGCACCACATCTATCATACAACTGGTACCTTTCACATTGGTTCCGTTGTCAAAACCTCCGTCATCAATGGCACAGTACACATTGAATGAACTGGCAATGGCTGTGGGTTCTTGGGGGTCTCGGGTGCCTGCCCAGCTGAGCTTCACCTTGTCCTTGCCGGTTAACTCGACTTGGAAACTATTGGGTTGGAGGGGCTGTACGGTATAACTGGTGCCGTGCATCTCATTCACATAACGAAGGATGGTCTTGTAAATGGATCGGGCAAGGGTAAAACGGAAATTGGGGTCGAGACCATAACGCATGTCGCCGAAATTCTGGTGCGACAGGGTCTCCAGAATGGCGGAGGGAACGGCGGGCAAACGGCTCTCGGAATAGTTGCGGTCGTAAATCACTCGTTTGTACCATTTTTTATAACGGTAACGCAGATCGCGATAGGCTCCTTCCAATAGGGCGTCGGCTAAATCGCGAGAGGCCAGGCGGGAGATGCCGGCATCTAACTTGCCTTCATTGTATTGGGTGGTGCAGATGGAGAGGGTGCCGATAAATTCGTTGCCTCCAGTGCGGTCATAGCCGGCATCACTGTGGACGGCAAGCTCTAACTCGATGGGAACGCGCTTGCCTGGTTGATTGGGTATGAACACGCTGCCGCCGCCAATCCAGTTGGTAAACAGGGAACGAACATTGATGTCGTCGCCGTAGTCGTCCTTGCCTTCCTTAGAACTATAGACGCTGTAGGGGGCTCCTGCCCATTGGGCGAAATAACGGGCTCCTTCCAGACAACGGGGCATGCCGCTCGTGCTGCCACCGCGGGTGATGTTACCCATGCCGCCACCGAAACGAACGGCATCGGCACTCACAATGCCTCCATGCTCACTGTCGCTGATCAACTCTACACGGTTGCCGGCATCCATACCCTTGGAAAAGTCAAAGGTACCTAGGTAGACCCATGTGCTGCCGCCCATGCGCTGGTTAACGCGGAAATGGGTGGGCTGTCCCTTGTGCCACACCACATAATGGGCGTCGTCAACACTGTTGGGTAAAGTTTGGTAACTCACATATACTGCATAACGGCCGTTCTCGGGAATATCGGGCAGGTATGTGGCAACACTGACGTCTTTCTTACCAGAACTTTCCACCATGCGGGCACTGCCAGCAGCAAATGGGTTCTCTCCATCGCGGTAGGTGCCGCCATGGCGGGCAAAACCGTTCTGCTCGGTGGTCGACCATGAGTGGGTGCCGTTGCGCTCGTCGTATCGACCTGCACTGCTGCCGTCATTGTCTACTATCACTTCTCGTTTCTGCCAATCGCGCTCGCGAGGGGAAAAGACCACGGCTCCGGCATTCTCTAGCATGGGCATTAAATAGGGAATGACAATGGTCTGCGTGAACAGGTCCTCAGTGGTGCAGAATAGGTTTGGGCGCTGCCATTTCCATTGTCCTTTGTTCTTGTCGTAGTACTTGCCGTGACTGGCTCCGATGGCAAGATGGCGACCGTCGAGACCTTCGGTGATGTCATGCGGACGGGACACATTCCGTACCCAAGGATTGCCTTCGTAGTCCATTCGACCCCAAGTGCGGCTACGGTCCTTGTTGTCGCGAAAACGGTTGGGAATCAATTCGCTCAACTCATATCCGTTGGTCATAACACGAACACGGTAACGGTTGTAAGGAGAGGGGAGAGTATGACGTATTTGGTCGTAGATGTCATCCACTATCTCGGGTGTCAGTTCTTGCTCGGAAAATTTCGCATCGGCATTAATGATAATTGTGTTGTTGCTATCGTCGACACGAAAACTGGTCATTTTCGGTTTCAACTGGTAATTGGTGTGGCGGGCTTGGTAATTGCCGAAAAAGGTCTCCAAACGATTCTGTATCTCACGTTGGTCGCCATTCTGGCTGAAAAGGGACTGACTGAAAAAGAACAGCAGTAAAAGGGGGAGATAACGGGTATTGTTACGTAAAAAAGTCATTTTATTCTCCAATTGTGAAATTCTCAGGGTGCTTGCCCTTGAAATCCTTGAAATATTGTTTTATTTTTTGCATGTCACTGTCTATGTCACCGGTAGGGATGATTTGCTCGGTACACTGGATGAGCTTGCGGTTATAGTCCAGACCATAGAGAAGGATGGGAAGGTTGGCCTTCATGGCTATGAAATAAAAACCTTTTTTCCATTCTCCATTGGCCGAACGGGTGCCCTCTGGGGTGATCGTCAGGTGAAAGGTGTCTTCGCGAAGGGCAGTGGAGGCAAGGGCGTCGGTCATGCTGGTGTGCTTGTCACGATAGACGGGAATGCCGCCAAGATGACGAAACAACAAACCCAAAGGCCAGAAAAACCATTCTTTCTTCATCAAGAATTGGATCTTCCAACCTTCGGCACCGGAATACAACTGACCTAGTACAAAATCCCAGTTGCTAGTGTGAGGGGCTAGACAGATAATGTATTTAGAGGGATGGACAATGGTCACGTCCTTTGTCCAACCCATTCGTTTATACAATAGCCAACGGCAAAATCTCTTCCACATCTCTCAATGGGCATTTCATTCGCTCAATGCGTTGATTTGGTCTAGAATCTCTGACATCTGTTTGCTGAAATCGGTGGCCAAACGGTCATAATATACCTTGGGCTGAATACCTGGCTCTGGATGGGATATCCGACTGACAAAATCGTTGCGCATGATGATAGTCGATGTGATGAGGGCCTCTACGGTTGAGGGATCGGCATGACCGCTGTACAACGAGACGGCTACACATTCCGACAAAACGTCATTGCAAATGTTGTTGATGGTCTTCTTGAGGGTTCTCTTGTTTGGCATGTCGGTTTTTGTTTAATTGGGGTTATGAAAAATCTTACTTTGAACTACAAAGATAAACAAAAAATGGGATTGGCAAGTGATAAATCAAAAAAATCTACCCCAAAAAATGTTTTTTGTCTCTTTTCTTTCATTTGTCTCATTCAAAATGAGTAATTTTGCAACTGAAAAAGAATACCCCTATCCTTCACCCCAAGAATAAGAAACACTCACCCCTTAACACTAAAGATTAAACATTTAACACTCAATATTAAACATAATAAAAATCATGAAGAAAAGTGCATTGCAACAGGCAAGGGCCAATTATCAGCCAAAACTGCCAAAGGCTCTCCTCGGCGCTGTTAAGGTAAAAGAGGGTCAACCAACACAAAGCGTTGACAATCAGGAAGAAATCAAGAAGTTGTTCCCGCATACTTATGGTATGCCGCTCGTGGAGTTCGTTCCAGGTGACAACGCTATGGAAAAACAGGTAAACGTGGGTGTCATCCTCAGCGGTGGACAGGCTCCTGGCGGACACAACGTCATTACAGGACTGTTCGATACAGTGAAAAAACTCAATCCCAATAACAAACTGTATGGTTTCATCCTGGGACCTGGTGGACTCGTCGACCATAACTATATGGAACTGACAAAAGAAATCGTTGATGAATATAGGAATACCGGCGGATTCGATATGATCGGTTCTGGACGTACGAAACTGGAAAAGGTTGACCAGTTTGAAAAAGGTCTGCAAATCCTTAAGGAACTGAACATCAACGCTCTCGTTATTATCGGTGGCGACGACTCTAACACCAACGCTTGTGTGCTGGCTGAATACTATGCCGCCCAAAACACGGGTATTCAGGTGATTGGATGCCCGAAGACCATCGATGGTGACCTCAAGAACGACCAGATTGAGACTTCGTTTGGATTTGACACGGCTACGAAGACTTATGCCGAACTAATCGGTAATATTGAACGCGACTGCAACTCGGCTCGTAAATACTGGCATTTCATCAAGGTGATGGGCCGTTCGGCAAGCCATATCGCTCTCGAATGTGCGCTGCAGTGCCAGCCTAACGTGTGTATCATCTCTGAGGAGGTGCAGCAAAAAGACATGACGCTCAACCAAGTGGTTGACAATCTGTGCAAAGCCATTGCTGTTAGGGCTGAAGACGGTAAGAACTTCGGAACAGTCATCGTGCCCGAGGGACTGATTGAATTCATTCCTGCCATCGGACGACTCATCCAGGAACTCAACGACTTGCTCGCTGAACACGGAGCGGAATACAAAGACCTCGACAAAGAGGCGCAACGTGAATATATCATCAGCCACCTCTCCAAGGAGAATGCGGCTACGTTCGAGACACTGCCTACTGGTGTGGCACGTCAACTGTCGCTCGACCGTGACCCACACGGAAACGTACAGGTGTCGCTCATCGAAACAGAAAAACTGCTTTCCGACATGTGTGAGGCTCGTCTGGCAGAATGGAAGAAAGAAGGCAAATATGTGGGCAAATTCGCAGCTCAGCATCACTTCTTCGGATACGAGGGACGCTGCGCTGCTCCGTCAAACTATGATGCCGACTATTGCTATGCTCTCGGAGCCAGCGCTGCACAGCTCATAGCATCCGGAAAAACGGGTTATATGGCTATCGTCAAGAACACTACGGCACCGGCTGACCAGTGGGTGGCCGGCGGTGTGCCTATCACCATGATGATGAACATGGAACGCCGTAATGGCGAGATGAAACCGGTAATCCGTAAGGCTCTGGTGGAACTCGACGGTAAACCGTTCAAGGCTTTCGCTGCCATGCGCGACAAGTGGGCAAGGGAGACATGCTACGTTTACCCAGGACCTATCCAGTACTGGGGACCAACGGAGGTGTGCGATAAGCCAACCCAGACATTGATTTACGAACAACAATAATCAAATGGCAAGGGAATGGGAACACCCCATTCCCTCGCTTTTTTACATCATCCACTACTTTTCCACGGGTAGCCTTGTCACTGCATAGGTTGCCATAGGTAGCACCATACAATGCCTCATCAAAACACAACACCCTCATCCAAAACATGGAGCATGCTCAAGCGTGTTCCAAAATCGGTATGGTGGGTGGTGGCAGGCATCCTCATGGTGGCTTATGGGTGGATTTTCTATACATCTCTGGTGGGACCATCGGGATTCCGATGGAGAGCCGTCTTCGGCGACCCTGACTATCCCAAGGGATTTGATATTCATGGCATCGACATCAGCCACCATCAGGGGGAAATCAATTGGGATCGTCTGCGAAATGCCATGATAGACCGCAGCCCGGTACGCTTCGTTATGATAAAGGCAACGGAGGGGGGAGATTACCTCGATGAAAATTTCGAGGAAAACTTCCACGAGGCGCGTGAACATGGGTTCATGCGTGGGGCATACCATTTTTGGTCAACGAAGAATGGGGCTCGCGAACAGGCGTATTTCTTCCTGGAAAAAGTGCCGCTCGAAGAAGGGGACTTGCCGCCAGTGCTTGATGTGGAAAACAAACCGAGTGATGTGTCAACCGAGGATTTCCAACGGGACATACTCACATGGCTGCATATTGTAGAAGACCGATACCATGTAAAGCCGATTATCTATACCTATTATAAATTTAAGGAGGAATTTCTCAGCGATGAACGCTTCGATGACTATCCCTATTGGATTGCACACTATTATGTCAAGCAGGTGGAATACAAAGGGAAGTGGAAATTCTGGCAACACACCGACGTGGGGAAACTGCCGGGCATCAAGGGTTATGTAGATTTGGACATCTACAACGGCAGTTACTATGACCTACAGAAATTGGCGATACCTCCGCGTCAGGTAGAAGAGGAGGAAAATACCAACATGCACCAATCGCCAGATAGCACGGAGCGCGACAGCGTCATGCCGATGCTTGAGGCTGACTGAATGAGCAAAGACGCATCTTGTTCGTAAAATCCACTCAATATCAACCGCCCGCCAGCTCTGAGTACTTCCTTGAAATGGGGCATGTCTGCTAACAATACGTTACGGTTGATATTGGCCAACACATAGTCGAAGAGACCGCTGACATGCGAAAGCACACGGCTGTCGCCCAACAACACTTCAATCCCTTCTATATCATTGATGGCCATGTTATGGCGGGTGTTGTTAACACTCCACTCGTCAATGTCGTAGGCTACTACTTCCTTGGCGCCTAATCGCTTCGACAACAAGGAGAGAATGCCTGTACCACAACCGCAGTCCAACACGCGACAGCCTGTCAGATCTTTATCAAGCAATTCCGTGGCAATCATTCGTGTGGTGGCATGGGTGCCCGTGCCGAACGATTGGCTGGCTTCTATCGTGATGTCAATAGGATAGGGCGACGGTGGCAAATGTTTGCTGTCGTGAATGGCGCAACGGTCCCCAATGATGATGGGCGAAAAACCGGTCTCTTCCCAAACTGTATTCCAGTCGCGGTCCTCCACATCTTCTATTTCATAGGTGATGAGTACTGCAGGCAGGGGAAAAAACGATATTTGTTCTTCCAACTTCAAGGTGTCAAAATCGTCTGAAACAATGTAACCTGTCAAACCCTTTTCTGTGTCTTCAAACGACTCAAAACCAATGTCGCCTAACAAGGCGGCAAGAAGGTCGCGGCAGGTCTGTATATCGATATCCGAAGTGTCGGGTGAGATGGCAATGGCGAATTTTACTGACTTGTATCTCATGGGAATGTTAAAATTTGATGCAAATTTATAAAAAATAGGGAAAAACCTACCACGCTTTAGGGTTTTTCCGTATTTTTGTGGGAAAAGTAAGGGTAATTTTGTAACGTAAAAGTGTATAATGTTCAAAATTGGCATAAAAATGAAAAAACTGTTTATCTTTTCCTTATTGATGGGAGCCGTTCATCTGGGTGCCATGGCACAGGATGACATGTATTTCTCTTCTTCGAAGAAAAGTGCTAAGACCACACAATCGCAGGTCGAAGCAACTGAACCGGAGGAGACACCCGCGTATTATTCGGGAAGCGACCGCGATGTGGATGAGTATAACCATCCGCGGCTGCGTAGCAGCATACAAGTGGTGGGGACCGATTCCTTGGGAAACGATATTATAGAATTCGCTCCAGGCACAGGCTATCCTACCGACTCTGTGGCTACCTATGAACAAGATCCAGAGGACGAATATCAATTCAGTCGCAGGATGGGACGATTCGACGGCTTCTATGGCTGGTACGACCCATTTTTCTATGGCTATTGGTACGATCCTGTCTGGAGATGGTATGACCCCTATTACCGTTGGAGTTATTACGGATGGTATGATCCTTGGTATTACGGGTATTGGGGATATTACGGAGCCTACGATCCATGGTTCTATGGCGGCTATTATCCATGGTGGTATCGTGATTACTACTATGGATGGTATCCCAGGTATTATGGACATGGCGGCATCGCACACCGTGGCGTGACTGGAACGCAAAACCATGGCAAGATTACTCGTGGTGGCGGTAGGTCCGGTTCGGTCGCCTCGTCGGGCGGCTTCGGTGGTGCACGCTCTGGTGGAGGGGGCTTTGGCAGTAGGTCGGGCTCATCGTCAAGGGGCGGTTCTGGTGTAAGACAGGGCACGGGTGGCTCAAGACCTCGCACAGGTTTTGGTGGCGCGCGTCCGGGCAGATCGGACTCCTCTTCTGGAACAGGTTCTTCGGCCACAAGGTCTACCACGGGTTCACGTTCCTATAGCAGTGGAAGTACGTCACGCTCAGCCACACAGTCAAGCTCACGTTCTTATGATAGCGGCAGCCGTTCCAGCGGATACAGTGGAAGCAGCCGCAGCAGTGGCGGTAGCTTTGGCAGTGGCGGTGGAAGCCGTAGCAGTGGCGGTAGTTTCGGTGGCGGTGGCGGCAGCCGTGGCGGTGGTGGCTTCGGCGGAGGACGTAGCCATAGATAACCTACGACCTCATAAACACCCAAACTAAAAACTCACAAACTCATAAGCTCACAAACTCATAAACTCACAAACTCATAAACTCATAAACTCAAAATGAAAACATTCAAACTATCCATATTTGCCATCGCATTGGGTTTCACTGCCAATGTCATGGCGCAGGAAACATACGAGTCGGCAAAAATAGCCACCGAAGACCTCAACGGTACGGCACGCTATGTGTCGATGGGTGGGGCATTGGATGCGTTGGGTGCCGATTTATCCACTATAGGTACGAACCCGGCAGGTATGGGCCTCTTCCGCCATTCCATGGTTTCGGCTTCGTTTGGCATGGTGTCCCAAGGGGATGCTGCTAAGTCCGACTTCGTCGACGCCACGAACATGAGTTTCGATCAGGTGGGTTTCGTTTACTCCAAACAAACAAAGGAGAACTCGTTCTTCAATGTAGGATTCAACTACCATAAAAGTCGTAACTTCGACTATATCCTTTCTGCGGCGGGCTCGTTAAACGGCACCGCATCACAGAATAAACTTTCTTACATGAAGATGGCAGAGGGATATCTTTATCCGAGTGCCAGCGGTAGTGGACAGCCCTACACCCCAGACTGGGACCATTCCTATAGTTCTTGCAGTCAATTGGATGACATGTATGCCAGCAATCTCTTCTATGCCTCGGGCGAAGAGGATGCGTATCACTATCAAGCCAATGACTATAGTCTGACGCGTGGTCATAAAGGATATATTGGGGAATATGACTTCAACTTCAGCGGCAACTTTAACAACCGTTTCTTCGTGGGTCTCACGATGGGTATCCATGATGTGCACTACAAACATAGTGGAGTTTACACGGAAAATTTAGTGGCAAACCTTGAGGACATCTCATCGCTGACAGTTTATGATGACCGTCGCATTACCGGTTCGGGATTCGACATCAAAGCGGGTGTCATCTTCCGTCCTGTCGAGACATCGCCTTTCCGCATCGGCCTGTCGGTGGCAACGCCTACTTGGTATAGTCTCACTACCACTAATTCACTCGTCATGAAGGATAACTTCGGCAATGCAGCCTATGGCGGAGAAACCTATGATTATAAACTCTATACGCCATGGAAATTTGGTATTAGCCTCGGACATACCATCGGCACCATGGTGGCTCTTGGTGCGGGATTCGACTATGCAGACTATTCCACAGTCGACAACAGAGTCATCAATGGGGAGTACTATGATTGGTATACTGACTCCTATTACAATTCTTCATCGGAAGATGTGGAGGCCAACAGTCATACAGACCGTTACCTCAAAGGGGTGTGCACCTTCAAGGTGGGTGCAGAGGTGAAACCGACTCCCGAAATGGCGTTCCGACTGGGTTATAATGTCTCCACAGCTATGTACGACGAGAAGGGATTCAAAGATGGTACGCTCGACTCTCCTGCGTCATACTATTCTTCAGCTACAGACTACACCAACTGGAAGGCTACCAACCACATCACGGCGGGATTCGGCTATAACATAGATAAACTGAGCCTCGACCTGGCTTACCAGTATACTTGTTCCAAGGGTGACTTCAAACCGTTCATGGAGTATGACGCTACAAAAGGAGAGTTTGGCAACTTCGACCGTGTTGACACAGAGCTCGTTTCCGACAACGTCTTCGTTAAACCGCAGCAGGTTGACTTCAAACGTCATCAACTCATCCTCACTCTGGGATACCACTTCTAAATATCCCACAGGACTACATCCCATAACCACCCCCTCCCGCAGAGGGGGTGGTTCGTATCTGACCCTTACAACCTAGTGCCTCTCTAACATCCCGCCATACCCTTCTCTCAAAAAGTAAAAAAAGTATAAATTCTTTATTTTTCATATATGTTTCTTGGAAAACAAAAAAATATGATTTAATTTTGCACACGAAACAAGTAAGATTAGTTTTTTTAGTGGTTAATTTAGTTTTAGTAAGTATGAAAGAGGACATGTCGTGAGACATGTCCTTATTTTTTTGCTGACCTCAAATGAAAGGTACCCTAGAAACACAAAAGAAGTCAAGAATTACTCTTGACTTCTTTTTCTGTACGCCTGCAGGGGTTCGAACCCTGGACACCCTGATTAAGAGTCAGGTGCTCTACCAACTGAGCTACAAGCGCATCATTTAGCATTCATTGCTGAATTGCGGATGCAAAAGTACTCCTTTTTTCCAATATGACCAAACTTTTCTCCGTTTTTTTTGAAAATAACTCTATTTTTTCTCCATTTTCATTTCTTTCCTCATCAACATCCTGGAGGGCTGGGTGGGTAATACTCTATAACGAATTACAATTAGAAAAGAGCAAGTTCATCCGAGAACTTGCTCTTTCAAAACCTTTCGTCGTCTGGATAGCCTTCAGTGGCTTCCCATGGTTGTAGGGTTGAATTAAATCAACTCCAACGACCGCTTCAGGAACGCATCCAAAGCCGCCCCTTTAAGCATGCCATTGCGTAACAATGCCAGGTCGATAAGTTGATGAACCACGGCATTGTCTTTTGCCCAGTTGGCAATTACCGCTTTCTTCTTGTCACGCTGTTCGCTGATGGCTTTCTCCGTGGCGGTCATGTCATCTTTCTCTTCCTGTGTCACCTCGTCAGCTTTCTTCTTGTCACGCTCCTGGCGCAATACGGCAAGACGGGCTTCCTGGCCTTTGATTTCGCTCTCGATGGGTTTCAGGGCTTCGGCACATCCCTCTTTCTCGCCTTCTAAGACACGTTGGATAAGGGGATGGTCACTGTTCAAAACCATGTTATACATATCGGGCATCTGGGCGTAGAATGCCATGCCGCTTTGGAAGCGACTCATGTCTTTCATCCTGCGCATATATTCGCTCTGGGTAATTACCACTGGCTGGCCGGTGGCACCGAGACTCTCCACTTCTACATGGAACTCGGCCTTCTCCAGATGAGGCAACTGACTTTGGAACGCTTCCGACAGGTTGTCGCTGTCTGCGCTGTTCAAGGTGTTCTTGGGGGCATCGTCCTTCACAATAAGACGCTCAACGATATCGCTATCGACACGGGTGAAACGGCTCTTCTCCAGTTTTTGTTCCAACATCGAGGTCATGGGCACATCAAGGTCGCCGTCCATCATCAGTACATTGTAACCCTTTTCCTTGGCGGATTCGATGTAACTGTATTGCTCTTCCTTGTCCGTGGCATAGAGGTAAATCAACTGACCATCTTTGTCGGTCTGGTTGTCCTTGATGAGCGTCTTGTATTCCTCGTAAGTGAAGTATTTGTCATCAGTGTCGCGAAGTAGCGCAAAGTCTTTGGCGCGGTCGTAGAAATCTTCTTGCGACAACATGCCATAGTGGATGAAAATCTTCAAGTCGTTCCATTTCTCTTCATAATCCTTGCGGTTTTCCTTGAAGATGCTGTTCAGACGGTCGGCCACTTTCTTGGTAATATAGGTAGATATCTTCTTCACGTTGGCATCGCTCTGAAGATAACTGCGGCTCACGTTCAATGGGATATCTGGTGAGTCAATGACACCGTGGAGTAGGGTGAGGAATTCGGGAACAATGCCTTCCACCTGATCGGTGACAAACACTTGGTTGCAATACAACTGTATCTTGTTACGCTGCAATTCGATGTTCGACTTGATGCGCGGGAAATACAAGATACCAGTGAGGTTGAAGGGGAAATCCACATTCAGGTGTATCCAGAACAACGGCTCATCCTGCATGGGGTAGAGCGTGCGGTAGAACGATTTGTAGTCCTCGTCTTTCAGACTGCTCGGGGCCTTCGACCACAGTGGTTCCACCGAGTTGATGATATTGTCTTCTTCGGTGTCTACCTGCTTGCCGTCTTTCCACTCAGTCTTCTTGCCGAAGGCGACAGGCACACTCATGAACTTGCAGTATTTGTTGAGCAACTCTGTAATCTTCTGCTTCTCCAAAAACTCCTTGCAGTCGTCGTCGATATACAGGATGATGTCGCTGCCACGGTCGGCCTTCTCTACCTCTTCTATCTCGTACTCGGGACTGCCGTCGCAACTCCATTTCACAGCCTTGGCACCATCTTGGTAACTCTTGGTTACGATTTCCACTTTCTTACTCACCATGAAGGCGCTGTAGAAACCAAGACCGAAATGTCCGATGATGGCGTTGGCATTGTCTTTGTACTTGTCCAAGAAGTCGTGGACACCAGAGAAAGCGATCTGGTTGATGTATTTGTCTATCTCCTCCGCGGTCATGCCAATACCACGGTCACTAAACGTTAGGGTGCCTTTGTCACTGTCAATGGCTACGTGAACGGTAAGGTCGCCCAATTCTCCCTTGAAATCACCACGCTCTGACAGTGTCTTCAGTTTCTGGGTGGCATCAACGGCGTTTGAGACCATCTCACGAAGAAAAATCTCATGGTCTGAATACAAAAATTTCTTGATGACGGGAAATATGTTCTCCGTCGTTACTCCAATGTTTCCTTTTGACATGGTTGTTATTGTTTTATATGGATTGTTTATAATTCCTTTGTTTGTATGGCTTTCCCAATTACCCACACACATTTATACAAATTTCGTGCCAATCCATCATTGAAAGGTCAGTTTCTGTATCTCTGCCACATAGAATACCGAAGGAATACCACCCTCATTACCATGTTTGTTGCCGCTGGGGTGGGTTCCTTATTTTACCTTTTTGCTTTTCGTATGTTACATTAACCTTTTTTTTACCTTTTTTTTGAAGCCCAACACAAAAAAACTCGTATCTTTGCCTTACGATACTTATTTTACAAACATGTGTCCTATAACTGACAACTATTCTCTTATCGCTGATTTTTATTCCGAGCATCGTGACGAACTGGTCGCTTACGTCACGAAGAGGATAGGTACGGACTACATGGCTGACGATATCGTGCAGGATGTGTTCCTGAGGCTCCTGACCTCCCAACAACTTCTATCTGGCGTCACACTGCCAAGTTTGGTGTACACCATGACGAAAAACCTCATTCTTGACAGGTGGAGACACATGCATGCGATACAGCAATTTGAGCATTTTATTAAAACGAACAATCACGATGGCTCATATGACCCATCGTCAGTCTATTCGGCGCAGGAGATGCTTGAGCTGTTGGAAAGGGGTATGGCTCAGCTCGACGAAAAGCAGCAGACCGTCTATAAAATGAATGTATATGACGCATACAAGGTGTCGGAAATATCCAACACCTTGCAAGTCAATTATAAATCGGTGGAAAATACGTTGGGAACAGCCCGAAAGGTCATGAGAAACTATATGCGACGCATGCTGGCATAAGCCAAATCTTAATTTTCCTTCACCGCGACCACTCCCTCAAAATTCTTGTCTATGTAAAACGTGTGAGTCAACTCCAATGGTTTCTCGCCATTGTTTTCCACCTCGTATTTTACACGGATAAAATACAATTTGTCTCCTTGTTTGTAAGGTTGGTAACGGATACCGGACTTGAACGGACCTATATGGGTGATGTTGTTGTGCAACGAGGCAATGGCCTGGCTACTCACACGAAAGGTGGAGTCGTATTTCTCCCAACGGTCCACACTGTAGTCATTGTTCGTGAGGTTCTCTTCAAGAAAAGATTTCACCAACGAACGTGTACGGTGTTCCTCACCGCAACTGATAAAGAGTGCGGCGAGGAACAAGATACCAATGATGATATAACCATGTCGATAACTTTTGGCCATAATTATTTCAAATTATTTTACTTTTTCTTAATGAAGCAGCAAAAATGCTGTCAAAAATGATTACTTGATTTTTTTCAACATCAGCAACAGGTGGTCCCATACCATTTGCACGGTGGGAATGTGCAGACGCTCATCGGGGGAATGCACACCACGCAGGGTCGGACCAAACGATACCATGTCTAAGTCGGGGTAACGTTCTGAGAACAGGCCGCATTCCAGACCAGCATGGATGCCTAACACTTGTGGGTCCTTTTTGAACAGTTCCTTGTAACAATCCACGGCCAAACGTGTCAATGCACTGTCGGAACGCATCTTCCAAGCGGGGTAACCATCGCCTTGCTCCACACGGGCACCGGCCAACTCAAACAGGGCTTTTACGGTATTGCCTTGGTTTTCCAAGTTGCTCATCACGTTACTGCGCTGGGACGCCACAACCACCACCTCGCGGTCTTTCGTCACCACGCTGGCTACATTGCTCGAGGTCTCAACCAACCATGCAACGGCCTCGTCTTGACACATGGCATATACGCCGTTGTCCACGGCCTGAAGGGCACGGATGAGATTCTTGCCTACTTCATTACTGATCACCTGTTTGGCTTCGCTGCTCGACATATCAAACACCATGGTCTGCTCGGTGACGTGATATTCATCTTCCACCTCCGTAGCGAAGACGTTCCAGTCTGCCTTGACGGTCTCTTTCTCTTTTTCTGGCACGGCAAAACAAATCTTGCCGTCGCGGGGAATGGCATTGTGCATACGACCACTGTCAAAACTAACCAGGCGCAGGTCCATCTTCTCCAACTCTTTATAGAGGAAACGGGCGAGAATCTTGATGGCATTGGCGCGTTTCTTGTTGATGTCGTCGCCAGAATGGCCGCCGTTCAGTCCTTTCAGGGTAGCTTCCATGAAGAAATAATCCTTCGGGGCTTTTTCACGGTCGAAAGTGAAGGTGGCTGTGGTGGTCTTGCCACCGGCACACGACACAAATATCTGACCTTCGTCCTCTGAGTCGAGGTTGATGAGCATCTTGCCGCTCATGAAGCCGGCTTCCATGCCAAAGGCACCGGTGAGCCCGGTCTCTTCATCACGTGTGAAGACACATTCTATGGGACCATGCTCGATGTCGTCGCTGTCAAGAAGAGCCAATTCCATGGCACAGCCGATGCCGTCGTCGGCGCCCAGCGTAGTGCCCTTGGCTTTCAGCCACTCTCCGTCAATATAGGTCTGTATAGCGTCCTTGTCAAAGTCAAAGTCCACGTCCACCAGCTTCTCGCAAACCATGTCCATGTGGCTCTGGAGAATCAACGTCTGACGGTCTTCGTAACCGGGGGTGGCTCCTTTGCTGATCAACACATTGCCCACGGCGTCGCGTTTGGTGGGTAGACCGCGCGATTGGCCAAATTCCATAAGATAGGCAATCATCTTTTCCTCGCGTTTCGAAGGGCGGGGAATCTCGTTGATACGGGCAAATTGTTCAAAAACGCAACGGGGCGACAGGTCTTTCTTGTTCATCATATTGTATTATTTTTATGGTTGATAATGCTTGTGTCTAATCCCTCTTCATTACAAAAAATGTAAATTATTCCACTCTTATTTTGTGTTTCCCCTTTTTTACATTACCTTTGCACGGATTTTATGTACCTAAAACTATGCAAAGGTAATAGAAATCTATCGGAAAACAAAATAAAATGCTGACAAATATCCTTATTGCCGTAATACTCGTTGCCATAGCCATGACGCTGTTGTGTGTAAAAGTGCTCATTCGCAAGAATGGTCACTTCTCCTCTCAACATATCCATGACAATCAGGCTCTCAAGGATAAAGGCATACATTGCGTTATCGAACAAGATAGGGAGATGAGGGAACAAAAGAACGCAGTAAAAGAACATTGATAATAATCAAAACAATTAAATAGAAAAATGAAAAAAAATCTTTTTAAGGTAATGGCGATGGCTGCTGTGGCGGCTCTTACTTTCTCGTGCTCAGACAACGCCAAGTCGGATTCCAAAATTCCAGCATCTGCAGGAAACACGTCTCAACTCATCGCTTATGTGGAAGTGGATACCATCATGAGCCAATATGAGTTCTGCAAGGAAATGAAGGCCCAACTCGAGTCGAAAGGTCAGAACATCGAAAATGCGTTGAAAGCGCAAGAGCAGAACCTCCAGGCGGCCGCTCAAAACTTCCAGAGCAAACTGCAGAACAACGGTTTCTCAAGCCGTCAGGAAGCGGAGAACCAACAGGCTGCTATCGAGCGCCAACAGCAACAATACATGGCTTCACAACAGCGCCTCTCTGCTGAATTCCAGTCCGAAACAGCAAAATTCCAACAGGCGCTCATCGACAGTCTGCAACATTTCCTTGCCGACTACAACAAAGATAAGAAATATGCTTTCATCCTCACTAAGCAACTAGGCGACAACCTCCTCTATGCTGATAACACCTACGATATCACCGAGGATGTGGTGGCTGGATTGAACAAAGCATACAAACCAGGTAAGAAAGACGAAAAGAAAGACGCTAAGAAAGAGGAAAAAACTGACAGCACCGCTGCCAAGAAATAATACCTAGAACCACTTAGTTCTTCTTTAAAAAATCATATAGGCGGGCAACAGCCCGCCTTCTTTATCCTCTCACCTATGAATAAGAAAGCCCGATACGCGTTTATCATCGATTATTTCCGGCAACGCCAACCCGAAATAACTACCGAACTGCATTTCGCCGGTCCTTTCCAGTTGCTCGTTGCCACCATGCTCAGTGCGCAATGCACCGACAAACGCATCAATATGGTAACTCCCTCACTGTTTGAAAAATACCCCGATGCGGCCGCTATGGCGACGGCCACGGAAACGGATATTCTCGACTATATCAAGAGTGTGTCTTATCCCAATGCCAAGGCGAAACACCTGGCGGCGATGGCCAAACAATTGGTGGCGGAGTTCAACGGACAGGTGCCCGATGCCATCAACCAACTGACTTCTTTGAGTGGGGTGGGGCGCAAAACGGCCAATGTGGTGCTTTCCGTGGC
Source organism: uncultured Prevotellaceae bacterium (assembly GCA_900313615.1). GTDB lineage: Bacteria > Bacteroidota > Bacteroidia > Bacteroidales > Bacteroidaceae > Prevotella. Next base: position 36,178 of record OMRP01000019.1, read on the forward strand.
TTTCAAACAGCCTACGATGGCTGTGGATACGCATGTCTTCAGGGTTAGCCACCGTCTGGGTTTGGTCGCAAAAACGGCAAACACACCGGAAAAGGTCGAACACGAACTAATGAAAAACATCCCTGAAGAATATGTCTCTCGCGCTCATCACTGGCTTCTTCTTCATGGCCGTTATGTGTGCACCAGTCGCAACCCAAAATGCGCAAACTGCGACTTCTCATCCATATGCCCCTCAACAACAAAAAAAAGATAGCAGCCCTACTGCCGCTATCCTTTTTCTATTTACCGATTTACTCTTCAAGGTACCCCCTCCTTGGGAGGGGGCAGGGGGAGGCTCTAATAGTTTTCCGCTTTTAGCTCGAAATAGCTCTGGGGATGGTCGCAGACGGGGCATACCTCGGGGGCGTCTTTGCCTACTACCACATGACCACAGTTGCGGCACTGCCAGATGGCATCGCCATCACGTGAGAACACAATCTTGTCTTCGATGTTTTTCAGCAACTTGCGATAACGCTCCTCATGGTGCTTCTCGATGGCTCCAACAGCGCGGAACTTCTCGGCTATTTCCACAAAGCCTTCTTCTTCGGCTTCCTTGGCCATGCGGTCGTACATGTCGGTCCACTCAAAATTTTCTCCTTCGGCAGCAGCAAGAAGATTCTCAGGTGTCGACTTGATACCTCCCTCCAACAGCTTGAACCACATCTTGGCATGCTCTTTTTCGTTGGCGGCTGTCTCCTCGAAAATGGCGGATATCTGAACATAACCATCCTTCTTCGCCTTCGAGGCCCAATAGGTGTACTTGTTGCGGGCCATGCTCTCACCGGCAAAGGCTTCCTGCAAATTTTTCTCTGTTTTCGTTCCTTTTAATGATTTCATAATGATGTTGTATTATTTGTTAAACTTATATGATTGTCTCTATCAAATGCCACGAAATAGTCATCTTAAACCGATATTTCTCCGCAAAGACTCTTCTTCATCAGGGTTCGGATGGTGTCGGCATCGTCGTATCTTCCCTGTAGATGCATCAATTTGGTGACGGCGGCTTCTACCGTGCTGTCGTAGCCGCTCACCACGCCTGCATTCTGTAACTGATAACCCGTATCGTAACGCGACATGGCGACAGAACCGCTCACACACTGGCTGATGTTCACGATGATGACTCCTCGGCTTGATGCTGACTCAAACAAACGCAACAGCCAGGGGGCTTGGGGTGCATTGCCACTGCCGAAAGTGCGCAATACGATGCTACGCAACTCTGGGGCATCGAGGATATGGCGGAATAGGTGCTCTTCCAGTCCTGGAAACAGGGAGAAGACAACGACGTTGGTGTCCATCGAGGTGTGGGGCTGCATCTCCTTGCTGTAGTCGGGACGAAGGATGTGGTGGTCGTGGAAGGTGAAATCCACTCCGGCCTCACACAAGTGGGGGTAGTTGAACGTGTCGAAGGCGTTGAAACCATCGGCACTGCGCTTTGTTGAGCGGTTGCCGCGTAACAACTTGCCGCCAAAATAGATGCAGACCTCCGGAACACGGGGAAAACCGCCTTCTCCTGTCGTGGCGGCCAACTCGATGCTCGTCAGTAGGTTCTCCTTGCCGTCGGTGCGCAACTGGCCTATGGGCAACTGCGAACCGGTGAGTATGACGGGTTTCGTCAGGTTCTCAAGCATATACGACAGGGCGGATGCGGTGTATGCCATCGTGTCGGTACCATGCAGAATCACAAAACCGTCATACGAGGTGTAATTGCGGGTGATAATGTCCACCAACTGAGCCCATTGGTTGGGTCCAACATCGGACGAGTCGAGTGGGGGGGTGAACTGGTGGGTGTCAAAACCTACACGCAGATAACGAAACTCATACATCTGATGGGCCAGATGGTCAAAATCCAAAGGCTCCAAAGCGCCTGTCTGGGGGTTGATGTCCATGCCTATCGTGCCGCCGGTGTAAATCAGTAGCACTTTGCCGGTCCTGGGAAATACTGTCGTTGTGTCCTTCATTGAACGTAATAGGTGGGTTTACAACTGCAAATATAAACAAAAAAATAAATTCCGCAAAAAATATCAGACGACATCACCGTTTTTCATGTTCGTTAACGATGTCTCATAATGAATAAAAACTAGCGGATGATGCGAATATGACGACAAATTGTCTTTTGTATCTGCAAAATTTGGCCATGTCGAATGAAAGATGTATCTTTGCCTGCAAGTTGACAATAGAAAGGGAACAACTATCAAAATATCTATTAAAACAACAAACTGATCATGAAAAAATTTATGGACGAGAATTTCCTGCTCGAGACGAAAACGGCGCAGGAACTCTATCACAACCATGCGGCGAAAATGCCCATCATCGACTACCACTGTCACCTCATTCCGCAGATGGTGGCCGACGACCACAAATTCAAAAGCATCACCGAACTGTGGCTTGGTGGCGACCACTATAAGTGGCGTGCCATGCGTACAAACGGGGTGGATGAACGATTCTGCACGGGAAAAGACACTTCCGACTGGGAAAAATTCGAGAAATGGGCGGAAACGGTGCCTTACACGTTCCGTAACCCGTTATATCACTGGACACACCTGGAACTGAAAACGGCTTTCGGTATAGAAAAACTGCTGAGTCCAAAAACGGCGCGTGAGATATTCGACGAGTGTAATGAGAAACTGAAACAGCCGGAATATACGGCACGCGGATTCATGCGCAGATACCATGTTGAGTGTGTGTGCACCACCGACGATCCAGTCGATGACCTGCGTTACCATAAGATGACAAAGGAAAGCGGATTCGAAGTGAAAATGATTCCGGCATGGCGTCCCGACAAGGCGATGAACATCGAAAAACCGGAATTTGCCGCCTATGTCAAACAACTGGCTGAGGTGTCGGGTGTCGATATCACGACATTCAAGGATATGGTCGATGCACTGCAGAAAAGACACGACTTCTTCCATGAGAATGGATGCCGCCTCTCCGACCATGGCATCGAGGAGTTCTATGATGAGCCGTACACTGACTCGCAGATAGAGACCATCTTTGAGAAAGCGATGCGCGGACAAAGGCTGTCCATCGACGAGACAAGACAGTACAAGCACTGTTTCCTCACCATCATGGCGGAGATGGACCATGCTTCTGACTGGACACAGCAGTTCCACTATGGGGCTATACGTGACAACAACAGTTTGATGTTCGACCGCCTCGGTCCGGATACGGGATTCGACTCCATCGGCGAATTCAATACCGCTCAGGCCATGAGCCATTTCCTCAATCATCTCAATGCGGAAGGAAAACTAACGCGTACCATTATCTATACGCTAAACCCCTGCGCCAACGAGGTCATCGCTACCATGCTTGGCAATTTCCAAGATGGTTCTTGCCCTGGAAAGATTCAGTTTGGTTCGGGATGGTGGTTCAACGACCAACTCGATGGCATGACAAGGCAGATGAACGCGCTCTCCGTACTTGGACTGCTCAGCCGCTTCGTGGGAATGCTCACCGACTCCCGCTCCTTCCTCAGCTATCCGCGCCATGAGTATTTCCGCAGACTGCTCTGCAACCTCCTTGGCAATGATGTGGAGAAAGGCTTGCTGCCCGACGATATGGAGTCGTTGGCACGTATGGTCGAAGATATTTCCTACAACAACGCACGTCGCTACTTCAAGTTCTATTGATAGCACAAGAGGTAACTTATTAGAATAAGTCATCATCAACATATAGGAGTTAAAACGCCCGTTTTAACTCCTATTTTCATATCTTAACCCCATGCATTTATAGCCCCTGTATTTTTTCCATCTCTACTCCCTCCCTTTGGGAGGGTTGGGGTGGGTGCCATCTCTGTTCCCTCCCTTTGGGAGGGTTGGGGTGGGTGTCATTTAGGGCTGGGGTGGTTTTTCTTCCCCAAGAATTTCTTCTCAATATAATCCAGGAACGCGTCCTTGTACATGTCGCCAATGGGAAGGCTGATGGGCTCTTTTCGGGTCTCGTCCACTAAAGGTTGAAGCACCACGCGGTTTTTGTTCACCTCTTCAATCTTGCTCAGGTTGATGATGAAAGAACGGTGGATGCGCATAAAACTGGTGGGGAGAACATCTTCCATCTTCTTCATGGACAACAAGGTGATGAGGGGCTTGGACTGTCCCGACAACCAGATTTTTAAGTATTCACTCATGCCTTCAATATAGACAATGTCATGGATGCTCACCTTCACAATCTTATAGTCGGTCTTCACGAAAATATTGTCGTCGGAGGGCTGAATAGTTTCTGCCATGGATGATGTTGCCGAGAGACGGTCGCGCAAACGCTGTGCGGAACGCTGGAAATCCTGCAAACCAAATGGCTTCAACAGGTAGTCCACGGCATTCACCTTGAACCCTTCCACGGCATACTCGGAATAGGCGGTGGTGAAGACAACCAACGGTGGGGATGGCAGCGACTTCACAAATTCCATGCCGTTTAGGTCGGGCATGTTGATGTCGCAAAATATGGCATCTACAATGTCGTGCTCCAAGAAGTGTTGGGCCTCAAGGGCGCTTTGACACTGGGCGGCAAGCTCCAGATAGGGCACCTTGCCGATATAAGTTACTAACTGCTGCAGAGCCAACGGCTCATCGTCTATGGCGAGACATCTAATCATGATAGGGGAAGGGTTAGTTCAACATTATAAGTGGATGCTCCGTCACTGATATCCAAAGTGTAACGGTTGTCGTACAACAGGTCCAAACGTTTCTTCACGTTCGACAGGCCAACGCCTCCTTTCTCTTCATTGGGATGGTCGGCCTTGCTGTTGCGGCAGGTGAAATGCAACTGGTCGCTCGAAAGGGTGGCGCTCACTTCAATAAAGGAATCGTGACGGTAGCTAACGCCGTGCTTGAAAGCGTTTTCGACGAACGAGATGAGCATCAACGGGGGAAGGGTCTTGTCGGGCACTTCGGAGGGAAGGTCAACACTGATCTTCACCTTGTCTGTATAGCGTAACTCCATCAGGTGGATATAGGTGCGGAGAAAATCAAACTCTCTCGACAACGTGACGTTGTTCTTGTCGCCTTCATAGAGCACAAAACGCATCATCTTCGACAACTCAAGAATTGTAGCCTGGGCTTTTTCGGGATCAATATCCACCAATGCGTGGATGTTGTTGAGCGTGTTCATGAAGAAATGGGGGTTGATTTGGTAACGTAGATACTCCAACTGTTGCTCCAGGTTCTGCTTTTCCAACTCTAACAATTTCTTGTGGTCATTACGGCTACGGTAATAATATTTCATGCCAAGGTTGGCGCCGAACATCAGAAGGAGCATCATGACTGCCAAAATATCTCGCTCACCAATGATTGGGGGCGGCAGATGATGGCGAGGGGCTGGCGAGGGATGGTCGTCATGTGCGAATGGACGACCGTCGTTTGACTCTCCTGCTCGACTGTCGCGTTGCTCCATTGGGGGACGCATCCGATGCTTCATCTGTCCTCGGTCGGGACGATTACTGCACTGGTAGATAATAAAAACGGTCAGTATGGCGGCCACAAAAGAGAAATACAACAACTTCCTTTGCTTGTGTACCAACAAGGGGGCCAACAAAAAATTGTGGATGAGAAACAAAAAGAGGAATATGGCAAAACGACACCACACCAAAAAGACTTCATTCCAGTCGAAAGAAATGGATTCGTCACTCACCGAACGCACATAAAGACTTAGTAGCGGGGCCGCAAATAGCATGCCCCACACTACCAAGTAAATCATGTTCTCTTGACGAGACTGATGTTTCATCCACTCCATAACTCAACCTTTTCCTTTTTATCTTTTTACCTTTTTACTCTTTTACTCTTTTACCTTTCCTCACCATGGCCAACCGCCACCGCCGGGTCCTCCGCCACCGCCACCGGTATACGATGAGAGACTTACAGAAGAACCGCCGCTCACGGTAGCGTCAAGCATGGCTTTTCCGTCTAAGATGCTGGTACCGCCACTCACGCTAACACCACTCTTCACTGTTGGGGTCGACGAAGCGGATACCACTAACTTGGAACCGCCGCTCGCGGGAGTTTTGAAAGCAATGGTCTGCCCACCATAAGTCATCGAATACCAAGCGTTTTTCGTCCATGAACTGGCGGAGTAACACGACTGAGTCAAACTGGCGTTGTTCTCCAAGTTGCCGAGTGCAATCAGCGTTCCGCCGCTCACGTATAGTTTCTTCTGCTCTTCACTGTTGGCATCGATGGCTACCTCAGGCTGGGTCGCCCCGACGGCATATACCAAACCGCCCTTGATATAACAGTTGCCATTGGCGTCGATGCCGTCGTTGCCCGTCGAACGGGCGTATACATAACCGCCATTGATGGTTAGGTCACCCGTGCCTGTCTTGCTGCCATTGACGGTGGTATATGAGGCGTTGATGCCATCATCAGATGCTTCCACCATGGTCTGTCCACCATTGATGGTGATGCTGTGTTTGCTTTCGATACCCTCACCGCCGGCACCTGTGGTGGTGACGTTGATGATGGCATTGTCGCTGATGGTGATGGCGCCATCTACTTTGATGCCTTTCGGCGACGACTTGTAGTCGCTGCCGTAACGGTCAAGTTGCTGCGAACTGGTGACGATGGAGAGCGTACCGCTCGAAGAGGCCACGACGGCATTGCCGGAGGTGTGGATGGTGACACTGCCACCTGTCGCTGAAAATGTGCCGTCAGCGTTAATACCCTTGCCGCCAGCTCCTGTGCTATTCAATTCCAAAGAACCACCGCTGATGACCATATTGCCATCGGCACCCAGACAGGCGGATGCTTTGGTCTTCAGTTTCTCCGTGTCCCACACGCCGCCACCACTGGTGGCTACGTTGATTGTGCCGCCACTGATGAACATATCGCCTTCTCCCTTGATGCCTTTGGCGGCAACCTCGCCTTCCTCGTCCGCTTCTTCAACTATGTCAAAAAAACAATATAGAAT
>OMRP01000021.1 GCA_900313615.1 uncultured Prevotellaceae bacterium
GTACGCGACATTGACTGGAACGTTACGGCGCGCTTCCATAAACCTTTCGTCAAGGTGTTTGAGGAAGAGCGTGAACTAACCGTCATGCTCCTCTGCGATGTGTCGGGATCTCTCGACTTCGGTACTCAAAAGGTGAATAAACGCGATATGGCTACCGAGATAGCCGCCACGTTGGCGTTCAGTGCCATACAGAACAACGACAAGATAGGTGTCGTGTTCTTCTCTGATAAGATAGAAAAATATATTCCACCTAAAAAAGGAAGGAAACATATTCTTTATATCATTCGCGAAATGCTCGATTTTCAACCTGAGAGCAAGAAGACGGATGTTAAAATGGCCATTGAATTCCTGACTCAGGTGATGAAAAGACGTTGCACGGCTTTTATCCTCAGTGACTTCTATGCCAGGAGCGATTTTGACAATGCGCTGACCATCTGTAATCGTAAGCACGATGTTGCTGCCATTCAGATTTACGATCAAAGGGCCAGAGAATTGCCAGCCGTGGGATTGATGACCGTGCGTGATGCCGAAACAGGCCATGAGATGGTCATTGACACATCGAGCAAAAAACTGAGAATGGCACATACGGCATATTGGATGGGACGTCAAGCACAACTTAGACAGACGTTTTCGAGAAGCAATGTAGACCACATCTCCATTGCCACGAATGAAGACTATGTGAAAAAACTGATGGCCCTTTTTGCTATGAGGGCTTAAACAAGAAAAAGGAAAATGAAAAGGATATTCGTCATATTGGCATTATTGGGAATGGCATTTCACATGGCGGCACAACAGCCGACCATTGAAGCGCGTATTGATTCCATGCAGATGCTCATCGGCGAACAAGTACATCTAACCCTATCTGTGGCCGTGAAAGAGGGGCAACAGGTGGTGTTTCCATTCTACCAGCGTACGCAGATGCTTACTCCCGGTGTAGAGGTGTTGGAAATGACAGAGGTGGATACCGCCCATATAGACAATGACATGCAACGGTTGTCATGTACGTATACGCTCACATCGTTCGAAGACACCATTTATTACTTGCCGCCCATGAAAGTGATGGTCGATGGCAAGGAATACAATAGTAAGAATCTGGCGCTCAAAGTACTGACACTTGAAGTGGATACGGTTCATCCGGAGCAATTCTTTCCCCCTAAAGATGTTCAGGACAATCCTTTCCAATGGAGTGATTGGAGTGGTATGTTTTGGATGGCTTGGCTACTGCTTATCTTGTCAGCTCTGGCATATTATGTTTACACACGCATCAGAGACAACAAAGCAATCGTGCCGCCAATCAAATTCGTGCGTAAAGCGCTGCCTCACCAAAAAGCCATGAAGGAGATCGAGAATATCAAGCAGCAACGTATGTCTTCTTCTGAAAACCAAAAGGAATATTACACACGCCTGACTGATACGCTGAGAGTATATCTACAAGAACGATTCGGGTTCAATGCCATGGAGATGACATCTGATGAAATCATCGAACGGCTGAACCAAGAAGAGGACAAGACGAAGATAGATGAGCTAACCGAACTCTTTAGAACGGCAGACTTGGTAAAATTCGCCAAGCACGAGGCCCTTATCAACGAGAACGACAGAAATCTAGCCAATGCCATCGCTTTCATTGATAGCACTAAACGCGAAGATGTGCCCACTGTGGAACAGATAAAGCCGCAACTCACGAAGGAACAGCGCTTGAACAGACGCACAAGGATGATTGGACTGATTTTGTTGTCTCTGCTTGCTATAGTGGCTGTGGCAATTGTGGTATATATAGCATGGCAATTATATTCCCTTTTGGGTTAATAGAAAAAAGGAAAAATGGAATTTGTCAATAAAGGATACCTGTTTCTGTTACTGCTGCTCATTCCGTATGTGCTGTGGTACTGCTTATATAGGAAACATGCGACCCCAACCATGCGTATGAGTGATACGCATGCCTATTTGGCTGTGGGTAAATCATGGCGCACAAGGCTCATCCATCTGCCTATGGTGCTCAGAATGCTCACGTTTACCATGTTGGTGCTGATATTGGCCCGGCCACAGACACACCATTCTTGGGGGACACGCACTGTGGAAGGTATTGACATCATGTTGGCAATGGACGTGTCGACGAGTATGCTGGCTGAAGACCTGCGCCCCAATCGTATGGAGGCGGCGAAAGATGTGGCTGCGGAATTTATATCGGGACGTCCAGATGACAATATAGGTCTGACTATCTTCGCAGGAGAAGCATTTACTCAATGCCCCATGACCAACGACCACCAGTCGTTACTCAACTTGTTGCATAACGTACGTACTGATATTGCAGCTCGTGGTCTCATAGAAGATGGAACGGCGGTAGGCATGGGACTTGCCAATGCCGTGAGCCGTTTAAAAGACAGCAAGGCAAAAAGTAAAGTCGTGATTCTACTGACCGACGGCTCAAATAACCGCGGTGACATTTCACCACTCACTGCAGCGGAAATAGCCAAGAGTTTGGGCATCAGAGTCTATACCGTGGGAGTGGGGACCAACAAAGTGGCGCGCTATCCATTGCCCGTTGGAGGAACCGTACAGTATATCAATGTGCCTGTGGAAATAGACACGAAGACACTAAGCGAAATAGCACGGACAACAGATGGAAAATTCTACCGCGCTACGAATACGGATGAACTGAAACAGATTTATCAAGACATCGACACATTGGAAAAGACGAAGTTTGACGTCAAGAAATTCTCCAAACGCAACGACGCATACCAACCGTTTGCTGTCATTGCCATCTTGGCTTTGTTGCTCGAGATACTACTCCGACTGACTATACTAAGAAGAATACCCTGACGTAATAAATAAGGAAGAAAGAAATGTTCAGATTTGAAAATCCTATTTTCCTCTATCTGCTGCTTATCCTGCCGTTGCTTTGGATGCTGTGGAAGGTGAGCCGCAGAAGGCAAAAAAAAGACATAGGGAAATTCGGCGACCCTCAACTGGTGGAACAGATGATGGAAAACCGTTCTTCTTACCGCCCAACCGTGAAGTTCTGGCTACTCATGGCTGCTTTGGCGCTTCTCATCGTGATGTTGGCTAGACCGCAGATGGGGTCTAAAATAAGCACCGAACAGCGACAGGGCATTGAGGCCATCATTGCTCTCGACATATCCAATTCAATGCTTGCAGAAGATGTGAAGCCCTCACGACTTGATAGGTGCAAGATGATTGTGGAGAACATGGTCGACCATTTTGTGGACGATAAGGTAGGGCTGGTCGTCTTCGCTGGCGACGCATTTGTGCAACTGCCGATAACTACCGACTATGTATCTGCCAAGATGTTTATGCAGAACATTTCTCCCTCCCTCATCGCATCACAGGGAACCGACATAGCTACAGCCATCGACTTATCCATGAAATGCTTTACGGCCGATGAGCATACCGGAAAGGCCATTATCATTATAACAGATGGTGAAGACCACGAGGGTGGAGCGCTCGAGGCGGCTCAAGCTGCCGCCGACAAAGGTATTCAGGTGTTTGTGCTCGGTGTTGGCAACAGTGCCGGCGCCCCTATACCAGTCCAAGGTGGAGGCTATATGACAGACAACACTGGTGAGACGGTAATGACGCGGCTCAACGTACAGATGTGTCAGCAGATAGCAGATGCCGGAAAAGGCATATATATACATGTAGACAACACCTCCAAGGCTCAAGAGAAATTGGATGAGCACATTGCAAAAATGCAGAAAGGTGAGCTCAACTCAGTTATCTACAGCGAATACGATGAGCAATATCAAGCAGTGGGTATCATTGTCTTGTTGTTACTTATTATAGAGGTATGTTTATTGGAAAGAAAAAACAAATTCATCAACAAATTCAAGTTCTTCAAATGAAAAAGGTTGATATGATAATATCGGAATACCGCAAGGCGCTGTTTGTCATTGCCTTGGCTTTCATTCCTATCTTGTCATGGGCTGACAGCGACAGGCAGTTTGTGCGTAGTGGCAACAAATACTACCGTGCCGAACAATACGACAAGGCTGAATTGGAATACAAGAAAGCACTCTCGGCTAATGACCAGAACACACAGGCCATGTATAACCTTGGATGTGCGATGATGATGCAGCAGCAGGATTCCATGGCGATAGAACAATTCAAAATGTCTGGTTCGGCTGAAACCAATAAGGTGAGGAAAGCCATGTCATATCATAACATAGGCGTCATATTCCAGATGCACCAGGAATATGACAAGGCTATAGAGTTCTATAAAGAGGCTCTACGTAACAATCCACGTGACCACGAAACACGCTATAATCTGGCATTATGTCAGCAGTTGTTGAAGAACCAGCCGAAACAGAACCAAAATCAAGATAAGCAAAACCAAGATAAGGACAAACAAAACCAAGATAAAGATAAAAATAAAGACAAGCAAAACCAAGACAAAGATAAACAGAATCAAGACAAGGATAAGCAAGATCAGAACAAAGATAAGCAAAATCAAGATAAACAGAACCAAGACAAAGATCAACAAAATCAAGATAAGCAGGACCAAAAAGATAAGCAAGACCAAAAACAACAAGGTCAGCAAGGTGAACAAAAGCAGATGAGTCGCGAAAATGCCGAGCAACTCCTTAATGCAGCGGTACAGGATGAGAAAAATACTCAGCAGCGACTGCAAAAAGCCATGCAACAACCACAACGTAGGGGACTGCAGAAGAATTGGTGACAATCACAAAAGACTCTAAACTGACATGATGAGAAACAAATATACAATAGCGTTCATAATCGTCCTTTGCATTTCGCAGATGACGGCTGCACAAAGACTGTCGGTCAACGTACCAGGTAGGGTGCAGGTGGGCGAGACTTTCCGTCTGGAATATTCCATCAACACTGTCGACGTGAATGGCGAGTTAAGGTTGCCGGAAATGCCCGACGGTCTGGAGGTCGTGTTCGGACCGAGTGTGTCAAGGCAGCAGAGTTATAATATCTATAACGGACATGCTTCGAGCCAGGCTTCTATAACATATACGTATATGCTGATGGCCAAAAAAGCGGGAACGTTCAATATACCAGCGGCACACCTGAACGTAGGAGGCAGCAATGTGGCATCAGCGCCTGTCAAAGTGACGGCTACCGGGGCTGCCCAACAACACCAAGGTACACGATTCCACCAAGAAGAGGAGGAACAGCACCACCTCCGGGCTGCAGGTGCACCAGTCACTCAGCGCGATTTGTTTATCAGGGTCTCCGCCAATAAAACAAGAGTCCATGAACAGGAGCCTATACTGCTTACCTACAAAGTGTATACATTGGTTGACCTAACACAACTTGAAGGTAAAATGCCCGAACTCAATGGATTCCACTCTCAAGAGGTTGAATTACCGCAGCAGAAGACATTCCATACGGAAACGGTAGATGGACGAACCTATAGGTGTGTCACGTGGAGCCAATATGTGATGTATCCGCAGATGACAGGAACTCTGGAGATACCCAGCATCACCTTTAAAGGTATAGTGGTGCAGGAAAACAGAAATGTTGACCCGTTCGAAGCTTTCTTCAATGGGGGGTCTGGATACGTGGAGGTGAAACGCGACATCGTGGCGCCAGGCTTGACGGTTCACGTTGACCCGCTTCCACAACGACCCGCCAATTTCTCGGGTGGTGTGGGACATTTCAATATCTCCGCACAAATCGACAAGGCTGAAGTCAAGGCTGGCGATCCTGTGAATATCCGTGTGGTTGTGGGTGGAAACGGCAATCTAAAACTACTAAAACAACCTGAAGTAAACCTGCCGAAAGACTTCGAGAAATATGAAGCGAAGATTACAGACAAGACGAAACTCACATCGAACGGGGTGGAGGGAAACATGGTGTACGACATTCTCACCGTACCACGCCACCAAGGCAACTACACCATACCACCTATTGAGATGACTTATTATGACACCAGTGCGAATCAATATCGTACAGTGAAGACACAATCGTTCACGGTGAATGTGACTCCTGGCGATGGTGGAGACGAAGTGGAGGACGAAGGTGAAATGAAGGTGAAGGACATCTATCCCATTAGAACGGGAAAGACGGAACAGCACTCACTAGACGACTATTTCTTCATGTCACCTTGGTACTGGATATGGATTATCATTCCCCTTATGGTATTTGTGGCACTTATGATGGCCTTCCACAAGAGGGCTGTCGAAAGAGCCAACATCGGTAAGATGAGAGGCAAAAAAGCCAACAAAGTAGCAATACGCCGTCTCAAGAAAGCCAACCAACTCATGGGTGAGGGTAAGAATAGCGAATTTTATGATGAAGTTCTGCGAGCACTTTGGGGGTATGTTGGCGACAAGATGAACATGCCAGTGGCCGAGCTCTCTCGCGAGAATGTCATGCAAGAACTTAGTAGCCGTGGTGTGAGCGAACCTGTAGCCAACGAGTTTGTCGGTGCCCTAGACGAATGTGAGTTTGAACGCTATGCGCCGGGCGACCCCATGGGTAACATGTCGAAAACATATAATTCGGCTATGAACGCCATAACGAGAATAGAAAACGAAATAAAAACGGCTAAGACCAAGAATAAGACTGGATTATCAGCGTTTCTGATTATGGCATTGTGTCTACCACTTTCAACTATGGCCATCACAAAAGAAAATGCTGACACAGAATACAATAAAGGCAATTACCAACAAGCCATCCACGATTATGAAGAACTGCTTCACAAGGGTGTTAGCGCCGATTTGTATTTTAACTTGGGAAATGCATATTACAGGACAGACAACATCACACGGGCCATCATCAACTACGAGAGGGCTTTCAAATTGTCCCCGGGAGATGAGGACATTCGGTTCAATTTGCAATTGGCCCAGTCGAAGACTATTGACAAAATTTCACCTGAGTCGGAGATGTTCTTCGTGACGGGCTATCACTCGTTGGTAAACTCAAAGAGTATCGACCAATGGGCATATTTGGCTATCGGAAGCATCATTACGATGTTGGTGCTCGTCCTTATTTACTTGTTCTCTGGGAATGTCATCTTGCGTAAGGTGGGCTTCTTTGGCGCGGCATTTATGTTGTTGTTGTTCATTCTCTCGAATATATTCGCCTATCAGCAACGACGACAGCTGAAAGAGCGTGACACTGCCATAGTCACCACACCTACGGTAAACGTGAGAAAGACGCCGAAGACAGATGCTGCCGCAGCATTTGTCATTCATGAAGGAACGAAAGTGAAAATCATCGACAAGTCAATCAGTGATTGGATGTCGGTCAAATTGGCTGACGGACGAGAAGGATGGTTGCTCACTAATCAAGTGGAGGAAATTTAACAATTATGGACTGGCAGCCTATCATTGACGCCGACTGGAGGGCTCTCTCTTTCTTCAATGGGAGCGACTCTCTGTTTCTCGACGGGTTTATCGCCACACTGACGTCGGGGTGGACATGGTTGCCGTTATATGTGGGATGGCTTTACTTGGTGGTGAAGAACAATGAGGTGCCAAAGGTCGTGGCCATTATTGTGTCTGCTCTGTGTTGCCTGTTGCTCACTGAAGGTGTGGCCGAAGGAATTGTGAAACCCATGGTGGCACGCCCACGCCCCCTCAACGACCTTCAGATGGGGCACTTGGTGGATGTGGTACAGGGCGTTACAGCCAACGATTACAGTTTCTTCTCCGCCCATGCTGCGAACACGATGGGGTTGGCGCTGTTCTTTTGCCTTTTGGTGAGAAATACATTGTTCTCAGTGGCGATGTGCATATGGACGCTAATGAATGGATATACGCGACTATATTTAGGTATGCATTTTCCATTTGATGTGCTTTCTGGATTTATATGGGGGGCATTTTCGGCACTGCTAGTTTATTCAGTTTATCATTTTGTTGAACGGCGTCTGGCTCCAAAGGGCAATTACATCTCCACGCAATACACCAAGACGGGTTTCAGCCTGGTCGACATCGACGTGGTGCTTTGCCTCTTTGCCCTCTGTTTTATCTACGCCTTGTTTAGGGCATTGTTCTTTTAAGAAAGGATGAATACAAAAAATATTAGAATCGAAGACTACGACTACCCCCTTGCGGATGAGCGAATAGCGAAATTTCCGCTATCAAAAAGGGATGAATCCAAACTTCTCTGTTATCGACATGGAGAAGTGGACGAACATTTGTTTCGCGACTTGCCAGAGTTGTTGCATGAAGGGTCTCTGTTGGTGTTCAACAACACAAAGGTAATCCAAGCGAGACTTCACTTCAGAAAAGCCACAGGTGCGCTTATCGAGGTGTTCCTTTTGGAGCCTGCAGCACCAAAAGAATATGAACAAATGTTTGTTTCCAAAGGACACTGTTCATGGTTCTGTATTGTAGGCAACCTGAAGAAATGGAAAGGTGAAACACTTCGAATGAATGTGGACCTAGGCGACGAGCAATGTACGCTTACCGCCAAGAGGGGAGAACAGTATCACACCAGTCATTGGGTGGATTTTGCATGGGACAATCCCAACGTTACATTTGCCGAGATACTTGACGCGGTGGGAGAGTTGCCAATTCCTCCATACTTGAAACGTGACACCCAGGAAAGCGACAAGACAACATATCAAACCGTTTACTCGAAGATAAAAGGGTCGGTGGCCGCTCCCACGGCAGGACTCCATTTCACAGAAGAAGTGTTGTCCCAGCTGAAGGAGAAAGGGTTTAACATGGAGGAACTAACGTTGCATGTTGGTGCGGGAACGTTTAAACCGGTAAAATCGGAAACCATCAACGACCACGAGATGCACTCTGAACACTTTGCTGTAAAGAAATCTACCATTTTGTCACTGCTGAGGCACACAGGCCATGTGGTGGCAGTTGGGACAACGAGTGTCCGCACTCTTGAGAGTCTGTATTACCTTGGAACGATGCTCATACGTCATGAAGGGGTAGGGGAAATATCATGGCATGTGCCACAGTGGATTCCTTATGAGACAGATGACAACATAACTGTGCAAGAGGCATTGAATGCTTTGGTGGATTATATGGCATGCCACGAGATGGATGTTCTTCATGCCTCTACACAGATTATTATAGCACCAGGGTATAAGTATAAGGTGGTGAACAACCTCATCACCAATTTCCATCAACCTAAGAGCACACTTCTACTCTTGGTAAGCGCTTTCGTAAATGGCGACTGGCATCGCATCTACGACTATGCTCTTTCACATGATTTCAGATTCTTAAGTTACGGCGATAGTTCTTTGCTCATACCCTAAACATGTCGGCGAATGAACATTATATAAAGAACTAGATCTATCCCGTTTCTTTCACCTCATAACTCCTAAACAATGAAAATAGGCGACAAAGTAAGATTTCTCAGTGATATAGGCGGCGGCATAATCGCCGGTTTTCAAGGAAAGAATATTGTTCTCGTCGAAGATGAGGACGGTTTCCAGATACCCACGGCCATCAATGACGTGGTAGTGGTGACCACCGACGATTATAACATCGCGAAAGTTCACACAGAAGGAACTACACGTCGGCCTGTAGCTCCTGGCACAAAGACAGACCCAGAACCCGAGCCGGCCGACAAACCTGTTACGTTTCGTAAGATGGCATATGAACGAAGGGGGGGCGATGTTTTGTCCCTCTATCTGGCCTTTGTGCCTATTGACATCAAAGCAATGACTACAACACGTTTCGAAGCATACCTGGTCAATGATTCCAACTACTATCTTCAATATGCGTTGCTGAAAGCGGAAAACAACACTTGGAACCTATGGTGCAATGGTGATGCTGAACCTAACACGAGTGTCTTTGTCGATGAGTTTGGCCATGAAGACCTCAATGACATGGAAAGGGTGGCCATTCAAGCGTTTGCCTATAAACGTGACAAAAGCTTTCAGTTGAAGCCTGTAGTAAATGTCCAATTGAGGATAGATGCGAAGAAATTCTACAAACTCCATGCATTCATGGAGAATGATTTCTTCGAAACACCTTCACTGCTTCATAATATCGTGGTTCGTGATGAAATGGCTAAGCCGCTGGTGGTTGACGCCAATCAATTGAAACGGGAGATGTATGCAAATCCAGAAACGGCAATTCACCAAACGGAGAAACCACAAAATGGGTATGTCCGTAGGTACGATGACGCACAAAGCAAAGGAAAGGCCCCACAAAGAACCACGCATGATGACGTAGTGGTGATAGACCTACATGCAGGAGAACTTCTCGAGACCACGGCAGGGATGTCGGCTGCTGATATTCTCAACTATCAATTAGAAGTGTTCAGAAAGACCCTCGCTCAATATGCCAAGAAAAAAGGACAAAAGGTGGTGTTCATACATGGCAAGGGTGAGGGAGTATTGCGCCAAGCTATCATTCATGAACTCAATTACAAATACAAACAATATCCTCACCAGGATGCTTCTTTCCGAGAATATGGATATGGAGCCACCCAGGTGACCATTAAGTAATAATACATGCCATGAAATACGGATTCATAACAGTGGCGGCTGCAGTGCCGGAAGTGAAGGTGGCGGATTGCTCGTTCAACCTGCTACAAGTGGAAAACCTCATCGCGCAGGCGGAAGGGAAAGGAGTGGAGATCATAGTCTTTCCTGAGCTCTCTTTGACGGGATATACATGTCAGGACCTGTTCCGCCAAAACCTGCTCATCGAACAGGCTGAAAATGCGCTGCTCATGTTGCTTGACTTCACGAGAAAACTCGATATCATTTCCATCGTTGGACTGCCCGTTGTGGTGGGCGGATTGTTGCTTAACTGTGCCGTGGTAGTACAGAAGGGCAAGATATTAGGTGTCGTGCCAAAAACATTCCTCCCAAACTATGGAGAATTCTACGAGAAACGCTGGTTCGCGTCATCCCAAGACCTCCATCCCACAGAGATACGTTTTGCAGGAACGAGAATCATGGTTTCGGCAGCACCTCAACTGTTCCGGACTACTGATGGCGCGTTGTTTGGCGTTGAGATATGCGAAGATGTATGGGCTCCCACTCCTCCAAGCAACGGATTGGCACTTGCTGGTGCGGAATTGGTGTTTAACTTGTCGGCAAGTGATGAACTGATAGGAAAGCATGATTATCTAAAGAGTTTGCTGGCGCAACAGAGTGCACGCACCATGACAGGCTATATTTACAGTGGGAGTGGCTACGGCGAGAGCACCCAAGACGTGGTTTATGGAGGCAATGCCATCATCTACGAGAATGGCAAAATGATTGCTGAAGGTGAAAGATTCTCTTTCGAACCTCAGTTGGTTATCGCACAAGTTGATGTGGAACGGTTACGCTCCGAACGACGGGCCAATACAACCTTCGTCAACGCACAACGTCCCGATGCCTACGAGCGTAGGGCTTCAAAAGAGATGGTCATCGACTGCATACTGCCCGAAAATGTGTCTATATTGGAGGAAAATATTTCTCTTCTTCCATATCGCGAGGTCAATCCTCATCCGTTTATCCCTCAGAAAGAAAAAATGGTAGAGAGCTGCAATGAGATTTTCAATATCCAAGTAGCAGGTTTGGCCAAACGGGTACAACACACTAATTCCAAACGTCTTATTATTGGTGTAAGTGGTGGTCTCGATTCCACATTGGCTCTGCTCGTATGTGTGAAGACCTTTGACAAGTTAAAGATAGACCGCAAAGGTATAATAGGAGTGACAATGCCAGGCTTTGGTACCACTGACCGTACGCATAACAATGCCGTAGACCTGATGCAATCGCTTGGAATCACCATGATGGAGGTGAATATTGCCGCGGCAGTTTCGCAACATTTCAGTGACATCGGGCATGATCCGACGATACATGATGTGACGTACGAGAATTCACAGGCGCGTGAACGTACCCAGATATTGATGGACCTGAGTAACCAACTGGGTGGACTGGTTGTTGGTACGGGTGACCTTTCTGAACTTGCGCTTGGATGGGCGACTTATAATGGGGATCACATGTCAATGTATGGGGTGAATGCGAGCATACCGAAAACACTTATCCAATACTTGGTTCGCTATGTGGCTGCAGAAGAAGTAGACGAACAGTCGGCGAAGACCCTTCTCGATATCGTCGACACGCCCATCAGCCCGGAACTTATTCCCGCTGATGAGGACGGGAACATCAAACAAAAGACGGAAGACCTTGTAGGGCCCTATGAATTGCATGATTTCTTTCTCTATTATATGCTACGCTATGGCTTCCGACCATCCAAAATATATATGTTAGCCAAAAAGGCCTTTGGCGGCACACAAAATGATGTGGCAAAATACGACGATGAAACGATTAAGAAATGGCTCACTACGTTTGTTCGTCGTTTCTTCAACCAACAGTTTAAACGTTCGTGTTTGCCCGATGGTCCCAAAGTAGGTTCTGTAAGTCTCTCGCCACGAGGCGACTGGCGCATGCCTTCCGATGCCACTTCGACAGGGTGGCTGCGCGAATGCGAACAGTTATAATGTGTCTGTCACAAAGCAACGTATTGGTATACTAGCAACAATTTCAGTAGCCACTTGTTTTTTTGAAAAAAATACAAGGAAAAATTTGGTGTTGTGAAAAAATACCATTACCTTTGCACCGCATTTTAGAGAAAATGCTACGGTATGTAACCGGGATTGGAAGTTTGGGTGAGTGGCTGAAACCAGCAGTTTGCTAAACTGCCGTGCGGGTTACCGTACCGGGGGTTCGAATCCCCCAGCTTCCGCTTGGGGATAGATACCGAAAAGGTGGATTCATCTAATGGTTAGGATACAAGATTCTCAATCTTGGCATAGGGGTTCGATTCCCCTATCCACTACATTATCCCTTGTAAATCACCGATTTACAAGGGATTCTTTTATTCTTTTATTTAATGGAATTCTTTTCGTTTTAGTAAAAAGTAGTCTGTTTATTTTGTTCTGCAAGCGTTTTTCCGTACCTTTGCACTTCAAAAGTATACCGACTGAAGCAAATGATATTATTTGTAACGCTCACTTCGTTGTTGCAACATCTTATTGACCTCGACACAGCACTGTTGCTTGAGGTCAACAGCCATCATTCTGCTTTTTTCGATGTCTTTATGCCACTATACAGTGGCAAATGGGTATGGGTGCCTTTCTATATAAGTTTAGCCTTTGTCATAGCAAGAAACTATTCATGGAAAGCCACAATATTGGCGTTGCTTACGGCTGCCGTCATTATCGTTTTTAGCGACCAAGTGTCTGCCCACTGGATACGTCCTGAGATTGAAAGGTTGCGACCAAGCAACTTGGAAAACCCCATATCCGAAACAATTCATATAGTCAACGGCTATAGAGGGGGGAGTTACAGTTTCCCATCGGCACATGCGGCCAACTCATGGGCTTTGGTCACCTATATCATCTTATTGTTCCGGCGCAGATGGCTGTCGTTGCTCATGGTGATTTGGGCGGTGTTGATGTGCTATTCACGAATGTACCTAGGCGTCCATTATATGGGTGACCTATTGGCAGGAATGGCGATAGGTGCTATTGGTGCGTTGATACTATATTGGGCTTTTTCGACTTTCAGCCACCAAAAAACACCTGCTCGTGTGCGCAGTATTTGGGCTCCAATTGCCACCGGTTGTTTAACCGTGTTGGTATTCCTGGTTATTTCGGCCGTTGTATCATTGTCCACATGACCATTCTTCCCATAGCCCATTTCCATTCTCCGTTTACTTCTAAGTTTGGCATTCCCAAACAGAGCGGACTGGTAACGAACATTCCTGGACGTATTGTGTTTGTTCCCCAATGGCGCAATGTAGATGCATTGAGAGGCATTGATGGATTTGACTATCTATGGTTGATTTGGGAGTTTTCCGCCAATCGCCATGCCACATCCAGTCCTGTAGTTCGTCCTCCACGATTGGGTGGAAACCAGTCAGTAGGCGTCTTTGCATCGCGTTCCCCATTCCGTCCCAACCCATTGGGACTGTCTGCTGTCCGTTTACAGAAGGTGGAGTGGGAGAGTGCCGAAGGACCGGTGCTTCATGTACAAGGCGCAGATTTAATGGACGGCACACCGATTTACGATGTCAAGCCTTATGTGGAATATGCCGACAGTCACGCAGGTATACGGAGCGGTTTCGTCGACACTCATCAGTGGCAGTCGTTACAGGTTGTTTTCCCCGATGAACTACAATCGAAGATACCTACCCATTTATACGATTCACTTGTCGAAACCCTTTCACTAGACCCTAGACCAGCCTACCAAAAAGACCCCCAAAAGGTATATGGTATGCCTTTCGGGGGGTATGATGTGCGTTTCACCGTGGATGGAAACATTCTTACCGTTATCGAAATCGTTTTACTCTAGGTGAAGATATTCCACTTTTATTCTTTTACCCTTTTACTTTTTAAACGTCTCCAACCGTACATTTTTCATGGTTACTCCACAGGCGGCATCGATGTCCGTTCCATTTTTCGTATAGAAAAAGATAGCGTCTTGCACTGTTATGTCGTGTATCATCCCTTCTTCCCCATGTGCGGCGATGGCAGTCTTGCATCCACGGCAAACGATGTTGCTAATGTGGATGTCGCCGAAGTCAGGCACATATTCCAACTTTTTCTTGCTGTCATCTTTCTTTGCTCCCACATGGTTGTCCCAATAGGTGGTCTCGAAAATGATGGCCTCGCCACGAATATCACTCATGGTGATGTCGCTGATATTGATGTTTTCCGTCTTGCCACCACGCCCAATGGCACTCTTAAAGCGCAAGCCTGTGTCGGTACCGCTAAACAAGCAGCGACGTACCACGATGTTTTTCATACCTCCGGAAAATTCACTGCCGATAACGAAACCTCCGTGAGCATGGTAGACTGTATTGTCCTGGATAAGGATGTTTTCGCATGGACCGCTCTTCTCACCTGCCGCGCCGGCGCCACCTTTCATACAGATGCCGTCGTCGCCTGCATCAATCACATTGTTGACGATAAGTACATTTTTGCAGTTGCCGATGTCGATAGCGTCACCATTCTGTGCGTTCCAAGGACAACGCACCGTCACACCGTCAATCACCACATCCTTGCAACGTTGAGGCACGATATGGAAGCGGGGGGAGTTCTGGACGGTCACGCCACTGATCCTCACCCTCTCACATTCCGTAAGACGTATCAGGTGGGCGCGCATTCGTTCCTGCGCTTCTGCCGTGGAAGCAATGTCGTCGAAATGATGGAGTTTGAAGGGATACCATAACTGTCCGTTATCTGCTACCGTACCTCCCATGTCATTGTAGTCTTTCCATTCCACGTCACTCACTTTGCCACGTTTCACGGGACGCCACCACTCACCATTACCGTCGATGGTGCCTTCGCCACTGATGCTGATATCATGACGTTTTGAAGCACTGATGCCTGGTTCAGCACGCTCTTTCATCTCACCTGTGGCAGCGTCCTTCTTTACCGCTACTGCTTTGTCGGGAGAAAAAGCCAATACGGCGTTACGCTCGAGGTGTAGATCAACTCCATCCTTCAATGTTATAGGCCCCGTGAGCCAAATACCAGCTTCCACCACCACATGACCTCCACCTTGTTTGGCCACATCATTGATGGCCTTTTGCAACTTCTCGGTCACTAATGTCACGCCATCGCCCACGACACCATAGTCAGTCAACTTCACCGTCCTGTCAGGAATAACCGGTGTGTTCACCAAAGGCATATCCACAGGTAAGTTCTCATAATACCGAGCATAGTCTTGAGCCCATGCTTCTATGCCTGACAACAACAACGCCAAGGCCATTCCAAATAGTTTCTTGTTCATTTGATTTGTCTGTTTATAAGTTTCTAGGTATAAGTAATATATACTTTGTAGTTTGTTTGCGTTGACAAAAGTACGGAAAAATCTTCAATTAACAGCAATTACCAGTATTGAAAAAAAGAAAAAATGTAAAATTACTATTATAAGAAAGTTTTTCGCGGAAAAAACTCATCAGTTTCCGAAAAAAAACATATTTTTGCGGTTATTCAAGATAATATGCCATTTTCATCATGAAAACAGAAGACAAAAAAGACAGCATAGCCATCATTAGTGGAGGCATGGACAGCATCACACTGCTATATGAATACCAAATGCGCATAGCATTGGCGGTATCTTTTGACTATGGTAGCAATCATAACCATCGGGAGATACCTTTCGCACAATACCACTGCGAACGTTTGGGAATTCCACATCTGGTCATTCCCCTCGATTTCATGAAACATTATTTCAAAAGTTCGTTGTTGGAAGGTGACGAAGCCATTCCTGAAGGACATTACAAAAACGAAAATATCCAATCGACAGTTGTGCCTTTCCGAAATGGCATCATGTTGTCCATAGCGGCAGGATTAGCTGAGACACATCGTCTTGACTTCGTGATGATGGCCAACCATGGTGGCGACCACGACATTTATCCAGATTGTTCCCCTGCTTTCGTTGATGCCATGTCAGAAGCATTGAAGGCGGGAACGATAAATGGCGCACGGTTATGGGCTCCATACACGAACCTTTCCAAGGCTGATATCGCTGCACATGGCAAAAAGCTAGGTGTTGATTATTCAAAGACATGGTCTTGCTACCGCGGTGGAGAAAAACAATGTGGACGGTGTGCCACATGCCTGGAACGCCGCGAAGCATTGGAGGCGGCAGGGATCGATGACACCACGGAATACCTTTGAAAAGTAAAAGAGTAAAAGGGTAAAAAAGTAAATGGGTATCGAAAAAGGTGGGGAGAAAATCGAGATTGCTTTATCCAAACAACAGGCGAAGAGCTTCCTCTACTTTGCGAACGGGATGAATGCCAATATGATATTTGCCTTTTGCTAGTCCTTGGGCATTATATTTGGGGATTATGATGTCAGAAAAGCCTAATTTTTCAGCTTCTCCAATTCGTTGATCAATACGGCTCACAGGACGGACCTCGCCACTAAGGCCCACCTCACCGCACATACACCAACTGTTGTCGATGGGGGTGTCGACATTACTCGACAAAACAGCGGCAATCACACTTAGGTCCATTGCCATATCGGTGACACGCAGTCCACCGGCAATATTCAAAAACACATCTTTCTGGATGAGTTTGAAACCGACACGTTTCTCCAACACGGCCAACAACATATTCAGGCGACGTTGGTCAAATCCTGTGGCGGCACGTTGTGGCGTGCCATAGGCGGCCGTGGACACCAAGGCTTGCGTCTCAACCAAAAAAGGTCGAACACCTTCAATGGCAGATGAGATGGCAATTCCAGAAAGGCCCTCATGCTCACGTGTTAAAAGCAACTCGGAGGGGTTACTCACCTGGCGCAACCCGTCTTGACGCATTTCGTAGATGCCCAATTCGCTGGTGCTCCCAAAACGGTTTTTTATAGAGCGAAGGATACGGTACATATAATGTTGGTCGCCTTCAAACTGGATAACGGTGTCGACAATATGCTCCAGAATTTTGGGTCCGGCAATGGAGCCTTCTTTGTTAATATGACCAATGAGGATAACAGGAATGCCACTTGATTTCGAAAAGCGCAACAAAGCAGCTGCACATTCGCGCACTTGACTCACGCTTCCAGCGCTGCTCTCCACATCTTCAGTGGAGATGGTCTGGATGGAGTCAACCACCACCAAGTCGGGCTGCACGTCCTTGATGTGAGAAAAAATGGCTTCCAAAGAATTCTCACATAGGATGAGTACATGCTCATCACTTTCATGGGCAATCCGCTCGCTACGCATTTTCAGTTGTTGTTCACTCTCCTCGCCGCTAACATACAATATGCGGAGGTGGGGTAGACGAAGAACCGTTTGTAGGCTCAATGTGCTTTTACCGATGCCGGGCTCTCCACCCAATAAGACAATGCTACCAGGAACGAGCCCTCCTCCCAAGACACGATTTAATTCACCATCGAGCATGTCGATGCGTGGTTCTCCCTTGGCGGCTATCTCACTCAACTTACGGGGACGGACACCACCAGATAATACGCTGCGCACATGCTGGGCAGCCGATTTGGCGGCTTGACTGCCTGTGTCATTACTGATGCGTATCTCCTTAAAGGTATTCCATTGCCCACATGACGGGCATTTACCTATCCACTTGGATGATTCCTGACCGCAATTATCGCACACGTATGCTATTTTGTCCTTTGCCATGATTCAAGATTTTGAAGGTCGGGGTTATTTGTAATTTCCCTGCGAAAGTATAAAAAAAAGTACAAATATCCAAAGTCTTGCCAGTATTTAATCTATAAAACTGCCTTTCTTTATTTTAATCTTACAAAGAGACCGAGTCTCACGACTCAGTCTCTCAACAATCTTTCATTAATGAAAAGCACGAATATAGTTAATAAAACATAACCGGTAAATACTATTTTCTTTTTGGTGTCAAACTGAAACGATAGGCTAACAAGAACAACACATATCGACGCATATTATTGGTCCATGTCTCATAACGGCCTTGTGAATTGACATAGTACTGCCAATGGGTCACCTGACCGAGTAGGTCATAGCCTTTCACCTTTGCCACCCAACGTCCTTGCTTCCAACTTTTCGTCAGTGTGGCATCCCAATACAGGCGGTTGTCATTCATCTCTTCTTCGGCATAACCCCTGCGTGAGTGCATTTGCAGGTCGGTGTCGATGGTCAGGTTCCAAGGTAGCTGATAGTTGGCGTTGATACCATAACTGAAATCATAGACATTGGTGGGTAGGGTGCTTACCTCAATACTGCGGTGGAGATGTTGCCAAGAACCAGCCCCCATGATTGTAAAACTGAGTTTATCTTTCTGATACCGCAGGTTGGGTGAGAAGGTTAAACGGGTGCTTGTCACGCGATTATGTTGCGTCTCAGACTGACCAGTAAGCGAGGTCATATCAGTATTTTGACTAATTGTGGAACTCAAGTTGACTTTAACATTCCAGAATTTTCTTTTGCCTAAAGCACGACCATAGTCTAGGCTGCTGGTCAACTGCCAATTGCCATTGACATTCTCCGTCCACGAGGTGTATACTCCGGTCGATGGGTCATAGGTGTAAGCGTTTGCAAAAGAGTTATGTTGGAAGGTTCCGTTTAATGACACGCGGATAATCTGGTTGATGCTGTCCTTGCGTGAACTGAAGCTCACATTGCCGTACCATAGATTCATGGGCTTCAAGTCTGGATTGCCTTTCACGATGTTTAAAGGGTTGGCGGTAGAGGTGATGTCAACCATCTGACTGATATTGGGTAACTGCATATTGTTTTGTATAAAGCCATCGATGATCTTATGGTAGTTGTCGAAAGCAATATAAAAATTGAAAAATGCCTGAGGAGAGCGGTAGTTCTTGTTGATAGCGGCATGTACCATGTCGTTATCATAGCGCATGTGGTTGCGAGGATATTTCTCGGTCAGTTGCAAGGCAAAATACATCTGGCCATTATTATTGAGGGGTTTGTTGTAGCTCATCTCCAAACCAACTGATGGTGTGTTAAGCCTTGTCTCCTGCTTCGAGGAGTTTGGATGGTCGAGGGCGTTAACCAACACATCTGAAGGAGGTAGAGCACCCATAGGGTGGGGACCACCAACCGACCAGTCGGGTCCTAACCAGTCTAAACGGTAACGATTGTTGTCATTATCAGAGAAGTCATAGCTAATGCCAACATAAGGTTGAATGAGGAAATGCTCGGTCAAATGTAAGCCATATCCTATTCTGCCAGAGGCACTGAACCCCGAACTAGGACTGTCGTTGTATTGGTTTCGTTGGTCGACAACGCCTGTGGTGTAGAAAGTGTAACGGTTCTGTGAGAATGAATGGGCATTCCATGTACGTTGGCTTTGTATGTTTGCTTGCAACTCTAACACATCTCCCCATGGCAATTTGATGCTGGCTTGGTTTTGGAAAGCAATATTCATACGGTCGCTCTTGCTGCGGTTACGATTCCAATTCAAGTTGATGCTGTCGGAGAATAGCACATCACGGGCTGTCAGTGACTCGTTTTCGCTCTCGTTGTGTCCATGGCTATAACTGGCGTCTACCCAGGAATACAAAAAGAACGGTTTCTGCAACATGAAGACATTGCGTGCGTCAACTGAAAACGGACGGCTGTTGTTGACATTGTTGGTTTTCCCGAAGGTGCTGGCACCGGCAAGGTAGTTCTCCGACTGCTGACGACTCTCACCATGGTTGTCTTCCCACTTCAGGTCGTATTCCAGTGTGTTCGTGGCTCGGTCTTCCGGGGCATGCAAGGACCATGCACCACCCACTTGACGCACGTCGCGGTCTCCACTGGCTTCGGTGCGGCTGCGATCGTTGCCTTCACGGTCGAAGTCGATGTATTCGTTTAGGTTGTTTGCCCCACCAAAGAGAATGGCACGACTATGATCGCTGTAACGCATCCCGAAGCCCTTGCCTCGATAACGGTTGTCGGTGCCGTAACCACCTTCAACGTATGCAGTGCCGCCTACATGGTATTCGCGTTTCAACACCACGTCCATAGTATATTCTTTCTGTTCAACATCGCGGCCGGTGAATTTGCTCCGTGGTGTCGATTTGTTGAACACTTCTACATTCTTCACCGTGTAGTAGGGTAGGTTCTCCAGCATCATCTTGTTCTTGCCCTTGAAAAAGTCGGCTCCATTCAAAGTCAGGTTGTCTATCTTCTTGCCGTTGACAAAAATCTCTCCGTTTTCCTTCAGTTCAACTCCAGGCAACTGCTTGATGAGGGCGTCAAGCATCGATCCTTCTGGTATGTTGAAGGCATCGGCATTGTAGACGATAGTGTCACCTTTGTAAACCATCTTTACTTTCGTCGCCGTCACCACCACCTCATCAAGGTTGCCACCGTCGCGGTCGAAGTCGCGGCGCAGACGGTGCATGCGCAGGGCAGGCAATTCAAAATAGCGGTTCCTGCGGATATATCTCACCTCATAGTTCATATAGGTGGTCTCGTAGTCGGGGTGTGTGGCTTTGATGATATATTTCGCAGGATGAGCGGGAACGGTAAAGTTGTATCCCGTGCTGCTAATGCCGGTATAGTTCCACGATTCCCACACATTAGCAGTGTCAACGACCACCGAGTCGGTGACATTCAACAAATAGACTTTCAGACTGTCCTTCGGCACGCGGGCCTTCGTGAAAGAATCCGACGCATAGCCCGTCAGAGCGATGGTCTTTTCTTTTTTCTTTTTCTTGTCGGTCTCCGACTTTTCCTTCTCTGCTTGCTCCTGCTTCTCTGCCTTCACTTGTGTGCTGTCGGTCTGTGCATAGCTCGACAGCGCAAAGAACAGGAGCATCAGTAAGATAATGGTTTGTAGTCTCATGATAATTGTCATATAAGCGTTATATAATTCGTCGGCCACCTCCCACAGGCCATACTTATGGATACGGTCTCCCTATAGGGGTGCAGTAAATCTTATTCTCCAAAGACACTAATCACCCTTCAACCGCCTCGTCAAAATCAGCGATACATATATGGCCACAAAATTATGGAGTCCGAATCAAGAAACACTCGAAATGAACAGAAAAATGATTATTGGAGTTAAAAATCTAAAACTATTTTTAGTATTTAGCTATTTTTCTCTTTATAATGACATCCGTTCCTTTACTTTGTGAGGATAGGGGTGGGTGTCACTCCACCACCTCCCTCGGATGATAATTAAACAATGATTGATTCCTTCGTAAAGCTTCTACGTCAAGATTAGGAAGTACCAAGCCACCCCAATTGGCCCCCCAAGCATTGAAAGGCTCGCCAGCAGGAGCAACATAGGTGATGGTCGGTTTATCTAAAGGAACAGGGTCAAACACCAGCATATAGGCGATGTAATCACCGGCATTGCCTTCCATGAAGAATATCTCATCTATGGGAAGCCCTTGAACCTCACGCAGATGGTACTGCATGCCCGACTCGTCCACTAGCATTTCACCTGTTTCCCAACCGAAATATTCACGGGTCCAATTCTGTTCTTGGGCAATAGCGAGATAGGTGGCTTCGGGGGTCTGCCAGATGGCCATGGTATTGTCGGGCAGTGGTTTTATCAGATGGGCGTCGGTATAGACTTTCCATGTGTTCCAATTTTGTTTGTCGTAGGGGGCATCCTCGCTGAGATGATTTAACAACAGACGTGGTTGGCGCAATTGGGGGATGGTGTCATAGTAGTTTACTCTACCTTCATAATGAGGCCTAACGGTGACAGGATTGCCTACAAGACTCCACAAGGGAACGCCAAAGATGGTCACCTCTCTCGTTGTCTCAGCAAGGGGTGGAAAATAGATGCGGAAGTCCAAGGTCGAGTCTTTGGGCGCTTTAAAGCAGACATGTTTTCTAATGCATTCAGGCTCAGTACGGCGGATACGGTACTGGGTGCCCGTCTCACGGTCAACCAAGCAGGTTTCTTCCGAGGCTAGCCAGAAACGAGTCACTACATCGGCAACCATCTTGATATAACAGTGAAGCACTGTCTCACCACCTTCTTCACACAACATCCAACTGAAAGGAACGTATTCATCACTCAGATTATAAGAGCCGCTTTGTTTTATCAGATGAAGGAGGTTGGGATCGAATAGGGTGCCAGGGAAATACCGTTCCAGGTGCTCAGCCAAATGGACGTCTTTCGCCCAAACAGAGTCTTTAATCCACGCATTGTTGGTGGGAAGCCATACTGCAGTTTCTTTTCCTGTTCGAGGGTCTACTTTCACTTCGGGACGTGGCTGCATGCCCACTGTACCCTTGGCTAATATTCTGCCACCATTAGGTCCAACGGTAGTATACTCCAACGACATTCTCAGCTGCTGTCCTTGCTGCTGTGCATACATGCTCAAACTGGCACAGATTATCGCCAAAGCACTTAACGTGATTATTCTAAACAGTTTCATAAGGCTATATCTTTTATGTTTTTTCTATTTTAATTCTTTATTTCTATAAGGTTTAAACGGTCTTTATATTCTTGATAACAAGCTGATGAAACAACGGTTTCCTGTGGGGAATGGGTACAATAAACCAATATTCTGTTGCCTGCTATACGTTCTGCCGTCCATAGATATCTCTCTCCTTGACGTACGTCGTTGATACAGAAGAAGAATTGTTGGCGGGAGAAATTAAGAAGATAACCAGGGGTCTTGTTGTCGTACCAACAGGCCATTTGCAGGAGTCGACCAAACACATCAACATCACTGCCATCAGGAAAGACATACGCCACACTAACCACTTTACCTTTCTTTCCTCCTTCTTTTCCTTGCTCACGCGCAATATTCCTATTGGGCTTTCCGCTATCACTATCGCCAATGCCACCTCTATCATCAGTACAATCAAGCGCAACCTTTTCTGCTCCATTGTTTTCTGCCATTTTAGCGATGAATTCATCAAACATACTTGGTGCTCGATACACAATGCTATCGCCTATAGTAGCAGATGCGTACCGCAAATATCCGCCATTCCCTTGAGTCATGGGATAATATCTCAATGGGGTGTCACTTGCGTCTTCCTTATCTATATTACGTGAAGGGGCTGAAAACTTTTCTTCTATTTCATTTGCGTGGCTAGCAGTTTTTTTATCATCCCTTTCACTTGCGGGTAACTGACGTGGATTTGGATAAGCAGTTCCTATCTGATTGGAGGGGAGGGTTCTGAAATTATCCGTTTTCATTTTACCGGCAGTCAACGTAGATTCTTTCTCAACAGAACTTGTGTCCCTCTTACCCGAAGGTACTGGAGAGGCAACGTCCTCCTTTTCCACTTTCGCCGTCATTTTCTCAACATCATGGCCGTTCATCTTTACCATCAGTGTAACACCCACGCCGACAACCACCAATAGACAAGCTGCGACTGCCACCCAACGATGAAGTTTTTGCCTATGCAGACCATCTTCCGCCATTCGCGCCATCACCCGTTTATTCAGGTCGGCTGGCATGACGGGCCTCTGTCTTGCACGACGCGCCAAGGCTTCACGCAAGTTCGTGTCCTTTTGCTGATGGTTCATTAGTTCTTTGTCGCTCATTGCTGCATTCTTTTAATAATGTGGTACAGTTTCTTTCTCGTCCGGCTCAACTGAGAGCCAATTGTTGTTGGGAGGTTATCTGTAATAAACGCTATCTCTTTGATACTCTTCTCGTCGAAATAGAACATACTGATGAGTGCTTGTTCTTCGGTGCTCAGGTTTTCAATGGCACGCTCCAACAGCTTGACAGTTCCTTCGTCTTGTCGTTCCAATATCTGCGAGACAGCTTCATCAGAGATGTCTTCGAAACGAATGTCGCAGTCATCAACATAGAGGACTGGGGGGCGATGGCGGCGGACTAAATTCAGCGACTCATGGTAGGCGATGCGACTTATCCAAGTGTCGAGCGACGCTTTCTCAGCGTCATATGAGCTGATATGTTGGAATACTTTAAGGAACACATCTTGATACACTTCTTCAGCATCCTCCTGACGCGGTACGATTCTCGACACTAAGCCAAAAACTATATCGCCATACAGTTGGAGAAGCCGCTCTTGTGCTTGCCGGCGCTGTCGGCACAATCCGCGTATCAGTTCGTTCGTCTCGTTAAGCATCCTCTACCATTATATACACGCCTTTTGCAAAAACATTGCAAGAAAAACAAACTATTTTTCAAAAAAAGTCAATCTCGCTTGGTATGTCATTGATATACAGCGAGATTGACGTAGGTTTCATTCGTTATATTTTATCTAAAAAATGAACTCTTCAATGGAATTTCGTTATTTAGTCTTTTAATCTTTCCGAGAAATACTGTTCCCTAAGCGGTTTGATTACCGTCTCACCTTTAAGCGTCACCTGTTGTTGCAAGCGAATGTCTGTCGAAGAAGCACCGACTTTGACTAAGAAAGTACCTGGTGCAATATTCCATTGACGTTGTCCCTCATGACTATAGAATCCGAACTGCTCGGTATAGAGTTTCATCTTCACGGTCTTTGTTTCTCCTGGTTTTAACGATACGCGCGCAAAACCTTGCAACTGGATAGGACGGATATGCTGATTATCCGTGGTGGGAGAGAGGTATACTTGCGCAATCTCGTCAGCAGCCATCTTACCCGTATTCTTCACATCGAACGACAATACTATGCCCTCAGACGTAGTGGAGGTTTCTTGGTCGGTTTTCAAATTGCTGTATTCAAAAGTAGCATAACTCAAACCATATCCAAAAGGCCACTGTACACGCGAATCTTTCTCGACGGAGCGGTTATAACAAATAGGTTCGTATATCTCTGTGTTTGGATAACTAACCGACAATTTGGCTGACGGAGACACTTTACCAAAGAGAATGTCAGCCACGGCATGGCCACCTTCTTCTCCGGGATACCAAGCCTGGATGACAGCAGCGCATCGTTCTGCTATGCCTGATACGATCTGGGCACGACCACCGAAAATAACCAAGACAACAGGTTTGCCCGTCTGAAGCAATTCTTTAACATATTCTTCCTGCTTGCCTGGCAAACGCAACCCCTGTCGGTCGCGGTTCTCACCACATAGCATCACGTTTTCACCAACGGCGGCGATAATCACGTCACAGTCCTTTGCCATATTGAGAGCTTCCGCCTTGTCGGCTTTTTCACCCGAGTCAACCTTGCGGTGGAGGATTTCATATTCCCATGCACGCTCGTCACCGCCCTTGGCAAACTTGGTTTCTATTTCTTCTGTCCAGTCACAACCACGGGAATACATAATATTGAAACCTTCAGGCTGGTGATGCTTCATACCTTCCAGTAATGTTATGACATGGGGATGATCGAGATCATTCTCCACTTTCTTCCAAAAATAGGTCATGGAGGGGAAGGAATAGTCACCACACATTGCCCACATCGAATTGGCATTGGGACCAGTCAAAAGAATATTGAGTTTCTGCTGGGACTTGAGCGAATCGACATGGAGGGGCAGAACTCCATTATTCTCTAACAGTACCACTGATTGTGTCGCGATGTCGTATGATGTCTGTCGCTCCTCGGGACTATCCAACTCGATTCTGTCTTTACTAAACAAATAGGCGTCTTTGTCGAATAGTCCGGCACGGAACTTATGGCGGAGCACATCCTTCACGGCGCGTTCCAACACCTCAGGCTTCACTTTCCCTTGCTCAAGAGCTTGTGGCAGAGACTCGTAGTTGGCTCCACGAGGGAAGTCCACGTCGCAACCACCATTGATTGCCGCTGCCGCTTTGTCCACGGTCTCAGTAACACCAGGCAATTGGTCGATAGCAGTGTAATCGCTCACTACCATGCCGTCGAAACCAAGATAGCCACGCAGGATATCATTGAGTATTTTACCGTTGGCAACACAGTTGACGGTGTCGCCATTACTGTCCGCCATTGCATGGTAGCCAGGCATGATAACTCTACTACCAGCCAAACGAATCATCGCTTCGTGAGGGAAAAGAATCTCTTCCATCAACTCTTTCTCTTCGGCATCGCCACCACCTCCATAACCCAGATAGTGCTTAGAACAGGCTCCAACGCCTTCTTTCAGACCACCTTGCTGTAAGCCATTAACGAATGCGACTCCCATCACCGCTGACAAGTAACCATCCTCACCATACGACTCTTCCAAACGATTGAAACTGGGTGTGCGGCACACATCTACCATTGGCGATAACGACAAAACGCCGCCCATCTTA
Source organism: uncultured Prevotellaceae bacterium (assembly GCA_900313615.1). Lineage (GTDB taxonomy): Bacteria > Bacteroidota > Bacteroidia > Bacteroidales > Bacteroidaceae > Prevotella. The sequence goes on from OMRP01000021.1 coordinate 26,500, forward strand.
CGCATGGCCACACCAGTCTGTTGGGTCTTCAACTCAGCCAACTCGGGATTAAACGAACAAGCTTGTCCTATCTGTTGGGGATAGATAGTGGCGCCACGTGTATTTACGCCCGACAGAACTTCTTCGTGAAATAAAGCAGGTATGCCATTGGGGGTGTTGTTGATCAGCCAATCTTGAACAGCAGCCACACGGTCGCGTAGCACATTGGGGTCCAGGGGGGTCTGGCTGCAATATTGCGAAAAATGACCGATACCGTTGGGTATCAACTGACGGCATTTGGCTGTGTCCAGCTGCCCTTGTTCATTGAAAAGATCGTCCATATACATACTACGCAATTGAGCTATGCGTTCCTCTTGCGACATCTTGGCATAGAGTTCGTCTACTTGTTGCTCAATATCCACGGCGGTATTGCAGCCCGCCAATATTGTGGCCATGCAAATCATTTTTAGTTTTTTCATAAAGGGTTCTATTTTTTTGCAAAAATAGTGCAAACCGAGAACAAAACAAAAGAAACGGTTTCTTTTTTTGTTGAGGTACAACCTATTTTTGGACAATTACTTTTCATATTCATCATATTTTCGTATTTTTGCACCATGTATCTGAAAAAATGGTCATTCCTTTCCTTCGCCATTTTTCTCCTTTGTGCGTGCAGCGGAGGAGAAAGCAAGGATAAGGAAAAACAACACAGACTAGGGCAGGATGCGCTTACGGTAGCGACGACACCCACCCTCGACTGCCTGCCCATTTTCGTGGCGCAGGATAAGGGTTTGTTTGAAAAGAATAACTCAAACATCAAACTCATGCCCATGATGGCGCAGATGGATTGCCAAGAGGCTCTCCTCAACGACAAGGCGTTGCTCGTCGCATCCGATGTGATGCGTGGTGAGAAGATGCGTAAAGAGGGCAAGGATGTGCATTACGTCACAGCTACCAACATCTATTGGCAATTGATTAGCAATCGTCTGGCACGTATCACCGACCTTAAACAATTAGGCGACAAGATGGTGGCCATGACAAGGTTCTCTGCCACAGATTTCCTGACTCGTCATGTTGTGGACAGTGTGAAAACTAAAAACAAGGTGTTCAGCATACAAATCAATGATGTGAACATTCGATTGAAAATGCTGCTCAACAATGAGATGGATGCCATGTGGCTACCCGAGCCCCAAGCCACTGAATGTAGACTCGGCAAACACCCTGTTCTCTATGACACGCAACGCAAAGGATGGCATTTTGGCTGTCTGCTCACTCTTGCGAAGACATGGAACGATGCCAAAAGAAATAAACAAATTGAAGATTTTATAAAGGTCTATAACATGGCATGTGATTCCATCAACACTCGCGGCATTGTCCAATATACTGATATCATACAAAAGTATTGTCATGTGTCGGACAAAGCGGCCAAGTCTCTGCCAAAAATAGTTTTCGCCCACGCCCATGCACCTGCTGAAGCAGACAAGAGCAGAGCTCAGGCGGCGAATTGGAACGATTGATTATTGACTTTGACATGAACTATGAGATTTTCAACCCTGTACGCCAGTTGGTAGTAAACAAACGACTGGGCGATGCGTTGCACATGATGAGGTCGCTGATGGCTTCCAACCAGTTGTTCTCACTATCAGCTGAATTGGAGGCTATTGAGAACGATTATGCCTTGATGCTCAATTATTTTGGGCAAGGTTTTGAAGACCCTCAACGGAACCAACTGTTTGCCAAGCTGCTAAGGAAAGCCTGGCGATGTGCCAACGATGCAGACCTTACTTTCCATATCAAGAATTGTCCCACTTACGGCTATGCCGCCACAAAAGGAGGCAAGATGCGTGCCAATGGTGAAGCTGCTAAACATTATTTGGAGAATTTCACTTCAGACCTAGCTATCAATGAACTGATGGGCGAAGCAGGTGTGCAACAAGAAGCGAAAATCTATGAGGAACACCACGAGTATATCTCATCACTGTTTTGTATGTTGCTGACAGAGCGACAATGGAACAAAGACACATCCAGTTTCTTTACTCAACTGATTCTTTCTGCAAACATACACATCAATGATGCCTTGGTACTCACCAGTGCCATACAATTATCACTGCATAATTTCTTCGACCCACAGAAATGGTTATCGTTGGTGGAAATCTACCAAAATGCCAATGACGACAGACTACGGCAAAGAGCCCTTGTAGGATGGGCTTTGGCAAGGATGCAAGTATACGATATCTTTCCGGAAATCAAGGAAAAGATGAAAGAGATGTCGTTTGATGAGCAAACACATAAACAACTCACCGAACTACAGATGCAACTCTATTTCTGTATGGACGCGGAAAATGACCATGAGGAGATTCAACGTGAGATTATACCTAATCTAATCAAAAACAATGGTTTTAACATCACTCCTTTCGGAATCACAGAAAAAGAGGAAGATCCCTTGCAGGACATTTTAAATCCGCATGCTGGAGAAGAAGCCATGGAAGAGATGGAGCGAAACTATCAGAAAATGATGGAGATGCAAAAAGCAGGGTCCGATATCTATTTTGGCGGTTTTGCCCAAATGAAGCGATTCGCTTTCTTCCAAACGGTATCAAATTGGTTCTCACCATTCTATATCCAACATCCCGATATAAGGATGAGTGTGGAAAAGATGAAAGACAGTAAGTTTATGCAGGTGCTCTTCGATCATGGACCATTCTGCGACAGTGACAAATATTCTTTCGCATTGGCCATGAAGACTGTCATTGACAGACTGCCAGACAATTTAAAGGAGATGCTCGACAGCCAAGAAGCTCTAGGGCCTACCATGTCGGATGAAGAAAAGAAGACGTCTGCATATATTAGAAGAATGTATCTCCAAGACATCTATCGATTCCACAAACTTTTCTCCGACAAAAATGCATTCCGTAATCCCTTTAGTACGGAGAAAGATTTCAACCGAACGGATGAACTGTTTTTGGGGTACGAGATATTCCGAGGAGCACTTCAAGACGAAGAAGTTCTCTCTTTGGCTAAATTCCTTTTGAAAAGAAAACGTTATAGGGCCATGCAACAACTATTGGCGATCCACGCCAATCAATCACCACAACATATATTGCTACAGGCATGGGCTTATTATCATAATCAGGAATATGACAAAGCCAAAGAACTGTTTGCCAACGTCATCGAGAATACGCCCGAGTTGGAGAATGCTAGGCTAGGATTGGCCAAAACCCTCATCAGGATGAGCAACTACAGTGAGGCTGCCAAACAATATCAATTCTTGGTAGATGCCAAGCCAAGCAGTAAGTCATATAGACTGAATCTTACCATTTGCCTCATTCAAGAAAATCGCTTCGAAGAGGCGATGAAGCATGCGTTCCAACTCAAATATGAACATCCTGACGATAATAATGTGCGGAGGGTATTGGCATGGTGCCTCATGCATACCGAGAAAAAAGAACAGGCTCTTCAAGAGTATGACGAGTTGATGGCTACCGTGGACGTTGTGAAAGATGATTACCTCAATGCAGGATTCTGTCAATGGATAACAGGGCATGTGGCAGAATCAATGGATTTGTTCTGTACATACGCAGACATCGTTCCAAATAATAAAGGCTTGTCAATGCTACAGGATGAGTTTGACAAAGAAATATCTTTTCTCTCTTTAAACGGTATTGATGAGTATCAGCGTGTTATGATGATAGACGCGGTTAAGGGTAAAAGGGTAAAAGGGTAAAGACGTAAAAGGGTAAAGACGTAAAAGGGCAAGGACGCAAAAAGGGAGATAACGGATACGATGTCCATTTTCTCCCTTTGTTTATTTCTTTTTACCTTAAAGTATCAAATCTTTGAGGTAACAGCTATAGGTTCTGTTGTCAGGAATTCATTCCCATCAAGAACTCTTCTATGTTTTTGGCTGTCTGCAAACGATCGTGAATGGTATTCATCGCCTCCATGGCATTCATGTCAGCAATGTGCTTACGAAGAATCCACATCTTGTCAAGTGTAAGTTTGTTATGCAGCAAGTCGTCACGGCGTGTGCTCGATGCGACAAGATTAACCGACGGGAATATGCGTTTGTTGCTCAGGCTACGCTCCAACTGAAGCTCCATATTGCCAGTGCCTTTGAATTCCTCAAAAATCACTTCGTCCATCTTCGAACCTGTATCAATCAGCGCGGTGGCAATGATGGTTAACGAACCGCCGCCTTCAATGTTACGTGCAGCGCCAAAGAAACGTTTGGGCTTCTGTAAGGCGTTGGCATCGACACCACCCGTAAGCACTTTGCCGCTGGCTGGCGACACAGTGTTGTAGGCACGAGCCAGACGCGTAATGGAGTCGAGGAAAATCACCACATCATGACCGCACTCTACCATGCGCTTCGCTTTTTCAAGCACGATGCCTGCAATTTTGACGTGGCGTTCAGCAGGTTCGTCGAAAGTGGAGGCAATTACCTCTGCATTTACCGTACGAGCCATATCAGTAACCTCTTCAGGACGCTCGTCAATCAGCAACATCATCAAATAGGCCTCAGGGTGATTGGCTGCTATGGCATTGGCGATGTCTTTCATCAAGATGGTCTTACCCGTTTTTGGCTGGGCAACTATAAGAGCACGTTGTCCTTTTCCTATCGGCGAGAACAAATCGACAACACGGGTAGAGAGGTTCTCCGTCTTGGGGTCACCACACAAAGTAAATTTCTCATCGGGGAAGAGAGGCGTTAAGTGCTCGAAAGAGATACGATCGCGCACTTCCGATGGGTCGCGTCCATTGATCTTGTCAACGCGTGTCAACGGGAAATATTTTTCGCCCTCACGAGGCGGACGGATACGGCATTCGACCACATCACCCGTCTTCAAACCATATTGTTTGACCTGATTTGCAGAGACGTAAACATCATCGGGTGAAGATAGGTAGTTATAGTCGCTGGAACGAAGAAACCCATACCCATCGGGCATGATTTCCAATACGCCATTGCAACTGATAATATCGGAAAAATCATATCCTTGTTTAACCTGTGGAGCAGCAACAAAAGACTGTTCTGCAGGAGCCACAGGAGATGTTGGGTTGTCAAATATGTCGTAGTCGGGTAGGGCACCTTGATCTTCAATAGGAAGATCGATAACGGTAATGAAGTCGGTACCATCGTCAGGATCGCCAGCCCAGATGCCATCCGGATATTCGGGAGCCTCAGCCTGGTCGTGATTGCTGTTGACTTTTGCCTGCAACTGTTCCAGAAGATTGCCAGTCGACTCGTCTGCCGATTCTTGTACTTCTTCATCTCCCGTCCTGAAGACTGCCTCAGGAACATCTGTTGTTTCGTCATTGGCTTCTTCTGCAGAATTATCAGTCCCTTCAGTATCCTCATTGCTAACAGGTTCTTCAAGCGTTTCATCTGCAGCCGTTGGTTCGGCAACGGTTTCTTCTACAGCCTTCTTGGGTTTACGTCCACGTTTTTTGGGGGCAGGGGCTGGTTCCGGTTCAACTATTGTTTCTTCGGCAACTACAGGCTCTTCCAAAACGGGAGCCTCTTCAGGTTCAACTACAGACTCAGTCGAAACTTCAGGAGCTATATCATCCGTCTCGGGCATCTGGAAATCGTCTTTAAACAGTGGGAGCGATTCTTGGGCGGCTTTCTTCTTCTTTTTCTTATTGTCAAGATTCTCGCCGTCTTTGCCATTCACGGTATACACCCGGTCGGTGTCTTTCTTCGTAATACGAGTTCGCTTGCGCTTGGAGCCCAAAGGATTCTTATTGCCTTCCACTTCGGCCTGCTTATCCAAAATGGCATATATCAGCGTTTCTTTCTCATCGCTGGACTTGTAGTCGGCACCCAGACCTTGGGCTATATCCACCAATTCGTGGATATCTTTCGATAATAAATCGTCTTTGCTATACATAAAAAATAATAGGGTAAAGAAAAATGTTTTTCCACTCTACGGTCGCGACATTGATAGTCGCAAATGAAAGTATGATGGATTAATATTTCTACATATTAAGTTTCGGAACCGAAACCTTCAAACGGAAATCGAGTGCAAAATTACTAAATTCCTTTCATTTGTTGGAATTTTAATTTGACATAATCAAGCCAATTAACTCAATTTAACAAAAACGCACCATATAAAAAACGGTAGCCAATGCATTGGCTACCGCTAAATCATATTAAGATATTAAGACGAAATTACCAACTATGCTCCAGCAAAGTCAGTTTGGTGGCACCTGTCTGTTTTTGTCCCATGATATCACCTGACTCTTCCACGGAAATGCTACCTACCCATCCATTATCGAGATATTCATAAGTAGCGTCTTCTTTCATCTCGGCTTTAATCTGGCCACTGTTCAAAATCAGATCTATGTTCTGGCGGACCATTTCAGCCTGCTCCTCGGGTACCTGTGACAGAATCAATTCTTTCAATTCATCCTTTGACAGGTTCAAAGAACCCGATGACTTCACTTGGTTGCCTTTGACCATGAAAAGACGATTCATCTTCATGCCCAATTGGTTCTCGTAGGAGTCTACTGTGCCAGTCATCAAGGTTTTACCATTGAGAGCGAAGATGTTGGGATTGTTTTGAAATCCATTGAGCAATGCTTCAGCGCTTACCTGCTCAAGCAGTTGCTCCTTCAATTCATCTTTGTTCGTAGCCTGCGCTAACTCTGGCATTTTGGCCAACATTTGGGTTGCGGTTTCCTCGGCTTTTCCGTTGATATGTGCGGCAAGCTCGTCTTTATTAACGATATCTATAATCTTACCCGTTGCGTCTGTCTTCAGTTTAAAAATAACGCCATCGACAAATTGTTGGCCCATACTCATCAGTTGAACCATAATATTATCTTCAGCACCTTCCACCTTCACATCTTTCTTAACAAGGTCGATGATTGCACCGTTGGCATCAGCCTCACGCACAGTGTAATCTTCCGTGTAAGTGATTTTTACAGTTACGGGATTTTCCGAAGTAATCGTAGTTGTGCTTTCATATCGATACAAAGCATGGTCGCCCACCTGATACTTAGGCTGGATGGTTTTCATCTGCGCCTGAATGCCAATAGCCATCATCATAAATGATAGGGCAAAAAACAGTTTCTTCATTTTTAACAGATTATTTGATTATTGTGCAATTTATGTTCCAATCTTAGTCGGCCTAGCGACAACTGGCCCTTACAATTAATAACTCCTGGCGATAATAACCCGGTATTTGGCGGGTTTGCCGCTCACCATATCGGTTCCGGGTGTCTGTTCCACACCAAAGGGGACACAACGAATTGTGGCCTGTGTCTCTTCTTTAATGCGTGCTTCCGTTTCAGCCGTGCCATCCCAGTGACAAAGGAAGAAGCCACCATCTTTCACTCGGTTCTTGAATTCCTCGTAATTGTCACATTCATAGATGCGAGCATCACGATATGCTTTGGCCTTTGAGAAAATATTCTGCTGTATCTCTTCCAAGAGATTTTCAACGCGTTTCACAATACCATCAATGCTCACGGTTTCCTTTTCCAAGGTATCACGGCGCATGATTTCCAGAGTTCCATTTTCCAAATCGCGACCACCCATGACAAGACGTACAGGAACACCTTTTAGCTCATAGTCAGCAAACTTGAATCCGGGACGTTTATTGTCGGCATCGTCATATTTCACACTAATACCAGCACTACGCAAATCGTCAATGATTGGTTGCAGACGTGCGGTGATGGCTGCCAGTTGCTCGGGGCCTTTAGTGATGGGGATAATAACCACCTGGATAGGAGCGAGGCGCGGAGGAAGCACCAATCCGTTGTCATCACTATGAGTCATGATGAGGGCACCTATTAGGCGTGTGGAGACACCCCATGAGGTGGCCCACACCAGTTCAGGCTTATTATCTTTATTTAAATATGTAACGTCGAAAGCCTTGGCAAAGTTTTGTCCCAAGAAATGACTCGTACCGCTTTGAAGCGCTTTTCCATCCTGCATCATCGCCTCAATGGTATAGGTGTCGAGTGCACCGGCAAAACGCTCTGTTTCGCTTTTCACACCTTGAATCACGGGAACGCCCATCCACTGCTCCGCAAATTCGGCATACACCTTCAGCATCTTCTGCGCTTCTTCTTCTGCCTCCTCACGTGTAGCATGAGCCGTATGGCCTTCTTGCCAAAGGAATTCAGATGTGCGAAGGAAAGGACGAGTGCGCATCTCCCAACGCATCACATTACACCATTGGTTACACATCAATGGAAGATCACGCCAACTGTGAATCCAATTTTTGTAGGTATTCCATATGATTGTTTCCGAAGTGGGACGGATGATGAGTTCTTCTTCCAGCTTAGCAGCAGGGTCAACCTCCACACCGCTCTTGTCTTCCTTGGCACGTAGACGATAGTGTGTAACAACGGCTGCTTCTTTTGCAAACCCTTCCACATGCTCGGCTTCACGACTGAGAAACGATTTCGGTATCAACAGTGGGAAATAAGCATTTTGAGCACCTGTGGCCTTGAACATCTTGTCCAATTGATGTTGCATTTTCTCCCAGATGGCATAACCATAGGGTTTGATGACCATGCAACCACGCACAGCACTCTGTTCGGCCAAATCAGCCTTTACTACCAAATCGTTGTACCACTGACTGTAATTGTCAGCTCTCTTCGTCAAATCTTTCAATTCTTTTGCCATGATTCTTTCTCTTTTGCCTCCTTGAATGTCAAATAGAGAGGCTTTTCGTTAATGTCGGCTGCAAAATTAGCCAAAAAAAAGGACAAACGCACCTTTTTGACCTCTTTTGTTCAAAAAGTGATAAAAAAAAACGGAAAAATAGTTGTGATGTAAAAAAAAGCGTTATCTTTGCAAAGAAAAGCCAAATTATTGGCTCCAACATCGACTAATAATAACCATTTAATTCCTAAAAACTTAAAAAAACTAGATTATGAAAAGAATGAAATTCGCGACAATCGCTCTGTGCGGTCTGTTAACATTAGGTAGTTGCAACCTTAGCAATGCTGTTAAAGGTGGTGGTATCGGTACACTCGCTGGCGGTCTTGCTGGTGGCGTGATTGGTAAGATTGCCGGCAACACCGCTGTTGGTGCTGCTGTTGGTGCTGCTGTTGGTGGCACTACTGGAGCTCTTATCGGTCGTCACATGGACAAGGTGAAGGCTCAAGCTGCTGCCGTGGAGAATGCCAAGGTTGAGGAAATTACCGACAACAATGGTCTCCAGGCTGTGAAAGTAACCTTCGATTCAGGTATTCTCTTCGCCACTGGTAAGTATGACCTGAACAATGCCTCAAAGCAGTCGCTCAGCAAATTCGCTCGCGTGCTTCTCAGCGACCCGCAGCTATCTGTAGATATTCAAGGTCACACCGACAGCACCGGTTCAGACGCTATCAACAACCCACTTTCACAAAACCGCGCACAAGCAGTGGCTAGCTATCTCGTAAGCTGTGGCGTTCCCTCATCACAGTTCCAGAACGTGACAGGCTTTGGCTCACGCTATCCCGTTGCTTCCAACGCTACTGCAGCCGGCAAGCAGCAGAACCGCCGTGTAGACATCATCCTCTACGCTAGCCAGGCTATGATCGATGCCGCCAACAGTGGCAACCTCAACTAATCTTTAGTAATTATTTATCATCTACATAGAGGGACGGATTTAACCATCCGTCCCTTTATTAGTCTTTGATTTATTGATGATTCTACGTAAGATAATAAAATGTTTAAAATGGTTGGTGGTGTTTTTCTTTTCATCCACCATCCTTACCGTTATCTTATATAGGTTTTTGCCTGTGTATGCGACACCACTTATGGTTATCCGATGTGTACAACAGGCTGTTGATGGTGAGACGATTACATGGCACCATTCATGGACTTCACTTGAACACATATCACCGCATCTGCCTGTTGCCGTTATGGCCAGTGAAGACCAGCGTTTCCTTAACCATCATGGTTTCGACGTTGAAGCTATCAAGAAGGCAATAGAGTACAACGAGACGCACGAAAAGAAACGTGGTGCAAGCACCATCTCCCAGCAGACAGCAAAAAACGTGTTTCTTTGGCCTGGACGTTCATGGTTGAGAAAGGGCCTGGAGGCGTATTTCACTTTTCTCATCGAGTTGTTCTGGAGTAAACAACGTATCATGGAAGTGTATCTCAACTCGATAGAGATGGGACCGGGCATTTATGGCGCTGAAGCCGTAGCCGAACAACACTTCAACAAGTCGGCGGCCGTGCTTACCAGAGAAGATTGCGCACTCATCGCCGCCACTTTGCCCAAGCCATTGGAATACAGTTCAAAAAAACCATCTGCTTATATGATAAAGCGTAGAGGTCAGATACTCCGCCAAATGAAATTCATGCCAAAGTTCCCCGCAGATGGTGAAGATGTGAAATGATGGCCTATGCATCCTTGGTGATTTGGAGAAAAAACATTATCTTTGCAGATGGACACAAAAGACCACTTTGAAACATGAAAAAAATATTCTTACTCCTTGCTTTTTTATATTCCGTTTCCCTTCATGCACAAACCGATGACCAAATTGTGGAATGGGTACAAAGAGGACAGGCGGCTGAGGAAGCTGGCCATTATAAGGATGCCATTCACTATCTTGAATTGGTTAGGGATGGGTATGGTGCTCGCTTTGGGCGAAATGATGACACCTACCTCAGTATTATGGAAAAACTTTCGACATGGTATGCCCAATTGGGATACTATCCGAAAGCTGTTGAGAGAAAGGAGGAAATTGTCAATCTTATACGTCAGCAGTCTGGCACCAACAATGCAATATATGCTACACAACTGGGGTTCTTGGCCAATTACCACTCCCAAGCTGGCAATAACGACAAAGCCATCGAACTAGGCGGCCAGGCTATTGACATCGCACGCAACGCCCTAGGCACTGACAATAACATCTACGCCGCATTAGTCAGCAATATGGCTGTCTACAACGACCGCAACAACAATTTTGCAAAAGCGTTGGAGTTAGAAGGCGAAGCAATAAGAATCAAGCGGAAACTAGTGGGGAAGAAACACGATGACTATGCGCTATCGCTCAATAACATGGCATTGTATAATTCTCATATTGGCAATTACGACAGAGCAGTGGAACTGGGTATGATGGCGTATAACATTTTCAAGGATAAATACGGAGAAAACAGCGTCAAATGTGCCACTACACTTGACAACATTGGCACTTATTTCTCCCATTTGCACCAGGATGAGACGGCCATACAGATAGGAACCAAAGCGACGAATATATATAAATCGGTAGTAGGAGACCACCATCCCGACTATGCCGCGGCACTCAACAACCTTGCACATTATTACGCCAAAATAGGTAATTTTCAGCATGCCATCGAACTCGAGTCTGAGGCTATCAACATCCAAATGGAAACATTGGGAGTAAAACATCCTGCCGTGGCAACAACACTGGATAATTCCGCAGGATATTATGCCAACTTGGGACTACATGACAAGGCGGTAGAGATGGGTGAATTGGCCGTCCAAGTCTACAAAAGTGTATATGGAGAGAAACATCCCGATTATGCCTTGTCTCTGAGCAACCTCTCTTTCTATGAAGCAATGAAAGGAAACAGCAAGGCTGGTCTAAAGTATTTTCAGGAGAGCGTTGCCATACTCCAAGAAAACACACTTCAACAATTCATCAGTTTATCAGCCAGTAGACGCACCAATTTCTGGAATAAATATTCTTTCTATTTCACTGATATTTATCCTTCACTTGCCTATCTAGCAGGGATAGCCACAGGCCCTGACCTTTATGACAAATCATGTCTCTTTGCAAAAGGTCTGCTTCTCTCTACTGAAATGGAGTTGAGACGGCTCATCCAGGAGAGTGGGGATGCTGAAGCCTTACAGATGATGGAAACGCTGCAGAACGGACAACGGCAACTGCAATCACTCTATGCCATTCCTTCAGACCAGCGCAATGTCAACGTCGATTCTATGGCAAGGGTGGTGAACAGACAGGAGCGCTTGCTGATGAAACGGTCGCAAGCGTTTGGCAATTTCACCAATAGGCTTTGTTCCACATGGCAAGATGTGCAACGTGCTCTCAAGTCAGATGAGGTGGCAATTGAATTTCTTTCATTTGGTGTTTGGAACACAGACAAGACGATGATCGCAGCGCTTACACTACGCAAGGACGATAAAGAGCCACAATTCATTCCCCTTTTCGAGCAGGAGCTGCTGATTCACCG
>OMRP01000022.1 GCA_900313615.1 uncultured Prevotellaceae bacterium
GTGCAGTCCATGGTGCGGAGGTAGAACTGAGGACGATACTTGTTGCCGAACGGAGTGTGACGGCCACCCTCTTCCTTCTTCAGCACGTAGATAGAAGCCTTGAATTTCTTGAACGGCTTAATCTGACCGGGCTTGCAGAGCACCATACCACGCTTGATCTCGTTCTTGTCAACACCACGGAGGAGCAGACCAACGTTGTCACCAGCCTGACCTTCGTCGAGCAGTTTGCGGAACATTTCAACACCGGTAACCACAGATTTGCGGTCTTCACCAAGGCCGAGGAGTTCCACTTCGTCGCCCACGTGGATAACACCAGTCTCGATACGACCAGTAGCCACAGTACCACGACCTGTGATTGAGAACACGTCCTCAACAGGCATCAAGAAGGGTTTGTCGGTAGCGCGCGGGGGCTCCTGAATCCACTCGTCGCAAGTGTTCATAAGCTCCATCACCTTGTCTTCCCACTGAGCAACACCATTGAGGGCGCCAAGGGCAGAACCACGGATGATCGGGGTGTCCTCTTCGAACTCATACTGAGCGAGGATTTCCTGAACTTCCATTTCAACGAGGTCGAGCATTTCCTCATCGTCGACCATGTCGCACTTGTTGAGGAACACCACGAGGCGGGGAACGTTCACCTGACGGGCGAGCAGCACGTGCTCACGAGTCTGAGGCATAGGACCGTCGGTAGCAGCCACCACGAGGATGGCACCGTCCATCTGGGCAGCACCAGTAACCATGTTCTTCACATAGTCAGCGTGTCCCGGACAGTCAACGTGTGCATAGTGACGTTTTTCGGTTTCATACTCCACGTGAGCGGTGTTAATGGTGATACCGCGCTCTTTCTCTTCGGGAGCGTTGTCAATAGCGTCGAAGGATTTCACCTTATCAGCATTACCGGCCACGCGCTTCGAAAGAACGAGCGTGATGGCGGCGGTCAAAGTGGTCTTACCATGGTCAACGTGACCGATAGTACCAATGTTAACGTGCGGTTTAGTACGCACAAAACTCTCTTTTGCCATTTTTATAGAATTATTGTTTAATGAATAATCGTGAGATTCTCTGCTTCTATCCAAAAAAAAAGTAGAGCTGTAACTGAGAGTTGAACTCAGGACCTCTTCCTTACCAAGGAAGTGCTCTACCACTGAGCTATTACAGCATGCTTGAGCGGAAAACGGGACTCAAACCCGCGACCCCCAGCTTGGAAGGCTAGTGCTCTATCGACTGAGCTATTTCCGCGAAAGTCATATTATTTGTGGGTGCTGATGGATTCGAACCACCGAAGTCGAAAGACAGCAGATTTACAGTCTGCCCCATTTGGCCACTCTGGAAAACACCCAAACCTTGTTTTACGCCGTCAGTCAATGTGCCGTCGGTCGCGAAGGACTCTTTGAGCCTCTTGTCGGATTCGAACCAACGACCCCGAGATTACAAATCACGTGCTCTGGCCAACTGAGCTAAAGAGGCGAATCCTTGCAGCCGTCAGGCTAACGTAATTAGGACGTGTCGTAAAACGGCTGCAAAGATACGACTTATTTTCTAATCGCCAAAACTTTTTGGCTTTTTTTTCACCTATTTCTCAGTTTTTCCTTAAATTTGGTGAGCTGCACCTTCATGGCATCCACGCACTGGTCAATGGCCTCCTCGAAGGAGTCGCAAGTTTTCTCCACGTAGAGTTTGCTTCCCGGCACAGCGACGGTGAGTCCCGCCTCTTTGTTGAGGGCTGTGGCAGGTTTTACCACTTTAAGCTGTACTTCCACATTCTGCACATCTTCGTAGGCCTTCTGTAGTTTTTCCACTTTTTTCTGGATGAAAGCCTCGAGCTTCTCGGTAGCGTCGAAATGAATCGACTGGATCTTGATTTCCATAGTTACCTCCGGTTTTTAGTTAATGGTTATGCCCTAGGATGGGCGTTGTCATATGTTTTCTTTAATTGTTCAAAGGTCGTGTGTGTATAAATCTGCGTTGTGGCAAGACTTTCATGCCCCAACAGCTTCTTCACCCCTTCAAGATTGGCCTCGTGATTGAGCATGGCTGTGGCAAAGGTATGCCTGAGCACGTGTGGCGACCGCTTTTTGATGGCCGACACCCGCGAGAGATGCTTTCGCACCAAGTACTGCACCTGGTTGCGGTTCATGCGCATGCCATGGTTGTCGACGAATAGCGCATGGCACTGCCGTGCCACCTGCTCGTCGCGCACCTTCATATAACGCCGAAGCGCTGCGTCTAATTCGCCAGAAAAGGGTATGAGCCGTTCTTTGTCACGCTTGCCCAGCACTTTGACAAGACGGTTGGTGAAATCAATCGACTCATCATCCAAAGAGATGAGCTCCGAGAGTCGCATGCCGGTGGAGTAAAACAATAATAATATTGTACGCGCGCGAACGTTACGGAAGTCGTCACCCCACTCCACCTCGTCGAGCAACCTGTCCATCTCCTTTTCTTTGAGAAACATGGGCAAGGTCTTGCCCTTCTTCGGTCCTTTAACGCTGTGCGACGGGTCTTTATCGACGAGCCCTACGGAAAGGGCAAAACGATAAAAGGAACGCAGCGCGCTCAACCGTCTATTGATCGAGGTCGCTGAGTTTCCCTTATCCATCATGCTCTCCATCCAATCGCGGATGATGTCGGCGTCTACCGTCTTAAATGAGAGCTGGCTGTCAATATGCTTAAAGAAGGCCTGGAATTCGTATAAGTCCCGGCCATATCCTATTTGCGTGAGGTGTGCGCACCTCCGTTCGTGTTTCAGGTAGTTGAGGAATTCTTCTATCATATCTTTGCCACGACGACAATCGTCATTTCGGCTACGAATATACGGAAAAAAATCCTAACTGCCAAAAAAATGCCATGAAATTATTCTTCGGCAGCGCGGAGCTTCTGCACATAGATGGCTTTTTCCATCTTAAGGCGCTTCAGGACAGAAGGTTTGTTATACTGCTGGCGAGCACGCAGTTCTTTGGTAACGCCAGTTTTCTCAAACTTTCTCTTGAATTTCTTTAACGCTCTTTCGATGTTTTCACCATCTTTTACGGGTACGATGATCATGCTTTTTGTTTTAAATTTTTATGTTAAACTTCGTTGTTAATTGTCGTTTTTCGAAATGTGGGTGCAAAATTACACCTAAATTGCGAAATTTCCAAATTTTTAGTGGGTTATTTTTCACATAGCCACTATTATAGAAGCCATAACGGTTACTGAGGCCATTGGGCGATTGCTACTACAACGGGTGGGTGGCTTGATGGAGCCATGCCTGTTCTGTGGCATCGAGATGTGGAGAGAGTGCCTCACACACCATGGCGTGATAGTCATTGAGCCATGCCACCTCTTCGGGGGCCAGCAGCTCGGGCATTACTGGGCGGAGGTCGATGGGACACAGTGTCAGCGGTTCAAAGCGAAGGAAACGGCCACACTCTGTCTCCATGGCCCCGACGACGAGCAGTGTATTCTCGATGCGCACGCCGAAACGGTTCTCCAGATATATCCCCGGCTCATTTGTCACCGTCATGCCCTCGCGCAACGGTGTCGGTTTCCACTGCATACGTATTTGGTGCGGTCCCTCATGGACACAGAGATAGGAGCCCACCCCATGGCCCGTACCATGCATGTAATGCAGTCCATGTCGCCACAGTTCACCACGTGCCACAGCATCGAGCTGGGTGCCAGTCGTCCCTTCGGGGAAGATGGCCAGTTGCAGACGTATATGTGCCTTGAGCACCAAGGTGTACACCCGCCGCTGTTCCTCGGTGAGCGGTCCAAGGGCTACGGTTCGTGTGATATCAGTGGTACCGTCGAGGTATTGACCGCCTGAGTCTACGAGAAACAGCCCATCTGCGCATAGCGCCACATCGGTAGATGCGGTAGGTTCATAGTGGACGATGGCCCCATGCTCCTGATAGGCGGCAATGGTCTCGAAGGAGAGTCCGCGGTATAGCGGTTGTTCGGCGCGGAATGAGCGCAACTGTTCTGCCGCTGAGCACTCCGTAACACCGCCCTTGGCGACAGCGGTGTCAAGCCAACAAAGAAAACGGGTCATAGCGATGCCGTCGCGGAGCATCGCCGACTTAAAACCCCGCTGTTCGGCGGCATTTTTCACTGCCTTCATCGCAGGCACGGGCGATGGAGCCTCCACCACTTCACGCTGCGTGGCATGGAACAGACGGTAGTTCACCTGGTTGGGGTCGAGCAGAATATTATATTCAAAATAGTCGCGCATGCCCTGGGCCACATGGGTATAGTCGTCAACCTCCACCCCTTCGCCCTGCAAGTATGTGCGCACCTCGTCCGACACCTTGCAGGGATCGATGAAGAGCGTTGCCTTGTCGGAAGCGATGAGCAGATAAGCCAAGAAGAGAGGGTTGTACTCAACATCACCTCCCCGCAGGTTGAGCGTCCAAGCCACATCGTCGAGCGCCGCCACCAACATACCATCGGCATGATACTCACGCAAAGCCCGCCGTATGCGTTGTAGTTTTGCAGAAACAGGCTCACCCGCATATTCCAACGGTTGAATGACCACGGGCACACTCGGAGCTGCCGGCCTATCGGTCCACACAGTCTGCAAGGCATCAAGGTTGGCACGAAGGGTGAGCCCCCCATGTCGGCGCAATTCGCCCTTGAGCTGCCGCACTTGGTTTTCCGACCAGCAGTCTCCATCGACAGCCACCTCGCGGAACTGACTGTCACGCAACTGGCTCCCTATCCATTGTGGTATAGATGGCGTTTCGGGCAGGCCGTCACGCATGAGCATGATGTCAGTGCCGGCAAGTTCCTGTTTTGCCTGAACGAAATAACGGGAGTCTGTCCATAGAGCCGCCGATTCAAGCGTCACCACCACGGTGCCCGCCGAACCGGTAAAACCTGATATGTATGCCACGGTTTTCCATCTGTCGGGCACATACTCACCTAAATGGGGGTCAGTGCCATTGAGGATGTAGGCATCCACACTCTCGCGCCGCATGACTTCACGCAGCGCATCGATTCTTTTATTGATGGTTGAAGATTGAGAATGGAACATTTGAGTTTTTCGGGATTATGTTATGATGGGAATTCTAAATGATTACATTGCGCATTTCGTATTTCAGGATTCATGGAATCCAGATTATCAAGGTTACAAAATCCTTTCTGTCACATAGACATGACAAAGATACGTTTTAACTTTGAAAAAAACAAAAAACTCTAAAAATAAATGTGATATCATCTTGGAAAGAGAACAAAAAGCACTATCTTTGCAAAAGAATTCAGCAGTAGATATCACCGAGATACTCAGAAAAACATTTTCATATAAAAATTCATTACTATGGCATTTTTAACTAATGACAAACTGACGATTGTCGGCGCCGCCGGCATGATTGGCTCTAACATGGTACAAACCGCCCTGATGATGGGCTTAACCAACGACATCTGCCTTTACGATGTCTTCTCACCCGAGGGCGTGGCCGAGGAGATGCGCCAAAGCGGTTTCGGCAATGTGAAAATCACCGCCACCACCGATGCCAAGGAAGCATTCACCAATGCGAAGTACATCATCTCGTCGGGCGGCGCTCCCCGCAAAGCTGGCATGACACGTGAGGACCTGCTCGCTGGCAACTGCAAGATTGCCGAGGAACTGGGCCAAAACATCAAGACCTACTGCCCCGACGTGAAACATGTCGTGATTATCTTCAACCCCGCCGACCTGACGGGTCTGGTAACATTGTTGTACTCGGGTCTGAAACCAGGACAGGTGACCACACTCGCCGGTCTTGACACCACTCGTCTGCAGAGCGCGCTGGCCAAGAAGTTCAATGTGATGCAGGATGAAATCACCGGTTGCGCCACCTATGGCGGTCACGGTGAGCAGATGGCCGTATTCGGCAGCCACGTGGAGATTGCCGGGCGCAAACTGACCGACATCATTGGCACAGAGGAGTTCCCGACCGAAGAGTGGGAGCAGATGAAGGTTGACGTGACAAAGGGTGGCGCGAAAATTATCGAGCTTCGCGGACGTTCATCGTTCCAGAGCCCCTCATACCTGTCTGTCGAGATGATCCGTTCGGCCATGGGCGGCGAACCTTTCCGCTTCCCTGTAGGCACCTACGTGAAGACCGACAAGTACGACCACATCATGATGGCCATGAAGACCACCTTGGATCAAGACGGTGCCAAATTCGAAGTTCCGCAGGGTACACCCGAGGAGAATGCCAAACTCGACGCCTCGTATGAGCACCTCTGCAAGATGCGCGATGAATTGGTGACACTGAACATCGTGCCTCCCATCGCCGAATGGAACAAGATCAATCCGAATCTGTAAAAATTGTTCTATCCCGAATGATAGAATGACCCTTTCAACCAAGGGTTATTTCTCAAATTCTAATCATTCGGGACGGAAAGAACAGATAAAACACCCTCCAAAAACAAAGCCGGTCCACTGTTTGTGGACCGGCTTTGTTTTGTTACCACTCATAGGCCGCTGCCAAGGCCAAGAACATGTAATGGGAAGAGGCGCCACCCAAACAATATTCCGTCTGCTGCCAAAGGAACGGGAAACGCAAGAGTTCGGGGAAATCGGGTCGGATAAGAGCCGTTCCCGAAACGACACCACCTGGGATATAACTCCAGTCGGCGCGGTTGGCACCATAGGCCACTGTGGCCGACGACGCACCGACACCTGACGCAAACGATTCGGTGTTTGTTCCTGGATGACATCCCAGCACAAAGTTCAGCGCATTCCACACAGGTGCCATGGGGAACACCTGGGGATAGGCCTTGGCAAGGAAATAATATCGGAAGGCGAAGTTTTGGATATCCCAGCCAGCGCCCCATATCTGGGGACGATAAGGCACGCCGTAGGGTGTTTCCTTGGTTTGTTTTTCTATTTCCGCCGCCAAAACAGGCATCGCTCTCTCCACGGCCTGGGCAAGGTCTGCCGCTTTGCGGTTGCCAGAGGCGCAGAGGGTCTTATCCAAGCGAGCGACAATCCATCCCAACTCAGCCAGGTGCGAGGTGATGTAATCTGTCTGCCGCACAAGATAGTCAAGATAAGTTTTCTGTTGGGTTGAAAGGTATAATTCAACGGCTGCGTGTATCTTGGTTCCGATGATGCGCCGCTCATCATTCTTTTCGAAAATGGTTCGCGCTATCTCCAGACATGCCGTGGAAAGCGTGTCGTTGTACCTCTTCATACTACGGGCGATGGCCGCCAACTGCGCTGCGGTACCCATCTCTCGTTGGGGATTGTTTTCCGTGAAAATCCAGCGGTCGTCTTCATTTCCTTTCTGTCCATCGGTCATCGCCGCCGCATCACCGAGCAACACATACTGACGCACTGTGGGACAGATGATGCCACGATAGAGCCTCCCCAATGCCTTATAGGAAGCCACCACGCTAAGCGCCCCATTTTCAATCTGCTGTAAAAGGTCATTCCGGCCATCGGGTTGGTGTATCTCCGCAATATGGCTATGTTGGTCTATGGCTGTCACATCAAGATGAGGACGGAAGGTCTCATAAGCCAAGGACAAGATGAACGACTCGCCCGCTTGCGACTCTACGCGAAGGTCATAGTCACCTGCATCATGCCAGCCACCTACATTCACGTTGGGCACTTGCTCCAGCGCCTGATAGGAAGAAATTCCGGGTTGCTGGGCATAGCCATCAATATGATTGCCCGTAGGTGCCATCAGCGCGTCATCCATGTGGCACGCATCATGCCATACCCGGTATTTCTCGTTCACCCTCATGTGACACATCTGAACGGGCAGGAAATATTCTACGACGGGTTGCCAAACACCACGTTGGTAGACATCTTCTCCTATGCGGAAGACGGCAGATAGCGATTCTCCAAAAGCAATCTGATATAGCCCCTGCTCCTTGACCCCGCTGAAGTCTGCTTGCAGATAACGGTAACGCAAAAAACGGCCCCACTCATTGGTGGGCAGTTCAGCCACGTTCTGCCGTCCATGTGCAGTTATCTTCATCAACTGCGCTGGATGGTGCGAGTTGTCATTGGCGTCCAGTTCTATAACCACCTTTTTCTGTTGAAGTGGATGGTAACCCACTTGTGAAAGCTGCACCACAGGCTCACGCATCCATCCTTTCACCACATGGGGCGTAATCAGCCAACTGATGGCCCCTTTCGAGGTATTGGCGGCTATCTCCTCTCGCAATACGAACCACCCATTGTTATGGTTCATGCGCCCATCGTAAAGACTCATCTTTCCTGTTTGCGAAACCACCGTGAAACACAACATCGAATCGTCGGGGCAAGCGGTGAACGACCGTCCTTCACAATAAGGCAATGCCACAATATCATCGGCCACCATCGGAGAATAGTCTTTGCCCACCAATCGATCGAGGTCAGCCACAGGACGTCCCTCAGGACGGTATTCACTGGCAAGCAGATGATTGGGCTGCCTCAACGACAATGGGCTGTTGGGCTGTTGTGGGAAAATACCCGCTTGGTCATCCATCAGCCATGGCTTACCGAAGAGCAACCCCGGAAACAACTCCAAATTAAAACCCACCTTGCCCACGAAGGCTTGTGGCAACGCTTCATCCAGGTCAACAGTGACCAATATGCCATCTCCCTTGGGCTCCACACGTACGTTGTAACGCATCTGTAGGTCGGGGTAAATCATTGGGTTAAAGCCCGTCATGTGACGAGAAGAGTCGGGAAAACACAGGCTGGCTGTGATTGCCTGCCCTTCGACTGTCCTACCAAGCTGTTTGGGCACAGGCTGCCATTGTCCCGGCGTTGGCTCCAGTCTCAAGTCACCATTTGTAGCGATGCGGTTGCCATGCATGATAAGACACACGCCTCCCTGATGGCCTTCAGGATAGATGTCGTCGAAAGCCATCACATCCACACCCTCATTGCGGAAATAGCCCTTGTCAGAGAGGGAGAAGTGCTGGGCCATGGCAACTACAGCACTTAACAGTAGTAATAGGGAAGAAAAAAAACGTCTTTTCATATATCAATTGATTTCTGTTTCGGAAGATAAAGGCAGGCTATCGGATGATCCACCTACACACACTTTGATTTTTCCTGGTTCCATCATCCAGGTCTGAGCAGCCTCGTCCCAATGACAAAGGTCGATTCTGCGGATAGGGATGACAATGGTCTTACGCTCACCGCCCTTCAGCGCCACCCGTTTGAACCCTTTCAGTTCCTTCAATGGACGCTCGATGTGTGACTGAGGACGCGAGACATATACCTGTGCCACTTCCTCTGCATCCACAGAAGAAGTATTGGCGATGGTAAAGCTGACATCGAAACCTTCAACCGTCGGTTTTATCTCCATGTCGCCATATCTGAACTGGGCGAAAGACAAACCATATCCGAACGGATAAGCCACCGCTACATGCTTGCTGTCATACCACCGGTAGCCCACCAGACCTTCTTCGGCATAGTTGGCGACGAGTTGCTGCCGACGTTCGTTGCTCTCGTTGTTCACCAACCCCACGAAGATGTCTCCTTGGTTGTTGTTGTCGATGGTTTGGGGATAACTGTTCGTGGCATAGGCGGGAACATCCTCCAACTTTTTGGGCCAACTCATGGGCAATTTTCCCGACGGAGATATTTTTCCGGTGAACACTTCGGCCAGCGCCTGGCCACCCATGGAACCATTGAACCAGGAAGCCACCAAAGCACCAGAAGTCTCGTTCACCGTGGTGACATCCACAGGACCTCCCGAAACGACCACTGTCACCATGCGATTGTTGGCCTGCGCCAAAGCCTTGGCCAATTCATCCTGCCCCGAGGGCAATGTGATGCTTTTGCGATCGGACCCTTCCGTTTCCACCTCACGGTTGTCACCTGCGAAGAAGACCACCAAATCGGCCTTCTTGGCGGCTTTCACTGCTTCAGCCAAGAGATGCCGGTCTGCCTCCTGCTGGGGACTCTGCCGCTTGCCTCGGCTCTGGCGGTCAAAACCTTTATATCCCTGCACGTACGTTATTTTCACCTGATTGCCAAGTATCGTCTGTAAACCTTCAAGAGGTGTTATCTCACGGCGCGTCTTCACACCGGCGCCCACGCCACCCTGTGCCATCGTTGTGACAGCATTCTCGCCCACAACGACGATGTTTTTGACGCGTCTGGTGTCAATAGGCAACAAACCGTCGTTTTTGAGGAGTACGATGGAACGGCGGGCCACCTCCAAAGCGATGTTCATCTCTTCCGGATTACCCACGGGCTGTTGGTTGGCTTGCTCCTTGGTTATGGGTTTCACCACCATCCTTACCCTGAGAATTTCCCGGACACGTTGGTTGATGACATCTTCGCTCACCTTACCAGCTCTGACCGAGTCGAGGAGCGCCTGCCCCATATAACGGTTGCCTGGCATCTCCACATTCATGCCCGCCGTGACTGCGTCGACCGTGGAGTGGACACCTCCCCAGTCGCTGATGACCATGCCGGGAAAACCCCATTGCTTTCGAAGGATGGTGTTGAGCAACTGTTCGTTCTCGGAACACCAACGGCCATTCACCTTGTTATAGGCTGCCATCACCCCCCAAGCATCGGCCTCGCGGATAGCCATCTCAAAAGGACGTAGGTATATCTCATGCATGGCACGGTCGGACACATGCACATCCACGAAACCTCTGTAATCTTCTTGGTTGTTCAGGGCGTAATGTTTCAGGCACACGGCAGTGCCATTGTCTTGGGTACCACGTGTGTAAGCCACCGCCAACGCACCACTCAGCAGGGGGTCTTCACTCAGATATTCATAAGTTCGCCCTCCCGTGGGGATACGTTGGATGTTGATGGCTGGTCCCAAAATCATGTCCTTGCCACGCATTCGGGCCTCGCGGCCCATACCCTGCCCATAGGCATAAGCCCACTCTACGCTCCAAGTGGCCGCCAATGCTGAACCCGTCGGAAAAAATGTGGCGGAGTCGTTCGTCAGGTGCAAGGAATTCCACGAATGCGGTTCCATCTCCTCGCGTATGCCAAAGGGGCCGTCGGCATATTCCATGTCGGCAATACCCAACCGGGGAATTCCTTCCGAGGAAAACATGTTTTTCCCGTGAAGCATCGCTATCTTCTCTTCAAGACTCATGCCCGCGATAATCGACTCTATCTGCTGTTCGTTGTCCATCAAACGCGTGGCATATTGCTGGGCCGAAGATGTTGACGCATAGGCAACAACCGCGGCCAAAAATATCATGATTCTTATTGTCTTCATAGTGTCTGTCTCTCTTTACTACTGTCTTTTTATTACTTCCATGAAGGAAGCGTATTAACATATCATTCAACAAATCAATATCCCAATCCTACATAACTATGTGCCGCCATTCTAATGTCGAACACCGTTTGGGTGTCTGAATAGCCGAAGAAACGATTGCGGCTGTATTGTACCTCAACAGGGTCAACCTTTTCACCCGTCAACAGGTTACGCAACGCTTTCACCTTGGAATTGACCACGACACGAATACTGACAGCATTATCGTTGAAATTCTCCACCACCATGGTTTTGTTGTCGTAAGGGAACAGCGACACTTTCGAAGGCCCTTCGATATACGCGCCCACATCTTTGCTCATGGCGCGGCGGATGACGTTGAGCGCTCCTGCGGGATAGTCGTATAGATTGCCAAAATCATCGGGTATGGTGAGCACGAAGAGCATACCTTTGGAGTATGTGTCACGCAGCAAGATGGGGTAACCTGAGACACCACCACGGAGCGGCCTACCTGCGCTGACCACCTCCCATGCGTCGTTGGTGAAATACTTCACCTGTGGAATGATAAACTCACGCTCCGACTTGCCAGCCATACCAAAATCATTGACAATAGCCTTCAGGTCGCCGCAATACAGTTCCACCACATCGGCAAGCTTATCTTTGATGGTTTTCAGAAGACCAGTGGTAATAATGACATCCCCACCCCGTTTCAGCTGTTGTTTGATTTTCTCCACAATCTGCGGGTCCTTGGCGGCTTGTTGGGTGAGAAGCACTTGCTGTCTATTATCTATCCATTGCGGGTGCATATCCATGGGCAGGCCTATCATACCGAGATAGTTCTGAAGGAAATCCTCGCCCGACGAGTGGTATGGCTTATATGAAACCAATCCGACGGGGCGTCCCAGTTGTCCCACCAATCTGTCGGTCTGATGCAACGTCACGTTGGCAAATCGAGCCATGGTGGTCGGCGTGATGGTTTTACCGTCCTTCGTGAAAGGGGCCACCATCTCATCATAGCGGAAACTATTTCCACCTTCTGCCTGCCACGAAGCACGCATGGCCGGAGTGATTTTCACCTCGGCCAACTGCATATAGTTCCAAAGAATGATTTCAGGTGTTCGCGACAACATGGTGAGGTGCAGTTGCTCGGCATAACGGTCCATGCTCATGTGTATGCCACCGGCATCCACCCAACCGCCGCCGTTGCGTCCTGGAGCGACATTGTCGAAATAACGCATGATATTATAACTCAGATAATTCTGCAGGTGTTGAGCCGATCCTGGGTCGCGTGTTTCCGTTCCGGTCCATATACCATCAAAATAAGAAGGTTCTTCTTCCAAGTTGAAGCCCAAGCCATGGAAATGGTCATACCAATTGGGGTATTTCACGATGACCTTCACCTTCGGATTGACCGCCTTGGCGGGGTTAACAACCAGTTCACGTCCCGCATCGGCCATCAGGCGCAATCTATATTCTGTCCAGCTCTTGTCTCCTTTCGCCGCTATCTCATCATCATTTTTCAAGTCGATGAAAAAGAAATCGTCGAGGATGAAATCGTCAAAGTATTTAGCGGTATATTCTGAAATATATTTCACTTGTTGCCTTTCCTCCTCGCGTGCATAACTATATGTTTCGAAGTCGGAGGGTTCCGAGCGTGTAAAAGTGATGCCACCACCCACCTCTAATCCTTTGGAAAGGAAGAACTTTTTCACTTTGAGCAACGTCTTCTCTGGCACGATGAATGCGTCACGGTGGGTCTCAATGTATATCTTGTCTAAATCTACCTGACTACTTACCGTTTCCCATGTCGTCTGTAGGAACTTGTCGTCTTCCATCCGTGCCACGTCTTGGGCACGTATATAAGTTGACACCTTGAAATTTTGGAATTTTCCTGCTTGGATAGTGGTCGTGGCCAAGAGAGCCATCAACATCAATAACAATTTTCTTGAATAGTTGTTCATCATTTTTCTTTAGGTTTTTTATAGGTCATTATTTGCGTTTCTTCAAGTGTTCGGATGGTGTTTCGCCATACATCATTTTGAAATAATGGGTGAACTGTTTCGCTGAATAACCCACCATGTTGGCCACCTCTGATATATTGGTCTTTCCTTGGTCGAGCAAGCTCTTTCCACGTTTCACTTTGATGATTCTGATAAATTCCAAAGGTGATTTTCCGGTGATGGCCATCAATTTCTTATAGAGATGCCCACGGGTCATGCCCACGGCACTACTCAACTGGACGACGGAATAATCCATATTCTGTATATTTGCCTCAATGTCTTCAATGACATGGCTGATGAGTTCTTCATCGAGTGAGCTGACCGTGATATCACTGGGCTTAATCTCTATTCCCGTGGCAACGTTATGGTGTACGTTTTGAGTCCACTCCAATATTCGCCGTATTCGTAGGCGCAACACAGCCAGGCTATATGGTTTGGTGATGTAATCGGCGGCGCCCTCCTCCAGGCCAGCCACGATATTCTCCTCGCTACTCTTGGCCGTGAGGAAAATGACAGGAATATGCGAATAATTGATGTCGTTCTTGATTTGCCGGAAGAAGGCCACACCATCCATGACGGGCATCATCACGTCGCTGACCACAAGACTCACATGGTCTGTGGTGCTCAATAACGCAAGCGCCTCTTTTCCATTGGCGGCGATGAGCACATTGAATTCGTCTTCAAGGCTACGCTGAAGGAAGAGCCTCGCATCCATGTTGTCGTCAACAACAAGGATGGTTTGCTTTTCAGGAGCATCGTTATCGGCAATAATCTCGTTGGGCAACGATACCGTTTCCGAACCTGACACGCCTTCAACAACCGATTCAGAGGAAGACACGGGCAATACCACCGTGAAAACGGAACCTTTCGGTTTGTTGTCGGCAACGGACACCCTGCCACCCATCATGTCGACATATAATTTGACGATATGTAGGCCTAGGCCACTGCCCTCTTGCTCCTGCCCGTGCGTTTCCTGCATGAAACGGTCAAAAATATGATGTTTGTCTTTTACTCCGATACCTGTGTCGGCCACGCTCAATGTCACCTCCTGCTGGCTGCCTTTACTGTTGATGTCGAGCGCCACAGTTACCGAGCCATTGTCTGTATTGTATTTGAAAGCGTTGGACAGCAGGTTGGTGATGACTCGCCGCATCTTGTTTTCGTCGAAATCGATGAAAATAGGCGACGTGGGCAATTTCGTTTGCAACTTAATCTGCTTGCCCGAATGATAATAGGAAAAGCCCTGTACCGTCTGCCGTACGAAACTCACAATGTCGGCATGTTTGAGGTTCACCTTTTCTTTTCCCTCGTCTATCCGTCGGAAATCAAGCATCTGCAATACCAACTCGTGGAGTTGACGGGCATTGCGCCATGCCACATCGACTTCTGTACGTATGGCGACCGGAAGATGGATGTTGCGTATCTTCTCCAAAGGTGCCACCACCAATGTGAGAGGCGTTTTCAAGTCATGGCTGATATTGGTGAAGAACCTGATTTTGTCTTCTTCCATCTCATATTTCTTCAGGTTTATCTCCATCTGTTTGATGGCGAGTTTGCGTTTTTGGCGAAGCTGCGAGAACCTAAAGAGTAGGTAAAGGATGGTTGCGAAGATGACGAGATAGAGCAGCAAGGCAATCTTTGACAGCCACAACGGCGGCTCCACCTTGATGGGCAACTCGGCAATCTCGCTCTCCATAATGCCTGGCAACTCGGCTTTCACTTGAAGCACATGGGTGCCAGGGCTTAACGTGGCAAAGAAGAGGTAGTTGTTAGGCGCTTTCATCCACTCCTCTTCTCCCTTAAAACGATAGAGGTACTTTATCTTGCGGTTTTGTGCTGGCACCATACCTGAAATGGAAATACCCAGCTGGTCATTGTACTTGATGGTGAAATCGGTAAGAGATTTGGACACGGACTTGCCATTGATACGGAACTCCGTGAACTGCACACGCAACATTGGATGGTGCATGGCTATTTCATTAGGCAGGATGTTGATATATCCCGTATAACAACCCAGCAATACCGCACCTTCTTCTGTGGACAATGCCGCATTGTTGGAGAAGACGATATGATAAAGCGCATCGGAATCCAAATATGGATAGCAATTATACACGAAATGGTTGTCTTTAGTCATATGTGTGGAGATGCAAGTCAGCCCGTTGTCGGTGCTAACCCAGACAAAATTGCCACATCGAGCGATTGCCCTGACAGTGTTGTGCGACATGCCCTGTTCCGTGGTGAAATGGTCCAGGGTGGAGCCATTGACGTGATACGCCCACAAGCCGTTTCTGCTGCCTATCCAAAGAGTATTGCCATTGTCCTTCATGAGGGAAGACACATATTCGCCTTCGAGTTTCTTCATTTGCTCGATTTGCAAGAACTGGTTTTTTGCACAATCGTAAACGGAAACGCCCATAGCCGTTCCAATGTAAATGACGTCATGCTGTGAGTCGTAAGCCAAACATAACGTACCATTGGCCACGAGGGGAGTATTCCGCGACGTGTAATTGACGGTCTGGCCATTCGGCATAATCTTCACCAAGCCTTTGTCCACCGTAGCCACCCAGATATTGTCATGTTTATCCGTGGCTATCGCCTTGACATATTTCAAGGTGGAGTCGTTGGGAAGCATAGGTACGAATCGTACTCCTTCGAACTTTGATATGCCACTGCCGTAGGTACCAGCCATAACACTACCATCGGGATGTATGGCCAAGGAGGTTACGATATTGGAAGGCAGTTGCTGCAATGATGCCGAGTAATATGTTACGGTCCCTGTGGGTGACTTCTTCATGATACCACTTCCATCGAACCCTACCCACAAATTGCCTTGGCTGTCTTGGAGAAGTGAGCTAACGTCTTCATTGGTGCCCGTGGAAACGAGGCTAAGATTCGGACGGTTTAAGTCGCAATAGGCGACACCTAGTTTCGCCGACCCAATCCACATGGTGTTGTTGTCGTCGAGATAAAAACAAGAGATATGGCTACTGCTGGGGACGAAGGCATTCTGGTTCGTCACCTGTGTGAGTGAATGGCCATCAGGTGAAGAAAAGACATAAATACCGGAATTGCCCGTTCCCACCCATAAGTTTCCTTCACCATCCTCGATGACGGCATTCACGAACACATTGCCCATCCCTTTCAATTCGGGCAACTGACGCCATTGTTGATCGTTAAGCGACAAAAGCCATTGGGTGCCAGCCAAGGAATGTGAATTGTACAGCCACAAATTCATTTTGCTGTCAAGGAATACACGGCTATCACGATTGTATGACTGTGTGGGTGCTTGTGATATTGGTGTGAGGCGTCGCTTGTCCTGTGCCACCTTATATATTTTAAAGTCGGAAGTGATGATGACGGTAACACCATTTTTCGAAATGATGTGGGTAATGGTGGATTGGGTGTTGTTGGGTATTTGCCATAGCTTGCGTTGGGAATAGTCATAAAAAAACAACCCTTTCTCTGTGGCTACCCACAGGTTGCCCCTATCGTCTACATAGAACACTTGCATCGTTCCATCAACACCCAACTGGGCAAGTCGCGAAGAACCATTTTTCCTCCATGAGTCTTTCTCTCGCTCATAAGTGTATAACTCGCCTTCACAGAGCATCCACAGTGTCGTGTCGGCACTCTCTTCCACTGACGAGATGTCGTTGCTCAATCCACCAAACTCGTGCGGCATATAGTTGCAGAAACGATACCCGTCATACCTGCTTAGGCCATGAATGGTGGAAATCCATATATAACCGTAGCTGTCTCTTGTTATATCACGGACGAAATTATCGGCCAAACCATCTTTGACGTCTATGGCACGGAAAAAAAAGTCGGAAGCAGAGCATGTAAAAAGGGGTATCAACACCACCCACAATGCAAAGACGCGTAAATTTTTCATGTATTTTGGGTTTGTGTTACAAATATAGTTTAAATGATATATATCTTGTTATTCAGGCCATTATATTTGACAAAAAGATAGTCTTTTTTAACTTTTACCATCCCAAATGTATCCGTCTTCCGACTGAATGTATCGTGAATACAAATGAAAACAAAAAGGATACACAGGCTATTGAAAAAAATATATAGATCATGTATATTTGCAACAGTTTTATTTACGATATGTATTTCCACCAATGCACGAGGGTATGATTCCCAATAAGACAATTGCACAGAATCAGTTTTCCATGTGGAATAAATTGTAATTACATTGATTGTTTTGGCAATATAGTTAGATTGATGTGACTTGTAAAAGTTAGAGTATTGATGTCAGCTATTATGTAAAAGGAAAAAAGTACAGTCTCCATTATCAATCGAAAACTATGGTCGCATTAGATTAGGCTCTCAAGAACTAAAAAGACTTAGAAAAAAACTCTAGAACGATAAAACTCAAGAACAAGAACTTAGGTTATTTATAAATGAATGTGGTTTTTCATTGGTTATTGATACAACCATTAATTGAATTATTTGTTATTATTTACGATGATTGTTTAAATAGCTGATAAAAAGGTTCACGATGGATTGTAAAACCTTTATTCGTTTCTTTTTAGAAGTAAAAAGATAGTCAAAGGCCGAATCGAGAGATCCGGCCTTTTGCTTTCAACTATCATCTATTGAATGGGCATCATGGAGACAAAGCCTTCACCAAATGAGTCACTGGAATATGTATGCCTATATAAGCATATTATCTGCCAATACCTTTTGGCACAATATTTGCAATGACATAATATATATGAAAACAATAAAAGACCAATCATTCGGAGGGGAGAGACCCCTTTTCGAGTCGCACAACCTACGTTTGGAGAACGTGACCATCACCGAAGGTGAGTCGGGTATCAAGGAATGCAGCAACATCGAGGCCGACCGGTGCCGTTTCGAGGGGAAATACCCGTTGTGGCACGTGAAAGGAAGCAAAATCACCAACTGCTATTTCGCCGTGGGATCACGTTCCGCCATTTGGTACAGCGACGACATGGTGATGGAGCATTGCGTGATCGACGGTCCGAAATTCTTCCGAGAGATGAAAAACTTGACGCTCAGAGATGTGACCATCAACGATGCCGACGAAACATTTTGGAATATCGACGGACTGGTGATAGAGAATGTGACGCTTCACGAGGGCACCTATCCCTTCATGGGTTGTCGAAATGTGAAAGTGAACAACCTGACGAGCGACAGCAAATACGTGTTCCAATATGTCAAGAACGTAGAGATACACAACGCCCATATCACTACAAAGGATGCTTTTTGGGAAGTGGAGAACGTGACCATCTACGATTCGGTGCTCGATGGAGAATATTTGGGATGGCACTCCAAGAACCTTCGTCTGGTGAACTGCCATATTGGCGGAGAACAACCATTGTGCTATGCCGAAAACTTGGTGCTGGAGAACTGCACGTTCGATGCCGCCTGCGACCGAGCCTTCGAATACTCTACCGTCGAGGCTGACATCCGCGGACATATCGAAAGCATCAAAAACCCCGCCAGCGGACACATCACCGCTGACTCTATCGGTGAGATCATCATCGACGAGAACATCAAAGGACCGGCTGACTGTGTGATAAGCCTCACCCCTACTCCCTCCCAAGGAGGGGGTGACTAAAAGCGCCCAAACGCCCAACAAGATAATTCGTCGATAATCCACAAACAAAAAGGAAGCCCTTTCACGTATGGAACATATCAACACACAAAAAAATACAACTCTCAGCACCCAACCGGTTTCCTCCTCCTTGGGAGGGGGACAGGGGGAGGCTTCACCTTTCGACGAGACAATAGAACGCCGTGGCACAGGATGCTACAAATGGGATGTGGAAGAGGCACAGGGAGCCACACCCATGTGGGTGGCCGACATGGACTTCCGTGTGGCACAACCCATCATCGACGCATTGAAACGTCGGGTTGAACACGGCGTATTCGGATATACATTGGTGAGGGATAGTTATTACCAGGCCATCATCGACTGGTTCCGTCGCCGTCACGGGTGGACCATCCAGCGGGAGTGGATACAATATACTTCGGGCGTGGTGCCTGCCGTTTCGGTCGTCATCAAAGCGCTGACCGAACCAGGCGACAAGGTGTTGGTACAGACTCCGGTATACAACTGTTTCTTTTCGAGCATCCGCAACAATGGCTGCGAAGTGGAAGAGACACGTCTAGTTCAAGAGGGTGATACATGGCGCGTTGACTTTGACGATATGGAACAAAAAGTAGCCGACCCGAGGGTGAAGGCCTTTTTGTTGTGCAACCCTCATAACCCCGTGGGAAGGATATGGACACGTGATGAACTGCTGCGGATGAACGACATCTGCCTACGTCATGGTGTCACGGTCATCGCCGACGAGATACACTGCGAACTGGTGATGCCCGGCTATAAATATACCCCCTTCGCCTCGGTGTCAGAGGAGTGCCAAAACAACAGTATCACCTGCAACTCGCCCTCAAAATCGTTCAACACTGCTGGCCTGCAGATAGCAAACATCATCTGTGACAACAGTGAGACGCGCCAGCGCATCGACCGCGCCATCAACATCAACGAGGTGTGCGATGTGAACCCCTTTGGTGTGGAAGCGCTTATCGCCGCCTACAACGAATGTGAAGACTGGATTGACCAGTTGAACGAGTATCTCTACGGCAACTATCAGGCACTGAAGGATATCATCGCCAAGCACCATCCCTACTGGAAAGTGTCACGCCTGGAGGGCACCTACCTCGTTTGGGTGGACATCCGCGCCACGGGCATGACCTCGGACCAAATGACAGAATGGCTGTTGAAAGAAAAACATATCCTAGTCAACAGCGGCACGATGTACGGCGAGGCCGGCGAAGGCTTCATCCGCATCAACATCGCCTGTCCGAGGGAGAGAATAACAGGAGCCGACCTGTAGAGAGCACCCTCCCCCCCCCGAGGGGATAATAACTCCAACCATAAAAGAAATCTGCGAAAACGAAATAGTAATTTCGTTTTCGCAGATTTTTCATATAGATTCTCCCCCTGGGGGAGTTTGTGGGGGCTTCCCGATCTTTTATTCTTCCTCCAAATACCACTTGGAATATTCCACGTAGTGGCGGGCATAACTCTCGGCCTGGTCGGCGGAGGTTTTTTTCAGGAATTTAGCGGGAACGCCACCCCATATCTCATGGTCGCCAATGACAGTGCCACCGAGAACCAAAGCACCAGCAGCCACGATGGCACCCTCACCCACGATAGCATTATCGAGCACCACGGCCCCCATACCGATGAGTGCACCACGACGGAGCGTACAGGCGTGAACGGTAGCATTATGGCCAATGGTGACATCATCCTCAATGATGGTAGGGCCTATCTTGTTGGTGACATGCACCACGGCACCATCCTGCACATTGACACGGTCGCCCATGGTGACGGGAGCCACATCGCCGCGCACCACAGCATTGAACCATACCGAGCACTCGTCGCCCATGGTCACCTCGCCCACGATGGCGGCGTTTTCACTGAAATAACATTCACGGCCCCATTTCGGGGTTAAACCTTTTACTGATTTGATAATAGCCATATCTTGAGTTACGAGTGATGAGTGATGAATTATTCATTGACTCATTCATAATCGCGAAGCGACAAGTCAACATTCAACATTCAGAATTCCTTTAAGAATAGTGGCGGTGGCACCTGCATGTTGGGCGACAAAAGAACCCGCCTTTTTGCCTGTGGTTTGCAGATAGGCCTTGTCGGTATCAAAACGGTCCATCAGCTGACAGAACGTATCATAATCCTTGATTTGGAAACCGCCCTCTGATGCGAGCAGCCCCTGTGCTTCTTGGAACCGTTGGTTATTAGGTCCAAAAATGACCGGCACACCCCATACCGCGGCCTCCAATACGTTATGGATACCCACACCAAAACCGCCACCCACATAGGCCACCTCGCCATAACGATAGATACTCGACAGCAGACCGAAACAGTCGATGATAAGCACATCAGCCTCACGGGCTTCACTTTCCGTGGCTTGTGTATAGCGCACCACCTTACGATTCAACTTGGAGATGATTTGTTGCAGATGATCCTCGTCGATGACATGGGGCGCTATGACCAGTTCCCAATTACGGTGCTCATTGAAATAGCGGATAAAGACATCCTCGTCGGGCGGCCATGACGAACCCGCCACGAAGACATTATGGTCATCCTTGAAAGCCTCCACCAACGGCAACTCTTTCGCCGCGTCGCGTATCTGAAGAACGCGGTCAAAGCGCGTATCGCCAGATATCGTCACCTGGTCAATACCAATGGAATGAAGCAATTCACGACTCACCTCGTTCTGCACAAAGAAATGGGTGAAACATTTCAGCACACGGCTGTATTGCCTTCCATACCAACGGAAAAAAATCTGTCCGGGACGGAAGATGCTCGACACACTGTAGACGGGCACATTACGGTGCTTGAGGATATGCAGGTAGTTATACCAGAATTCATACTTGATGAAGAAAGCCATCACCGGTCTGATGGTCCGGAGAAAACGCCGGGCATTGAAAGGCGTATCTAGTGGCAGATAGCAGATGATGTCGGCACCTTCATAGTTCTTACGCACCTCATAACCCGAAGGAGAAAAAAAGGTAAGCAGTATTTTAAATTCTGGGTGCTCACGACGCATCTGCTCCATCAATGGCCGTCCCTGTTCAAATTCGCCTAGTGATGCAGCATGGAACCACACATACTGTGCATCGGACACCACCTTTTCGCGCAACAGTCCGATAGCCGCCCTCTCGCCGCGCCACATCTTTCTCACCTTTTTATTGAAAAGGCTGTAGATGGCCACGCCGAAGAGGTAAAGGTATATGATGATATTGTACATTGTAAATGACGAATGTGAAATGACAAATGAGGAACGACGACCTATCGGGCACTACCCCAGTACTTCTATAGCACGGCGCAGACGATGGATGGTTTCTTCACGTCCAAGGAAAGCGGAGATGTCGAACATACCCGGTCCCTTACCCTCGCCGACGAGAGCCAGACGGAAAGCGTTCATCACATCACCCAGTTTATAGCCTTTTTCTGCCACCCAGCCCATGACCACCTTCTCCTGTCTCTCGACAGAGAAGTCGTCAATGCCTTGGAGCACCTCGGCTAATTCACCCATGACAGCGGCAGAGTCTGCTTTCCAGCGTTTGCGTACCGTCTTCTCGTCGTATTCAGTGGGTGGAATGAAGAAGAAGGAGCACAACGGCCACAGTTCCTTGACGAACGATACTCGGTCTTTCATCATGGCCACCACCTGTACTATACGGTCCATAGGCTCGTCGATGCCATTGCCCACCACTACGGGGGCGAACAATTTGGCAATTTCTTCAGGCGACTTGCGCAACACGTATTCATGGTTGAACCAGATACCTTTCTGGTAGTCGAATCGTGCACCTGCCTTCGAACATTTGTTGATATCGAACAACTGCACCAATTCATCGAGAGAGAACACTTCCTGTTCCGTACCCGGATTCCATCCCAACAAAGCAAGGAAGTTGACCACAGCCTCGGGGAAATAGCCACTCTCGCGGAATCCCGACGACACCTCGCCCGTCTTTGGGTCGGTCCATTGGAGGGGGAAGACGGGGAAACCAAGACGGTCACCATCACGTTTTGACAGTTTTCCCTTTCCTTCTGGTTTGAGCAACAATGGCAGGTGTGCGAAGCGTGGCATGCTGTCGGTCCATCCGAAAGCCTGGTAGAGCATGACATGCAACGGGGCACTGGGCAACCACTCCTCACCACGTATCACATGGGTGATGCGCATAAGATGGTCGTCGACGATATTCGCCAAATGATAAGTAGGCAACTCATCAGCACTCTTATAGAGCACCTTGTCGTCCACCACGTCGCTCATAATGCGCACATCACCACGGATGAGGTCGTTGACATGAACAGCCTGTCCTGGCTCCACTTTGAAACGAACCACATACTGTTGTCCGTCGGAAATGAGTTGCTGAGACTGTTCATCACCCAACGTGAGTGAGTTGCGCATCATCATGCGCGTATGAGCATCGTATTGGAAATTCTTTATCTCCGCGCGTTTGGCCTCGAGTTCCTCGGGCGTATCGAAAGCATAATACGCCTTACCATTATCTATCAGTTGCTGTACATATTTCTTGTAGATATCGCGCCGTTCACTCTGACGATAAGGACCATATTGTCCACCAAAGGAAACGCCCTCGTCAAACTGTATACCCAGCCACTTGAAGGCCTCGATGATATATTCCTCGGCACCCGGAACGAAACGGCTCGAATCGGTATCTTCAATCCTGAAAACAAACTGCCCACCATGCTGGCGTGCGAAAAGATAGTTGTAAAGAGCAGTGCGCACCCCACCAATGTGGAGGGGGCCCGTGGGACTTGGCGCAAATCTTACCCTTACCGTATTATTGTCCATAAAAAGAATTTTTTGCAAAATTACTATTTATTTTTGGCAAACGTGGCGAAAAAGCGGACAAAATAACAAAAATAGAGATAAAAGTGGTATGTATCATTTTTTTTTCGTATTTTCGCAAATTGAAAAGAAAACTACTATCATGTCATCATTCCTCCGTTCCACTCCCAATAATTATTGGCGCAACCTATTTACCCGCACGGTGTTGGTTGTGCTCAGCACCCTGCTTATCGTATGGCTGCTACCCCGCAAGGAAGGCTTCCAGTTCAAATACGAGATTGACAAGCCCTGGATGGGCGACGATGTGATAGCCAAATTCAAGTTTCCCATCCTTAAGGGCGAAGAAGCCATTGAAAAAGAGAGAGAGGAGCTTAAGTCAAAGTTCCAACCTTATTATATCTACGACGAGAACGTGGAGAACAAAGCCGTGGAGGACTTCAGCAAAGCCTTCGACGACAATGTGCCGACACCCATCGCCATGTTCAAACCACATATCACCAGGCGTCTGCATCAACTTTACCAGCGGGGCATTATGAATGCGCCCGATTATTCACGTCTATCCGTCGACTCCACAGCACAAGTACGAGTGGTGAATGGTAAAAATGCCATCACCACCGAGGTACGGCAGCTGCTGTCAACAATGAACGCCTACGAACAGATCTTCCTTGACGAGAACCTAGCCGAACGTAGGAGCCTGTTGCTCAAATACGACCTCAACCAATATATCCGTCCCAACCTCACCCTTGACAAGGCACGCAGCGACCAAGAGCTGAAGGAGTTGCTCAGCAGCATCGCCCCAGCCGACGGACAGGTGGAGAATGGACAAAAGATTATCGGTCGTGGTGAGATTGTGGATGCCCATACCGCACGCATCCTCCATTCTTTGGAGAGTGAATTGGCCAACCGCAACACAGGCAAGTCGGAGAGTCTAACCACCATAGCCGGTCAGGCCATCTACGTGGCCATGCTCATCATACTGTTTACGGTATACCTGTTGCTCTTCCGCAAAGACTACTTCGAGAAGTCGCGCAACATCCTCATGCTCTATTCGCTCATCACGATATTCCCCATGGCCGTGGCACTGATAGTGCGCTATACCAGTTTGAGCGTCTACCTACTGCCCTTCGCCATGGTGGCCATTTTCGTGCGCATCTTCCTCGACTCGCGCACGGCCTTCATGGCCCACACCACCATGGTGATGATATCGGCCAGTGCCGTGAACTACCAGGAAGAGTTCTTTATCATCGAGATGGTAGCCGGCATGGCTGCTATCTTCTCGCTGCGTGACATGTCGCGCCGTTCACAGGTGTTCTCGGCCATGCTCAGCGTCACTTTGTGCACGATGGTCATGCATTATGCCATGACGCTCATCCACAGCGACCAGGAGACAATGTTCAGTTGGTCAAGGTATTTCCACCTGCTGCTCAACGGCATTTTCCTCCTATTGGCATACCCCCTGATGTTCCTCATCGAAAAGATGTTCGGCTTCACGTCGGATGTCACCTTGTTTGAACTGTCCGACACCAACAAAGATTTGTTACGCGAACTCAGCGAGGTGGCGCCCGGCACCTTCCAACATTCCATTACCGTGGGTAACCTGGCAGCAGAGATAGCCAACAAAATTGGGGCCAACGGACTGCTGGTGCGTACGGGAGCATTATACCATGACATCGGAAAGATGACCAACCCTGTGTTCTTCACCGAGAACCAAGCAGGCGTCAACCCACACGACAAACTGTCGGAGAAAGAGAGTGCCCAGATTATCATCAATCATGTGACGGAAGGTATCCATCTGGCTGAGAAAAACGGACTGCCCGAAGTGATTAAAAATTTCATCCTTACCCATCATGGCACGGGAACAACCAAATATTTCTATATCACCTACAAGAACAACCATCCCGATGAGCCTGACAACCCCGAGCCATTTTCCTATCCTGGCCCCAATCCCTCCACACGCGAACAAGCGCTACTTATGATGGCCGACGGAGTGGAAGCGGCTTCGCGCTCACTCAATGAATATACAGAAGAGAGCATCAGCCAACTGGTGAACCGGATGATTGACAACATGGTAAGCGAGGGCTATTTCACCGAGAGCCCCATCACCTTCCGCGATATCGTGGTGGCCAAACAGGTGCTCACCGAACGTCTGCGCTCCATCTATCACACCCGTATACGTTATCCCGAAACCAAGAATTCTACGGACGAGAAAGAATCGTAACCAGCAGAAACAACCCTATTCTAGGGTAAGGACGCAAACTACATTTTAACCTATGGCACCTATAATGGGTTGTAAAGAAAAGGTTTTCGGTTAACAAACGTTAACAAACCGATAGAAGTATACGAAATTTGGAACAATTTAGGTACCTTTGCAAACAATTTTTGTAAAGGTGTCTAAATATGAACAAATTTAAATTAACAGTTTTAGCAGTTTTCGCTGCCTTTTCCTGCGAGATGCAGGCAGGAGGCATTTTGACGAACACAAACCAGAGCATCCACTTCAACCGCAATTTCGCTCGTTGTGGTACCATTGGTATCGACGGTGTGTACAGCAACCCTGCAGGTGTGGCATTCATGCCACAAGGACTCCACATCTCGTTCAACTGGCAGAATGCCTACCAGACACGTACCATCAACAGCGGCATGAGCGTGCCAGCTTTGGAAGGCACACCCTTCTACCAACCGTTCAAGTTGAATGGCGGCGACGAGAATGGCATCAAGGAATTTGAAGGCGAGGCCGCCGTGCCTTTTCTTCCTTCTCTGCAAGCCGTTTACAATATGGATGACCATTGGGGCTTCCAGTTCAACTTCTCCATCACCGGCGGTGGTGGCAAATGCACCTTCAACCATGGCCTGGGTTCCTTCGAGCGTTCCATCGCCATGATTCCAGCCATGCTCTATCAACAAGGTATGACAACGGACAAACCTGGCTATACCGTGAACAGTTATCTCAACGGCCGCCAGATGGTGTTCGGTCTGCAATTGGGTGCCACCTATAAGTTCAACGACCATCTAGCCGTATACGGAGGTGCCCGTTTTAACTATATCTCCAACAGTTACAAGGGAAACATCACTGACATCACTGCCAACATCGGCGGCCAAGACGTTAAGTTATACGACTATTTCACTGCTCAGGCAGAAGACTATAAGCTGAAAGCCGCCAGCTATATGGCACAGGCTGAGGCTATAATGACTAGCGACCCGGAAATGGCCGCTCAACTGAAATATGCCGCAGAGCAATACAGTCAGGGTGCCGCAAAAATGGACCAGACGAAACAGCAGTTTGCCGACCGTCATCTCGACTGTACGCAGACGGGCTGGGGTATCACGCCTATCATCGGTGTCGACTATAAATGGGACCGTCTGAATATCGGTGCACGCCTGGAGTTCACCAACCACCTGAATATTGAGAATGACACCGAGCGCGACGACACCGGACTGTTCCAAGACGGCGTAAACACCCCCAGTGACCTGCCGGGCATTTTGACCGTCGGTGCACAATATGAAATATTGCCACAGTGGCGCGTAATGGCTTCCTACCATTATTATTTCGACAAAGACGCAAAGATGGACAAAGACAAGCAGAAACTGCTCAGTGGCAATACCCAGGAATTTCTCTTCGGTACAGAATATGACATCACCGATGCCATCCAGGTGAGCGTCGGTGGCCAACGCACCAAATACGGTCTTGGCGACGGTTCGTTCCTCAGCGACATGAGTTTCGTAACCAGCAGTTATTCCATTGGTTTCGGTGCCGGCATCAAGGTGACGAAGAAAGCAACGCTCAACGTGGCCTATTTCTGGACCAACTACGAGACGTTCGACAAAGAATATACGCAGGAGATTGGCGGCATGCCGGTGAAATGCACCGACAGTTTCACCCGTACCAACAAAGTGCTGGGCGTAGGTGTGGATATCAGTTTGTAAGAGCGCTCTACAGCGGATCTACATCAAAATATAAGTGGACGGTCGAGAAACGTTTCTCGGCCTCCATTTGTTTTTGGGCCACACGGAGATATTGGCGCACCTTGGGCAAGTCGATACCCAATTCAAGTTTGAGCACCAGTTTGCGGATATGCTGCGTCTTCACACGAGCCACGGCGGGTTTGTCGGGTCCGAGCACACGCGAGCCGAACCAACTACGCAACAGATTGCCCATATAAGCAGCTGCCGACTGCACAACATCGTCCTTGCCATGCTGCAGATAGGCATATATCAGATGATAGAATGGAGGATAGCGGAAAGCTTGGCGTTCCTCCAATAGGTTGGCGTAGAAAGTGTCAATATCATTGCTAGCGACCTGTTGTATCACATGATGGTCGGGATTCTTGGTCTGCAAGACCACCAATCCTTGTTTGTCCTTGCGCCCTGCCCTACCACTCACCTGCGCCATCATGGCAAAAGCCTGCTCATAAGCCCTAAAGTCGGGATGGTTGAGCATGTTGTCAGCCTGGAGGATTCCCACCACACTCACCTTGTCAAAATCCAATCCCTTGGTCACCATCTGCGTGCCGATGAGCACATTGGTACGCCGAGCGGAGAAATCGTCAATGATGCGTTCATAAGCTGACCGCGTGTGTGCAGTGTCAAGGTCCATACGGGCTATCTTGGCATGCGGCAGCAAATGGCGGATATTTTCTTCTACCTTCTCCGTGCCATAACCCACGCTTTTTAGTTCAGTACCCTCACAGTTGGGACATTTGTCGGGTACCCTATAGGTATAGCCGCAATAATGACAAGTGAGCACGTTCTGATAGAGATGGTAAGTGAGCGACACGTCGCAGTTCTGACATTTGGGCACCCACCCACAGGTACGACATTCTATCATTGGCGCGAAGCCACGTCGGTTCTGGAAGAGGATGACTTGTTCTCCTGCCTTCAATGCATCATTCACCTTCTCCATGAGCATGGGCGAGAACGGTCCCAACATCATTTTCCGCCGTTGCAGGTCCTTGATGTCGACAACAAGGATTTTGGGCAGTTGAATATCGGCATATCGTGTGGTCAGTCTGACGAGACCATATTTACCCGTTTTGGCATTATGATATGTCTCGGCAGAAGGAGTGGCCGATCCCAATAGAGTCTTAGCACCCGTCATGTGTGCCAACATGATGGCGGCAGAGCGGGCATGGTAACGGGGTGACGGGTCCTGTTGCTTGAACGACGACTCATGTTCTTCGTCGATAATAACCAACCCGAGGTTTTGAAACGGCAACAATGCGGCGCTGCGTGCACCCAGAATGATGTCGTAGGGATGTGACGACAGTTGTTTTTTCCATATCTCCACCCTTTCGGCATCGCTGTATTTGGAGTGGTAGATACCCAACCGATTGCCAAAGACTGACCGCAGACGTTGCATAATCTGCACCGTGAGCGCTATCTCGGGCAAGAGATATAGCACCTGTTTCTTCTCTTCCAATGCACGTACGATGAGATGGATATAGATTTCCGTCTTGCCGCTCGACGTGACACCATGCAATAAGACCACATTCTTGCGCAGCCACTGAAACAGCACTTGGTTATATGCCTCCTGTTGCGGAGCACTTAGCCGCTTGGCATTGGTGAGGCAAGGTTCCTGAGATACATTGATACGCGCCACCTCACGTTCATAAGCCACGAGAATACCCTTGTCGATGAGATTCTTCAGTACCGTTGTCGAACAGCGGGCTTCATTGGTCAACTCCTCACGTGTCACATCAACGGGAGGGGTACCACACCGTTCTCCCTCAATCGTATCCCAATGCGACATCTCCAAGAAAGAGAGCAGCACCTCTTGTTGCGCCTTCGCCCTTTTCAAGGAGTCGAGGCAGAGATGCAGGGCACGGTCGTTGCGATACGGCTCCGCCAAGGTGAGCCATGTCTCTTTTTTCGGACGATAGCCGTCGGGGGCTTTCAAACCGGCAGGCATGGCTGCCTTGTAGACATTGCCCAGCGATGACAGGTAATAGTCTGCCAGCCATGTCCACAAACGTAACTGCAACGGTGTGATGACAGGCATGACATCCACCACACTTAGAATGTCTTTGACCTCGAAATCAGGTTGATGGTCGTGTATGGCAACCACGACGGCCAAGTAAGACTTCGACTTACCAAAAGGAACAAGCACCCTCACGCCGAAAGCGACGGAAGATGCCAGTTGTACAGGAACGCCATAAGTGAACGTACCCTCCAGCGGCAGGG
The DNA here is from genome assembly GCA_900313615.1 of uncultured Prevotellaceae bacterium. GTDB lineage: Bacteria > Bacteroidota > Bacteroidia > Bacteroidales > Bacteroidaceae > Prevotella. The sequence continues at coordinate 29,716 of OMRP01000022.1, forward strand.
GAAGGACTACATCGGCATACCTCACGGTTCAAAAGAAATAAGCCATTCCCACCTGCCATGCATTGGCTCGGGCGGTTCCTTCCGCCAATGCGTCAACAGTATTCTTGAAATTAAATTCACTTGTCTTGCCAATCATCACATTGTAATTGGCAAACAATTCCACATGACTGATGGTGATGCCGCCGCCCACATTAATGCTGAAATTCGATTCTTTCCAACGCCACTCCTCCATATTCTCTTTCATGCTCTTATCATCGGAGAGGTTGAAGCCGAACTGCGGTCCAGCAAAGAGGAAGACTGCCGCTGTTCGTCCCAAGCCGATAGAATAGCGCAGGTTCAGTGGCACCATGATGTTTTTAGAAGTCACCTTCTCACCCTCAACTTTCACCTCACGCTGGTCATAAAGCGCTGACAAATCGACGTTCAGCCCTACGATAGGCAATGTGAATTTCACTGTCGGTCCAGCAAAAAAACCAGTACGGTTCTCAGCGTTAAGAACCGAACTGTTGAATTTCATGTCGGTGAGGTTTGCACCCGCCTTCACGCCGAACTTCACCTGTGCGTTGGCCTCAAATACAAACATCAAAGCAACGGTCACCAGTGTTGTTATGAGAGCTTTCCTAGTCATGAATTTCACAATGAGGTTTATTGGGAGTTATTACTTTTCACTTTTCACTTCATCAATGTCTCTCCCTTCTCACAGAGATGCTTGCAGGAGCCGTAGCGCTGGAACCCGACGAGCGCTGACGTTTTTGGCTTGCCGTGCCGCCATCGCGCTTTTTCTTTTTCGTTTTTTTGGTCTGTTTGTCGGCTTGAGCAGCGACGGCGACACTGTCGAGGGAATCTTTCTTGGCTTGGTCACCGAAGATATTCTTCTCGAAGTCGGCCAATTCTTGCTCTATCTTTTTCTGTTCACGCGCCATGGCAGAATCGTCGGGGCAATACTGAGCCAAAGTAAGACCAAGCATGTTCGTTGTCTTATAGATTTTGCCCTTGTACATGTTGCGTGTGAAATAGTCATCAATGCTCATAGTAGCAGCATTGTTGAGGTTACTGGTCATGATCATCTGCTTGCTCAGGTAAGGAGCAACATCATCATACTTCACCCAGAAGAGCGGATATTTGGCGGTTCCCTCTCCGAAATCGTCTTCACGCATCATGATGGGGCAAAGAGCCACGACCTTACGATGGAAGGTGCTGGTTCCTTGGTCATAGTAAGCACTCTCCTTGATGTAATAGCCTCTCACCTCACGGGAAGGAATGTCGCTATTGTCAATCCTCACCCTGCCATCGTTACGTTCATAGTAGATATGATAGTTGTCGAGGAAATCAAGTGGTTTGATACGTGCCGAATCGTCGAACACCTCATTGCCATCGAGTCGGTATTCGTAAGCACTGATGCCACCACGTTTCGGTCCGCTCATCATGAGTTTGAAGAGGTAGGTAAACAGGTTCATCTGCGTACCCACGGGTTCAACGGGATAATACAATCCGGCATTGGCATCTTCTTCGAGACTCAGTTCACGGTAAATGTCGCGGCGCCACACCACGTCTTCCGACATCGTGGATGCCGTAGGGAAGGAGATACGTGCCCTGGTGGTCAGGTTGCCGGAGTTGGACTTTGCTTTTTGCTCCTCCTGAGCCCGTCGCGACTGCGGCTGTGCCACTATTCCTTGTGCACAGACCATCATCAGGAAGAGGAAGACCATTTTTCTCATCATATTGTCTTTTATTTGGGAGTTAAAAGGGAAGTTAATTCGCTTCGCTCATCGGAGTTAAAAGGGAAGTTAAAGCGGACAAATGCCAAACGGGGTAGACTAGCCCTCCCTACATCTTCAGGCTATTGTCCTGCACGAAGTGCTTAACTTCCTTTTACAACTACCAATTTAACTTCCTTTCATAACTACCTATTATACTTCATATTTATTTAATAATCACCTCCATGGCAGCCGGCAGTTTACGGGTCAAGCCATCGGGTCCCACCGCTGTGACATGAGTGATGTAGAATCGTTTGTTACGTGACAATTTACGGAACGCTTCTTTCTGCCGTTCACTGAAAGCAGCTCCGTTTGAAGCCATGGGCACGGCATTACCCATGTTGTCATAGAACACCGTCTCAAAGCCTGTCACCTTGAATTCGATGTCAAGCAGACCATCGTCGATGGCAGCCTTGATGCCACCTACACCCATCAAACTACCCTTGGCCAGGCCACCACCCTTGAAGCGGTCGGCGCCCATGGCGATGTAAGGTGTCGGGTCTGGCAATTTGCGCACCTTGAAGGAGAACTGTCCCATCTGGCGTGTCTTGCCATTGTCAGAAGCCGTAACGGTGAAGGTGACATCCTGTCCCACCGTAGAGGGAACGGCGGTATAGTGTCCGTCACCCTTGGCTGTGAGTGAGCCTCCCGTCATCGAAAGTGACACCGCATTTTGCGGCAGTCCAGCTACGGTCACACTGATGGGGTTGGCATAACCAGCATAGAGCACGTTCATGAGGTCGGCAGCCACGGTTGCCCCACTAGGAGGAGCTATGACGCGATATTTTTGGCTGAAGTCACGCCGTAGCATGTCACCTTCGGCATTGCGCATCATGATATATCCACTGAACGAATGTTCTCCCACGCCGCTGCCCGTGATGGTGTAGGTTCCTTTCCCTGATGTCACACGCTGGCCGTTGATGTATATCTCTGGCTGTTGTGTAGTATCTACAGCCGCCATGATGATTTGTGCCGTCATCTGCTCACCAGGATAGAGCGTTGTCTTGTCGGGCACCACGAAAGCGTCGAGTTTGTTCACGCGAATGTCCTTGAGTCCAATGTTCGCGATGAGTGAGTGGAGCACCTCGCCCTCAGCATAGCGAACGTCACTCTGCAACTTGGAGAGCATGGTGACAACTGCTGCAACGGGCATATCCTCAAACATATATTCCTGCCAGTTCTTGCCCAACGTGTTTTCGTTTTTGGGAACGTCGGTGGCTAGGTTGTTACGGATAATCTCTTGTTGTTGAGGGTCGCCAATCATCTTGAGGATACGTTCGCGATAACTGACCACGGCATCATAAAGACGCTGTCCCTGGCCTGTGCCTGGAGCGAGCATCACATGGCTGGCTGCCTCGAGATTGTCCTTGTTCTCTATATTCTCCAAATTTCCATCGGCACCATCGGCCTCCTTGACGATGGCCTCCTTGAGCGACTGGGCGAAGTTGTAGAGAGAATCACTCATGTTCTTCACCTGTTGCGCCTTGTCGAACCACTCCTTCACCTTGGCCGGGTTTTTCTTCATCTGCTGTTGGAAATCCTTGAACATGGCCATATTCTCCTTCGACGAGTTGGCTGTGGTTCTTCGCAAACTCTCTTCCACGATGGTGAACCCGTTGAGCACCTCGGTAGAGATGTTCAAAGCGAGCATAGCCATCAAGACGACATACATGAGGTTGATCATCTTTTGGCGTGGAGAGACTGGTCTTTTCTTTATAGCCATTTCTTCTGAGTAGGGTGAATGCTAAATAATCGTGTCGTTGGCAGGTGCCGCCGGGGCTGCCGTCCGCATGTTGACCGTCATGGCCTCTATCATACGGGCATATATCTTGTTGAGCTGCTCGATCTGCTGGGCCATCTTCTTCGACTGGTCGTTGATCTGGTCGATGGTACCAATCTGCTGGCTGGCACTCTTGAGTTGCATCTCGTAAACCTTGCATATGCCAGTAAGCGTGCGGTTGAGGTTTTCCATCTCCTCCGAGTCGCGTGTGAGGCGTGCGCTCTGCTCGCTCACAGCACCCAACATCTCGGTCAGTTTCTTCAGTTCCTCGACATAATTGCTGGTGGCCTCGGCCATCTCGGGTGATACCTGTTGCTGCTGTCCCACCCATGCTGGAGTGCCCACAACGGCACCACCAACTGGTGTCACAGACTCCTCGCCGGTAGCACTGGCAACACCGCCAAAGGTGCCGCCGCCAAGAACCACACCGCCACCGCCTACGGCAGCAGCCACTTGACCGCCTTCACCTTCTTGGGGTGCATAGCCGCCCTGTCCACCGACGGAACCGATGATGACTGTGCCGCCACCAGGAGTGCCTTGCAAGGAAACGCCTTCGGCGCCTTCCATCTCGGCTCCATCCACATTCTCTTGGCCTTCCTCAGGCTCGCCCACATGGGTCTTGAGATCCATACCGATGGCTGTCTTGTCAAACGGTCTGTCGAAGGCGGAGAGGAAGAACACGATAACCTCTGTTCCCATACCCAGGAAAAGCATGAGGTTGGCTCCGGGTAAGTGAGTGAGTTTGAACAGGGTTCCCAGGATCACGATGGATGCGCCCCAACTATATGCGTAGTTGAGGAATGTCTGCCCGGGCACACTGTCCATCCATTTCTGCAGCCGGTACACGACATTGTATTTACTGTACTTGGTCATTTGCTTTTCTTGCTTTTTTTCTGTTTCGTACTTGATGATGAAGCCAGGCTTCGCACGCAGCGGAATCCTATGTAGGACCGTGGTTGGTTCTGGTATTCCCAAGTGCGCCATGCCGACCGGATATATGACTCCGGGTCTTTCCATGACCCACCTCTCACACTTTTCTTCTTCAGACGGTAAGGATCTTCCTTGGCCGCCTTGTAGTCAAGTTGTGGGTTCAGGTCATTCATGGCATCGACACCCGCCTCGGTGAAAATGGTACTTGTCCATTCTGCCACATTGCCGGCCATATCGAACAACCCATTGGAGTTGGCGCCATAGATGGCGACACGGCTGGTAATGAGGTTGCCGTCCTTGGTGTAGTTGCCCTTGTCGGGTTTGAAGTTGGCATAGAAGCATCCTTCACCGTTTTTCACACTCTCGTTCTCCCAAGGGAACTCGTTTCCGTCTTTTCCCCTTGCCGCATATTCCCATTCCGCCTCTGTGGGCAGACGATAACGCTGGATATAACGTGCTTCGCCACCCAAGCCTTTGAGCAGGTATTCCGTACGCCATGCGCAGAACGCCTCAGCCTGTTCCCATGTGACACCTACCACAGGATAGTCGTTATAGGTAGGGTTGGAGAAATAGGTACGCATATACATCTCATTGTCTGAGTTGCGGAAGTCGTTCACCCAACAAGTGGTGTCGGGATAGACGTTGACGATATACGTGTTGAGGAAGTCCCACGGACCCGACAGCGGCCGGTTGATGGTCTCACGCACGATGCGTCCCTCATCGTCGATATATGCCGTGTCCTTGGATATCATAACCACCTCATCGGGGTTGACGGTGACATCGGTATTGAGGTTGCGCTCTTCGGGGTTGAGTCGGTTGCGTCTGAGCGCTGCCGCCGTGTAGTCGTAGATTTCATACCTGTAATTGAGTTGGCTGGCATCGAGCAGTTTCTCTCCCGTCACAGGGTTGGTCACGTAGAGACTTTCGAATGCCCGCTGCTCATCCTCATTGGGTTTGCGCGGCAGGTTCTTCTTCCAGTTGAGGTGGGGTTTCACAGGGTCACCATTCTTATCTTCCGTGATTTTGTACGACTCGTCGCCACCATACGATGGATCGGCCAACCTTTCACGGAGGATAGAGTCACGTACCCAATAGACGAACTGCTTATATTCGGAGTTGGTCACCTCCGTCTCGTCCATCCAGAAACCATCCACGGAAACGTCCTTAACAGGTGTCTCTTTGCCCCAGAGACTGTCTTGTTTGTCGATACCCATCTTGAGGTATCCTCTCTTGATGAGTGTCATGCCATAGGGTGTGGGCTCCGTGAATCCACGTCCTGACACGCCGACGACCTCGCCGCCCCGTCCTGACGATGACGCTGATTTGCCGCCGAAGCAGGCGGTCAGCGTAGTCATGGTGAGCAAGCCCAAGCCCACGATTATATTCCTTGTTTTCATAATCTAAAGGATTCTCACGCTTTTATGTTTATTCTTTCCTTTTTTCACCAAATTGATATCTGTCTGGTATTTCACACACAGTTCGTGACTACCGTTGCCGATGCTGATGCCCCCGGTATACATCTCGTAACTGTAGCCGATCTGTATGCCGTGGAGACTACCTCCGAGGTAAGCGGTGACCGAGTTGGTCGGACTGTATCCCACGCCGGCATAGAATATTTTCTTGTCGTGGGTATAGACCAACCGCGCCGAGACATCACCCCTATAGGCCACCCCATCGGTCTTGAACATGGCAGTGGGGTGTATTGTAAGAAACGGATTTCTTAATTTAATATTGTATCCAGCAGTGAAATAATACGTTCTGTCAATGCTGATTTCGTTGGTTTCACCCATTTCTACCGTCGGGGCATTAAGGTGAAGGACGGAGGCGCCAACATACCATGGGCCACGTTTATAATACAGTCCCACGGCCAAATCGAGCTGTTGGCCTTTCACCTCACTCTTCGAAAAAACATCGTCGGTATCATCTTCTGGCAGAATGATGTCAGACCCGTCGAAATTCTCTATGAGCAGTCCAGCCTGCACTCCCAAACTGATAATTCCGCCGAACATCCTTTTTTGCAAGTCATATTGCAAGGCGATACGTTGGTGGGTGAACATACCTATCTGGTCGTTCATAAAATTCAGGCCCGCTCCGTTGACGGTGTTGAGAAACATAAACGGCATGTCAGCCCCCACATACATCGTGCGCGGGTTATTTTCAAACCCTGCAAAACTGAGAGCATAAGCCGCGGCAATGTTCAGTTTCGAATCCTTTCCCGCGGCGGCAGGGTTATACGAGGTCTCCATCGCCCAGTAATGTGCGAAGTGGGGATCGTATTGTGCGGAGGCCGAGAGCGTGGCCAGCAACAATGCCAGAATTATGCGAATTTTTCTTGCCAACACGTGATAATAACGAAGCCGTTGGCATTTTATTGTATGCCAACGGCTTGTAAAGTGTCAAGACAAAGGATGAGGATGCACTTTTCGTCAGTCGAAGTAGAGCATGAAATCGAGTTGGGCACCATTGGTGCTCTTGAACTTACCGTTATACGACTGTCCGTAGTGGTGCTCGCCCTCATCGTCGGTCTCATCCATCTCGGTGAAGATTCCGTCGAACGTTCCTATTTTCTTGCCCGCCGCAAAGGCATCTATGATGCAACGGCCCGATGCCACATCATACGACATCAGTCGCAGCGTACGCTTGCCACTGTTCTGACCCTGACGGGTATAACTGTAAGTGCCCGTGGTTCCGTTCATTTCAAATTCTGCCTGGTCGGAATCACCAATCCTTCCCCACATTCCCATGTAGACACCTGCAGACGAAGACTTGCCCGTCTGAGTGGGTGCCGACGACTGTTCGCCGGTAGATGATGCCGCATCTGATTTCGCCTTGACATCATCCTCTTTCTTTGCCTTCTCATCCGATGACGCGTCTGTGTCCGATGTGGATACAGTGGCCTTTGCCTCTGTTTTACTGGGCTGCACAACATTATCTTTTTTATTGTTGTCGAGCAGGAGCCAAACTCCCACACCCAAACAGGCGGCCAAGAGAACGCCAATGAGCACATAAAGCCATGCTCCGCTTTTGGCCTTGGGTTCTTGAGGTTGCATACTACTAATTGGTGTGCCGCAATGAGGGCAGAACGTGGCATTGCCATTCAGGAAATTACCACAGCGTGAACATCTGTATTGTGTCATAAGGTTTGATGAATAGTTGGTGCAAAGATAACTGATTTTTCCAAATCAACGCAATGTTTATGAATATAAAAACTGTTTTATAAATCATCAGTATATAACAAAACGCCAGCGAGACAAGCAAAGCGGTTGCTTATCTCGCTGGTTTTAATACTGATAGGTTAGACCTACTTTAATACTCATCCTCGTTGAAGACTTTGTTTTCGACGATTCCAAATTGATTATCAGTCGTTTGCATTATCTTTAAATATTTTTAGACAAACAAACTGAACGGTCTGATACGGTCAAAGGAGAAAGATAGATGCTTGGTTAAACATACTAAGTTGCTGCCTTGAATAAACGACTAGTTGCTTTTTATGCTATTTGGCACATAATAATCAGATAGTCTGCTTTTCCTTCTTGCGTGTCAACATTACGGAGAGTAGCATTGATAACAGAAGAACACCAAAGATAACGGCAAGGCTCATAGGAGTAGGCACTTCGATATGAGGAACGTTTAGATGGAGACCTACGAGTGCCCCCAGACTGTTGACGTACTCGTTCATAGCCAGTAGCATCTTGATACCGACGAAAATCAGTATGACTCCAAGACCATACTTAAGATACTTGAAATATTTGGCTACTGCAGCCAAAGCGAAGTAGAGGGCACGGAGACCGAGGATGGCAAAGATGTTGGAAGTAAGTACAATGAACGGGGCACGGCTGACGCTGAAAACAGCAGGGATACTGTCAACGGCAAAGGCCACGTCTGTTGTCTCGATGACCAGCAGGGCAACGAATATTGGCGTTGCCATGCGTCGCCCATTTTCCACGACAAAGAATCGGTCGCCGTGCATCCTGTCAGTCACGGGATAGAGTTTGCGGAACCATCGCACAACAATGTTTTGTGAAAGGTCAGACTGCTTGTTGTCATCGTGGACAAACATCTTGCCACCTGTATAGAGCAGGAAGATACCAAAGAATCCCAACACCCACTCGAAACGTTCTATAATGGCAACACCGGCAAAAATGAAAATGCTGCGCAAAACGAGGGCTCCGAAGATACCCCAAAAGAGCACTTCATGTTGATACTTACGCTCGATGCCGAAGAACGAGAAAAGCATTAGGAACACAAACAGGTTGTCCATCGACAGGGATTTCTCTATCAGGTAGCCTGCCAAGAACTCCAGAGCCATTTCGTGAGAGTCAACAGGGTAGAAGAAATAAATACCCGCACAAAACAACAACGATACACCTATCCATACGGCAGTCATCTTAAGCGCTTCACCCACCTTCACCTCATGCTGTCCTTTTTT